>JADJDM010000002.1 GCA_016702705.1 Bacteroidota bacterium | reverse complement strand
AAAAATATCAGCAAGTTCCTCTTTTACTTTTTCAGTATTTGCATCCTCTGCTTTCTTCCAAAGAAATAATTCTAAAAGTTCAGCAGATTCAATGCTTATAGCTAATGCCAAATCTTTGGGATTATGAAATTGCTCCCAATCTCTTTCGTTTCTGAATTTCAAAAGTGCTTGTATTATTTCTTCGCTTTCTTTCATTACTTATTCGGTTTATGCATTGTCAATGCCATTTTATATTCTGCTTCATAAGGCAAATTTAATTGAGATACCATTTCGGGAATTGCTAATGACCAACTCACGTAGTAATAAGCTAAAATATGGTAGCCTGAAAAAGTTTTGCCTTTTATTGAGTTAATTCGATAATTATCTTTATCAGGTCTATAGCCTTGAGTTCCTTGCATTGCAATTTCAATTGCAATTTTCTTAATTTCCTCTTGAGGCATTGCTTCAAAAAACTGCAAGGCATCCACCATAAACATGGCGACAGCCATGTTTATACCTATTTGCTCTTGCGATTTTTGAAATTTGTCCATTTCCCTTTGTTTGTAAGGGTCTTTGGACTCTAAATCATAAGGATCTTTTTCTATTGAAGATAGAAGGTTGTCTATATCTGTCCTTTTGGTTCTATACTCATGTTCATTAACGAGTTCAAAGTTCTTATCAAGTTTTAAGTCTTCAGCCCAATGCAAAACCAATTCATATTCTTCAGCAGGTTCTTTGTCCTCTTTGTATTGAAGATACTCGTCATAAAAATCTGTTGCAAGTTTCATTTCTGACGGAGTAGCATTGAAGTCTTTGATAAAATCGAAACCAAATAATTCTTTGAACTGAATTGCATTTACAAAATTGTAGACCTTGCTTTTTGAAATGATGTCTTTGGGAGAGAGTTCAACAATCTTTTTGTCTGTTACAGCCTTCAGGCCTTCTTGTAACATATTGTAGAGAGAGATAAATTGAAAAGGTCTGAGTTCTGCGAATTCATTATAAAGGAAATTTTCAATAAACAAGTCAATTGGAGTATTGAATATTTGACGGTTCATGCCTTCAAATAGATTCGAACAATAATCCGCAATTGACTTTTCAGAAATTCCCATTTTGTTGAATTTCTTGATTGTCGGTTCAAGTCCTTTTATGAATTCTGTTTTATGATTCTGAGTAGAAATAAATAATTGGTTTAATTCACCTTTTCTTGCTTCAATAACAAAATCTAAATGCACCAACTCATGCATTATTAAGTGTTCAACCGCTGGGTAACTTGGTTTGTATTTTACAATGTGAGTTTCTCTGTCATAGTTTTCTGCAAACTCAAATTTTGCTGCCGTTGGGATTTCTTCATCTTGAATTATGTCAATTTTTCTGTCACCATCAAATTCAAGTTTATGTCTGTATTCCCTGAATATTTTTTTGCCAGTATCAGTTGCAATTATTTTTTTAGAAATCTCGAAAGCTTGTCTTACAGAGTTCTGATATAGAACATCCTTACTTTTATTCAGTTTAATTGCTTGAATGGTGCTGTAAAAAGCAGACTGCAAGTCTGCTTCCATTTCAGCAATCATTCCTAATGCAAAATGAGTGTTTGCATATTGGTCGTTAATCTTTAATGCTTCATAAAAGTATTTTTTGGCTTCCTCCAATTTGCCTTGCTGCATAAGGTTTGCACCAATATTGTTTATGGTGATATTGTCCTTTGGATTTGCAATTAGTGCTTGGTCATAATACTTCATAGCAGTTGGAACATCATCTTTGAACTTAGCAAAAATGTTTCCCATCATAAGCAATGCCCATCCATTCTTTGAGTCCCAACGTAATGCATCAATTAAGCAATTGATTGCTTCTTCTTGGTCGCCTTCGTCCGACAGTATTTGTCCCATAATTCGGTGGTACTCCGAATTTGATGGATTTTTCTCAATTAGTTTTTTAAGAATAGGTTTTGCATCAGCATATTTCCTTTTTTCGCAAAATGCAATAACCTTTTGGTAATCTATGTCTTGAGCTAAAATTGTAGGTGTGTCAATCTCAATACTAACAAAGTCATTGTCTATTGTTACTTTAGGTTTGTAAGGTCCGTAAGTATAAAAGTCTTGAATAGCATTAAGCAATGATTGCTGGTCGCCTTGAATAACCGATGGAAATATCGTGTAAAGAAAGTTGTCTATTTTATGAATGATTTGCATCTAAATTAATTCTTAATTTTCTTAATGCTTTTTTTATTCCTTGAGTCGCCAAAGGGTCATTGTCAACCGCTTCAATAACTTTGTCGCAAAGCCATAGCGAAATATACTCTTCCTCTGATGAGTTAAAGAATTTGGCAAGCTTTACAACTTGGTCTCTATTCAAATTCCTTTCACCTCTTTCAGCCTTACTCATTAATGCAGTGTCAACTTCAATATGAGCAGCAACTTGTCTGAGTAGCAAATTTTGCTTCTCTCTCGTTTCTCTAATTTTCTGTCCTAGGTAACTCACGTTTCTGTATTTTGACTTGTCAAGAAGTGTCAAATGTAATAATTATTTTCTAAATGTCAGTCCGTGCGGTTGGAAAATTTTAGCTCTTTTGGTTTTGCGAAGGGTCGGCTTGTGTGTCGGGCAAAACCAAATGTGCTAAAATGTGCGGCTGGCTTTTTTCTGTCTCTTTTGTTGGCTTACCGCACCATTTTGGCAAGCTAACCCAACTTTTTGTAATACTATCAAATATACAAATATTCTATAAATCATCAAATGGACTCTTTACATTTTGAATACTTTTGGTGCTTACATGGGTATAAATTTCAGTGGTTTTAGAACTGCTGTGCCTAAAATTTCTTGAATGTAACGTAAGTCTGTCCCATTTTCTAATAAATGTGTGGCATAACTATGCCTTAACCAATGCAAACTGGCAGGCTTTGCAATACCCGCTTTATTTAAGGCGTTCTTAAACACTTTTGCTAAACTTTCATCGCAATATTTATCTTCCTTCTGCCCTTCAAATAACCATAATTTGGGTTTAAAGGCTAAATAGTATTCTCTTAAAATTGTAATTATTTTATCAGATAAAGGTACAATCCTATCTTTTCTACCTTTTGCCATCCTAATAATTACTAAATTTCGTTTCGAATCTATATCCGCAATTTTTAAGTTCAGCAACTCACCTCTTCTTAATCCACAACTATATATTAAACTTAGCATTGCTCTATGTTTTATATTAGACTGAAACCGACAATATTACTTCACTTCTTCTTTGCTTAAAACATTTGGCAAAAGTTTATTGCGTTTTGGCCGATGTATGCTTTCAATTTCTATTTGTTTATTTTCAATTGTTTTAAAAAACAATTTTATCCCATTAACTACTTGGTTTTGGAACGAAGGTGAAAGTTTGTTTTTTAATATGTATTCATTGTTAAATACGATCACATCCCGGTTGCTTAATTCCTCTATTTTTTTGTTGCTATTAAATTTCAAAAATGTTTTTAGCGCATCGGTATAAGTGCAAATGGTGCTTTCGCTGTATCGTTTACTTCGCATCCATTCAATAAAATAATTTATTTTAAGTTCAGCTTCTTCGCTAAGCGATTTAAATTTTTCATCTAGCAACAACTGCGTTTCGTTAGTTAGAGCCAAACTAACATTAAGAGGGGCAAGTTCTTTCCTTAGCTTTTGTAATAAGTTTAAATTATTATTTATGTACCAAGCATTTAGCGTGTAACTCCAGCTTGCATCAGCTGTATTTTTTAATAGTTTTATTAAATTACTATCGTAATCAAACTCAAGTTTAAATCGCGCTTGCTCTCTGTGCAAACAGTCCGATACAATTATTTGTTTTTGCATATCCACTATTTTATAGTAAAATTAAACTATAAATAGTAGTAAGTACAATTTGATTAAATTTAGAGCAAAAAAAATCCCCCCGAGTACTCGGGGGGATTTTATATTTATACAAAAACTAATTTTTAATTAGCTCTCTCTCTGCTTCTTTCAGATACTCTTGGTTTGCTAAAGCTATTGCCTTCGCTGTAGCTCTTTTTTGCGTAACCACCTGAGCTACGTCCACCATCTCTGCTGCTTCCACCTTTGTATCCGCCGCCTTCGCTGCTTCTACTTTTATATCCACCGCCGCTATTTCCACCACGGTATCCACCTTCGCTGCTTCCACCTTTGTATCCGCCTTCGCTTCTACCTTTGTATCCGCCGCCGTTTCCACCACGGTATCCGCCTTCGCTGTTACCTTTGTATCCACCGCCGCCAGAAGAACGTCTTTCAAAGTTTCCACCTTCGCGTGATTTCTTTTGAGATAACTCTAAACTTACTTTTCTATCGTTAAAGAATAACTCATCGTTGTTTAAGTTTAAGAATTTTTCAGAGAATTGTGTTTCTGTTTCAAAGAAAGCAAAACTGCTCTTCACTTCAATATTGAATAACATTTTTCCTTCTAAACCAGAAAAATCCATCAACAAATCTTTTAAGCTTTGGCGATTTAATCCATCTAACTCACCTAAGTTAATGAAGAAACGTGATGTACGATTGTTTCGCCACGGCTTGCTCCTTCTTCTAAATCAGGTTGGTTTTGATAGTAATTTAAGAAACGATTAAACTCTTCAGAAACGAAACGCTTAATAACTTCTTCTTTACTTAAATCCTCTAACTCAGCATAAATTTTTGGTAAAAACGATTCAATTTCTTTTTCGTTAACAGTTACTGTATGTAATTTGTTAACTAAGTGAAGTAACTGACGCTCGCATACCTCAACACCTGTAGGAATACTTCCTTTAGTAAATGTTTTTTTAATGATACGCTCAATATCTCTTATTCTTCCTAAATCTTTAGAAGTAACAATTGCAATTGATTTACCTTTTTTACCTGCACGTGCAGTTCTACCACTTCTGTGTGTGTAATTTTCTGTTTCTTCAGGTAAGTTGTAGTTTTATTACTGTGTAATATCGTTAACATCAATACCACGAGCAGCAACATCAGTAGCAACTAGCATTTGCAAGCTTCTAGCACGGAAACGTTTCATTACAAAATCACGTTGCGATTGAGATAAATCTCCATGTAACGAATCTGCACTGTAACCATCTTTTATTAAACCATCAGCAACTTCTTGAGTTTCTGCTCTGGTCTACAAAATATAATTCCGAAAATATCAGGGTTAGAATCTACTACACGCTTTAATGCTGCGTAACGATTTCTTCCTTGTACTACATAATAAACGTGTTCAATGTTATCAGCACCTTCGTTTTTGTTACCTGCACTTAATTCCATTGGGCTTTCCATATAGCGTTTTGCTATTTGTGCTACCTCACGTGGCATAGTTGCAGAAAACAACCAAGTGTTTTTTGTTTTTGGAGTTTTATCTAAGATAAAATCTAAATCATCTTTAAAGCCCATGTTTAACATCTCATCTGCTTCATCTAAAACAGTGATTTGTACATTGCTTAAATCGATTGCTTTACGCTCGATTAAATCAACTAAACGTCCTGGAGTTGCAACAATTACTTGGCATCCGTTACGAATGTCTTTAATTTGTTGATCAATACGTGCACCGCCATACACTGCAACTACTTTTAAACCTTTCATGTGTTTACCGTAGTTTACCATGTCTTTAGAAATTTGCATTCCTAATTCGCGGGTTGGACTTAAAATTAAACCTTGAATGGTTCTACTTTCAGAGTCGATGTTGTGTAGCATTGGTAAACCAAATGCTGCTGTTTTTCCTGTTCCTGTTTGCGCTAAACCAATTAAGTCAGTTTTTTCGGTTAGCAATTTAGCAAGCGTTTGTTGCTGGATAGGCGTAGGAGATGTGAAGCCCATTTCTGAAATGGCTTGTTGTAGTCTAGAGTCTAGACCAAATTGTTCAAATGTCATTTAAAATTTTTTTAATTAATAAACTGTTTAAGAGCCTAAACAGTCGTGCAGAAAAAATCAAGTAGTCAATTGTGCCAAACACGGGCCGACGAGTACTTTTAGAGGAGCAGACTATTATTCACCCTTTATCGGGGACAAAAGTAAACTAATTATTTGAATTGACCATATAATATTAATTTTTATTATTCTGAGCGCCTATTTGTAACGATTAATTA
Organism: Bacteroidota bacterium; assembly: GCA_016702705.1. Classification (GTDB taxonomy): domain Bacteria; phylum Bacteroidota; class Bacteroidia; order B-17B0; family Aurantibacillaceae; genus JADJDM01. Next base: position 554,116 of record JADJDM010000002.1, on the reverse strand, counting down.
ACAATTTATTCAGACTAAAGGAAGATTATCCTAACAAAGAGCAATTACTTTTGCACTCAAATATTATAAATATCTACATATGAACTACTTCGAAAACATTTACCTAGGCAAGCAAGACGCAAATGACTCGTTAAAAGGCAATAAAAAATTGCAAAAATTACTTACTGTAAAGGCTTTAACAAGCTCTATTGATTCAAAAAAGCTATCAACAAACGATTTAAAACGAATGAATCCAAAAAAACTTAATGCATCTGCAATAGGAAAAATTGATTTTGAAAGTTTCATTCGTCCATATGACTTTATTTAGTTGATTTTCAAACAATAATCGGTAAACTCGGTAAAGGTTTTAAAATTTGCACGGAGATTAATAAAGAATTAGAGCAGGATCAAAAAGTGATTGTGCTTATTCGTATCCTCGAATTTATTGTTTCTTCTGCCGAAATTTCTGAACAAGAATATGAGTTTGTTGCTACTGTTGCTGATACATTTAATATTTCTCAAGAAGAATTCGGAAATCTTAAATCATTTGTAGAAGACAAACCAGAGTTATATCCTGATGCTTCGCATTTATTGGTAATCAACAATGATACAGCCTTTGGAAGACATCATACTAAACAAGTTATTTGCGACTCGTTTAACAATGAAATTGAGGTTTGGGTAATGAATGTGCCAAGTGTTGGCATGTATATTCTTAAACTAGTTGGCGCACAAGAGTTAGTGCTAAACGGACAAGCAATTGCTCCCGAAAAAGTATATCTTTTAATGCCAGGTTCTTCATTAAGAAGTACTAAGGTAAAACCAATTTATTATAGCGATATTATATCGAAATTCTTATCGGATAAAACGCAGGCTAAAATTTCCTTTGTTGCCAAAAACCTTGAATATAAATTTAAAGGGGGCAAATTAGGTTTACGTAACATCAACATTGCTGAAGAGAGTGGTAAGTTGATTGGTATTATGGGAGGTTCGGGTGCAGGTAAATCAACTTTACTAAATGTACTTAACGGACAAGAAACTCCAAGCGGCGGTGGTGTTTACATAAATGGTATAAACATTCATACCGAGAAAGATAAAATAGAAGGTGTAATTGGTCATGTATCGCAAGATGATTTGTTGATTGAGGAACTAACTGTTTATCAAAATTTATTTTACAATGCCAAGTTATGTTTTGGAAACTATGCAGATGATAAAATATCTGCAATGGTTATGAAAACTTTAACTGATTTGGGTTTAGAGCATACAAAAGATTTAAAAGTTGGTTCGCCTTTAGAAAAAACAATCTCGGGTGGACAACGTAAGCGCTTAAATATTGGTTTAGAGTTAATTCGTGAGCCAGCAGTTTTATTTGTGGATGAGCCTACTTCTGGTTTATCATCAAGAGACTCTGAAAACATCATGGATTTACTTAAGGAGCTTGCTCTAAGAGGTAAATTGGTATTTGTTGTAATTCATCAACCTTCTTCAGAGATTTTCAAAATGTTTGATAAACTGAAAATCCTTGATGTGGGTGGTTATCCTGTGTATTACGGAAATCCTGTTGATGCAGTTATTTACTTTAAACGATTAGTTCATCATGTTAACTCCGAAGAGAGTGAGTGTATTAGTTGTGGTAACGTAAATCCTGAATTAATCTTTAACATCATCGAAACAAAGGTGGTGGATGAATACGGAAACCAAACTCCTACACGTAAGTTTACACCAAGCGAGTGGAACGGTCACTACACCGAATTAATTGAAAGTAAATTAGAGAAGATAGAAGAACACACTACTATTCCTGAAAGTACTTTTAAAATTCCAAATAAGATTAAGCAGTTTTTGATTTTCATGACACGTGATGTGAAATCAAAACTAACGAATACACAATACATGGCAATTGGTTTATTAGAAGCACCTGTATTAGCTTTTGTATTAGGATATTTGATTCGTTATTTTAATACAGATGCAGAAGACAATAAGGGATATGTTTTTCGTGAAAATGAAAACATGCCTGCTTACATGTTTATGAGTGTGGTAGTAGCATTGTTTATTGGCCTTACTGTTTCGGCAGAGGAGATTATAAAGGACAGAAGAATTTTAAAACGTGAGTCTTTCTTAAACCTAAGTAGAAGTTCGTATTTGATTTCGAAAATAGGAATCATGTTTACCTTATCTGCTATACAAACTATATTGTATGTGTTGGTTGGTAATTATGTAATGGGCGTTCAAGGTATGTGGGTTGATTATTGGTTAATTTTGTTTACCACCTCTTGCTTTGCCAATATGCTTGGTTTAAATATTTCATCCAGCTTTAATAGCGCCATTACTATTTACATTTTAATTCCGTTTTTAATTATTCCTCAATTATTATTAAGTGGTGTAATTGTAAAATTCGATAAGTTAAATCCAACACTAGCTAAACAAGGTGGCGTGCCATTGGTTGGAGAGATGATGACCTCTCGTTGGGCTTATGAAGCATTGGCAGTAAATCAATTTAGAGGAAATGAATACTTTAAGCCTTATTACAAATACGAAAAAGCAATTTCTGAGGCACAGTATAAAAAGAATTACTGGAAAGATGAATTAGAAAAGAAAATCGTAAGTATCGATCATGAATTAGGTGATGCTACTAAAAAACAAAAATTAATAGATGACGTTGCTTTATTAAAGAATGAATTAATAAAAGAAGGTAAACTGCATAAAAAGATTGCTTACAAGGATGTGGATAAAATAAATCCTGAAACAATTAATAAGGCAGTGCTTAAATGGAATTAAAATTATTTAAACGGACCTTTTTCTGAATACTATATTGGGCGTGATAAAAAAGCACGTTCCGAGAAAGATTTAATTTATTCTAACCTTTCTGCTGAGAAGAAAAAGCAGTTTACTGATTTAAGAAACAATTACGAAAACGCAGCTTTATCGCAAATGATGTTGAATGCAAATGATCTTGGCCCTAAATGTTTAGAGAAGGACGGAGAGCTAATTCAACGTGTTGATCCTGTTTATTTAAACCCTACAAACGAATGGGGACGTGCACATTTTCTTGCACCCAATAAAAAATTGTTTGGCGCAATGATTCCTACATTTTGGTTTAACATTGGCGTAATTTGGTTTATGTCTCTTACATTAATGGTTACATTGTACTTTGATGTAATGAAAAAAATTCTAGATTTCTTCGGGATGTTGATAGATAAGATTCCTTTCTTTAAAAAGAAAAGAGCATAATAATGGCTTTCGACAGTAAGAAATTTTTAGTTAGAACAGGAAGTGCTGCGGTTTTTGTGGTTGTATTACTTGGTTGTATTCTTTGGAATTATTATTCCTTCTCCGCTTTGTTTTTTATCGTTTCGCTTTGGGGCTTGCATGAGTTTTATAAACTGATGGAAACGCAAGGGAATAAGCAGTCAAGTGGTTTGGATTTTTCAATAGCAGCATTGGCTACGCGGATGTTTTTTTTTGAAGTCTACGTGAAATTCTTTATTCAATTGAAATGTATCAATTTAATATTCATCTATTGGTTTGGTTCTATTTATTTTTATAGCAGTATTGCTTTCTTTTTTAGTTTCTATTATCGAACTTTTTAGGAATAAAGTAAATCCTATTCAAAACATTGCGGTTACCATTTCAGGCCTTTTTTATGTAGTTCTTCCTTTTGTGCTTTTAAATTTAATAGCTTGTGTCCCAAATAACGATGGTTATCTAGATTCACCTTTAATCTACAAGCCAACCCTAATCATCTCCATCTTCCTCCTAATATGGTCCAACGATACCTTCGCTTATTTAGTAGGCAGTTTCATTGGTAAAAATAAAATGTACGAGCGTATTTCTCCGGGTAAAACTTGGGAAGGAACAATAGGCGGGGCAATACTTACTGTTGCATCTTCGTTCTTAATTTACAAATGGTTCGGTATTTTAGAGTTAAACGATTGGATAATCATCTCTGTAATCGTTGCTGTATTTGGCACTTTGGGCGATTTAGTTGAGTCTATGTTAAAGCGCAGTGTAGGTGTAAAAGACTCAGGAAACATTATGCCTGGCCATGGTGGAATTTTAGACCGTTTTGATAGTTTAATTATGGTTGCCCCTTTCGTTTTTTTATACTTGATTTTAAAGTAGTTAAATCATCAATTTACCTTTATTTTCAAGCGATTCATCTATAATATTTCACTTGTTTTAATAAATTGTTACCTTTGTGCCTCATTTTTGTAACTAACTAAATACAAACTAAATACGTAAATTATGAGTGCTCAAACAGCAAACTCCACATCACAGCACGATAGCATGTTCGACTCTGTATTGGCTCGACTTGATGTAGCTGCTAAAACAATGAATTTAGACGAGAACGTTGGTAAAATATTAAGAAGCCCACAGCGCCTTGTGCAAGTTAGCTTGCCGGTGATGATGGACAATGGTAAAATAGAAGTATTTGAAGGATTCCGTTGCATACACTCTACAACATTAGGGCCATCTAAAGGTGGTATCCGTTATGCATTAGATGTTTGCCAAGATGAAGTTATGGCTTTATCAGCTTGGATGAGTTTTAAATGCGCAGTTGCTAACTTACCTTATGGTGGTGGCAAAGGTGGAATTAAAGTTGATCCAAAAAAATTAAGCTTAGGTGAATTAGAGCGTTTAACACGTGCTTACACTCGTTCGATGAAAGATGTGTTTGGCGTTAACAAAGAGTAAAGAAAATGGGGAAAGACCCTAAATCTTCAACAGCATCTGTTCAAGGTTTTGGTAATGTTGGTTCTCATGCAGCACGTTTACTTTCTGAACAAGGAATTACTATTGTTGCTATTGGTGACCACACTGGTTCTTTTTATAACGAAAAAGGAATTGATGTTAATGCTGCTTTAACCTATGCTAAAGGAAACGGTAATACATTAAAAGGATTTAAAGGTGCGGTTGAAATTACAAGTGCAGAATTATTAACTGCTAAATGTGATGTATTGGTTCCTGCAGCTTTACAAAATGTAATTACTGAAGAAATCGCTGCTGGTATTCAAGCAACATTAATTGTTGAAGGTGCAAACGGACCGACAACTCCTGAAGCTGATGCAATTTTAGCAGAAAAAAATATTTTAGTTGTTCCAGATATCTTAGCTAACTCGGGTGGCGTAACGGTTTCTTATTTTGAGTGGGTTCAAAATAAAATGGGTTACTACTGGAGCGAGAAAGAAGTAAACGAAAAACATGATGCAAATATGGAAATTGCTTTTGATGCAGTTTGGGTAAGTGCACATGAGTACAAATCAACTATGCGCATTGGTGCTTACATAACAGCACTTAAGAAAATTGAATTTGGATTAAAAGCAAAAGGAAACTACTAGTAGTTTTTTATCACATAATTAAACTCCTCATTATAAAAATAGTGAGGAGTTTTTTATTTTCTATACTATTGGTTTATCAATTTTATTTTACATTTACTTTATATCAATAAGAGATAAAATGAGCAAACAACACAACTTTACACTGCAAGTAAAATGGACTGGTAACAAAGGAACTGGCACATCTGATTACAGAGAATATGAAAGACATCACACGGTAATTACGGAAAACAAAACAGATATTTTATGTTCATCCGACCCTGCCTTTAGAGGTGATGGTACAAAACATAATCCCGAAGATTTTTTTATTGCCTCGCTTTCATCTTGCCACATGCTTTGGTATTTGCATTTGTGTGCAGATGCAGGTGTAGTTGTTGTTGATTACATAGATAATGTTTCAGGTATTTTAGCTGAATTACCCGAAGGTGGAAGATTTACTGAAGTTACCCTCCACCCTATCATCAATGTTAAAGATGCTAGCATGTGTAAGAAAGCAATTGAGCTGCACGAAACAGCAAATAAAAAATGTTTTATTGCCAACTCCGTTAACTTTAAAGTAAAGCATGAAGTAACAGTAAAAAGTTTATAACACCAACACACCATGAGCAACATACCATTTCAAACAATTAATTGGAACGCTATTGCAAAAGAAGAACACAAAGGCGATGTTGGAACTGCATTTTGGCAAACCAAACAATACCCAGGCTTACGAGTACGTATAGTTGAATATAGCAAAAGGTTACTTAGCCGACCATTGGTGCCAAAAAGGACACATAGTACATTGCCTCGAAGGTTCATTTACAACCGAACTAAGCACTGGCGAAAAAACAATATTGAATGCAGGGGAAACTTATATTGTATCCGATGAATTAAGCTCGCACCGCTCAGAAACAATAGATGGAGTTAGGCTATTAATTATTGATGGGGATTTTTTGAAGTTGGGGTAAGTTGATTTGTAAAATAATAAGTAGTATTTTTGATATGATCATCTTAATTAATTTACTATGAATAATAAAATATTCACCTTATTTATTATAAGTAGCATTTCATTTCTCCTCTTTGCTTGCGGGCAGGAAAAACAAATTGAAAATAAAACTCCACAGGATTCAGATTCGAATAAAATAAAGACTTACGATAGCATTTCCATAAGCACTAAACAAGACACAATCAAACGAAACCCTTGGGATATAGGTTGCGACACAATGGATACCCAAATGGATATGAATGCTTGTAGTTATGAATCACTATTAATTGCTGACAGTATATTAACTCTTACCTATAATAAATTACTTTATCATTTAGATAGTTCTTTTTCTGCAGAAAAGAAAAATCTGACTAACAATAAGGATAATTTCAGCTTAGAATACTTAAGAACTTTAAAAAATCAAAAGGCCTCCTTAATAGAAGCACAAAAACACTTTATTGAATATAGAAATAGTTTATCCAATACCATTGGTCTAAACTATCACGGTGGAACAATGCGTTATCTGGTTGAAAACACATACGCACTCGATTTGACCATAAATCAAATCAATATTATAACAAAAATGTCAGAAGAAATTATTGAATAAAAAATTAACACATTCCTACCAAACAATAAGCCAGACATCAAACTGCCCAATATTATGCCAATCTTCCCTCCTTCAACAAATCAAACACAAATAGTAAACAGTTTCCAAGATCTTGTTTCCACACATTTTTACGGAGAGATGAATGCTATGTGCTGGAATCGTAAACTCATTGGGGATTTTGAAGAGATCGTAAATAAAATAGAAGGCAATGAAAACATCATTGTAATTAGCGAAGAAGACTTAATACAATTAAACTTAAGTGAAGCGGGGCAAATTGCAAGAGAAATTATTTTAAATGACTTACAATTGCTAACAGTACATGGTGCTTCTCCTGTGCTTAACTTAATAAAGTATTATGAGCGAGATGATGCCTTTCCATTTTTTCCAACGGATGTGTATTCCTATCATGTAGATCGTTCTCCTATACCAACTAGTACTTTTTTATGCACTTACTACGGCGAGGCGAGTGAAATAGTACCCAATGCACAAGTAGAACAAAAAATATTTGTTCCCGAGATACGTGATGAATTAAAAAAACTGCATGGCGGTAGCGAAGAAGGATTTGAATCATTTTTAACTGAAAACTTTTTTGACTTACATTATCAAGCAAAAGCCAATGCACAGCCTATCAATTTAGGTCTTGGGCATTTATGGAGACTAGCAGTTGATCATCCCGAAAGCAAAGTCCTTCCTTGCGTGCATCGAGCACCAAAGGAAAAAGAAGGTGAACCAAGATTGATGTTGATTTGTTGAGAGAATAATATCCACTTCCTTATTGACGAAAGTTTATAAAATTAGGTTTTTCGTCAATAAGCTTTTGTAGCTTTGTAAATACTTCAAATTAAAATGGAAGTAAATCCAATTAATAAAAACAGTTTTCAAACAAACATAAAAATGAAAAAATTAATCCTCCCTTTCGCATCACTTTTAATAGTATTAGTATTTATGAACGCAGCACCTAAAGAATATACAAAAATCACTTACCTAGATAGAAACAATTGTAAGTTAGAAATAACACCCACAACAATTTCATACATTCCCATTACAAAAGCCGAAAGTTCATCAGGAATGTTTGATGGCGGCGAGCCTTGGAAAAAGGAAATAGATAACGATGTGTGGTTTGAGATAAACAGTCAAATAAACGCTCACATAAGTAACAAAAAAAACATTTTAAAAGAACGAGTAAAACCCTCGGTTGCTTTTGTTTTAGAACAAGGCAAAAAAAAGAAAACAGTAATTGCAACTTACAATGCTGAATTAGATGAGTACTTAAAAAGTTTGAAAACACTTAAAACGAAGATGGATTAAATTCGCATTTAAACGATTAGAAAACCTAATTTCAATCAATAATAAAATGGCACAATTTGGTTGGCTCCCCTTTTTAATATTCTACTTCATTTGGTTGGTTAAAAAGAAACCATATAAAAGAGAAATGAACTATCCATTCAAAAAATGTGGATTTATAGTTAAAACAAAAAGGTGGTGATAAGTCAGATTTCTTTAAATTTGATTATCATTTCAAATTATGAATAAACTATTTACTTACTCAACAAGTATACTCCTACTTTTCCTTAGTCTAAGTAACTTAAGTTCGTGTAAACAAAAAGGTGAAGACAAAAAAGATGAGCAAATTCGTTTCTCTGATTACGACGAGAGAAATGCTAGCGACACTGGTATAAATTCAATTATTGGCAATATAACCATGGAACAAATTGCTACCAAACCAAGTTCAATTGTTCTTACAGGTTTAAGTAAACACCGATTAGTTCCAATTTACAAAGCCAAAGAAGAAACAAAAGAAACGAGCAACTACATAATTACCGGTAGTTGGATGGGAGATGATGAAGGCGGTTACAGCGAAATAGAAGAACATTTTATGCCAGGAATTGATATTTTATTTGGTTATAAACTTTTAAACCTTTCTCATTATGATTTTACAAAAGAGAAGTCAAACTTTTTCTTTACTCATCCTGTATTTATTAAAACCGTTTATTTCCCAGCAATAGAACAAGACTCGATAAATAAAAAACCAATTAATCGCAACTATTACTTGGTTTCAGTTTATGATGAAGATACAAATAAAGACACGGTGTTAAACAGAAGAGATTTAAGAAGATTTTATCACTTCGACTCAACAGCTGTTGTTAAAACCGCATTGATTCCAACTGATTATTCGGTAATTCGCTCGCAATATGATTATCAAAACGACCTTATGTACATATACGCACGCCAAGATAAAAACAAAAACGGTAGCAGCGAAAGCAATGAACCTATTCACATATTTTGGTTTAGCCTAAAAAATCCTGCGGTTGCTAAGAGGATTTATTGATTCGAAAATATTAATAACACTAAATTAAAAACGAACACTTGGTTTAAAGTTAACCACGGAGACACGGAGAACACTGAGTTTCACGGAGGGATTTCGTAAAACAATCTCTGTGTAATACTTACCTCTTGTGGTAAATTTTTAAATGCTGTCAGTTATAATCTCTATGTCCCTCCGTGTAATCCGTAACTCCTTGGTTAGTTTTCACGCAACTTCAATTGAAAGAAATAGTTAAATTTTTGTAGGATGTGCCTTTTATCTTGTCTCCTGCCGTCTTGATTCTAATTCACTTTAACTACTTCCCTATCCTTCACGTACACTAAATATTTATCTACTGTATCGTAACCTAGTTGTTGCAAAGCATTGGCGTAATCATTCAACTGTTCATCATACGCATCCGATTGTTTACCTGTTTTAAAATCAACGATGATACTGTGTTTATCTTTTAAAATTAATCTATCAGGGCGCAACACTTTTCCTGAAGCTGTCATTACTTCTTGCTCGTTCATGGCTTCTAAGCCTTCTGCAAAAAAAGGGGCAATGGTTGGGATAGTCAACAATTCCTTTAATTCGCTTGCAATTTCACTTGCCTCACTTGCTGCAAACAAACCTTCTTTCTCACATGAAGCAACAGCTGCATCGATATCATTTACTGTGTTTATCTTAGATAAAATATAATGGATTAAAACACCTAACTCTTTACTTTCGCTTAGTTGTTCTTTTAATAAGAGTTCAGAGTTTTCTTTGATGCTAATTACACGATTCCAATTGTTTACTTGTAAGTGATAAGGAAATACATCTATATCTGCTTTTTTATGTGTGTTATGCTTAGGAGTTCCTATCTCTGCGAACTTATCTGCGGCAGCCAATCCTAATTTTTCATTCATATATAAACGCACAAAATTGTAGGCATCAACTCCACCACGTTTTGGTTCCTTTGTTACAATGTGTAAATGATCGGCAGCACGTGTAAAGGCAACATACAATACATTTATATTATCCAATAATTGATTTTGCTGTTCGCGCTCCATATCCTTGCTATACTTCGTATGCGCAAGGTCTTTATTCATATTTAAAATCACCATTGGCAATTCGTCCTCTGCATCTAACCACAAGTAATCCGACTTATCAATTTTCCAATTACAAAAAGGAATAATAACAACCGGAAATTCCAAGCCCTTCGATTTATGAATCGTCATAATACGAACTGCCTCGCTGCCTTCAGGAATTTTTAAGGATGCTTTCTCCCCCGTTTTAATCCAAGCCTCTAAAAAAGCATTAATGCTATTTGAATTGTAAGCGGTGTAAGCAATAATCTCATCCAAAAAGAATTGTAAATAATTTTTGTTCTTGGTGATTTTAAATGCAGCAATAATTTCGATGCAACACTCAAGCAAAGGAAGTGTAACTAATTTATCTACATCTAATTTTATTCCTTCTTCTTTTAAGAGATTTATTAAATTGTATTTAATACTTCCTTTATTGAGCAGAATCAAAAATTCATCTTTTGTTTTTCCACTCATGAGTTGCGTATCGCTTAAATAACAAAGGATAGAACTTGCGCGGATTGCATTATGTGGGTCGTTTAAAAATGCAAGCACATCCGTTATAAAAACAACTTCACTACAATTTTTCAATAATAATGAATCAGATGAAATTACAGGAATACCTTGCTGCGTTAAAAAATCAGCTGCATTATTTCCTTCTGTATTGCCCCGCACCAAAACAACAATTTCCGAATAATTAAAACCAGATTCAATACTATGATGAACGTATTTAAGCATGTGAGTGTATGCTAACTCAGCGTCATCCTCTTTCGTAATAACATCAATGGTAATGTAACCGCCTTGGTTTTTTTCTTGCGGTTTTTGTTCAACACCTGCGTAAATATCTTTCCATTTTCCACTTAGTTGAGTACCGCTTAACCAAGTAAAAAATTGATTATTAAATTCAACTACATTTTTTAAACTACGGAAATTATTTTCCAAGTTTTTTATTTCTGTATTACGTTCCAATGTATCTTCCCACATCTCACGCATTTCTTCGTTTTTAATCGAAGGTAATTTAGGTAAGGATTCAAACTGCCCCGCTTCTCCCCCACGCCAGCGGTAAATAGATTGTTTGCCATCGCCTACCAATAAATTAAAATGTCCTTCAGCTAAAGAGTTATCAATTAAAGGCAATAAATTTTGCCACTGCATAGCAGAAGTATCCTGAAACTCATCAATTAAAAAATGTTTGTAGCGCTCGCCAATCTTTTCATAAATAAAAGGAACTGGCTCCGTGCTAATAACATCAGCAATACGTTTATTAAATTCGCTGATGAATAAAATATTTTCTTCTTCTTTAAACGCGCTAATTAATTTATCAATTTCATTAATTAAAGAAAGTGAATACAAATTGCGCAGTACATTTTGGTTAATAATGTATTCGCCCAAATGTTTTTCTAAATAAGCGCTTACTTGATAATATAAATCTCTAAATACTTCTGAATTACTTGTAATAGCAGCCACTTGTGATTTTGCAGCGCACCACTTATCTTCATTCACAGCCTCCATCACTCTAGCACCGTGCAGATTCTCTTGCGTATATTCTTTGTTTTTTATTTTTCTAAAAAACAGGAAATCCACTTGCCCCGTATGAAAAGTCTTTTCAGAAATTCCATTGGTGCTTAAAAAGGCATAAAACTTATCGGCAATAGCAGTTAATGCTACCTCCATGGTTTTATTTTTTGCAATTAACTCTTTACGTATATTTTTAAAATCCTCAATGGTAAATGATTTTAATAAATCTAATTTATCAGAAGAAGAATTTCGCAAAGCTCTGCTTACAAACGATTTTATATTTTCATCTACCTGCCAACTCTTTTGGTCTTCGGTTTGCTCACGCGAAAAATCGAGCACCAATTTAGTAAGTGCTTCATCTTCTCCAATTTTTGAAATCAGCTGATCGATACACTTAGTAATTACCTCATCCTCGTTCATTTCAATATTAAAATTTACGGGAAGGTCGATATCATGCGAAAAATTCCGAATGATGCTATGCGTAAAACTATCAATGGTACTAATTCCGAAATTGCCGTAATTATGCAAGATATCGTACAACAAATTAGTGGATCGCTTTCTTAATTCTGTTTCATCAATTTTCACCTCAGCACATAAAACATCCGAAAGTGTTTTTGATTTAGGTGGCAACACCTCAGCCGACAAATCACGTAACGCATTTAAGATACGCTCCTTCATTTCGGCAGCTGCCTTGTTGGTGAAGGTAATTGCTAAAATTGATTTGTAAATTTTAGGCGGATTGCTTGTATCAGAAAGTGCAAGTTTTAAATATTCCTTCACGAGTGTAAATGTTTTACCCGAACCCGCAGAGGATTTATAAATTACGAAATTATGTTGCGTAGAATTCATCTTGTTTATACCCCTTAAATTTAGTATTATTGTTGTAGAAATGAAGTGCCTTTTAAAAAATATTTCTATTCTTTTTTTCGCTTTCAATTTTGCATTGATTGCGCAAGATAATGCTGCTCACATAAAAGGCGAAGCGCTCGTAATGCTTCATAAAACGGGGCAACTAGAAAAACTGCTAAACAACCACTCAGAACTTCATTTAAAACAAGTTATTTCAAAACGTTCGGGAATTTATTTATTAAGCTTTGATTCCTTATTAAACGAACAAACAATTTTAAACAAATTAAGAGACAACAACGAAATTTACATTGCACAATTTAACCACATTACACAATCGCGTGCTTTACCCGATGATTTACAATTTGGAACTCAATATGCATTGCATAACACTGGGCAAGGCGGCGGCACAGTTGATGCCGATATTGATGCGCCCGAAGCTTGGGATATAACAACTGGCGGTTTAACAAGCGCTGGAGATAGCATTGTAATTGCCATTGTAGATGATGGTTTTCAATTAACACATCCCGATTTAAATTTTTGGAAAAACAATTTTGAAATTGCCGCAAACGGAATTGATGATGATGGAAACGGATACATAGATGACACAAAAGGTTGGAATGCTGTTAATAATAGCAACAGTATTGTATTAGCACAACACGGAACACACGTTACTGGCATTGCTGCTGCTCGAGGAAATAATGCAATGGGCGTTAGCGGTGTTGATTGGAAAGCTAAAGTTATGCCCGTTGTTGGCTCTACAACTTTGGAAAGCGTGGCAATTGCAGCTTATACTTATGTATTAGAGTGCAGAAGATTATACAATGAAACAAACGGGGCAAAAGGAGCTTTTGTTGTTGTTACCAATTCATCTTTTGGAGTTAATCAAGGTCAGCCAGCTAACTTTCCACTTTGGTGTGCCATGTATGATAGTTTAGGAAAACAAGGAATACTAAGTGTTTGCGCAACAGCAAATAACAATTGGGACATTGATGTAGTTGGTGATATTCCAACAGCCTGCACAAGTAAATATATGATTACTGTTGCAAGCACCAATAGAAATGACGGAAGGGTTACAACATCTGCTTATGGTCCAAACAGTATTGATTTAGCAGCTCCTGGCTCTGCCATCCTTTCAACTTATGCAACTAATACCTATACTACATTAAGTGGAACATCTATGGCTTCGCCTTTTGTTGCTGGAACAATTAGCTTAATGTATGCTGCAGCTTGCGATAGTTTTATACAACTATACAAACAATTTCCGGATAGCTTTGCAATGGAAGTAAAAAACTTCATCATCAATGGTGTTGACCAAAAAGTTGGTTTTGACACTCTTTACTTTTCGGGTGGGAGATTAAATGCACATACATCCATGGTTGATTTTCAAAATTACTTTAATTGTTATTCAGTTGGATTAAAAAAACTCGAAAAAGGAAATTTCATCATAAGTCCGAACCCAGCAATGGATAAACTGACGATTTTCAATAATGATTCAAACCCAATTAAATCAATCAAAGTAATTGATGTAAACGGAAAAACAATTTCCTTACTTAATTTCGAAAACAACAATTCTCGTAAAACCGAAATCAATATCTCTGATTGGGACAATGGAGTTTATTATCTGCAATTTTTTGATAAAAACGGAATTTTCACCACACAAAAACTTGTTAAAATTGGTTCGTAACAGGTTGAAAAGAAAATCAGTGCTTTGCTTAATTAGTTCGTAAATTCGTCCCATGTACACTTGGAAACTTGCATTGCAAAACAAGAACTTCATTCAAAAAATGATTTTGTCATTTATTTTTTTGGGAGTGATTATGTATTTCTTTGCTTGGTTCTTAAACTACATCGAAACCCGCCAAGGTCATGTGTTTTACGACCCGATTTTAAATTTCTTACGTCCGCGCGATATTTCTGATTTTATTTTCTTTACAACTTACGGAGCTGGATTATTAGGTCTTTGTTATGGATTTGCAAATCCTTACCGAACCATTCACTTATGTCAGATGTACACTTTGCTAACTATTTTCAGAATCATTACCTTATTTATTTTTCCTTTAGATCCACCAACTACAATTATTCCTTTAAAAGATTCCATTTTAGAAAACACATTTTATAACGAAGGAGGAAACGTAAAAGACCTTTTTTTTTCAGGACATACTGCAACCTTGTTTTTGTTCTTTTTCTTTACCAAGCACCGTACATTAAAGTGGATATTTTTTGCTTGCGCCATTTCTGTGGCAATTGCAGTTGTTATACAACACGTTCATTATAGTTACGATGTGATTGTTGCCCGCTTTTTGCTTATATTTCATATAAGTTAGTATCGCGTCATTCGAAATTGTATCAGGTTAACAAAGTGGTATTGGAGTAGTACAACTCCTATACAAGGCTCAATACATAGCCCAACAATGAACCTCCCACAACAATAAAAACAGAATTAATTTTCTTAAAAGAGAAAGTAACAACAATACTTATTATTGCAATCAGAACTGTTCTCCAATCATTAATAGAATCTTTGCCCATTAGATAACAGGCATAAATTATAATTACCACAGAAGCCACATTTACAGCATCTAAAAAAGCAGAGAATAACTTTGAAGCGCGCATTTTAGGCACAAGCGGATTTAATAACCAAACAAATAAAAACGAAGGAAGAAAAACGCCAACAGTAGAAACAATTGCCCCGCTCCATCCACTTATTTGATATCCAATAAATGTTACCGATGAAAAAACAGGCCCAGGTGTAAACTGCCCTACTGCAATGGCATCAATTAATTGTTGTCTGCTTAACAATCCATTTGCAACTAGCTCCTCATCTAAAAAAGCAAATAATACATAACCACTTCCATAAAGGATTGAACCGATTTTTAAAAATGAAAGGAAAAGTTTTAAATCGGTTGAATTAAAATAACTACTACTCTTCAACAACAGCAATGGAATAACAGAATTTAATTTGTTAGAAGAACGAATAGCGCTTAACAACAAAATTATAATGCCCGACCCAAATAGCACAATCAATTCGTTCACACCTAAAAAGCAGGCGGCTAATGCAAGTACACCAATAATTATTAATTCGATCGACTTAAAAGCTTTTTTAGCCAAAGGATAAACCGCAGCAATGATAATAGAAATAATTGCGGGTTTTATTCCATAAATAAAAACTTGCGTAGTTGGTCATTGTCCGTATTGCTTATATAAGTATGCAAACACTGAAGTAATAATTACGGCTCGTACAATAAAACAAAAACCTGCAACGAGTAAACCTTTTAAACCTGCACGTTCCCTGCCAATGTGAATTGCCATTTCTGTACTATTTGGTCCAGGAATGAGATTTGTGGCTCCAATTAAATCCAAGAAATGTTCTTCTGTCATCCACTTTTTTTTCTCAACTACTTCCTTTTGCATCATGGCAATATGAGCAGCAGGACCACCGAAGGCAATGGTGCCGAGTTTTAGAAATAGTTTAGCAAGTTCTTTTAAGCTTGTGGTTTGCATCAAATTATACAGAAAATCAAAATCACCTTCACTTTTCACAAAACTAAGATATAAATGTTCATCAAAAAGACTGGTTTCATCTTAAAAGAGTCTGGTGATAAACTAATATCCGTAAAAGCAATTCATTTTCCCGATGAAATACTCCTATACTTCGGTAAAACAGGATTAAAAACTGACTAAAAACTCAGCTTATTTTTTCCGAAACTTGAAACTAAAAAAAGTAGTTCTTGTGATTTATTCGTCAAAACCGATAAAGCACACAAGATGCTAATTATCAATTATTTAAAATTCAATTTTATATAAAAATTAATTGTAATTGGCTTATAAAATGACTTTATTAACAAACTAATAAACAACGATAAATAAGGTTTTTTCCACAAAATAAATTTAAACCCACGACAAATAAAAATCCTTAGAAAATACAAAAAATAAGATGCTTTTTTGTTGTATTCAAAATTAACCCAAATTTAAACTAGAATATACAAATGAGAAAAAACGTTACTAAATTTTTTGCATTATGTGCCTTAGCAGTTTTAGGTAGTAGTAATGCCCTTCAAGCTCAGCAAAAGAGTATTGCGCCTGTAGTAAGATGTGCTTCTGAAGTTCCTGATGCGCAATGGGAAGCATGGATGCAAGAAAAAGTAAACGAGCTTAATCAGCAACGTATTATCCAAGGAAACAATACAGCAATGGTAAATTATACTATTCCCGTAATTTTCCATATTATACATAATCAAGCAACTATTACCCAGGAAAACATTTCTGCGGCTCAGGTTGCTTCTCAGATAACCGTATTAAACAATGATTATGGTGGAACTAACTCTGATGTAGGAAACATTCCTTCTACATTTCAAAGTGTAAAAGCAGGAAACACTGGTATTCAATTTTGTTTAGCTAAAGTTGACCCAGCTGGCGCAGTTCTAGCTGAGCAAGGAATAGAGCGTATTAATTGGAGCACAAGAGGCTGGACAGATCCAAACACCTTAACTCAAGCAAATACACAAACCTATTTTAATGGTACAATTAAACCTGCAACTATTTGGGACCCTACTAAATATTTGAATATATGGGTTGCTAAATTAAATGGTTCTGGCTTACTTGGTTACGCTTCATTTCCAGCCGCTACAGGTTTAGCTGGTTTAACAGGAGTAGAAACTGCAACAACTTGTGGTGTTGTGCTAAATCAATCAGCAACTGGTAATACTGGAACAGCGGCTGCACCTTATAATGGAGGAAGAACTGCAACTCATGAGGTTGGTCACTGGTTAGGTTTAAGACACATCTGGGGAGATGGTACTTGTGCTACTGATTATTGTAATGATACACCTCCTGCAAACACTTCAAATGGAAATTGTCAAACACATCCGTACAATGTTGGAGTTTGTGCAGGTAATACAACTGGAGAAATGTTTATGAATTATATGGATTACACTCCAGATAATTGTATGTATATGTTTACATTAGATCAAACCACTCGTATGCAAACTGCAATGGCGAATGGTACTTGGAGAGCTCCACTTGGCGCTTCTACAAAATGTAACAGTCCATTTGCATTAGATGTAGCTTTAAATTCAATTTTGTTTCCAACAAACGGTATGTCAACATGTAATAATAGTGTTACTCCAAGAGTTGTGATTTCAAATTCGGGAACAACAACATTAACTTCTGCAACTGTTACCTACAATATGGATGGTGGCGCAAGTCAAGTTTATAACTGGACAGGCTCATTAGCAGCTGGAGCAACTTCAACAATTACATTAAACAATTTTACTGGTTTAACTGCTGCTGCTCATACTTTTTCAGCAACAGTTTCGGCTCCTAATGGAGGCGCAGATGGTTTTGCTGGTAACAATACACTAACTTCTAATTTCACAGTTACTACTGCTCCAGCAGGAGCGTCATTACCTTTTACAGAAGGTTTTGAAACGGCTACTTTTGCTCCAACAGGTTGGTCGTACACACCTGTTGATGCAACTAATCGTTGGACACGCATTGCGCACACTTTTGGCTTAACAGCAGGAAGTACAGGCTGTGCTAAAATGGACAATTTCTCAACTGGAACAATTGACCCAACAGGACAAAGAGACGCACTACAAACACCTGCATTAAGTTTTGCCGCTGCCAACTCAACTTTACAAGTACAGTTTGATGTTGCACACAGACAATATAACACCACTTATATCGATTCGTTAAACGTATGGATTTCTGCAGATTGTGGTGGTACTTGGACAAAGGTTTATAACAAAGGCGGTGCAGCTTTAGCAACTGTAACTCCAACTTCAACTGCGGCATTTACACCTACAGCAAATGGAAATTGGAGAAGAGAAACAGTTAGTTTATCTGCTTATGCAGGTCAACCAGTTGTGTATGTAAAATTTGAATCAGTTAGTGGATGGGGGAATAATTTATTTTTAGATAATATTAATATTTCATACACACCAGCTGCTGCCCCTCCAGTGGCAAACTTTACAGCTGCTGCAACAAAATGCGCAGGTTCAGCAATATCTTTTACAGATGCTTCTACTAACGCACCAACAGGTTGGGCTTGGACAACAACACCAACTACTGGTGTTACAATTACATCTCCAAACTCACAAAACCCAAGTATAACATTTGCAACCGCTGGAACATACACTGTAAGCTTAGCTGCAACAAATGGAAATGGCACTAGCCCATCTTACACACAAGCTGTAGTAGTTAATGCTGCTCCTTCCATGACAAGCGCAACAACTGCTAATGTTTGTTCGGGAATTGCAGCAAACGTAGCTTTAACAAGTAGCATTCCTTCTTCTTATAGTTGGATTGCTGCCACAAATGCGCAAGTTAATGGTGAGAGCTTAACAGCACAAACAACTACCACTATAAATAACGTACTTACTAACACAACAACTACCACACAAACTGTAACTTATTCAGTTACTCCTACCGCTACAACAGGTGGTTGTGTTGGTTCTGTGCAAACTGTTAGTGTTACCGTAATTCCTGCTCCTGCAATGACAAGCGCAACTACTGCAAGTGTTTGTTCTGGTACTCCATTAGCTATTGCATTAACAAGTAACATTCCTTCTTCTTATAGTTGGATAGCTGCTAATAGTGCTAACGTTACAGGCGAAACTACTACTGCAACAGTTAGTGGAACAATAAATAATACATTAGGTAATACTTCTGGTGTTCCTAGAACTGTTACTTATTCTGTTACACCTACATCAACTGCAGGAAGCTGTGTAGGTGCTGTTCAAGTTGTTAGCGTTACGGTAAATATTTTACCTACTGTAACATCTACTTCAACTCCTGCAGGTGGAACTGTTTGTTCTGGTGCTTCTGTTACCTTAAACGGTGGTGGAGCTAACACGTATGCTTGGACAGGTGGCGTTACAAATGCAACTGCATTTACTGCAACTGCAACAACTACTTATACGGTTACTGGTACTACAACTGCAACTGGTTGTTCTAATACTGCAACTAGAACCATTACTGTTAACCCTTTACCTTCAATGACAAGTGCAACTACAGCAAACGTTTGTTCAGGAATTGCAGTAAACATTCCTTTAACAAGCAGTATTCCTTCCTCTTACAGTTGGATTGCTGCTACAAATGCGCAAGTTACTGGTGAGAGCTTAACAGCACAAACAACAGGTACAATTAATAACGTACTTACAAATACAACTACTGCTACACAAACTGTAACCTACTCAGTTACTCCTACTGCTACAACAGGTGGTTGTGTTGGAGCAGTGCAAACTGTTAGTGTTACAGTTGTTCCTGCTCCTACAATGACAAGTGGAACAACTGCAAGTGTTTGTTCTGGTACTCCATTAGCTATTGCATTAACAAGTAACATTCCTTCTTCTTATAGTTGGATTGCAGCTAACAGCGCACAAGTTACTGGCGAAAGCACAACTGCTCAAGCGGGTGCTACTATCAACAACACTCTTGGTAATACTTCTGGTGTTCCTAGAACGGTTACTTATTCTGTTACCCCTACTTCAACTACTGGAAGCTGTGTTGGTGCTGTGCAAACAGTTAGTGTAACTGTAAATATTTTACCTACAGTTACTGCTACTTCTGCTCCAGTTAGTGGAACTGTTTGTTCTGGCGCTTCTGTTACCCTAAACGGTGGTGGAGCTAACACGTATACTTGGACAGGTGGAGTTACAAACGCAACGGCTTTTACGGCTACCGCAACAACTACTTATACGGTTACTGGTACAACAACTGCAACAGGTTGTTCTAATACTGCAACTAGAACTATTACTGTTAATTCTCTACCAACTGTAAGTGCAACAGCTAATCCTGTTAGTGCTACGGTTTGTGCTGGAACTCAAATCACATTAAATGGTGGTGGAGCAACAAGCTATGCTTGGACAGGCGGTATTACAAATGGTGTTGCCTTTACACCTGCTAGTTCACTTACATACACTGTTACAGGAACCGACGGAAATGGATGTACAAACACAGCTACTCGCTCGGTAACAGTTAATTCATTACCTAATGTAACAGTTAATTCACCTTCAACTTGTTCTGGTGTTGCTACAACGTTAACTGCAAATGGAGCTACTTCATTTACTTGGAGTAATAGTGCTACTGGAGCATCAACTTCTGTTAGTCCAACTTCAAATGCTTCTTATACTGTAACAGGTACAGATGCTAATGGTTGTGTTAATACTGCTGTTTCTAATGTAACTGTAACTGCTGCGCCTAATGTAACAGTTAACTCTCAAACAATTTGCGCTGGTCAATCTGCTACATTAACTGGAAATGGAGCAACAACTTTCTCATGGAATACTGGTGATGCAACCGCTTCAATTACTGTTAATCCTACAGGAACTACTTCATATACTGTAACAGGATCAACTGGAGTTGGTTGTCAAAACACAGCAGTTGCAACGGTAACAGTAAATAATGGTCCTACTTCATTAAGTGCAACTCCAAATCCAACACACTGTGGAGGTACCGACGGGTCAATTGATGTTAATGGTCAAATTGGAGGAACAGGTCCTTTTACCTATTCATTAGATGGGGGTGTTTTTGGAACATCAACTTCATTCACTGGACTTGGCGCCGCAACATATACATTAGCTGTATCTGATGCTAACGGATGTACATTTAGTTCACAAACAACAGTAACGAATATTTCGGGTCCTACTGCTTTAGTGGTTACAAATAGTAATTCTACTTGCGGTAATGCGAATGGTGTAATTCAATTTGGTATGACAACTGGTGGAACAGCTCCATTTACTTATTCACTTGATGCAGGGACTCCTACTTCAATCATGAACTATACTGTGGCTGCTGGAACTTATACTTGTACAACTACAGATGCGAACGGATGTTCTTTTTCAATGACTACAACTGTTGGTAATACTGGAGCGATAACTCCAACAGTATCTCAAACAGGAAATACATTAACTGCAAGTGGAGCAACATCTTACCAATGGTATTTAGATGGCAACATACTTGTTGGAGAAACTAACTCAACAATTACTGCTACACAAAATGGTTCTTACACTGTTGTAACAACGGATGCAAATGGTTGTTCTGCAACTTCAGCAGCTGTTGTGGTAAACGGAATTGGAATTAAAGAAGTAGTTAATACTATTGCTACAAACATTTATCCTAACCCAACAATTGGTGCATTTACTGTTGAAATTTCATTAGACGCGAAAAACGACTATACTATAGAAATTTCTGATGTATTAGGAAGAGTAATTAACTCAGAAAAAGTAAATAGTTCTAGAACATTTAATAAAAACTATGATTTCAGTAATGAGGCTAATGGTGTTTATTTCATCACTATCCAAGGCACTGATAAATCGAAAACAGTTAAGAGAATTGTGTTGAACAAATAACTCTTCGACACCCTTCGTCAAGCTCAGGGTGACTTACAGGATTTATTTAAACAAACCTAACTCACAAAAAAAAGGCTCCGAATCGAATGATTCGGAGCCTTTTTTATTCTGCTAAGTTTCAAGTGAAACATAAAGTCATCCTGAGCTTGACGAAGGGGACTTTATGTTTATCCTAAGTAAGTTTGAAGCAATTTACTTCTCGAAGTATGTTTTAATCTACGCACCGCTTTTTCCTTTATTTGTCTAACACGCTCACGAGTTAATTCAAAACGTTCTCCAATTTCTTCTAAAGTCATTGGACTTTGTCCACCTAAGCCGAAGAACAAACGAACAACATCTGCTTCACGAATGGTTAATGTTTTTAAAGCTCTCTCTATTTCTTGACGTAATGATTCATCTATTAATCCCTTTGATGGGTTTGGACTATCTTTTTCTTCCATCACCTCATACATACTTCCTACATCATCTGTTAAACTTAATGGTGCATCCATTGAAACATGACGACCATTATTTTTCATGGTTTCCATTACTTCATTTGTACTTAAATCTAGCGCAATACCAATCTCTTCGGCTGTTGGTTCGCGTTCAAATTCTTGTTCAAGTTTTGAAAAAGCCTTATTTATTTTATTTATAGAACCAATTTTATTTAATGGCAAACGCACTATACGAGCTTGCTCTGCCAATGCTTGAAGGATACTTTGACGAATCCACCAAACAGCGTAGGAAATAAATTTGAAACCGCGTGTCTCATCAAAACGTTGGGCAGCTTTTATCAATCCTAAGTTTCCTTCATTAATTAAATCAGGCAAACCCAAACCTTGGTTTTGGTATTGCTTGGAAACAGAAACCACAAATCGAAGATTTGCTTTGGTTAGTTTTTCCAATGCGGCCTGATCTCCTTGTTTAATTTTTCTGGCTAATTCAACTTCTTCCTCTGCTGTAATCAAATCAACCCTTCCAATCTCCTGTAAGTACTTGTCTAAGGAAGCAGTTTCTCTATTTGTAACTTGTTTGGTAATTTTTAGCTGTCTCATGCTATAATTTAAGTTAAGTAATTGAAGATTAAATACGTTTTGTTTACGACCGACTTCCTATAAAGTTTCAATTATGTTAAAAAAACTTAGAAATTGTTCAAAAACCCGAAACAATAAGCTTATTTTTGCTTCATGGGAAGAATAATAGCCATTGACTTCGGCACAAAACGTACGGGAATTGCTGTAACCGATTCGCTTAAAATAATTGCAAATGGCTTAACTACATTAGAAACAAAAGCTGTAATTCCCTTTTTGGAAGATTATATAAATAAGGAAAGCGTTGAATGTATTGTTGTTGGTTTACCCAAAACGGTAATGAACGAGGATTCAAGCATTGCTCCAAAAGTAAATGAGTTTGTAAAAAAAGTACAAGCTAAATTCCCCGATATGAAAATTGATAGATTGGATGAACGCTTCACTTCTAAAATTGCGCATCAAACAATGCTAATGGGAGGCCTAAAAAAGAAAGACAGACAAAACAAAGCAACCGTTGATATGGTGAGCGCAACTATTTTGCTACAAGACTATATGAGTTTGAAGGGATTTTAGTAAATTAATTTAAGTACAATCAAAACTAAAGAATGTCCATGAAAGCATATTTGAAGATAATAATAGTTGGACTATTCTTATTAGCATTCGCCGTTTCTTGCAGGAAAGCTAAAGAAGGCAATAGCTATATAATTAAATTTGAGAATAATTCTGGAGGGTTTTGGTTTTAAAATTGTAGAATTTACACAAACGAAGTTGAAAGTAATAAATACAAATTTAACTTATAAACCAGAATATGTTTTCGAAATAAACAAAAAGAAATTGGCTTAGCGAAATAAAAATGAAATGCGTTGCCATTGCTAATTATATTTTGACTGGTACAACAACTGAAAAAAATGTCGGCACTTCAGCGTTACCCAACC
The DNA here is from genome assembly GCA_016702705.1 of Bacteroidota bacterium. Classification (GTDB taxonomy): domain Bacteria; phylum Bacteroidota; class Bacteroidia; order B-17B0; family Aurantibacillaceae; genus JADJDM01. Next base: position 530,205 of record JADJDM010000002.1, on the reverse strand, counting down.
CGCCTGAGGGCACGTTTGAAATGGATTTAACTAAACCTTACAAAAACCAATAGAAAACAAAATCACTTAACTACTTCTCCTCCGGATACGCATTCTCCCTGCCTGGAATAAAACTTTGCAAATAATAATACCTCCATCTCTTAGCTGCTTTTGCATTTAGAAATTCGAGAACGGGTTTATCATCCGTAATTAATTCTGCCCCGCTCAAATCTATTTTCTCAGTAAATTCCTTACTTAACGTTGGAAGCCAAGTGCGCGAACTTACAATTACAAAATTCCTGAAATCTTCTTTGTTTATTTCTCCTGTCCAGCCGATATTGTAATTGTAGCCTGAGGTTTTGATTGTGTTTAATAAAGCTAAATTACCTAAGCCTGCTGGGGCTTTGCAATAGCCATAAGTATTAAATAAAACTAAAGTGCTATCAGTTGTTATTTTTTTCAGACGCTCAAAACTTTCTATGCTTAATACGTGAGATGGAGTTACTTCGCCATTAAATAAATCAACTAAAACAAAATCAAACTTTTCATCCATACGCTCTATAGCATGGCGAGCATCATCTTCAATTACTTTTACGTTATCCGATAAAGAGAAATATTTTTTTGCTACAAATGCAATGCGTTTATCTAACTCTACACAGGTAACATCAAAACCCTTTTCGGCTAACATATTTGCAACTGCCCCGCCGCCAAGTCCTAATATCAATGCTTTTGGCTTATTCTTTTTTATTTGAATAGCAACCTCTTCTATTTGATCAACATAATCTAAATAGGATTTTTTAGTTGTTGTTTCGGTCCAGGTTTGGATAATGTTATTGATTAATAAGATACGGTGATTTTCTCCTTTGCGGGTAGAGTCCATATCCCAATGGGTTTCGAGTACTTCTAACTTACCAAGTAAACCTTCGCTTTTGTAAATTACATGTTTTGCATCTTCATTTTTTGCGGCAACTAAAAAGCTTGAAGCTGCTATTAGTCCAGAAACTAAAAGCAAGGTCTTTCCATTTTTAACTCCAAAATAAACCAGAGAACATGCAATCATTAAAAAACCGAAAATGAATAAGGGATAGGTTAATCCAATAGTTGGAATTAAATAAAATCCTGTTAAGAAAGTGGCAATAATTCCACCTAATGTTGATATTGCATAAATCTCTCCTGCTCTTTTACCACCATCGTGTTCTCCTGAAATATTTTGAATAATTAGGGGGGAAATCATTCCCATACAAAATACTGCTGGTAACAAAATAGCTGCTGAGCAAATAATAACTGCCACCATCAAATTCATACTAAAAGCAAGTGGCGATAAAAAATTAAGTATAACTGGAATGGCAATAATAAAAATTCCTGCTACAAAAAAGGTGGAAAATAAAATACGTTTACTGTTTTCTTTTTGAGAAATTCTTCCTCCAAAAAAATAACCTGCAGCCAAACCGCCTAATGTTAAAGCCATTACGCTGCTCCATACATACAATGATGAACCAAAAAGCGGGGCAAGCAATTTTGCTCCAATAATTTCAGTTGCCATTACTGAAGCTCCTTCAATAAAACTAATTAAATAAAAAAGAGAGCGTTTGTACATGTAATTTATGCTAAATGAAATGCAGTTAAGCCTTCGATAGGTTCTTGTAAGATTTGCCCAATAGTAATTCCTATGTTTGCAGCTGCTGTATGTAATTGTTTACTAAAATGAAAACCAACCGAGCCAACAAAACTAACTTTGTATTCTTTGTAATTGGTATATTTTTCAACTTGGTATTTAAAAAACGTTTCGAAACACTCTTCCACTATTCTATTCACTTGTTCATCTTGAATGTGAGAGTGAGCAAGCTTTGCAAAGCTTGCCAAATATCGATTAGGCAAAGGGCGTTTATAAACCGAATTCAAAATCACTTCTCGTTGCACACCTTGCGACTCAAGTCTTTCTTTTAATGCAGGATTTAATTCGTCGTTTGCATAAGCTTGTAATAGTTGTTTTCCTATATGTGCCCCGCTTCCAAAATCACCAAACATATAACCCCAAGAAGGGACATTTTCTGTAACTTCCTTTCCATCATACAAACAACTGTTGGAACCTGTACCTAAAATACAAGCGATTCCTTTTGTATTACCAAGCAAAGCGCGAGCAGAAGCGAGTAAATCGTGGTCAACTTTTACTTTGGATTTAGGCAAACAATTTCTAATTGCCGATTCAACAATTTCAACCTTTTCGGGAGAAGAACAGCCAGCTCCGTAATAATGAACCTCATTTAATGTTGAAATCCAATCGGGGGCAACATTGGGTAAAAGCTGCGTGTATAAAATTTGCTCTATATCATCTTTTGTTTGAAAGTAAGGATTAATGCCTTCTGTAGAGATATCCACACTATCCTTTGTCTCTTTCACCAAACGCCAAGTTGTTTTTGTACTTCCGCTATCCGCAATTATCATTCAGAAATTATTATGTTTGTATTCGATAAAAATAAGGTTTTTTTCGCATTTATTTATGAAGGTTTTAATGGTTTGTTTAGGTAATATTTGCAGGTCGCCTGTGGCAGAGGGAGTATTGCGCAAATTGGCTAAGGACAAAGGTTTGCAGCTACAGGTTGATTCGGCAGGAACAGCAGGTTACCACATTGGTTCACATCCCGATAAACGCTCGATTAAAAACGCAAAGAAAAACGGTGTTGATATCAGCAATTTAGTTGCGCGAAAATTTAGCGTGAATGATTTCGATAATTTTGATAGAATTTATGCTTTAGATGCAAACAACCTGCGAGATATTAATCATCTAGCACGTAATGAAAATGATAAAAAGACAACCGATTTATTATTAAATGCTCTTTTTCCTGCACAAAACAAAGCAGTACCTGATCCTTATTATGGGTTTGAGAAAGACTTCGAAGAAGTTTTTCAATTAATACATGCTGCTTGCGATAAAATAACGGATGAATTAATAAAAGAATTAAAATGAATAGACAAGAATTAATAGAACAAATACGTTCGAAAAAAAGTTTTTTATGTGTTGGCCTAGACCCCGACATGAATAAAATTCCAAACATCTTTTAAGCACTGAAGATCCAATTTTCGAATTCAATAAAGCAATTATTGATGCTACACATGAGCATTGCGTTGCTTACAAACCCAACACTGCTTTTTATGAAGCATACGGAATTAGCGGTTGGAAAAGCTTAGAAAAAACGATTGACTACTTAAATAAAAACTACCCAAATCATTTTACTATTGCTGATGCAAAGCGTGGAGACATTGGGAATACAAGTGCTATGTATGCAAAAGCATTTTTAGACACCCTAAATTTTGATTCGATTACGGTTGCTCCTTACATGGGAAGCGATTCGGTTAAACCATTCTTAACCATCCCAAACAAATGGGTCATTTTACTTGCCTTAACATCCAACGAAGGGGCTTTTGATTTTCAATTTTTAAAAAGCAATGAAAAGCCATTATTTGAATCGGTTTTAGAAAAATCGAAAGAATGGGGCAACGAAAACAATATGATGTATGTTGTTGGGGCAACAAAAGCTGAATCGTTGGCAGATATTAGAACGATAATTCCAAATTCATTTTTATTGGTTCCAGGTGTTGGAGCGCAAGGTGGAAGTTTGGAAGAGGTTTGTAAATATGGCTTAAATAAAGACTGCGGTTTGCTTATTAATTCATCGCGCGCTATCCTATATGCATCAAGCGGGGAAGACTTTGCGACCAAAGCCAAGGAAGAAGCTATGAAGGTACATTCAGACATGCTAAAATTCGTGTAATTTTTATTTTGATTTTTTTCTGATTTCACTATATTTGTTGATATAATATGTTTAATACAATTCCACATACACAAGCCCAACACATGGCGCAGTTATAAGAAATTAATAATTTTAGAATTATTAATTGAGAATTAAAAACGTAGAATTATTAAAATTAAAACCAAACAAAATGAACACAAAAGATATTGCACCAACATTAGAAAAAATTTACGCAGAAGCAGGTGATTTTTTACCATTAAACGGAACAGATTACGTTGAGTTTTACGTAGGAAACGCAAAACAAGCAGCCCATTATTACAAAACAGCATTCGGTTTTCAATCGTATGCTTACAAAGGATTAGAAACAGGATCTCGTGATTATGCTTCTTACGTAGTAATACAAGACAAAATTAAAATTGTACTTACAACACCATTAAACTCTAAGTCGCCAATTAACGAACACCTTACCAAGCATGGTGATGGTGTAAAAGTTGTTGCGCTGTGGGTTGATGATGCAACAAAATCTTACGAAGAAACTGTTAAGCGTGGTGCAAAACCATTTATGGCTCCTACTAAAGAGGAAGATGAAAATGGATACGTTGTTCGCTCAGGTATTTATACATACGGAGAAACAGTTCATATGTTTGTTGAGCGTAAAAACTACAATGGAACATTTTTACCAGGATATGTGGAGTGGAAATCGGATTACAATCCGACATCAACAGGTTTAAAATACATCGACCACATGGTTGGTAATGTGGGTTGGAACGAAATGAATGTGTGGGTTGATTGGTACTCTAAAGTAATGGGATTCATTAACCTTTTAACTTTTGATGACAAACAAATTCACACCGAATACTCTGCCTTAATGAGTAAGGTAATGGCTAACGGAAACGGAAGAATTAAATTCCCAATTAACGAGCCAGCTGAAGGAAAAAAGAAATCACAAATTGAAGAATACATTGAGTTTTACGAAGGTTCGGGAGTACAACATATTGCGGTTGCAACAGATGATGTATTAGGAACAGTAAGAGCTTTAAGAAGCCGTGGAGTTGAGTTTTTATCTGCACCTCCAAAAGCATATTACGATGATGTAAAAGCAAGAATACCAGGCGTAAAAGAAGACATTGATACTTTGGCAAAAGAAGGAATTTTAATTGATTGCGATGAAGAGGGATATTTATTACAAATCTTTACTAAACCAATTGAAGACCGCCCTACTCTATTCTTCGAAATCATTCAACGTGAAGGAGCAAAAGGATTTGGAGCAGGTAACTTTAAAGCATTGTTTGAATCAATTGAAAGAGAACAAGCTTTAAGAGGAACTTTATAATTATAGAGGTGTTGAGTTTTTGAAATGCTGAGTTGTAAATTACAACTCAGCATTTTTTTTAAGCTTGCAATCTCGATTTGCTGCATTTTCGCGTTAACATATTGTGGGAATATTATCAGAGCTATCTGTGATTAATAAATCCAATGGGTTTCCTGAAGTGGATAAATTATTTCCTGTTTCTCCTTTCTTATATATCGGACATCTACATCACCAATTTTGTAAATTTTATAAACATCTATGGGAGTATCATCAATAACATAAGAATAGAAATATAAAATAGTTATAGAGTCCGTTTTTTTTAATTCAAAAAGTTCATAATATGCTTTTTTAATACTTAACATTTCCGAATCAAGCAAGGAATTTCGCAAATTGAAAAACATGAAGGAATCAGTATCACATAGTCTGAAGTCTCCTTCTTCTAATTCGTTTTGCAAATCATATTTTTCTCCATAAAAATTGAGAACAAATGTTCTTTTCTCTGTCTCACAATTAAAAAGCAATAAACTCAGCATTAAGAATACAAAATATATACAAATATTCTTTTTCATAATACCTATTGACTTTGAAATATAGCGTAGTATGTTAAGTCATCCTGAGCTTGACAAAGGATGATTTTACTTGAACACCTCTGCTAACTTATTATAAAGGTCTTCACCTCTTAAGTTTTTAGCAACGATTTTACCTTCTTTGTCAACTAAAATATTTTGAGGGATGCTTTTGATACCGTACAATTTTCCAACAGCATTGCCCCATCCTCCTAAATCAGAAACTTGTGTCCAAGTAAGTTTATCTTTTTCAACCGCTTTTAACCAGTTTTCCTTTTTACTATCAAAAGAAACTCCTAAAATGGTGAATCCTTTATCCTTAAAATCATTGTAAGCCTTAACTACATTAGGGTTCTCTGCACGGCATGGTCCACACCAGCTTGCCCAAAAATCAACTAACACATATTTTCCTTTAAACGAAGATAAAGTAACAGCTTTTCCATCTGCATCGTTTTGAGAAAAATCTATTGCAGTATAACCGATGCTTGTACCTTTTGCAGTTGTAATTAAATCATTTGCTAGTTTACCAAACTTTCCTTTTTTAACTTCATCCGAAAGAGAATTGTACATTTTTTCCATTGGCTCAATCTTCGGTTCATCTTGATTACTTGCAAATAAAGCATAAGCTGCTACGGGAGATAATGTATTTGAACTGATGAATTCATTTACTTGCCCCTCTTGCGTTTTCATAAGCTCCATGTATTCATTATTAACCTGCTCCATTTTAGCTTGATCACCCGCTTGTTGTGCGGCTTGAAAATCGAAAGAAAGTTTATTCTTTTTCTCATCAAAAGACTTTACAATAGTTATGTATTTTTTATACGCATCCTGAGATGGACCACTTAATACTTCTGCCTCCGCAATTTCAGAAACTTTCCCTTTTATTTTAACTTCTCCTTTATCTACGAAGAAAATCAAGTATTTCTGAGATTTAGCATCGTTATACAACCAATACATGTTTGGTTCTTTGGTTGTTCCTTTAAACTTAAACCTTGTTAAAGATGCTTTTGTTGAATCTGTAATGATTTTATCATCCCATTTGTAGGACAAATACACATACGAATTCTCTTTTAAACCTGTTAACTCACCATCAATAGTGAATGATTGCCCCTTTTGTGCCATAGCAGTAAGACTTACCAAGCCCAAAGCTGCAAATTTCATTTTATTAAGTAATCTCATTTTAAGTTTTTCCGTTTAATACAAATACTATTCCAACAAATATAAAGAAACAATTCCATCCCAAACATATATTAACATTTGTTAAGCAGAAAGCGTGAAAAATATAGAATGCGAGCGATATTTTTACTAATTTTAAACTCGAAATATTGATTTATGCATAGTGGAATAATTAAGTTTTTTAACCAAAAAAGTAAATTTGGTTTTATTAAATGTGATCAAGATGGCAAGGAATACTATGTTCATGCTAAAGATGTTGAAGATGGTGTGCTTTTAAATGCAGAAGACAAAGTAAACTTCGAATTAAAGGAAGCGAAAAGAGGAATGGAAGCAGTGAAAGTAAAAAAACAATAATTCATGAACAATCAAAAGCAACTGAGTAAAGCAATTATTGCAGTTGTTTTTCTATTTACCATCGTTTGCTTTTACTTTATTAGTAAACTAAAATTCGATTATGATTTCGAAGCCTTTTTTCCTAACGAAGATAAAGAGCTTGTTGTTTACGAAAATTTCAGAAAAACATTTGAGCACGATAACGAATTTGTTTTAATTGGAATCGAAAACAAAAAAGGGATTTTTAAAAAAGATTTCCTAACGAAAATAGATAGCCTAACAAAACTACTCAAGCCAATTGAAAATGTTGATAGGATTATGTCGCCTACCAATTTAAAACAGTTGAATTTTGCTGGGCTTAGTCCAATTGAAGTGAATCTATTGCACATCAACGACACTAGTTTATACAAAGACGATTCTATAAATGTTTACAACTCACCCGAATTAATAGGTTCTTTTTTTCCTGAAGACGCGAAATCAGTTTGTATTTTCATTAAAACAGCCGACGGACTTTCGAAAACAAAAAGTGATTCGCTTGCAAAAAGAATTGAACGAACATTTACTGCATTTCATTTTGATGAAGTACATTATGTTGGACGAATTGTTGCACAAGATGTATATTTAAAAAATTTAAGTAAAGAGTTTGTTATTTTCTTATTGCTTTCGTTTATAGTAGTAATCCTATTTTTATTCCTCACCTTCCGTTCCTTTTATGGTATTTGGGTTCCTGTTATAATTGTTTTACTCTCCATTTCATGGACATTGGGAATAATGGGAATGCTGGGCAAACCAATAGATATTATGACAGTAATGTTACCTACCATGATATTTATTGCTGGAATGAGTGATGTGGTTCATTTCTTCACTAAATATTTTGATGAACTACACAAAGAAACTCCTAAAGAACAAATATTTAAACTTATCTTAAAAGAAGTTGGTTTCCCTACTTTCCTAACTTTAATCACAACTATTGTTGGTTTTCTTTCGCTTTTATTCTCAAGCATAAAGCCAATAAGAGATTTTGGAATTTACACTTCTTTAGGTATTACCATTGCCTTTATACTCAGCTATACTCTGCTTCCAGCAATTATGTTTTTATACACGCCTAAAAAAATAGTGATACATCAAACAGAAAACAGCGCTACAAATAATCGCATGCGAAAACTGTTTTTCTGGATTTTTAGAAAACAAAAATTAATTCTGTTTATTACTTCTGTTGTTTTAATCATCTCTGTTTTCGGAATAAGTAAAATTAAAGTGAATAATATTTTACTCGAAGATCTATCCGAAAAAGTAAAAATAAAACAAGACTTTAATTATTTTGATGAACACTACTCTGGAGTAAGACCCTACGAACTAGTAATAAACATTAAGGACAGCAGCAAAGTATGGGATCAAAAAACCATGGCTGAATTAAATCACATAGATAATTATTTAAAGAATAATTATGATATGGGTTTTATGATGAGTCCTGCAGGCGTGGCAAAAAATATTAATAAAGCATTGAATGGAAATCACCCAAACTCATATGTGATTCCAAAAAACGAAGAAGATTATGCTGAGATTGCAAAGTATATTAAACAAAACAGAAAAAACAAAGACTTAAAACGTATCATTTCTCCTGATGGAAAAACCTGTAGAATAACAGGAAAGATAAGAGACATGGGCAGTTTAAAAGTAAAAGAACTGAACAAAGGCTTTGATGAATACTTTAAAACCTACATTGATACAAACAAAGTGTCGTATACAATTACAGGTGCAGCTTCGTTGTTAGATAAGAACAATGAGTACATGGTAAACAATATGGTGCAAGGTTTTGCTTGGAGTATTGGAATTATTGCTCTACTAACATTTTTCTTACATCGCTCATGGAAAATGGTATTGGTTTTTATACTTCCCAATTTTATCCCCATGATTATTATTGCAGGTTTTATGGGCTTTGCAGGAATAGAATTAAAAGCTGCTACATCGCTCGTATTCTCCATTGCATTTGGAATAGCCACGGATGATACCATACATTTTATTTCGCGCTTTAAAATTGAATTAGGTTACGGAAAATCCTTGATGTACGCGTTTAAACGTACCTATTTTGAAACAGGAAAACCAATCATCTTAACCACATTTATTTTAGTGGGTGGTTTTATGAGTTTAATGACCTCTGATTTTCAAAGTACATTTTACTTTGGTTTTTTAATTTGCATTACTATTATTGTTGCATTGATTGCAGAACTATTTTTATTACCCATTTTATTAATGATGATTTTAGGAAGCGGCAAAAAAGATGAAACATCTGCAAATTCTAACAACAAAAGATAATTCGGTTACCATTTATAATACCGAATTAAATGAAACCTATCACTCGGTGCATGGTGCAGTGCAAGAGAGTTTACATGTTTTTATTAAAAATGGTTTACATTACGCTATTCAACAATTTCCTGATAAAGAATTATCAATACTCGAAATTGGCTTTGGCACAGGACTTAATGCATTACTTACTTTATTAGAAAACGAAAAATTAAGTAGAAAAATAAATTACACATCAACCGAACCTTTTCCGTTGAGCATGGAAATAGTAAAAGAATTAAACTATGGGCAAGTATTAAATTTGAATGGAACTCAAGGCAATCAATTTATTGAAATGCATAAATCCAGGAAATTGCTAACTGAGAATTTTAACTTCGAATTGATCACAACTGAATTCATGAGTATCGATTTTACTACTAGCTTCGATATTATTTACTTTGATGCTTTTGCCCCCGAAAAACAAGCAAACCTTTGGACAAAAGAAGTATTTGAAAAATGCAAAACACTACTAAACACAAATGGACTTATTGTAACATACTGTGCCAAAGGAGAAGTAAAACGAACCATTAAAGCATGTAATTTAAAACTAGAAACCCTCGCTGGTCCTCCAGGAAAAAGAGAAATGATTAGAGCGATAAAATCTAATCCTTCATCCTACTAAACCTCAATGTCTTCAACATCCAATCTGGTAAAGGCTTTTTAGGGTCACGTTTATCTAAATTTAAATACCAACCTACTTTTTTAAGAATTGGAATTTTATGTGTTTCAACAAACTCAATTAATGCTCCATCAGGATCTTCGATGTATGCAAATTGCCCCGCTGCTTCGCCCATATCAAAATCAGGATTACTTTCAACAGTAAATGGATGCCCTAAAGCTGCGCAATGTTTTTTTAAACCTTGCATATCTTTTATATCAAAACAAAAATGAATGAAGCCTTGGTCGCCCCAATATCTTCCTTCATAAATTTTTCTGCCCTTCTTCTCAGTAAACTGAACAAGCTCAATTACGCTGCTACCAAGCAATCTAGAAAAACTTCCTTCTCTTGGCTTGCTGTGTTTTAGTAATACACGACGCGCTTTGTTTTCACTTCCTTCAATTCCTTTCCAATCTGCAAACACTTCTGTTTTATCATACACAACTGTATCGTAACCTAAAATACTTGCGTAGAATTTTATTGAACGATCCATATCCGAAACACCTATTACCATTCCACATGGTCCACCCTGCTCCAACATTCCTTTATAAAACCAATCGTTTGATTCAATTATTTCGAACATGTTACCATACAAATCTTTCAAGTAAAAATGTTTTTTACCATTTGGATCTGTTGTAACAGGTGTAATTATATTAACTCCATTTGCTTTTAAACGTGCGTAGGTTTTATCTACATCTTCGGTTTTCATTTTGGCAATGGTAAAACCTAAATCACCCACTTCAACTGTAAACGGGCATGGTGCAGATTCACGACTTCTGTATTGCCAAATTTCGAATCCTCCACCACCTTTTAAATTAATAGCTAAAATAGCATGGCGCTTGTGTCCTTTTCCGCCAGTGTAAGGAAGCATTTGAGTTGCTTCAGAGTCTTCATCCAACATTGGAATATCCATTCCAAAGTTTTTACGATACCATGCAAACGCTTCATGAACATTTGTATTACCAATTCCAACTTGTTGAATTCCGGAAATTAAATATGACATAAAAATTTAAATTAAAATTGTTTTTGAACGAAGTTCCAATCTACTATGCTCCAAAAACCTTTTACGTAATCTGCTCGTTTGTTTTGATATTTTAGATAGTATGCGTGCTCCCACACATCAAGTGCTAAAACAGGCTTACCAATTACCTCCATATTAGGCATTAATGGATTATCTTGATTGGCAGTAGAACCTATTCCTAGTTTACCATTATTTAAACATAACCACACCCATCCACTTCCAAATCTACTAAGAGCAGTTTTTTCAAACTGTTCCTTAAAAGCTTCAAAACTGCCAAAATCTTTTTCGATAATTCGAATTAATGTTGGTGATGGGAAATTTGCTTCTGACTTTGGATTGGGACTTAGACATTGCCAAAAGAAAGAGTGATTCCAATGTCCGCCAGCATTATTGCGAAGTACAGGAAATTTATGCGGTACTTTAAAAATATTTTCGAAGGTAAAAGGTGCATCCAAACCTTCAAATTTATTATTTTCTAGGGCCTTGTTTAAATTATCTACATAAGCTTGATGATGCTTAGTGTGATGAATTTCCATTGTTTGTTTATCGATAAAAGGTTCTAGCGCATCGTAAGCATAAGGTAAAGCAGGCAAGGTAAACTTTCCGCCATCTATAAATTCCATCGCTCCAAATTCCTCTAACTTATTTACTTGCTCGTTTCCAACAAGTTTACCTGCAAGTGTTCCTAATGAAAGGAGTGCAGATTTTTTCAGGAAATCTCTTCTATTATCGCTCATTTAAAATTCGATTAAAACTTGATTTTTTTCAACTGCTACACCCTTTTTCACCGAAATCTTTTTTACTGTTCCATCCGTTGGAGATTTTAAGATGTTCTCCATTTTCATAGCTTCTAACACAATAAGTGCATCGCCTTTCTTTACCACTGTTCCGTCTTCAACTAAAATATTTAGAACTAGCCCTGGCATTGGAGCTTTAATATTATTTACTTTTTTAGCAGCTAAATTATCCATACCTAAATTCTTAAGTAGCTCATCAAATTTATCTGCAATCTTCAGTTCGTACTTTGTACCATTCACTTTTATCAAAGCTGTTTTATCTTCTTTGTTAAACTTGATGATATCAACATCATAGGTTTTGTTATCCTTAATGATATGATAATGAGTTTCACTAATTTGGATTTGGTCGATAGAGATATTTTCTCCATTCAATTTCCAAGTATCGTTTTCCTTTTCAATCTTGTAGGAACTATTGTTTGTGCTAACTGTATACATACTACAAAAATACGCTTTTGAAACCAAATCATCAAGCTAATCACGGTTAAAACAAACACCGATTCCGGCATGCAAAAACAGTGGCTCAACAATGCCTTTTTTATTATAAACGTAACGAACTCCGCCATAAACCATTAAATCAACTTTCCCGTCTCCCAAGGCGTAGCGAAGTTTTCCTCCTGTTTCACCACTAAATCTAAAATACTCGTAGTTATTTCTCTTCTTCCAATAATCTACACCTAAAGGCGAAAGATAAATCCCAACGCGTGCTTTACTATCTGGATTTGGGTAGAAAGTCATACCCTCAGGTATTGCGTACAATACAGCTCCTAAAGCATTAAAAAATTTATTATTTGGTCCACCTAAGGCAGACAAAATAACTGACCCAACAGCTGCCCCAGCAGGAGCATGAATATAAAAAGCTCTATCAGAACTTCCTCCAATCGTAATTTTGTAATTTATAGCAATTTTATCATCAAGTGGCACTTCCAATGCAAGACCTCCTGAGTAATTACTCCATCTGAAATTTTCGGAATATTCGCCAATAATTGCGAAAGAAGTGCTTTCTTGAGAAAACATGAATTGAGATAAAGTCAAAAAAATTCCAAGAGCAAAAAAAATTTTCATCGTCTATTTATTTCAACATAAATTTACAATAAATTATTTTCTAACCAAACACTTTGGAACATTCCACTTTTTAATATATAAATTGAAATTTATTATTGTTCCCTCACAGGTTAAGTAATTCCCAACAGAATTTCTTTTCATAAAATAAGCTTGTTCAGCATTAATTTTCTCAAGACATAAGTCTTTAATTTGATCAATTGAGAAGTTCTTCTTAATCGACTTTGCCAAATCAATTCCAACTTCATTATTCAACAAATCCATTTCACAGGAAAGACTATCTGCTGTTTCACCTTCTTCGTCTTTATTCTTTAAAAAAGCCAAGTAATTATCCTTTTCATGTGCAATTCCTAGTTTACGAACTTTTTCTGGAGATATTTTATTTGCAAACGAAGCCATGTAAAACATATGCCTAAAAGCATCGAGTTTGCCTCCATTTTCATATTTATCTAAACTGTTTGAATCTTTAACGACTTTATATATTACATCACATTTTCCTTTCACTCTTTTCAGTTTAACAGCAGCAAATGGATGTACATAAGCCCAACGCTTTTCGTATTTACCATATGATTTTAATGTTGAACAAGAAGAAAGGAAAACTATTATTAATAAAGAAGAACAAACAATTTTAATGTTGTACATTTTATGTAATTCAAAAGATGAAACATCGAAACTACCTCTGAATAATTTTTTCATCCAATAATTTATTCCAAGTAATACGTTCATCTTTATAAATAACAATTACAAAGGCATCTTTCAATCCATTCTTTTTTGCTTTATTGCAAAGTGCATTTGCTTCATTTAGTGTTTTAACAGAACCAATTGTAAAACGTGTTATTCCATCATGATACGTTCTTCTAAGCACTCGAGGCAAACCTATGATTTTCGAATAATTAAAATTTTCAATATACTTGTAAGCTCCTAACTGTATTCTAAAATCCAAGCTATCTGCTACTGAATTTCCGTAAATCTCAACAAATTCTTTATATGTTAATCCATTTTTCACTAGCTCTTCATATCTAAGTTGTGTAGAGTCGATTTGCTTTGGCATTTTTGAATCTAAGTATTCCTCTGTAAATAATTGTGCATTTATTTCTAAACGTGCAAATGAATCTACTAAAGCAGTTGATAAACTTTTACTTTGATACACATCATTATAATTAAACATAATTTCAAACTCATTTCCAGATGGTAAATTCACTAAATAATCTCCCGTTTCCTTATTACTTGCCATCGAACTTGTGTACTCCGTTTTATATAGTTTAGAAATAACTTTTACGGTAGCCGCAACAGGCTTATCGTTAAAAGTAACTTTACCATTAACCAAAACTAAAGCTGTAGGTTTTCCAAACATTCCAGGTTCAGCCATGTAAATATCTTGTTGTCCCTGCCCATCCTTTTTTTCAGAAGAATAATATCCTCTTCGCCCATCTGATGAAACAACATAAAACTTGTCGTCGCCTGGTGTATTTACGGGTTTACCAACATTAAATGGTTTTGCCATTTACCTGATTTCATTTCACTTTTAAAAATATCATAACCTCCAATTGTGGTGTGCCCGTTAGAAGCGAAAAAAAGTGTTTTACCATCAGCATGCACAAAAGGAGCATCTTCATCATATTTTGTATTTATCTCAGGTCCAAGATTTTTTACATTACCCCAAGAACCATCAGCTTGTAAAGTTGCAAAATAAATATCTCTTCCTCCCAAACCGCCAGGGCGCTCACTACTAAAATAAATTGTTTTTTGATCAGGTGATAAACACACACTTCCCTCCCACGCATTTGAATTTATTCCTTTCACTTTCTCAGGTTTTCCAGAACTTAAATTTCTGTATATGAATAAGCGTTGTCCATCTTGAGATAGATAAATAGCTGCATCGTGCCCTGTAGTATTAATTGCGTCAATTGAAAGCGGCTCCGACCACTCGCCTCTTGGACCTTTATATGAAATAAATACATCTTCAAAATAAATCCCCTCCTTCTCATCTTTTTTATTCGGCATTGATTGCTTTCCCCCTTTGGATTTTTCACCACGATAAGTAAAAACCATAAAACGCTCATCTGAAGGGAATATCGGACAATACTCTGAACCCTTTGTATTTATTGGTGAGCCTATATTGGTTATTTTAGCTAAAGCAAACTTTGAATTACTCTCTTTTGCATTTTTACAAATTGAAATCTGACGGATTACTTCATTTTTTAAATCATCATTAATTGGATTGGTAAGATACATTCCAAATTGATTGATTGCATCATCATACTTATCATTAACTAAAAAAGATTTCCCGAGGTAATAGTCATAATCAAATAACTTACTTTTAATTGACTCTGCTTTCTTTATGAATTTTTCCGAAGACTTTTGTTTATCTGCATCAAAAACAGAACATGAACCCAGTAAATAGGACAAATACAAATTATCAGGAAATTTAGTTAGTAATGTATCGTAATAAGGAAGAGCTAATAAAAATTCTCTATCAATGTAATACTTGTCGGCTAAGTCCAACATTTTTATTTCTTTCTCTGTTGAACGATTTATGACCTCTTCGCGCAAATCACCATTCAGCTGCGCAAACGAACTAAGGTTTACAAACAATAGAATAAAGGAGAAAAAAATATAAAACTGCGCATGTTGTAAATTTGTATTTAAAGCTACAAACAAATAGCATGCCGACAACAAAAACATTTAAACAGGTTTTAACACCATTTGAGCTGTATAACGGCTTTTTTGTTCAAGTAAAATCTGCTTATTAATGGAAACCCTATCTAAAGTGCTTTGGTCGTAGTATCGAATCGTACATAATTCTAAATTATCGTTGTACAATACTTTAAAATCGTTCTGCAATTCAGCAAGTAAACCAGGGACTTTTTGCGCGTCATTATCGGTACAAACAGAGAAATTAATGGCAGATAATTGCATCATGTGAATTTTAACTCCATGTTTGTAAAACACTTCAAAAATAGAACTCAAATTATCTTCGGCTATAAATGAAAAATCTTTTGCTTGTAGTGAAATTAAAACTTGATTTACTTTAAAAATAAAAGAAGGAATTGGCAGCTTCCTACCTGATTCTTTTACCACAGTTCCTTCTTCATCGTGATTTAAAAAAGAACGCACAAACAAAGGAATACCTTTATTTTGCAAAGGTTTAATTGTTTTTGGATGAATAACTGTTGCCCCATAATAAGTTAACTCAATTGCATCTTGATAAGTAAGTTCGCTAATTTTAATTGTATTATCAAACCACTTTGGATCAGCATTTAAAACACCTGGCACATCTTTCCAAATGGTAACATTTTCGGCATTTACACAATAGGCTAAAATGGCAGCTGTATAATCAGAACCTTCACGTCCAAGTGTGGTAGTAAAGTTTTCCGATGTTCCACCTAAAAAACCTTGTGTTGTTACAATATTGTTTGTGTGTACTGCAGGAACCAAATCTTTTTTCACCAAGGATTCTGTTAATTCAAAATCTACTTTTCCCTCGCGGTACGTATTATCTGTTTGCACCAAACCGCGTGCATCCATCCATTTATTTTTAATACCGATTTCATTTAAATAAGCCGAAATTATTTTGGTAGAAAAAACTTCTCCCATACTCACAATTTGGTCGTATTCGAAATTATATGTTCCAGTTGGTTCATCTTCAATGGCCCATTGTATTTCTACAAAAGTATTTTCTAAATCATTGTAAAACGAATGCGATTTGTTTGGAAACAATTCAGTAACAATGTTTAAATGAAATGCTTTTATTTCTTCCAAAACAACTTCTGCATTTTCTTTCTTATAAAAGTAGGCATCTACCAAACGCTCCAAAGCATTAGTGATTTTGCCCATTGCAGAAACAACAATAATTAATTGTTTGCCTTCGTAACGTTTTAAAATTGCCGCAACATTTTTTACAGCATTTGCATCTTTTACTGATGCTCCACCAAATTTAAATACCTGCATAATTAAAAACTTACTAATTCTTTATCGGTTAATTTGCAATTAATCCACTCACCATCTAAATGCGAAGGATATTTCTTATAGAAATTAATTGCTGGTTCGTTCCAATCTAACACTTGCCACTCCATACGACGAACCTTTTCCATTTTAGCAACCTTTGCTACTTTCTCAAAAAGCTTTTTCCCTAAACCTTTGCCCCTGTATGGCTCAGTTACAATAATATCTTCTAAAAATAAACAACGACCTTTCCAAGTTGAATATTTGAAATAATATAATGCTAAACCAATCACTCTATCATTTTCTATCGCCACAAAAAAATCGAACACCTTATCTTTTCCAAAACCCCAGTTTGTCATTTCATCAATGGTAACAACTACTTCGTTTGGAGCTTTTTCGTATGCCGCTAATTCCTTTATTAAATTTAATACTTGTGGTAAATCCTCTGCAACACCTTTTCTAATTTGTAATATCATTCTTCGTACTATAAATGTTTCTAATTATAACTTTTTGCAATTCCTTTTGCAATACCAATCGTGTAACAACTTCACTGTATTGATTTGCATCCACTTTAGCCATTTCTTGTTTGAGTTTAAACTCGTTTACATCAATACGATACAACGTATTTAAAAACTGCTGATAGTTGCTTGTGATTAGCTTGTTGATGATAGGATAAACAACTTCAAACAACTGCTCAAACAAATTCCTTGGTAATCCTTTAATTGAACGCTATCTTCATCCAAGGAAAAATCCTTCTCTAATTGACGCATGGTTGCATCAATGATTCTGCGGTTATTAAAGTATTGTTCAAGTTGTAGTTCAGACATCTTTCTTATGCTTTAACAACAATCTATCTACAGGTGTATTATTTACAATGTGCGATTCTACAATTTCTTCCACATCACTTAGGTGCACATTTACATAAAATATTCCTTCTGGATAAACTGCAACTGTTGGTCCAAAATCACAAATACCAAGGCATCCCGACTTTTGAGCACGAATATTTTGCGGAAGATTTTTATCCTTAATTTGCTTTTTTAAAGCTGCAACTAAGTTTAATCCATGTTGATCGCCACAGCTTTTTCTTTCTCCACCAACTCTTTCGTTGGTGCAAACAAAAATATGCTTATCAAATACTTTATTTTCCATACCTTTAGTGTTGAACAAAAGTAAGATTTTTATCATTCATGGCACAGGTTTTAATTAGTGGAGCATCAGGACTTATAGGGAAGAAATTAACAGCCTTGTTAATAGAAAAAGGACATACCGTAAAACACCTCGGTAGAAAAGAGAATTTAAACACGAAAACACCCTGCTATAAATGGGATTTAAGCAAAGGTGAAATAGATGAACGCGCCTTCGAAAACATTGATACCGTTGTGCATTTAGCAGGCGCAGGTATTGCTGATGAAAAATGGACAGCCGCAAGGAAAAAAGAAATTATAGATAGTAGAGTCATTTCCTCTAAACTATTAGCAAGCGAAATAAATAAGCGGGGCAATCAAATTAAAACATTTGTTGGAGCTTCGGCGGTTGGCTTTTACGGGGCAATTACTAATGAAAAAGTGTATACAGAAACAGATGCTGCTTGCGATGATTTCATGGGAAACACCTGCAAACAATGGGAAGAATCGTACAATGAGATTAATAAAAATATTCGATTAAACATTATACGTATTGGAGTTGTTTTAAGTAAAGATGGAGGTGCATTACCAAAATATCCAAAACAATTAAAATGGGAATTGGCTCGGCACTTGGAAGTGGCAAACAATATATGCCTTGGATTCATATTGACGATTTGGTAGGATTGTTTTATGAAGCAATTACAAATGAAAAGATGCATGGTATTTATAACGGAGTTGCCCCGCAGCACGTTACTAACAAAGAACTATCGAAAGCAATAGCACAAACATTACACAAACCATTTTTTATGCCTGCTGTTCCTGCCTTTGTTCTGAAATTAATTCTAGGTGAAATGGCGGTAATCGTTTTAGAAGGTGTAAAAGTAAGCGCTGAGAAAACAAAAGGCATTCCATTTAATTTTAAATATCCTGAGTTAAAAGGGGCTTTAGAAAATTTGTTGAGATAGTTTTTTACCACTAAGACGCTAAGATCACTTAGTTTCACTTAGACTTAGTGTATCTTAGTGTACTCCATGTCTTAGTGGTGGATTTAAATTCATTAACTAAAGCATTTTATGTACTAAGATGCACACTTTTTTTAACCTCATTTAACAAGCCACTTCGCTAATTCATTCCTAAATTAGTTTAATGAAGTATTACCTTTTTCTTTTATTCTATTTTACCATTCATGGTGCGTTTGCCCAGTTTGGTAAATTGGGGTTCTTAAACGAAAACAAAACCGACACACTATATTATCCATTTTATAATGGAGTACAAATGATAGAAGTTGACCATATTGGACAATGGGATAGAATGATTTTTCATTTAGAACAAAGTCAGCCCAGAGCAATGCCGCACAGCATGTTTCATCCACAGCCAATTGGAAACGAATATTATTTTAGGGATACAAGTGGAAAAATAATACACACTTTTGGTTCCGCTTCCTCAATAGAAAAATTGACGAAATATTTTTTAGAAAAAAAAATAAGCAAACAAAAAACAACAAAAGGATTAAATCATACTACACGAAGCTCATTTACAAGAGGCATTTGGGCGTATAGTCCGCAGGAAAGCTACCGATTTTCAGGATTTTATAAAGTAGCTAATTTACCTGGTAATACAAGAATACCGGATAATTATATAAGCAAAAAGCAAAATTCAATCATTCAATATGGACTTATTGATAGTTTAGGAAGCATTAGTATTCCTATCATGTATGATGAACTAATGCCAATAGATGATATTATTGTTGCTAGCAAAAACAAAAAATGGGGTATTATAAAAATGAATGGAGAAGTATTAGTTGAGCATCAATTTGATGAAGTACAAAATATATATTTATCACAAGCTGAGAACAGTATCCTACATTTTAAAACTAGCAATAAGTATGTAGCCTATTATGATTTAAAAACAAAAAAACTTTATAATTTAAATGACTATGATGAAATACTTTGGCATTATAAGGATTACAGCAATCCAATAATACCTGTAATTAAAAACGGGAAATTAGGTTGGTTAGATACCAATTTAGTCGAAGTTAGAAAACCACAATATGATGTCTTTGACTACACCAATTTACCAGGATTGAAACGAATATCTCGCGATGGAAAATTTGGATTTATGAGTAGATACGGGAAAGAAATAATTGAATGCAAATATGATTATGCAGAGAGTTTTAGCAAAGACTCAACCGCTGTGGTTTTGCTTGATGGTAAATACAAAGTAATTAATACAAAAGATGAAGTGATAAAAGAATTGGAGTCTTATCAATTAAAACTGCACATAACATCACGTGCAATAATGAATTATACAATACCATTTATTTAACAAGTAGTGGAAGGCACTTTATGGGTTTGATAAATCAAAATAAAAAAACATTCATTCTTCCTATTACAAGTTATAAAGACATAAAATATTTAATCCAGGCCAACCTTATGTTGCTTATAAAAAAACGGATTCATCTAACTATAAAATCATTCATTTGCACAGCTTAAAAGAAACTAAAGATGAATACGAACGTATGGACCCATATAAAAACAGAATTACAGTAAAACAAAATGGTAAATGTGGTGTACTAGATTCACTATTTAATGTAATAATTGAAGCTAAGTATCAGGAACTAAATTTTTGCCTTACAACTAATCCTTATTTTAAAACAGAAGATAAAGCAAAAAAAATTCCCAACAGGTATTTAGTAATAATCGACAATAAGTATGGAATAATTAATGAAAAGGAAGAAATACTATTAAAACCTGAATATGATTATATCTCTTGTTACACACCGATGATGTATGTAAAAAAAGAAGGTAAAACAGGGGTAATGAACCGAGACCTCGAACTCATGATACCAATAGAATACGAAAGAGTTGAACGCTCTGGATATATTGGAGACGAGCATTTTTTAGCTAAAAAAGATGGTAAGTATGGAATTATAACTAAAAAGAATAAAATTGTTCTCCCTTTTATTTACGATCAAATTCTTCAAGCAGATTATAATAACCCTAAAGGACCACAAATAAAAGTAAAACAAGGAAATAAGGAATTTTATGTTGATTATGATTATTTGAAGTGAGAATATAAATGATCTATGAAAATTTACCACGGATTACACAGAGGGCACAGAGTCTCACGGAGGAAAGCACAAATCAATCTCTGTGTGCCTCCGTGTAATCCGTGTCTCATTGGTGAGTTTAAGATTTGCTGCAATAAAATATTTCCTCGAGATTTCTCAGATTTAAGAAGATGAATGAATTAATTCAAACTACCATCCACAAAACTCAAGAACTCCATCATTTCTTCTTGATTTAAACCATGATTTTTTATTGCGTGAGCCGCTAATTTAGATTGTTTAAAGTAAATAAAATGAAGGCTTTGTTTTCATCCCAAGAATCAGAAAAAAAAACCACTTTTTCATGGTATAAATTATCTCCTCTACGAATAATACCTGTTGGTGAAATAATTATTTCAACGTTTTTTTAGTTGGTAAAACATAAACCAAAATGAAAGGCAATACAATTAGTACGAAAAGTAAAATTGCTGGAAAAATAAGCAGGCCAGTAAGTGGAGTACTTAAGTCATTTAACAAAAAACCTAAACTTACAATCATTGCAAAAGGAATCATAGAAATAATTAATAGTCGTTTGACCTTTCGGAAACTTAGAATTAAGTAGATTGTCAACTTATATCTTTCTATTGGGCTAATATCTTCTTTGAAGGAGTATGTGGGCATTTACAATTTGTATTTTTTTAATATAGATAATAAATTCTAATCTTCCTTGACTAAATGTATTCGAATCCAACACAAATTTCAATTCTAGCTTCTAACCATCTTAGCCGAAACCAATCTGCTTCTTGGGATCCTTTAATCTCTGGTTAGTCAGCAAACTATCAGGATTATTTAAATAACATCTTCCATCCAAGTATTAAATAATAGCCTTACCATTAGTTTCATAAGTAATCTTTAAACCAATCCGGGGCTGTTTTTTCTTAGATAATGACTTTCCTTTTTATACAACACTCTTTTATAAGTAGAGTCTTCACGAATTGAAAGTACTTCAACTTCTCCCGAAGGATACATAAATTTATAATTACTATTAATTTCCTCTATTACATCTGACCTATGATGATGTCCCCATGGATATTGGCATGAAGAAAAAGAAATTATTAAAAAACACACGTAAAGTAATTGCTTCATCATTATTTTTCAGATTTCTTGGTAAATTTTAACTTTGATTTTAGGATTTAACTTCCTCAATAACTAAAATAAAATCTCTTTATTCTAGTTTCCTATCATCAACCTGAATCTCCTCAGTTTTCAAACCTAAAACTCCCATATGTAAACATACTTCCTCTGATAATAATTCTCATTATATGAAAGAATTAAATTTCCTCTTCGATCGTACTCATAATATGTTTTCACATTAATACATGGTGGATTACAAAACCATATTATATTGAATAAATTCAACCAATCTATCCGATTTATAACGAAACTCTTGCCCAACTCTTATATCTGTAATTAGACTATTTCTAGTGTAATAAATTTTCGAGTATTCTCCGTCACTCGTTTTCTTAATCACTATAGAATCCAAATCAGTTCCTGAAGTATATTTTTGAATATTATAAAGAGTATCATAATAATATTTAGTAACAGTAAAAGTGTCTGTTTTATTCTATCTACTCAAGTTCATTTTGTCTATACCGTTAACAATAATTCCATTTCTTCTGTCCTTACCCCACCTCTTTTGTCAAAAATTCAGAATAAGAACTATAACAAAAATCCTTCCATCATTTTCATATATTAATGAATCATATGTCATATCCATTTCCTTCTATTGCTCTTAATTTACCATTTGGATAGTATCTATATTTTGTAGTTTGATATCCTTCCTCTTTTCTTCTTATAACTATACCAATCTTGTTTTATTAATCTCCCACTATCATTAAATGTAGAAATGGTTTCATCAATTCCATAGTCATTTTTGGATAATTCAGTAATGGTTTTGATTTTATTTTGTTTAATAACGAGCAACTCACTTTCTGTAAATGGAAGCAAATTATTTAAACTTGGGCTATAAAAAAGATACGGATTACTTGGAGATCTGGCCTCAAATTCCCCTAAAAAAACACTACAGCAATAAAAATTAAAATTATTCTCATATTACATTTCTTACTCACCACCTCCAAATAAGGTAACTTCTCCAATTCATCCATCAACTCTTCTGTACAGTTAGCTTACCAATTTTGGGCTCTAAACGTAAGCTTGTGTTTTCGTTGGGTCGGTTATTACAAAAATCATAAGTGCAGTTTCCGGTTTTGTTATTTTTAATAAGTCATCCATTTTAAGCATGGTTTCATTTAAATCGGTAACTTTCATAATGAATTGTAAATGCGTAAATGCGTTGTTTTTCATTTCGGATAACAATTCAATTTTCTGAATTTTAAATTCTAAATTATCTGGTTGTCCGTAACGCGCTTGTGCCTTACCTCTTATAAAAACAAATTGATTTGGATCTAAATAATTTCTAAAGTTTACATAATCGTTTCCAAACAAAGTAAACTCAGCACTTCCCGAGTAATCCTCTAAAATAAATTTGCCCCAAGGGTTTCCGTTTTTAGAAGTACGATTTTCTACAACAGTTATAATACCTGCAAGTGTCAATTCCTTGTTTACCCAAGGCGCTAAATCAGAAACATCTGCTGTTGTGTTTTTACACTTTGCTTTTTTTACACGCTTAAATGAATCTAATGGATGCCCTGAAATATAAAACCCTACAACTTCTTTTCTTTTGAATTGTTCTAACGTTCCCCAAGCTTCTACATTTGGCAAACTTGGTTCTGAATTTCCATTTCATCCGTTTCGCCAAACATGTTAACCTGCGAGGTTTCTGTCATGCTATTTAAGTTGTTACCATACTTAATGATTTTCTCAGTAAGTGTGCTTCCATCTTTTGGGTCAATCCTAAAAAACATAGCGCGATGAATTCCTTCAAAGGAATCAAATGCACCTGCTTGTGATAATGCTTCTAAACTTTTTTTGTTAACTGCTTTTTGTATCTAAACGTTTGTGCAATATCAAATACAGAAATAAATTTTCCATTTAAATTACGTTGCTCTACAATTCCTTCTACTACGTTACCTCCAACACCTTTAATAGCAGCCATTCCAAAACGTATCTCTCCGTTTTCGTTTGCAGAGAAATCACCAATACTTTCGTTTACATCAGGCCCAAGAACTCTCAATCCCATACGTTTACACTCTTCCATAAAGAAAGTAACACTTTCGATATTACCCATGTAATGGTTAGCACAGATGCCATAAACTCTGCAGGATAATTAGCTTATATATGCTGTTTGAAAGCCACATAAGCATAACAGGTAGAGTGAGATTTGTTGAAGGCATAAGATGCAAAGGCTTCCCAGTCGGTCCAAACTTTTTCGGCAACTGTTGTATCATGTCCGTTAGATAAACAACCTTCGAAAAACTTGCTCTTCATTTTATTAAGAACATCAATTTGTTTTTTACCCATTGCCTTACGAAGTACATCGGCATCACCCTTGGTAAAGTTGGCTAGCTTTTGCGACAAACGCATTACTTGCTCTTGGTAAACAGTAATTCCATAAGTCTCCTTGCAGAAATTCTTCCATACCATTTAACTCATAAACAATTGGTTCTAAACCATGTTTACGTTTAATGAGTTAGGAATGTAAGCCAATAGGACCTGGTCGATACAAGGCGTTCATAGCAATCAAATCCGTTAATGCATCGGGCTTTAATTCTTTCAATGCCTTTTGCATACCATCACTTTCAAACTGGAACACACCGTTTGTTTCACCACGTTGAAAGAGTTCGTATGTTTTTAGATCATCAAGAGGAATAGCGTCGATATCAATTTCTAATCCGTGACGAGCCTTTACATGTTTTAATGCATCCTTAATAATGGTAAGCGTGCAAACCCAAGAAGTCCATCTTTAACAAACCTGCAGATTCAGCAACCGAGTTATCGAATTGCGTAACCAACATCTCGCTATTTCCTTGGCTTTAAACTAGTGGAACGAATTTAGAAAGTTCATCAGGTGTAATGATGATACCACAGGCGTGGAATACCAGTGTTACGCACACAACCTTCTAATTCATACGCTTGCTTTAAAACTTCTGATTGTAAATTTTTTTCTTCCGATAATTTTCTGAATGCGTGTGATTGATCTACAAACTCACGTCTATCTTTTATATCATCTAAATACTTTTTATTAATTCCATCTGGACTTAATAATTTATGCAACGAAGCTGCAGGTGTTGCAGGAAAGGCTTTTGCAAGCATATTAGCATCCATCAATGGAAGGTTCATAAGCTCTTGCTGTATCTTTAATTGCAGATTTACCACCCATGGTACCATAGGTAATAATTTGCGCTACCTGGTTTGCCCCATATTTATTAATTACGCAATCAATTACTTTTCCACGACCCAAATCATCAAAGTCAATATCTATATCGGGCATTGAAATACGATCAGGATTTAAGAAACGCTCGAAGAGGAGATCGTACTTAATTGGGTCAACATTGGTAATCCACAAACAATACGCAATGGCAGAACCCGCCGCAGATCCACGACCTGGACCAACAGCCACTCCCATTCGTCTTGCTTCTGCAATAAAATCCGCAACAATTAAGAAGTAACCTGGGTAACCCATTTTCTCAATTGTTTGTAATTCAAAATCAATCCGCTATTGAATTTCTGGAGTTAAATTTGGATAACGTTTATGCATCCCTACGGTAAGTCCAATCTTTCAGAAGATGAACTGCTCCGCAATTTTTCTAACTTCTTTTTTTTGATTATCGCGTTCGGCTTCAGGAACATTTTTTTCGTCCCATCCTTTAATGCGGTAACTAACAAGGCGTTAGAAAGAGTCTTCAATTTCAGCTGCTTTATCTATTATAAATTGTTGCTCAATTTCAAACGCAGGTAATAGTACATCTCGACCTAATTTGTACGGTTCAACTTTAGAAACGATTTCGTTGGTTGTTTCGATAGCTCTAGGTATATCACTGAAAAGCTGAATCATTTCTTTAGGCGAGCGGAAATAAAATTCTTGATTAGGAAACCAAAACGGAAGCCACTGCACGCCAATAGGTGTTTCTTGAATCTCACCTTCTTTAACACACAACAAAATATCATGCGCATTAGCACCTGATTTATCCAAATAGTAATTATTGTTGGCTGCAAAATATTTTACTCCATACTTTTTCGAACAAATAATACTTTATTCACCTGCTTTTCATCATCTAAGTTGTGTCGATTTAACTCTACATAAAATCCTCGCCAAAATAATTTGTGCCAGTAATCAAAAGCTTCTTCCGCTTGTTCTTCCCATGCATTTAAAATAAATTAGGGATCTCGCCGGTAAGCGAACCCGTTGTTGCTATTACACCTGCGGTATGTTGTTCTAAAATAGTTTTATCAATACGAGGAACATAATAGAATCCTTTTGTAAAACCGATAGAGCTAAGCTTAGATAAATTTTGGGTACACCCAATTTTATCTTTCGCTAACAATACTTGTGTAACCATTGTCTTGTTTGGTTTTATCTAAGTGATTTTTTGTTACAAAAATTCGCAAACCAATAATTGCTTTTAATTCATTTTTCCTTGATTACCAATAGGACCTTGTAATCCTTGTTGTCCTTGCATACCTTGCTGCCCATCATTTCCATCCTGTGCAATTATAGTCCAACTTGTGCCATTCCAAACAAAAGATTTTTTAAGAACTGTATTGTAATAAGCATCATTTAAATTGGGTAATGTTGGAGCTACATTTAAATTACCTAACCAATTAAGCGAAACTCCAACTGGACCTTGATTTCCAATTGGGCCTTGTTGCCCTTGAATACCTTGCGAACCATCATTTCCATCCTGGGCAATTATAGACCAACTTGAGCCATTCCAAACAAATGATTTTTTCAAAACAATATTATAATATGCGTCATTTAAATTTGGAGAGGAAGGTGCAACGTTTAAATTCCCTAACCAATTTAACGAAATACCAGGTGCTCCTTGAGGCCCTGGTGGTGAATTTGCAGCATATAATGCATAAGGGACGCTTAAAAGTTGAGAATTACTAATGAATTAGGTAACCAGCACCCATATCCATTTCAATTTCAATGAATTTTTCTCCACTACCCCATGGAATATTAACAAAAACGCCCTGCAGAACAAAGCCTTTTCCAATACTTAAATTAATAATTCCTAAAGCATTTGTAGTAACATTATGTGATTCTTGATAAACAACATTTCCTACTAAAGATGAATCACGAATACTCACTCTAACAACCATATTGCTATTTATCATCATGGTACCATCCGAATTTCTTGCTACAGCTTGGTACTTAAATGACTGAGGTGCTTGTGCGAAGCCAAAACAAGAAACTAGAAAGCAAGAAAATAATATTAGTATTTTATTCATCTAAATAATTTATTAATCCATTTTTAAAACCTTTACTACATTTCTTTCACCACTATCTTCATTAAGAATCGAAAACATATAACAAGCCTCTGCGAAAAAGGAAATATCTAATTTGTAGTTTTGTGAATATACTTTATCGCTAATTAATAATCTACCAAGAGCATCATAACATTTTACTGTGTAATTACTTTCTATTGGAAAATTAAAATGTAAATCACCAAATGTTGGATTGGGATAAACAGTAAAAACACTTGAAATAAAAGGTGTTTCTTTTATTTTCAAAATAGGTTGTTCAAATCCTTGCGCAATAGAATTAGTTTGAGAATCAAAAAAACTCTCAGTAACAACTTCACCAATCGTCCAAGAAATTTCAAAATCATTATTTCTAAAATATTCTCCTGATGTTGAAACCACACTTAAAGAAATACTCTGAGAAAAAGCAGTTATTGAGGTAAATAGAAAAAAGAAATATTTTATAAAAAACTTCATAATCATAAATATATGAATACTTCCTTAGTTATGCAACACATTATTTCTTAGCCAAAATATTCTTTATCTCAACTAACTCATTTTTAATCTCACTGAGTAATTGAATATCGGAAGTTGAAACTGCTGCGGGTGCTTGATTGAAAGAGTATTTTTCTTTGATAATTTTTTCTCGTTGAGCTAAAATAGTTTGTTTAAATTCTTCGGCATTTTCAACACCTAACATACTCATCATATTACTTTGATGCGTCCCGCCTCCACCCGCAGTTTCAACCTTAATCATGGTAAGGCCAAAAGCCCTTAAAATTGGTCCGCCGATAAATGATAAATCCTGAATGTTTTCCAAGATTGTTTTTTCTATGTGAACGATTAATCCTTTTGAGAATTTTAATTGTTTCGTTGTAATAGTGCAACTTAAGGTCTTAAAAAACTTGCCACTAACCATTGCCTAATCAAATATCCAAAATGGAATTAAAAGGATTCCTATAACTGAAGTAATAAGGAAAAATAATACTATAAAAAGATATAGGTTTTAACTTTAGGATTAAATGTGGCTTCTCTAAGGACAATATTTTCTTCTGACATCGGTTTGGATTTAATTTTACGAATCAAAAGTAGCAAATTTAAAACTCACTTAAACACCTGAATTACAGCCAACTAAAAGAAAAGCAAGGGGCAAAAAAACTGAATGCTCAATTCTTTTTTTGTACCTTTGCCCTTTAAAACTAACAACAAACAATATGTCTAAAATTGTAGAACTTTTAGGAGCAAATGCGAATGATTTACTTACGCATACTTGCAAGGGAATTACTAAAGAACAAATACATTTAACTTCTCCGGATTTTATCGATCAAAGGCTTTATCGGTTCTAAATCGTAACCCTCAAGTTTTAAGAAGTTTACACCAATTATATAACACAGGTCGTTTAACGAACAGGATACATGAGTATTTTACCTGTTGATCAAGGAATAGAACATAGTGCAGGCGCTTCATTTGCCTCAAACCAATTTATTTCGACCCTGAAAACATTGTTAAGCTAGCTATTGAAGGTGGTTGCAACGCTGTAGCTTCAACTTATGAGGTGCTGCTTCTGTTGCAAGAAAATACGCTCACAAAATTCCATTCGTAGTTAAAATTAATCATAACGAATTTTTAACTTACCTGATAAATTTGACCAAATTATGTTTGGCTCCAGTTGAAGAGGCTTGGAGAATGGGCGCTGTTGCAGTTGGTGCAACTATTTATTTTGGTGCTCCAGAATCTAACAGACAAATTGTAGAAGTTGCTAAAGCATTTGAAAGAGCGCACGAATTAGGTATGGCAACCATTTTTGGTGTTATACTCGTAACTCAGCTTTAAAAAAAGATGGTGTTGATTATCATACTGGCGCGGATTTATCTTCGCAAGCAAATCACTTAGGAGTTACTATTCAAGCTGATATCATCAAACAAAAAATGTCGGATAAAAATGGTGGATACAATGCAACTAAGCATGGTAAAACACATCCAAAAGTTTATTCTGAATTAACTACAGATCATTTAATTGATTTGTGTCGTTACCAAGTTGCAAATTGCTACATGGGTCGTATTGGTTTAATTAATAGTGGTGGAAAAGTAAAGGTGCATCTGATTTAGCAGAAACAGTTACAACAACAGTTATTAATAAACGTGGTGGTGGACAAGGGTTAATATCAGGAAGAAAAGCTTTCCAAAACCAATGAATGAAGGTGTTTCAATTATTGAATACAATTCAGGATGTGTATTTGGATAAGAGTATTACAGTTGCTTAATATATTTTAGATGTTAGATTTCAAATTTCTGATAGTCAGAATTAAAAATCAAATCTTAAATCTTAAATCTTAAATTAGAATGGGTTGGTTTAAAGAATAAAAGAAGGAATTACTACAAGTACCAAAGAGAAGAAAGAAACTCCAGAAGGATTGTGGTACAAGTGTAATTCGTGTAAAAAAAGATAAGCACTACTACTGACCATGCAAACAATAAATTTATGTGTACAAGTTGTGGTTATCATGAACGTATTGGTTCTGCTGAATATTTCGAAGTAATATTTGACGAAAATCAATTTACCGAATTAGATGAAAACCTAATCAGTGGAGATCCACTTAATTTTGCCGATACAAAAAAATACAAAGACAGATTAACAGATAGTATTAAGAAAACCGGATTAAATGATGCATTACGTTCTGCTTATGGAAAAGTAGAAGGGCATGATTTAGTTGTGTGCTGTATGGACTTTAATTTTATTGGTGGTTCGATGGGTTCGGTTGTTGGAGAAAAAATTTCGAGGGCAATTGATTTTTGTTTAAAAAACAAAACTCCATTAATGATTATCTCTAAATCAGGTGGGGCACGTATGATGGAAGCGGCATACTCATTAATGCAAATGGCAAAAACTTCTGCAAAATTATCAATGATGGATAAAGCAGGTATTCCATACATATCATTATTAACTGACCCTACAACAGGTGGTGTTACTGCTTCGTATGCAATGCTTGGGGATTTAAATATTGCTGAACCTGGTTCATTAATTGGATTTGCTGGCCCTCGTATTGTAAAAGAAACAATTGGTAAAGATTTACCAAAAGGATTTCAAACAGCTGAGTTTAGCTAGAGCATGGCTTCTTAGACAAAATTGTTCCGAGAACAGAATTGAAAGAAAAACTAAATGCACTGCTTAGAATGTTTAAAAACTAAAAAAAAGCCCCGAGTGCTCAGGGGCTTTTTATATGAAAATGAGCCATTACTCAATATATATTAAACTAGTTATTCTTACGATATTTATTCGTGCGACTACTTCACATGCCCAAAATTATTTCTTTTCAACTTATCAAATTGATAGTATTCATAATGTAGCTAAGAACAGTTCCTCTGTTGTTGAAAAAGCAAAAGCTCATAATTTATTAGGAGTATATTTTGAAAGTCAAAGTAATTATTCATTAGCCAAACTACATTTAAAAAACGCTTTAGTAATAAGTAAAAAACACGCATTACCAAAAGAAGAAATTGTTGCACTTAATTATTTGGGTTATGTATTTTGGCACGAAAGTGATTATGATAATGCACTTAATTATCATGCAAAGGCCTTAACTATTGCCTCTCAAAACAACATCACAAGTAGCGATAAAGCTTTTACTTATTTAATGTTAGGAAATGATCATTACGATTTAGGTGATTACAGTAAAACATCTGAAAATTATTTTCAAGCATTAAAATTATTTGAAACAAATGGAGATACAACTGGGATAATTCAAACACACAATCGTTTGAGTAAACTTTACTTTAAATTAGGTGACCTTAAAAATGCTCAATTGCAAGCTAAAATAGCGGGGCAATTAAATAAAAACACAAATTATATTCGAGAAACTGCTGTTACTTACAACAACTTTGGAAACATTGCTATTGAACAAGGCAACCCAGATTCAGCGCTATCCTTTTTCACAACTACTCTTTTAAACTTTACTACATGCGGTGACATAATTGGACAATCAGTTGCATCAATAAATTTAGGAGATACTTATTTAAGTTTATATGGCAAAAACAAAACAAGTACTTCCCTACTCGATTCGGCATTTATATATTACAACAAATCTTATTTATTAAATAAAGCTGTAAGTAATAAATTTGGGATGATATATGGACTTTGGGGCATGGGAGATATAGCCTATTTAAAAGGCGAAAACGATAAAGCGATTCAATATTTTAATACCGCTTTAACAACAGCAGTTAACATTAGCGCCAAAAGTGAAGAGTGTAATTTATACTGGAAAATATTTGAATCTTACAAAGCAAAAGGCGATAAAGACAATGCTTTTCTATATTTAGAAAAATATGCAACACTACAAAAAGCCGTTGGCAAAGAAAGTCAAACAAAAGCATTACTGCGACAAGAAAATAAATATGAAATAGAAAAAAAGTATTTCAGGAAAAAAATGCAGAGATAGAAAAAGAAAAACTACTAGCCTCAGAAAAAAACAAATGGAAAAACATTATTATTATTGGCGTGTTAATAGTTGCAATCCTATTAGGCTATGCAGTTTACACATCAATAAAACGTTTAAAAATAATTGCTTCCAAAAATAATTTGATTAACAAAATAAATACTGAATTAACTGTTCAGCGTAAAGAAATCACGGATAGTATAACCTATGCCCGAAGAATACAAGAGGCAATTCTCCCATCTGAAAAAACAATTAAAAATATTTACCTCAATCCTTCATATTATACAAACCAAAGATATTGTTGCTGGTGATTTTTATTGGTTAGAAGAAAAAGATGACACCATACTAATTGCAGCCGCAGATTGCACAGGGCATGGAGTTCCTGGCGCAATGGTTTCGGTAGTTTGTAGTAATGCTTTGTATCGTTCAGTAAATGAATTTGGACTTATTGAACCAGGAGAAATTTTAGATAAAACAAGAGAATTGGTAATAGAGACATTTTCTAAAAGCGACAAAGATGTAAAAGATGGGATGGACATAAGTTTAGCGTCTATAAAAAAGATAAATAATTCAGGGCAATACCAGATTAAATGGAGCGGGGCAAACAATCCATTATGGTACATTAAAAATAGTGCAGGCCAAGCCTTAGCCCCCGATAAACAGGCAATTGGGAAAGCAGAAAAACAAAGTTCCTTTACTACAAACACTTTACAACTAAGTAAAAATGATATGCTGTTTTTATTCACAGATGGCTTTGCAGATCAGTTTGGTGGAGAGAAAGGAAAGAAATTTAAATACAAACCATTAAGAGACTTTCTTTTTACAAACGCAGAAAAAGAAATGAGCGAACAATTACATTCGCTCACTCTCACTTTTGATTATTGGAAAAAAGAATTAGAACAAGTTGACGACGTTTGTATCATTGGAATAAAACTATAATCTAATTCCGAATTGGACATTATTTCAAAGGAACTTCAGGTAAATTAATTTCCATTGGCGACCACTTTCCATCGCTCCAAGAATATTGAATAGATCTCCCACCTGCTGTATCATAAACAATATAATATGATTTACTGTATTTCTCATCGTAATATGAACGAATCATAACATCACCTTTTGCACCAGGTAAAGGAACTGCTGGTAAGTTAATTTCCATTGCTGTCCATTTACCATCAGACCAATAATACTGAATACTTTTTCCCACCTTTAGTATCCCAAGCAATATAATATGATTTTTTATATTTTTGGTCATAGTATACCTCAAACATAATGTTACCAGTTACACCAGTTAAAGGAGTTTGTGGCAAATTAATTTCCATTGCTGTCCATTTGCCATCAGCCCAGTAATATTGAACATTTTTACCAGATTTAATATCCCAAACCAAATAATACGATTTATTATAATTATTATCGAAATACGAAATAATACGGGTATTTTGTGCGTTTGAAAACGACAAACTAGCAAAGTAAATTGCAAAAAGTAGAACTATTTTTTTCATAATGTAGATTTTTGTATAAGCTCTAAATTAATCAAAAAATACTATTCCTTTCACATAAGGAATAGTATTTCACAAAAAAAGCTGCCCCGATTGGAGGCAGCTTTTTATAAAATCAGAATGATATTATCTACTGATAATTATTTTCTCATGTTGTTGAGCATTTTTACCTTCGATTATTAAATGGTAAATACCTGTAGCATAAGCATTAAGATCAAATGCGATTAAAGCTGAAGCTGTAGCGGTTCTTGTTTCTAATACTTGTCCTAAAGTATTTACAATTTTTATTTTCAATACTTCATTTGCTTCTCCACCTAATTGTACATTTAATAAACCAGCAGTTGGATTTGGATAAACCATTGAAGGAGAAAGGAAAATATGTTCTTTAATTCCTACTGGTGAATTAACACATAATTCCAAAGCCCAATTAGTTAATGAACCTCCATCTTGATTTGCATTATCTTGAACAGATAGCGTCCATGTACCAGCAGCTGTTTGTCCATTAAATCCTGACAATAAACCTACAGGTTTGTATGTAAGTGCGTCAGTTGGGGGACAAGGAAGAGTTATTAGTGCAGAAGCATCGTCAAAACTTACACTGAAATTATCTTGGTTGTTACAAATTTGATCAAACAAGTCAACAGTTGTGCTTGCCGGACTTGAAATTGATACAGTTAAGTCATTAATCCAAGTGTGAGTTCCTTGAATATTTACAACATTAACATCCGTAACAGTACCACCTGCGGTTACCATTAACGTAGATGTAACAGTAGCAGGAGCTCCAGTAGAAATTGCAACAGGAACGTTTGCAGAGGTATTTGCTAAACAAGAACTAGTGGTAAAACTAAATACAGAAGAATTAGTTGAGTTTGTACATGTGTTTTGCGCACTAACTCTCCAATAATAAGTAGTTGTTGAAAGTAATCCAGTTGCTGTATATGAAGTACCAACTACTCCTGTTGCAGAACTTACAATATTTGTAAATGCCGCATCAGTAGCAACTTCCACATCATAAGTAATACCTGCGGCACCTGCCGAATTCCAAGTTAAGGTTGCAGAGGAGTTAACCCCAGTTGCAGCATTTACCGGCGTTGCTAACACAGGTGCATTTAATGCAGAGTTTAAAACGTTTAATGTTAATGTACTTGTTTTTGTAACGCTTGTTGAAGTACCTGTAATAGTTAAATTATAGGTACCAGCCATAGCTGGTGTTAATCCAGTAATTGTTACACTTACAGGGTATTATCTGTAACTGCAGTTGTTGGATTAAAAGTAACTGTACTTCCAGCAGGATTACCACTTGCAGAGAAAGTTGTTACATCACTAAAACTTAAATAAGTATCATAGGTAAAAGAAAAAGTTTGATCGTTTGGTGGGCAATTATTTTGTGTTGTACTAGCAGGTGTCATTGTAAACTCAGCTGCTTGTATTGAAATAGTTCCACCATTTAAATCATAAAAAATATTCCCCGAACCTCTTACCATTATTCTACCAGTTGTAGTTGTAATTTGAGGAACAACTATTGACGCAGTACCTGTATTAGGAAGTCCAGTAGCAACAGTTATTGGATAAGTAAATCCACCGTCTGTACTTAGAAAAACATCCACATTAGCGCAACTTACTGGTGCAACATCTGTACCTGCAACATTCCAAGTAATTGTTTCGGTAGCTCCAGCATTCCAAGAAGTAGCTGTATTTTGAGAAGTAATAACAAACGGGCCCGCAGTTCCATTAACAGTTACTGTCATCAAATCAGAAGCTGTTTGTCCACCCAAGGCATCATTATCACGAACTAAAAAAGAAAAATTCATTGTACGTCCTACAGAAGGTGTTACTTCCCAAGTTGGGGTTAAGTTTCCAGCAAGAACACTTGTAATAGTTGGCATAAAACGATTTGGAGAAGTAATAGGAGGATTTGATCTGTACATTGGGCCTGTTGTATATGTAGAAAGCGGCGCTGCATTTCCTGGTGATTGAGCTGGATCATTTTGACTCCAACTATAAGTTAAAGAACCCAATCCATCAGCATCAGTTGCTACACCTTCTAAGATATATGCAGTACTTTTAGGAATAATATAATCCGCTCCTGCATTTGCAGTTGGAGGGGCATTAGTTAAATTCGTAATTGTAGCACAAGTACTACTTCCTGTTTTTACATTCGTCATAATATCTCTAACATTAACATAATTAAAATCATCATGACTTTGATTTTGAACGTTAGTAGCGCAGATACCTGCATATCCCATAATTGAACTACCACTTGCTGGTTCAACTTCTGTTTGTCCGCTTCCACTTCTACTACAAGTATTCATAACATGATAACCACCATATTGATGTCCCATTTCATGAGCAACATAATCTATATCAAATGGATCTCCAACAGGATTGGTGCTACCAGTATAACCTCTTCCTTTATGCGTTCCACCTTGACTACCAACAGTACCAACACAAACACAACCAATACAACCAGCGTTTCCACCACCTGTTGTATTAAAATTATGCCCAATATCATAATTTGTTACGCCAATTGCAGCATCAATAGTTTGCGCCGTTTTGGTATTCCATTCATTGGACCAAGGGTCAGTTGTTGTGCTTCCGTAATATATAACTAAGTTATTATTAGCAACAAAATTCATATGAACAGACAAATCTCTTTCATAAACTCCATTTACACGAGTCATAGTAATTGCCATTTGTGCTTGTATATTTGCAACTTGGTTAGAGGTACCCGCAAATATATTTCCATACTCAGCATTACAAGACATTGCTAAACGAAATGTTCTTAATTTTTGGTCATTGGCATTTAAAGGTGAGTTATTTGGTCCCGCTCTCTCGGTTTCAATTGAAGGTAGATTAATATGCTCATCAGTTGAACATTCAAACCCTCTTGTGTCAGCTCCTAAAGCCGCTTTATTATATACTATATAATAATTTGCATCCTTAGTATAAGGATCAATATAACAAGTAGATGTGTTACCTGATAAGGTCATAGTATGCAAACCAAACTGAGTTACAGAAAAACGCATGGTTGCTGTTGGATCATCAATACCTTGTGCAGCATATGATTTTATCATAGGAAATGTTTCTTCCAAGCCTTGTTCCATAATACTCCACTCAAAAACACTAAATTTTTGAAAGCTACCATCAGCCACAGGAAATTCGATAATTAAATTACTTGGAGGCATAAAGTTTCCAAAAACTGGGGCATTAGCCAACAAGTTTTTTAAGGCGGCAATATCCATTTGATAATAATCTGCTTTCGTTGGATTATTTGGTCGCTGAATAACCTCAGAACTATTCATTTTTTCAGGAATCGTTTTTTTCCATAATGAATTCGTTTGGGCAAAAAATGTAGTTGAAATAGACATCATCACAACTACTAAACTGGTGATTTTTTGTTTCATGGTAGAGATTTAAGGTTTTAGTTAAATCGAATTAGTCAAATATATAACAAGAAAGATATAAATCAAAGAATTTTAACTAAAGAATGTCGCAATTATTAGTTTTCGCTAATTTATAGATAGTCCAAATGTTAATTTAAAGGCAAAATTATTTATGGTATTGTTCAAACTATATGCGCCATAACGATAATAAACCCCAACACCAATTCCAGAAAAAGCAGATTTAACGAGGCAATTAATTTTTACTCCACTTTCAAAATATCCTTTCTCCATTGTTTTATACGGAACATTTAAAAATCGATTGGAGTAGTCACAAGTACCAATTGCCATTGCATGTATAAGTTCAATCTCTGGATTAAATTTTTTGCTTGGTTTTAAGAATCTACCAAAATTATGCGAAAAGAAAGTAGCTGCGAATTGGTTGCTTATAAACTCATTTGGAATCATTGTTTCAAAAGTATGCTCTGATGCTGCGGCAATTTTATAATAATTATTTCCAAGAGCACTGTAATTAATCGAATAGGGAACTTCACCAAAAAGTTTGCCTGCAACAAAACAAATGTTTTGCTTTCCAATTGTACTTACCTTATAGGAATAGTTTACTTTACATTCTAATTTAACAAATTCCCAATCACCATTAAAATCGCTATTGTTAGCCATTTTAAATCCGTTCGAAATATTGAGATAAACAACAGGGTAGTCGCTTCCCAATGATATTTTATTCCTTAATGTTTCCATGAATTTCTCGCGAAACAAAAACTTGAATTTAATACCTGCTTCATTAATATTAAAAGTATCGATTGGCAAACTATTAAAATCACTTGTGCTTTTATAAGCATATTTACTTATTCTTTGCTGATGATTAACATATACATTCGTTTTAAAGTACTTAAACATTCTAAAACTAAAACCAAGTTGTTGAATTGAAACTTTATCCATTTGGTTAATCGACAAATTTCTAATCAATTCCATATTTGAAAATCCATTTTGTTTTTCGTGAAAATTAAAATTTCCAGTTTCTATAACATCTTTTTTAACAAGCATTTCTAAATACAATTCCTTTTTTTTCCACAACCTCAAATCGAGATTACCACCATATTTCCAAGCTTTATCATAAAAACCATAGGCACCATAACCGCCAACAGAAAACATGGACGATAATTTATTGTTTGTTCTTACACCCAAACCAAGTCTATAGCCTTCGTAAGCATTGAATGTAAATATTTCTTTCAATTTAAAATTGAATATACTTACTGGAACTTCTCCTGTAAACAAAGCTTCTAGCCCAAGTATTTTTTTATCAAAATTTTCTTTTTTTCCAACACTATCGACAACCTGATATGTTTTAGCATCTCTTTCAGTTAATGTATCCGCTCTATATTTAATCCAAAAATCATCGCCCTTTTGATCTGCATTTTTTGCTATGCTAAGTTCAACTTCAGTAAAACCTTTTTTAGAAAGTTCAGGATTAAGAATAATATCTCTCACATAACTTCGGCTTACTGCTTTCATCTTTGTAGATTCGCCTGCCTTATTTTCTTTTAATTGTATATTATTATAAACCCAATCGGTATTTAATTGCACTGGAAACCATTGCTTTTCTTGAATAAACTCATACTTCTGTTGTATTTTCACGCTTATTTGTTGATTAGCCTCAGAAGGCTCCGCAATAACATTTTGAACTGCAAACTGATTTGTATTTATATACAAAACTCCTTTTAATCCCTTAAAATTTTTCCCAACTTTTGGTTTAAATGATATAATGAAAACTGTATCTTTTTTATCATACAATGTATCTTCAAGTGTGTAAGAATATTTTTTGATGGCCACTCCATCGATTGGATTAAGATAATTAACATCAAATACATTCACCCATGTATCATAAAAAGAGAAACTTTGCATTTGCGTTGCTAACAAGGTAAACGGTGCAGCTTTAAATCCTGAAACCCTCGATGCCAAAACTGTTTCGTTGTTAAATGAAGGGAATAAAAATTCTCTTTTGCTAACTGATTCGGTTAAAAATAAATGTTGCTTAGAAAAAAACTTTTGCATTGCCATTTTATTTCCTTCGTCAAATCCTTTAATTGAATCTTCTGAAGCTGCAACATCTCCCGTTACAAACATTTTATTATAACTTGAATAACTAAAGGATTGCATCTTATGTGGGTTATTCATATCCACATTTTTTGCCACTTGTTTCATGATTCTTAATGCTGGGTTTACGCCCGGCTCAACAACTACTTCAGCTAAATTAAGCCCCAAATTATCTAACTCAACAATGCAGTTATTTACATCCACTAATTTTAGTAAAACTTCCTTTTTCTGATATCCCAAATAAGAAAACACCAAAACATTTGAGGTAGTATTATTTTTTAAAGTAATTTGAAATTTCCCATCTATATCCGACAAAACACCATTAATAGTTCCAATTTCTTGAACAGAAACAAAGGCTAAAGACTGTTTGGTTGAAGCATCTATAACCTTTCCCTTAATTAGATTTTGAGCTTCCAATTCGTAAATGAAAAGGAAGAAAACACAGAATAATAAAAATAATTTCTTCAGCATGATAAATAGAATCGAAAAATACCCTTTAAGAGCAAATAAAACAAACAATTTTAGGCTCAAATTCTCAGTAAAAATCCGTATTATTGTAGATTATAATAGAATTATTTTTTATGGCAAAAATTGCATTAATTACAGGTGTTACAGGTCAAGATGGGGCTTATTTAGCTGAGTTATTACTAGAAAAGGGGTATATCGTTCATGGATTGAAGCGTAGAAGCTCAATGTTTAATACTTCTCGTATTGATCATTTATACAAAGATAAACACGAAAAAAACGTGAATTTCTTTTTACATCACGGAGACCTAACTGATTCTACCAATTTAATTCGTTTGGTTAGTGAAATAAAACCCGATGAAATTTATAACCTTGCTGCACAATCGCATGTACAAGTATCTTTTGATACTCCAGAATATACTGCTAATGCAGATGCTATTGGAACACTTCGTTTATTAGAAGCTATTAGAATTTTAGGTTTTGAAAAGAAAACTAAATTTTACCAAGCATCCACTTCTGAATTGTATGGTTTAGTGCAAGAAATTCCACAAAAAGAAACTACACCATTTTATCCAAGAAGTCCTTATGGAGTTGCCAAACTTTATGCATTTTGGATTACTAAAAATTATAGAGAAGCTTATGGCATGTTTGCTTGTAATGGGATTTTATTTAATCACGAAAGTCCATTAAGAGGGGAAACATTTGTTACTAGAAAAATAACTAGAGCGGTTGCAAAAATAGCATTAGGCTTGCAAGAAAAATTATTCATGGGTAATATCGACTCTGAAAGAGACTGGGGGCATGCAAAAGATTATGTAGAGGGAATGTGGAGAATGTTACAACACAGTGAAGCTGATGATTTTGTTTTAGCTACTGGTAAAAAAATATCTGTACGTAAATTTATTGAACTTGCCTTTGCGGAAGTAGGAACTGAAATTGAATGGCAAGGAACTGAAGTAAACGAAAAAGGTATTGATAAAAAAACAGGAAAAGTTTTAGTTGAAATTGATCCAAAATACTTCCGTCCAGCAGAAGTTGATTTACTTGTTGGAGATGCAACGAAAGCAAAAGAAAAATTAGGCTGGGTTCCTAAATACACAGTTGAAGAGCTATTAAAAGAAATGGTTAAAAGCGATTTAGCACTTTTTAAACGCGATAAATATTTATTAGAAGGTGGGCACGAAGTTCTTAACCAACACGAATAATTATTAATCAATAGTTTAAAACTGTAAGCAACAAATGGATATTAATTCAAAGATATATATTGCTGGTCATAGAGGAATGGTTGGTAGTGCCATACAACGAAACCTTGTTGAGAGAGAATTTACCAACATCGTTACTCGTACCTCCAAAGAATTAGACTTAAGAAATCAAGCAGATACTGAAGCGTTTTTTAATTCTGAAAAACCCGAATACGTTTTTTTAGCTGCGGCTAAAGTTGGAGGTATCCAAGCAAATAATACATTAAGAGCCGATTTCATTTATGAAAACTTAATGGTGCAAAACAACATTATTCATGCAGCATACAAAACAAATGTAAAAAAATTAATGTTCCTTGGTTCATCTTGCATTTACCCAAAATTTGCAAAACAACCTTTAAAGGAAGAATATTTACTTACTGGAGAATTAGAACAGACTAATGAACCATACGCAATTGCAAAAATTGCAGGTATAAAAATGTGTGAGTCCTATCATAGGCAATATGGTTGTAATTTTATTTCTGTTATGCCAACCAATTTGTACGGACAAAACGATAATTATGATTTAAATAACTCTCATGTACTTCCTGCATTAATTAGAAAAATTCACGATGCAAAAGAAGCTAATTCAGCTAACGTTACTATTTGGGGAACAGGAACCCCTATGCGTGAGTTTATGCATGCAAACGATATGGCCGATGCCTGCGTTTATTTAATGCAAAACTATAATGATGAGAAATTTGTAAACATTGGAACTGGCGTCGACATAAGTATTAAAGACTTAGCACTCCTTGTGAAAAAAATTGCAGGCTATGAAGGTGAATTAGTTTTTGATACAAGCAAACCTGATGGCACTCCTCGAAAACTAATGGATGTTTCTTATTTACATAGCCTTGGCTGGAAACATAAAATTGAACTTGAAGAAGGAATAAAATTAGTTTACGAAGAGTTTAAACTAAAACACGGAGAAAAAGTTTATTAATTGTGCTAAAAAAAATCAGCATATTAATTTTTACTACTTGCCTGATTTATACTAATCAAGCTCTTTCTCAATCCATTTTATTTCCGCAAGACTATTTTTTTGAGCAATACAAAAACCAAAAAAACTATACTACTTTTTCAAAAGATACCTTTTATCACACGTCAATATTCCCCGTTGTAAATGAAAATTCCTTATCGTATGATTCGATTAACTATTACGAGAGTGATAGAAATTGGATTGAAAGAAAATTTTTACAAGATAATTTTATCACATTAAACAAAAGAGATACTTTGGCAGGTGAGATAAATGATTTTAAACTAACAATTGACCCCATTCTAAATTTAAATGGTGGTGTTGCGCGTTCTATTAACGAAATAAGAGCAACTTATACCAACACACGCGGAGTGATTGCCAATTTACAAATAAACAAACGCTTTAAAATCGAAACTGCTTTTATCGAAAACCAATCCGTGTTTCCGTTATACATTAGCACTCAGGTAAATTCTTCTTTAGATGTTTTGGGACAAGGTAGATGGAAAACCTTTAAGAAAAAAGGATATGATTATGCTATGTCATCAGGTGTAGTATGGTGGCAAGCATCTAAAAACGTAGAATTATATTTGGGACATGGGAAACAAAAGATTGGTAATGGTTATCGTTCCTTTTTATTAAGCGACCAAGCCTTTAACTATCCTTACGCAAGAGTAGATATTACTTCGCATAAACTGAAGTTAAAATATACTGCAACCTATGCAGTGTTGATGAATTTAAAACCAACAGTGGATAATATTACTAATCGTCCTCCTGGAACAGAGGCTTTAATACAAAAGAAACCTTTTTCATATCAGTACTTAAGCTATCAGCCATCAAAGTATTTTTCCTTCGCTTTATTTCAAGGAATTGTTTGGAAACCTGGAGATGAAAAAAACAAACTTGATGTTTCGCCTAACTATTTTAATCCTATTATTTTTTCGAACCTAGCAACCTATGGCTTTAACTCTACTCCCGAAATTAATGCTGGAATTGAAAGTAATTTAAAAATCACAAAAA
Organism: Bacteroidota bacterium; assembly: GCA_016702705.1. Classification (GTDB taxonomy): domain Bacteria; phylum Bacteroidota; class Bacteroidia; order B-17B0; family Aurantibacillaceae; genus JADJDM01. The sequence continues at coordinate 487,552 of JADJDM010000002.1, read as the reverse complement.
ACACCCAACTTTATTGTCAATTAGCAAGCGATGGCAAACTTGACACTAATAAAAGAAATAGAAGTTTTGGACTGCAAATAGGCTTGAAATTATTTAATGCTTTTACTTTAAAGAATTTGTTTTTACAAGCAGAGTATAATGTTTATGGAGGAAAACTTCACCAAAACACAAACTTAAGTGGAACACCAAATTTATATACCCACTACAGTCAAAATCTTGCTTACCGAACGACCTTAGCTGATGGAAAAGAAATAATTGGAATGGCAGCTTATAAATACAAACGTTTTTTAATAACTGCTAAAGCCATAGTATTTCCAAAAGATAATTTTGAGAATAGTTCAACTTTTGCTGAAGGCAAGTTCTCTTTCATTCTGCAACCAAAAACAAACATGAATGTTTCGGCGGGATGTGTTTTAAAAGACGTTCACAAAAAAACGAATACACTTGCAGGTAACCCTAACAGAACACAATGGATTTACCTAAGTTTTGCAACATCATTATTTAACTCATACTACGACTTTTAATTATGGCAACACTTATTTTAGTTTTTATTACAGCGTTTTTTGTGGTGCTTTATGCTACACCACCATTAATTAAGGTAGCTATCTTAAAGCGGCTATTTGACGAGCCAGGCGGAAGAAAAATTCATAAACGAATTGTTCCAACAATTGGTGGCATCATCATTTTTGCTGCAACTATTTTTTCATTCTCCCTTTGGTATAAAATTGATTATGGCTTTTTTAAAGACATGGAAGATTTTTTAGCAATTAACCAATACATGACCGAGTTTAAATTAATTGTTGCTACTTCACTTGTTTTGTTTTTTGTTGGAATTAAAGATGACATTATTGGTACTGCACCAATTAAAAAATTAGTAGCTCATGTACTTGTTGGTTTAATTTTAGTTTTAATTGGTAACATACGAATAACTGGATTGTATGGCATTTTAGGTGTACAAGAATTACCTTATTGGGGAAGTGTATTTTTATCCTTATTTACTTATATAGTGGTGGTAAACGCTTTTAATTTAATTGATGGTGTTGATGGTTTAGCTGGAGGAATTGGATTTATTGCTGCTTGCTCTTATGGCACTTGGTTTTTTATGGCTGACGATTATGTTTATGCTTCCTTATCCGTTGCGCTTGCCGGAGCGCTTCTTGGATTTTTAGTATTTAATTTTTCTCCCGCCAAAATTTTCATGGGCGATTCGGGTTCGCTTACCATAGGTTTAATCATTTGCATACTTAGTATTAAAGTATTGGAATATCCTGCAGAGAAATTACATAATGAATTGTTATTTATTTCGAAACCTGTATTTGTGGTTGCTACACTTATGTACCCTTTAACTGATACCTTACGTGTTTTTCTTATTAGAGCCGCAAAAGGAACTTCCCCCTTTTCTGCTGATAGAAATCACCTACATCACAAACTTATCGATTGTAATTTAAATCATGTAAAAACTGTTATTTGGGTTTATTCATTTAGTATTTTAACCATTGGTTTATCTCTTTTATCTTACTATTTAGAAGCAAACATTGCAATGGGAGTTGTTGCTTTATTTACTGGATTAACCGTTACCGTATTACAAGTAACTTACCGAAAAAGAAACCCTTCTAAACAAACAGAAATCGAATTTAAAGAATGAGAATTATAAATCTTATATTGATTTTTGTTTGCTTCCATTTTGCTGTTAAAGCTCAAATGACGCCAAATGCCGTTTCTCAAAATTCGTTTTTGAGTAATGATATTTCTAATCCTATAGATGAATATTTTATTCAACATCCTGATAAACAATTTCACTCCTCATTAAAACCGTTTAATTATGTAACATTAAATAAATTAAATGACGATAAGATAAACTACAAACACGTAGGTATTCATAATTATTTAATGACGATACATACATCAGATTCTTCTAAATCAAAAAACAAAATAAACTTTCAAATTCTCCCACAACTGAATGTAGAACAAGGAAAAGATTTGCTTACCAATAAATGGACTAACTCTTCCTCTGGAGGATTATATTTAAAACTAGAAGGGAATAAAAAATTTACTGCTACTGCAACTTATATTGGTGGTTATATCACCGCTCCCAATTTTAATGATACAACAATACAAGAATATGGTATTGTACCTGGAATGGGAATTGCTTATGCTACAAACCCAAATGATACAATAAACGCAGGTAGAAAATACAGCTATCAAAATTTTTCGGGGTATATTTCTTATTCCCCACGTAACTTTATTAATTTACAAGTTGGAAAAGACAAACATTTTGTTGGTGATGGATATCGTTCCTTATTATTGAGTGATGTTGCTAATAACTATCCATATTTTAAAACTTCCTTTAATGTATGGAAACTACAATATAGTGTTTGGTATTCTTGGTTTAATAATATCCAAGATGCAAATGGGATGAAAAAAGATTTCAAAAATAAATATGGAACTTTTCATTACTTAAGTTGGAATGCCACCAAAAATTTAAACTTCTCTATTTTCGAAAATGTAATTTTTCAAGGAACAGATACTACTATAAGCAGAGGATTTGACCCTAACTATTTAAATCCAGTTATTTTTTATCGCCCTGTGGAGTCCTCACTTGGCTCTAGCGACAACTCCATGCTTGGATTTAACTTTAAAGCTACCATTGCAAAAAGCGTAAAATTATACGGACAAGTTGTATTAGATGAATTTTATTTAAAAGAAATAAGAGCCAAAAATGGTTGGTGGGCAAACAAACAAGGATTTCAGATTGGAGCAAAATATATTAATGCCTTTACTATAAAAAAACTCACCCTACAAGCTGAATACAATTTAGTAAGGCCTTACACCTACTCTCACGGAAGCCCTGACCAAAGCTACACGCACTTTAATCAATCCTTGGCGCATCCTTTTGGAGCTAATTTTAAAGAAGCAATTGGAATTGTATCTTACAAACATTATCGCTATCGCTTAGAAGGTAAATTTATTTATGCCGAAATGGGAAGAGATTCTTTAACTAATTCTAATGTTGGGCAAAATATATTTTTAAGTTATACTACTCGCCCAAAAGAATATGGACATTATACAGGGCAAGGTGTTAATACAACTTTTATGCAAGCCGAACTAAAATATAGTTATTATTTAATTGCCGATTGGAATTTAAGAATAGAGGCTGGACTAATCCAACGCATCTATCAAAACGAAAGAGGTTTTGACAAACAAACGCCTTTTATTTATGCTGGGATAAAAACTAATTTGTATAATAATTATAGGGATTTTTAATTTACCAAAACTTCCAACTAAATTCCTTAATTCCCAAAAACACACCTTCTTCCGTAATTTTAATTGGATAGGTTCTACCAGCATCGGCAACTCCACTTAAACCTCTGCCTGTTTCTAAACTAAAATGATAACGATGCAAAGGGCAAACAATACTAGTATGTTCATCTATGCATTTTCCCATACTTAAAGATGCTCCATTATGCGGGCATTTATCTTGCATCGCAAAAAAACCTTTACTTGTTCGCGCTATTAATACTTTCCTTCCATCAAACATAATAGTATTCGTTCGCAAATGAGGGACGAAATTTTCAAGTGCTATTTGCGACTCAAATACCTTAACCCACCTTATCTGATCCATCTTGTTTTGGTTTAGGTACAAAAGTATAATTTACAGTATAAGGATTATCAGAATTATTATTTAAAACCGATTCATCAGTTTCATTCGGAACAGGTGTGGTTGATGAAATTGGATTTCCCGATTCATCCACCATCCAATATGGATTTGACTCATCTACTTCAACATCATTTGTAATTTCCCATGAGTATTTTGGTTCTTGAATTCCCTTTTTGCGATAATAAATTGCTAAACCAAGTCCAGTTAAAAAACCAAACAAATGTCCTTCCCATGATATATTTTCTTTATCCAACACTATATGCATTGCTTTCCTCCATTCAAACGGAAACATACCCCAAATAATAGTTCCATACAAAAATGTTACTAGCAATGAAACACCAAATAATGCTTTGTGTTTTTTAAATATCCCTGATAAAAACAGAAAACTTGCTAATCCATAAACCAATCCACTTGCCCCGATGTGGTATGCTGCTCTTGCGCTATTAACTGCATCTAAATTTCCAAATATCCAAACCAAAATACCAGATAAAAAATAAATGATGAAAAACACTTTAAAGGCAACCTCTTTGTAATAATAAAACAAAAATGTACCTAAAATTAATATTGGAAATGTATTTGAAAGTATGTGTTGAATATCACCATGTAAAATAGGAGTAAAAAAAACACCCGTTAAACCTACTAAATCGCGCGGTAACAAACCAAGCTTATATAAATTTAAATTATAACGCGCATCATAAAAAAATATAATCCACGTAAGAAGTAGAAATAACAATGGGAACAAACTTGCACCTATAAAACTGTGGTTATCTTTTTTCATTTATAAAATGAAGGTAGTCAAATTGCATGCAACAAAAAATTTAGAGACAAGTTGACTGAAATTTAAAAGCCATAAAAAAACCCGAAGCTTAGCTTCGGGTTTAAATTTTTAGAATTTTGCTCTAATTTTACGCATCTTGCTTCTTCCTTTTTTCTTGAAGAATGAGCCGTAACGAGATCTGTAGAAACTACTTTTTCCGCGAATAATATAACTGTAAGAAAAATTCATTGTTAAGTACGAATCATTGTGAGTAGGGTCGCCTCTTTTGTTTAATGTATTTTCAGGTTTAAAACCAAAGTTGTTTAAAAAACTATCTTCAAATAAAGCTGGGTCTAACTCACCAGTTCTATCAGACAAAGCAGCTCCTAAATCAGTCATTTTTGAAGGATCGCCCCAACCTTGAGAAATATCGTCTAAGTAATCTGTAAAAGTTGTTCTCCAATTAAGTTCCCATCCAAAACGATGTTTTTTACGGTATGTAAAATGGAAACCAATGGTTGCAGGAATAGATAATCCAATTGCTTTGTAAGCTACACCTTCCGTTTCAAGAGGTCTAAGTTTAACCATTGAGCCTTCGTAACTAGCTTTAGGATTGCTGTAAAAGCCACCAACTCCAACGCCAACATAACTTCTAAAAGCAAGTTTAAAACGGTAATCAGACCCCATGTCCGTATTTTCGTAAAAACAAAACTGACCTTGAAGATTAAGGTCAAACATATCATTTACAAAACTAAGATTACGAGCGTTTCTGCCTGGGTTGGTAGATAGCTTATCATCACCAGATATTCTCAAATACATTAACTCTGCCTTAGCATAAAAATTAGGGTGAAATTTGTAACGCAAAAAACCTGAAGCAGCCTGTCTAGTTTTTGCCAACTTCATATCTGCAATAAAATCTCTTCTTGTTTTTTCTTTACCTCCAATATCCCCTAGGTAATTTGCTATACCAGCAGATCCACCATACTCAAATCTATATTGAGCAAATGATGACATTGCAAATGTCATTAAAAAAAGTAAAAAAGAATATAATCTAATAAGTTTCATCAACTATAATTTTCGTGAAATATAACATACAAATATAAAAAATTAATACATTCGTGCAAATACTATTTTCAAACATATTTTACATTTATGAACCAAAATAAAATTTGTAACTTATTCAATATCAAATATCCCATTATTCAAGCTGGAATGATTTGGTGTAGTGGATGGGAATTAGCATCGGCAGTAAGCAATGCAGGCGGATTAGGTATAATTGGTGCGGGTTCTATGTATCCAGAAGTGTTAAGAGAACATATTCAGAAATGTAAAAAGGCCACCGATAAGCCTTTTGCTGTAAATGTTCCGCTTTTGTACCCGAACATTGAAGAACACATGAAAATTATTGTTGAAGAAGGCGTTAAAATAGTGTTTTCATCAGCAGGAAATCCAAAAACATGGACCCAACACCTTAAGGATAAAGGAATTACAGTAGTACATGTGGTTTCAAATGTTAAATTTGCTCTTAAATCACAAGAAGCTGGTGTTGATGCTATTGTTGCAGAAGGATTTGAAGCGGGTGGACATAATGGCAGAGAAGAAACCACTACCTTGGTTTTAATACCTCAGGTTAAAAAAGCAATCGCCATTCCACTTATAGCAGCTGGCGGAATTGGTTCTGGATCTGCAATGGCAGCATGTTTCGCCTTAGGAGCAGATGCAGTACAAATTGGAAGCAGATTTGTTGCCTCTAAAGAATCATCGGCTCATCAAAATTTTAAAGATAGTGTGGTAAAAGCAAAAGAGGGTGATACCGTTTTAGCGCTTAAACAACTAACCCCCGTTAGGCTTATTAAAAACGAATTTTGTAATAAAGTAATTGAGGCTGAGGCAAAAGGTGCATCAAAAGAAGAACTCAACGAAATTTTAGGAAGAGCTCGCGCAAAAAAAGGAATGTTTGAAGGAGATTTAGTTGAAGGGGAATTGGAAATTGGACAAGTATCTGGTAATATTGATGAAATAAAAACTGCTAAAGAAATTATTGATGAAATTGTAAAAGAATACAATGAAACAATTGATAAAATAGCTTTGCAAAAAATATAATACTGGCATTACAATTGCCTAACGAATTTGGTTTTAATTTACAGTCAAAAGAATTTTATGAAAAACATATTTTTATACCTATTTGTTTCTGCAAGCATTTTTTCGTTTGCGCAAAAAAACAACAATACTATTATTGCTTTTTGGAACATTGAAAATTTGTATGATACGATTAACGATCCAACAATTGACGATGAAGAGTGGTTGCCAACGGCAAAAAGCAATTGGAATAGCGAACGTTATGTAAAAAAACTCGGCAACATTTCCTCAATCATTTCAAAAATTGGTATTGAACAAAATAATGATGGTGCAGCTATTATTGGCTTAGCCGAAATTGAAAACAAATCTGTTTTAGAAGATTTAGTTAAAATGCCAAAAATTAATTCGCGCAAGTATGAAATTGTACAATACAATTCGCCCGACAAACGTGGGATTGATGTAGCATTTTTATATAACCCAAAATACTTCACACTTTCTTCAAGTTCTGTTCACACTGTTAAGTTGCCAAGCGATTCAGCACTACCTACACGTGACCAATTATTAGTAAACGGGAAATTAAATGGAGAATTAGTTCACATTTTAGTTTGCCATTGGCCATCAAGAAGAGGCGGTGAAGAGCAAAGTAAAATAAACAGGATTACCAGATGAAAGTATTAAAAACACTTTAGTAACAAGTGAAGATGCAAATAAGAGTGATAAAAAAACAATGTTTAATCCAATGGAAACCATTTTAGCTGGCGGACAAGGTACATTAAGTCATAAAGGAAAATGGAATTTGTTTGATCAAATAATCATTACCGAATCAATGGCTAAAAAACAAAAGGGAAATTATTATTTTAAATCAGCTCACATTAATAATTATCCTGAAGTGCAAGAAACAAATCCAAAATACTTAGCGCAACCTTTGCGTACTTATGCTGGAAGTAAATACCTTGGAGGTTACAGCGACCATTTTGGGGTTTACATTGTGTTAACGAAGTAAGCTAGTGCTTAACCACACTATTCAACTGCATCAATATTTGCTTCACCTGAAAATTCTTCGGGTTTTTCTTTAGAATCTTTTCAAGAATTATTTTCGCGCTCTTTGTATCGCCTTTGTAATTAAGTAAGCCAGCCATATTCATTAATAAAGGTTCATAATCAGGGTCGAGTTTTAAAGCACGATTATACAATTGTTCAGCCTCTCCTACTCTATTTGTACTAATACATAAGTAACCATAATTGGTTAATGCATTTACAAATTTTGGATTCTCATTTAGAGCTTCTTTATAGTACTTTTCGGCACTCGCGAAATCACCCAAGGTAGCGCAGCAACCTGCTAGCTTATCTTTAAAATCGGGTGAAAAAGGGGCAAGTTCATTTGCCTTTTGGTAAAAGGTTAATGCAATCTGTGGCTGATTTAAATTCACATATGATTCACCAATTCGATAGCAGGTCCAAGCATTATCATTACTGAAAGATTTTTTAATTAAGCGTTGTTGCAGTAATACATTTTGGCCAAGCTTGTTTGCATAAAAAACAACTTTCGTGTAATTGTTTTCTAAGAAATATAATTGCACTAAAGCTTCTATGTTTTTAGATAATAATTCGGTTGTATTATCTTTTAAAAGTAATCTTGCAGAATCCAAATAATACGTTTTCTGCTCAAACTTTTCGTACTGATTAATGTATGCTCTTGCTTTTGTTAATGCATCTGGATTTTTTTCGTTTACAGCATACAAACCAATAAATTCTTTTATTTTATCTTTCTCCTTTTTATTTATTGGCTTACGAATATAATGATCATGCACCGTAACATGAGGAATATCAATAGAACCAGAGCGGGGCATGTGACAACCTACGCAGTTAATTTCAGATTTTAGATTTAGGATTTTAGATTGGTCTGTTTTGTTTTGCTTAACTAAACCATCAATTGTTGTTGTTTTTGCAAGAACAGTTTTTTCGCTACAAAGCAATTTTGATTTTTTATTTTCTCCATGACATTTATTACACGCATCATTGTAAACATTTTTATTTGTTTCCTTTACGCTCAAATGTGGGTTGTGGCAGGTAACACAAGTCATTGCATTTTTGTATGGCTTGAGTTCTTGTAAAATATGTTTATTATTTCGTGCCTTATCTAATGACACAATAAAACATTGACTTTGCTTTAACCTATCTGCATGCGATGCCATGATAAATTCATCATCTGCATTTTTATATTTAGGAAGGAAAACCGACATGTGCTCGCTTAATTTCATACCAGGTTTAAAATCGTAAAAAGATTTCCCTTCTTTTACAATAGTATTGCCTTGCAAATGACAGCGCTGACAAATATCAAACTGCGCATCAATACTTAGTTTGGCAGGATTTACAATAGTGTAATCAATAAATTTTGCGGTATCTACTTTTGTTCCTTTGGAGCGCTCTGCAACGTGTATGCTCCCTGGCCCGTGGCAACGTTCGCATGTTATACCTTCGGGAACAGCATTGTATTTATTTTCTGAGCCCTCAACAAAATCAGGATATGAATTGTGGCAACTCATACACTCTAATCCTATCTTTCTACTAAAACGTGTATTAACACCATTTTCAAAACCTGGTGGTAAATCCCATTTACCCAGCTGTGTGTAATACGTCATCGGCATTTGGTTAAAATAACCATTTACACTTTGCATGTGCGAATTAGTATGTTGTCCCGAACCAATAATGTAATTAACGGTTTCAATACGTTTGTAAACAGTGTCTTTTTTATCTAATCTAAACTCCATGATTTTCATGGAGTCTTTATCCCAAAAAGCTTTGTAATAAAAATCAGAAAACTTATCGTAAATCATTGCATGTGCAAAATCAGCTGCCGACTTGGTTTTGTTGGCATGCTCAAATGATTTTCCCATTCCGGTATTTACAAAAGTGCTATGCTTATCTTGATGACAAAGCATACATTTTTGCATGCCAACATATTTTGCAGTATCCGAATGATTTAAATAAACGAGTGTATCTTTTACCTCAACAGTATTAGTTACAGGCTTAGGTTCGCCCGAACAATTAATGAACACATAAATTGCTAAACAAAAAGCGAGAACTATGTAAATTGTTTTTTTCAAGCGAACTATTTATTAATTCGTTGTAATAACCATTCATCTTCAAACTTATTTTGAGCAATTTTGTTCCACGCTTTTTTTAAACCTACTCTCGCAAAACCGTTATTCTCAAACAACTTAATACTTGCTTCATTACTTGCCCCGATGTTGCAATACACTTGCTTTACCATTAACACCTCTTCACAATACGTTAATAATGTTTTTAATGCATCATCTGCAAAACCTTTGTTTCTGAATGGTTCGGCAATTACAATTCCAAGGCCTGCACGGTGATGTAATGGTTCGTAATCAAACAAATCAACAGAACCAATCGGATTATCTTGTTTGTCACAAATAAACAATCTGATTTGTTTATTAATAAAAATATCTAAATGAGCATTTAATAAATATTGCTCCAACACAAATCTAGAAAAAGGAACTAATGTATTACTAACCTTCCACACGGTTGTATCATTTTCCCACAGGTACATTTGCTCCAAATCCGATTGCTCGGGAGCTCTTAAATAAGTTAATGTGCCTTGTAGGTTTATCATTAGTTTAGTTGTAGGCGTTTAATTTCGTTTAACTTATCTTCAATCTCTTTATTAGAATATGCTTTCAAAACAAATGCATCATCTTCTAACAGCTCCGCAATATTTAATCCCATTGCATAATCAATCATATTGTTTGCATACAAAGCAGGGAACAATTGGTAAAGAAAATCTAATTCATTATTCCATAAAACATAATTCTCCTGAAAGAAAGTTCGTACGGGTTTAAAACAAGTGTTTTCTGCACTTACTTTTTCATACTTCTCTACTTCATGCAAAAAATGTTCTCGCAAAAAATCGATACTAAAAACAGGGTGATTAGTAAGTTTAACAAAAACTGTTTTTATACCTTGCATTTCTATGGTTCTCAAAAGCACAGCAAAATCAATATCCTTTTCTACACCTTTAATATTTAGAGAAGAATACGAACCATTAAAAAGCAAACCAATGTGTGGTGGAATTCGAGCAGCATTAATAACAACTATCCACAAACCCTTCTGCAATTTAGAAGTGTCTGTTTTTTTATTAATAAGTATAGAATAATTATCTCTGCTCACCTTACAAAGATAGGAGAATTTTGGAATTAAGGATTATGAATTTAAAACAGAAGTACGTCTATTTTCTGATAGAATTCAGCTTCTTAATACCAACTAATTGGTCATAATAAGTACCAATTTTACGGTGATAAACATAAATGGTATAATCATTTTCTGTTTCCCAGTGATTACCTTCAAGCATGGTTTCATCAGCTTGTGCTTTACCATCCTTTATGTAAACGTATTGGTAATTATAATAACCTTGCTTTAAAAACAATTCGGCTTCATAACCCATTTTACGGGCATTATAAACCAACTTATTTGTTTTATCCGTTTTCCAATCGCAAAACTTTCCTGTAACATGAAAGCTACCTTCACCCAATGGTGTATCATAAGGAATGAAAAAATGCACCCAAGCATAATCAGATTCGTTATCATTATTTTCCATCTCTGTATTTCGAATGTAAAACTCTCCGTTAATATCTGGATAAAACATGTAACGTTTAAAATGTTTGTTTTCATCAGGAACAACTAGCGTGTGGTTTTGGCTTAACGAATCTTTATAATTTTTAGAAACAAAAGTGGTAAGAAATTTTAAACTCTTATTATCGAAAATCCTAAACTCATTCCCTCCATTAAAACAATTAGAGCCATCATCGTAATCAAAAGTTAATTCGTTTTGTTTGGTAAACATAGGAACCAAATTGGTAATGGCATTATCCCAACGATTGTTTTGAGTTACCACAATTTTTAAATCTTGAAATGGATTGGTAATGGTGTAATTAGAATAGAAAACCGAAAAATCAACTTCATGCTTATTAAAATATTCCTCTGCACTAGCAGCTTGATGCACATTACCTACAATGTTTACCAAATTTTGATACACCATAAAACGTTTTGTTAAAACAGGCTTTTCTTTCTCACTGTTTTCATAAACAAATACAATGTAATTTCCAGGCTTGGTAACATGCATATTGTTGTTAGGGAAAGTAACTTTGTAATGCGTGTACTTTTGTAAAGTATTTACCGAGTAAGTGTAATTTGAAATATTATCTTCAAAAAAGCCACCTAAGTATTCATTCATAACCAAATCGGAAGGATTCCAACTAGCATCGCAATGAATTAATGTGTAGCTATAATTTTCATAGCCACCATCTAAATCATCAAAACTTAATACTAATTGCTGCGTGCTCCCAAGTTCGATTAAAGGTGCCGCTAGTTCAAAAGAGGTTTCGCGCAACTCAACTGTTTTAATATTTGGACGATAAATCCAATCCTTGTAGCGAATAAAATTATCCTTCACATAATCATCCTGTCCAAAAACTGAATTAAATGCAACAAGAAATAATAAAACATGAATTACTTTTTTCACTCTATTTTCTTTAATTTTAAATTCCTTTAACAAAAAACAAGCCATTATTGCCATACGCTCGGTTTTGCGTCTTGTCTTTTTCCTACAGGCAATCGATAACCAACACCGTACTCAAAATAATGAGCAACTGCCCAGTGCGTCTTCAACGCAAAAGTTAGGATAATATTATTGTTTGTATAATAACGTACACCAATTCGGTGATAAAAACTACCATCTACCTTATATATGTTTCTTAAATAATAGCCAAACTCTACCGGCAACGACAACTTTCCAATATTGTAAGAATAACTTGCTCTTGCCCCGATTTGAATATATTTACTTTTGTCATCATACCTTACACTATCTGCATCAAACACATCTTGTATAACAGATTGGCAATAAAACACATCCAATCCGCCTCCAAATTTATGTGTATTTCTAACATTTCGATAATATCCTAAAGTATAAGATTGTGCTAAAAATTTCGGTCCGCCTGCAGGCTCTGTTTCGTTAAAACCTATTGCTGCTATACCATACAGTTCATTTTTACTTTTTCACCCAAATTAGGAGCTTTAAATTTTCCATTCGAAATGTGAGCAAAGTTAAAACCTGCATCTAATCTTAGTTTCTCGGATAAATTAAAACGATAATGCCACTTAAAATTTACAAAGCCATTAATAGAAGTACTAACCATATTGTTTTTATGATTATCGATAGGATCAAATTTTTTATCGGAATAAGAAGCTCCCAAGCTAACACGCATATATAATCGAGAACGCTTTTCCTTTTCATTAAGCGGAATATCATAATACGGGGCAAGGGCAATTATTTGTCCTAATTGCTCGTTGTTGGCCAAATTATAAACGTGCAAAGCCAATCCTGCTTCTGGAAAATTATTTTCTTTGTGCCATAGTTTATTTCCCTTGGTAGGAAATGCCCAATCTAATTCAGCACCCACAATATGCCCCTTTACTAAATGCCCAACCGAATTACGATGTTGCATTATAAAGCCAAAATGAGCCTGCGCCTTTAAATAATCGGTGTACGGATTATTAGGCTGCGAAAACAAATTTGCAGTAGCAAATAAACAAACAAGTATTAATAAGTTGTGTCTTCTCATTTACAGTCAAAAGGCTATCTTTGCAAAGATAATTCTTTTCTTATGTCAGAAACGCAGTATGATATTATAGTTGTTGGAGGCGGAATTGTAGGTTTGGCCTCTGCATACAAAATAAATTGCCGATACCCCGATAAAAAAATCCTGGTTCTTGAAAAAGAAAAGGAAGTTGCGGCTCACCAAACGGGGCATAATTCGGGTGTAATACACTCAGGTATTTATTACAAACCAGGTTCTTACAAAGCTATTCATTGTGTAAGTGGTCGCAGAGAATTGGTTGAATTTGCAAAAGAACACAAAATTAAACACGATATCTGCGGAAAAATCATTGTTGCTACCGAAGAAAGCGAACTTGCTCACATGAACAAGGTGTTTAGTAACGGCCAAGCAAATGGTGTTGAAGGAATTGAAATCATTGATTCGAAAAAAATAAAGGAAATTGAACCTGCTTGCGAAGGCATTTCAGGCATTTGGGTTCCTTGCTGCGGTATTATTGATTATCCTGATGTTGCGAGGACTTATGTGAAATTGATTGAAGAAAAATTCAATAGCAAAGTAATGACTGGTGAAAAGGTTATTGACTTTGAAAAGCATGATGGTTATACAACAGTAATTACCGAAAACCATCGTTTTAATGCAAAATACATTGTTACCTGCGCAGGTTTGCAAAGTGATAGAATTGCAAAAAAAGAAGGTCAAAAAAGTGATGCTGCCATTGTAGGTTTTAGAGGCGATTATTATGATTTAACAGAAAAAGGAATTAGTAAGGTTAAAAACCTAATTTACCCTGTTCCCAATGCTAAATTCCCGTTTTTAGGTGTGCATTTTACACGTATGATACACGGTGGTGTTGAGTGCGGACCAAATGCAGTATTTGTATTTAAGCGCGAAGGATACAAGAGAACTTCCTTTAGTGCAAAAGATACTTGGGATGCATTTACCTTTGGCGGTACTTGGAAATTTTTTGGTAAACACTGGAAATTTGGATTAGACGAATACCGCGGGGCATTTTCAAAAGCCTTTTTCTTAAAGCGTTTACAAAAATTAATTCCAACATTAGAAATGGATGATATTATTGTTAGTCACCGTTCAAGTATGCATGCAATGGCATTGGGGCCGCAAGGCGATATGTTAGATGATTTTAAAATCGAATACCATGGAAATGCAATTCACGTTTTAAATGCTCCATCACCTGCTGCAACAGCTTCTTTAGCTTATGGTAGTGAGATTGAAAAAATGGCGAGCCAATACTTTCATTTTTAATGGACTTACAAGTACTTACCCAAGAAGCAATAGTTGCAGCTAAAACAGCGGGGCAATTTATTAGAGAAGAACGTAAAAAATTCTCCTACGATGTGGTGGAAGTAAAAGCACAAAACGACTTAGTAAGTTATGTAGATAAAACTGCCGAGAAAATTATTGTTGATTATCTTATTGCTAAGTTCCCCGAAATTGGCTTTATTACAGAAGAAAACACCAATACCACAAAAAAACAATACAATTGGATTATTGACCCATTGGATGGCACAACCAATTTTGTGCATGGTATACATTGCTATGCTGTAAGTATTGGTTTAGAATTAAACGGAGAAATACTTGCAGGCGTTGTTTATGAAGTAAGTGGCGACGAATGCTTTTCCGCTTACCAAAACGGCGGGGCATATTTAAATGGAAATAAAATTTCGGTTTCTAAACGTGCAAAGCTTAGTGATACATTAATTGCAACTGGTTTCCCTGTAAATAATTTTACACGCATGGAGCCTTGCCTTAAAAGCATAGAATACTTTATGCGTAACACGCATGGAGTAAGGCGCATTGGTTCTGCTGCATCCGACTTATGTTTTTTAGCTTGCGGACGAGTAGATGCCTTTTTCGAATTTAACCTCAACTCATGGGATGTAGCTGCAGGAATTATAATTGTAAAAGAAGCCGGCGGAAAAATCACCGATTTTAGCTTTGGCGAAAATTATTTATTTGGCCGAGAAATTATGGCTGCTAATCCATTAATATTTGATGAGTTTGCAAAAGTGGTGAATGGGAATTATTTGGGGTGATTTGTTTGAAGGGGGGGGGATATTTGGTATATTTGGTATACGCCAAAAACATTCGGCAATCTTGCAAAATTAGCAAGATAAGCGCAAATTTATGGCGGGTATAAACAAGTTACCAATAATTTTAACATGAAAGAAAATCTATTTTATATTCTTTTTATAACGCTAATTATAAGTAGTTGTAATCAACATGAATCCCCTAAAGTTCTAAATGAACAGGAATTAGCGGAACTGGAAGTAAATATCGAATCAGTAAACAATAGATTAATTAACACAAAAGACTCTATTCAACTAATTCTTGACTCAGTTGAACTGAAAATTCAAAGCGAAGGCCTTACTAAAACAATTTACACTTTGAATATGCACCATGAAAAATATTTAGATAATTTACAAGAGATTAGTTCAATTGTTCTTCAATCTATTGAAAATGTTTCTGGTGTTGACGCCGACACCTTAAGAATACCTTACGCCAAAAAGTTTTCCGAAACATATTCAACTTCGAAATTTTATCAAGCAGGAATTGGGAATACAATTAATCAAAATAACTATTGGATTAATCGCGTGTTTCACGACAAATCATTTTTTGCCGTTTTTTCAGATAGCTCTTGTCCTCCACCACCAACAAGACAAATGCAATATTTAAAAGAAGCAACACCTGAAAGTATAATGAGTTTGGGAGAATTTTATTTACTCCTTCAAAAATCAATTTTGAAATCAAATGAACTATCTCTAGAGGCGTATCGAAACATCATCCATGAATATTACAAAAACGAATCTAAAAAATTCTTTCCACAAGATAATAGCCTTCAAGAATTAAAATATGGTCATGGATGGTTTAGCTCATATAAGGGCTGGACTCCAGAAAAAACTGCAAACAGAGGCTATTTAAATTAACTATTGAACGTAAGAAATAAATTTGTTAAGCAGGTAATTGCCACATTTAGTGAGTCGAGGACGAAAAAACAACTGGTAACAACGGGCAATTGCGCCATGCGGGTTTTGAGGTAGGGCTTTGGCTAAATTAAGGCTTGCGCTAAAGCGCATATTTTAAGTTTTGCCGCCGCTTTAGAAAGTGTTATCTTCGTTTAAACATTTGTGGGTTTAAAACCTTTGAGGCTCTGGTAGCCGCACAGCGCAAGCCCGTAGCACGTTACCAGCAACCATCAGGCAACTCCTTACCTTACTGCATGAATCAACAAAACAATAACAACTCAATAACATTTACTTGCTAAATTTAAAACTACTTTTACCTATAAATGTTGCATTATGAAAAAGTCAATATACTGCTTGCTTTTGTTATTGGTTTTCATCACTTCATGTAATGGACAAGTGAAATCTGAACACAAACAGACGGAAACAAAAACACTCAAAATTGGCATGGCAGCTTCTGAACTTGATAATCAAATTTGGAAAATATTTCAAGACACGAAAGGAAAATATTGGTTTGGTAGTAACGGAAAAGGTATCTATTATTTAGACGGAAACAAGTTGAAACTTTTTACAACAACAGACGGATTAGTGAGCAATACAATACGTGGTATACAAGAAGATAGTAGCGGAAATATATACATTGAAACACCCGAAGGAATTAGCAAATTTGATGGTAAGCAATTCACTACTTTAAAGGCAATAAAATCGTCACACAACCAATGGAAACTGAATCCTACTGACTTGTGGTTTGGTTACAATGCAAACGATTTATATCGTTATGATGGAGATTCACTTTTTGAATTAAAATTACCACGAAAAGATTTAAAAAAAGCCTTTGGAATAGAGACAGAAGGAGTTCCTTTTAAAGGACTCAACAATACCCCTTATGCCGTTTTCGGAATTAACAGAGACAAAGCTGGTAATATTTGGTTTGGAACTGCTACCGCTGGTTGTTTTCGATACGATGGCAATTCAATTTTATGGTTTGGAGAAAAGGAACTTTCAACTCTTCCCGACGGACGAGTTCCTGGTGTTCGTTCAATGATTCAAGATAAGAACGGTTATTTTTGGTTAAGTAATTTTTATAGTAAATACAAAATTAACCCAGCCCTACCCAATGGATATGAAAAGCTAAAAGCAGTTGATTTACCAATAGAGATTACCAAAGATAAAATACTTTATTTCAACAGTGGAATAGCTGATGAAGATGGTAATTTATGGATGACTACTTATGGTGGTGGCATTTGGAAATATGACGGAAAAACGCTCACAAACCTTGAACTAAAAAAGGGTGCAGAAAAGGTCTTGCTAGTATCTATCTATCAAGACAATAACGGAACCATTTGGCTTGGAACTGACAATGACGGAGTTTACAAACAAAATGGAGATAATTTTGAAAAGTTTGAACTAAAAAATGAAAGCAGCCGATAGTAGCACATTTGCAATAGGCAGGCATTATTTTTAGATAGATAGCTTTATGGTTACATCAAGTTCATTGCTTCTCATTACGGTTAGAAAGAAAGAAACACGCCCATTCAAAATCTGCCAAACGTTAAATCCAATATCTATTAATTAATATCCACAAGAAAAATAAACCAACACATTAAGAATTGGTTAAAACAACTAATTTATTCTTTTGATTTAGAAAATAAATACGATATTGTAGTATGATTATACAAAAGAACATATCGGTTTTCGCAATTCTATTTTTGCTTTTTAGTTTTGGATTAGCTCATGCGCAATTAAGTGAAACTGACTTATTGAAAAAACCACTTATTCAAACAAAAGCCGATGCGCTAAAAAACACTAAAGAGGTGTATCGCATCAAGATTAAGGATTACAATTCTAAACAGGATGCTAACTTTCTTAAAGAGTTTGTAAATTGTCAAGCTCTTAGCTTTTCGGCAAATTCGCAGGTAGATGTAATTCCTTTGGGAATAAATAAAATGGTTCAACTTCAATACCTTGATATTTCCGAAACAACTATCAAAACAGTAACACTATTTACAAAAAAAAATAAATTACTTAAGCTTGTATATGCCAAAGCTGGTCAGTTAGATGATTATGAAAAGAAAACCTTGAGCAAGAGAGGTATTACGCTTATCGAAAGTCCTGCAAATCTTCCAGCAGTATTTTCATCCAGCGAAAGCAATGTTACCAGTTCTACAACAAACGCTTCTGCTAATACTGCAACGAACACTAACTCTAGCAATTCTACTTCTACAAACTCCGCTAATGGAAATGTAAATACTTTTATTGGCTCAGTACCTGCTTCAAAACTAACAAAAAGTGCCGCTGGCGAATGGGTTGCTAATCCAGATAATGTTGAGATTGATTGGAATAAAAGGAGTTGGGATGTTCAACAAAATGGAAAAAAAGTAACATACATGAAAACCGAACAATATGCTATACTTGATCAAAATGGAAATCCAATTGCTTTAGTTCCTTTTATGGAAGTATCAATTGACATCAATACTTATTTTTCTAATGGAATGATTCCTTTTCAGGATCGCAAAACAAAAAATATGGTTATTTGGACAACACTGGAAAAATCACCATTACTGCACAGTTTGATAAAACATTTCCCTTTGTTAATGGTATGGCAGTTGCAGAAAAAGATGGGCTTTCAAACTACATTGATAAAACAGGAAAGATTATACTGACCGGAGATTTTAAAGAAACAGTTCCGTTTTACCATTCAAAATATGCGGTAGTAAAATTTAAGGGGGATACAAAACACTCTATCATTAACAATGAAGGAAAGGTTTTGTCGAAGAATATGTGGGCAGACGATGATGTTAAATTTTACGATGAACTTACTGTTAAAGAAGTATTTAATTCGGGGCTCCTTCGTTCCTACACAGGAACTGGTATTAATGCCATTTATGGGTATAAGGATTTAACAGGAAACTGGGTAGTAAAGCCACAATACAAAGAAGTCTCTCACTTTACTGCTGGTTTAGCAAAAGTTACCGGTGCAAATTTGTTTAAACTAAAAAGTGGAAAAACATTAGACTTATCAGGAATTATTAATACAAAAGGCGAATTAGTGTTTCCACTTGAATACAAAATACTTTCTGAACCTTGGTATAATACTCCTGGAGGTGAAATTACAATTTCTGGTGAGCATAAGGATAAAGGTTTTATGATTATGAATACAAAAGGTGAAGTATTACTTGGACCATTCCTTAAATATGGAGATAAGCAAGGACCTATATACGGATTAACTCCTTTTAAAAATAATTATGCAATTATAGAATACAACCCAAGCCGTAAGGTAAAAGATAGGCATTACTCTTCACTACGTTCTTCAGTTTGCGATATCATTGAAAAAAAAGGAATGGTTGTTTTGAAAGAATTTGAATACATTATTAATTATCCTGTAAATGAATACGGTATTTTTGGCTTCACAAACTGCTTAGCTGCTAATCAGTTAATGTTCACCTTTAGTGAAGAAAAAGAGGATACAACTATAAAGATGAAAAATGGACTGGCTCGATTAAATGGTGATATTATTGAAATAACAGTAAATTCGGTAATACAAGCTCAGCCTGCTAAAAGACCAGGTATAACAACTACATACAATGGTTGGGGAGATTATATGTGTGTTGACCCCTATTCGGTTAGCAATGCGTGCAAATATTTTGAACTCACCAGGGCTATTGTGAACAAAAAAATCCTCTGGAAATGATTATTTATATCTTGCTAATGGAAAAGAAATAGATGAGAGCCTTAAAGGAACAGGAATTAATAGCTTACGTAAAAAAACTGAATTAGAACATGAAAGGATTGTGTCCTACACCAAGCACCTGCAAACCGATAGTGAAACAGGATTATTTGATAGATGGCAGCAAAAACCTGTATTTACATTTCCAGCAGGGAAGCAAAAGATTGGCTACTACTCGGAAAATAGGGTGGTAATTTCATCAGCTGGCTGGGTTATAGAAAAATTAGACCTAAAAAAACTTGGGATTGAATAACAATAAATATGCTAGCGGATTTGTAACCCATGCAGTAATAAACTTTTACTTCCTCTCCCCTGTATTACAATCATCACTGTATAAATCATAATCTTTAAATCAACAAGTAAACTCATGTTTTCAATATAGATAATGTCGTATTTTAAGCGTTGTACCATTTGGTCAACTGTTTCGGCATAACCGTATTTAACTTGTCCCCACGATGTGATGCCTGGGCGTACTTTGTGTAAATGTTTGTAGTGAGATGCTTTTTGAACGATTTGGTCAATAAAAAACTGGCGCTCGGGGCGTGGACCAACAATGCTCATTTCGCCAATTAATACATTGTAAAATTGAGGTAATTCATCAAAACGGCTTTTACGTAAAAACCTTCCCACCTTTGTAATACGTGGGTCGTAAGTACTTGATAATGCAGGTCCCATTTTTTCTGCATCTATAAACATACTTCTAAATTTTATAATGCGAAATGGATCCCCATGAATACCAATACGTTCTTGCGAATAAAATATTGGTCCTTTTGATCCTAGCTTAACTGCAATTGCAATTAAAATATAAAGCCAAGAAAAACAAATTAAAACAAATAAAGAAAGTGTAACATCCATCAATCGTTTCATCGATTGTTGCCATTGCGGCATAATGGTACGATTGATTTCTATAAGCGGCGCACCAAAAATAGAAGTCATTTTAACCGAACCCGATAAGATATCGTACATATCAGGAATTACCTTAATCATAACGCCTGTATCGCTGAGGTCTGTTATTAGTTTATTAAGGTACTCATGCTCCCAGGATTCGATAGCAATAATAATTTCTTCTACTTCGTGTTGCTTTATAATTGCTGAAACATCTCTAAACTCTCCTAAATGTGGTACTTGTTTTTGTAGTTCTTGAGAAAAACCATTTTTTTCATCCACATGCACAAAACCAATGAATAAATTTCCTGTTCCGTTTTTTAATTGGTTTATTTCTTCAAACATTTTTAAGGCGTTCTCATTACTTCCAACAATAATGGTTTTGAATCCCATTTTGCGTTTATGAATACGATGATTGGTGTAAGTAGAAAGTATGAATCTGAATACAGCTGTAAATCCAAAATGCAAGCCAAATAAGGTAAAGTAGGATTGGTAATAATTTCTATACACTCTTACTTCATCATCCAATATTGAAATAAAGAAAATGATTGTAACTCCAATTAAAGCAGTTAAAAAGGTATTTAGTAATTCACTTAAACGAGATTTGCGATAAACATTATTGTAATTACCTACTATGTAATAAAGCAGTATCCAACATATTGGAATAATTACAACTCCTAAATAAAATTTCTCCGAAAAAACATCAGTTGGTTCAACGCCATACTTTTGCGTTTCGATATAATACTTGCGGTAAATAAAAAACAAAGCCCAAGCAGCTATTGCGCTTAACAAATCAAAGAAAACATACTTTGCAACTTGTAGCTTTTTATTCATACACTCTTTTCCTATGGTTGACTAACAACCTTAATATTATCTATATATAAAATTGGATTTGGACCTAAACCATTATCTGTAAAACTTGAATTTGTAAAATAAAAATACACATGATATGCAGGCAATGGACTTCTGCTAGCAACTGGCGTTAAAAACAAATATATTTTATTCCATTCGGCACTAGGATTAGCGCCGCCTGCGGCACCCAAGGGATTTTTATTTGCATCCAAAAGTCCTACTTCAAATGATTGATTGCATTTGTAATTTACTTCTAAATACAGCATTTCAGAATTATGTGGTAATGGTAATTGTGAAGATGAATAAGACAAAGAGGTGGATTGGCCATTTCTCAATTCAATTTTTACAGCCTTTGCTCCTTCAAATTTTTCAACTGTTTGAAGTTTAATTGCAGTATCACCAATTAATGAAGAGCCCGAAACTTCAAAATCTTCCACCCAATAAAATGTAACTCCCGTTTCATAATAATCAAAAGTTGGAATTATCTCGGTTGCTTTGCCTGCTTCAATAGTTAAAGTGGTATCAAAAATACGCATTGGCGCATACTCAGAGCGCACGGTACTAACGCCATTAACTTTAATTATTGGAGTAATAACAATATTACTGCTTCCAACTTCTGGCACAGGAACAGTGCACGGAATTGGAAAAACACCAAACACATCGCCGTTAACAGAAACTTTTACATCCGTAAATTTGTGGTTGGTAGTGCCAGGTCCTCCGTTGGCATAGGAATTCTTATAAAAAACCTTATAGGAAGGTATTTTTATATATCCAGGGTTGTCAATCTTTGTTTTAAGCTTCTCGCAAGAAGTAAAAAAGAAAAGAAAAAATCCTCCTAAAAAACCATATAAAATAACACGTAAGTCCATTCTTCACCAAAAAGAACGCAAAATTAAGATGCTTATTGTGTTATGCTAATAAAATCGCTGGTTTTTGCTCTAATTTTATCTAAGATAATCTCTATCACCTCTTTAGCTTCAATCATACTTGATAAATTACTCTCCGGATCCTTACCATTTTCAAGACTTCCAAAAAAATCATCGAATTGATTTATTGTATCATCCTTTACGTCAACTGCCATTTCTTCAAACTCCAAAAAGTTTGATTTTTTATAAGAGCGCTTTAATTGTTTTTCAAGAAAATCGATGAAAAGAACTGACTTATCGTTATACACACGTGCTTTTCTTAAACTTAATTCGCTAACTCTGCTTGCTGTTAAATTTGCAATGCAGCCATTATCAAACTCTAATTTTGCATTAATAAAATCAGGGTCGGAGCTAATAACAGATAATGCATTTGCACTTATTTTACGAATATTTGAATTAGCAATACTCAACACCCATTCAATATCTTTTAATAATAAATCATTTACAACAGAAAGTTTACTATTGGAAGGAGAATATTGCGCTAATCTTGCAACATCAATAAAAACAGGGTTCTTCACATAGGGAATGGCCGACATAAAAGCCGAATTATATTTCTCTGACCAAGCATTTTGGATTTTCACTCCTGCTTCATTTGATAATAATTGTAATTGCTTTAATGTTTGTTTTCCTAATACAAATGGATTGGCAATTAAAAGATGATTACCCATTTTAGCTGATTTAATAACTAATTCCTCTGCATTTTTATGATTAGCGCAAAGCACTAACATATCGCAGTTTTTTATTAAATCATTTTCATTCTCCAAATAATTTAAAGGGAGATTTTTTATTATCGACCTAGCATTTATCATACTTTGATCAACAAAATGCATTTCCTTAACAAAACTATTATTACATACTGCACTGTAATATTGCTTTGTAATCTCGTTACCGCCAACAAATCCTATTCTCATAATTACTTGGGTTTAAACAAATGTACCTCGTAATTAAAAGCATTTTGTTAGTATCATTACTAACATATTAAGATAACAATGTTAATTGCTTTTATTTTTGTGAAAGTACATGATGGTTTTGGGTGAAGTAAATTTTACCACGGAGACATAGAGAACACGGAGGTACACAGAGATTGTTTACGAAATTCCTCCGGGAAACTCTGTGAAATTGGTGTCCTTGTGGGAAATTTTAACTCATATTTTGTGGGAAAAACTTTACCACAGAGGCATAGAGAACACGGAGGTACACAGAGATTGTTTAACGAAATCCCTCCGTGAAACTCGGTGAACTTAGTGTCTCGGTGGTGAATTTTAAATATTTGAGAGGAAAGATATAATTTGAAGGAAATGATAACAAAAACCTACATAAATTCGATTTCATACCAAATAATTGGCTGTGCAATTGAAGTTCATAAGCATTTAGGGCCAGGTTTATTGGAATCTGTTTATCATTCATGCTTAATAGATGAAATGAAGGAATGTGGGCTAAATGTAAAATCACAGTTATATGTTCCCATTCATTACAAAAAAAAAGATCTTGGTGGTGTTTTAAAATTAGATTTACTTATAAATGATTTGATAATTGTAGAGTTAAAAGCTGTAGAACAAATGATTCCATTGTATAAAGCTCAACTTCTATCTTATCTAAAACTAACTGGAAAGCCAAAAGGATTGCTTATAAACTTTCATAGTGAAAACATTAAACAACAACTTGTATCCGTAGTGACAGAAGAATTTGCAAACTTAAACGAAAACTAAACCTCCGTGAAACTCTGTGCACTCAGTGTCTCCGTGGTGAATTTTTAAACTAATTTATGATAGACAGACAAGATACTTACCTATATCAAGGTAAAAGAAAGAAAATGCTCGAAGGGCTAAAGTTGAAAGGAATAAACGATGTTGTTTTGGCAGCCATGTTTAAAGTGCCGCGTCATGTGTTTTATGACAGTGCCTTAGTACATTTTGCCTACGATGAAGAAAACGCATTTGATATTGGTGAGGGACAAACTATTTCTCGTCCTTCAACTGTTGCCATTCAAACCCAATTACTTGACATTAAAAAAGGTGACAAAATACTTGAAATTGGAACTGGGTGCGGTTACCAAACAGCAGTTTTAATAGAAATGGGTGCAAAAGTATGGTCGATAGAGCGCCAAGGCAAACTATATGAAAAAACTAAAGTAAACCTGCCACAATTAGGGTATAATGCCAAACTCTTTCATGGAGATGGCTTTAAAGGACTACCCCAACAGGCTCCATTTGACAAAATAATAATCACTTGTGGCGCTCCTTTTATTCCAAAAGACCTTTTATTACAATTAAAAGAAAATGGAGGAATAATGGTAATACCTGTAGGTGAGGGAGTTACGCAAATAATGAATGTTATCACCCGAAAAACTGGCATGGAGTTTGACAAGCGTGAACTCGGCCAATTTAAGTTCGTTCCCATGCTGAAAGACAAAAAATGACACTTATCAACAAATTTTAGTTGATATTTATCCTATTTGTTAATAAGCGTTTGAAAAATGTTCTTAATTTTGCAGTCATAATATGTTTAACTAAACAAAAAACAAACATGAAAAAATCAGTATTATTATTAGCAGCTGCGTTTGGAGTATCAGGCGCTTTTGCACAAGACTTAACGTCAAAAAAGGTGAGCCGTTTTTACCAGAGGCTGGAGATTGGGCTTTAAGTATCGAAGCAACTCCATTTTTAAACTACGCTGGACAAATGTTGTCTAACGCTGGTGCAACTGCTCCATCTTTCAATTACTTAACAAACAACCAATCAATCATTGGTAAAATGTTTAAGGATGAGAAAACTGCATACCGTGCAGGTATCCGTTTAGGATTTGGTGGTTCAAAAGAGCAACGAGGTAGCAAAATTATATGCTGCTCCAGCTGCACCTCCAACTTCTTATTCCCTTCAAAAGCTGAAGTTGTTGAGAACGAGACAAAATGGAGCTCAAGAAACATCGCTTTAACAGGTGGTATTGAAATGCGTCGTGGTAAAACTCGTTTACAAGGTTTCTACGGTGGTGAATTAGGATTCGGAGTTTCTGGAACTTCTTCACAAATACACTTATGGTAATGCTTTAGTTGCTGCTGGAACTACAACTCCAGGTGTTGCAGTTGATGCTGCTGATGCTTTTGCAGGTGCTAACAACGTTACTTCTGCTTCAGTTTCTCAAGGACAACAAGGTGATGCTCGTGTTACAGTTGCTAAAGGTGGTGGAACAACTACTTTCGGTTTACGTGGATTCATCGGTGCTGAATACTTCATTTTCCCTAAAATGTCAATTGGTGGAGAATTTGGTTGGGGCTTAGGTTTATCTAAAACTGGTGCTACTAAAACAACTTATGAAATGCGTGGTATGAGTTCATCTGCTACTGCTCAATCAACTGGTTCAATCGAAGTTATTGGTCAAAAATCAGGTAACTGGTCATTTGATACTGATGGTTTAACTTCAGTATTTGGTCCTGCTGCTCAATTACGTTTAAACTTACATTTCTAGTCAAACCTAGAATGTTAATATTAAACCCTCCCGAGAAGTCGGTTTTAAAATTTCGCTCGCCTAAAAAAACTAATATCTAGAACTCCCTTATCATTTATAAAACAAGTTGAAAGTATAATTCTTACTTTTGAATTCCCATGAACAACATTCCGCTATCAGAACGTTTACGCCCAAACTCACTAGATGAGTATGTGGGGCAACAACATCTGATTGGAAAAAATGGAGTGTTAAGAAACGCTATTGAAAAAGGAATTCTTCCTTCTCTTTTGTTTTGGGGCCCTCCAGGTGTTGGTAAAACATCTTTAGCCAACATTATTTCTAAAACATTAAGCCGCCCGTTTTATATGCTAAGCGCAATTAACTCAGGAGTAAAAGATGTGCGTGAGGTAATAGAAAAAGCTAAGGAAGAAGATTTGTTTAGCAAGGGCAAACCAGTAGTTTTTATTGATGAGATTCATCGCTTTAGTAAATCGCAACAAGACTCTCTTTTAGGTGCTGTAGAAAAAGGAATTATCACCTTAATTGGTGCAACTACCGAAAACCCTTCATTTGAAGTTATTCCAGCCCTTTTGTCACGCTGCCAAGTTTATATTTTAAATGGGCTTACTCGAATTGAGTTAGAACAAGTTTTGCATAATGCCATTGAAAAAGACATTGATTTAAAAAAGAAAAAAATTGATTTAAAAGAAACCGAAGCACTCATTCGTATTTCGGGAGGCGATGCACGCAAACTATTAAATGCGCTTGAACTTGTTGTATCATTTGTTAGAGAAGAACCTATTGTAATAACAAATGATTTAGTTACATCCACCATACAACAAAACCTTTCGTTGTATGATAAAAGTGGGGAGCAACATTATAATATCATTTCAGCTTTTATAAAATCAATTAGAGGCTCGGATCCAAACGGAGCTGTATATTGGCTTGCTCGCATGATTGAAGGTGGAGAAGATATGCTATTTATTGCACGCCGTATGGTGATATTGGCAAGTGAAGATATTGGTAATGCTAATCCAACTGCATTAGTTATTGCGAACAATTGTTTCCAGGCTGTTAATTTAATTGGTTTTCCCGAAGGAAGGATTATTCTTTCGCAATGCGCTACTTACTTAGCATCATCTGCAAAAAGTAATGCTTCATATATGGCAATTGGTGCGGCGCAGGATGCAGTGCGACAAACAGGCGACTTATCTGTACCACTGCATTTACGCAATGCACCAACCAAGCTTATGAAAGAAATTGGTTATGGTAAAGAATACCAATACTCGCATCAATACGAAAACAATTTCTCTGAACAAGAATTTCTTCCTGATGAATTAAAAGGAACTGCGTTTTATAATCCAGGTAATAACGCAAGAGAAAATGAATTACGCAATTACCTTCGTAGCCTTTGGAAAGATAAATACGGATACTAATCATACTTGAGTATTCTACAAAATAAGCTTACCTTTGCCCCTTCTATGCATTACAAGTTATCTGGCTTAAATAGCGAACAACGAACGCAATTAAATGAAGGGAAATTACTTCCTTTAATGGAAGAGTTTTATACCATACAAGGCGAAGGAGGAAACACAGGTAAAGCTGCTTATTTTATTCGTATTGGCGGTTGTGATGTTGGCTGTCATTGGTGCGATGTAAAAGAAAGTTGGGATGCAAATATTCATCCGCTTACTACAACCGATGTTATTGTTGCTAATGCAAACCAATATCCAGGAAAAGCAGTTGTTGTTACAGGCGGCGAACCTTTACAATATAAGTTAGATTACCTTACTTCTGAGCTTAAACAAAAAGGAATTCAAACCTTTGTTGAAACTTCTGGAGCTTATGATTTAAGTGGGGATTGGGATTGGATTTGTTTATCTCCAAAAAAAACAATGCTTCCTAAAGAACCTATTTATAAAAAAGCACACGAACTAAAAATAATTGTTTTTAATAAACATGATTTTATTTGGGCACAAGAAGAAGCTGCAAAAGTAAGTACTGATTGCAAATTATATCTTCAACCTGAGTGGAGTAAACGAAATGAAATTGTTCCTTTAATTGTTGAGTTTGTAAAAGAAAATCCAAGATGGCAGGTTTCCTTGCAAACGCATAAATATATGAATATCCCTTAGTATAGAGCCAAGACAGCAAGACACAGGATTCAAGACAAAAAAGGATTAACCAATAAAAAAGATGAAATACATAAACATACATACACATACTTTAGTTGAAGCTCAAAATGAACTTCATGTTTTTAATCATATTGTAGGGAAGGATACTACTTTTTCGAAATATTTTTCGGCAGGAATTCATCCATGGCATGTTGATGAGAAAAACCTTGATGGTCAATTAGCAAAATTAAGAGAGCTAGTTTCGCAAGCTAATTGTGTGGCTGTTGGAGAATGTGGTATTGATAAAGTTCAAGGGCCTGATATGCCAACGCAAGAAAAAGTTTTACGTGAGCATATTAAATTGGCAATTGAGTTTAACAAGCCATTGGTTATTCATTGTGTAAAAGGATTTCAAGAATTATTAAAATGTTTGAAAGCGGAGAAGTTTGCCGGCAATTTTATTATGCATGGCTTTAATAGCCCTATTGAAATAGCTTTCCCATTTCTTAAAATGACAAATTGTTATTTCTCATTTGGAAGAGCTTTAATTCAAGATGGAAGTAATGCGGAGATACTGATTAAAATGCTTCCTTTGGATCGTGTGTTTTTAGAAACAGATGCAAAAGAAATAAACATCAAAAATATTTATGATGCAGCTATTGTAATTAATTCGATTTCAGAATTAGTTATAACCGAACAAATAATAAGCAACTACAAAAAAGTGTTTGTAAATGGACTTAATTGAAAAAGACGAGAAATGGATGGAGCGTACCAAATTATTAATTGGTGCTGATGCCGTTGAGGTTTTAAAAAAATCGCATGTATTAGTTGTTGGTTTAGGTGGTGTTGGTTCATACTGTGCAGAAGCCATTGCCCGCGCAGGAGTTGGCGAAATGACGATTGTTGATGGTGACGTGGTTGACCCAAGTAATCGTAACCGCCAATTACAAGCATTGTACACCACACATGGGCAATCAAAAGCAGAGTTAATGGCGGATAGAATAAAACAAATTAATCCGAATTGCATTTTACACGTTCACAAAGAATTTAAAACGCCTGATAAAGTTGTAGAGTTATTGCAAAATAATTTTGATTACGTTGTTGATGCAATTGATAGCTTAACACCAAAAATTTATTTAATTAAAACTGCCTTAGAGCACAAACATAAAATTGTTTCGTCGATGGGTGCTGGCGGAAAGGTTGACCCAACCATGCTTAAAGTGGTTGATATTAGCAAAACGTTTCAATGTCCTTTTGCGCAACAAGTTCGAAAGGAACTACGAGCGCATAAAATTACAACTGGTTTTAAAGCCGTATTCTCTAGTGAAGTTCCAGATAGAAATTCGGTTATGTTTACTGATGGTAGCAATTTTAAAAAATCAGCTTACGGAACCATTTCGTTTTTACCCGCAGTGTTTGGATTGACTTGTGCTTCGGTTGTTATTAGAGATTTGATTGGGAGGAATTAGTTTTTTGGGACAAAACTTAAAAAAGGCTTGAATTATACTTTGTCGCCCCACATCTTATTCGTAAATTTTTGCTCCCTTAAAAATGTCGGAAAATGTCGACCAGTCCGGCTTGTCAGCATTTACATTTAGTTTCATGTTGTCGTAATAGCCTTGAATGTCTTCTGTGTATGCATTTAACGCTTCTAAAAAGTCAGGTAATGTTTTGCTTTGCCAACTTTCAGGATTTTCCAAAAAGTCCTTTCGTAATAATTCAAGAAACTTAATGAAAGTTTGCCTGTCGGTTACTTTAAAGTCGTTAAGTGTGTCGTTCATAAAATTGGCCATATCTTACTGCCTTTTCAATTAATCACAAAATTATTCAATATTCCCTTTTCAATATTTAATCCCTTCACTTCTTCGGATAAGTCGGTTTCACTCCTAAATTATAAAACACAAAGGACCACATATCTGAGTATTCTGCAATTTGTTTAGAAGTTGGTTTTCCAGCACCATGCCCCGCGTTTGTATCTACACGAATAATGATTGGTTCTTTTGAAATATTGTTCTCTTGTAATGTTGCGCCAAACTTAAACGAATGTGCTGGCACTACTCTATCATCATGATCGCCTGTTAAAACAAGCGTTGCAGGGTATTCTGTCTTTTTTATATTATGCAATGGTGAGTACTTATACAAATAATTAAACTGCTCCTTATCTTCACTTGTACCATAATCAGTTGCCCAGGCCCATCCAATAGTGAATTTATGATATCGCAACATATCCAACACTCCAACAGTAGGTATTGCAACTTTACATAAATCTGGTCGCTGAGTCATCACTGCACCAATTAACAAACCTCCGTTAGAGCGACCATGAATTGCTAATTTTTCTTTTGATGTATATTTTTCAGTGCATAAATATTCAGCTGCAGAAATAAAATCATCAAACACATTTTGTTTATTTAAAATGGTTCCTGCTTTGTGCCAATCTTCTCCATACTCTCCACCACCACGTAAACCAGGTACTGCATACACTCCACCTTGTTCTAGAAAAACACATCTATCAATTCTAAACTCTGGTGCGTAATAAGCACTAAATCCACCATAACCAAAAAGGAAACAAGGATTTGTTCCATCTAACTTAATTCCCTTTTTTGCAATAATAAACATTGGAATTTGTGTACCATCCTTACTTGGATAAAACACTTGTTTGGTTTCATATTTTTCCGAATCAAAATTTACTTTTGGTTTAAATACAAGACTTATTTCTCCATTGTTTACATTAAGTGAATAAATTGCAGTGGGACTTGTAAATGTTGTGAAATCAACATATCCAAACGGATTACTTTTTTCAAAATTAATTGCATTTACTTTTCCAATATCTGGTAGTTTTACATCATAAAGCAATTTTCCTTCTACATCCCTAACTTCCATTCTGGATGTTACATCGTGCAAATAATTTATTATAAAACGTTTGCTTGTGTAAACTACACTTTCCAATAAATCTTTGCTTTCCGGAATTAATTCAACAGCCTTATCAAAATTGGGATTGGTTAAATCAACAGACATAACCCTTTTGTTTGAAGCTTTATGGTTAGTTATAATAATTGCTCTGTTCTCAATAATGTCAATCAATTGATGTTCGTTATCAAAATTATCAATCAGTTTAATTAAGGATGTATCCTTTCCTATTCTCTTTTTTAAATAAAGTGAATTACCCGTAGTTGACTCTGTTCCTGTAATAATTAAAAACTCTTCATTATCACTTAAGCCTGCATAAAAACTTCTTTTAGGATTTGTGGGGTCAGCAAAAACAACATTGTCATACTTTTGTTTTGTTCCCAGTTTGTGATAAACAACCTTTTGATTTTCGTTAGAAGCACTTAGTTCTTTTCCTGCTTCGGGCTTATCGTATTTGCTATAATAAAATCCATCATCACCATTCCACTCAATACCCGAAAACTTTATCCATTCAATTTCATCATCAACTGGCTGTAGTGTTTTAATATCAATAATTCTAATATTATTCCAATCCGAACCCCCTTTGCATAAGCGTAAGCATAATACTTTCCGGTTTTAGAAATCCCATCAGAAGTTATTGAAATTGTTCCGTCGGTAGATAATTTATTCGGATCTAATAATACACGTGGATTTGATTTTTCATCATCCTGAACATATAACACACTTTGATTTTGTATGCCATCGTTTTTATAAAAAAATTTCTTTCCTGCTTTTGTGTATGGGGCAGTTTGTTTTTCGTAATTCCATATTTCAGTTAAACGTGCTTTCACTTGATCTTTAAAAGGAATCTTGCTTAAATATGATTGTGTGTAGGTATTTTGCATTTTTACCCACTCCGCAGTTTCTTTACTCCTATCGTCTTCTAACCAACGATAAGGGTCACTCACTTTTATACCGAAATATTCGTCTGTTTGGTCTACTTTTTTTGTTGTAGGTGATTGTGCCATAAACGCTAGCGCATATAGGTTTAATAGGGTAAAAAAAATGGATTTCTTCATATCTAATATTTTTCGGGAATTTCTATTAATTCATTAATCGAGGCGAACGAGAAAATTAAAACGTAGCATACTAAGGTATACGAGGCTTTAATTTTTGAAGTTCAACGATGAGAAATGATTTAATAGAGATTGCCATTATACAATATTAAGCAAAAAACATACATTTGCTTAATTAAACAGCCGGAAAAATGAAAAAAAGCATCCTCCTTTTACTTAGCGTAGTTTATTTATGCTCATGCTCTAACGATAGCAAAACAGAAGATAAAACAGCTCAAAATACTGAACGAAAAGATTCTGCATTTAAACAATTTGAAGAGCGCTTTGTAAATGAGTTTTGGAAAATATATCCAGGCTGGGCAACTTCGGTAGGAAACCATACTTATGACACAGTTTTAATTATTCCTAATGAAGCCTCGAGAACTGCTGAGCTAAATTTTTGTAAAGCTTACCTTGATTCATTAAATCAATACAACGAAGGTTTATTAAACGGAAACAATAATATTGATAGAGCATTAATTAAAAATAATTTAGAGTCAAGCATCTGGTCGATCACCAAACTAAAAGCTCACGAATGGAATCCATCTGATTACAATGTTGGAGGCAGTGTTTCTGAAATAATGAACAATAAAAAGGAAACACTCGAAAATAAAATTCGTTCGGTAATTAGAAAGTTAAGTAAGCTAGAGCAATACTATACCGCTGCAAAAACAAACATTAAAACTCCAACAAAAGAGCACACAGAGCTTGCCATTCAACAATTAAACGGAACAATCGGTTTCTTTAGCGGAACACTTAGCGATAGTATTAACAAAGGAAAATTTGGCGCACATGAATTAGATAAATACTTAGCAGATGTATCCATTGCAACGGGGCATATTAAAGGATACGTTTCATTCTTAGATAGCACATTAAAAAACACAAAGGAATTTAAGGATTTTAGAATTGGCAAAGAATTGTATGCAGAGAAATTTAAATATAACATTCAATCCTCTTTTACAGCTGAAGAAGTGTATGAAAAGGCTTTAAAACGCAAAGAAGAGTTATTGAAAGAAATGACGGAAAGAAGCAAAAAGCTTTGGCCAAAATATATGAAAGCAAAGTCTTATCCAGCTGATGATAAAATTGCGATAAAAGAATTGATTACTGAAATTGCTAAAACACATGTAAGCCGCGAAAAATTCCAGTCAGAAATTGAAAGGCATATCCCTATCCTTACCAAATTTGTGAAGGATAAAAACTTACTTTACATGGATCCTAAAAAACCTTTAGTGGTTCGTAAAGAACCTGAGTGGATGGCAGGTGTTGCAGGTGCTTCTATTTCTGCTCCTGGTCCGTATGACAAAGAAGGTGATACTTTTTACAATGTGGGTTCATTAGCTGCTTACACACCTGAAGGTGCAGAAAGCTTTTTACGCGAGTACAATAAGTACATTTTACAAATATTAAACATTCATGAAGCAATTCCAGGGCATTATGCGCAGTTGGTTTATAGCAATCAATCGCCAAGTATTATCAAATCAATTTTTGGTAACGGGGCAATGGTTGAAGGCTGGGCAGTTTACACTGAGCTAATGATGTTAGAAGAAGGCTGGGCAAAAAACACCGAACTAAACGGACAAGTGGAAGAAGACGAAATGTGGTTGATGTATAACAAATGGCACATGCGTGTTGTTTGCAATACCATCTTAGATTACTCAGTTCAAAACAAAGGAATGACGAAAGAAGAAGGATTAAATTTATTGATGAACGAAGCTTTCCAAGAAAAATCGGAAGCAGAAGGAAAATGGCGTAGAGCAACATTAACACAGGTTCAACTTTGCTCATACTTCACAGGCTTTACCGAAATCTACGAATTTAGAAACGAACAGAAAAAAGAATTAGGAACTAAATTTGACTTGAAAAAATTCCACGAACAATTCCTTAGTTTTGGTTCTGCTCCAGTTGGCTTGATTAAGAAATACTTTGGAGGGGACAAGAAGTGCTAACTAAATAGTTTCATTTATTCTTCTCTTCTATCCACTTCGACATGTACTTGGTACTTGAGGCTGTGTGATGCATAAGCATTGCTCCTATGAAGTTTTGTTGGCGATGAGATGTAAGATTCTCATGTAACTCGGTTATTCTATTCACAAATTGTTCTTCGAATAAATTTTTATCGAAACATTCATTGATGATTTGAATTCCGTTTTGTTGGGATTGTTTCCAAATGGTTTCGTTTGTATATAATTCAACTGCAGCTTTTGCAAAAGCCTCTGGAGAGTTTTTAATTGCCCCGTTCCAAGGTAAATTATCATGCATTCCTTCTGCTCCAATATCCGTTGTAACACTTGGCGTTTCGCATTGCATGGCTTCAATTAATTTTCCTTTTAAGCCTGCACCGAAACGTAAGGGCGCTAAACAAAGTTTTGCATTACTCATTACTTCTTTTGCATCCTCTGCCCTACCCTTAATTAAAAAACCTTCTTTTGCATTATGCAATTGTTCCACTTTTTGTGATGGGTATGCGCCGTAAACATGCATCTCAGCGTTTGGCAATTGCTTGCGAATTAAAGGCCAAATACTTTCTTTTAAATATAAAACTGCATTCCAATTAGGCTCGTGCAAAAAATTACCAATGCTTATGAAATGATTTCTTTCCTCAAATGATTTCCATTTTGCCCTACTATCCATTTTATCCAGCAAAAAAGGAATGTAATGCAAAAGACTTTTATCCACTTTAAAAAATGATTGAAGCAATTCCATTTCAGCAATAGAAATAATTAATGATAAATCACTTCTCAATATTGATGCGATTTCTCTTTTTGCTGTATCGTTTATTAAATAGCTTTCTTCAAACTCTTTCCCCTCTTTAAAAGCTTGTTGTCTAGCTGCACGCAAACAATGTAAATCTTCCGTATCAATTATGCGCATGGCAGCGGGGCAAATTTCTGCTACCCTCCAACCAAATTGTTCTTCAGTAATAAAACGGTCGAATAAAACACAATCAGGACTTAATTGTTTTATGAAAGAATCGAAACTGGAATTATTAATTTCAATTGAATGCGTTTCTATTCCTAATTCCTTTGGGTCGAAACAAAAATCTGTTCTTGTGGCAGATGAAGCAAAAATAATTTTCCAATTATTCTTTTTAAATACCTCAATTAATTGCAGCATTCTGCTCCCAGCTGCCGATGATTTAGGCTCGGGCCAAACGATGCCGATGATTAATAGGTGTTTAGTTTCATTCATAATAGGTGGTAAAAATACGGAAATAAAAGCATTTCGTTACGTCATTTCTCGATACAACGCCCGCTAAAGCGGACGCCACTCGAAATGACATTGACTTACCTTCAATAGTACGATTCCAAAACTCACCGATTGGTCATTTCGAGTGATTTTTGCTGGCTCCTCAATTTAAATTGAAACCCAAAACATAACAGCCAACAAAAATCGTATCGAGAAATGACCTTTATCATTTCTTTAAACTGACACAAATCATTTGCCCCACTCCTTTCCATAAATATATTTACAAAAATTTCAATCCTATGCACAACGAACATTCAGACGAACATTTTCAAAAAAGAATTGATAATGGCGAATACATTGAGCCACGTGATTATATGCCAGAAGGCTATAGAAAACACCTTATCCGACAAATGTCGCAACATGCACACTCGGAGGTAATTGGTATGCAACCCGAAGGCAATTGGATTACCCGCGCACCAAGTTTACGTGCAAAACAAATTCTACTTGCAAAGATTCAGGATGAAGGTGGACACGGGTTGTATTTATACAGTGCTGCCGAAACACTTGGTATTTCTCGCGAAGAGATGATTGATAATTTACATACTGGCAAAGCAAAATACTCAAACATTTTTAACTACCCATCTTTAAACTGGGCTGACATTGGAGCTATTGGTTGGTTGGTTGACGGGGCAGCTATCGTAAATCAAGTTTCCTTGCAACGCACTTCTTACGGACCATATAGCCGTGCAATGGTGCGTATTTGTAAAGAAGAAAGCTTTCATCAACGCCAAGGTTATGAAATTATGGCAATTATGATGCGCGGCACAAAAGAACAACAAGCAATGGCACAAGATGCAATGAATCGTTGGTGGTGGCCATCTTTAATGATGTTTGGTCCACATGATATTGATTCGCCACACACAGGTGATGCTGTTAAGTGGAGAATTAAACGTGAATCAAACGATACATTACGCCAAAAGTTTATTGATAAAACAGTACAACAAGCTGAAGTAATAGGTTTAAAAATGCCCGATCCAGATTTAAAATGGAACGAAGCAAAACAATGTTACGACCATGGCGCAATTAATTGGGATGAATTTAAACGCGTAATTAAAGGTGATGGCCCTTGCAACAAACAACGTATGGCACATCACATTAAATACCATAATGAAGGTGAATGGGTACGCGAAGCAGCAGAAGCATTTAAAGCAAAAAAATTACAAAAGGAATTAGTAACCGCTTAATAATATTATTATGACACATAAAGATTCACAATTAGATGTATGGGAAGTATTTATTCAAAGTAAATCGGGGCAACCATACGTGCATGCAGGAAGTGTTCATGCATCCGATGTTAAGATGGCAATGCAAAACGCACGCGATACTTATACTCGCAGAGGCGAAGGAACAAGTTATTGGGTAGTACCAAGCAAACATATTTCGGCTTCTAATCCCGATGATAATGAAATGTTGTTTGATCCATCAAATGATAAAATTTATCGTCACCCTACCTTTTACGTTATGCCAGAAGGCGCAAAAAACATCTAAAAACATTAATCATGACAAAGCAAGAAGCACTATACAAATACAGCATACGTTTAGGAGATGATGCATTAATTTTAGGACACCGTTTATCTGAACTATGCAGTCGCTCTCCATTTATAGAGGAAGATTTAGCTTTAACCAATATATCATTAGATTTGATTGGAAGAGCGCAAGCATTGCTTGGGTTTGCTGCTGAAATTGAAGGCAAGGGAAAAGATGCAGATTTCCTGGCTTACAGAAGACCAGAGATTGAATACCAAAATCATTTGCTTAATGAGCAACCTAATGGTGATTTTGCATTTACCATTGCACGCCAGTTTTTTGTTTCTGCATTCGAGTTTTTATTTTATTCCGAATTAGAAAAAAGCAAGGACGCTAACCTAGCTGCTATTGCAAGTAAAGCTATTAAAGAAATAAAATATCACCAACAACATGCTGCTGAATGGGTTATTCGTTTAGGCGATGGCACAGAAAAGAGTCATGCTAAAATGCAACATGCAATTGATGAATTGTGGATGTGGACGGGTGAATTGTTTGAAATGGATGAAGTAGAAAATTTGTTGATTAAAGAAGGTATTGGAGTTGATTTAGTTCCTTTGAAAGCAGCATGGTACAACCAAATTCAAACTATATTAACGGAAGCAACTTTATCAATGCCTGAAGATGGCTACATGCAAACAGGAGGGAGAAAAGGTGTACATACTGAAAACCTTGGACATATACTTTCTGAAATGCAATATTTACAAAGAGCATATCCGGATGCAACATGGTAACAGATAATCACATATCGGTAATTGAAGTTTACAATTTGATTTCGGATATTCCAGATCCTGAGATTCCTGTAATCACAATCAAAGACTTGGGAATGTTGCGTAAAGTAGATTTTGCGGATGACAATTATGTTGTTACCATTACTCCTACTTACACTGCTTGCCCCGCTATGAAAATGATTGAAGATCAAATTAAGGAGCGTTTGCACGAACATCATATTGATAATGTAAAAGTAAATCTCACCTACACTCCTGCATGGACAACGGATTGGTTAAGCGAAGAGGCAAAACAAAAAATGAGAGAATATGGAATTGCCCCGCCTACACATTCATCTTGTTCTAAACTATTTGCGGTAGAAGAGCATATACAATGTCCACAATGCAAATCAAAAAACTCAAGCGTGATTTCTAAATTTGGCTCAACAGCTTGCAAAGCATTGTATAAGTGTAATGATTGTAAGGAAGTGTTTGACTATTTTAAGTGTCATTGATTAATAATACGGTAACAAGCGCTTTAACTATGCCGTTTCTAAACCACTAAACTATTCAGAGAAGGTCAGAGTATAAAAATCTGGGATAAGTTCTTTATAAGGATTTGTCCAAGCGCTTAAAACAAATTCCTCAAGTTTTGAAATAACTTCTTCAGAAAGAGTTAGATTTATTTTATCGCAAAATGCGCGAAAAATTGTGTAAGCAACAACTGAAGGCGTTGTATCTGTAACTGAGCGACCTTCAATACTATTAATTGTAACTTTCCAATTGTCTTTTGTTAATGAGAAAGCATATTCTAAACCATGCTTTGCTGCTATTTTCCAAGACTCGTATCCTATTGGTGGAACAGATTCAATTGCTCCTTGGCTATTAAAACCTTGTCCAGAGTAATTTTCAATAATTGTATTCGGACCTACCGAGTAACTTTCCACATTAATAGAAACGACAGCAACCGAACTTATTCCATTTTTATATTTTGTCCATCTATAGGAGTTGGCGTTCATTTTTTTGGTATCTTAAGTTTTACAATAACCTATTTACATCGACTCATCTTGTTCATTCAAATATAAACAATTCCAATCGAAAAATTAAAAGCACATTCACCGCAAATTTGCGGTAAATAACTCTCTTTTTCGCCGCATGGGTAATTTAATTACTTAATTCTTCAGTTCCAAAACTTCTCGATAGCTTTAATTCCAATTAATTAAAACTGACTTAAGTCATGATTTTTTATTTTATCAAAACCTACTTTTGCAAAAACAATTTAAGTGAAAAACTCCATTGAATTAATGTCGCCAGCTGGCTCTTACGAAGCACTAATGGCGGCAATACATGCAGGCTGTAACTCGGTTTATTTTGGAGTTGAGCAATTAAACATGCGTGCCCGCTCGGCAAACAATTTTACTTTAGAAGACTTAAAAAACATTGCAAACATTTGCAAAGAACATAATGTAAAAAGCTACCTCACACTTAATACGGTATTGTACGATCATGACATTAACCTCATGAAGTCAATTGTAAATACAGCAAAGGAAAGTGGTATCACAGCAATTATTGCGGCCGACCATGCGGTAATGAATTACGCGAAAAAAATCGGAATGGAATTGCATGTATCCACCCAAGCAAACATTTCGAATATTGATACCATTGAGTTTTATGCAAACTATGCTGATGTAGTTGTATTAGCAAGGGAGCTAAGCTTAATGCAAGTTGCAGAAATTACCAGAGAAATAAAACGCCGAGACATCAGAGGACCGAAAGGCAATTTAATTGAAATAGAAATATTTGCTCATGGTGCTTTGTGCATGGCTGTTTCGGGTAAATGTTATTTGAGTTTGCATTCTCATTTTGCATCGGCTAACCGCGGGGCGTGTATACAAAACTGCAGAAGAAATTATATTGTTACCGATAAAGAAGATGGAATCGAATTTGAAATCGATAATGAATACATTATGTCGGCAAAGGATTTATGCACCATTGGTTTTATTGATCAAATTTTAGATGCTGGAGTAATTGTATTAAAGATTGAAGGAAGAGGTCGCGCTGCTGATTATGTGCATACCGTAACTAAATGTTACCGTGAAGCCATTGATAGTTATTATGAAGGAACTTACACACAAGAAAAAGTAGAAGCTTGGATGAAACAGCTCGAAACCGTTTTCAATCGTGGTTTTTGGGATGGCTATTACCTTGGTAAAAAAATGGGCGAATGGCATGATGAAAATGGTTCTAAATCAACTAAACGAAAAATATACGTTGCTAAAGGCGAACACTATTTTGATAAAGCTCAAATAGGGCAATTCACATTAGAAGCACAATACTTATCGGTTGGAGACAACATAATGATAACAGGTCCTACAACTGGCTATCTAGAAGGTAAAGTAACGGAACTACGCGTAGGAGAAAAAAGCGTAGAGCGAGTTAACAGAGGTGAAAGTTTTACTATGCCTTTTGCAGAAAAAATAAGAGCATCTGATAAACTCTATAAATTAGTTGATTCAGAATGATACGCATCATACAACAACGCGATAAATGTATTGGCTGCAATGCTTGTGTAGAAGCAGCTTACTACCGTTGGCGTATTAACCGACAAGATGGAAAATGTACGCTTGTTGGCTCAACCGAAAAAAAAGGTTTTCATAGTGTGTTGGTGGATGAACATGAGTTGGAAGAAAATTTAAAGGCGGCGAAGAATTGTCCTGTTAATATTATACAAGTACTACAAAAGTAAATGGCAGAGCAATTGCTCTGCCATCATTTTATTAATTATATTGAATCAATTATTTCTTAACCTTAATATCTCTCGCAGCTAAAATATATTTTAATGTTTTTTGCTTTTGAGCATCATCCATATTTGCTTTTGGAGCCATCCAATCCATAATCTTTGGCCATTTTTCTTCGGTTTTGTAATCAACAGCAAATAATTCGTGGCACTTACCACATTTACCTGTGTACAATTTTTGACCTTCCAAAATATCCGCACTTGCTACACCTGGGTAACGCGCCTCTGCTGATGTTTTTAAATCAGCTGCTAATTCTTCTTTTACTACTGGTGTTGCGGCAGCTGTTTCTGTTGAGCCTTTTTTACTCTTACAAAATGTTAAGCCTACAACAGCTAATGTTAAGATTACAAATTTAATTTTCATGTTTTTCTATATTTATCTTTATTTAATTTCCACTTTAGCTCCAACGGCCTCAAACGCCTGCTTCAATTTTTCTGCTTCTTCCTTCGAAATACCTGACTTAACAATTTTAGGTGCGTCGTCCATTATCTCCTTCGACTCTTTTAAACCTAAGCCTGTTTTTTCTTTAATGAGTTTTACTACAGCTAGCTTATTCGTTACCGCTTCAACAAGCACAAAATCGAAAGTAGTTTTCTCTACTACTTTTTCTTTGCCTTTACATGAGACAATCGAAACAAACAATACAATTGACAATACTTTTAATACACTTTTCATATTGCCTATTATTTCAGTTTATCAGCTTTCTCTCTTGCTTCAGCCATAATTTTATCAGCTTTCACATTTGCTTCATCCGTTACTTTTTGAGCTTTTGCTTCAGATTCTTTTCTTAATTTTTCAGCAAGTTTTTTATTCGCCATTTTCTCAATTGGATTTCCGCCTTTGTTCATTAGCTCATCCGCTTGCTTGTTCCCTTCTGATCTAATTTGCTCAGCAGTTTTTGCAGCTTCAGCCTTCAAATTATCAGCTTGCTTTTGAGCATCGGCTAAAATCTTATCTGCTTCAGCACTTGCTTTTGCTTTTACGTCTTCAATTACCTCTTGCTTTTTCTCTTCTATTAATTCTTTCACTTGTTCCTTCACTTCGTTCTTCACATCTTTCATTGCATCCTTCATGCCTGTTTTAATTACAGGTTTAGTTGCAGTACCACCAATTAATGCAGTTGCTTTAATCTTATCAGGAACAGTTACATTTTGTCCCGTTGCAGCACTAGCCTTACCCATTAATCCTTGCATTACTGTGTTTGCTTGAGAACCTAACATCTTTGTAGGTATTTCCATATCCCACTTGTAATCGATAGTTTGGTCAAATCCTGTACTGCCAGAAATCTCAGCAGCTACATCACCTACTTTAGTTTTAAATGGCTCTACATTTACTCTACCATCTTTAAACTTATAAAGTAGATTCACATCTTTGAATTCCATTTTCTTTAGTTTCTCAATTTTTAATGCATCGCCCAATTTCACAAATGGTTCGAAGCCTTCTACAACAACAGCGTTTGTTTTTAAATTTCCGCTACCTGTTAAGGTATTCATATCCGGCTCCATTTTATCGTTTAGTGTTCCAACTAAATCATTTAAATTAGTTGAGAATTTACCTTTAGCATACTTACTAATTGGAGCCATTTTTTGCACAGTATTAAATGCATCAAATGACTTTTGAATATCGAAATTAGAAATCTTTAAATCGAAATTAATTGCTGGCTTCTTCGTGTTTTTAGTATCATAGTAACCCGACATCACCATGTTACCATCTAATAAATCCATTTTTAAATCTTGCATGCTCACACGTGCATTACGAACTATAATTCCACCTGAAACCTTTGCAATATCTAATTTATCGTAAAGGATACGACCAATAGTAGAATTTAAAACGAAATCAATATTCTTAGGGACTTCAATTACAGCCACTGCTGCTGTATCAACGGGAGCAGGTGTTGCAGCTGCTGTATCCGTTGATGTACTTCCCATTAATTGATTTAAATCAATTAACGAAGAAGTTAAATTGAAATTACCTTTGATTAATGAATCCTTAAATATGTATTGCATAAAGTCTTCAATCTTACCATTCGCTTTAATATCTGTATTACCCATCTTTGTATCAAAGCTAGCTAACTCAACATATTTAGGAGTAAAGTTTAAACGCATTGCATTAATTAATACTTCATATGGTAACGTTGCAGTTTTGTAATTCATTCCGTTAATCTCTACAAAACCTTCTGCTTTAAACTGGTCGTATTGCTCTTTTTCAATCATCGACATACGTCCGTCCATTTTCACATTCATGGTAATGGTTCCGTTTAAGTCGTCGCCTTTTTCTAAAGGAACAAATTCTTTAACGCTTGCTAACACAATTTTACCATTTAACATTCCATTGATAGATGCATCCGAAACAGGCGTTTTCACGTGCATTACCATATCAATTGGATTGCCTGCCATTTCCATGTGGAATTTATTTAAATCAATAACAGTTGCATCAGGATTACCATCAGGGTTTTTTACATCTAAATTAATTTGAATATTGTTTACTGATTTTGGTAATGAAGGATATTTAAACATCGCATCAGCAACTTCTAAATGTAAACCAAAACCTGGCATTACTTTATCGTTGTATGTTCCTTTTGCAAAACCATTTAAAGCTAACTTACCTGCTGTTTTTACGCTTGCAAAATCTTTTGCATAAACAGCAGGGACCAATGATAACAAGGATTTAAACTCAGTTTGTTTGCAAGAGAATTTCACATCCATATCAATATCATCCTTTGGCATTGCTAACCAACCATCTAATCCTAAACCTAAATCATTTAAGTTAAATTCATTTTCTTTAAATGTGAATTTAAAATTAGGCATATCCATATCCATCACAACCTTCATTCCTACTCGCATGTTTTTAGCGTAAGGAACACCTTCATAACTAAAGTTCATTTTAGCGATGTCGGATTTAATATCCATTTGGAAAATATCTTGCGTAAAATCACCATTCATTACAAAGTTCATGCTATCTAAACGAGTAATCATTCCCATAGTAGCATCATCATAACGAAGGGTTGCATTGGTAATTTCAAATTTATTTAAAGCCAATGCAAATTTAGTTGCAGCAGTATCGGTAGCTTCTGGTGTAACAGCAGCAGTATCAGGTTTTACAATATCCCAGTTAGCTTTTCCTGTAGAAAGAACTTTACCATACAAGTAAGGTTGATCTAAAATAATTTCCTTTATTTTATATTGATCGCCTTTAATAACACTCATTAAATTTACATCTAAACGCGTTTGTTTGATGTAAGCCAATGTATCTTTTTCAAACTCACCCACTCCAATAACACTAACGTTATCTATTTTAAAACGAAAATCGGGGAAAGAAGAAATTAAAGAAATATCAAACTCACCAAAATCAACTTTAGCGTTTAATGATTTGTTTGCTTCATCCTTAATTGTTTGAATTATTTTATCCTTGAAAATAAACGGCAAGGCAATTAATAAAATAATTAAAACTAAAAAAGTAATACCTGTCCATTTTAAAATACGGCGGAATAAACTCTTCTTTTTCTTAGGTGTTGAATCAGTCATTTTGTTGTTGTTTTTTTTTAGAATACGAATATAAGATTTGTAAGCAAGCAAATTCGTTAAAAAGCCTAAATAAAGGGCAATTTTGATAAGTTGTTAAAATCTCATTTCCAAATTAAATTCATTTATCTACCTCCAAAACCAACATAAATCATCAAAATAATTGAGACTCATCATAATAAATGGAATCAAAGAAAATAAATTTGCAATAAAATGAAAACTGATAACATTAAAGTGATAAAATGAAAGTTTACTTAATTTTGTTTAGACAAAATAAATTAGTAGTAAAACAAAAGAATAAATTGTTTGTTTGTATATTAACTTTTGCTTTAAATGCTTGCACTCCCGCCTACATTCCCAATGTTATAAACACACCTATGCTTACCAATAAGGGAGAAATACAAGCTGCTGTTTATACCGGCACATCCAATTTTGATCAACAATTCGCTTATGCCCCAACCGACCATTTTGGCTTGATGTTGAATGGAAGTTTTGCTTATAATCTTAATACTGCTTCGGGTTATAAACACATGCACAAATTTGTTGAGCTAGGAGCTGGTTATTATACAAAATTAGAGAACAATGGAAGATTTGAAGTTTTTGGTGGCTTTGGCGGTGGAAATTTAAAGTCAAAAAACATAAGTGATTTATGGAATGAAACCGTTAATGCAAATTCATATCGAATTTTCATTCAGCCATCCATTGGAGCAAGTACGCAGCTATTTGATGGAAGTTTGGCAACTCGCTTGGTTATGGTGAATATTTATCAAGGTTCACATACAACTACTGGCTATTTAATTGAACCAGCATTA
This sequence comes from Bacteroidota bacterium, assembly GCA_016702705.1. Classification (GTDB taxonomy): domain Bacteria; phylum Bacteroidota; class Bacteroidia; order B-17B0; family Aurantibacillaceae; genus JADJDM01. The sequence continues at coordinate 442,879 of JADJDM010000002.1, read as the reverse complement.
ACTGGTAAAGTTGGTTATAAATACGTGAAAGCTGTCGCTCAATTAGGGCTTTCGATACCCGCAGGAAATAGTGTTAAATTCGCTTATCAACCATTCATGTTTTCACTTGGAATTCAAGCTTTTCTATTTAAAAATCACGAAAATTAAATCTAGAAACTAAAATCTTATTCCTGCATTTAGAGCAATAAACTTCTCGTTTTGGTAAAGGCTACCGGGGAAGTTTTTATTATAAGCGTAATTAAACTTATTTATACCATAAGCTAAGTTTACTTCAATAAAAAAACCCGAGTGTTTATCATGGAAATTTTTATCAAAACCGAAAGTCATTAATAGTGAACTTCCTGTTTTTTTACTTTTAAATCGTGAGTTAAAAGTATTTCCTGCAACGTCGTAATAAACAGAGTTTCCATATTTATTCGATACAACATCCATAGTTGAAGCAAACCTGCGTTTCATTGCCCAGCCTAACTCTCCATAAATGCAATAATGTCTTTCTTTGTTTTCAGCAAATTTTATGTGTATACCCAAAGGAAAAGAAACATCCTGGTAACGACTGCTGTAATTGTACAAAAATTCTTTATCATATAATCGTAAAGTACTATCAGGAAAATAATAGGAATTAAAACTATTGCCATGCGTTAAGTAATTTACACCCACAAACAAAAATGCCACTTTATTAAATCGAAAATAAAATTTTGCATTCGCATTAAAAGCTGCCTTTGGTTTGGGACTCGACATGTGATTGGAATTCCCTTTATATAAAGAGAAAACCGGTCCCATCGAAAATGTTGTTTGAAAAAAATGATCTTTATAAGCTTGAGAAAAGGAAGCACGAGAAAGCAATAACAGCAGGAGTACTATTAGGCTTTTCGGTTTTATTGATATGCGTTCTTCCAATTGCTAAATTATTTTTTAGTCGTTAGTTGGCTAGTCCTTAGTCGCTAGTCGTTTGTATGATTTGACTAATGACTAGCGACTAAATAACTAACGACTCTTTAATTTCGGTATGTTAACCATTTCCCAAGCTCTCTCCACGTAATCTTCTTCCCGTACATTAAAATTCCTGTTCTATAAATTTTTCCTGCAAACCAAGTAGTGAACATAAAACCTAATACCAACATTACCATTGAAATTCCAATTTGCCAAGCTGGCACCCCAAAAGGCAAACGTACCATCATTACAATGGGTGAGGTAAATGGAATCATACTTCCCCAGAATGCGACATTACTTTCGGGGTCTTGTGCTATACCTATTGACATCATATAACCCGCCATCAATGGCATCATTACCGGAAGTAAAAATTGTTGCGTATCGGCTTCTGCATCTACTGCCGAGCCTATAGCCGCAAATAAAGAGCTATACAATAAATATCCACCAAGGAAATAAACAAAGAAACATAAAATGATTTGGGTAATGTTTAAAGAATAGAAATCAGTAACCACACTCATTGCTTTTAGTTTACTTGTTGGCGCTTGCATTTCTTCAAACTTTGCATTGCTACCTTGTTTGTAAACCTCTTCGTTTTGGTCTTGCATCTTTTGAACATCATCAACCACTGGCTTTAATACTACAGCTGATGAAACAGTGGTAAGCACAGTTGAAAGCAATACCCAAATTAAAAATTGTGTAATACCCACACAAGCAACACCAATAATTTTCCCCATCATTAATTGGAAAGGTTTTACTGATGAAATAATTACTTCTACAATGCGATTTGTTTTTTCTTCCATCACACTACGCATCACTTGCATGCCATACACCATTACAAAAAAGAAAATTAATATACCACACGCAAAACCAAAAATAGCAGCGTTTTCATTGCGTGTTTGTACTTCCTTACCATCTTCACCCAATTTAGTTGCAAGTATCTCTACTTTTTTACGCGCACTTTTTAATACCATTGGATTGATGTTATTGGCAGATAAATTCCACTCGAAAAACTTTTTCTCTAATTGTGTTTTAATGTAATTTTCGGTTGAGAAGCTTGGTGTTTTTTACAATATAAAATTGGACGAATATCTTTTTCTAAATCTCGACCAATGTATAAGATGCCCGTGTAATCAGCCTTGTAAAAACTCTTTTTTGCTTCTTCTAAACTAATTTGCGGATAATAAAACTTCACCAAATCATTATCGGGTAATTTGCTGATGTTGATGGCTTGCGACTCATCTACAATCATAATTTTTTGTTCGGTTTTGTCCGAATTTGGAAGCCACACCATTAATACTGTAAAGGCTGTAATTAATACAGGCCCAAGTATAGACATGATGATGAACGTTTTGTTTCTTACGCGCGTAATGTATTCGCGCCAAATTATGATACCTATCTTTCCCATAAACTTATTCGGTATAATTACTTTGAGTTCCTAAAACAGTGATTCCTTCTTTTTGAACTGATTGAATAAATATATCGTTCATTGATGGAATAACTTCATTAAATGCAGTTATTTGCGCAATTGGCAATACCGCTTGCAGCAAGTCGTTTGGCTTGTTATCTGCCAACAATTGAACTTTTGCAAAATGTGTATTTGCATCTTCACTTTTATGGTCGATTAGCTTTGCGCCTGCCCACATGGCATTGGTAAAGCCCATCATCGTTCCGTTAAAGTTAACGGTATACGTGTTTGTTCTAAAACGTTTACGAATTTCTTTTACTGAGCCATCCAATACTTTTTCTGCTCTGTGTATTAATGCAATATTATCGCACAATTCCTCCACCGAACCCATGTTGTGAGTAGAAAAAATAATAGTTGCTCCCTTTTTGCGAAGCTCTAAAATTTCGTTTTTAATAAGGTTGGCATTAATAGGATCGAAACCACTAAACGGTTCATCTAATATCAGAAGCTCTGGCTCATGCAAAATAGTAACGATGAACTGTACTTTTTGCTGCATACCTTTACTTAGTTCTTCAATTTTTTTGTTCCACCAGCCGCCCATTTCAAATTTCTCGAACCAAGCTTTTAGTTTGGTTTCTGCATCTTTCTTTTTTAAACCTTTGAGGCGTGCTAAATAAATGCATTGCTCGCCCACCTTCATTTTACGGTACAAACCACGTTCTTCGGGCAAGTAACCAATAAGTGCGGTGTGCTCGGGCTTTAGCTTCTCACCTTTAAAATATACCTCGCCCGAATCGGGGCCAGTAATTTGGTTGATGATGCGGATTAAAGATGTTTTACCCGCGCCATTAGGACCTAACAAGCCAAATATACTTTGCTCGGGAATTTCTATAGAAACATTGTTGAGGGCAGTATGCTTGCCATATTGCTTAACAATATTACGAATGGACAAAATGTTACTCATACATTATAATGAGCAACGAATTTAAGGATAAAATTGTTTGTTTGTGTGGGTTTGGGTTATTTAACAATAAGGTTCAATTTGCCTTTAAAAAAAATATTAATTTCTTCCAAACTAAAATAATTCTAGTTAAATTGGCGTTCACTGTAAAAACAATCTATGAAACCCATCCTCCGCCTTATAACCCTCTGCTTTTTCCTAAACACCACTAACATTAGTGCGCAAGATTATTTTGGGCAGTTTTCTAAAACTGAGTTTAATTGCGATGGCGAAGACCTTAATTTTTTTCTATGGTTGTTTGAGAATAAAACTCAAATCAACAATTTTCTAGACATTAAAAAAGGTGATAAGGTTGTTGAAATTGGCGCAGGTAATGGAATTAACTTTGGTGTAATGAGTATGCTATATGACAGCGTAAATTTTACTGCTCAGGATATTAACGAAACTGCATTAAATAGAATTAGCTTAAATAAATTAATACGTAAATACACAAAATACAGTGGCAAGCCTCAAACTAATACATTTGAAATTGTTATTGGCAATTTAACAAGTACTCATCTAAAAGATAATACGTATGATGAGGCCTTCATTATTAATTCACTCCACGATTTTGATAAGCAGGAAGAGATGATTGATGACATTGGCAAAAAAATAAAACAAGATGGAAAGTTTATTTTACTTGAAGGTTATTCTTTTCCAGGTGATACTCAAACTTGCCCCGATTATGGTCCGCACGTATTGCACACCTTAGATTTTGAGCTTGCTCGTTTTGAAAAACATGGTTGGTACTTAACCAAAATGCGTGCGCCCAATTTTAAAGCTGCACATTACGGACAAGCCTTAATTTACGAAAGAGATAAAAATAAATCTCTTGCTTTTTATACAAAAAAGAAAAACGTGGATGAAGTAATAAGTCATGCTTTCCGTTTTAGAGATAATGTAGTAGCATCCGATGCAGCATTAATGCTACAAATTACCGACTCTCTTAAACCAAGAATTAGAGATATAAACCAAGCTTATACCGGATTTGAAACCTGGTTAAGAGAGCTCGGTTACAAACACATGATGAAGGCTGAATACCAAGCCGCGGAAAATATTTTTAAGTCTATTATAGATTTATATCCTACTTCTTACCAAACTTATTATTGGCTAGCTTATGCTCAAGAAAAACAAAGTAAGTTTGAGCTCGCATTAAAAAATTATAGCGATGCTTTAGCAAAAAGCCCAAATAACGAGGCTTGCATAAAGAAGGTAAAACAAATGGAGAAACTAAGCAATGGGAAGAATTGAAAATGAAATAAACCTCTCTAATCCGTACATAAAACACAAATAGCATACTAATCAAGATTAAAAAATTAGGTTATATTTGTTTATCTATTTTAAACTCATTTCATGAAATCACTTTTACTTTTCAGCCTCCTATTTATTTTTGGCACAATAATCAAAATTAACGCACAAGTTAACGGGCCAATAAATATTTGCCAAGGCACAACTTATAATTACGTAACTGCATTTTCAACCACCTACGCTTGGTCGGTAGCGGGTGGCTCTGCAACCATTGCAACACCAAGTATACAAGCAACTGATATTACATTCAATGACCCCGCAGCTACTTATACAATTACAGCAGTTACTACGGCTCCTAATGCAACATTTACATTAATTGTTACTAACGATACACCACCTGCACCAACTGTTAATGGTTCTACAATTTGTGAGGGAAGTACTGCCTTACCTACAGCAAATGGTTTAGGTACTTTAAGTTGGTTTACTGCTCCTACTGGTGGTTCGAGCTTCTTTACGGGTGGTATGTATAATACACCTCCACTTTCTGTAACAACAACCTATTATGTACAAGATGCTGTAAGTGGCTGTACATCTCTTACAAGAGCTCCTGTTACTATAAGCGTTAACCCTACTCCAGTTGTAACCATTTCAGGACTTAATAATATTTGTTCGGGGCAAGGGGTTAGTTTAGTTTCTAACCTAATTAGTGGCGGACCAATTACAAGTTACTTATGGAATCCTGGTTCATTTACTTCAACTTCTATAATTCCAACACCAGGAGGAACAACAACTTATACATTAACAGTTACGAATTCATTTTCATGTTCTAATGCAATTACACATAATGTTTCGGTGAGTCCAACTCCAACTGTTACTGTTAATTCAGCTGCTATTTGTGCTGGGCAATCTGTTGCCTTAAATGCAGCTGGCGCAACCCTTTTTAATTGGTCACCAGGTACAGGATTAAGTTCATCAGTAGGTGCAAACGTTACAGCAACTCCTTCTTCAACAATTACTTATACAGTTACAGGAACAAATGGTGGTTGTAGTGGAAACGGAACGAGTGTTGTTACAGTAAATCCCTTACCAACTGTAACAGCTTCACCTACTGCAAATGTATGCCTTGGAAGTAGCGTTTTCATTACTGCTGGTTGTGGAATGTCTTATACTTGGAGTCCAGGTGGAAGTAATAGTCCAGCTAATTCTGTTTCTCCTAGTATTTCTACCACGTACACAGTTACGGGTGTTTCAGCAACAGGATGCTCAAATACTGCAACTTCTTTTGTCACGGTAAATCCATTGCCAACAATTACATCAAATCCTGCAGCAATTTGTATTGGAGAAAACGTTACTTTAACCGCAGTTGGTGCTGCAACCTATACCTGGTCTCCTGGCGGTACCTTAGGCTCGAGTATTTCTGTATCACCTGCTGTTACTACTACTTATACCATTACTGGGGCTAGTGCAGCAAACTGTATAAATACAGCCAACACAACAGTTACAGTAAACCCGAACAGAGACATTACTGGGACAGTAAGTAGTACTTTTGGAATTATTTCAGCTGAAGCTTACTTACTTAAATACGATGCTTTACAATTAGCTTTTGATACTATACAAACAACTACATTAAGTTCTAACACATACAACTTTAGTATGGTTAACTTTGGAAGTTATTTATTAAAAGTAGTAGCAGATACCGGAAGTTTTCCTTTAGTAGTTCCGACATACTATGGTGATGAATTTCAGTGGGACTCTGCTGTGGTAATTAACCATGGCTGTCTTACAGACTTTACCGCTGATATTACCATGATAGAAATGCCCGTAAATGCAGGTAGTGGTTTTATTTCAGGAAACATAATAGAAGATCCAGGGTTTGGTTTACGTATTGGTAATCAACATAATCAGATTATGGTTCCTGGCGGTCCACTAAAAGGAATCGATGTTAAACTCGGCAGGAATCCTGGTGGTGGAATACAAGCAAGAACAATGTCGGATACAACAGGTTATTATGAATTTACAGATATCCCAGCAGATACTTATACCATTTACGTTGATATCCCAGGTTTACCAATGGATTCATCGTATCACTTAACCATTGCAAGTGGAGCAGAAACAATAACAGGTTTAGATTATTATGCTGATTCTAATTCAGTTTATCCTCTTTTTGTTGCAGTTGGTTTACCACGTTTTTATGAAATCGAAAACAATATGAATGTATTTCCCAATCCAGCAAACCAAAATGTACAAATTCGTTTTACAGTAATTAGTGAATCTGCCAAAATTGAATTATACAACGCGCAAGGAATTACTTTATATACTCATGAATTAAAAGGCTTAGCAAAAGGTGAGCAAGAGTTTCAATTAAATTTAGATAAAATGAAAATTAAAAACGGAGTTTATTTTTTACGACAAACAATAGCAGTAGCACAAAAAAAATAATTGTAACTGAATAATCAAATTTATACTAACACAAGCTACTCCGCATCGTAATCACTTTGCGGAGTATTAGTTTAAACCAATTACGAACAAAAAACAATATGAAACAAATTTGGATTTACACAACAATTCTAATTGCTTTACTAAGCTCTTGTAACGAGGCAATTAAAAACGAAGAAAACAAAGTGGTTAATGAAATTGACTCAATAGTAACAAAAGTGGATAGTATTTTACCTGCTGCCGACACCACAACTGTTGTAAATGCAAAAGTAAATCCTGTTGGCACCAACACTGTTATGCTTGTGCAAGACCAACCCGATTTAATTGGTTTTTGGGTGGGATATTTTAAGAAGAAAAACACGGAAGGCAGTTACAAAAAAGATATATATGCTGATGAAGGTTTGTATTGGAATAGAGAAAACAAAATAAACATTTCCATAGACCAAATTGCTGATGGAAAAGTAAAAGGACATAGTGTAGTTGCAGGTAATAACCGTCCTTTTGAAGGAACAATTAAAGAGGATGAAACAAGTTTTGCATTTGAATTAAGCGAACCTGGAGATGATAAATACGATGGAAAATTTAGTTTCACTATTAAAAAAGATGATTCTAAACTAGAAGGAACGTGGAAAGCTTATAAAAAAATTGATATTCAAGAAAGAGAATATAAACTTAAAAAATCGGTATTTACATATAACCTTGATCAAAAACTAGACTATGGCCAACCCTTTGGCGATTGGGAAAATGTAAAAACAACCAAGCTTAAAGACAAAGAAATGATTGAATACTACGGTGAGTTTTTAAAAGAATACGCCACAGCTACGCAATTGATTTACGAAGTAAATGCATCTAACACTTTACTAAAAAAGAAAGATGTTGAGAATTTGAAAAAAGGCGATTTACTAATTATTCGTAACACCATTTATGCAAGACATGGTTACTCATTTAAAAACCGACCATTGCGTGTTTTCTTTGATGCACAAGAGTGGTACATTCCTGTACATAACGAAATTATTAACGAACTTACTGATATTGAAAAACAAAACATAGAGCTTTTGCTGAGGTATGAGAAAAACGCAAAAGAGTATTATGATAGGTTTGGACGCGGTTGATAATTAAAAATTTATAATTATTAATTAATAATTTTTAATTCATCAAAATGTTGTTTGGTAAACACATAGTTAATTTTTTTCTACTTGCATCATTATTGTACTTCAGCTACCTAATGATTCTTATAACACTTCAATATGTTCCAATTGATTTTGGTGCGGCATTTTTGGGGGTGAAGGAAGAGGAAATAAAATTAACTCATTATCAAATTGCTTTTTTTACGCATGTGTACACCAGTATTTTTGTTTTAATTTTTGGGATTACGCAATTCTCCGTTTACATCCGAAACAAATTTGCCCCGCTGCATCGCACATTGGGAAAAGCTTATGTATTGCTTGTACTTTTCTTTGCTGCGCCGTCGGGATTAATTATGGGTTATTATGGTAATGGAGGAATTTTTTCGCAAATATCATTTTGTTTGTTAGCAATACTTTGGTTTTGGTTTACATTAAAGGCATATACCTCTATTCGTAAAAAAAGTTTTTTAGAACACAAAAACTTCATGATATTAAGTTATGCTTTAACGCTGTCTGCAATTAGCTTACGTTTGTTTAAATGGGTATTATCCAACACCATGGAGCTTCCGCCAATGGACATGTATAGGATAGTTTCGTGGGCGGGTTGGTTGTTTAATTTGGGAGTGGCTTTAGTTATAATAAATAGAAAAACACGAAATAACTAGCTAAACAAAGTGACTAATTAAACTCACAAAATAGAACTCAATAATTGTTCAAATTCTTTCTTTTTATCTCTTGATAAATTTACACGTGCACCATTCCCCATTTCTATTTCGTTGGTAGAAGTTAAAAGTGATTTAACCATTTTCAAATTAATGATATATGATCGGTGGGGGCGATAAAAATTTTTATCATTAATTAAAAGCTCATACTCCTTTATTGGCTTGGATACAACATGCTTTATTCCGTTTGTAAGATAAAATTCGGTGTAAACATTATCAGCCTTCAAATACAATATATCCGAAACTTGAACAATTATCTTTTTTTCCGACATCGACAATACAATTTTCTCAATTTTATCTGTAGTTGAAACTGCTTGCAATATTTTTAGTTGTTCTAAAGAAACAGAATGTTTTTTTAGAACTCGATTAACCGCCTCTGTTAATCTATCCTCATTTATTGGTTTTAATACAAAATCAATTGCGCATAAAGAAAATGCTTCCACAGCAAAACTGCCATAAGCAGTGGTGAAAATAATTTCAAAACTCAACTCCTCTTTTGTTAAGTAATTGATAATGTCCAAACCTAGTTCACCATTTAGTTGGACATCCAAAAACGCAAAATCAATTTTATTTCTTTTTACAAAGTCAGCAGCAGTACTTACTTTATCAAATTCGGCTAAAATTTCAACATTTGGGAATTTTTCGCTCACAATTGTTTTCAGTAAAGCCACAGCCTGAGGTTCATCCTCTATAATAATACATTTAATCATAATCATTAATTGGTATAATTAATTCCACTTTAGTTCCAATTGGAGAAGCCTCCGGATTGTATAAATCTGTTATTGTTTGTTTAATCTTATTTTCTTTACTCGCATTTATTAAATCAATTCGATTAATATTTGCCCCTGTACTAAAAGAAGCTGATTTTTTCAATGCTCTTAATCGCAATTTAGCTGCAGCCTCTCTACCAATTCCATTATCATGAATTACAATAACTAATTTACTAGCCACAAGCTTAAAATCAATCAGCAAAAATCCTTCGCCTTGTTTGTTAGATAAACCATGATAAATAGCATTCTCAATTAAAGGTTGAATAATCATGGTAGGAATATAAGTATCGTGCAAATTTATATTCTCATCTACAATCATATTGTATTTAATTTTGGGCAGTCGCATTACCTCAAGTTCCAAATAATTTTTTAATAAAGAAATCTCATCAAACAAACTAATCTCTGCATTTCTGCTGCTATCCAAAACAGCACGACTAAGATCACTAAACTTCCCAAGCGATGCAATAGCTGTTTGCTTATCTCCAGTATAAATAAAACTTTGAATTGCATTTAGTGCATTATATAAAAAATGAGGGTTCATTTGAGCACGCAAAGATTTAATAGTTGACAAGTCGAGTTCATGAAGCATTTTTTGTTTCTCTAAAACTGCTAATTGTTCTTTCTGTATTTTTTTAATTCTGGCATAAAACAACAAAACAACAACTCCAACAATTACAACACCTAGTATTGTTATAAACCACCATGTTTTATAAAAGGGAGGAGCAATTAAGAATCGTATAGTTAGCACTTCACTCTCTAATCCCCTATAGTTGATTGCCTTCAGTTTTAGTGTATACAAATTTGGTTCAAGTGCTGTAAACAACAATTCCTTGTTTTTTGATTTAGTTTCAACCCAGCCTCCATTATTTAATTCATAAAACACCTTTGTGTATTTAACTCCTCTATAATCTATTAATGAATAATTAATTTTTATGTTATTCTCATAGTAGTTACACTCTATATTTGAAAGATTAGTTTTCTTTATATTATTCACAAATAAAGCAGACAAAAGCAACCTAGGTCTAGATTTACTTGCAAGCGTTCCATCCAATTTAAAAGTTAATATACCTTCAAAATTAGTGGCATAGGTTGTATCATTATAAACAACGAAATCAATTAGATCGGATTCAACACCATCAGACATATTCACCAAGGAAATCTCCTTACTTACAGGATCATATTTTTGATATCCATCATACAACAACAGAAATAGATTGTTTTCATAGGTTTTACCTAGGTATAAATCTGATTTACTCATTCCATTTGCCCCTGTAAAAAATGGCACTAAATGATTAGTAGTATACTTCAATACACCTAAATTATAGGTAATAACAACTAATTCATTATTTATTACACCTAAATTATTAATCTCCAATTTTTTATTTTGATAAATTAATCTCTTCATTCCATTTTCACTAAATTCTAATAACTCATTATTGGTAGAGGTGTAAACTTTCCCATCAATGCACTTAGTAGTGAAAAAAGCCTGTCCACTTGCAATGGTTAAAACACTTTTATCCTTACTATAAATTGCCTTGGCCTTCCACTTATTAATCAGTTCGCTATTGTCATTCGGATAGATACAAAGTCCCTCTCGATGGGCAATTAAATAATGTTCGCTATCAATTGTATCAACTGAATTAACATGAAGCGGGATAGAAATAATTTCTTTGTTTTTCTTTAATACATTGAATGTAAAATTTGAGAAAACAAGTTCATCCTTTTTAGGGTTATACAGAAAATTAGAAATTTTGTGTTTCGGTGATGTGAAATAAATAGTATCCAACAATCTAGTTTCCAAATTAAGACGAAAAATACTATTATCCAATGTACCCAAATAAAGTATATTCTTATAATTACTAATTGTTTCGAAAATATAATCGTTATGACTAATTATAATTCCAAACTGATTAGTGACTAAAATACCATTATCTATGGTAGAGAGCCAAAAATTACCTTCACTATCTTCACAAATATTAGAAATATTGACATCGGTATAAAAACCAACTCTATTTATTACTTTATAATTTTCATCTAATAAATATAACCCTCCTGTGGTGCAAATAGCCAAACGATTATTACTAATTGCTCTTATATTATTGATATAAATTTCTTTGTTAGTTTTAATAATTATTTCTTTTGTGAAACCCTGTAAACCACTTACAATAAATGGATATTCCTTACTAATCGAATTTAGTTGATTATTAAAAAAAGCCGAATGATAGAATCGTGTATTTGTCTTTTTGTAATTAACTACAATACTTCCATTTGCTTTTACTTCATATTGTTTAGCATTTGAAGGCGAATTTAAAATGTAAGTATCTTTATAATTTAATGTGGAAGCTACAATATCTAAATTTGGAATATCAATTGACTTCAATCTTTTAGATTTCACATCAAATAAATTAACTCCATTTTTAATTACTGTTGCTAAAACTTGACCATTTAGCATTTGTGCAGCAATAAAAGAGCCTTTTCCGGAAATTAAAGGTTCTAAAACTAAACTATCACCATTTGTATAATAAAAATTGCCCCTAAAACTTTGACACCAAATATTACCTTCTCTATCCTCCAAAATATTAGTTACAGCTTTTGAAGAAGCATTACTTTCAATTTTTGTTACATCAAATCCGTCAAAATTATACAGGCCTATATCTGTTGCAAACCAAATTAAACCACTCTTGCTCTGGTAAACATCGTAAACCATATTACAAGGAAATCCTTTAGATACATTTAGTGCTTTATAAAATGGATTTTGTGTCCATACACAATTTGATAAAAAGAGTGCAAAAACAAAAACAATTATAAATCTAACACTAAACATAGAGTGCTAAAATTAAGCAAAAATCCCATAAAAAAACTACCGACAAACTTATGTCACACTCATTTCACAAGATTAATTCAACGATTCACAAATCAATTTTTGAATTTGTTACATTTTTGAAGTGGTTTGCATTTATGAATTCGGAAAATACGATTATCAAAATAAAAGTGGGGAGAGAAATAGTATTCTTAAATACAAATGAAATACTTTATATTGAAGCCAATAACATTTATTGCAAAATACATCTCATAATGAATAAAATAATTGTTTGTACTGAATCGTTAAAAGAAATTGAATCGCAATTAAAAACACCAAACTTTTACAAAACACATCGTTCTTTTATCATCAACACAAAATTTATTGAACGATTTATTAGATCTAAATTAAGTGTTTATATAAAGTCGATTGATGAACCCATACAAATTTCACGTAATAAAAGAGATGAGTTTGAAAAAAAATTCGTTTACAACCAATAATTGAACAAATCACTATAATTATTGGCAAGTCCAGTAATTATTAAACGCAAATGGGTTTTTAGTAGATTTCCCATTTATAAAAAGAGATTGTTTAGAAAGCCGAATACATGATTTGTACTTTCTACAATCTCTCTTTTTTTTATACTATTCACAAGGTTAATATTCACTTTCACAAGTTTGTTTTGACTAGGTATTTACTTATGCATTTATTTGCAACAAATTAATTTAACACTCATAATATGAAAAAAAGTTTTACTTCTTTAGCCTTTATATTGGCAATCTTTACAAGTATTCAAGCACAAGTACCAAGTGCTGGGAAAATTCTTCATTTAGAATTCGACGCTAATGACCCTCAAGGTATTTTACATGACCTTACAGGACACAACCCCGTACCAATAGTTAATGGAAGTGCTCCAACAAGTGTAATGGGAGTATCAGGTGCTGGAAGCGCAATTCAATTATATGGAAGTACTTTTCTTAGCTATTCAGCGGGCATTTATAATCAACCTAGCAACTCAAGCAGCAGTGATTATACATTTTCTACAATGGTTCAATTAAGCCAATCTTGTGGAATATTTGGACAAGGACTAAGTTATGCCAATCAAAGTAACAGCGTAAAGATTACTAATGGAAATCAAATAACAAATTATTGGTGGGCAAATGATTTTCAATATAACCACTCATCATCATTTATAAATGCTTGGCATCACCTTACTGTATCTTACAACAGCGCAACACAAACACGCAAAATTTATGTTGATGGAATTAATACAACCGCATCAACTCAGGCAGTAACTGTAAATCCAAATTGGTATGCTGCGGATCCTTTCAGAATTGGAATTACTACCGGTAATGAATATTTTAATGGAAAAATGGAAAACTTTATCGGTTACGATAGAGCATTATCAGACGCAGAAGTTTTACAACTTTACAACTATTCTAGTTGTTCTGGTACAGCAAGCGCTGAGCAAAACAGCACCGATCCTTACTCAATTGATTTAACAACAAATGGACTAGTGGCTCCAATGCAAGTAGAATTACTCTCATCCAATGCGTTAAACGATACTATGCACATTACAATATTAGGAGGTAATACAATCAATATTTCGGATTTAGCGTATGATTCAACCTACTATATTAAAGTTACAGATGTTAATGGTTGCGTTGCACGTACTACTATTAATACGGAACGACCTATTTCATGCACTAATACTATTTTAAATAGTAACCCAAATTTAGTTCTTCACTTACCATTTAATGGAAACGCCAATGATCAATCAACTACAGATGCTTTACCATCACTTCATACAGGTTCACTAACAACTGATAAATGCGGTAATACAAATAGCGCATATCTATTATCAAACGGTGAATTAAAGTTTGATCTAAACACTTACCCAGCATTAAGAGCTGGAACAGGTGGAAAGCTCACAATAACTTGTTGGGTAAATAATTTAACAACTTCTTTTTCTAGTAATTATCCAACCTTTGTTGAAATTGGCGATGCAGCTTACTTAAGGTACCAACCCAGCACATACTACAACGGAGGAATTCACAATGGCAATCCTATGCCGGGAAGTTACGGTTTCGCTTCGCATAGTGCCACAACGACTCCAAACCATAACGGATGGCATTTTTATGCGATGGTTTATGACATGAACATTAATAGCACGCAGGGTGAATTAAAAGTTTATCTCGATTCAATTGAGTATTCAACTGGAGGAAATTCTGTACTATACAATTTACCAGTTAATTATAGTGTAGTTAATGCAACCAATCACTTTTTATCAATTGGTGGTGGATCTGCTTCTGGCTCTAATAAAAAATTTACTGGTGCAATTGATAACGTAATGATATTTAATGAAGCATTATCGAGTTCGCAAATTGAAGATATCCGTTTTGGAAATGAAATACAAACTGTTGGAATTAACAATATTTCCAATACTACTGGTACTATGCAACTTTATCCTAATCCATCTAATGATTTAATTAATATTGATTTATCTTCTATCGAAATTGAAATAAATAATCCTAGCATTCAAATTCTAAATTCATTAGGTGAAGTTATTTTGAAAAAATCCATTACAGATAAAGTAATGTCAGTTGATGTGTCAAAACTAGAACAAGGAATTTATTTTTTACAAGTTAAAGGATCAAACTTTACTACTACTAAAAAGTTTATTAAAGCGTAAATTTGATTTTTAAACTAAATTTTAAAAGGACTGCCTAAGAATGGCAGTCCTTTTAATTTTAACGCCCCTCACAAGCTAAAATTTACATTTCACAAGTTGGTTTTGACAACCAAAAAACAACACCACATCTTTACAAAAAATTTAATACAAACAATTATAAATAAAAAACAATCATTATGAAAAAAACAACACTACTGTTGGCGCTTGCAGGGACTTTACTTGGCACATCAACAATTAAAGCGCAAAACTTCTTAAATAAAATGAAAGATAAGTTGGAAAGTGCTTCAGTGCCAAAAGGATCATATTACTTTTATTTTGAGAATATTGGAAATAAAGAAAAAGCTAAAGAATTGCTTGTCACTCAAAATTTTTCTGTAGTAGATGAAAATACGGTGTTTAGAAAAGGAACATCAAAGTATGGAACTGATCAAGATGCCACTTTTAAAAAAGTGGAAATGCCCGGAATGAATCAAGCTGTATTTATGGAAACTAATTTCCACAACACAATAATTAAAATACAAGACGAGGTTTTTTTGAGAGCTTATTTTCAAGGTATGGAGTGCGAACTAAAAAATTTAAATTTAATCGAAGTATATTCTACTAACAAGGAGTACATTAAAGAAATTCAAAAAGATGATAAATGCGAAAACTATAAAAAATTAGAAACCGCATTGAATAACTTTATTAAAGCTGAAGCTGATAAAAATGCTGCCATCAAAGCGCAAGAAGATAAAAAACAATCTGAGTTAGCTGCTAGCAGAAAGCTACCTGCTCCAACCAAAACAACCCCTTGCAATCAAGCTAAGTTGCAAGAACTTTGTCAAACAAGGGTTGGAAACGATAAAATAATTTATTGTTATTTTGGTGTGCCAGATATGTTAAAACAAGTAAGTCCAACAAATGATTGGAAAATGATAAAAGAAAAGAAAACTGTAAATGGAACTTATGATGATTTTATTACAAAAAGAAGAATATTTGCTATTTGTATTTATGAATCACCAGCAAACGATGACAAAGGAACTTATAATTATACATGCATAACAATTGAAGAAGAGCATGCTTTTGACGTGTGGGACGGAAGTAAATTTAATGGAGAGTTAAAAGCAACTGGTACACTTTATCTTGGTAGAATTTCGAGAGAAAATGCTTTACAATTTAAAGATGTTTTAAAATAAAACAAATAAGCCCTGACAATGATATTGTTAGGGCTTATTTTTACTAGACAAGGAATTTCAACTTTACAAAAAAAACAAAATTACTCATACCTCAAACTCTCAATAGGGTCAAGTTTTGCCGCACGGCGCGCGGGAATGATTCCCGAAATGGTTCCTACAAACACACACATGGCTACGCCACCTATAATCCAGTGCCAAGGCATGTAGAATCCAATATCGAAAACTCCTAATGCCAAAATATTTCCAATAATAATTCCGAATAAAATACCTATGAGTCCGCCCAACAAACAAATAACAATCGACTCCATTAAAAACTGATTACGAATTGTTTTTTCTGTTGCACCTAAAGCTTTTCTAATTCCAATTTCCTTTGTTCGCTCAGTAACGGATACCAACATAATATTCATTAATCCAACTGCAGAACCAAGCAAAATAATAAAGCCTAACACAGTTGCTCCCAAATTAAACAAGTGTAATTTTTCATTTAGCATTTTTGCTAAACTATCCGATTTTGAGATTTCAAAATTATCAGTATCTGCTAAATCAACCTTCCTAATTTGCCTAAACAAGCCTGTTGCCTCTCCTATTGCAACACTCATTTGCTGCACATTATTACACAATACATTTATAGTATAAGTTGCATTCGGCATCGAAAAATACTGTCGTGCATTTTGAATTGGGATCACGCATATTTTATCGCCTCCAAATCCCATTCCTGAACCTTTTGTTTTAAGTACTGCAATAATAGTGTATTTGCTACTTCCAATTCGAATTGATTTACCAATTGGATTTTCTGTTTCACCAAAAAACGTATTTTTAATTTCTTGTCCAATAATTACACAAGGCGTTCCTGACAATACCTCTGGAACAGAGAAATTCCTTCCTCTATCAATTTCATAACCAGAAGCCGAAATATAATTTTCATCGCTTCCAAATACTTGAATATTTGGATTTGATTTTTTTGAGCCATAAGTAAGTTTGGCGCTAAAACTTGCCATGGTAGAAACAGAAACTGTTGAAGGAAATTTATAATCTTCCTTAAACTTCATTGCTTCTTCATAACTGATAATACGATAACGCTTGGCTTTCTTTCCTCCCTTTCCAAGCCTCACTGTTGTTTCCCTGTTACGAATAGTAAAGGTATTTGCCCCGAGATTACTGAAATTACTGTTAATAGAAGATTTTATAATATCAATTAACGAAAGAATGGCTACCAAGGCCATAATACCAAACGCAATAATAACAATGGTTAAAGCAGTACGTAAAGCCTGCGATTTTATCGAATTAAGTGCAACGCGTATGTTTTCGGTAAGCAAAGATGCCATTGAGCAAATGTAAGGAAAGAAAAGAGATTTCCTTTTTGAAATTGATTTCTTTTAATAAAAATTTGAACTAAACTGCGGCCAAACATCTACAAAAGAATTTAAACAAAAAATTAGCTTAGACATTTCTGTAAATTTTGAAACAAAAGACTAATAAATATATTGAAACGAAATAGTATATTTACTTGATGAATTTAAAGTTTATATACAGCAGAATAAAAATACCTTTTTTATTCTTTACCCTATTCTTTTGTAGTTTGAATTTGTTTTCACAAGACGATTTAAAATCAACTTATTTAAATTCAAAAACTGAAAACGAAAAATTAGAGAATGGAATAGCCTATTTATCTGAGATAAAGTATGAGGACCCACAACTTACCATTAAAACATCAGACACATTAATTAAACTTTGTGAAAATACAAACGAAAAATATTTACTTGACATATACTCCATATTAGGCGCGAGTTATTGGCATTTAGGTGAGCTAGAAAATCAACAAACTATTTTACTTTATGTTATAACGCAAGTATAAAATTCAAAGCAAATCAGGAGGCGCTTTCTTCACTTAACTCGATTGGATACAATTATTTTGAACTTGGAGATTACTCAAGTGCTTTAAATAATTTAGACAAATCACTAACCCTCGGAAAAAAAAAATAAATGACAAAGCCTCACTAGCAATAACACAAACTTACATTGGGCAAATAAACAGTAAGCTAAAAAAATATTCTACAGCAATAAAATACTACAATGAGTCATTAATTTATTTTAAAAACGAAGGAAAATATAAGAATGAGGCTATCGTTTACAATAATATTGGAAATTGCTTTTTAGAAGAAAACAAATTTGATTCGGCAATTTATTATTTCAACAAATCACTTGAACTCAGTAAACAAAAGAAATTCCCAAAAGGAATTGCAATGGCAACCTCTAATGCTGGCTTAACATATTTAGATAAAAAACAATACAAAAAAGCCGAAGAGAATTTATTGGTATCATATATTACCTGCGATTCATTAAAAGTGATTTATCTTTAGTAATATTTTGTACCAATTTAATCCGATTATATACCGAAACAAATCAACTCGAAAAAGCAATTCCCTATGCAAAAACAGGCGAAAAACTCGCTAATGTTGTAGGTTCGTTTGAGCAACAAGTAAACCTTTACAAAAGTTTATCTAATATGTATGTTGCAAATAAAGAATTTGAACAGGCTTTAAAATACAGTAATTTACAACTTCAATTTACTGATAGTTTGGCAAATGAAAATTCTCAACGCATTCAAAATGAAATGACCACACGTTTTGAAACTGAAAATTTGAATGATAAAATAACATTGCTTACTAATACCAATAAGCTAAAAGATGCGGAAATTGAGAAAAAGAAAACGCAACAATATTTATTTTTAGTTTTAGTAATTGGTTCCAGCATTTTTATAGGCCTATTGTTTTTTGTTTTAAGAACAAAAAACAAATCACAAAAGCAATTAGAATCGAAGAATGAAATAATTAAAAACGCGCTTGACGAAAGAGGAATACTACTAAAAGAAATACATCATCGAGTAAAAAACAACCTCCAAATTATTTCAAGCCTCTTAAATTTACAAAGTGGGTACGGCAACTCTATAAGCACTGAAGACTTAGTTAAACAGAGCGAATCTCGAATAAAAAGCATGGCGCTCATCCATGAAAAACTATATCAAACCGAAAATTTTAAAGAAATTGATTTAGCTGAATACCTCCAATCCTTTTTAGAACAATTATCAGAAATTCTTTTTTTCAAGGAAAAGAATATAGAATATGTTATAAACGTTGAAACAATTCATATTGAAATCGACAAACTAGTTCCATTAGGATTAATAGTAAATGAATTAATCACCAACACGGTTAAGCATGCTTTTAAAAACAAAGCAAGTGGAATTATTACCATTACTGGAAAACACGCTGAAAACAACTACACACTAACGATAAACGATAACGGAGAAGGAATGCCGTCAGATTTTTCATTAGATAAATCAAAATCATTAGGCATTAGATTAATAAAAGGACTAGTTAATCAAATTCAAGCTAAAATTTCAATTGATTCTGTTCCGGGCAACACTTCATTTTGTATCAATATTTCAAAATAAACCAAGGTATTTATATGACAAAAAGCACTTTTTAATCGACTAATTTCACGTAGTCGATTTTTCTGTTAACTTTGTAACTATAATATGGCTGGAAAAAAAACATCAATAGTAATTGTAGAAGACGAGTTTTCAATTGCATTAGATATGGAAATGCGATTGCAAAAAATGAATTATAACGTTATTGGCACAACAGATAACGCTGATGGTGCTTATGTATTAGTTGAGGAAGAAAGTCCAGATATTGTTTTGATGGATATACATCTAAAAGGAGAAAAAACTGGAATTGAAGCTGCTAAACATCTATTTACCGAACTTAATATTCCAGTAATTTTTATTACTGCCCAAAAAGACACAAAAACATTTAATGAAGCGCTTGATGCTGAACCTTACGGTTATATTCTAAAACCTTTCCAAGATATTGATCTTAAAAACACGATTGAACTTGCATTAAAAAAACATCACTCGGATTTAGAAAAGAAAAAAGTATTTGAATTAGAGAAAAGTAAAATTAGTGGTCAAATAGATAACATTATTAAGAACGAAAGTTTTTTTTTTAAAGATAAAACCGCAGTTCATAGATTAGACCTTAAGAATATTCTTTATCTCGAAGCACTCGATAATTACACTCATATCTATACAAGCGACGGAAGATATACTGTTCATGCTTTCCTGAAAGATGTAACAGATAAACTTCCTCCAAACAATTTTATGCGTGTACATCGCTCTTATGTAGTTGCCATTAATCAGATTCAAACCATTAAAGAAAACAATATTATAATAGGAAAAAGCAATGTGCCTGTTAGCAGAAGTTATAGGCAAGCTTTATTGGAGAAAATTAATCTTCTTTAATGAGTTTCATTCACAGCTTTTTTATAACCATTCACCCATCAATTAAGAAAAAACACAAAGTACCAATGTGATGATTTCAATTTAATCAATAGATTTACAATTATTAATACGTTCCATTCATAAAATAGACAAATAGATAAAGTATAAATAAAAACAAACCCAAAAATAAATAACAAATGAAAAAAACAAAATTATTTTTAGCGGCAGTAACCTTGTCTGCATTAACAATGCTTACCTCATGCGGCGGCGCCAAAAAGAGTATTCTGAAACTCAAAAAAAACTAATGAAGTATTCGTGGAAATACGATACGAATGCTAATTTAGATAATGGCAACAAAAATCTTGAGGAAGGAACAGGCATTACATCAAACCTACAATTGGGTGGTGATGTAAAAGGCATTACCGATTTTATTGCCGAAACATTTACTTTGGGCGAAAGCACAAAAAAAGGAGAAGGTTTGGTATATTCAAAAAAATATGGTAGTGGATTTCTTTCTACAGAAACTACTGGCTGGGCAGATTTTAAAGACGATAAAACATTAGTTTTGTTTCCTTATGACGCTAAAGCAGCGGACGGTCGCGGTGCAGGAGTAGAATACACCATCGAAGAAATTACCGACGAACGTTTGGTACTTTTAAATAAAACCGACAATAAAAAATCAATTTATGTTGAAGCGAATAAATTTGAAGAATTAGCTGCAAAATTCAAGGCTGAAGAAAAAGCTAATGCAGCCGCTGATACTACTGCTGCTAGCACAAAGAAAAAAGACACAAATATACCAGAAGGTGTAGATGAAAGCAAAGCTAAAACCACTTGGAAAAAAGGTGAAAAAGTAGAAATTTACTGGGCGGGTAAATGGCTAAAAGGTAACATCGTAGAGCCAATAAACAAAGAAGGGAAAATTAAAATTCATTGGGATAACTATGCTGACACTTGGGACGAATGGGTAAAACCTGTAAGAATACAAGCTCCGCAAAATAATACCTTTAACCAATTAAGTTTCAAAATATTTATTGTTAATGAGCTCGGTAAGATCTCTCGATGTGAGTTAACAAACTATTTTGAGTAATCAATCATAGAAGATCTTTCAAAGAGCCTTTCTGAAGTTCAGAAAGGCTCTTTGTTTAAAAAACCATTAGTTTCATACTTGACCTTGATTATACAGCTAAAAATCTAGCCATTTTCACCAATTACTTCTAAATCAATTCGATTAACACTCACGCTAATTTTACAACCATTCACCCATTTTTAAAGCTAATTTACAAAGTAGATATTTAGACAAAGTAAGTAATGCATAAATTTATACTAGATAATATTAGTTTGTAATAGTTAAACAATTAAACCATACAATATGAAAAAACAATTCCTCACAAAATTCGCTTTAGCCACATTGGCGTTAACAATGTTAGGCTTTACAGCCAACGCCCAATTAGGCAACCTAAAAAACAAAGTGAAAAACGCAGCAAATAATGCTACTAGTGGCACTAAAGATGAAAAGAAAGACGAGAAGAAAAACGATACTTCTACAAACAGTAATTCAACTAATAATACCAGCACAAGTTCCAATAGCGGCTCTAAAGCAGATGGGAATCTTAATTGGTACAAAGTAGATAAAAACACTACCATTTTCAGTGCTGATTACGGATTTGGTTCTCCTAAAAAGGATTTTAGTTCAGGAGAAAATATTTATGTTCGTTTTGCCTTCCCAAAATCAGTAAGCGAAGTGTTTATGGGAAAATTTGCCGATTATCAAAAATCAACCTGCAAATACAGTCTTGCAATTTCAAAAAACATTGATGTAGATCCAATTATTATTTCAGAAGGTAGTTTTTCTATTTATAACTATGAAAAAATAAACATGATGGATTTTACCATCACTGCTGATCCTAAAACATTCGACAATTTATCATCCTTTAAAGGGGATGTAAGCTCCAAGCTAGGAAACATGTCGGTTGCAACAATGTCTAGCAACTCATTAAGTGTGCAATGGGAAGCTTTATCTACTACATGGGGCAGTGATAAAAAAGACTGGGAAATATTTTTAATATTTAGTCCTTGGGATCAAACCGACGAAAGAAAACCTGAATTAGTTGGTGAAGGGAAATTTTCTTTCACTTACAACGCAAGCGCTTCTAATAGCAAATACGCAGAATTTATGAAGCCAATTAAGCCAGTAGTTGATGAAGGAATAACTAGTGACATACATAAAAAGTATATGAAGCAAATTGTATTTTCAAAATCACCAATTGCTAAAATTGCTTCTGAGGCTGGACTTACTAATTCATTTAATCTAGGGGATGACATTTATTTTCGTGCATTCTTGGAAAAATCTTTTGTAAACGAATCTAATGCGATTGGATATTCAGCAGGAGCGCCGCAAACTGGTGCAACAGCTTATGAAGTATTTATTGATGGTAAGCCACTAGTTGACATGCCTGGCACTCAAAATTACAAAGATGGATTTGCGGACAGTGAGCATGACTACCCACCTACATTTACCAAAAGCTTTTCACGTAATTGGGGAATTACCTCGGATAAGGGGAAAGCATACAGCAAAATACTACTCGATTTTTACTATAATACTACTTTATTAACTCCTGGAGTGCATAAAGTAAAAGTTAATAGTACATATTATGTGCCTATGAATGGAGCTACTCCAGATCAACAATATCAAAAAGCATTTGGTAAAGAAAAATTACTTGCAACAGGTGAGTTTACATTAAATGTAACTGAGGCAGGTAAAGTAACTGTAGGAAAAAAACTTTGTTCAATGCCGGATATTAACGAAGAAGTGAAATATTTTGCGTATCCAGCACCTAAAATTATTATAGATGGGGCTACATGGTTAAAAAAGGAAATGGCAGAAAAAGGAACTAAAGCAACACTTATAAAAGTTATAGAAGACAAAGATTGGGCATATATAAAAATGGTTTTGGAATTATAACACACCGTACCCTTTGGGCGAGTGCATTTCTACAAGACAATGAAACAAAACTTTATTATTCGAGAAGAGTAAAATACACTCAACAAAATATTAGCAGCGGAGGAAGTAAATATGGTGGAACTACTTGGGAGTGGAACGATTTTGATAATGTAGGTATTCGATTTGCTAAAGAATGTGTAGGCAAATAAATAACAATTATTATACTAAATTCAATTACTTTTCTGAAATTTAAAAACTTAAATTTTACATCAACCAATTTATCATTAAACCAAACATTAAATAACATGAAAATAATCAAAACAATTGCGATTGCCGTTTTAGCATTAGGAATGTTTGCTTGCGGAAGCAAAAAAGAAGAAGGTTCAACAGATGGAGCAGCAGGTGGCTCAAACAGCATCGAAGGAACATGGAAAATTGCTAAAGCTGAAGGAACAGGAGCTGCATCCTTTATAGGAGTTAGCTGTAAGTTTGAAGGCGGTAACATGGCTGTAAATGAAGTGCCATACCCTTACACAGTGAGCAATGATACTATCACTGCAAAAGAAATGTTTGGTGATGCTAAATACACTTTTAAGTTTGAGAACAATCAACTTGTGGTTGCAAACATTAAAAACGGACAAAAGTGGATAATGGATAAACAATAAATTCATTCTTCATAAAAATATAAAGCAGGCTGTTCAATCGAACAGCCTGCTTTTTTTATACTCAATTCTTTTGCAAAAACTATTTCGCGATCACTATTTCTTTATGCTCTTCTTTACCATCTTTAACTATACGACAAATATAAATACCACTGGGCAGCTCCGTTAAATTAATTGGCATTTGATAAATACCACTTTGTTGTTTCATTGGTTTTACAATTTGTTTTACAAGAGAGCCAGTCATATCAAACACGGCAATTTCAACTGCTGTTTGCGAACGCAATTCGTATTCAATTGTAAATGCCCCGTTGCTTGGATTTGGGAAAACATTAAATTGTTTTTGCGATATCTGGTTTTTAATTTCCTCGTTTATCTCCTTACTATCTTCATCTATAATTGCATCTTCTCTTACATAAACAACCGAACCCGTCATATTATAATTTGGAGTAACATAATTCATAGTATCTGCAATTACAATTTCAGGAACCGAATCCATTACAAATTGCGGCACATAATCATACGACAAACCACCTGCTATCATATTCTGTTCTAAAGTAATTATTTGCGACTCTTGAACAGAATCCATTTTTACTTCTTCCAGCTTTAATGGTTTAATTTCTTCATGTGGAACTGCGCCCATAACTTGAACTTCTGGCTCACCCATAAAGTTACCCGAATCATCTTTGCAACTAAACAAAAATGTTCCAAACACTAAAAATGCCGCCGCTAAAAATACTTTTCTAAATCCTGAACTTGTATGAATAGGATAATACTGAGTATCAATTGGTCGCTCTACTTGATTTTTATTAAACCTTCCACAAACCTTTTCAGTACTTTTTTCAATCAATATCGAATGAATTTCTGTGTCTGTTTTACTAGTAAAATCAACTACTGATTTACTGCACACATTACAAAATCTACCTTTTTCGTCAACTGTCATTTTATTCCAGTCTTCGTGGCAGGGCTCGGGAATTCTTACAAAATAGCTCATGTTGTTTGGTTTTAGTATTTAGACACATTTCGGGCGCTTTTTCCATAAATGAATCAATAATAAAACAAACATAGTTTCAAAAAACATAAAACTACTATACAAATCTATAAGTGGTAGCTTTGACTTGGTACTTGGGAAAAGTAAAGAATTAAGAAGATGGTGGGTCGGCAGGCTTTTTCTTCCTACTCATTTTTCTTAAATACCTGCGATACAATTCATCAATCGACTCAAACTCCTCTCTAAAGAAAACTCCAAGTCCTTGAGTAAATTGCCCACCAGCAGTTGATGTTTGATATGTATCATTAGAACGATTAAATGCTTTAACTCTAACTTTTCCTTCATCTGTTAATTTATAATCCACATTAATATCACCAATTACGTTACTGGTTTTAGTTTGTGTATTATTATTTAAACCTACGTTACCATCAATACTTAGCTTATCATTCATAAGCTGGGTAGAAAGTGCTAAATCCAATTCCTCATTACTTAGGGAGCTACCAGGCGTATAGTTTACACCCACATCTATATTTGTTGCTAATTGCGAAAGCCAATTACTTAATTGATTGGATAACATCTCACTTGCATTAGCTCCAACCGCATTACCCGCATTTACACCTGATTGATTACTAAGAGCTAATGGAGCAACAAAACTCTTTAACAATAATAAAGAAAACACTTGTCGGTTTAATTCCTGCTCATTATTAATATATCCCATTACTTGCTGGCGTTTTTCTTCGGTAACAGTTGGTAATGCAATACCAAAAGTAATTTCGGGAGTTAATAATTTATCGCGCATGTACAATTTACACTCCACTGGGTAACGTTTATTATTATCATCAACCGTTGTTCCTCCTGCGGTAACACCACCAACAGCTGCAGTTGCACCAGTTGCATCAGTTGAATTAGTCGTTGATATTACAGGAAAAAACGGGGCTAAAGAAGCGCGTTGTTTGTAATTAGCTGTTATGTTTATTTCGGCATTGTAAGGATTGCCACTCCATTTAATAGTGCTTCCTGTTTCAACATCAAATTTTTTGTTGATGAAATTTTCAAGAGTAAATAAATAACTTCCATCATTAATCGTATAAGTGCCAAACATCTCGAAAGTACCATTACTATTAATATCCATATTTATATTTCCTCTACCAGTAGCTTTAATAACGTCGCCTGCTTTTTCATCAAATATTAACTGAATCTCTGCGTCTGGTGTTGCTTCCAAATTAAAAATCAAATTTAAACCCGATAAATCATTCTTTTCATCCCGCACTTGGTTGGATGTATCCTTTTTTATAAAAGTTATAAATTCATTATCGGCAACTTCGGCAGGGCCACCTAAAGGAATATTGAATTGAGTTCCTTTTTCGGTTTTCACGTTAACCTCTATGTTTGTCACGTCGGAATTACCCCAAATACCAACATTCCCAGTAACAAATGCCTTTCCGTAATAATCAGGATTAAGAAGTGGATTGGTATTTAATACCATAAATTTATTTGCAGTAATATCAAAATCAAGTTTAATGTTTTTAAAATTATCGTGGAAAATATTACCCCATACTGTAGCTTGTCGAGCATTCATATCAAACAATGAAAGACCTTCAAAGGCAATTCGATCAGGTTCTAATAAAATATTTCCACTAACAGTGTAATAAGTGTTTAAATAATCTACTTTCAAATTCCTTACTGACTCTAGTGAAAGTTTTCCATTAATAATTGGCTTTGTTAGATTGCCAGTAATTTTTG
Organism: Bacteroidota bacterium; assembly: GCA_016702705.1. Taxonomy (GTDB): domain Bacteria; phylum Bacteroidota; class Bacteroidia; order B-17B0; family Aurantibacillaceae; genus JADJDM01. The sequence goes on along the minus strand of JADJDM010000002.1, from coordinate 415,958 downwards.
CGTTGCCCGAAATATAATCTTTACCAAAAGTTAAAATCCCAGTTACAAAGGGTTGAAGAATGGCGATATCAATTGTTTGAAGATTACAATCTATATCAATATTCTCTTCCTTTTTATTAGGGTAATAATAACCGGAAAAATATAAATTTTTAAAATTAGGGTCACTCAATGTTCCTGCAGCATATTCCTTTTTAAAACTTCCTGTGAGTGAAATTACATCTTTTGCTTTATCATAAAAGCTATTCACTTCACCCGAACCTATTGCCTTACGATTGAATGTTAGTTTGTTAAAATCAAGTGCTGATGAAAAAACAATATGATTGTAAATATCCGAAACATTGCTTGTACCAGTTACCGAACCGTCAATATCCATACCTGCAGAAGCTAAAAGCGGATTTAATTGTTTCAATTTAAAATTTGTAAACTTCACCATTAATTGGTCTTTAGGATTTTTTGAAACCAAACCTTGTATAGATACTTGCTGTCCATTATTGGTAAGTTCTAATTCATTAAAATTAATCAAACCTGTTGAATCAATTATTAAACGATTGGCTTTAGATAAAACCCAACTGCTATCTGCAACCATTACATCAATTTTTTCAAACAGCACATCTACACCTACGCCTGTAAAATCTAATGTTCCATTTAACTTTCCTGCATAATTATTTTTAGCTAATTGGTTATCCCAATTTAATCCGAAACTTGATTTTTTATCTAATGATTGTGCATCAAAAACAAAATTTCCTAAATAAACACTATCCGACAAATTAACTCTTGTTGCAGATGTTGCCAAAACCAAGTTTGTTGAGTTAACTGAATTTACATTGATTTTCCATTGAGATAAACTTGTTCCCTTGTAACTTATCTTATCCGAATTACCCGTCATTGAAACTGAATTATTGGAAGCATCAAACTTACCTTCAACAATGGTATTAGGGGTAATCATTAAATCGGGAAGAAACAATCCATTTACCAGACTTAATTTTTTTACCTTAATTCTGAAATCAAAATTATCATAATTACGTTTTTGTTTTTGTTCTTCCGATTGTTTTACAAAGGTTGGGTAGTAAACAGAAAAGACTTGTGTGAACGCATTACCCAAATTTGATAAATTAAAATCGCCATTCAACCTTACATCTGCTACACCCGAATTTAGTTTGATTGTTTTAGGAGAAACATCTTGCTCTAAATTTAAATCGAAGGTGCTTAATTTATATTCTTTCCCTTGATATTTGTAAATGGTATTATCAAAGTTTATACGTCCAGTTAATTTATCAATATTATCTCCAGTAAGTAAAATAGAAATTTGCGAAGAAAAATCAGAAGCTGAATCTTGTTTAAACAAATGCAGTTTAGAAAAATCAACTTTGTTTACAGTAGCAATAAAATCCAGCTCCGGAATTTTATTTACAAAGCTGGCGCTTCCATAAAAATCAATATTTGCATGTTCGTCTCTACTTTCAAATTTACCATTAAACAATCTCTTCTTAAAATCACCACCAATTTTAATTTGTTTATAGGTGTAACCCTTAAACACAACTTCGCTTATGTTTCCTTCTAAACTTGCATCCAAATCGTCTAATTTAATTCCTTTGCCCTTTAAATCAACATCCATTGATACATCTCCAATATCTTTGTTATCTAACAAAGTTCCTAAATGAAAACGCTGTGTTTTTAATCTACCATGATAAGCAAGTAATTCTTTTGGACTATTTAAATTAGAAATTCCAATATCAGCTCTAACCGAACCAATGGATGTTTTTAATGTTCCAGAAGCTGCAATGTCATTTATTAAACCATCTATTTTTCCTTTGTATTGTATTAAACCAAAATCTCCAACATTATTAGGAACTGCTAATTTATTTTTTCCATTAAAAGGAGGTACATTAATTTTAATTAAATCTTTACGTGTTGTGCTCAATTGTTTTACATCGAAATGCAAATAGGTATTATTAATATCAGGCAAGCCTTCTATATTAAAATCGCCATAAAACCGCGTGTTGGTTCCATAGCGCAAGTCCAAATTTTTCCCAGTTAAGGAAGCAACAGTTCCTTTTACAATTCCTGAAATCACAATCTTATCATCGTTACCCAATAATTCAGGTACAAAATAAGCTATATCTTTCGCGCTTACATAACAACTATCTTTTAAATCGGCATACATGTAAACCTTATTAAGGTAATCGTTGTATGCTTCCCAGTTATTGGTGAGCATGTAATACTTTCCTCTTAATAAAGTTTTATCTGTTTTTAAGTAAAGCGAATCCAACTTAATTTCCATTGGACTAATTTTCACCATTGAACTCAGGTTTTCTAAATTAAATCCACATGATTCTCTCAACGATAAATCTTTCACATTAAACAAGATCGTATCTTCTTCAAATTTTAAATCAGATACCAAGCCATAAATGTTTCTCACGTTCAAATCAGAAAAATTCATTGCTTCGGTGTGAGTTGTGTCATTCCTATCTGCATACACCAAATCAACATCTGTAAATTTAAAATTTCCAAAATTAACTTTGAAATTATTTTTTGTACTATCTGAAATAGTATCTGTTGGCGCAAAATAATTAACCAAAAATTGATAGTTAGGAATAGTATCGCCTTTGTAGGTGATTACTTTAGCCACCATGTTTTTTAATTCGATTTGATCTAAATCTAATTTATACTCGCTATAACTAAAATTTTCTATATCACAAATCATTTCAGAACCATACAACAAGGTATCTTTATTTAAATCCTGAACATAAACTCCTTTTAATAAAACCGAATTAAAAAAATCGATATCAACTTTATCAATTCTTATCTCTGTATTTAATTCATCCGATAACCAAGCGGATGCCTTTTGACCTAAAAAAGTTTGGAAACCAGAAGTTTGAATGGCGATGAAAAAGGCGATGAGCAAAATAAATATGCTAATGAGCGAATACTTTAGTATTCGGCCAATAAAACGCATAACTTTGCCAAAATAACCCATCTATACAAAAGTAAGTATTTAAATGGAAAAAGAAGTCTTCATTTTAGCTATTGAATCGAGTTGCGACGATACTTCTGTTGCCATAAGTTGTAACGACAAAATACTTGCCAATATTACAGCTAACCAAAAAATTCATGAGCAGTATGGTGGCGTGGTTCCTGAGCTTGCAAGCAGAGATCATCAACGCAACATTATTCCAGTTATTGATGCTGCGTTAAAAAAAGCTAATATTAATTTAGAACAACTAAATGCCATTGCTTTTACCAACGGGCCAGGTTTAATGGGTTCTTTATTAGTAGGAGCTTCGGTAGCAAAATCCTTAGCTTGGAGTTTAAATATTCCGCTTATAGAAGTTAACCACATGCAAGGACACATACTTGCACATTTCATAAAAGAAAATACGGAAACAAAAGTGCCGCAATTCCCAATGCTTTGCTTAACTGTAAGTGGAGGGCACACACAAATTGTAAAATTAAAAAGTCATTTTGATATTGAAGTGCTTGGCGAAACAACTGATGATGCTGTGGGCGAAGCATTTGATAAAGCTGCAAAAATTGTAGGACTTCCCTACCCTGGCGGACCTTTAATTGATAAGCACGCAAAGGATGGTAATCCTGAAAAATTCAAGTTCAACGATAGTAAAATGGATGGCTACAATTATAGCTTTAGCGGGATAAAAACTTCATTCTTATACTTTATACAAAACAATTTACAAAAGGATAAAGATTTTGTAAGCAACAACCTCAACGATATTTGCGCATCGTATCAAAATCATTTAGTAAAAATATTACTTAAAAAATTAGTACTTGCTGCAACCGAAAGTGGAATAAAAGAAATTGCGATTGCCGGTGGCGTATCTGCCAACTCCGAATTAAGAAAACAAATAAGCGAACAAGCAATAAAAAACAATTGGAATTTATTTATTCCCGCATTTGAGTATTGCACAGATAACGCAGCAATGATTGCTATTACAGGATACTTTAAGTTTTTGAAAGAAGAGTTTACAAATTTAGCTACAGCTCCTAATGTTAGGATGAAGTTGTAGGAGATTTGTTTTTCTGACTATTAACATTGAAACCATAATCATCAATCTTCCTAAAATCTATCGCCTTTCTCTGTGGAGAGAGGAAGGGTGAGAGGCTTTAAAGCCCGAGCCTAAGAAGGCTCTTCAACCTTATCAAACCCCTTCATCACTTCAAACAAATGCAATTTTAAATCGTGAAGCATTTCGTGGTTTGGGTGTTTGGCGTCGATTGCTTTTCCAACAAATGCAATCGCAGTTTCTAAAAATTCTTTTGATTCGTAGGTTTCTATATTCTCAACAACTGTAATTGCTTCTAATGAAACAAGTAAGTCTTTATCAATAGCCAATTTTAAAAATACATTTACGTATTTGCTAAAATCTAATCCACTTTCCCAACAAGCTGCAATTAGCAAATTACGATTTTCGAGATTTTCTAAATCCAAAATTACTTCTACTAAAGCATCTTGTGCATTCGACTCTTTCAGTATTTTTAGCACCTCAGTTTTATCTTCGTTAATTCCACTTGTTAAGTGTTCAACAAAATCTTCGAGGCTTTTCTTTTTTCTTGCTGACCTTTTTCTCCAGCAACAATCATAGTGCTATAACTTTCTTCATTAAAATACTTTTCAGTATCCTCTTCTCCGTTGTCGTCGTTTATAATATCTAAATCCTTGTTCATGCTATTTTTAATTTAACGATAAATGCGGGAAACCGCTGTGTACATTATCATGAAAAGCCAGCTCGTGTATCTCTGGCTTCATGTATTTTATTAATGGAAATTTCGCAAGCACATCCAATACATCTTGCTCCGATTTCACTTCCATCACCACCCAAAGTTTGGTGCGTTCTAAAGACAAGCTATACGAAACCAACACACCTTCATTCATCATTTCATTTACCACTCTTCTTTGTTCTGGTATTAGTGCAAAAAATTGTGGACGAAACGAATCAACCAACGTAATATCTACAAAAAAATTCTTTCTATTCATCATCCTCTTAGTTTATCCAACAAATCACTTAAGGTTTCGGCTTCTTGTTTCGTTAGATTAGAATTAATCAATTCAGCCTCTTCTACCTTGCCATCCATTTTCTTCAGCAAATCTAAGCCTTTTTCTGTTATCATTATATCCACTTGTCGCCTGTCTATCTTACTTTCCTTGCGCTCAACTAGTTTCTTTATTTTTAATTTTTCAATTAAACGAGATGCGTTCGAGTTTTTATCAAGCATCCTATCTTGTATCAAACCTAAATTAACCGCATTAGGAACTTGCCCCCGTAAAATTCGTAAAATATTGTATTGTTGAACCGACAAGCCAAACTCCTTGAACATCCTCATTTGCTGAGTGCTCATCCAATTAGCAGTATAAACCAAATTGATGTACATTTTTTGGTGCTCGCTCTTGAATTTCTTTTGCTTTATTTCGTCTTCTATTCTCATAAAATTTAGCTTACTGTTGTAATATATGTTAGTACAAATAAATTAAGTTTTAAATTGAAATCCAAGTTATTATGAACAATTTAGACCATTTGCTATTATTTAAGGACAAATCTGCTTAAATTTGATGCTTTAAGAATTTACTATGGGACGTGTATTTGAAAAGCGTAAACATAAAATGTTTGCACGATATGCTAAGATGGCAAAAGCCTTCACACGCATTGGAAGAGAAATTGTAATTGCAGTAAAAGCAGGTGGAGGACACACTGTTGAATCTAACGCTCGTTTGCGTGCGGTAGTACAAAATGCAAAATCCATTAACATGCCGAAGGATAGAATTGACGCGGCAATTAAAAGAGCTAGCGAAAAAGATTCTGCTAATTACGAAGAGGTTATTTACGAAGGATATGCTCCACACGGAGTTCCTGTGTTGGTTGAAACCGCTACAGACAACCCTACTCGTACAGTGGCAAGTGTTCGTTTATTATTTAACAGAAACGGTGGCTCCATTGGAACAAATGGCTCAGTAAGCTTTATGTTCGAAAGAAAAGCCATGTTTAAAATTAGTTCGGTAGGTTTAGACAGAGACAATATTGAATTAGAATTAATTGATTTTGGTGCAGAAGAATTGAACTGGGATGATGAGTCAAATGAATTAATTATTCAAGTTGCTTTTACTGATTTTGGTTCGATGCAAAAAGGTTTAGAAGATTTAGGATACGAAATAAAAGAAACTTCAAAAGTATATCTTCCTACAACTACTAAAGAAGTAACAGAAGAACAAGAAGCAGAAGTAATGGCTTTAATTGAAAAAATGGAAGAAGATGACGATATACTTGCTGTATATCATAACCTATCATAATTACATATAGTACATTGTGCTTACACGTTGGAAAATAAATAATTCATTTGATGAACAGCTTGTAAACAAATTACAGGCCGACTTATCAATTGATAAAATCAACGCAACACTTTTAGCGCAACGGGGCATTACTGATTTTGATTCGGCTAAAGATTTTTTTAGGCCATCATTAGATAAATTACATGATCCTTTTTTAATGAAGGACATGGATAAAGCAATTGCACGAGTTAATCTTGCTTTACATAACAAAGAAAAAATTTTAGTTTACGGAGATTATGATGTGGACGGCACAACCGCTGTAGCATTGACATATAGCTTCCTTAAAAATTATTCTCCACTTATTTCATTTTATATTCCTGATAGATATGCAGAAGGTTAGGGCATTTCAGTTAAAGGAATGGATTTTGCAAAAGAGAATGGTTTTACATTAATCATTGCTTTAGACTGTGCAACTAAATCCATAGATAAAGTTGATTACGCAAATGAAAAAGGAGTTGATTTTATTATCTGCCACCATCATTTACCTGGAGATACTATTCCTAATGCAATTGCAGTTTTAGACCCAAAAAGAAAAGATTGCACCTATCCTTATAAAGAATTAACCGGATGCGGCTTAGGCTATAAGCTTTGCCAAGCTATTGTAAGTTCTAACAAACAAGACGAGAAAATTTTAGAGCAGTATATCGACCTAGTTGCTGTTAGTATTGCAGCTGATATTGTTCCTATTACTGGAGAGAACAGAGTACTTGCCCACTTTGGTTTAAAAAAGGTAAATGCCTTAAGTCGCCCTGGTTTTAGAGCTGTAATCGACCTCAACAAATTAAAACGAGAGCTCACTATTTCTGATTTAGTTTTTGTACTTGCCCCGCGTATTAATGCTGCTGGCCGTATTGAACATGGAAGTAAAGCAGTTGAATTATTAATTTCTGAAACTACAGAAAAAGCCGATGAAGTTGCGAAACAAATTAATCAAACCAATACCGATAGAAAAGTTTTAGACCAATCAATTACAAGTGAAGCAATCAGTTTAATTGAATCGGATATTTTGTTAAGCACAAAAAAATCAACAGTTGTTTTTAGCGAGCATTGGCACAAAGGTGTGGTTGGAATTGTTGCTTCGCGTTTAGTGGAAAAATTTTATCGCCCAACAATTGTACTTACACAATCAAACGGCAAGGTAACAGGGTCCGCGCGCTCTGTAAAGGATTTTGATGTGTACGAAGCTATTGAAGCATGTAGTGAATTACTTGATCAATTTGGTGGGCATAAATACGCTGCAGGTTTAACACTAGACCCAACTAATGTAATAGCCTTTCAAGAAAAATTTGAACTCGTAGTAAGTTCAACCATAACAGATGAAATGTTGATTCCAGAAATAGAAATCGACATGGAAATTAATTTTAGTGATATCAACGATAAATTTTTCCGCATACTAAAACAATTTGCCCCTCATGGTCCGGGTAATATGCTTCCCATTTTTGTAAGTAGTCAAGTTTTTGATAGTGGCAATGTTCGAATTGTGGGAACGAATCATTTAAAATTAGAGCTTTATCAAAAAAATAATCCTTATTTAAGATTGAACGCAATTGCCTTTGATAAAGCACATTTGCTCGAAAATTTCCAAAACCAAATTCCAGCAAAAATTTGTTATCAACTGCAGGAAAACACGTTTAATAACATCACGACAATTCAACTAATTGTTAAAGAACTGGAATTCAGTAATTAACAAAATTAGCATTTTATTCACTTTTTACAGTTTGACTTAGTAAACAACTGAAATTCAGCTAATAAATTTGTTTTTAATGTAATCTTTCTTAACTTTAGGAATTAAAATCTATCTGATGAAAATCACTTTTTATATTTTCAGTTTATTATTTGCGTTTTCTTTAAAAATTAATGCGCAAAATAAAATCGTTATTCAAAATAACAACGGAACATTTTTAAATCAATCTGTGCAGTTTGACCCCGCTCAAGATAAATACTACTTAACTGCTGAATGTAAACTCGGAGCAAAATATGCTCCTCAAGAATTAATTCTAATAAAATCGAAACTAATTAGCGATTTTGGTGGAGCTAGATTAGTGCAATCAACTACTGAAAACAAAATTATATTTATCACCAATAAACGTGCAGTTGTTGGTAACCAAGGGATTGAAGAGTATTTAAAAAACTTATTGGTTAACATTAACCTTTATCGTGGATTCGAAGGAATTATTGTAGGAACATTAGAATTAAAATAATTTAAATGAAAAAATTTTTATCTTTTATTTTCGCTGCTGTTTTTATCAACTCATCCTTTTCCCAAGGTAATGAGCCTTGTACAGCAACACCTTTAACTCCAGGTGCTACATGTTCTTTTACAACATACTCACTAGCTGGAATGACTCCTTCTGCTGGGCCACCAGCGCCTGGCTGTGCAAGTTTTGGACCTAGTCCGGATGCTTGGTTCAGCATTGTTGTGCCTGCATCTGGTATCGTTATTTTAGATGGAAATAATACGGGAAGCATTACAGATGGAGGTATGGCTGCATACTCTGGAGCAAGCTGTAGTGCATTAACATTAATTTCCTGTAATGATGATGGTAGTGCAAATGGATTAATGCCATATTTAAATTTAACTGGCCTCAATTGCTAACGCAGCATCTAGTACTCGTATTTGGGATTAACCGTGATGGAACTGAACATTTGCTTTATGTGCGCAAGCCTGCAACACCACCACCCGGTTCCAACCGCCGCCACCTGGTCCAGGACAATCTTGTTCAATGCCAAATTCATTTTGCAGTCAACCTATTACATATGCTGGTCCAGCTTATGATTGTTTAGGTTCACAACCAAATCCTGCATGGTTTAACATGCAAGTTGCTACAACAGGTGATTTCACCTTTAGTATTACAGCTGGTTCTGATATTGATTTTATTATTTGGGGGCCATTTACTTCGCCTACAGGCGCTTGTTTAGCAGGCCTTACAGCAGGCAATGTAGTTGATTGTAGTTTCTCTGGAACTGCTAATGAAACTGCGAACATTCCTAATGCTATAGCAGGTGAATATTACATTATTATGATTACCAATTTTTCTGGAGTTGCTCAACCCATTAATTTGACTCAATCTGGAGGAGTTGGACTTGCCAATTGCAACATCCTTTGTAATATAACTGGTTTAACAGGAACTCCAGGTGCTTGCCAATTAGGCTCTAACACTTATGATGTAACTGGTACAATTACAACAACATCTCCGCCAACATCAGGAACTTTAACTATTTCATCAAGTTGTGGTGGACCACCAGTGGTTTTAAATCCGCCTTTTTCAACTTCAATGAATTATACATTAACTGGTATTCCAACTACAACTGGTGCATGTACAATTACTGCTAATTACAGTGCAGACGTATCTTGTACAAGAACAGTTACAGTAAATTCACCTGCACCTTGTGGTTCATGTACAATGACTGCAAGTAACACTGGACCTTATTGTGAAGGTGCTACCATCAGTTTAACTACCACAGCTGTAGCAGGAGCAACTTATGCTTGGGCAGGCCCTAACGGCTTCACAGCTACAGGCCAAAGTGTTACTATTCCATCTGGAACTGCAGCTATGAGCGGAACATACTCTGTAACTGCAACAGCGGGTCCTGCTGTATGTTTAACAACAACAAGTGTATCTGTTACTGCAACCCCTATCATTACTGCTAATTCGGAAACAATTTGTAGCGGTAGTAGTGCAACGATAACAGCCAATGGAGCCGCAGCTTATTCGTGGGCACCAGCAACAGGTTTAAGTGCAACAACTGGTTCTGTTGTTACTGCTAATCCTACAGCAACTACAACATATACAATTACCGGAACAACTTCATCTTGTGTTGGATTAGGAAATTCAACGATAACAGTAAATCCTACACCAACAGTTACTGTAAATTCTCCTACCGTTTGTGCTGGAGAAAATGCATTTTTATCCGCGAGTGGGGCAACTACTTACGCTTGGTCTCCTGCTACAAATTTAAGTAGTACTACAGGTGCAAATGTTACATCTAACTCAACTGTTACCATTGTTTACACTGTAACAGGTATTGACCAAGGTTGTTCATCAACCGCAACATCAACGGTTACTGTAAATCAAACTCAAGCCTTAACAATTAATACTGCAGCATATTGCCAAGGTGGCTCAGCAACACTAACAGCAAACGGAGCTACAACCTACGTTTGGTCACCTGCAACTGGATTAAATTCAACCACAGGTGCAAGCGTTACTGCTAATCCAACAGTTACAACTATTTATAGTATTGTTGGAACAAGTTTAGGTTGTAATGCAACCGGCTCAACAACCGTTACTGTAAATCCAAATCCAACTATTGATGCTGGAGTTACTGATACAGTGTGTTTAGGTTCTTCAACTGCAATTACTGCAACAGGTGCATTCTCTTATGTTTGGACAGCTGATCCTAGTTTAAGTTCAACCACAATTCCTTCTCCAAATGCTTCTCCAACTGTAACAACAACATATACAGTTACTGGTACCGATGTAAATGGTTGTATTGGAACAGATAATGTAACAATTTTAGTTCCTCCAACATTTACTCTTACTCCTACCGCAATAAATGCTACCTGTTTTGCATCATGTAACGGAGCAGCTAGCGTAAGTGCAACGCCAAGTGCTGGTAGTTTTGCAAGTTATAGTTATACTTGGAGTACTGGTTCTACGGCTCAAATTATTAATGGCTTATGCGCAGGAACATATAATGTTGTTGTTCGCGACTTAGCTTCATGTATTCAAAACACATCCGTTACAATTACACAACCTGCATTATTAAGTGTCGCAGAGGCAAGCAATACACCTGTTACTTGTAATGGAGGAACAAATGGAGCAGCTTCAGTAAGTGTTACTGGTGGAACAGCACCTTATAATTATTTTTGGCAACCAATAGGAACTACAACCGCTTCAAACAATACTTTAAGTGCTGGTACCTATACAATATCTGCTGTTGATGTAAATGGTTGTAATGCAAATACTACTATAACTATCACTGAGCCTCAGGCAATAAGTGTAAACCCAGTAACAGGAAATACAATTTGTATTGGTCAAAACACCAACTTAATTGTTTCTGCTAATGGCGGAACTGGCGCTTATGTTTTTGCATGGACAGATGGAACGAATACATTTAATGGTAGCACTATTAATGTTAACCCAACTGTAACAACTTCATATACAGTAAGCGCAATTGATGCAAATAATTGTATTGCAATTAACACTCAAAGTGTTACAGTTACTGTAAATCCACCACTAACAATGAACTTTATTTCTTCATACGCAATTTGTGAAGGAGCATTTCAAAATGTTGATGTAAGTGGTAGCGGTGGAAGTGGTACGCACACTTATTCTTGGAATCCAATGACGGGGGTTACTTTATTAAATGCTAATGGTTCATCAGCTAAATTAAATCCAGCTGCAACCACTAATTACACAGTATCTATTAATGACAATTGCGGTACACCAACTGCAGATACAAACTTTGTTCTTACTATTAATCCTAAACCAGTATTGAGTATAACTCCTGCTGTAACATCAGGTTGTCAGCCTTTAGAGGTTAATTTTACGGGAACAAGTACAAATATACCTGTACAATGTTTTTGGGATTTTGGTGGAAATGGCAATTCATACAATTGCAATCCAACACGTGTGTTTAGTGATGACGGAAACTATGTAATTACTTATAACGTGACGGATTTAAACGGATGTACAAACTTCGTAAGCTCCAGTGTAATTGTTTTCCCTGTGCCAAACGCAGTGTTTTCAGCTAGCCCACAGCCTACAACAATAATTGATCCTGAGCTTACATTTACTAATATAACAGATGCAAATATTGTAAGTCAAACTTGGTTCTTTAATGACTCTTTAGGTACTAATTCAATTTTACCAACTCCAAGTTATATTTATCCTGCTCCCGGCGAGTACTTTGTAACCCTTGCAGTTGAAACCGACAAAGGATGCGTTGACACCTCAACTCAATCTGTTTTTATCGACGACTATTTTGTAGTTTATGTTCCTAATTCTTTCTCACCAGATAATGATGGTTACAATGATACCTTTACTGCATACGGAACAGGAATTACCGATTTTAAAATGGGAATTTATGACCGTTGGGGAGGGAAAATTATTGAAACAGATGATATTGATAAAGGTTGGGATGGAAAAAAATCAGACAAAAAGGTTGAAAAAGGTGTTTATATCTATAGAATTGAAGTAATTAATTTCTTAGGTGAGAAAAAATTATACAGCGGCCATGTTACAGTAGTGAGATAGTATAAAACCTGATTACTAAGCAAAAGACGTAGTTCAATAAGTTTATTTTGTATTCTTATTGATTTTATGCATTTTGGTACTCAAATTTAATTCAAAATAAGATGAAAAAGGCTTCATTCAGATTATCCTTTGTGTTTGTATTTTTAAGTTTGCTTGGTATTTCTCAAACAAACACGAAAATTAACAATTGCAAGGAAGTTGAAAATACTTATCAAATTGTTGCAGCTAACAGAAGGGTTAAACTGGCAATTACATCTGATGTTTGCGACATTGTAATAAGAGAAAGAAAAAAAGATCAAACATTTATCTATCCTGTAAATGAGTTTTACAGTATAAAAATATACAGTGAAAAGGACATTCAAAGCATAAAGCTTCCATTACAATACATCATTTACAAAGAAAACTAATCTATGAGAAAAATTATTTTTTTTGTATTTGCTATCGTAATAGCATTAAATACAAAAGCTCAATTATCAAATGACGATTGTATAAACGCAATACCAATTGCAATTGGTGCGAATGGCACTGGCTGTGCAATTGGCACAACTGTTAATGCTATTCCAACTAATTTTACCGGCCATGCTTGTTGGCCAACACTTCAAGATATTCCAGATGTTTGGTACACGTATATAGCAACAGGTGATCAAAACATTGTTACAGTTACACCCAATGGTGGAGGTCCTGCTCAGCAAGTTGCAGTGAGTTTAACAAATCAACCTTGCGGATCAGGCGCACTAAGTACTTGTGATGTTGCAAATACTAATGGAGCTGCGGCAACAGTAAATTTCATTTATGGAGTTGGTACACAAGTATGGATTAATATTGGTTCTATAGTAGCAGAAGGTGGTTTTCAAGTTTGTGTTTCTTCTACAACTCCACCTGCGGCGCCAGGAGGAACTTGCCCAACAGCAACTGTTTTATGTGATAAAAACCCATTTTCATTAAATACCTTTCCAGGAAATGTTACTGCTTTACAGCCGAGTTGCTTTGGTAATTCATTTCAAGACCCAGTGTTTTATCAATTTACTTGCGGGCAATCTGGAACATGCGAATGGACAGCAAATCCACAAGGAAATTTCACAGAACTTGATTGGGTAATGTATGACATCACTACAGGTTGTCCAAACAACGCTACGCCCGAATTAGCTTGTAATTTCTTTTATGCAGGCGACAATGGAAGTCCTGCGGGAATGTCTTCAACAGTGGCGACCGCAGCTTGTCCAATTACAAATGGAGCAGGTCCTGCAACATTTGAATATTGCACACCCGCTAACTTAGTGGCAGGTAGAAAATACCTAATTATTATTGATAATTACTCTGCAATATCAGGTGAAGATGATGGTTTTGATATGACTTTTGGTGGAGGATTTACTATTGCGCCAACGTCCCAATTTACTGCAACACCTTTAACTAGTTGTGCTCCTCCTGCAAATGTTACGTTTAATAATACAAGTACTACAGCAGTAACGTATAATTGGAATTTTGGAAATGGAAATACATCAGCAGCTGCCGCGCCTGGAGCGCAAACCTACACGGCTACTGGAGTTTATTTAGTTTCGTTGGCAGCAACATCCAATACGGGTTGCGTTGATATTTCTACTCAAACTATTACTATTGGAACACCTCCAGTAATTACAGTTCCAACTAACACTACAGTTTGTGCAGGAGCTACAATACCCGCAGCTGTATTTACAACAGTTCCTGTGGGTGCCACCTTTACTTGGACAAACTCAAACACCGCTATTGGTTTAGTAGCAAATGGAAATGCAAACATTGATGCGTTCACCGCAACAAATACTACTACTGCACCTATTACTGCAACAATAACAGTTACTCCCACATTAAATGGATGCGTTGGTGCTGCTGCTTCATATACTATAACTGTTGACCCATCTCCAACACTAACAGCTGTTACAAGTCAAACAATTTGTGCTAATGCAAATACAACTGCTATCACTTATGCTGTAGCACCTGCCGCTTCTACAATAGATTGGACAAACTCTAACACAGCCATTGGACTAGGAGCTTCTGGAACTGGTGATATTGCTGCTTTTACAGGAACTAATGCTGGCTCTACAGTTATTTCTGGCAATTTTGTTGCAACGCCTACATTCAATGGTTGCCCAGGCACACCTAGAACTTTTACTATTACTATTAATCCAATTCCTAGTATACCTGCGGTGACAAGTCAAACAGTTTGTGCTACTGCTAATACAACTGCAATTAATTTTAACCCAACACCAGCAGGCGCAACTGTTAACTGGACAAATTCTAACGGAACAATTGGAGTTGGCGCTACAGGAGCGGGTAACATTGCCGCATTTGCAGGTATTAATGCAAGCTCAACAGCTGTACAAGGAAATTTTGTTGCAACACCAACCTTAAATGGTTGCACAGGTACTGCACAAAACTTTACTATTACAGTAAACCCTACTCCAACACTTTCAGCAATAACAAGTCAAACAGTTTGTGCTAATGCTAATACTACTACAATAACTTTTAATCCTACTCCAGCAACGGCTACTGTAAACTGGACAAACTCAAATGGAGCAATTGGCGTTGGAACTACAGGTACAGGTACAATTGCTGCATTTGCAGGTGTTAACGCTGGATCAACAACTGTAACAGGTAATTTCGCAGCCACTCCAACTGAAAATGGTTGTACTGGGGCTGCACAAAATTTTACTATATCAATAAATCCTATTCCAAGTATTCCGGCTGTTACTAGTCAAACGGTTTGTGCTAATGTTAACACAACAACAATTAATTTTAATCCAACACCAGCAACTGCAACAGTTAACTGGACAAACTCAAATGGAACAATTGGAGTTGGCGCTACAGGTGCAGGCAATATAGCTGCATTTTCTGGAATCAATGCGGGATCAAGTCCTGTTACAGGAAATTTTGTTGCTACACCTACCGAAAATGGATGTACAGGTACAGCACAAAATTTTACTATTACTGTAAATCATATTCCAACTATTCCTGCTGTTACTAGCCAAACAGTTTGTGCTGTTGCTAACACTACCGTAATTAATTTTAACCCAACTCCTGCAACCGCAACTGTTAACTGGACAAACTCAAACGGAACAATCGGAGTGGGAACTACAGGTACAGGTACAATTGCTGCATTTGCAGGTGTTAATGCTGGATCAACTCCTGCTACAGGAAATTTTGTTGCTACACCTACCGAAAATGGTTGTACTGGTACTGCCCAAAATTTTACAATCACTGTAAATCCTACACCAACACTTGCTGCAATTACAAGTCAAACGGTATGCGCTAATGCAAACACAACTGCAATTACATTTAATCCAACACCTGCAACCGCTACTGTTAACTGGACAAACTCGAATGGGGCAATCGGTGTAGCTGCAACTGGCACTGGAAATATCGCAGCATTTGCAGGAGTAAACGCAACAACAAATATAGCTTCAGGTAATTTTTCTGCCACACCAACTGAAAATGGATGTACAGGAACTGCACAAAACTTTACTATAACGGTTAATCCTCTGCCTAGTTTGAGCCCAATTGCAAGCCAAACAATTTGCCCAGGAAGTAACACAAGTGCAATTACTTTTACGTCAACTCCTCTAGGCGCTACTGTTGCTTGGACAAACTCCAATGCAACAATTGGAATTGGAGCAAATGGAAATGGAAATATTGCAGCTTTTACAGGAATAAATACTGGTGCATCTAATTTAACTGGTAATTTTACTGCTACACCAACATTAAATACTTGTGTTGGGACTGCACAGAACTTTAGTATTACTGTTAGTCAATTACCTATCGCAACAATAGGGAGCAACTCTCCAGTTTGTGTGAATGGCACTTTAGATTTAAGCTCAGGAGGTGGCACAATTTATTCTTGGCAAGGGCCTAATCTATTTTCTAGTGCTACTCAAAATCCATCTTTAGCTAATGCTTCCCTTTCTATGGCTGGTACATACACCGTAACAGTTGGAGTTGGAGGAACTTGCCAAACCACTGCAACAATTACAGTTGTTATTAATCCATTGCCAGTTGTAAATATTGGAAGTAATACTCCAGTTTGTGAAAACGGAACAATTAATTTAACTTCTGGTGGAGGGGTTAGTTACTCTTGGTTAGGTCCAGTAGCTTTTTCATCAAACACACAAAATCCAACATTAACTCCCGCAACAATTCCTATGGCGGGTAATTATACTGTTACAGTAACAGATGCAAATAACTGTGTAAATGCAAATGTAACAAGTGTTATTGTTAATCCTTTACCAATTGCTCCAGTAACTGCGCCCGTTACTTACTGCCAACAAGATACTCCAATTGCTTTAAGTGCTGGAACTATGGCAGGTGGAAGCTTAAATTGGTATGGTACCAATGCCACAGGTGGAACAGCAAACTCAACGGCGCCAACACCTACAACCACATCCGCTGGAATTACAACTTATTATGTTTCTCAAACTGCGATTGGTTGTGAAGGACCTAGATCACCATTAGATGTTACAGTTAATCCATTACCAACAGCCTCACTTGGGCCAGTTACTGGTGGATGCGCTCCAATATGCAGGGATTTTATTGTTACAAGCACAAGCAATATTGTGAGTTACGCTTGGAATATGGGAAATGGAACGGCAAACACTACAGCTCCAACATTAACACACTGTTATAATGATGCTGGAACTTTTTCTATTGGATTATTAGTTACAGACAACTTAGGTTGTGTTAACAATTTTTCATTCCCAAGTTGGGTGAACGTATTTGAAAACCCAACTGCTAATTTCTTTTACAATCCGATGCCTGTAACAATACTTGAACCTTCGGTTACTTTTAACGACAATTCAATTGGATCAAATATTATGAATTACAGTTGGAGCCTTGGAGACCCTTTAAATTCAATTGCTTCAGGACAACAAGTAGAATTTACTTATTTAACTGCAGGAATTTACAACGTACAACTTGCTATTATGACTATAAATGGTTGCGTTGATACAATATACAAACCTGTAGAAGTACTTGAAGACTTTACTGTTTATATCCCTAACGCATTTTCCCCTAACGGAGATGGAGTTAATGAGGAGTTTTATCCTATGGGCGTTGGCATTTCGAATGAGAAATATAGTTTCATGATATTTGACCGCTGGGGTGAATTAATTTTCTCCACTACTAAATTAGATACGCACTGGGATGGAAAAAGATTGGGCTACGATAATATTGTTCAACAAGATACTTATATTTATAAGCTAAGTTGTAGAAGTTTTAAAGGAGATAAGTTTTCCAAATCGGGGCATGTAAATGTGATACGTTAATCACTTGCTCGCTTATTAAAAATAGTGTATCCGAAGTGAAACAAAAATGAGAACGGTTGTTTTTCTCCATGGTAATAATTAATGGATGTACTAATTGGTCCAATAGGTGTGTGATATACCAAGGCTGCCATTCCAGAAACATATCTGTATAAAAATTCCGCACTGTATTCTGCGTTATTATTTTGGTCTCTTAAAATAGATTGTACAGGTTGGAAAACATATCCTTCAAAACGAATATCTAAATTTCTTATTGGGTTAATAATTAATTTAACACCACCAGCAATATACTTTTGTGCTCTAAATTTCTCAAGAAATAAAGTGCGGCTTTCAGGTGTTGGCATAAATGCTGGTGCAGATAATATTGATGAAGTATAATTTTTGAAAAAATCTTGTGAAGAAATTACTCCCTCTCCTAAAAAACCAATCTTTAATAACTTACTTGTTTTTAAGTAATAATCAATCTTTCCATTTAATTGAAACCATTGATGGCCAACATCTGAAGTTATTGAATCGTTGGATGTTGTTCCTGGTCTATAAAACTCGTAACCATTGTAATACTTGGCTCTTACGTTAACATATAAACCTTCTGAAGCATACAACTTTCTGTTTAATGTGTTTAATTCGTACTCCGCTCTACCAAATGCAAATTGAAAATCAGTGCGGTCTGCGGTGTCTTTATCACTGAAATTATCTGTTTGATAATACACACTTCCCATATTGGCTAAACCGCCGCCAGCAGTAATCTTGGCTCTGTTTCCAAATGGAATTCCAAAACATGCTTCACCTAAACCATCTTCTTGAATTAAAAAAGCAGGCTTCAAAACATTATAAAACAAAGTACTACTTTTAAAATAATCCCACTTGTTATAAATACCAGTAGCCTCAATATAAAATGGAGTCTTACCAGGGAAATCAATTCGTGTTTTCCCTAAAACAGATGTGTTTAATTTTCCTAAATAAGCATTTGTATAAATAGTTAATGCCTTTTTACCTAAATAATTATACTGGAGTCCAATAAAGGCGTCGCTTATAGGGCGATTAGAAAAATTACCACCTAACTCCAACACCATTTCTTTTTCTTTTTTTGCTCTTACTTCAAGCAAATATTTTCCAGTTATAGAATCATAAATAGCAAGGGGGAAAATTGATTTTATCTTATCATCTTCTGATAATCTAAAGTATCTCTTCTTTAATTGATCAAGTGTTAAACTTTTATTTTTCGCAAACAATGATTTACGAATGTACTCTGCTTGCTTTCTATTTACGCCTTTTATTACAACATCATTAAACACAATTGGAGTAGCCGCTTTTCTAAAATTATTTCGTTTAACTGCAATAGATGTTTCTGCTTTTCTACTCGTAATACGTTCTTTTATTGCTGGTAAATTGTGGAGCACCGAAACATAACCACTATCAATTAAGCGTTGCGCTTGGTCAAAAGAAAATATACCAACATTACTCCATGGATATAACACAACGCCATTTTCGCAAGAAGGATTGTAATCTGTTTTGGTCATTAACATATTACGCAATTGCAAATACAAATTATCATCGTTTGGATTAGGTGAGTTACCAGTAACCACACTTCCAATAATAAAATCAGGATTAAAATCTTCTGACATAATGTTGGAAGGAAAATTATTATACAATCCTCCATCAAAAAGCAATTTACCATCCACTGTGAGTGGGCGTAAATAGAAAGGATAGGTCATGGATGAACGAATGGCAATAGCTAAATCACCCGTTCTAAAAATAACTGATTTTTTATCTTCAATGTCAGATGCCACACAACGAAATGGCACAAACAAACTATCGAAATTACTTTTTGCAACTGTGTTTGATGGAGTAAACAACTCCATCATGTAAAAATCAATTGGAACCGAATTAATTAAGTTAGTTGGAATATTAGTAACAAACACGCTATCAAATCCAAAACGGTACGAAAACCAAGAAGCATTATCTGCACTCTTTTTGAAATGGTATTTGTATTTCTCTTCTAAATTTCCCTTTGTAAAATCTATGAATTTTTGTGAGACAACTAATTTTTCTATTTCATCAGGACTATATCCTGCAGCGTACAAACCGCCAACCAAGGCGCCAACAGAAGTTCCTGTAATGTAATCAATTGGGATATTATTATCTTCTAAAGCTTTTAAAACACCAACGTGGGCTAATCCTCCTGCTCCGCCTCCACTTAATACAACACCAATTTTTTGTGAAAATAGTTCTCCTGAAAAAAGCAAAGATGCAATTAACATGAAAGAATAAATCTTCACAGAAAAACTATTTGGTTTTGATTTAAACACTCAACAAATTAATAAATAAATTCTATTTTTTGAATGATATCTGGGTGCAAACTCTTTGCAACGGGGCAAGTGTGAGCTGCGTGTTCTAGCAATTTTCTTTCTTTTTCCGAATAATTATTTTTAGGCATCATCAATTTAACGTGTATCTCCCCTACTCTTCTTGGTTCCGAATACATGATTTTTGTAACTTCTGTTTTAATCCCAACAATATCAATATTATCGCGCTTGGCTACAATGCCCATAATACTTAGCATGCAAGAAGATAAAGAGGTTGCCATTAAATCGGTTGGCGAAAAAGACTCGCCGTTTCCATGATTATCTTTGGGAGCATCGGTAATTATTTTAGTTCCAGATTCAAGGTGAATTGCCTCTGTTCTTAAATTTCCCTTATACTCAACTGTTGAAGTTATCATCTTATTAAGTTTATTACAAATTAACAAATTTTTTTGATTGTAAAACCACCCGAAAATCTTATATTTGTTAAAGATTCTATGTGTAAATCGTTCGCCATATTTTTTGTTTTACTTAGCTCATTTTGTTTTTCACAAAGTGCTGTTACTGCGTTAGAACAAGGGAAAGACATAAATGTGCTTTTAAGAAACGAATCAAACGGTAGTATCTTTGCCCATTCTAGAGGCTTTGGAGGAGAATACAAAAGATTATTTCATGTTACAGGAACAAGAAAACGTTTATTCGAAATTTCTTTACTTAACATGAAGCATCCAAAAGAATACAAGGTAAAATACGAAGGAATAGGCGGTAATAAGAGCTTTTATTATGGTAAACTTAACAGTTTATTTATGTTGCGCTCTGGTGTTGGTTACCAAACTACATTATATGAACGTTCGGAACGCAAAAGTGTGGAAATTAGGATGAACACCTCATTTGGAGCAAACATAACCTTTGCAAAACCAGTTTATCTATATGTTTTTAAAGAAAATTTAACTGCACCTATTATTGAAAAATACAATCCCGATGAACATACTTTATCCAACATTGCAGGAAGAGCGCCTTTACTGTATGGCTTTGGAAACATGCGCATTTACCCTGGTGGATACGCAAAAATGGGATTCAGTTTTGAGTATGGAGAATACTCCAACGAAGTAAAAGCAATTGAAGCAGGTGTGGTTGTTGATGGTTTTATTGCCCCAGTGCCAACAATGGCGCGTGTTAAAAACGAACAAATTTTCGTAACTTTGTACCTCGCTTTTGTCTTTGGTAAAAAGTGGTTTTAAACATGAGTACAGATTCTCCCTCAATAATTTCAGAAAAACCTCGTAAGCCTGAGTGGTTGCGTGTAAAATTACCGACTGGTAAAGAATACTTACAAGTAAGAGAAATAGTTGCAAAACATAAATTGCACACCATTTGTGAAAGTGGCAATTGTCCTAATATGGGCGAATGCTGGGGTGCGGGTACTGCAACATTTATGATATTAGGTAATATTTGTACACGTTCTTGTGGATTTTGTTCGGTTGCTACTGGTCGCCCAAAAGCAGTTGATTGGGATGAACCAATGCGCGTGGCAAACAGTGTTAAGTTAATGAATGTAAAACACTGCGTTATTACATCAGTTGATAGAGATGATTTAAAAGATGGTGGCTCTATTATTTGGGCAGAAACCATTAAAGCAATTAGAGAACACAGCCCAGAAACAAAATTTGAAACTTTGATTCCTGATTTTGCAGGCAAGTGGGAAAACCTACAACGTATTATAGATGTTAAGCCAGATATTGTTTCGCATAATATTGAAACAGTAAAACGCTTAACACCTCAAGTTCGTATTCAAGCAAAATACGATAGAAGCATGGAAGTAATTAAACGCATTCATGATGCTGGTTTAAAAACCAAATCGGGCATTATGGTTGGTTTAGGCGAAACAGAAGAAGAAGTGTACGAAGCAATGGATGATTTAAGAAAAGCTGGTTGCGATGTATTAACTGTTGGGCAGTACTTACAACCTACTCCAAAACACTTACCTGTATTGGAGTTTGTGCACCCCGATAAATTTAAACGCTTTGAGTTAGCAGGATTAGAAAAAGGATTCCGCTTTGTTGAAAGTGGTCCACTTGTTCGTTCTTCTTATCATGCTGAGAAACATGTTTGGTAAGTTTCCTAAGCTTCTTATATAATAAAATAACTCCTCACACAATTAGATGATTGACGCTAAAATTAAAGCAGCCACTATTGAAGAAAAAGCCATACTCGTAACTGTAATTGGCAAACAAGAAGATGCTGACATAGTAAATGAATACCTTGAAGAATTAGAGTTTTTAGCGCTTACTTACGGAGGAACTGTAATTAAACGTTTTATTCAACGCTTAGATAGACCTGATAAAGCAACTTACATTGGCAAAGGTAAAATACAAGAAATAAAAGAATACGTTGATGCAAATGGAATTGAGGTTCTCATTTTTGATGATGAACTATCGCCAGCACAACAAAAAAATTTAGAAAGAGAATTTCAGAAAAAAATTATTGATCGTAATTTTTTAATTCTTCAAATATTTGCACAACGGGCACAAACTGCTTATGCTAAAACACAAGTAGAACTGGCATACCAACAATACATGTTGCCCCGCTTAGTTGGTTTGTGGACGCATTTAGAAAGACAACGTGGTGGAACCGGAACACGTGGTGGTTCGGGTGAAAAAGAAATTGAAACAGACAGACGTATTATCCGTGATAAAATCTCTGACCTACGCGAAAAGCTGTTGGAGATTGATAAACAAATGGTAACGCAGCGTAAAAGCAGAGGCGAATTAATACGTGTTGCTTTGGTTGGTTATACCAATGTGGGTAAATCAACCATTATGAATATGTTGAGCAAGAGCGAAGTGTTTGCAGAAAATAAATTATTTGCCACGCTTGATACTACAACACGCAAAGTTGTAATTGATAATGTTCCTTTTTTACTTTCGGATACGGTTGGTTTTATTCGTAAATTACCACATCAATTGGTGGAGAGTTTTAAATCCACTTTAGATGAAGCACGTGAAGCAGATTTGTTATTGCATGTAGTAGATATTTCGCATAAAGGATTTGAAGACCAAATTAATGTAGTGGCTCAAACACTTACGGATATTAAGGCTTCGGACAAACCAACAATTTTAGTATTTAATAAAATTGATGCCTTTAAATACGACAAAAAAGACGAAGACGATTTAACTCCCACAACACGTGCAAACTTATCCTTAGAAGATTTAAAAAAATCGTGGATGAGTAAATTAAACAATCACTGCGTTTTTATATCTGCAACTAATAAAGATAATGTAGAAGAGTTTAAGAAACTAGTTTACGATAAAGTGAAGGAGTTACACATTAAACGTTATCCCTACAACAACTTCCTTTACTAATGGCTTCTACAACACCAACAGTAAGGCAAATAAACTGGTTATCGCTTATACCGCAATTAATGGTGATGGCAACACTTAGTTTTGCCTGGTGGTTTTATGACAAGAGAAATTTTATTTTATTAGGCACATTAACTTACCTTATACTTTCGATTGTATTGCGTGGTGTGTTGGCAAGGCAACAACGAAAAGGCATACAAGAAATAAGAAAAGGAAATTACAAAGCTGCTATTCCTTATTTTGAAAAGAGTTACGATTCCTTTACTAAAAACAGTTATTTAGATACCTGGCGCTCCTTATTTTTATTAAGTTCCTCACGCATTAGCTACCGAGAAATGGCTTTAATAAACCGTGCATTTTGTTACACACAAATTAAAGAAGGCGAAAAAGCAAAAGAACTCTATAAAAAAGCACTTGAAGAATTTCCCCGATAGCGGAATGGCGAAGGCGGGGTTGAATATGTTGGAGTCTTTGAAGTAATAACTATAGGTAAATTTAAAACGCTTCTATTTTTTATTCTCCTCTACTTTTTGGGATTTGCAAAGAAACGGATCTGAATTAATAATCACATTAAGATCAAACCTTATTTTTTTAGGAGTGTGCAGCATAGTGTTTATTTACCTTGAAGCCTCTAAGGTACTTTTGCAATTCGCATAAGCAAAAAAAAAGACTGCCTTTTTTAAAGCAGTCTTTTTTTTTATTACACAATAGCTGATAATTGTTTTAAAATTTAATTTACAACAATGCGCAAAACTTTTGATTGTCCATTTTCTATTTGAACATCAATGAAGTAAACACCTGAGTTACCAATTAAATTTAGATGCATTGTTTTAGAGTTCATGGATTTCTCTTGATACAGAATTTGTCCTAATACATTTTTAATTGAAACACTAACATTAGTTCTATTTTGACCGAAATCTAGGTCAATAGAGCCATTTGTTGGATTTGGATATGCCATAATAAAATCAATTGTACTTAAATCATTAATAACAACAGTGTTAATGTTTGTACAAGCACTTGTATCACTGCAATTATTATCCGTTACAACTACAGCATAGTCGCCATTGCTAGCTGCAGTGAAAGATTGGTTTGTTTCATTAATAATTGCTTGATTATTTACACAATTTATCCATTGATAGCTTTGTCCAATTGCATTAGCGCTTATTTCTATTCCGCTAGTAGTAACAGAAACATCAACATTGTTAATTGTTAAGTTCAATGTAATAACAGAATCACAACCTACTGCATTTGGAATAGTTGCATTGTAGCTTCCGCTTGTATTGTATGTTGCGCCATTTACTGGCCATACATAACTACCGCAAGCAGTAGCTGTTTGTGTAGCTGAACTTGCGTTATTGATTATTAAATTTAATGTAATAACAGAATCACAACCTAATGCATTTGGAATAGTTGCATTGTAACTTCCACTTGTGTTGTAGGTTGTGCTATTTACCGACCATACATAACTACCACAAGCAGTAGCTGTTTGTGTAGCTGAACTTGCGTTATTGATTATTAAGTTCAAAGTGATAAGTGAATCACAACCTGCTACATTTGGAATAGTTGCATTGTAACTTCCACTTGTGTTGTAGGTTGTGCCATTTACTGGCCATATATAACTACCGCAAGCAGTAGCTGTTTGTGTAGCTGAACTTGCGTTATTTATTATTAAGTTTAATGTAATAACAGAATCACAACCTACAGCATTTGGAATAGTTGCATTATAGCTTCCGCTTGTGTTGTATGTTGTGCCATTTACTGGCCATACATAACTACCGCAAGCAGTAGCTGTTTGTGTGGCCGAACTTGCGTTATTTACCGTTGCCACTACTGGTGTTCTTGTTAACGTTGTACATCCTCCATTTGTAGCATCTACATAGTATGTTGTACTTATTGATATGCTTGGTGTTGTATAACTTGCTCCTGTACCCATACTTGAACCACCTGTTGATGCAGCATACCAATTAATTGTTCCGGCACTTGCAGTTGCCTCTAAAGTCAACGTTCCTGTTCCACATCTTGAAGCAGCTGTAGAACCTGTAATTGTAGGTATTGAATTTACATTTACAGTCAAAACTTCCCCATCACTACATCCACCTGCGTTAGCTGTATATTGATAAAAATATTGAGCTCCGTTTAAAGGTGTTATTGCACCAGTAGCTGCTAATGCACCTAAATTATTTGTTCCAACGTACCAAACACCAGTTCCGGCTACACCATTAGTTTCACCTGGTACAAAGTTGGAAAGTAAAATGGTTTGCCCCGAACAAATTGTTGGATTAGTAACAGATCCTAGTATTGGATTAGGGTGAACTGTTACATTTTGAGTTGTGGTAAAAACACAACCCTCTCCATTATTATGAGTTAAGGTAATGGTGTGTGTTCCAACAGTGTTTGGATTGAAAGATGCTGTTCCGTTGCCTGTATTAGTTACACCTACACCTGAAAAAGTTGTAGTTGTAGAAGCAAAATTCCCTAAATTGAGTGTGGTCGAAGCTCCCCAATTTCCTGATGTAAAAGCTACTGTATTACCTGTAACATTATTAATAACTGAGGTAGAACCAATACTTCCGCCAAAACCAGTTCCATCTTGACCATCCCCATTAGCATCTGATAAAGTTAATGTGAATGGACCATTAGCAGGATTTAAACCGCCAGCAACAATTGGCGCTAATGGCACATTGGGCGCAAGAGCACAAGATGAGGTATTACCTGATGCAACAATTGTGTTAAAAAAATCTCTAATAACCCAAGTCCACTCACTACAAAAACCATCCGAAACAAAATTTATATTGAACGACCCTACGGTAACGGTATTCCCAATTGGAGTCGCGTTAAAATTATCTACAGGATCATTATTACAGAATGAAGATGCTAAATTTAATATAACAGGCGTTGGATTAATCCAATTGTAAGTTCCTGTTACGGTATGAGGACAACCATTGAAATCCGTAATTGTAATACTGTATGGACTTCCATTAGGCAATCCAGTAATGGTTATTGAATTTCCGTGGCTTACTGGGGTGCCTGATATGGAACCTGCTCCATTATTCGTGATAGCATAAAAACTCGTAAAAAACTCTGAATGACCTCCAGTAATAGTAATTTTAGGTCCACTACAAGTATTTTGAACTTGCGTTACAATTGGATTTAACATAGTAATGGTAATTGGGTTACCTGCATCGACGCATCCATCACCATTCCAATCTTCTGACCACTCTAATCCATCGGTGAGATTATTATTAAGATTAATATTAGTTATGTCAGCAGTAACCGGATATAAATAGAAAGTATTATTTACAATTGGAATTGAGTTTGCAATTAATTGTTCGATTAAAGTTCCATCATTTAAAAAATTTTGATCTTTTCCAACAAAAGCAATGCCCGTATAAGCAAGATCAACAAATGGATTTGCAGTTACTGCTAAAGCACTAAAAACACCATAAATGATTCCTGGATTACAATTTCCAGGTGTAGCGCCATTATAATCTAATGGACCTGGAGGATTCCCACACACATTTAAGTTTGCAGGTAGTACATAGTCATTTAAATGAGTCAATGATAGATTGTCTCCATAACATAAAACAAAAGGAGTTCCATTAGTGCCGTTATTAGCTATAGTATTTCCATTTCCTGTTTGTACGTTATTTAAACTCCCCGCATTAACTCCACAAGCTGAACAATAAGAAGTAGCATTTATTGCGTCAATAGTTATAGTTTTAGAACATCCAGTTTCATCCGTTACTAGAATTGAAAATGAACCACCGTGAGGTATACCTGTTACAGTTGCTTGTCCATTATTAGCTAAAGTTGTGGTACTAAGTGTTCCCCCACCTAAATTTGTAATTGTAAAGTTCGACCCATTTACTGAAGGTTTACCTCCTGCCAACGTAAAAGTTACTGTAGTGTTAGGTGTAGCAGCATTATTACAATTTATAATTGTTACGATATTAATTTCAGGATTCATGTAAACTTGCGTTACATTTCCTATATCAAAACAATCGGTTGCGATTTCACCTGTTGAACAATTACTCATGGTTATTGGTGCTACATAATAGGTTACTCCATTGCCTTCAGAGGGTAATGTAGGATTTGCACCTGTGGCTGCAATATTTGTCCAAACACGAACAAAGTTAGGGTCACCACCTACGCCTATAGGATTGTTTCCTGAAGGTAAATTTCCAATTCCTGTCATCCCTGGGAAAATCCCAAGAGGATCACTTGCTACCCAGTAACCCCAGCCAATACAAGGATTAGTACCTATGTTTGTATTAACACTTCCCGTAGTTGAAAGATTAAAATTGGCACCTGCAAAAACAGTAATCGGTGTGGCAGGAACAACAGTACCCGCCTCAGCCGGACAGGTAACGAAATTTACATTATTGGATGGATTAATAGCTCTTGTTTTTGTAGCAGGTTTTGGAGATTCAGAAACTCTTCCACTTATATTTTGATTTCCTTTTGTTTTTTTAGAAACATCTACAGTTGACGCAGTTTCTAATATCGGATTGGCACCAACTTTTGTAATTGAGCTTGATTTGGAATCAACTCTTTTTGATATTTGAATGTTTTTTTTTTGAGTTTTTTTAAGATTTAAGGGGGCATCTTGAGCAAAAGTAATTGCCGTAAATGATAGTGTTACAAGCGCAACAGAAAAGATTTTTTTAATCATATTGTGATATTTTATTTAACAAATTACAGAAACCTAAACAATATTAACAGTTCCTCTAGCCAAAAGTATTGAAAAAAATTTACTTATTAAAAATTGGATGAAAAATCCTTTCAAAGAAGGCGAAAAAGCAAAAGAGCTTTATAAAAAAGCCCTCGAAGAATTCCCCGATAGCGGAATGGCGAAGGCGGGGTTGAATATGTTGGAGTCTTTTAAATAGTGTAGCCTCTATTACCGAATTATAAAATAAAACAGTAAATTTGATTATAGGATTAAAGTGTAAAAATCACTCCAAGTCATCCATTATGGAAGTATTGGGGTGAGAAAATCACTCCTATAAACAAGTTATAGGTAAGTGGGCAGACAATTCCCGTTAGACAAAATTAATGCTAAAATTAAAAGACATAATCGAACTAAAAGCAATTGACTCGTCGAACAGACTTTCTTTTGCAACTCGGTAT
Organism: Bacteroidota bacterium; assembly: GCA_016702705.1. Taxonomy (GTDB): domain Bacteria; phylum Bacteroidota; class Bacteroidia; order B-17B0; family Aurantibacillaceae; genus JADJDM01. The sequence goes on along the minus strand of JADJDM010000002.1, from coordinate 387,287 downwards.
CTCGTTCAGGTCAACTTTACTTTCGACCTTACCGTTAAAAGCGACTTGTTTTCTGGAACAGCTCACTTTTGCGTAAGAAAAGACGAATTAGAAAAGCTCTGTAATGAACTAAATAAAATGACAGAGAGTTTTAACGGAGCTTGTAGACTTCAAGACAATGACTCGGACGGCTTTATTGAATTTGCTATTGGCTCAACAAGAAAAGTTGGTATTTATGGGCAGCTCGGCGGTACACACGAAGACAATTTCATGCAATATAAATTCACTTCCGACCTTAGCGCGACCGAGACTTTTATCGCAGGCATGACTAAACTTCTGACTCACGTTGACAATGCTGAATACGAAAAAGAATATAATCTCAAGTACAAACAAAAGTAAAATATATGCGGACACTTAGCTAAACGTAGATGTGGGCGTCCACCAACCTATAACAACGGGCAATTGCGCCATGCGGGTTTTAAACCTGTTCGGCTTCGGAAGCCGCACAGCGCAAGCCCGTAGAACGTTAGGGGCAAACATAACTGACCAAATAAGCAAAAACAATTTTTGGAAAAACAAAACAACCGTATTAGAAAAATGAGCGACTTTCATTGTTTAGATATAGAATTTACGAATATTGATTTTAGCAAGTTTGGCTATCCAAACAAAAAAGCAAAAATCAACAAGGTTCATCACGCTCATTTATATGAAAAGCAAGACGAAATTGAATTGAGAATTTTGTTTGATGAAAAAACAGGTTTCGGTGACGCATTAATGGATTGGTCAAGCAAAATTGATTGGCGTAAATTCGGTTCTTTTCTAAAAGTTGAAGTAACAAAAAACCACACAAATGAACGCTTACAAAAAATTGATTTATCAGAAGCCAAGTTAGTTGGTTCAACAAATAGCACCAATTTCTACGAACAAGGCAAAAAATACATTAGCGTAAGAATTGACACTGTAAAGTTTTATTGGCAATCAAACGAACAAGAAAAAAACACAGCAGAATTTTACTTAGACGACAAAGGTTTTAGAGTTGTAGAACCGTTCTATTCTTTTCTGTCGCCAAAAAAATGGCTTGTGAATGACGGAAACTTTAGCATCGGAAGAATGAATGGCTCAAGTAAGTTTTATAAACTTGGAATTTCAAAATTTCGTCCAGAGTTCAATTTGGTTTCCAAAGACGATCGCAAAAGTAGACTTGCCAATGTAACGAAAGAACCTAAAATTCAATTCAAATACAACAATGGAATTACCGAAGAGAAAGCTATTTTTTATGGCGACATAGTTTTAATGCTGGCTTCGTTTTATCATCATATAAAAATAGACTACATACTTCGTAGAATCCATTTGCCCGAAAACACAATCACAATAAAAAAACTTGAACAGAAAAATTTTGTTGATACCAGCGGAAATCTTTGGGGCTTCGGAATTTATTGGGACTTCAATAAATTTTTACAATCAAGTTGGCAAAAAGAAACGTTCAAAAACTTTGAGTTGCTTTCAAAAGCAGTTAAGCTGTTTAATCAATCGCAAATCGTTGACGACTATTCTACTTTCTTAATCCGTTACAACATCATTGAAATCTGCGACAAACAAAAGCAGGATAACATAAAATTTACGCTTACTTTGAATAAAAAACAAACGAAAGTAAAACAAGACGAGGCATTAGCAAAACTATTGGACACAATAAATAAAAGCGAACATGAAGAGTTTAAAAAGCGTTGGCACAACGTGATGACAATTTTACAAAACAAACCGATGAAAAATCAGTTGGCATCGTTTTTAGAAAGTCAAAAGTTAGACCCAAAAACGTTTCCTGTAAAACTTGGGGACTTAAAGAGACTTCGGGATAACATTACGCACGGAAGCATTGACAAAGTAAACGCTGAACAACTCAGGCAAGCAAACATCTTACTTTATAGAATTAGTGGGATACTTATTCTAAACTTAATGGGAATAAAGGAATGGAAGTTAAATACAGAAATAAACTAAAAGAAAGAACGTCAGCCCACTAATAGTCGTTTTGCAAAATTTAAAGTATCAAACTCCCCTTCATGGTATCCAAAACAACCTCTGGCTTATCAACCCCAGTATATTGCACAATCAACAAATCTTCCTTCGCAATAACTTCATTTTGTTGTAACCAAGCATTTACATTAAAACTTGTTTTAAAAACAACGAAACGATTTTTGTGGTGGTTTAATTTTAGTTCTTCTATTAACTGAAACTTCTCCGCTTTGGGTAATTCTTCTTTAAATAAAATTTGTGGTTTTATTTTGTTGTACAAATAATAATCCATTGCAAGCATATCCAATGCAATGGTATCAGTAGGGAAATTAGTTTTTAAATATTCGTGTAGTATTTCATAAGCATCTAACAAACTATGTTTGTGAAACTCCTTTTTAGAAATGAAGAGCTTCCCTACTCCCATCAACACATCAAAAGGACTGTGATTGGCAGTTAGGTATTTTAAGGTATTAATTGCTTTCTTTTTGTTCCAATAAATTTCCAAAGCATTTTCTAAAAGAACGATATCTGCTAATTGTTCGGCACTTAAAAAATTACTTTTAATAATTTGGTAAGGCGGATTTGGGTCAAACTCAAAACCATATTGCTCAAACTTTTCGCGCACTGGTGTACCTTTTAAGAATTTTAAAAATCCTAATTGCAACTCAGGGGCAAATAGTTTAAACACTTCGTCAAAGCTATGCTTGGTGTCGTCCCAGTAATCAAGCGCAAGGCCAACAATTAAATCTAAATGCAATTCAACTTTATTTTCAACCGCTTTAATAATGCTTTTTGTTTTCTCAAAATTTTGTTTACGGCTTACTTCCAAATTTGTTTTGGTGTTTACCGATTGTATTCCAATTTCAAAACGGAACAAATTCTTAGGTGCTTTTTCGTTTATGAATTTAATGATATCAGGATGCAAAATATCAGCAGTAATCTCAAACTGAAAAACATTTTCGGGACGATAATTTTCTAAAATAAAATTAAAGATATCAATTGTGAAATCACGTTTGATATTAAATGTTCTATCTAAAAACTTCACCACTTTTCCGTGTTGCATTAAAAACAATAGATTCGCTTTTATCCTATCAATAGGCAAATAACGAACTTTATTATCTAAACTCGCCAAACAAAACTCGCATTTATAAGGGCATCCACGGCTTGTTTCGATGTATAATACTTTGCTTGCTAAATCCTCTACCTTATCATCATCAAAAGGATTTATATCTGCATACAAACTTAAATCAAATGTTTTTGGCTCTGCATTATGAAACACTTCGCCATCTTTTTTATAAACTAAGCCTGGAACTAAATCTGTATTAGGAAATGAATTTAAAAATTCAGTAAAAGGAGTTTCGCCTTCGCCTGTAATAATATAATCAACGCAATCAAGTGCAATTACATCTTTCCAATCGTAACTAACTTCTGGACCACCAAGCAATACTTTACAATTAGGATTTACTTGTTTTAATAAACGAATAGCTTCAATGGTTTGTGTGATGTTCCAGATATAACAACTGAAAGCTATAACATCAAATTGAGCGCAGTAATCGGCAATTTTTTGTTTGTCTTCCTTAATTACAAACTCCTTCCACTCCAATCCTTCCTTGTGTTTGTTTAATTGATAAAGCAAACGAATAGCAAGATTAGTATGAATGTACTTAGCATTTAATGTAGTAAGGAGAACTTTCATTGGAGCAAAGATAGGGAAACTAAGGATAAGTTAAAAGGTAAAAGAGCTAAGTTAAAAGGTAAAAGCAAAAAGTTAAGAGTTAAAAAAGCTTGAAATAAAGAAGTCTGCTATTGCTGTGTTTGTAGAAGCCATTCAACGGCTTCTTCGTAATTAGAAAAAATACGATTGGGGATAGTTGGTTTATTTACCTTAAAGAAAAAACTAATCAGTAGTTTATGTCCCAATGACTTAGTAACAAAAGCCTTTGCAAGTGTGGGAGTAACAGGTTCTAATTCTCGAACCTTTGCCCTTGCTTCGGCAGTTATATTAATAAGTTCAGAGGCATCAATAATTAAGGGATAGTTTTTTCCTGCTGCTAATTCAACTAAAGCATGGTAATTTTCCATGTGTTCGGCAACATCTATTTGCGCTTTGGGAAGATAGGTGTAGTGGATAATACCATTCTTCAACAATCGCATGCGCGTTGTAGAAGTTTTAATTTCTCTAATAATATCTTCTTCTTGGTAGAACACTAATTATATTTACACAGGTAAATATAATTAAATTACTCTTCATCCGAAATAGGAACTTTTTCAGATTTAATTTTATTTATTTCCAAGAAAATTTCATCCAATTCTTCTTTCGTTAAATTGCGCCACTCGCCTACTTTAAGTTTGCCTAAATGAATATTCATCACACGCACACGTTGTAGTTTAATAACTTGATACCCTGCCATTGTACACATTCTTCTAATCTGGCGATTTAAACCTTGTGTTAAGGTAATACGGAAAATACGTTTTGCATTTGGTTCCAAACTCACCTTGCAAGGCTTGGTCATAACACCATCCAACTCAACACCTGCCGCAATTTCTTCTAAAAAACGTTTACGAACGGGTAAGTTTAAGGTAACAATGTATTCTTTTTCATGCTCGTTATCTGCATGTGCAATTTTGTTGATGATAGAGCCATGATTGGTCATCAAAATTAAACCTTCCGAATTTTTATCTAATCTTCCAATTGGATATGGATTTTCAGGATGGTTAACCGCATCAATAATATTATTCTCAATTTTTTCGGTAGTACACTCAATACCTTTTGGTTTGTGGTAAGCAATGTAAGTTGCCACAAAGGTTTTTGGTTCTAGTTTAACACCTTCAATAAGGATTTCGTCGCCCTCGTTAACAACGGTGCTTACGTTAGCTAATTTGCCATTAACCATTACTTTTTTGTCAGTAACCAAATTACTGGCTTTACGACGGGAAGTAAAACCCGAATGCGCTATGTATTTATCAATTTTCACAGGGCAAAGGTACGTATTTATATTAAGCGCAAAAAACAAGGGAAAAGCCTTACAAATTTTACCACAGAGGCACGGATTACACAGAGTTTCACGGAGAAATCTCGTTTAGTAGGATGTGTCCTGATTCTTGATTCCTGCCGTCCTGATTCCAAATTACACCACGGAGACACGGATTACACAGAGGTACACGGAGGAATCTCGTTTAGTAGTATGCGTCCTGCATCTTGACTCTTGCCGTCCTGATTCCAATTTTTCACTCTTCAATCTTCCCTCTTCAATACAAAAATTAAGTATCTTTGCGCCATGGAAATTAAGCTGAACACCATTGAGGAAGCCATTGCTGATTTAAAAGCAGGAAAAGTAATTATAGTTGTAGATGATGAAGATCGTGAGAATGAAGGTGACTTTATAGCCGCTGCAAGAAACGTAACGCCAGAAGTAATTAATTTTATGGCTACTCATGGCCGCGGATTAATTTGTGTTGCTGTTACTGAAGAAAAAGCAAGAGAACTACAATTAGAAATGATGGTGCCTGCAAATACTTCTTTACACGAAACTGCTTTTACTGTTTCGATTGATTTATTGGGACATGGTTGTACAACAGGAATTTCAGCTGCTGATCGCTCTAAAACAGTGCAAGCAATGATTGACCCTAATATGAAGGCTTCTGACTTTGGAAGACCGGGGCATATATTTCCATTAAAAGCAAAAAAAGGCGGAGTATTAAGAAGAACGGGGCATACAGAAGCAACTATAGACTTAGCTCGTTTAGCAGGATTTGAACCTTGCGGTGCATTGGTTGAAATTATGAACGAAGATGGCACTATGGCTCGTTTACCTGATTTAATGAAAATTGGTGAGCGCTTTGGATTAAAAACAATTACCATTAAAGATTTAATTGAATACCGTTTAAAAACTGAAACAACAATTAGTCGCGAAGTATTAGTAAACATGCCAACTACTTTCGGAGACTTTAAATTAATAGCATACAAACAAACTACAAACGATTTTGACCATTTAGCTTTAGTAAAAGGCGAATGGAAAAAAGATGAACCTGTTTTAGTTCGCGTGCATTCATCATGTGTTACAGGAGACATTTTTGGCTCATGCCGTTGCGATTGCGGACCACAATTACACAAAGCAATGGAGATGATTGAGAAAGAAGGTAAAGGTGTTATTGTTTATATGAACCAAGAAGGAAGAGGTATTGGTTTATTAAACAAATTAAAAGCATACAAACTTCAAGAAGAAGGCAGAGACACTGTTGAAGCCAATTTAGAACTTGGTTTTAAAATGGACGAAAGAGATTACGGTGTTGGTGCACAAATTTTACGCGACCTTGGAATTTCGAAAATGCGTTTAATGAGTAACAATCCTAAAAAGCGTGCAGGCCTTGTTGGTTACGGCTTAGAGATTGTAGAAAATGTTGCCATTTCTGTTCCTTCTAATCCTCATAACGAAAATTACATTCGTACCAAGATTGAGAAGATGGGGCATGATAAGTAATTGAACAATAGTTTCTAGTTGAAGGGATGCGAGACGGCAGGAATCAAGATGAAAGACTCACCCTGCCAAACGAAAGACCTCTGTGGCTCTCTGTGCTCTCCGTGTATCTGTGGTAAATTTTATTCTTTCAGTAAAACGCTAACTTCCTCTTTTAATTTTGGAAGATGATTAATAACAATGCTCCAAATTAAATCATCCGATATTTTATCATATCCATGAATGATTCTATTACGAGTGCCAACAATTTTTTCTGCATTCTCAAGTTTAAAATTCGGATTGCTTTTCATAATTCTATTTACAGCTTCTCCAATGATTTCTAAATCCCTCTCTACAGCGCGTTTTGTTTTAATATCAGAAACATACTCATTAAAAACTCTTGGCTTATTTTCGTAATAACTATCAATCTCGTTTATAGATTGTAAAATATCATAAAGCCAGGTTTTAATATTATGCTCCATAAATTAATTGCTTCGAAGAATCGATAGATTGGCGTAAGTATGGATTTTTAACCGCTTTGTCTTCCAACAAATCAATTTTATGTTTTAATAAATTCTCCAATGATTTTTTCAAATCGAAATAATTGTCAGCATAATCATACAGACCTACTCCCGAAAAATCAACTAAAAAATCTATATCACTTGATTTTTTAAAACTATCATTTAATATAGAGCCGAAAACAAATAGCCTAGCCACCTTATGCTTAGAACACAAAGTTTTTATTGCATCACTATTTTTTTCTAAAATACTCATATTCAAAAATACGAAATTTTTATCTTTTAAGAAAATATATTCGTTTAGAAATTGAAATATTAACGTATAATAAGCGGTCCTTAATAATGAACTTGCACTTTTTGTATTTGATTTAAACTTCTTTTACGTGTGAAAAGCGAAATAACAGTGCTTGCTAATAATCCAATTAGTAAAATATTAATTGCAGCGTCCATTTGGAAAGCTCCTAAATTAAACGAGGCTTCTGCCATTTCTTTTGTGAGCCATCCATTACTTACTGTGTAGTTGATTGCATTTGGGAAATACTCGGGACTAGTTATGGTAAAAGTAATATACTCAACCATTGGACTAAAAATTGCAACCATTACTGTAATTACTGCCCCGCTTTTAAAACCTTGTATGTAAGTCATTCTACCATTATAAAAACGTTCGCGTTTATCTAACAATGCTAACACATAAATGAGCATGGCTGGTAGAATAATAAAATTAGTAAAGAATGCTTGCTTATCGATGTGTTCATCGTGCAATCCACTTAGCTTTTCTATGTACATCCAAACAAGCATCATTATAGCAAATATACTTGCCCATTTTACTTCTATTGAATAATCTTTTGCCTGTTGTTTTATTTTATACATGATGAATTAATTTTATTAAATTACTTTTAGTTCGGAATAAAAAATGAATCGCGGATTTTAAAAACGAAATCACCTAAATGCTTATTAAATATTTCGGGTTGTTCTAAATTTGATAAATGCCCCGCTCCATTAATACTATGTAAGGTTGAATTAGGTATTTGCTTAATCATGAAACTTGATTGGTCAACGGGGGTTACCATATCTTCAATACCACAAAGCACAAGTGTAGGAACTGAAATGTTTTTTATATGCTCACGCATTTCTTTACGCTCAGCAAGAGATATCAAGGTACTTGTAATCGTTTTAACTGGAGTAGATAAGATGGTGCTTTTTAATTCATTCACCAATTGTTTTTTTGAACTTAAAGATGTTTTACTCAAAACAGAACCTACAAAGTTCTCAGTAAAATCAAACAATCCATCACTTTCAATTTGTTTTATCGTTGCAGTCCTTTTTTCTTTTATTTCGCTTGTATCCGAAATAGATTGTGTATCGCATAATACAATAGCTTCAAACCTATCGGGGAAACGATTTACTGCATTTAACACAATATAACCTCCCATTGATAAACCACAAACAATGGACTTTTCAATTTTTAAAGCATCCATTAGTTTTATTAAATCATCAGCAAATACATCCATGCTTACTTCATCATCATTCGTACTTGAGTTTCCAAAACCTCTTATATCGTAAGCTATTACACGTTTAGTCATTTGCAAAAAATCAATTTGTGGCTGCCAAGATGATTTATTAAAAGGAAACCCATGTATTAATATAACTGGAATTGCGCTATGGCCAAAATCATCGTAACTAATTGTTATCCCATTGGCCTCAATCTTTAAATCACTTCCCTTTCTGTTCATGGTATATATTTTATTTATGTTGTAGCTTCATTTTTAATCCAAGCAGAGGTAGCAAACTTTACTAACTCGTCATTAAATTTTGTTGTTTCTTCTAAAAACAAAGCATGTCCGCTATGCTCGAATTCAACTAAGTACGAATGTTCCAATGCATCATTCATTTGTTCTGCCATGCTAAACGAACATATTTTATCTTTTTTTCCATGCATAATAAGTGTTGGAATTTTTATTTTAGCTAAATCTGAGCGTAAATCTGTATCGCGCAATGCAATTAAGCATTGCGAAGTAGCATAAGATGATGCACTTAAACCAATAGTATATAACCAATCTGCAATTCCGGGACTTAATGCTGTTTCTGAAGAAGCAAATATTTTTCCGAAGTTTACTAAAAGCTGAGTGCGATCTTTATTGCACAAGGCAATTAATTCATCTACTTCTTCTACTTTTATATTATAAGGATAATCTTCTCTTTGTGACCAGCTGGGAGCTGCTGCGCCAAATAAAGCTAATTTTGAAACATGTGCACCTTCATCGGTTGCAGCATAACGTATTGCAATTGCCCCGCCCATAGAAAAACCTCCTAGCATTACATCTGTTAATTGCAGTTTGCACAAAATATTTTTTAAATCCTTTGCATGCACATCGTAATTATATGCGCCATAAGGTTTATCTGATTTTCCGAAACTACGTAATGTAATACCAATTACACGAAAACCACTGTTAATTAAATCAGCATATTGATATTCAAACATCTCATCACTTAATGGCCAACCGTGTAATAACACAATTGCTTTACCTGCTCCTGCATCAGTTACATGAAGACGAACATTGGGTTCAACCTCAATGTATTCTTCTCTTACTAAATTATCTAAAGCAAGTGATGAGGGTTCAATAATAACACTTTCGGTAATTTCTACATTAACTATACGTTCCATGGCCTTTTAATTTAGAGCTTTGTATGAATTATTTCACATTACAAAACTGCCGTATTAAAAAAGGTTTAGCTTACATAGGGAATAGGAATAGTTACATAATTAACTGATGAGTGGTTTGATTTTTTATTAAGGATGGAGAAATTGTAAAATCTAATAGCATAGCAACTCTATGCCGCACAATCTCGAATATCAATAATTGACAAGTATATTCGATTGTTTTTCTTTGTAAAATACAATTTAATCGTGATTAAATCGCCATGCTTTTCTTTAAAACTTACCACAACACTTCTATACAAATTTTCATCTATTTGTTTTAGAGTAACTAATACTTTGCTATCAACCGTTTTGTCTCCTTGCGTTTGAGTAATTTGATAAACATCCTGTAATAAACGTTGTTGTTTATCACAATCAAAAATAAAATAGCCTTCTTCTTGGTTGTCGCAAAAAATAAAGTTCGTTGGATTTACTTTTACAGTATTTTTTATAAACGCATAATCGCGATACATAAAAAGAAAAGGGTCTTTGCCTAATACATCTTCTTTCGTTTTTAGTTTCTCAAACACAGGCGTTGCTCCTGGCCCAGGCGCTAAGCAATACACGCCTTGTTCGGCATCAATAAATTTTTCGAGTTCATTTAGGTTAGAGAAAAAAGAATACAGTAAAGAATCAGCCGCTGGAAATTTTGTATTATCCACTGTATCTTTCACAACAGCCGAAACAGAATCAATCGGGGCAACTTGATTTACTTGCTCAGAATCTTTAGTAGCATTTTGATTACAACTTAGTAAGATTGAAATTAGAAATATATAGATGAAAGTGATTTTCATTATAGGTGAAATTTGTTGGTGTTAAGGTAGAAAAAACGAATCATATCAAACATTATTTTTTTGTAAATCCTTATCAAAACAAGGAACATCTTTAAAAATTTCCTTTGCTGTAAATATATCTTTATTTACCACAAACAGCCTGTAAACTTTATCACCTACAGCTTTATAGCTTGGAATATCATTTTGTATTGTTCTAATATTTTTACTTTCCAATTTAGATTTAAAATCGTTCAGTATTTCTGCAGAACGAGTAAAGGTAATTAAATGCCAATGTTCAATTCTTGAAACAAAATCAGCGTAAAATCTTATCGCTTCCTCTTCATTAGTTGAAGAAAATATTGGTTCCGATTTCTGTCCTCTCTCAATATAATACACTTCCCAGTTTGGGTTATTAAACCCTAGGCAATGAACATCATCTGTTTGCAAACCACCCACTCCGTCAATATAAAAATTAGTGTAGCCTTCGGAAATGAATTTATTATAGAGGGTGGTTAAGGGCATGCTATCAAAAATTCGTATTCTTTAATTTTTATCTTGCCGCTCGTTTGTCTTTAGGAATATTTACAATTCCACATCCATCAACTAACCAGTTTCCGTTTTCTTCGACAACTTTGATAGTAAGCTTAAATTCTGGCATATCTTTTCCTTTTACAATCAAAAAATTTGTTTGTTCATCGATGGATTCTAGTTCAAATCCTTTGCTTGGATAATCTTGAGCATCAACTATTGGATCTGCGCCAAGTCCCAATTCTGGATCTTGTTTATAAGCTTCGTCAATTATATTTTTTAATTCAATCTTAAAAGCTTGAGTGGTTAAACTAGTTGAATTAACCCATTCAATTATGCCTATTGCTTTATTAAGCTTATTTGAATTATCTACATAGTCATTAATAAATGTTAAGGCTATTTCAACTTTTTATCCTTTTGTGAAACCACATTTTCAGTATTAATTGTTGTTACAATTTCATTTGTCTTGTCACTTTGCCCACAAGAAATAAAAACGAAAACAAACGTTACAATCAATACCCTTACTATTCCTTCAATCATTTCTATTCTTATTACTCCTTAACAACCTTCTTTACTTGTTGCACAATCAACAACAACAGCCCAACTCCAAACATTACATTTCCAATAAAGCCAACAAATCCAACTAAGGTTATAATTAGTTCACGTGAACGCATGGAATCGATACTATACGACCAAAACAAAGGAAGTATAATCATGTAAAAATACTTGTAATGAAAGTTAAGAAAGTTCCAATGGTCATTAATATTGAGTCGGCTCCTGCTCTTTTTGCCAAGTAATAAATACAAGCAATTAACACCAATAAATGTGGTAATAAAAAATAAGTTCTTCAGAATTTGTGATACAATTGATAATTCCATTTTATTTAGTTTTCAGGGTAGCCATTATCAACCCAACATTGTATTTTGTTAATGTCTTCTTGAGAAAGATTTTTGTTTTTAGGCATAATCTGCATTTCAAGTACATCGCGTTTAAAAAGTCCGTTTGTTAAATAAGGCGCAAGTCCATTATAGCTTGTGAAATTACCATAAGGCGAACCCGCAACGTGGCAAGATGAACCCATGCAATTATTATCGATAATGGTTTTTATTCCAGCATTGTATGTTGGTTTAGAGCCATCACACTTAGGCGTTAGCTTTTTAGTTTTTTTACAAGAGAAAACCAAGGCAACACAAATAATTCCAATAGTAAAAACACTTACAATAGTTCGGTTCATAATTAAAATACTTAGGTTAAAGATACTGAATTAGCAATAATAAACAAAACGTCCCAACCATAACAGGTTGGGACGTTAAATGAATTTCTATTTAAGCAATTGTATGCTTTATTTTTAGTTGGTTTTACTAATCGAGTATAAATATATTTCTACACGTCGGTTTTTACGACTCTTAATTTTGTTCTCGATTGGCTTTTCGCTTCCAAAACCATCTGTGTAAAGATTAGTTTCATTCACACCTTTACTCACCAAATATTTTTTCACTGCCACTGCTCTATCATGCGATAAAGGTTCGTTAATGGCATTGGTTCCCGTTTTATCTGTGTAACCTGCTATAAAAAAGCTCATATCTGGATGACTTTTCATCCACGAAGCAACTTCATCCAACTCACCGTAAAACTGTGGAGCTATATCTGCACTACCTAATACAAATTGTAAATCCATTACTTCAATGTAATCTACACCAAATACAATTGCATCCAAATCGGGCTTAGCAATGTAAGGAGCAACAGAAACACCTGAAATATAATAATATGCTTTTCGCGAATCGTTTTGCAAAGGTGTTACCACTTTTTCCATTCGGAAATTTGCGTCTTTAAAACAACCTATGGTAATGAATTTTTCTCCACCATTAGCAATATAAGCTGCGTAAATAGTAACCCAATTTACCGAATCAGAAATAACACGGTAAGAAATAAATTGTGGCTCTATCGTTAAAAACGAATTTGATTTTTGTTCAACTTTTGTTGGTGTTAACAAAACACCTAAACCCGAAACTGCTCGTGCACTTTTATCTGCTAAACTAACTTTAAAAGTAATTTGGTATGTTTTACCTGCAACTAATGGTTCTTTTAATTCTCCTTGTAAGTATTCAGAATATTTTTTGTAACCATCCTTTAAACCAAGTGTAGCCACAATTTGACTATCTACAGCATTGTTTGCACCATCATCATAATACGCAACAATACCCGCATAGTTTTGATCCCCAGCTGCTGCTTGGTTTCCCATATAATTTTTTGGAATTGCATTTACAACATTGCAATTTTTAGATTTCGTTCTATCAAATAAATCTACTGTTCCTCCATTTGCATTTGTCCACGTATCGGTTTTAATTATTTCTCCAAACCCTGATGATACGCATTGTGTAGCATCCATATTAGGGTTAATTACTAAGTTTTGAGAAAAAGCACCTGTTGCACCAGCAACAAGCAATATTAATGTAGCAATTTTTCCTTTTGAATTTTTCATGTATTATTTTTACTCGTGAATTAATTTTCACAGTACAAAAGTGATACAATTAAATGGGTAAAATTTACACTCTTCTTTTCAAATATTACATACTTCACGTGTTGTGATGGAAATTAATTTTAGTGCCGCTTCTCGACATCGCAAGCTGACAGATACATTTTTTTAGTTACTCCTTCAATATTCAAATCTAACTGTAGTATGTCAGTTCGAGCGCAGTCGAGAACTCGTTTAACGTAATTTAATTTGGAAGGCAATTCAAAAAACTAATTTAATATCTACTGCACCTGTATGCCGACAAGGCGGGTTCGGAAAGCGCATAAAAAAAGCGGCTGTTATTTCTAACAGCCGCTTTTTAAACAATTATAATTTTTTCTTAGTTAACTAATGCTTTGTAGTCAGCATTGTCTTTCCACTTTAAGAACTCAGCATCATCTTTAGCAGCAGCTTTTAAAGAAGCATCTTTTTCGATAGCTGTTTTTAAAGAAGCTAACACCAGAAGCATCACCTTTTCTTGCAGCAGCAACAGCTTTTAAGTAAAAACTCATAGCCATATCTTTTTCGTTGCTTGCATCAATTGTACCAGCTACTGACTCAGGGTTACCAGCTAATAATTGAGCTAAAGCTAAGTTAAATCCTTTGTAAGAACCGAAAGCAGAAACTGCCTCAGTGTATTTAGCGTCTCTTACATAAACAACACCTTTGTTGTAGTTTACTTCTGGAGAAGAACCTGCTTTTTCATAATAAGCCATTGCAGCAGCTCTGTCGCCACTCTTAGCTACACAAGCACCTAAGTTGTTTTGTACAGTTTGGTTGCTTGGAGAAGCTTTGTCAGCTCTTTCGAAAGCAGATTTAGCATCAGCAACTTTGTTAGTTAATAAATAAGTTACACCTAAGTTGTTTGAAGTTCTCCAATCAGCAGCGTAATATTTCTCAGCTGATTTGTAGATATTCATTTTTCTGTTTACATCTTCAGTTAATGTAGCAGCATATAATAATTCTTCAACTGATAATGAATCAGGGTTAGTATCAACTAAACGGTTAATCATTTCGTCAGTACGAGATTTTTTGTTAACGTTAACCGTTAAAACTGAACGACGTAATTTTGGTAAAATTTTATCCGCAACTTCTTTGTAAGTTTTAGATAAATTTTTGATTTCTTTTTCACGTTGCTCACCATCAGTGTACATTGTTAATACACGTAAGATTAAATCTTTATCAGCAATAGAAGATTGCTCCATTAAAGATTTGAAACCATCCCAATCTTCAGCAGTTACAACTGTTTTGTAAGCAGCGATATCTTTACCGAAAGTATTGTCTTTGTTTTTATCTTTTTTGAATTCGTTAGCTAATGCATTAGAACCAGATTTAGCACGATCACCTGCTAAATTTTGGTTTAACGTTAACTCTCCATCAGGATATTCATAAGCAGAAACATTGATATCCTTTGAAATCGTACCAAACGTAGTATTTATGTTAGCAGCAATAAAAGTATTTAAGTTTTTAACCATCACTTTTTAATTCTGCAGCACGAACATCAGATTTGTTAACTAAATAATAATACGTTAGCTGTTTGGTTAGCAGATACCGATTTAACGAAAGCATCTTTTGCCATGATTCCTTTTTCATCGTTACGAACTAATAATGGAGTAATGATTGTTCCATCAGCTAATTTCAGTAGGTTTGAAATCTTTAGTTTTCTTTTTAACAGCTCCTTGCGCTTGGATTTCAAGTTTTGCAACTTTCATTCCTGGCTCGTAAGCAACTTTATCAGTATAAGAGAAAGTACCACCTTTTTCGTAAGCGATTTTTGTTCCGCTTGCAGTAGCTTTTTCACCAACTAAAACAACTGGTTTTAATTTTTTCTCTCCACCGTTATATTTAATAACCGGAGTAACTGTAACTACCGCTTTTTTAGCGAATAATTTAGCAGGATACTTTCCTGAAACAGATACAGCAACGCTGTCTCCGTGCATTTCAAGGGGTTTCGGAGTTACTTCGTAAGTAATCAGGTCTTGTTTTTTAATCATTTTGCCTAATCCATCACATGCAGTAAATAATACTGATGTTCCTAGGGCAAGTGATAATACTTTTAACGTATTGGTTTGCATGGTTTTATAATTGTTTTGTTACTTTTTAATAGCGATGCAATATTAACGATTGTTTTTTAATTAAAAAAATTTAATCTTTAAAAAAGCAGCGTTGGTCTATGATCCTAATTATTAGATAATTATAAATGAATTTCTAAATTTTGAGCAGGAATACCATGTTTAATAAGCTGAGAAAGCTCTAAATATATACGTTCGTAGGTATTAGAATCGTTGTTTGAAAGTGTAAAACTAATGCACTTTATTTCAGATGGTTTGGAAGCCTTTTCCTCATAAATTCTATTCAGCTTTTCTAAATAGGAACTCTCAATTTCATTTTCGTAATCTCTGTTTCTATTCTTTATGTTTTGTTGAAGATTTTCAGTGGAAAGTTTTAGGATAACTAACAAATCAGGACTTTCAACATTTGCATTTAGTTTATTGTATTGTGTCTCAAACAAGGCGTAATCAGTTTCGTTTAGGTTTATCTTGGCGAAATACAAGCACTTTTCAAAATAATAATCACTAACTACTGGATGGTTTTGTAATTTTTCTTTCCAGATACAAAGCTGACGAAAACGGTCTAACAAAAAAGAAAACTCCAAAGGAAAAGCATAATGTTGGGGTTCTTTGTAAAATAGTGGCAGTAAATAGTTTTCCTCAAATTCTTCAGGCAAATAATGAAATCCCAAATCTTTTGAAATACGCTGCGCCAAAGTACTTTTTCCAGCCCCAATGTTTCCTTCTATGCAGATGTAGTTTTTCATGTTGAAATTATTGCTGGTTCAATTATTTCTGGTTCCTAGTTTTTGGTTGGGTATAGTTTAGTTTGAAATTTTCGAGTTTACCCAAAAATCTCAATTTGTATAACCTTAACCAGAAACCAGGAACTAGAAACTAGCAACGCGTATGCTTACCAAATATCCGCTCTTACTTCTTTTTTACGGAACATTTTGTCGCCTTCTTTTACACCGAAAGCTTCATAAAACTCAACTAAATTGGTTAAAGGTCCGTTTGCACGGAAATTACCTGGAGAGTGAGGATTAGTGGCTACCAATTGTTTTAAAGCTTGAGGGCGCATTAATATTTTCCAACCTTGCGCCCAAGCTAAAAAGAAACGTTGCTCACCAGTAAAGCCATCTATTACAGGTGATTTTTGTCCGTTTAATGATTTTTTATAAGCATAATATGCCATTGTTAAACCGCCTAAATCAGCAATATTTTCGCCCAATGTAAGTTCTCCGTTAACGTAAGTTGAATCAACCGCTAAATAACTATTGAATTGATCAACTAACAATTTTGTTTTTGCAGAGAAATTCTTTTTGTCAGTAGCAGTCCACCAATCAGAGAAATTACCAACAGCATCAAATTGCGAACCTTGATCATCAAAACCATGTGTTAACTCGTGCCCAATAATTGACCCCATAATTCCGTAGTTAAATGCATCATCCGCATTTGGATCGAAAAATGGAACTTGCATAATACCCGCAGGGAATGCAATTTCATTAGCAGTTGGATTGTAATATGCATTTACAGTTGGTGGAGTCATTCCCCATCTTGTTTTGTCAACAGGCTTTCCTGCGTCAGCTAACATGCGCTTGTAATTAAATTTATTTACACGGAAATGATTTAAAACGTAAGCATCATTTTTAATCGTTAAGGCAGTATAGTCTTTAAATTTATCAGGGTAAGCAAGTTTACGTGTAATCTTAGCTAATTTATCTTGCGCCGCCTTTTTTGTTGTATCACTCATCCAATCACGAGTAGCAATACGCTCTTTAAATGACGCCATTAAATTATCAACCATGTCATTCACTTTTTTCTTTGCATCTGCACTAAAATGTCTTTCAACAAAAATTTGCCCTAATGCTTCTCCAAGTGCATAGTCAACAGCCGTCATACTTGTTTTGTAACGAGGCTTACGAGCTTTAACACCATTCAACGTTTTTGCGTAAAAATTAAAATTCTCTTGCACTAAATCATTCGTTAAGTATCCAGCTGATTCGTGCATAACACAATACTTTAAATAAATTTTCCAATCATTTAAAGAAACGGTTTTCATCATCCCATTAATATTTTCCATAAAATCAGGTTGATTTACAATAACCTCTTTTGGTGCAGCTTTTAAACCAACTAATAAAAAATATTGACCTAAATTTAAGTTTGGATATTTCTTGATTAAATCGGCAGTTTTAAATTTATTGTATTGCTTTTCAATATCTCTTTGCTCTAAACGATTCATCATTTTCGAAGCTAATTGCTTTCTACATTAAATACAGTTTGCGCATAAGATTTAGCAGACTCAGGGTAATAAGAAAATTTCAAAAACATATTTTCAATATGCTGTAAATAAGCTGTTCTAATGCTTTCGTATTTTGCGTCAAAATAAAAATCTTTGTCTGGTAAAAAAGTACCTGCCTGCCCCATGTATAAGGCATTCATATTACTATTTTTTAAATCTGTTTCAACCATCATACTAAATCCACACTCTATGCCAGAAGTATGATAGCTTGCAATTGTTTTAAGCAATTCTCCGTTTGTTTTTATTTTATCAATTGCGAATAAATAAGGTGTAATGTATTTAATACCATCTTTCTCTAATTTAGTGGTGTCCATTGCTAAATTATAAAAGTCTCTAATTTTTTGACGATTAGTTCCAGGTTTAGCAGCAGCATCTTTAGATACTTCTAATAAAATCGCATTTAGGTTTTTATCATTTCTTTCTTTTATTTCATTAAAACTTCCCCATGCAGATTCTGTTTCGGGAATGGTATTATTTTTTAACCAAACACCACTTGAGTATTGGAAAAAATCTTGTTTAGGATCAGCAGATTTGTCAATAATATCTAATCGGATTCCTGAAGTTTTTTGCGCAAATACTGCACATGAAAAAGTTAATGAAAGGGCAATTAGTTGGTTTCTCATATTAATAATAATTTGGACGAAAATACAAAAATATAGTACGGTATAACCTAAAATTATTTGAATGGCAATTCTTCGTTTTTATTGGGTTAAAAAGCCTTTGTTTAATCTTTTGCTTTTTAAATATGCAAACTTTACGATTTTAGGCAGGAAATGTGAAAATATCACATAAAATAATCTGTACAAGTGTAAAACGGATTTAAAATAATAACTTTGCAGCCTTAATTTTAGAGATACATCATAATGATTACTACAGATATAGCTATTGTTGGTGCAGGACCAGTTGCCTTGTTTGCCATTTTTGAAGCAGGTTTATTAAAAATGCGTTGTCATTTAATTGACTATTTACCACAAGTTGGTGGTCAATTATCTGAAATTTATCCTAAGAAACCGATTTATGATATTCCAGGTTACCCAAGCGTGTTAGCGCAAGAATTAATAGATAATTTAGTTAAACAAGCAGAGCCATTTAATCCAGCTTACACTTTAGGAGAACGCATAGAAGGTTTGGAAAAAAGAGGCGAGTGCGATTTTGTTTTAACAACAAATATGGGAACTCAAATACAAGCGAAAGTTGTTGTTATTGCAGGTGGTTTGGGATGTTTTGAGCCAAGAAAACCTGAAGTTGCAGGTTTAGATAAGTTTGAAAACGGAAAAGGTGTAAGTTATATGGTGTTAGATCCTGAAAAGTATCGCGGTAAAAAAGTGATGCTTGCAGGTGGTGGCGATTCAGCTTTAGATTGGGCAATATATTTAAGTGATTTATGTTCGGACTTAACACTTGTGCACAGAAGTGAATCGTTTAGAGGTGCGCCAGATTCGGTTAGTAAAGTTATGAAGTTGGCAGAAGAAGGTAAAATACGTTTATTGTTAAATTCGAATTTATCGCAAATTAATGGGGATGATATTTTAAAAAGTGTTGGGGTTGTTAATACAAAAACAAACGAAGAACAAGTTATTGAAGTTGATAATTTGATTCCGCGTTTTGGCTTAAGTCCTAAGCTTGGACCAATTGAGCATTGGGTATTAAACCTTGATAAAAATGCAATTGAGGTAAACGTGGATGACTACAGCACCAACATTCCAGGCGTTTATGCAATTGGCGATATTAATACTTACACCAATAAATTAAAATTAATTTTATGTGGATTTCATGAAGCTGCTTTGATGAGTCATAGCGCATACAAATACATGAATCCTGGTGTTAAATATACCATGAAGTACACAACGGTGCAAGGTGTAAATACTTTTTAAGGATTTACAGAATTTCCTCCAGCTTTTCTTAATGTAAATGTAAAAGTGGTTCCCACACCAACTTGACTTGTAACAGTAATGTGCTGTTCATGAGCCTCTATAATATGTTTTACAATTGCTAGGCCAAGGCCAGTACCACCTTGCTCTCTTGAGCGACCTTTATCTATGCGGTAAAAACGTTCGAACAAGCGGGGCAAATGTCGTTCTTCAATTCCAATTCCATCATCGCTAATATCAACAATAACAGTATCTTCAATAACTTTGAATTTTAGTTTTGTTGTGCCGTTTTCTTTTCCGTATTTAATGGAGTTGGTAAGCAGGTTGGCAAATACTTGACGAATTCTAAACTTATCAGCAACAACTTTAATTTTCTTTATTTCGTCGTCGATTAAAATTTTGATATTCTTTTTACTTGCTGCCAATTCAAGCTGTTCGGTTACATCTTTAACTAAAGCAACAACATCAAATTTTTCATTGTCTAATAATAAGGAACCACTCTCTAGTTGCGAAATGGTTTCTAAATCATCAATAATATTAATCATCCTGTCAACGCTCTTATCTGCACGTTTAAGGTATTCGAGGTTAATGTTTTCATCGTACAAACCGCCATCAATAAGTGTTGAAACATAACCTTGAATATTGAAAATTGGAGTTTTTAATTCATGTGAAACGTTTCCTAAATACTCTTTTCGGTAGGTTTCTAATTTCGTTAAATGCTCAACTTCTTTTTCGCGGTCGTTGGCAATTTTAATGATTTCCTGATTTAATTGTTCTAAGGGATCAGCTGCATCGTAGGTATAGTCGTAGTTTTCGTCAGGTATTTTTTTGGAAGTAAATTGTTTTAATCGTTGTACCGTTTGTTCAATACGCGAATAAATTATTTTTTGATAAACAAAATAAAAGAACAAAAACGAACATCCAAAACACACAAACATGTTTACAAGTGCAAGTTCTAGCGTAAAATTAAATGAAAATAAAAGGTTTAGTAATATGAGAATTAAACTTACGCCAATAGAGAATAAAAAGCAGGAGATTAAGAATGTGGTATTATTGCTTTTCTGATTTTTAGGCATGCAACAAATGTAGTGAAATTTAATTTTCCGCTTACCTGTTTTATGTTAAGTTTGACTTAAGAAAAATATGTAAATTTAACCCGTGCAAATAGTTGTAAATACACGTTTATTGTTGCCCAATAAACTTGATGGAATAGGATGGTTTTCTTATCAGACATTAAAACGAATTACGGAAGGGAATCCGGATGTTCATTTTGTGTTTTTATTCGACCGTAATTTTGATGAAGAATTTGTTTTTTCTGATAATATTACGCCTTTGGTAATTGGTCCGCAAGCACGCCACGCTTTTTTGTTTTACGCTTGGTTTCAGTTTTCGGTTAAGAATGTATTAAACCGATTGAAACCCGATTTGTTTTTATCGCCCGATGGAATGTTAGCACTTGGAGCAAAATGCAAACAGCTCCCTGTAATTCACGATATAAATTTTCACCACTACCCTAAAGATGTTCCTTTTTGGGCAAGTAAATTTTATAATCGTTATTTTCCATTATATGCAAAAGAGGCAACACGCATTGCAACAGTTTCCGAATATAGCAAAAATGATATCGCCACTAATTACAAAATAGACCCTAATAAAATTGATGTTGTTTACAATGGTATAAACGAAAGTTTTACTACGGTTGATGAAGCAACGAAACTAGCCGCGCGTAAAGAAGTAGCAGAGGGAAAACAATATTTTGTTTTTGTTGGCTCATTACATCCGCGTAAAAACATTAAACGTCTATTACTTGCTTTCGAAAAGTTTAAAGAGGAATCAAATTCGGATTTTAAATTGGTTCTAGCAGGTTCGGCCTTTTGGGGAATGAACGAATTAAAAGAAACAATGGATGCAATGAAACATGCAAAAGATGTTGTTTTTACAGGTCGCTTAAATGATGAAAATTTAAATAAGGTTGTTGCTTCTGCTTTTGCTCTTACATTTATTCCATACTTCGAAGGCTTTGGTATTCCGATGGTAGAAGCCATGCAATGTGAAATTCCAATCATCGCGTCAAACGCTTCTTGTATGCCAGAGATTGCTGGTGATGCAGCTTTGTTTGTGAATCCGTATGATGTGGATGAAATTAAAAATGCCATGTTGTATTTGTATAATCATCCAGAGGAGGCGGGGCAATTAATTGAAAAAGGAAACAAACGAAAACAATTATACTCGTGGGATAGGTCTGCAAACTTATTATGGAATAGTATCGAAAAATCATTGGCTTAATGAGTAATACAAACACCATATTTATTGATGTTGTATTGCCCTTGGCAGTTCCTAATTTATTTACCTATCGTGTTCCAACAGAGTTAGAGCAATATGTAAAGCCAGGCGTTAGAGTTGTTGTGCAGTTTGGTAAAAATAAATTATACACTGCACTTATTCGTAACGTTCACAACAACCCACCAAAAGATTACGAAGCAAAATACATTGAGTCGATAATGGATGAAAATACCATTGTTAACCTTACTCAGTTTTTATTTTGGGATTGGATGTCGGCTTATTACTTGTGCCACATTGGTGAAGTAATGAATGCGGCTTTGCCTGCAGGATTAAAATTAAACAGTGAATCAAAAATTGCATTAAACGGCGAATATGATTTCTCGAGTTTAGATTTACAAATGCTCACTAATCATGAATCAATCATTATAGAAGCTTTGCAAGAAAAAGATGCATTGCTGATTAGTGAAGTAGCAGAAATGCTGAAACTAAAAAATGTTTCGAGCATTGTTAATTCTTTAAAAGAGAAACGGCTTGTTGTAATGTTTGAAGAGATTAACGAACGTTACAAACCTCGCTTACTTCCTTATGTTCGATTAGCTCAAGCATTAGTTGAAAGTGAACCTGAATTACAAAAAACATTTGATGCCTTAGAAAAGAAAGCGCATAAACAATTGGAGATTTTGCTTTATTATTTGAATCGTATGGGTTCATATAATAATTTAAAGCAAATGCCTGAGATTGATAGATGGATTAAGAAAAGTGATGTTACAAAGAGTTTTGATAACGCTGCAATTAATTCGCTAATAAAAAAAGGGATTTTTGAAAGTGAAGAATTTGAAATTTCAAGACTTAAGATTGAAAAGGAATCGAGAAAAGATATTGTGCTTAGTCCTTTGCAAGAAGGTGCTTATAATGAAATAAAAACTCATTTCGAAACCAAACAAACGGTTTTGCTGCATGGTATTACAGGTAGTGGTAAAACAGAGATATACGGAAAGTTAATTGCTGACACATTGAACGAAGGGAAACAAGTTTTGTTTCTTGTGCCCGAAATTGCGTTAACAACTCAATTAATTTATCGAATCCGTAATTTTTTTGGAGAACGAGTTGGAGTGTATCATTCCAAGTTTTCTGAAAACGAACGTGTGGAAATTTGGAATAGCGTAATAGGCAATCATGCAGTTGGAGATAATTTAACAGAGCGAAAAAATTACGATGTTGTGTTAGGTGCTCGCTCTGCATTGTTTTTACCTTTTAGTAATTTAGGATTAATTATAGTTGATGAAGAACATGATTCATCTTACAAACAATACGATACTGCCCCACGTTACAATGCTCGTGATGCATCTATTTATTTAGCACATTTGCATAAAGCAAAGGTAATTTTAGGTTCTGCCACACCATCACTCGAATCTTATTTTAATGCAAAGGAAAATCGTTTTGGTTTAGTAAGTATTCTCGAACGGTATGGAGAAGCTACTGTTCCTGATATTGAAATGGTTGATACACGTGAAGAACAACAAGTAAAAGACAAAACCACTTTATTTACTCAACGACTAAAAGACGGAATAAAATTAGCGCTTGATAACAAACAGCAAGTTATTTTATTTCAAAATCGCAGAGGATTTGCCCCTTACACCGAATGCAATACTTGCAATTGGATTCCACATTGTGTGCAGTGCGATGTTGCATTAATTTATCACAAAGCTTCTAATCGTTTATCTTGTCACTACTGCGGTTATTCAATTGCCCCGCCTTCAACCTGTGGTGCTTGTGGTAATTCGGATTTGCGTTACAAAGGTTTTGGCACAGAGAAAGTAGAAGAAGAATTAGAAATATTATTTCCTGATGTGAAAATATCGAGAATGGATTTAGATTCAACCCGCAGTAAATATGCTTACAAACAAATCATTGATGATTTTGAGCAGGGCAATGTAGATATATTGGTTGGAACACAAATGGTAACCAAAGGCTTGGATTTTGATAATGTAAGTTTAGTTGGAATTATTAATGCTGACCAACAATTAAATTTTCCTGATTTTAGGACGCATGAAAAAGCTTTTCAACTAATTACGCAAGTAAGTGGAAGAGCAGGCAGAAGAGATGTGAAGGGCAAAGTGCTGGTGCAAACATCAAATCCGCAACACCCTATTTTGGATTTGGTAAAAGCACATGATTACCAAACATTCTATCAAACACAATTGGATGATAGAAGGCAATTTAACTACCCACCTTTTTTTAGGTTAATTGAATTTACCTTGATTGGAAAAGATATGTTTATCTTAAACGAAGGGGCAGAAGAGTTGGCAAAAGCAATGCGTGCTCATTTTTTTGAAAGAGTGCTTGGTCCAGAGTTCCCTTTGGTAGCAAGAATTAGGAATGAATTTTACAAAAAGATAATATTGAAGGTGGAGCGAGATTTTTCTACAGTAAAAATACGTGAGCATCTACACATGGTTTTGCATCAATTTAGAACACATGATTTGCACAAGAAAATTAGAATTAAAATCGACGTTGATCCGAGTTAATGACAATAAGAAAAATTTCGTGTTTGATAAGAAATCGTCAAATTCGAGGCGAGTGAAATAAAAAAAGCGCAGTTTACTTTGGTAAAAGAGCATTTTTTTATGAACTCAACGAAGAAGTTGGCGTTTTCTTGCAAAGACTAGTTAGTTAAATAAGCTAAACAATCAATATAAAAGGAAGTAATTAGTTAATAGATAGTAAATTTGTATTAATGCCTTTAAAGAGAATATATATCATCACGCTACTCATTTTATTAATGAGTAATTTGTTTGTTGCCAATGCGCAGCAATCAAAGATGATTGAATTTTCGGCAAACCGGATAAAATATATTAAGGCAAAAGGTGCGCAAATGCTTATTGGCAATGTGGTGTTTAAGCATGAAGGTGCAGTTATAACCTGCGATAGCGCTTATCGTTTTGATAATAATACTTTGGAAGCTTATGATCATATTATGATTCGTAAAGGAGATTCGCTTACCATAACTGGTGATAATCTTAAGTATGATGGAAATAAAAAAGTGGCAGTATTAGAAGGAAACGTTGTGTGTATTGAAAAAGACATGACGCTTACAACCCCTGCAATGAGCTATGATGTTACTAATTCGGTTGCGAGTTATTTTGGAGGTGGCACCATAAATAGTAAAGATAATGTGCTTACAAGTAGAAATGGTTACTATTACTCAGCAAGCAAAACACTTGCTTTTAAACACAATGTAAAACTGAATAATCCAAAATATAAAATGTATGGCGACACATTGCAATACAATACGGTTTCTAAAACAGCCTATTTTACAGGCCCAACAAATATAATTAGCGATGCAAATAGATTATATTGTGAGTATGGCTGGTACAATACCGAAACGGAAAAGAGCCATTTAAATACAAATGCAGTTGTTTATTCAAAGTCAAGTGAGTTGCACGCGGATAGTATTTTTTATGATCGTAAAGCTGGATATGGAAAAGCATACAGTTGTGTTCAAATAAAAGATACACTTAATAAAACTGAACTATTAGGTAAGTTGGCAGAGCATTACGAAAACACGGGAATTTCAATTGTTACGGGAAATGCAGTGCTCATTAAAATGATGAAAGATGATTCTTTGCTACTAAGTGCAGATACATTGCACTCTCATCAAATGAAAAGTGTAATAAATAAAAAGGATTCGATAATTGTAAAAGCATACAAACACGTGAAATTGTATAAAAGCGATTTGACAGGAATAGCAGATTCATTGGTGTACACAAATTTTGATTCAACCATTGTGCTGTTCAATACTCCCGTTTTGTGGGCAGATTCAGCTCAATTGAATGCTCGTGAAATAAAAATAAGATTGACAGGAAACGGTATGAAGAACTTTGAATTACTAGGCAATGCTTTTGTAATTACTCAAGAAGATAGTCTTAAATTCAATCAAATAAAAGGAAAAGAAATACTCGGTACCTTTGCAAACGATTCGATTAACAAAATTGAAGTAAAAGGAAATGCGCAAGTTGCTTATTTTATTAAAAATGAAAAGAAGAAGTATATCGGTTTTAGTAAAACTAATTCAGCCCGCGTAAATGTTTATTTTGAGAAGGGACAACTAGATAGAATTACATTTATTGATAAGCCTACATCGCAATTAATTCCAATGAAAACAGTTGACCCAGTTAAGGAAAGATTAAAGGGATTCACTTGGAATCCCTTTAAAAAGCCTAAATCAAAATATGAGTTGCTGAAATTTTAGAATCTATTATTCTATTATAATTTTTCTGGTTATTTGTTGGCTTCCAATATTCATTTTTACAAAGTAAATTCCTGATGATGGAATAGAGTTTTCAAACAAACGAATAGAATTTTCTCCAACTTGTAAAGTTTGCAAGGAAGTATTTATTTGCTTACCCAAAACATCAACGATGCTAATTTTAAGTTGTGATGCCTCTGCACTTACAATGCTTAACAATGTATTTTGTCCGTTACTTGGGTTGGGTATAATATTAATACTATTTAAAATTTGATTGTTTAATTCTTCAATGCCAACTGTATTTTGCGCAATATTTATATCATCAATGTAAATATTGTTTTTATTTCCGCTTACATCTGATGTAAACACGAATTTAAATAGCACATTTTGTTGACCAACTAATGATGAAATATTTACAGTTTCCTGTCTCCAGTCATTAGATGCAGCTGGCGTAAATGGATTTGTATTGTACCCTGAAACAGTAGCAATTGTAGCAGCTGTTTTTGAATATCTTACCGACCAAGTTTGTCCGCAATTAGTTGAAGAGTATACCTGTAAGCGTTCGTTTGCAGAACTATTTTTTTGTTGGTAAGAAAGTTTAAATGTAAAAGCAAGTGGAGAAGCTATTGCATTTATAGCTGCAAGATTAAAACTTGGAGTGTATAGAGTTTCCACATCTGCATTTGTGTTTGTATAATTGTTAATCATCATCGAATTTATTCCAGTACTACCAATGCTTGTGTTTTGAATCCATGTATTAGCATCGTTTGAATTTGCAATACGCCAGGTAGCATTTGGTACAGTTATAGACTCAAAACTTTCTGAACTAATGGTTTGCTGATCTGCTACATTACTTAATACCTCAATATAATTTGTTTTAGTTATTGATGAACTTCCCGCAGTATTTGTTGCTGTGTAAGAAACGGCATACACTCCTGGACTTGCATAATTAATTAATGGCATTGAGTCAATTGATGTGGATGGGGTTCCACCTGGAAAAGACCACGACCAGTTAGTAACAACGGCATTTGCAGTATTATCAGCAAATTGTATACTTTGATTCGTACAAAAATTTTGATAATTGTTCGCAGTTTTAAAATCAGCAATAGGAGAACATATTTGGCTAGGGTTAACACCAGTTGCAATTAAATTAGGGTTGCTAACTAATATATCTCTACCAGCATTTGCACCTGTAACAATTACATTTTTCATTAATTGTTTTTGACCTTCGGTAAACATATTGTCGCAATAAGAGTACTCCATAAAATTTTGAACGTTCTCTACAATATTTGGGTCACAAATTTTATTTGCAAATAAATTACACGTTTGCCATCCTTTTGTTATTGGAGTATCTGATACACCATCGTCTCCACAGGCAACGCCTGGCTCATTGGTGTCGCCCCAAACATGCGACAATCCTAACCAGTGACCAACTTCATGTGAAAGTACATGTATCCCAATTTGTGAGCCTGTTCCAATTCCACCAACATAACTATTTAAAGTAACGATAGCGTCTTCTGGGCTACCAGCACCTAACCAGCCAGGAATGTATGTATATGCTGCGGCACCCGGAAAATCAAGTGCTTTACAAACATAAATATTCATGTATTTTTGTGGGTCCCACAAGCCAGGTCCTACTCCTGAGTATTGATAACTCGCATCAAAATTAGTACTCGGTGTATTGTGTCTTATGATTCCATTAGTACAATTTCCATCTGGGTCAATTGTTGCTAATTTAAATTCAATTTCACAATCAGCAGCAATTGGAATAAACTCAGGAACAATATCAATAGTGTCAGCATTATTTTTTCTAAAGTCATTATTCATATGCTTCATTGCATCAAAAACTTGAGCGTTAGAAATATTTTCAGCTCCACCTTGATGTAAAATATGAAACACAACAGGTATTGTATAAAGCGTTCCAGTTGTATTGCGTTGAGTTGCTAATTGCGCATTTCTATTTTTGGTTTCTTCAACTTTTTGAAAGAAGAATTTATCTGTTTCCGCTTTCCTTTTTATTAGCTCAGAAAGTCCACATTTTTGTACGTTTTGAGAAACCAACATGTTTGTCAAAAGTAAAATACTGAAGAAGGATATTGCAGTTTTTTTCATGGTGTAAAAATAAAAAAATCCTTCGAGGTAAGCCCCCGAAGGATAATAAAGCATTGAAATTAATTATTCTACAATTACTTTTTGACTGTATGTTTTACCGTCGATAGTTAATTTTGAAATATAAATTCCAGAAGCAAGTTTGTTGTTTTTCCCGAAACTAAATTCATAATCACCTGCTTGTAAGTTTGAACTCGTTGCAGTTTCAATTGTTTTTCCTAATAAATCAACTAGTTCAAGTTTTACATTTCTTTTCGAATCTAAACTAAAACTCACATTCATATTTCCATTACTTGGATTAGGGAATACATTGTAAGAAAGAGTTGATTCTAAAGCATCATTTAAACCAACTGAATTATTCGAAATATTAATGTCATCAATATAAATGTTGTTAGAGTTACCTGCTGCATCAGCAGTAAAAACAAACTTAAACCAAACATTTTGTTGTGCAAGCAATGCAGAAATAGAAACCGTTTCTGTTCTCCATTGCCCCGTTGTAGGAACAAATGGACTTGTACTTGCAGCAGCCACAGTTGCTAAAGCAGAACCTGCTTTTGAGTAACGTTGACTCCAAGAATAGCCACAATTGCTTGAAGAGAATACTTGCAGCCTTTCTGACGCTGTAGTTGTAGCTCTTTGATGTGCAAGTTTAAATGTAAATGTTATAGTTGGATTTGCAGTATTAATTGCACTGATATTATAAGAAGGAGTATATAAAACTTCTACAGCTCCATCCGTATTATTAATATTATTAATTTTCATACAATTTGTTCCCGAAAACCCAACAGTATTGTCTTGTGTCCAATCAACAGCACCAGCGTTATCAACCGACCAATCTGTGTTTGGAACTGTAATACTTTCAAACCCTTCTACCAATGCATTTTGATAAGTAGCTGTTGCACTTGTTACTGTAATAAAACCTGTTTTAGTGTGAGTGCCATTACCAGCAGCGGTTGTTGCTGTATAACTAACTGGATAAACTCCTGGAGTATTGTATGTAATAATTGGCATTGAGTCGCTAGAAGTACTAGGTGTTCCGCCAGTAAACGACCAATCCCAACCTGTTACAGTTGTGTTCCAAGTAGAATCTTGAAATTGTATTGTTCCACCTGAACAAACATTCTTTTTATTTGAAACTGTAGTAAAAAAAGCAACAGGTGCGCATGGAATAGGATTAATAATACCAGTAAAAGTTAAATTGGTAGGCGACCATAAAGTACTTCTTCCACCTGTTCCAGATGTTATTGCAGTTCTCATTCGGGTGGCTTGCCCAACTGTGAACATGTTAGAGCAATATGAGTAATCCATATAGTTTTGATAATTCTCTGCAATACCAGGGTTGCAAATCATCGACGCTGATGCGCTAGATGGGCAATAATCATATCCTTTTGTAACAGGCGTATCACTAACACCTTCGTTACCGCAAGCAGTACCTGGAGTATTGTTTCCTCCCCACACATGAGGCAAGTTAAACCAATGACCTACCTCATGGGTTAATGCTCTTGAACGAGTAATTGTACCAGTACCTGTTGCACCAATATATCCGTGAAGAATAATTATACAATCGTTACCACTGCCAGTTCCCCATGAGCCCGGTAAGTAGGTGTAACCAGCAGCACCACTACTAATAGAGTTTACAGAATAAATATTTAAATACTTTGAAGGATTCCATTTGCCAGCCCCCGTACCTGTATAAGGACCAGCTGTACCACTTGTCCATTCTGTTAAAGCTGTTTCGTGATAAATGATACCATTTGTGCAATTACCATTTGGGTCTTTAGCAGCTAGCACAAAATTAAATTCAACATCACCAATTAAATTTTGAAATTGACTAATAACATCTGCAGTATCAGCATTTTGTTTGTTATAGTCACGGTTTAAGATATCAATAGCGTCTTTTACTTGCGCAGGTGAAATTTTTTCAGAACCATTTTGATGCAAAATATGAAACACAACAGGTATATTATATACAACTCCTTGAGTTGATTGTGTTCCATTTAATTTACCATCAGTGTTATTTTCAAAAAGTCCATTTCTAAAATTTTCATAACCCTTTTTAAATGCCTCTGCATCTGCTTTTTCTAATTCCGCATTTGCTTTTTCGATGCGCTCTTTTGCAAGCGGATCATTTCTGAAGAGTTCTTCCATTGCCTCCCCATGCCCACAAAGCTTAACTGCCTTTTGCGAAAATGCAGCAAGACTTCCTGCGAAGAATAAAGTTATTAGTGTTTTTTTCATTTCTTAGGTTTTAGGTTTTAGTGCTACATTAATATGTAGTTTAATCTTCATTATTCAACAATTACTTTTTGAGTATATATTTTTCCGTTTACAGTTAATTTAGAAAAATAAATACCAGAAGCCAATTTTACATTTTTTCCAAATTCAAAATGGTGTTCTCCAACTCCAAGTTCTTTGCTAACAGCTAAATCTAGTGTTTTCCCTAAAAGGTCCACTAATTCTAGTTTTATAGTTGCAGGAGTTTCTAAATTAAAATCTACATTCATTACTCCGTTATTAGGATTTGGAAAAACAGAATAGAATAAAGTACTTGATTCATCTGATCCTTCTTTAATTCCAACAGATGGATTACCAATATTAATATCATCAATATAAATATTATTCATAGAACCATTTGCATCTGCAGTAAATACAAATTTGAATAGAATGTTAGGTTGTGAAAGTACCGCCGAGATCGAAACTGTTTCAGTTCTCCATTGTCCTGATGTAGGCACAAATGAACTTGTATTTGCTGCTGCAACAGTTGCAAGCGAAGATCCTAATTTTGAGTAACGTTGACTCCAAGTTTGTCCACAATTAGTTGAAGAAAAAACTTGAAGTTTTTCTGAAGCTGTAGTAGATTTACGTTGGTGAGCTACCTTAAAAGTAAACGTGATGGTTGGGTTAGCTGTATTAATAGCACTTAAGTTATACGATGGAGTATAAAAAGTTTCTATTGCACCTGCTGTATTTGTGAAGTTATTTAACGACATAGATTTAGTTCCAGTAAAACCAACTGAGTTATTTTGAACCCAATCAACCGACCCACCATTATCAATTCTCCAATCAGCATTAGGAACACTAATACCTTCGAAGCTTTCAGATAGTGCAGTTTGATATGTTGCCGTTGTACTCGAAATAGTTATGTAACTTGTTTTACTAATGGTGTTACTTCCCGCTGAATTAGTAGCTGTGTAGGTTACAGCATAAA
Source organism: Bacteroidota bacterium (assembly GCA_016702705.1). Classification (GTDB taxonomy): domain Bacteria; phylum Bacteroidota; class Bacteroidia; order B-17B0; family Aurantibacillaceae; genus JADJDM01. Next base: position 355,739 of record JADJDM010000002.1, on the reverse strand, counting down.
TTCCAGGTGTAGCATACGTTACAATTGGATGCTCTAAAGTTGATGTTGATGGTGTTCCACCAGGAAAATCCCATTCCCATGAAGTAATAATAGAATTTGTTGTGCTATCAGAGAAAGTGATATTAGCTCCAATGCAAGCACTTTTCTTATCAGCAGTAAAATCAGCTATAGGAGCACAAACAATTGGGTTTCTTATACCTGTAGCATTTTTTGTAGCAGGAGTAACTAATGTACTTCTTGCAGAATAATTTTGTGTTAATACCTCACGCATTAGTGTTGCCTGACCAATTGTAAACATACTTGGACAAGATGAATAATCCATTATATTTTGAGTATTTGAAGGTTCAGCATCACAAGTGTTTGGTGATCCAAAAGAAGGACAAGTACTAAAAGCTCCCATAGTTCCAGGGGTGTCATCCACTGCTGCAATTTGGTATACTAGTGATTGAATGTCATCATCACCACAAGTAGTACCTGCACTATTTGGATTTGCTGGGTCATGAAAAGTATGAGGTAATCCTAACCAGTGACCGATTTCATGAGCTAGTGATCTAACCTCTTTGTTTGCAGCACCTAAAAAACCATAATTGTAAACGATTGCATCAGCTTTATTTCCAGCCAAAAATGTACCTGGAGTGTAAGTATATCCAACAACAATTCCTCCACCAGATCCTCCAGTAGATATATCCTTCACTAAATAAATATTAAGATACTTTCTTGGGTCCCATTTTCCTGCAGTGGTCCCTGTGTAGATATAATTATTTTGACCATAATTAGTTGTAACCGTTCTATCCCAAACGGTTAAAGGTGTTTGGTGACGAATAATACCATTAGTACAAGCACCCGTTGGATCCTTCGTTGCTAATTTAAAAACTATATTAGTAGCACCACTTCTAGCCTTAAAATATGGGTCAATATCTGTTGTATCAGGATCTAATAATTGATAATCACGATTTAATTGATCAACAGCGTCATAAATTACTTGATTAGGAATGTTTTCAGGCCCATTTTCATGCAAGACATGAAATACAATTGCAATTGTATCTAGGTTAAAAGGAGGTAAGGATTGTATAGCATTTGCTAATGAAGCTTTTCTAAGCATTGCATCTACTTTTGCTTGTTCAATTCGTTCCTTAACTCCAGGTATATTATCAATAGCATCCTTCATTGCTTGATCAGTACCACAGGAATGATTTATGGTTGCCTTGTTTACATTAAGAAGATTTTCGTTCAGGTTAATTTTAGCATTTTTTAATTGCGAACTAACTTTTACTCCTTGCGCTGAGGATTTTGTTTGCGCCGTTATTGTTGTTGCAGCAAAAAATAAGATTGCTCCTGATAAAAGTAAATGTCTCATCATTGAATTTCTAATACGCTTTTTAAGGTTGAACGGCAAAAATCCTATTTGTTCAAGGCTTGTTTTAAATCTTCTAACAAATCCTCAACATCCTCAACGCCAACGCTTAAACGGAGCAAATTATCAACTACTCCAGCCTTCTCTCTTTCTGTTTTTGGTATTGAAGCGTGAGTCATAGTTGCTGGGTGATTAATTAGTGATTCTACTCCTCCTAATGATTCTGCCAAAGAAAAAATCTCGAATGAAGATGCAATTCTAAAAGTATCTTCTAAACTTGCCCCTTTTAAAACGATTGAAATCATTCCTCCAAAATCTTTCATTTGCTTTTTAGCAATTGCATGATTGTGATGGTCTTCAAAACCTGGCCAATAAACTTTTTCGATTTTTGGATGTGTTTTTAAATATTCTGCAATTTTTCGTCCATTAAAACAATGACGTTCCATACGCAAATGCAACGTTTTAATTCCGCGCATAACTAAAAAACTATCCATCGGACCAGGATTTGCCCCGCAGCTATTTAAAATAAAATAAAGTTGTTCGTGAATTTTGTCATCGTTGGTAATTAATGCTCCCATAACAACATCACTATGTCCACCTAAATATTTAGTAACCGAGTGCATTACAATATCAGCACCTAAGGCTAATGGATTTTGCAAGTATGGACTTGCAAATGTATTATCCACAGCAAAAAGTATATTATTTGCTTTTGCAATTTTTGAGCATGCCTCAATATCGATAATCTGCATTGTAGGATTAGTAGGTGTTTCGGCCCAAATTAGTTTTGTGTTTGCGTTTAAATATTTCTTAATATTTTCTGCATCCGTTAAATTAATGAAGTGAAATTTAATACCATATTTCTCATAAATTTTGGTGAACATTCTGTACGAACCACCATACAAATCATCTCCAGTAATAACTTCATCTCCTGGCTTCAACATTCTAATAACAGCATCTGTTGCGCCCATTCCACTACTGAAACAAACACAGTGCTTTCCATTTTCTAAAGCCGCAATGTTTTTTTGCAACGCTTCACGCGTTGGATTTTTACCTCTTGCATAACCATATCCTTTGTTTACTCCAGGGGATTCTTGAACATAAGTTGATGTTTGAAAAATGGGAGTCATAATTGCTCCTGTAGTTGGGTCTGGCTCAGCGCCTGCGTGTATTGCTTTAGTTCCGAATTTCATATTATTTAGTTGTTTTTAGCTAGTTTTTTAGTCGTAATAGTTTATTTGCTAATTTTGAATTCAATTAACGGCTCCGAAAATACGAATAATTAAAACAATGAAAAAGATATACTACCTAAGCACATGCGATACTTGCAAACGAATTATTAACGAGTTAGGAATTACACCTGCAAATTTTGAAATGCAGGACATAAAAACAGAGAAAATAACAGCGGGGCAATTAGATGAAATGAAGGATTTAAATGGAACTTTTGAATCTTTGTTTAGTAGAATTGCGCGAAAGTATAAAGAACTCGATCCTAAACCAAGTTCAGAATCGGAGTACAAAAAATTAATTTTAGAGGAATACACTTTTTTAAAGCGCCCTGTAATTATTGTTGGTAAGAAAATATTTGTTGGAAATACTAAAGCTGTAATTGAGGAAGCAAAAAAAAGTATTAAGTAAATTTTATCTATTTAATAGTTCAGAAGCAGCTGCACCATATAGTTTTTTTCCGTCTTTGTAAACCGTGATATAAGCATCTGCGATTCCATTTTGCTTAGCGTTTTCTAATAATGGTCTAGCTGATTTAGCATCAACAAAAGAACCAATGGAGTATATGTACAATCCATTAATTTGGCTTGCTTGTATTGGCCATTCTTTTATTTTCAAGAAATTGTTTGCCACATTAGCTGGCACTTGATTTTTGTATGCTCCAATTTGAACTTTAAAGGTAACGCCTTCATCACCAATTTTCACTCCGTTTTCAGGAGTTGGTTGTGGGCCTTGAGTAACACCATTTGAAAAAGGTTGTAATGTGCCATTATTGTTATTATTGGTAGTTGTATTGTTTGCAGGAGGAGTTATTGTTTCAATTGTTGTATTTGTTGTTTCACCATTAAATTGTATAGGTGAATCTTGCGCAAATTGAATGTTTTCTCCCGATCCTATTTTAGCTAGTGCTTCAGCAATTTTTATTCGTTGTCCGTTTAAGTATGCAGAAACAAATGCATCTTTTATACCTAAATCATTTACTTTTTGGCGATCAACTTTTACTTTATCGATGTTGCTATAAACACCAGCAGTATAGCGATAATTGCCAGAAGGAATTTGCTCACGGTAAATTGGTTTTAAGTTATAAAGTTGCGATGAAGAAACGCTATTAGAGTAAACACCGATTTGCACAGTGAATAACATTCCTTGTGTAGTATTAAGTTCTTTTGTTACTGCAGGTGTAGCGTTCTCAACAATAGCCGGACTTGTATTAGTATTAGTAGTGCCACCTAAAGTTGTATTAATAGTATTTGCATTAGGAATGTTTGAATTAGTTGTTATACCAGCAGTTTCGTTAGGGTTTACATCAACATTTACCCCATTTGATTTTAATTGCGTTATGGCTTCATTAACAGAAAGTTTTTGTCCATCCTTATAAACAACTACAAAGGCATCTTTATATCCTAACTTTTTTAAATCATTTTTTACTCCATTCGCTTCTTCAAATTTTATAAATCTACCAGCTTGATAGCGAATTAATCCTTGCGAAGTAGTTTCGCCTCTTAATGGAGATAAACCTTTAAATAAATCATTTGGAATTTGATTTTTAAATGCTCCAATTTGAACTGCAAAAATAATTCCAGCAGGAAGTTTTTCATCAATTGGAATAGGTTTACTTGCAGAGTATGCATTTGAATTAGCAATTTTAAAGCCTGTACCAGCAACAGCATTATTATTTGTAGTATTTGTATTTCCGTTTGTGCTATTGTTATTTGTGGTGTTATTATTTGCAGAAGTATTGCTTGCGTTATTGTTGTTTGAAGCGTTATTATTTCCCCCTGTATTATTACTATTTGTGTTATTTGTATTGTTCGTGTTATTCGTATTGTTCGTGTTCGCAACATTGTTAGCTGCATTTATACTTGCGAGTTTAGTTTTATTTGAATTAAGGTTTTTGCTATTTGTAGCTTTTTGACTTTCTAAGTTTTTAATTCTATTATTAATTGCAGTTTTTTGAGTAGCATTTGCTGTTGCTAATTTTTTCTTTTCATTCTTAATTTCAGAATCAATTGCCCCATTGTATTTGGTTAAGATTTGATTTTGAGCTTCTAAATTTCCTTGATTTGGTTCTGCTGTTTCAAATGTTTTTAAATCAGCTTCAAGTTTTGTGGCGTTGTTTTTAAACGAATCCGATAATCCATCAAATTTATTTGCATTAGGAGGATTGCTGTTAGTAATGTTCTCATTTGTAGCCCCGTTATTATTAGTCGCATTAGTGTTATTATTAGCACCACTAACTTCCAATATTTTCTCCATAGTTTTTGGGTCTATTGAAGAAGAGTAAGCTTCCGCTTCCATTTTTTTGCTATCAGCAAAGGCTCTTGTATTATTAGCTAACTCGTTAACCGAATCACCTTTTGCTTTGTATTCATTTGCTAAATGGTCTAATTTTATAGCTTGATCTAATTTTAATTTTCGGTCTTCACCGTCAGGCATTTTATCTGTTTCAATACGCAAATCGTTCGACTCTTTTAAATACATAGTAGCTTGGTCGTAAAAGGCTTTTGCTTTGTTGCTCTCTTTTATGGCTATGTCATCATACTTTTTAGCATCGTCATTATAGGCAGTGTAATTCTTGTATTCCGGACTCTCTTTCACTTTGGCTGTTTCTGGAGCGCTTAGTTTGTTGTTATTATTATTTGGAGTTACAGTGTTACTTGTAACGGTATTATTATTATTTGCCGTATTGTTATTGGTTGCCGTATTACTGTTTGTTCCGTTGTTGTTTTCGTTTGTATTATTTGTTATAGCATTATTATTTGTTCCGTTGTTGTTTGAATTGGTATTATTAGTTCCGTTATTGTTTTCGTTTGTATTATTTGTAACAGCGTTATTATTAGTTCCGTTGTTGTTTGAATTGTTATTATTAGTTCCGTTGTTATTTTCGTTTATATTATTTGTAACAGCGTTATTATTAGTTCCGTTGTTGTTTGAATTGGTATTATTAGTTCCGTTATTGTTTTCGTTTGTATTATTTGTTGCAGCACTATTATTTGTTCCGTTGTTGTTTGAATTGTTATTATTTGTTCCGTTATTGTTTTCGTTTGTGTTATTTGTTGCAGTATTATTGTTTGACGAAGTACTAAGTTTATTAGCTTCATTTAATTTGTTAATAGCTGCTTGGTATGATTTATTTGCCTCAACTAATTTTGCGTTTTTCTCTGTAGTATTTTGTAGCATTATAGCTTCAGCTTTCTCTTTTTCTGCTTTCGTTTTTAATTCGGCAGCTTCCGTTTTCAATTTTTGAGATTCAGCCGAATTGTTGGCTGCAACCCCTGCAAGTACACTAGCATATTCTTTTTCACTCGCATCAGTTAAAAGTAGCAATGAGTTATTGATGTCATTGTTTTTCTGATTAATTTCTTTCTTAACATCTTCAAGCTTAGCCGAAACATCATTGTTTCCTGATGTGTTATTGTTTGCTTTGCTTTTTGGTTCAAAATTCGGATTGTTCTTTTTAAATAATGCAATAGCTTCTTCTTGCTTTGCTAAGGCTTCCATTTCTTTCTCTTCTACGTTACTATAGGAGGCGCCTTTTGCTGCTATATCCTGCTCCGCATTAGCTTCTTCTTCAATTTTAATAGCTTGTTTATACAAAGTGCTTGCATCATTTAATAAGTTTTTAGCTTTATCAATTTCAGGATTGGTTTTTGCTCCTGTAGCAGCAATGTATTCGTCAATTATTTTTTGATTCAATTCAAACTTCGCTTCGTTTTCTTTTGCAGTTAATTGAGCAAGTTCAAACTTTTTAGTTGCAGCTAATGTCTCTTTTTCTTTTGCTTGGTTTATTTTTTCTGTTTTTGCATTTCCAGTTAAATTAGCTGCCTCTTTTCTTAGTGCAGATGCTTCTTTATATAATTGGTCTATTTCAGCATTTAGTTTTGCCGACTGAGCAGCAAAGTCTTCGTTGGAATTAGCAGAAGTGTTTTTTAGTTCATTTAACTTCGCTTCATTTGTAAGTCCTTTTGTTATTGCTGTATTATAATCAGCCTCTGCTTTTTGCTTTAGTTGTGTTGCTTCACTATTTGTGTAACTAGAAGAGAATAATTCCTTATTATTATTCCCCGAATTATTCAATGAGTTTAACTCGTTTATTTGATTGCCAATATTTGCGTTGTTGTTTTCAGAATTAGTATTTGTATTGTTCGCAGTGTTTGAATTATTATTTGCACTATTATTTTCAATGTTTTTTTGATAAGCTATTTTCGAGTCATAAATTTGATTGTCCGTTTCTTTATCTGTTTTAAGTGCTTCAAGTTCTTTTATTTGAGCGGTAATTGCCTTTTTTTCATCTGTTTTTTTGGCAGCCTTTAGTTCAGCTTTTTTAGCATCAATTTCCTTGGTAATATTTGTTATTAAATCATTGTTTAATTGCTTTTGTTCTTCAAATCGTTTCGATGATTCAGGGCTTGAGTTTAATGCATTTATTTTGTCTTCCGTTTGCTTTTTCACTTCAACAAAACTTGTTACATTATTTGTGTTTGTTCCGTTGTTGTTTCCATTAGTGTTTGTATTATTTGCATTCGTACCATTATTGTTTTCGTTGTTATTGTTGTTTGTCACAACCCCATTATTATTTGTATTGGCACCATTATTATTTTCGTTGTTGTTATTGTTGTTTGTATTTGCTCCATTATTATTTTCGTTATTGTTATTATTGTTTGTTACAACTCCATTATTATTTGTATTGTTTGCTACATTGCCATTATTGTTTTCGTTGTTGTTATTTGTTGTTATGGCATTGTTATTACCTACAGGCGTAAGGCTTTCGTTTGCTTTTACCTGAGTAATCATATTGTTCGCAAAATCAGATTGGCTTTTAAGCGCTTCTTTTTCATTGGTGATAAAGTCAACTTTGTCACTATTTGCTTTTAGTTCATTTTTCTTGGTGGCTAATTCATTATTTAATTCGTCTCGTTGAGCAATTAAGTTGTTTTTTAAGTCTTTATCCTTAGTGTTGTTAATTTCAAGTTCAACATTTTTAATTTCTGCTTCTAGGTCAGTTACTTCGTTTTTATTTTTCTTTACTATCGGTTCTAATTTGGTAAGCTCTTCCTCTTTGCGCGCTATGTCAGCATTAATGCTATTTGATAGTTCATTAACATTGCTTTTTTCTTTGCTTAATGCTTCTAATTCCTTTTGTATCGCTTCAAGTTTTGTTAAAGCTTCTTTGTTATTTTTTTCTCTAATTTTTTCGCTTCTTCCTGTAGTTCATTTGCTTTCGTTTGTAATGCTTCTTTTTTAGTTGCATTTTGTTCGGTATTTGCATTTTCAATAGCAAGTAGGGCCTCCTTATTTTTTTGCGAAGCTTCAAATTTTTGATTTTCTACAAATGTAAATGCGTCACTTGCATCCGATTTAAGTTTAATCGCTTCAAGTTTTAATTCTTCTGCATCGGCAAAAGCAATTTTTTCTAGTTGTGTATTACTTAAGTTCGAATTAGTGTTTGTATTCGTGTTATTTGTTTCATTATTATTAGTATTGTTGGTATTTGTGCCATTGTTATTTGCACTATTATTTGTACTGTTATTATTTGTTGCAGCGTTATTGTTTGTTGCAGTATTGTTATTGTTCGCTACAAGATTTGATGAAGTAAAATCGGAGGCATTTACATCCATTTTAGACTTTTGTTCAATTATCTCAAGGTATTGCAAGTACGCATTTTCATCATCTTTATTTGTAGTAAATAAATTTTGTAAAACCAATTTTTGCTCATTGTAACTTGCTAATTGCCTGTATGGCACAAGTGAATTATTCACAGGAACATCTACGCCTTCTGATTGTGTAGTAAAACCAATTGTTTCAAAAGTGAAAATGAATTTACCGCCATTTGGGATTTTCATCAAATAATTACCATTAACATCAGCTTGAAATGTACCAATATCTGAGCCTGCATTAATATCCTTTATTGTAATTTTTGAATCTTGACGTTGGTCAGCTTGTTTTTTCAACATGCTTCCTTTTATGTAAATAAATTCTGGCGGACGACGTTCGGTATTAATCTTATACACGTCTATTTTTCCATTCGGACTTTGTCGTGTAGATGAAAAATAAGCAGTTTTTTCTAACGAATCTGTAACAAATAAAATATCATCGTTTGGTGTATTAATAGGAAAATCCATATTAACAGGCGCTTTCCATTTTCCTGTTGCTTCATCTAATTCACTTTTAAAAATATCATAGCCACCCATACTATTGTGACCTTGTGAGGCAAAATATAAAACTTTCCCGTTTGGATGTAGGAAAGGATAGTCTTCGTCAAACTCAGTATTTACAGGCAACCCAAGGTTTTCGGGTTTACTCCAATCTCCATTGGGTAATTTTCTTACAATAAAGATATCTTTATTATCACCAGTTCCATAACTCGAATAAAAAAGTTTGTCATTAGATTTTGGAAGGTAAACAATCGATTTGTTTTTCTTTTTCTTATCGTTAGCTGTTATAAAATCTTCGGGCTTTACCAGTAATTTACCGCCAATATCGGATAGGTTGTAGCTTCTGAAATAATCTCCTTCGGCTAATTGTTTTTTTTCCAAAACAACTAATTCATTTAAATCACTCAGTAGTCGCTTACCGTTTTTACAGGATTGAATTTCCCTATCTACTTTCAATTTTTTAATCATTGAACTAGAGCCAATCTCTTTGTATTGAGTGTAAAGCTTAATCGCTTCATCAAATCTAAAGTTGCTGTGATACGCTTTTGCTAAATAAAAACGTGCTTCCTTTTCCGAATCCTTAATGTTTTTATTTGCAAATTCTAAATAGGAATAACATTTTTTCTTATCCGATTCGGTATATAACATACAAACACCTAAACGATAATTATAGTTTGGGTCTTTAGGATAATTAGAAACTAATTGAGAATATGCTTTGTAGGCATTTGCATATTCCTCATCTTCAAAATATTTTGCAGCTTGTTTTTTTAGTTCGTCTTCATTTCCGTATTGAGAAAAACCGTTCGTAGTGTTTAAGAAAACAATGCAAATAACAAATACAATCTTAACCCAACGGCTTAAAAACATATAATTTAAACGAGGAGCTCTCGATTTATGTTCGTTAAATTTTAACAAAAATAGCTAATTTACCCTTAAGATGCGAAATAAGCACAATTTGCACACCATTTAGCCATTTGATTTTTTATTTATAAGATATTGTTTGTTAATTATTTATAAGACAATAAAAGCTTAAATTTTACGTTATTATTAGCTAACTTTGTGTTGATGACTAAAAAGTGGCAAATATTTCTTTTTTTTGCATTTAACGTGCTGACAATTAGGCTGTTTGCACAAGTTAGCTCCCCTCAGGTTTCTTGTGTTCAAGTGCTAGCTAATGGTGACGTTACCATTTCTTGGCAACAACCAGCTGATCCATTGGCTGAATTTACAAGTTATACTGTTTTTTCTTCAAATACATTAAATGGGACTTATACGCCAACCGCCATTATAAATTCATACTCAACAATTTCTTACACACACGTTGGGGCAAACGCAACAAGTACTCAACCTAAGTTTTATTACATTACAACAACATCCAATGGTTCAACTACTCTTCCTGCAGTAGATACAGTTCGAACCATTTTTTTAGTTATAACAAATCCCAATAACGGAGTTGCTTACTTGCAATGGAATCCAATTTCTAATCCTTTGCCAACAAGCTCTTCCTTAAATTATAATGTTTACCGAGAGTATCCAACTGGTACTTATACTTTATTGGGCACAACAACAGATGTAAAGTGGCGCGATACAATTAATATTTGCTCCTATTTTTTAAATTATAGAGTTGAAATTGCAGATGCTAGCGGCTGCAATTCTGTTTCTAATGTTTCGGGCTCATTATTAAGAGATTTCACCCCCCCTATTCCACCAAGTATTGATTCGGTTAGTATAAGTAGCACAACTAATCAAACAATTATGGGATTGAGTCCATCTTCATCTTCCGACGCAACATGCTATGTTATTTATAAAAGGCCAGTGCAAGGCTTTTCTTTTTTAGCGATTGATACAGTTTGTGGAAATGTACCGACATTATACATCAACACTTCATCAAATCCAAACGGGGCAAGTGAAACATATTCTATAGCAGCAATAGATAGTTGCGGAAATATTAGCACAATTGGACAAAGTCAGAATACACTTTTTCTTAATCAATCTTATTCCTTATGCGACAAGAGTGCACTTTTAGGATGGAACCCATACATAAATATGAAGGATGGTATACTGCAATACAACATTTATATGTCGATAGATGGAGGTGCTTATTCCATTATTGGAAACACAACACAAACTAGTTATACTCAAACGAATTTAATTCAAAACAAAACCTATAGTTTTTTTGTAAGAGCTGTAAATACAACTAACACGGCTAGTTCAACTTCCAATAAAGTTTCATTTTATAGTAAAACCCAACCGCAACCAAGCTACGTTTATATAAAAAGTGTTAGCGTTCAAGAATCACAAGATATTATAATAGAAATAAAGGCAGATAGTACTAAATATTTTAGGGGCATTGCAGTTTATCGTGCTTTGGATGTTGCAGGACCATTTGATCTACTAGGTTCAATAAATGCTAACGGAACAACTAATTATGTAATTTCAGATAATAATGTTGAAACATCTGAACGCACCTATTACTATAAAGCTGTAATTATTGATAGTTGTGGATTAGAAACCGTTACTTCCAATGTTTCGAGGTCGATTGTTTTAGAAGCTAAATCAAATTCCAACAGAACAAATACACTTACTTGGATTGATTATGAATCCTATTTAGGAACCGTTGTTTCTTATAATATTTACCGTTCAGTTGATGATGTTTTTAATCCGGCACCTATTGCTAATGTTTCGGGCTCGCTTACTACTTTTGTTGATGATGTGATAGAATTGGTTCCAAACCAGGGTAGATTTAGTTACTACGTGCAAGCAGTTGAAGGAACTGGAAACCCTTTTGGGGTGATGGCTTTGAGTAACTCTAATATCGTTGACACTTATCATACGGATAGTATTTTTGTTCCCAATGCATTTGTTCCTAAAGGAGTAAATAAAGTGTTTTTACCAATGACGCAATATGTTGAGAAAACTGAATACAAACTTTCTATTTACGATAGATGGGGACTAAAAATTTGGGAAACAGCTGACGACTCAGAAGGCTGGGATGGAGAGAAAAAGGAAGGCGGTTTGTATGCTTATTTGATAGAATACAAAAATGCTTACGGTGAGTACAAACAAATTACCGGCACGGTAATGATGGTAAAGTAGCTAGGCATTAGTAACAAGGCTTTGTGCAAAATATAATTCGAACAACTTCTTTTAAAAACAAGTTTAGCTTTACTTAGTAGTAAATTTAAACAACATGCGAATTCATCTTATTGCTATTGGCGGAAGTGCAATGCACAACATGGCCTTATCATTACATCATAAAGGATACAATGTTACTGGTTCTGATGATGAAATAAACGAACCTTCAAAAACACGTTTAGCAAAAGCTGGAATTCTTCCAACTGAAATAGGTTGGTTTCCAACAAAAATTACAAATGACATTGACGCAGTTATTTTAGGAATGCACGCACGTGAAGATAATCCAGAGTTAGTTAGAGCAAGAGAGTTGGGTTTAAAAATATATTCTTACCCTGAATATATTTACGAGCAAACAAAAGATAAAACACGAATAGTAATTGGTGGAAGTCACGGTAAAACAACCATTACTTCTATGATTTTACATGTGTTTAAAAAAATGAATATAGATGCTGATTTTATGGTTGGCGCACAATTAGCTGGTTTCGATACGATGGTGAAACTAACTAAAGAAGCAAAGTACGCAGTTATTGAAGGTGATGAATATTTAGCTTCACCAATAGATAGAAGACCTAAGTTTCATTTGTATCACCCTAACATTGCGATTGTAAGTGGTATTGCTTGGGATCATATTAATGTGTTTCCAACATTTGATATGTATGTTGATCAATTCAGAATCTTCATTAAACTAATTGAAGAAAATGGAACCTTAATTTATTGTGAAAATGATAAGGATTTAGATGCGCTTGCTGCAGAAAAAGTAAATCCAAAAATTACTCAACAAGCATATGGAATTCCAGCACACACAATTGAAAACGGAATTACCAGCGTTCAATTTAATGGGAAGAATATTCCTTTAGAAATATTTGGCGACCATAACCTAATGAATATGAATGGAGCTCGTTTGGTTTGTAATAGTATTGGAATTAGCGATGAAGATTTTTATAATGCAATTTCAAGTTTTACAGGGGCAGCAAAAAGATTAGAATTAGTAAAGCGCACAGAGAATTTTGCGATGTATAAAGATTTCGCACATTCACCATCTAAGTTAAAAGCAACGGTCAGTGCAGTAAAACAGCAATTTACAAAACGTAACTTAATTGCTTGTATGGAGCTACATACATTCAGTAGTTTAACCGAAGAATTTTTTAAAAGAATATAATGGGGCAATGAATGAAGCGGATGAAGCTATTGTTTATTTTAATCCACATACAATTGCACACAAAAAACTAAAGCCAATTACTGAAGAGCAGGTTAAGAGTGCTTTTGCAAGAAATGATTTGAAAATATTTACAGATTCAAATGAATTAGTTTCCTATTTAAAATCAGAGAAATTTGACAATAAAAATTTACTGATGATGAGCTCAGGAAATTTTGATGGAATAGATTTTAATAAGTTAGGCGAAGATCTAAATCTCAATTAACCTAAAGCGCCATTTAATTCTGGAAGCTTGCCAAAGCGTTGTAATGTTCTAACATGTGAACCTAATGCTTTGCCAAAAGAATCATTTACCAAATATGGAATACCATATTCTTTAGTAGTTGCCTCTACAATCTTAGCAACTTCTGGATAATGAACGTGGCAAATGGTAGGGAACAAATGATGCTCAACTTGGTAATTTAATCCACCAACATACCAAGAGATAAATTTATTGTCTCTTGAGAAATCAACTGTAGTACATAACTGGTGAACTGCCCAGTTATTCTCGATATTGTTATCTGCATTCGGTAATGGGTGAGTAGTGTCTTCTACAGTATGTGCTAATTGGAAGATGGTTGTTAAAATCATCCCAGCAATAAACTGCATTAATAGAAAACCTAAAACTAAAGGACCAACTGGCATGTCAAAAACAAAAATTGGTAAGGCAAAAAAGAATCCGAAATAAAATATTTTACCGCCAACTATATAAATAAATGTTTTAGCGTTTTCGGCAGCACTAGCTTTTTTTACCCCTTGTTTGGTATATCTAAAATATTGAACAAAATCTTTTAATAAAGCCCAATACAAAGTAAGAATTCCATAAAATAAGAAAGCATATACCACTTGAAATTTGTGATACCACTTTACTTTGGTGTGCGGAGAAAAACGTAAAACCAATTTATCATCAATATCGTCATCCAACTCTACTATATTAGTATATGTATGATGTAAAACGTTATGCTGTATTTTCCAATTAAAAACCGAGCCACCAGCTAAGTTTAAGGTGTGTCCAAGTATAAAATTAACTGTTTTGTTTGATGAATATGCTCCATGATTAGCATCGTGCATAATACTCATTCCAACTCCTGCAAGCGCTAGTCCCATTAGCGACCAAAGCGCCATGGTGATACCAATACTTGTTGGAACAAGCATCATATAAACAAAAGGACCAATGTATAATGCTAATAAAATTATTGTTTTCACAACCATCCCTGGGGTTGCATGCTTCGATATGTTATTTTCTTTAAAATAACCATCTACTCTTTTTCTTAAAACTGCGTAAAATTCTGATTTGTTTTTGTCTGTGTCAACGAAACGAGGAGGTGTAAATGCCATTGTATTCAATTATTTTGAAATTATTAAACTAAAATTATTTAAAATGTTAGCGTCATTTTTCCAACATGAGGTACAAAAATACGATATTTTGAGCGAAATGATGAAATTTTAGAATTCAAAATTACAAACATGATAAACTTCATTGATTAATCAATTGGAAATCAGTCAATTTGAGATGGTGGTTGTTTTTTTTTAGCAACCAAGTTTATTTCAAATTATTTTTTGTTTAATCGAAACTATTTTTTTTACTAGAACATTTTAAGTTTAATAAGTCTTAATTATAGTTGGCTTAAGGAAGTTTTATGAATTTATTCTAAATCAAACTAATTAAAACATACCAGTTGTGAAGCCAACTCCACCAATTGTATAAGTTGTTCTAGTAATAACTTTTAAATAGTGCTATTTGTAATCCCAAATGTTTGAAATCGCTCACAATTATATATAATTAAAACACACTTTATGAATGGAAAATTATTACTTAAAAAAGTCGCTAAAAAATTTGTTACAACTATATTTATTTTAAGCGCAACTAGTTTATCTGTTAATGCTCAGGGAAATTTCAAAGTCATGAATTTTACAAGCATCGGGGATATGAAAACAGCTACCGCAACTTCAGATGGAGGGATGATATTAGGTTGTTGGGGATTAACCACTCTTCCAACCGTGCCTGCTGCTTTTGTTAAGGTTGATGGAAATGGAGATGTGTTATGGTCAAAAAGAATATACGAACAAAGTAATTCCTTTTATCCAGGAGCACATTCTAAGATTATTGGAACAAATGATGGAGGCATTTTTATTCTTAGCAACGTTTTAACTAAAACGAATGCAAGTGGCAATGTTCAATGGGCTTTATCTTTATCATTTGATGATTTAATCCAAACCCAAGATCAAAATTACCTTGGTTTATCAAATAGTAGTATAGATTGGGCTGATACCAATAATGTAATTTCCTTAACGAAAATTTCCGCCTCAGGAACTGTAATATGGGAAAAGAAAATTTCGGCAAATAATTTTACTGCCGAGAAACTCATAGAGATTGATAATGATAACATTATTACTATTGGAGCAGTTACTTATCAGGGTTCAATACTAAACAAAATTTTTCTTACAAGTGTGAATTTGAATACTAATTTAATAAATTGGAGCAAAGCATATGAATTGGAATATAATCGTTTTCATTTGGGTACTGTATTGAAAAACGCTAATTCAGAATTGATTTTTTCAGGTTACAAACACGATTACAATAATAATGAAGATGGTAATTACATTGTGAAAATGGATTTTCAAGGTAATATTTTATGGTCTAAAACTATAGAAGGATCAATGAATAAAGAATTTATTACAGGATCGATAATTGCTAACGATGGAGGATATGTTTTTGCAGGAAATACAGAGTCATTTGGAGCTGGGTACAAAGATGTATATTGTTTTAAGCTTGCGCAAAATGGAGATCTTCTCTGGACAAGAACATTAGGAGGTGCGGGCACAGATGGAGCCCATTTTTTAAGAAATACTGGTAATGAGTTTTCATTGTTTGGTGCAACTCAATCTATTCAATGTATACCTAATATATTCATTGCAAAGTTAGATGAAACAAATTCTAATTGTTGGGATTCAGGCAGTGGGGGATTTATTTCAGATGTTACGCTAACAGACTCTACACTATTATTGTCTATTTTCGATGATACAATTACACAGCCTCAAAGTATTGCAATAATTGAAGATACGGTAAGTGGTTTGGTTTTTTCGGAGGAGTGTCCTGTTTTATGTTTTGCAGCTAATGTAGAAAATATAGGTGCAAAAGGAAGCATAAATCTTTTCCCAAATCCAGCAAGTAACTATCTTAAAGTCGAGGGCTTTGAATCTGAAAATGTAACCTATATTATTAATAATTATTTAGGAAGCGAAATAGGAAATGGTGCTTTGTCAATTCAGAATCAAAATATAGATATTGAAAATTTAGAATCTGGTCTTTATACAATTACTTTGAAAGCCAAGGGGGATATAATTAGCATACAAAAATTTGTCAAGGAATAGTAGAAAGTTTCTACAATCAATTGTAATCGATAAAAAGTCATTCCCTTTGTTGATTTTATTTAAAATCATTCTAAATTGAGCTCTTTTGTCCATGTTTTTAGCCTTTTTAAGTGTTCATCTAAGAACATCCACCTTATTGTTCGTAAAATCGCTTGTTAATCCGCCTCGTCACTTGTATATTTGCCGCGATTATTACTGACAAAAAATACTTTTATGAGCAACGAAAAATTTTCTAAATCTTCAATTGGAAAAAAGATAATAATGGGTTTAACAGGATTGTTCCTAATCTCCTTTTTGGTGATTCACGTTACAATTAACACCATGATATTCGCTAACGATGGCGGGGTATTGTTTAATCAGGCTGCCGGCTTTATGGCGCACAACCCAATTATACGTGTTGTTGAAATTGGATTATTCATAGGTTTATTGGCCCATGTTTTTATGGCTCTAAAACTTACTTTAGATAATAACAAGGCTCGTCCTGTTAAGTATGCAGTTACTAAAGGTAGCGCTAATAGCAAGTGGTACAGCCGCTCAATGGGTATCTTAGGTTCTTTATTATTAATCTTTTTAGTTGTGCATTTAGCAAACTTCTGGTTGCCTACTAAAGTTGCTGTTTTCAGTCACACTGAGCACGATACTTTTGCTAATATGAGAGAAGTGTTTAAAGAGTGGTACTTTGTTGCAATCTACATGTTAGGAGTAATTGCTTTAGGTTACCATTTATTACACGGTTTTCAATCTGCATTTCAAACATTAGGTTTAAATCATAAAAAATACACACCAATGATTAAGTTCATCGGCGCTGCATTTTCTGTAATTGTAACAATTTTATTTGCTGCAATGCCAATAACAATGCACTTAGGAATCATTAAATAGATTCAAGATTCAAGATTTAAAATTAAAGATTCAACATTTCACATTCAATATTAAAATATATATGGCTTCATCATCAAAACTAAACGCTAAGATTCCTGAGGGAACATTAGAGAACAAGTGGACCAAATACCGTTCAACCGTTCATTTAGTTAATCCTGCAAACAAACGTAGTTTGGAAGTATTAGTAGTTGGTACCGGATTAGCCGGAGCTTCTGCAGCAGCTTCTTTAGCAGAGATGGGTTACAAAGTAAAAGTATTTTGTTTTCAAGATTCACCTCGTCGTGCACATAGTATTGCTGCGCAAGGTGGTATCAATGCTGCAAAAAATTATCAAAACGATGGTGACAGCGTTTACCGTTTGTTTTATGATACTATTAAAGGTGGTGACTACCGTGCACGTGAGGCAAACGTTCATCGTTTAGCTGAAGTTTCAGGTGCAATCATCGATCAGTGTGTTGCTCAAGGTGTTCCTTTTGCTCGTGAATACGGCGGAACATTAAGTAACCGTTCATTTGGTGGAACTCAAGTACAACGTACGTTCTACGCAGCGGGGCAAACAGGTCAACAATTATTGTTAGGTGCTTACTCAGCTTTACAACGCCAAGTAGGTATGGGTGCAGTTAAATTATGCGCTCGTCACGAAATGTTAGATGTTGTTGTTATTGATGGTAAAGCGCGTGGTATCATTGCTCGTGATTTAATCACAGGTAAATTAGAAAGACATTTTGGACATGCAGTAGTATTAGCAACAGGTGGTTACGGTAACGTATTCTTCCTTTCTACTAATGCAATGGGAAGTAACGTAACAGCAGCTTGGAAGGCTCACAAAAAAGGTGCTTTCTTTGGAAATCCTTGCTTTACACAAATTCACCCTACATGTATTCCTGTTAGTGGTGACCACCAATCAAAATTAACTTTGATGTCTGAGTCATTACGTAATGATGGACGTATTTGGGTTCCTAAAAAAGCAGGAGATACTCGTAAACCAAATGAAATTCCTGAAGAAGAAAGAGATTATTACTTAGAAAGAAGATACCCTGCTTTCGGTAACTTAGTACCACGTGATGTTGCGTCTCGTGCTGCAAAAGAGCGTTGCGATGCAGGTTTTGGAGTTGGTGCAAGTAAATTAGCTGTGTACTTAGATTTTTCTGCTAACATGATGCGTTACGGAACAATTGAAGCAAGCAAACAAAGCATTCAAAATCCTTCGAAAAGAAAAAATTAGAGAATTAGGATTAGCAGTGGTAAAAGAGAAATACGGTAACTTGTTTGATATGTACAAACAAATTACTGGCGAAGATCCTTACGAAATTCCAATGCGTATTTACCCTGCGGTGCATTACACAATGGGTGGACTTTGGGTTGATTATAACTTAATGACTACTGTAGAAGGTATGTATGCATTAGGTGAGGCTAACTTCTCTGATCATGGTGCTAACCGTTTAGGAGCTTCTGCATTAATGCAAGGTTTAGCTGATGGTTACTTTGTATTACCTTATACAATTGGTGATTACCTAAGTGAAGAAATTAGAACAAAAGCAATTTCTACAGATCATGAAGCATTTGTTAAAGCTGAAGCAGAAGTGAATGAGCGTTTAACAAAGATGTTGAATATTAAAGGAACTAAGTCTGTAGATTATTTCCACAAGGCATTAGGAAAAATAATGTGGGATAAGTGCGGTATGGCTCGTAACGCAGAAGGTTTAAAATCTGCTATAACTGAAATCAGAAAAATTCGTGAAGAGTTTTGGAAAGACGTGCGTGTTACAGGTGCTGCAGATGAGTTTAACCCTGAATTAGAAAAAGCTGGACGTGTTGCTGACTTTATTGAGTTAGGAGAATTAATGTGTATGGATGCATTAAATCGTAACGAAAGTTGTGGTGGACATTTCCGTGAAGAGTTCCAAACTGAAGAAGGAGAAGCATTACGTGATGATGAAAATTATTCTTACGTAGCTGGTTGGGAAATGAAAGAAGTTGGAAACTGGGAGTTACACAAAGAAGAATTGAAATACGATAATATCAAAATTGCTGCGCGTTCTTATAAATAATAAAACTAAACCTAGAAAACCTAAACATTAACTATTAAAACTAAAAAACATGAACGTAGATCATTCAGGATTCGATACCATATTTGAAGAAGAAAAAGTAGAGATGAAATCTCGCGTTACTTCTTACCGTGATTTAATTGTGTGGCAACGTGCTATTCAATTAGTGGAGAGCGTTTATCATGTAACACAAAATTTATCTGACTCTGAAAAGCTTGCTTTTGCTGGTCATTTAAATGGAGCTGCAGTTATCATTCCTGCAAAAATTGCTGAAGGTTGGGGAAGAAAAAACACTAAGAACTACTTGCAATTATTAAAAACAGCAAGAGCTTCTTTATTCACAACTGAAACATATATTATCGTATTAAAAAATGTTGACCGTATCAGTATGGAAGAAGAAGAAAAAGTACTTGGTTTGGTTGACGAAGTAAAGAAAATGTTGAATGGCTTAATTAAGTCATTAAACAATAAGTTAAAAACAACAACAGGATCAAGTTCATCTAATTACTAAAAAATAAATTTTCGATTATGAGTGGATCAGGCGAAAAAACATTAAACCTTACTTTAAAAGTATGGCGTCAAAAAAATGCTAAAGCAGCGGGTAATCTTGAAACGCACCAATTATCGGGCATTTCAACGGACATGTCGTTTTTAGAAATGTTTGACGTGTTAAATGAGAAATTAATTACCGAAGGCAAAGAGCCAATCGCATTTGATCACGATTGTCGTGAAGGTATTTGCGGTATGTGCAGTATGTTCATTAACGGACAACCACACGGGCCTAAGCAAGGTGTTACTACTTGTCAGTTACACATGCGTTCGTTTAAAGATGGTGAAACAATTGTTGTTGAGCCATGGAGAAGCGCTGCTTTCCCAGTAATAAAAGATTTAGCTGTTGACAGAAGTTCATTTGATCGTATCATTGCATCTGGTGGTTTCGTTTCGGTAAACACAGGTAATGCAAAAGATGCAAATAATATTTTGATTCCTAAGGACGATGCGGATGATGCATTTAATGCAGCTGCTTGTATTGGTTGTGGTGCTTGCGTTGCAGCTTGTAAAAACGGTTCAGCAATGTTATTCGTTTCAGCAAAAGTTTCTCAGTTGGCATTATTGCCACAAGGAAAAATTGAAGCTAAAGGCCGTGTGTTAAACATGGTTGGACAAATGGACGAAGAAGGATTTGGTGCTTGTACTAACACTGGAGCTTGCGAAGCAGAATGTCCTAAAGGAATTTCTTTAGAAAACATTGCTCGTATGAACCGCGAGTATTTAACTTCGAGTTTAACTTACGCTAAGAAGTAAGGAAAAATTATAATTGTTTAAAAAGCGGCTGTTAGAAATAACAGCCGCTTTTTTTGGTAAACATTTTTATACTTCATAAACTATGAATTGAAATGAAGTACATTTACTTTAAATAAACAAATCTTTATATTCGCAAACTCTACCAAACGATATTTAAGTCGGCCTTGACTTTATGAAAAAATTAAAAATACTATTTATACTAATTACTCTTCGCACCTTTTGCTCTGCAAATGGTTACCATAAGAAGTTTGAATTACTCAGGATAAACAATGAATTTGAAATTCAAATAGATACAATGCAAATTACCAAGGGAAAACAAACTTCTGCAATCTCTGTTAAAAATAATCATGATAGTATCAATTTCAATTGTGATGGTCCTTTTGTAATTTATAAAAATGATGCAGTTATTTGTCATTCAATAATTCCATATAAGGATTCCTTTTTCGTGGAAAAAAAAGAAATTACTAAAAGTGATAGTCTATATTGTCATGTATCCGGAACGAACGAAAAATTTGGTTTCCTATTAAAAAAGGAAATTACAGTTGAGAAAGATACATATACCTTGCCAAAAAAGATGCTCGTTGTCTCTGATATAGAGGGGGAATTTAATGCGCTTACGTCGTTACTCAAAAGCGGAAAGGTTATAGATGAAAACTTAAAGTGGAAATTCGGAGATGGACATTTGGTTCTACTTGGTGATTTTTTTGATCGGGGCACAAACGTTACTGAATGCTTGTGGCTAATTTACAAACTCGAAACTGAAGCGGAAGAAAAAGGTGGCAAAGTACATTTTCTTTTGGGTAATCACGAAATAATGAACATGAAAAACATTAATGATTTTGCCCATAAAAAATACAGTTTCAGTTCAGATACTTTAAACATTCCATATACTGATTGGTATTCTAATAATTCAGAGCTTGGCAATTGGTTGAGAAGCAAAAATGGAGTTGAACTTATTGGAGATTTTTTATTTGTTCATGCAGGAATTAGCAAAGAAATAATAAAAAAAGGTCATTCATTACACGATATTAATAACGGCATTAGAAGCATTATTAACGAAAACAATTCATTTAAAGAAATAATAAAAAATGAATTCATTGGCAAGGAAGGTCCACTTAACTATCGGGGTATTGGAAATGAGAAGGAAGACATTAAAGACGTTAAAACTACTTTGAAAACATTTAAAGCAAAAAAAATGATTATTGGACATACATTAATGGAACACATCAAATACATTTATAAGGAAAAAGTAATTGCAATGGACATAGATCAGCATGTAGATTTAAATACAACTAGAATTTACTCATTGTATTATCAAAACAATCAATTCTACACTATAGATAACAAAGGAATCAAAATTGAATTAAAATAAGTTTATCTGTAATAATAAACATTAATTGTAAAACGCATTGAAAAACCTCAATTTAAGTTCAAATACCTCTTCCGAATTACATCCCCCCTTAACAAATTTTCCAATAAATTTACAATGTTATCAATTTCATAAATCGTATATTAGCGGTTCAAAATTTAATCATTAAAACTAAAAAATATGGCATTTGAATTACCTGCGTTAGCATACGCACCAACCGCTTTAGAGCCGCACATTGATGCAAGAACAATGGAAATACACCATGGTAAACATCACCAGGCTTATGTAACTAACTTAAACGCTGCTCTTGCTGGAACCGATGGTGAAAAATTGAGCATTGAAGAAATTTGCAAAAACATTTCTAAATACCCAATGCCAGTTCGTAACAATGGTGGTGGGCATTACAACCATTCTTTGTTTTGGACTTTAATGGCTCCAAATGCAGGCGGTAACCCAACAGGCGACTTAGCTGCTGCTATCGACAAAGCTTTTGGCAACTTAGATGAGTTCAAAAAACAATTTGCAACAGCTGCTGCTACCCGTTTTGGTAGCGGTTGGGCTTGGTTATGCGTAAAAGAAGACAAATCTCTTTGCGTGTGCTCAACTCCAAACCAAGATAATCCTTTAATGGATATTGCAGAGTGCAAAGGAACTCCAATTTTAGCTTTAGATGTGTGGGAACACGCATACTACTTACATTACCAAAACCGTCGCCCTGATTACGTAGGTGCATTTTGGAACGTTGTAAACTGGAATAAAGTAGCTGAATTATACAAAAATGCGATGTAATTGATTTACATCATATTGTTAATACATTCCAATAAAAAAGTCTCGACATATGTCGAGACTTTTTTAATTTTAGGCTGTTATAAGCCATGAAAAATTTAGCCTTTCTACTTTTTATTATAAGTTTATTTGTTACTAAAATAACAACTGCAGGTAATGTAATTTCCGAGCCAGATTCTTTACAAACAAAATCTCAATCCAACTCACAATCTGATTCTAAAACAATTACTGGCGAATGGATTTTATTTGAACACGATTCTGACACCTTGGATAAAAATAATGAGCAAAATAGTACACTTGATTCGATAAACATAAACCAAATTGTAACCGAAGATAAAGTAAGTGCCGATAAGCTAAAGAAAAGGAAAAAAATAATTGCCACGCTGCTTGCCTTTCCTTTACCTTGTGGTATCATTGGTTTACATAGAGTTTATTTAGGAACCAAACCTTATGTGCCACTTGTTTATATTGCTACATTTGGCGGCGCAGTAGGCATTGTGCCATTTATCGATTTCATTGTTTTACTCTTAGAAAAAGATATAAGTAAATACGAAAACAATCCCAACATTATCATGTGGGCAAATTAAATTATATGAAGACACTTTATTTGGTTCGACACGCAAAATCTGATTGGGGAAACGAAAATCTAAAAGATATTGATCGTCCGTTAAACCAAAGAGGTTATAACGATGCTTATTTATTAAGCAAACAATTTGCAAAAGAACAAACTCATCCAGAACTAATTATTACCAGCAGTGCAACACGAGCTTACTCAACCTGCGCAATTTTTGCTCGTGCTCTAAATTATAAGGAATCAACTATTTTACTTGTTCCACAAATTTACGAAGCACCTGTTGACTCCATTTTATCAAGTATTGCAGCAATAGATGACAAAACAAATAGTTTAATGGTATTTGGTCACAATCCAGGTTTTACTGATACATTTAATAGCATCAGCGATTCGGACATTGAAGATTTACCAACATGCGGAATACTAGGAATAAAATTCGACATTAAAAGTTGGAATGAAATTTATTCGAAAAAAGGAAAAGCATTCTTATCTCTTTTTCCAAAAAACTTTAGAGAATCATAACATAAACATAACAATACACTTTACACAAAATTCTATATTCGCCGATGCCAAAAAAGACTTTACCCTATATAAACAGAGAAATAGCATGGCTTTCGTTTAACGAGAGAGTATTGCAAGAAGCGGCAGACATAACTACTCCCTTAATCGAAAGAATAAAATTCTTAGGAATATATTCTAACAACCGCGATGAGTTTTATCGTGTGCGTGTTGCCACAGTTAAACGAATGACTAAGCTGGGCAAAAGAGCCATTCCTTTAATTGGAGAAGAGCCCACTACCCTACTTAACACGATTTTAAAACGTGTAATCGAACAACAAAAAAAGTTTGAGGTTATCTATCAAAACATTCTAAAGGAATTAGAAAAAAAACAACATCCACATTATTGATGAAGGTCATTTAGATGCAGAGCAACAAGTATATGTGAAAAATTATTTTCAAACGGAAATTGTTTCCAATCTATTTCCGATAATGATTGATCATAGTACTGCCTTTCCATACTTAAAAGATAAATCGAGTTATTTATATGTTCGTTTGGTTTCCGAAAATCAAGCTAAACAAAAAAATAAATTCGCTGTTATTGAAGTGCCTACACAAAGCTCTTCGCGTTTTGTTGTTTTACCAACTAAGCGTAACAAACAATACATTATTTTATTAGATGACGTAATTCGTTTTTGTTTAGATGAGATATTTGAAGTATTTGGTTACAAGGCCATGGAAGCATATAACATTAAACTTACACGTGATGCTGAATTGGATTTAGATAACGACTTATCTCAAAGTTTATTAGAGAAAGTAAGTGAAGGTTTAAAACATCGTAAAAAAGGAAATCCAGTACGTTTGGTTTATGATGGAGCATTGCCGAAAGACATGCTTTCATTTATGATGAAGAAATTAAATTTCACGAAAAAGGATGCGCCAATTCCAGGTGGTAGATATCATAACTTTAAAGATTTTATTAAGTTTCCAAAGCTGGGTAGAAAAGATTTATTGTACAAACATGAACGTCCCTTAAATCACAAATACCTTTACGACCCTAAACAAAGTATTATCAATGTAGTTAAACAAAGAGACTTACTTCTATACTATCCATATCAATCTTTTGATAAAATTATTGCATTGTTGCGTGAAGCTTCAATAGAGCCAACGGTTGAATCAATAAAAATTACTTTATATCGTGTTGCTGATTCATCTAAAATTGCAAACGCTTTAATCAACGTAATTAAAAACGGAAAACAAGTAACAGTTGTTGTTGAGTTACAAGCGCGATTTGATGAAGAAAATAATATTTACTGGGCAAACAAATTAAATGACGAAGGCGCAACAGTTATTTATGGTGTGCCCTGTTTAAAAGTGCATTCAAAATTATTCCTTATCACTATGCGTGAAAAAGGAAAAGAAACAAGCATTGCACACATTGGTACAGGAAACTTTAATGAAACAACTGCGAAAATATATACAGATGCTAGTTTACTTACTTCCGACAAACGAATTACAGATGAAGTAAATCAAGTATTTACTTTTTTCCAAGATAATTTTAGAGTTGGTAATTTTAAGAACTTGGCGGTTTCTCCATTTAACATGAGAACTTCCTTACTTGGATTAATTTCAAGAGAAATTGCTAACGCAAAAGATGGTAAAGATGCATACATGATTATTAAAGTAAATAATCTTGTTGATAGAGAATTAGTAAATAAATTATACGATGCTTCAGTAGCAGGAGTAAAAATTCAATTAATCGTGAGAGGTTCTTGCTCCATTGCTTGTGGTGTAAAAGGAGTAAGCGAAAACATTGAAGGCGTTTGTATTGTAGATAAATACCTTGAACATAGTCGCATTTTTGTCTTTGGTAATGGTGGTAATGAACGTATGTTTATTTCTTCAGCCGATTGGATGCCTCGTAACTTAGACCAGCGCTGCGAAGTAGCAGTTCCCATTTACGACAAAGAAATTCAAATACAATTAAAAACCATTTTAGACATTCAATTAAAGAGCAATTTCAAAACAAGAATATTAGATGCCACGCTTTCTAACAAATACAAAAAACCAGGTACTGGCGAAAAGGTAATTAGAGCGCAAGATGCAGTGTATGATTACTTACTTAAAGACAAACAAACTTATTTAAAACAAATTACAACAAAATGATATTTGCAGCGATAGATATTGGTTCAAATGCAGTTCGATTATTATTCGGGCACGTGCACGAGCAAAAAGGGAAGGCGATTTTTAAGAAAGGTGAATTAATTCGTTTGCCAATTCGTTTAGGCGATGATTCGTTTACCAAACACGAAATATCACAAGAGAAAGCCGACAAGTTAGTAACTGCAATGAAAGGATTTGCCGAACTAATAAAAGTTTTTGATGTAAAAGGTTTTAAAGCCTGCGCTACATCTGCTATGCGTGATGCTAGAAACGGAGATGATATTATTAAACGAATAAAAAAAGAAGCGGGCTTAGATGTAGAAATCATTGATGGTAAAACAGAAGCTGCAACTATTTTCTCTAATCACGTTGAAGAATTATTAGATCCAAAACATGCTTATTTATACATTGATGTTGGTGGTGGAAGTACTGAACTTACTTTAATTTCGGCAGGAAAAGCATTGGCCTCAAAATCATTTAATATTGGAACCATTCGTTTGTTATGCGACAAAGTTGATAAGGAAGAATGGGAAAATTTTAAAACTTGGATTAAGAAAAACACAGCTGGTATTAAACCACTAAGCGCAATTGGCTCCGGTGGTAACATCAACAAGTTGTTTAAAATGACAGGCAAAAAGGATAACAAACACATGACTTACGATAAGTTGAAAGACATGAGCGATATGCTAAACTCTTATACTTATGATGAAAGAGTAACTGTGTTAGGATTAAATCCGGATAGAGCTGATGTAATTATTCCTGCAACCAAAATTGTTTTAACAACAATGAAACATGCAGATATTGAAAAAATACTTGTGCCTCAAATTGGGCTTTCGGATGGAATTATTCATTTGCTATATGATGAATATAAAGCAAAACAAAAATAATTCGAATAATTTTATTATTTTAGAGATTGCTAATGACAAAGCCAACATATACTAAAACAACTGAGAGCGATTCGTATTATAATAACCTCGAACAAATGAGTGTTGAGGAATTATTATTGAACATGAATAAGGAAGATAAATCTGTTCCTTTAGCTATAGAAAAAGCAATACCACAAATTGAAGCACTTGTCTCTGCCATCGTTCCAAAAATGGAAGAAGGTGGCCGTTTGTTTTATATGGGCGCAGGTACAAGTGGCAGATTAGGAATTGTTGATGCCTCTGAATGTCCACCAACTTATGGAATAGAGCATGGAAAAGTAATTGGATTAATTGCTGGTGGAGATGATGCAATTAGAAAAGCAGTTGAGTTTGCCGAAGACGATGAAAAACAAGGCTGGGAAGATTTAAAAGCACACAACATTAATGATAAAGATGTAGTGATTGGAATTGCAGCATCAGGTTCTACACCTTATGTAGTAGAAGCTTTAAAAGCATGTAATCAAAATAATATTATTACAGGGTGTATTACTTGCAACGCAGGCAGTCCTGTTGCTTTAACTGCCAAATTTCCTATTGAAATAGTTGTTGGCCCTGAGTTTGTTACAGGCTCAACCCGAATGAAAGCTGGAACCGCACAAAAATTAGCTTTAAACATGATTTCTACCTCGGTTATGATAAAGTTGGGCAGAGTAAAGGGAAATAAAATGATTGATATGCAACTGTCGAACAACAAATTAATTGACCGTGGAAGTCTTATATTAGCTAAGAATTTAGATATCGAATATAATTTGGCAAAGGATTTGCTTACTAAGCATGGCTCCGTTAGAAAAGCCATGAATGAATATAAAAAATAATACAAAAACCATGAAAAACTACTACTTCTATTAACTGCAACTATTATTTCTACTGCCTCTTTTGCTCAAGATATAGATAATAACGACGTTTCGTTTTCTTATTATCAATTACCATTAACACCTTTAAATAAAAGTTTAAAAAACTACCAATCGCAAATCATTCAAAAATTTGAAGATGTTATTAAGCAAAAACAAGAAGCTTATAATCAGCAAGTAATTGCTAATGAAACTGAATATAAAAAAGCAACTGATGCTCATGCAACATTACAAAAAATGATGGATGACCAGTACAACAAAGAAATGATTGAGTGGAATAAAAAACCTAAAGCGGAGCAGCTATTGTTGCAAGCTCAAATGCCTCAAAGAAAAACAATTCCTTATCCGGTAAAAAACGAAGTTCCTGCTCCGGAATTACCTAAATCATTTGACACACAGGTAATGGCTGGTAAGTATTTAAAGCTTCAAGGTTTTAATAATACACCAGATAATGCAGTTAAAATAACTGTAAACATGTTTGGTTTCGATTATCAAGCTCCAAAATTACAAGAACGTATTACACAAAAGCTACGGCTGCTGTTGGAACCACTCCCGCAAAACCAGAAATAAAAAAATACTATTATTCTGTTCCCTACAAACACATGATGTCATATTTAATTGAAACACCAACTGAAGGATTAATTACTGAGCAATTTATTGCTGAGTTTGATAATTACAGTAATTATAATACAGCTGAATTTGACAGTGTTAAACAAGTTGAAAAAAACTGGATTACCAACAAAGCAAAAATACTTGATCAAATTCAAGAAAAAGTTGTAGTAGATAATTTAACTACCATCAACAACATGATTAACGATAAATATGGTTATTCAAAAGTATCTTATGCAACACTATTAAGTGTTGTTGATGAAAAGAAAGGTTATCAAGATTACAAAGAAGCATATGTTGCTGCTGAAAATGCTTACAAAGCTATAGGAAATAGTATTGATAAAAAAGATGCGATGCCAGAGTTTAATAAAGCAATTGCCTTATGGGAAAATGCAATGAAAGAATCTCAACCTAGCAATAAAAAAGCAAGAGTTGATGGTGATGTTACTGAAATTACAATTCTAAACTTAATTGAAGCTTACATTTGGAAAGATGATTATTTAAATGCGAAAGCATATATTGATAAAATCAAAACACTTGACCCATCAAGAAAAGGAAGAAGAAGATTAGAGCGCTACGAACAATTATTCAAAACCAATCAAGCAAGATTTGAAGCGAATAAATAAGCCAAATAAGTATACAATTTGAAAAGCCGTCCATTTTTGGGCGGCTTTTTTTGTTAAAATATAATGACAAATATCAGTACAAGAATGTGCCAAAAGTCACACTTCAAAAAATTATTGTAAAATATATTTGTAAAAATATAGATTAGCAATGAACAAATTTAAACTACTACAAGTTTTACTTTTTGCGATTTTTGTAGTTCATTAAGTGCGCAAAAACTCACACAAAAAGAACCTCTGATTTTTAAAGCATATAAGTTTACAGCTTATAGTATTGAAACAGACAAAAAAATTCAAAAAGAGTTTACGCAGAACAATTTGATTAAAATTATTTACACCTGCATTCCTTCTGGCATTGTGGTCTTTGAATTAATTGATGGTTCCACCCAAAAAGCCACTATCGAAAAACAATTAAAAAAAACAAACCCTGATCTAGAATTTATTGAACTTCAGGATTATTCTCTTAAGCAAGCAGAAGACGCCTGCTCTTCAGTTAGAACAGTAAAACAAAGTAACAACTAAAGTTTATGAAGATTACAAATATTTTATGGTGTGCATTACTTGCACTAACTTTGTTTAGCGGTAAACTAAGCGCACAACTAGTTGTAAACAATACACTCACGCCTCAACAATTGGCTCAATTAATTTCAGGGCCTGGAGTTCAAATATTAAATCCTGTTGTTCATAGCGGTGCTAATGGATATGGAAAATACAATGCAACTAATAGTAATTTAAACATTACTGAAGGGTTGCTTTTAACAACTGGAACTATTAATAATGCAGTAGGACCAAATAATGTAGGTAATAAAACAACTTACTTTGGAAGTCAAAACACACCAGATACTTACCCTCTATTAACCAATTACACAGGCAGAACTATATATGAGTATTGCGAGTTCGAGTTCGATATTATTCCACAAGGTGATACCATTAAATTTGATTTCGTTTTTGCCTCTGAAGAATATGAGGAATGGGTAGGTTCACAATACAATGATGTGTTTGGATTTTTCATTAGTGGCCCTGGAATCACAGGAGACCCTGGTGCCGGCTCGTATCATAACATTGCATTACTACCAAATTCAACAACCGCTGTTACCATCAATAATGTTAATCAGAATTCTAATACAGCCTATTATCAAAACAATAACAATGGTACATCTGTGCAATACGATGGCTTCACAAAAGGATTAAAAGCAATTTCAAAAGTTACTCCATGCACTAGCTACCATCTAAAATTAATAGTTGCTGATGCCTCAGATAAATTATGGGATTCTGGCGTATTTATTGAAAAAATTTCTTCTAACAACGTTTTATTACTTAGTCAAACTGCAGGTGGAATACCTAATATGGTAGAAGGTTGCAATAATGGGCAAATAATTTTTACACGACAAAACATAACAAGCAATCCTCTTACTTTAAATTATTGGATTGGTGGAAATGCAATCAATGGAACAGATTACCCTTTAATTGGTTCTTCTCCAAGTCCAAGTTCACCCAAAACAATTACGATCCCTGCAAACCAAGCAAGTGCTAGCATTACAATAGACCCTATTTCAGATGGACTTTCTGAAGGATATGAATACATGACTGTTTATTTAGGAAACCCATTTTGCTCGAGTCAAATAACAGATAGTATTCGTTTTTATATTCAAGATTCACTTTATACAACAGTAAATCCAGAAAGAGACTCTATCTGTGTTGGATCAAATGTAGCGATCACAACAACAAATGGAGGAAGTTCATTTAGCTGGTCTCCGGCAATTGGATTATCAGCTACTAATAATGCGAATACGATAGCTACACCAACTACATCAACGATTTACACACTTACAACAACTGCAAGTACTTGCGTTATGCAAAAAACAAGCAGCATTCTTGTTAGCAATATGAACCTTTCATTAGTTTCAACTAACATTTCTTGTTACAATTCCAATAATGGCACAATAAATCTAAGCGTAAGTAATGGTTTTCCTCCCTATTCATATCAATGGACTGGGCCAAACTCTTACACTTCATCTTTGCAAAATATCAGTTCACTTGCCCCAGGCAGTTATACAGTTGTGGTTACTGATAGGAAAGGCTGTTCAAAAACTACAAGTGTTAGTTTAACTCAACCAACTGTATTAGCAGGTACCGTTTCTAGTCCAACCTTTAATGGTGGTTACAATATATCTTGTAACTCAAGCAATACTGGTTCTGCTTCTGCATTAGTTAGTGGCGGCGTTCAACCATATAGTTATTTATGGTCGAGCACTCCAACGCAAAACAACTCAACTGCTTCCAATTTAATAGCTGGAACCTATACATTAACTGTTACAGATGCAAATGGCTGCTTACTTAATAAGACAATTACATTAAACCAGCCTGATGCAATCAACACATTGGTATCAGCACAAAATAATGTTTCATGTTTCAATGCTAATAATGGATCAGCAACAATATCAACTACAGGTGGCACATCGCCTTATACTTATAGTTGGAATACTACACCTGCACAAAATAATGCAACCGCAACGAATCTTTCTACAGGCACGTACATAGTAAACATAAGTGATGCAAACAATTGTTCTGATTCGAAAACCATCATCATAACTCAACCTGCCGCAGCTTTAAGTGCAACCATTTCATCTTTAACAAATGTATCTTGCAAAGGCAATTCAAGCGGCTCTGCAAGTGTAACTGCCTCGGGTGGAACTTCACCATACACTTATCTTTGGAGCACAAATCCTGCTCAAACAAGTTCAAGCGCAACAGGATTAGCAGCAGGAAACTATACTGTTACAATAACTGATTCAAAAAATTGTATTACATCTTTGCCAGTAAATATTTCAGAGCCCGCAACAAATGTTTCAGCTATGATAACAAATCAAGTAAATGTTTCTTGCTTTGGAGGAAATAATGGATCAATAAATATTTTAGCATCTGGAGGTGTTCCAGGTTATACTTACAGTTGGAGTACAAGTCCAATTCAAACAAGTGCGCAGGCTCAAAATTTGTCGATTGGAACATACACAGTTGTTATCAGAGATGCTAATAATTGTAGTTTTAATCTTCAGTCAACTATAACTCAACCAACAGCGGCTCTATCTTCATCCATAAGCTCACAAACAAATGTTTTGTGTCGTGGAAATAATAGCGGAAGTGCAACCATAAATCCTTTGGGCGGCACTGCACCTTATACATATACTTGGAGCACATCACCTGCGCAAACAGGAGCTACAGGAATTAATTTAAGCGCAGGTAATTACACTGTTGTTGTAAAGGATTCGAAAAATTGTACAGTGAACCAATTAGTAACTATTACACAACCCGCAAGCAGTGTAAGTTCAAACATATCATCTCAAAATAATGTATTATGTTTTGGATTAAGTACAGGAAGCGCTACTGTTAATGCTTCTGGAGGAGTAAGTCCATACACATATAATTGGAATTCCTCACCTGTGCAAACATCTGCTACCGCAAATGCTTTAGCCGCAGGCAACTATACAGTTACGGTAAAAGATGCTAACAATTGCACGTCATTGTCTTCGGTTACAATTTCACAACCAATAGCAACATTAGGAATTTCAATTACAAATGTAAATCACGTAAAATGTAAATCAGATAATACTGGATCAGCAACTGCAGTTGCAAGTGGAGGCAGCGGTTCCTATTCTTATAGTTGGAATAGTACACCAACTCAGTTAACACCAACTGCAATTAGTCTTCCTACAGGAACATATACAGCAACAATTACAGACAATAATGGTTGCACAAATCCGGTTACACAAATTGTAACTATTTCAGAACCTTTAAATTTTCTTACATCTAATTTAACCAGCCCTCAATTTAATGGTTACAATATTGCTTGTAAAAATGGTAATAATGGCGCAATAAATAATACAAGTGCAGGCGGAACATCACCATATATCTATTCATGGTTAGGTTCTAACTCATTTAATTCTGCCCAAGAAGATCTTTCATCTATTTCGGTAGGAGTTTATAGCCTAACAGTTACTGATGCAAATAATTGTACTTTTAATACGTCAATTACATTAACTGAGCCCAATTTAATAACTGTAAATGCAACAACAACAGCTGCCACTTGCCCTTCTTTTAATGATGGGGAAGTTGCCTTAACGGTTTCAGGCGGTACCCCAGCATTCCTTTATCAATGGGCCGGACCATCATCTTTCAGTTCAACAACTTCAACAATTAGTAACCTAGTGGCGGGTAATTATAGCTTAACTGTTACAGATTTAAATAGTTGTACTTTTTCAGAAGTTTACACCGTAACTCAACCAGGAACTTTAGCAATCACATATACAGTTTCTTCGTACCTAGGAGGGAATAATATTAGCTGTTTTGGAGGAACAAATGGAAACATTGGAAGTGTAAATGTTACTGGCGGCACTCCATTATACAATTACAGTTGGACAGGACCTGCTGGATATACTGCAAGTACAGCTAACATCACTGCACTTTCTGCAGGTAACTACCAATTAGTTGTTACAGATAACAATGGTTGCACAACAAGTTCATCAATTATACTTAGTGAAGCTGCTAGCGTTTCAAATGTTTTAACACCTACTACTTATTTTGGCGATTACAATATTAGTTGCAAAGGTTTTTCTGATGGAAGTATCTCAGTTGTGTCATCTGGTGGTACCGCTTCCTATACTCATGAGTGGAATGGCCCTTTAGGATTTAATTCCATTTCACAAAACATTTCAAGCTTAGTGGCTGGTACATATACATTAACAACTACAGATGTTAATGCTTGTACTGGCATTTCAACCATCCAATTAACTGAACCCAATCCACTCATATCAACTCTTTCTAGTACAACATATATTGGCGGCAACAACATTAAATGTTTTGGAGAAAACAATGGCGCTATCGATGTGCAAACAAGTGGCGGAACATCCGGATACAATTATTTATGGACCGGCCCTTCAAGCTTTAACAGTTCACTTCCTTCTGTTTCCAATTTAATTGCTGGTACGTATACCTTGGTATTGAGCGATGCAAATAATTGTACTTACACAAATTCAATTACTTTAACAGAGCCTAGTCAATTAATTGCTACTTCAAGTTCAGCCACTTTTGTTGGAGCTAACAATATCAGTTGTTTCGGCCTATCTGATGGATCAATTAATTTAAACGTTACGGGTGGCACAGCAAATTATTTATATTCTTGGACTGGAACAAATGCATTTACAAGTAGTAATCAAAATTTGAATAACTTAAGTGCGGGCTCATACAGTGTTCAAGTTTCTGATGCTAACTCATGTTTAGCTGTTGCAAACATTAATCTTACACAACCAGTTATTTTAACAACCGAAGTTATTAGTACAACTTTTAATGGCAACTATAATATCAGTTGTAATGGCTTATCAGACGGTAGTATTAATTTATTAGTTAACGGTGGAATACCTAATTACACTTATAATTGGAGTGGTCCTTCAGGTTATTTTGCAAATACTCAAAACATTAACGGATTGATTGCAGGTTCGTATAGCGTTTCTGTAGTAGATGAAAATGGTTGCTCTTCATCAGCAAGTATTATTTTAAGTGAGCCAAGCGCAATGAGTGCGAATATTACAAGCACAACCTATGTTGGCGGTTATAATATTACTTGTAATGGCTACAATAATGGATCAATCGTATTAACTAATTCAGGAGGAACACCTAATTACGTTTACAATTGGTCAGGACCTTTAGCTTACGTTTCTAATGATCAAAATCCATCCGGATTAGTTGCGGGAAATTATAATGTAACAGTTACTGATGCAAATAACTGTTTAATCAGTTCAAACATAACGTTAAGTGAGCCAGCAACATTAACAGGAAGTATCTCTAGTCCTACAATAAATGGCGGTTACAACATTACGTGTAATGGTAATAACAATGGCTCTATTCAACAGCTTCTAAATGGCGGAACACTTCCCTACTCTATTATTTGGAACAATGGAAGCACCACTCAAGATATTAGCAACTTAAGCGCAGGATTTTATTCTGTAATAGTTACCGACACCAATAATTGTTCAATTACACAAAGCATAACACTAACAGAACCCGAAGTATTATTTGCTTCTGCAGTTAGTTTATCATACCACGGTGGAAACAATATTAAGTGTAATGGAGATTCAAATGGAGAAATTAATTTAGGAATTATTGGAGGTACAATGCCATACATTACAAATTGGAATGGACCAAATGGATTCAACTCCAATTCGACAAGCATTACTGGATTGGCGGCTGGAACATATTCATACACTGTTAGTGATAATAATAGTTGTAATGTAGGGGCAAGTTTAACACTTATTGAACCATTACCACTCACTTCCACACTAACGACTGCTTCGTATGCAGGAAATTATAATATTAGTTGTAACGGTGAAAACGATGGCAGTATTTCAGGGATAGCTTCTGGAGGAACTCGGCTTATCAATATGTGTGGAATGGCCCATTAGGTTACAGCGCAACAACAATAAACATTAACGAACTTATTGCTGGGACATATTCACTTGGCATTACGGATACAAATGGATGCAGTTACTTTAATACAATTACGTTAATAGAACCTGCAGTATTAAATGCAACAGCTAATAGTACAATCTATGCCGGAAGCTTTAATGTAAGTTGTAATGGATTAAGTAATGGTGATGTTTCACTAATAGTAAATGGTGGTTCAGGAAACTATACTTACCAATGGTCTGGGCCAAACGGGTTTATTTCGAGCACACAAAACATAAACTCATTATACGCTGGTACTTATTCAGCTAGTATTACAGATGAAAATAATTGTTCTTTCATGCTAAATCAAACACTTACAGAACCAACTTTATTATCAGATACTTTAATTGCGCAACTTTACAATGGTGGAGTTAATTTAAGTTGTTTTAATTCTAATAACGGGATTATAAATACTTCCACCTATGGAGGTGTTGCACCATATACCTTCTCTTGGATTGGACCAAACACATTTGCAAATGTTAATGATACAATATCAAGTTTAGAAGCGGGTCAATATTATTTAACTATTACAGATGCGAATAATTGCATTAAAGAAGATTCCGTTTTACTAACTCAACCTAATCCTTTAATTCAAACACTAAGTTCGGCTAATTATATTGGCGGCTATAATATTAAATGTCATGGTGATTCGAGCGGGGCAATATTTAATACAATCACAGGTGGAACGCCAAATTACCAATACAATTGGAATGGTCCAGGAGGCTTCACCAGTAGTACAAAAGATTTATTTAATGTAAGTGCTGGAACTTATACCATTACCGCGATTGATACAAATGCATGCGTTAACATTTCAACTATAACATTAACTGAACCAAGCAACTTATTGGAAACAGTGTTAGCATTAAACGAGGTTAAGTGTTATGGTGACTCAAGCGCATCAATAACATTAAATGTGAGCGGAGGAACTCCTGGATATTCTTTTTGGTGGAGAGGCCCGAATGAATACAGCAGCGATATGCAAAATATTTCAGGTCTATTTGCAGGCTTATATGAAGTTATTGTTTCTGACACCAATGGTTGCCAACAATTTATTGACACCTTAATTAATGAACCTAATGCTCTTTCAAGCATGCATACAACAACAAACCTATTATGCACAGGTGTAAACAATGGAGCAATTGATGTTACTATTAATGGAGGGACAATTCCTTATCAGTTCAATTGGTCGAATGGCTCAACACAAGAAGATCAATTAAACATTGGTGCAGGAACGTACCAGCTGATTTATAATGACGCAAATAATTGTTCAGATTCAATCAGTATACTATTAACAGAACCGAGTCAAGCAATCACAACGATTAAATCAATCAACTCCATAAAATGTTTTGGAGATACAACAGGAAGTATTGACTTAACTATAGCTGGCGGAACATCTCCATATACTGTTAATTGGTCAACAGGCTCTTCTAATGCACAATTGAACAACATTAGTTCTGGTATATATATAGCTACAATAATCGACAGCAATGGATGCGCACTAATTGATTCAACAAATCTTTCGCAACCAGATTCATTGATAATTAATCTTTATAGTCCATTACAATTTAATGAGCACAATATTACATTTGCTAATGGTAACGATGGCTATATTGATTTAAGCGTAATTGGCGGTACAGCTCCTTATGTTTATCAATGGTCGAACAATCAAACATCAGAAGACATTTCAAATCTTACTGCTGGTAGCTATTATATAAACATTAATGATGAAAACAATTGTAAGGCTTATGGTCAAATAACATTAACAGAACCATATGTACTTGCATTACCTCAAGGATTTTCACCTAACAATGATGGAAAAAATGACTTTTTTATTGTTCATGGAATAGA
Source organism: Bacteroidota bacterium (assembly GCA_016702705.1). Classification (GTDB taxonomy): domain Bacteria; phylum Bacteroidota; class Bacteroidia; order B-17B0; family Aurantibacillaceae; genus JADJDM01. The sequence goes on along the minus strand of JADJDM010000002.1, from coordinate 318,327 downwards.
ATCCTATCCAAACAATACAATTACAATTTATAATAGATGGGGAAATATTGTATATAGCAAAGATGAATATAAAAATGAATGGGATGGTAATAGCAATAATGGAGGGGAATTACCAACTGCCACCTACTTTGTAATACTTGAAATAAACAATGGAGACATCGTTTTAAAAGGATATGTAGAATTAAGGCGCTAATCAATTAATAAAGAAATTATGAAAAAAACAATCATATTATTTTTTGTTGTTGCACTAAGTATAACAACAAAAGCCCAGCAAGACCCTATGATAAGTCAGTACATGTTTAATGGATTATTTTTAAATCCAGCTTACGCAGGGAGCCATAAATATATTTCCTCTAGTTTATTACATCGAACACAGTGGGTGAATTTCTCGGGGGCGCCAAAAACTATGTTATTAGCTGTTGATGGTTTAATTCCAACAAAGTCTCAAAACATGGGAGGCGGTTTAATTATTGCACATGATAGAATTGGCGCTACTGAGCAAACCGATATTTATGCAAACTATGCATACCAATTAAAACTTGGTAAAGGGAAACTTGCCTTTGGATTAAAAGCTGGAGCTTCTAATTATGCATTTAAATCTGATGGTTTAACAATTTGGGATGATGGCGACGAAAAATTTACCGGAAGAAGAACTGCTTGGTTACCAAAATTTGGATTTGGCACGTATTATTTTACCGAGAAATGGTACGCAGGAATTTCAATGCCAACATTGCTTGCAATTGATGCAAACCACGATTTTGCTTTCGACGTTAATAAAGCTTCATTTGTTCAACGTCATTATTATTTGAATGGTGGTTATGTTTTTAAATTAAATGATAAATTTAAACTTAAACCTTCCTTATTGGTAAAATATTTACCTGCAGCTCCATTAGAGGCAGACATCAACCTGAATTTATTATATAACGACCAATTATGGGTAGGCGCTTCTTACCGATCAAAAGATGCAGTTGTTTTAATGTTAGAATATCAAACTAATAGCAAATTTAGAGTAGGCTACGCTTTTGATTTCACTACAAGCAAAATCAGAAATTATTCAACAGGAACACATGAAATCATGATTGGGTATGATTTCGGAAAAGATTTGATTAAAATAAAAACTCCCCGTTACTTTTAAATTTAATTTATGAAAAACATTTCATTCTTTACAGTTGCAGCAATTATATTTTTAAGCAGTTGTATAAATTCGCAATACAAAAAAGGCGTAAAAAATTACGAAAAAATGGCCTACTCCATGGCTATTAGTAATTTCGAAAAATACCTTTCAAAAAAAGACGTTCCTTTTGATGCAAAAGTAAAATTAGCAAATTCTTACCGTTTGGTAAGTGATGATATTAATGCTGAAAGATGGTATTCAAAGATTATTGATAGTCCAGAAATTGAAGCAATAGAATATTTTCATTATGGCAAACTATTAATGAGCGCTGAAAAATATGAAGATGCTAAATTTTGGTTTGAGAAATACCTTCAAAAAGTGCCAGATGATTTTGTTGCAGAAATGTTGCTAGTATCTTGCCAATCAATAAAATCTTTTAAAGAAGACACTACCTTGTTTACAGTTAAAAAAGTCGAAATACCCGAGATAGCAACGGCATTTGGCCAAGTACCATACGGCAATGGTTTAATTTTAACAGGAGATAAAATCATATTTAATAAATCAGCGACTGCAGAATGGACAGGTCGTTCTTATCTTGATTTATATTTTACTCAAAAAGATAATAATGGAAAATGGATTAGTCCATCCATTTTGAAAGGAAATATAAATGGTCAATATCACGAAGGTCCAGCTTGTTTTAATAAAAAGGGTGACGTTGTCTACTTTACTAGAAGCAATTATCTAAAAAAGAAAAAATTAGCTAAAAATTTAGAGAACGAAAATAATCTTAAATTATTTCGAGCTGAGTTAGTTGGAGACAAATGGACAAATGTAACTGAACTTCCAGTTAATAGTGATGAATATTCTTGCGGACATCCATCTTTAGCAAGCGACGATAAAACAATTTATTTCATTTCAGACATGCCAGGTGGTTCAGGTGGGACAGATATATATAGAAGTAAATATGATGGTAGTAATTGGAGTAAACCAGAAAACTTAGGTACGGAAGTAAACACAAGTGGCAATGAAATGTTCCCCTATATTCATGTGGATGGTACATTCTATTTCTCATCAGATGCCCACAAAAACATGGGTGGCTTAGATGTGTTCATGACTTACCATGATGGAAGAAAATGGCTTCAAGTAGAAAATTTAAATTATCCTTTAAATACGTCAAAAGATGATTTTGCATTTGTACTAAGTGAAGATGATAACAAAGGCTATATTTCATGAAATAGAGATGAAGGTGATCAAATATATGAAATAACAAAGCATGACCCTACCTTTGTACTATCAGGCATGGTGAATCACAAGGGAAAACCAAGCTCTGGAATACAAGATGCACAAATTGAGATTGAAAACATTACAGAAAAAACAAAGGAAACTATCCTTACAAACAAATCAGGTTCGTACAAAGTAAAACTCAAAGCAAAATGCGAATATAAAGTTATAGTTCACAAAGCAATGCATTTTGTAATAACAGCGCCGCAATACTTTTGTATGATAGGAAAAAAAGTTTCTGAAAATTTTACTGCAAATTTTGAGTTAGAAGAAATCATAATCGAAAAACCAATCGTGCTAGAAAATATTTATTATGACTTAGACAAATGGTTTATAAGGGATGATGCGGCTAAAGAATTAAATAGACTAATACAAGTAATGGAAGAAAATCCAACCTTAAACATCGAATTAAGTTCGCATACTGATTCAAGAGCAGGTGAACAATACAACCTAGTACTTTCTGATAAACGTGCTAAAGCAGCGGTTGAATACTTAATTTCGAAAGGCATTGATGCAAAACGTATGAAATGGAAAGGATACGGAGAAAATAAGTTAATCAATCAGTGTAAAAACGATGTGATTTGTGCTGAAGAAGAGCATCAAAAGAACAGAAGGACTGAATTTAAAGCAATAAAATTGGCAAGTAAACTTTAAAAAGCTGATAAATAAGGAGATGCGCCAAGACTTCATTTTTTTAAATATTTTTTGCGTAATTTATAAAAAGCTATTATATTTGCACTCCCAATTAAATGGGAAAAGGGAGCTTAGCTCAGCTGGTTCAGAGCACCTGCCTTACAAGCAGGGGGTCACTGGTTCGAACCCAGTAGTTCCCACAAAGCCTTACAGAAATGTAAGGCTTTTTTTATAAAGTAAAACCAAACAATATGTTCACCCTCGACCAAATTAAAGCTGCCCATTCAAAAGTAAAATCTGGTAAGGATTTCCCTAATTACATTGCAGAAATAAAACAATTAGGCGTTTTAAGTTACACTACCTACGTTAGAGATAGCCATACCGAATACAACGGGGCAGGTAATATCAGAATCTCTTCAGATGCTAAATATGATGCGCTCATTATTTCGGACAAAAGCAATAGCGAGCAATTTTTATACGATCTAAAAACACACCAGGAAGGGAAAACAGATTACTTTACATTTTGTAAAGATTGTGCTAAATCAGGAGTAGAAAAATGGGTAGTTGATATGGCTAACATGACTTGTACTTATTTTGACAAAATAGGAAATGAAGTATTGATTGAAAAAATCCCATAATAAATATCAAACTTATATAATAATAAAGCGCCTTAAGATACTTAAGGCGCTTTGCGTTTTTACTTAATTAAGTATTTTACTTTTTCGGAACATGTCTATCAGTAAAACTTGCATTTGCTTTGTTGTATGCGTCAAGGTACTGCCCGCGCTTAGCAAACAACTCCTGATTTAAAGCATTAAATGTATTTGATTCCTTATTATATTCATTCACAGCCTTGTTAAATTCATCTACATCCTTTTGCACACGATCTTTCTCTGGCTTAGCATCAAAAGCCGCTTTAATTTTTTCGAAATTTTCCTTTGCAACATAAAAATTAGAAACATTTACTAATTTTTTTTCAGCTTCTTCTTGATAAAACTTCAACAATTGCTCAGTAGCTTTTTTAATCGACATATCATTTTGATAAGGCTTTACTTCTTGCAATTTTAATAGGCCTTCAGCAGCATTTTTAACTAATGAATTTCTATTTTGCTCAATACCATTAACATCATTTTTTTGCATTGCATCTAATAAATATGCTTCTTGCTTGTAGCTCTTGAAGAAAATAAGATACACTTCATTGTAGTGTTTATAAACCTTTCCAGCTATTTCCATATTTTTAGAAAGCTTATCTTTTTTCTCAACCAAATTTATATTATTAGCTACCGCAAATTTTTCATATTCAGCTGAAATCATTTTACCTGACTCGCTCAATTTATCATCTGCTTTTTGTTTTGCCAACATGTACGCTTCCATCAAGTCATACGACTGCTCTGCAACCTCTTCCATGTCGACCAACTTAGCGTAGTCTTCATTTAACACAGCGTAATTTGTTTTCAAGAAAGATAAAGCGCTATCTCTAAAGGCTGTACTTCCGCCAAATGCTTCTAGTTTACCTATTTTTTTCATCGCATCTTGGTTGGCTGCAACAACTTCTTTTCTTCGCTTTTCAACTTTACGTGCACTTTTGCCATGAGCAGCGGAGCGTGTATAATCCCAAGTGTTTTCTTGAATGTTGTTAAACTCTTTTCCAACTGTTTCCAAATAACCTACTGCTGTAGAAACATCTTGAGCTTTAACTGTGTTTACTGCACTAAAGAAAACAATTGAAAGTGCTGCTGCAATTGTGTGTTTTTTCATATCTTGTTTTTATTTCCTATTTTTTTAATTGTTGCAAATCATTCAATATTAATGTTGCCTCTTGTAAAATTATATCTTTTTTCAACTCTTCCAAACTTCTTTCTATAATTTTTCGTTGATATTCATCAACTGCAAGCAATTTCTCCATAAATTTATTGTTAGTAATTGATAAAGTGCTTTTTTCATCTAATTGAGTGAAGTTCTCAATTTTCTTAGTCACTAGGTCTAAATCATCATTGTATTTTTTTACTCCCTTTACCGATAAGGTTAACTTAGTGTTTTCATTTTTCTTCCCATACAAACTATCTGCAAAATGCTGCATAACAGAAAACTGAAGATTGGAAGCAATTCGATTTTTACTTTTGCCTTTAAGTTCTTCACGAGGCAAAGTAGGCAACTTAGAAAAAACTACTTTTTTGTTTACAGAATCGTTTTGCAAATAAAATAACTCATCCGATTCTTTCTCCATAAAACGCTGCATCAAATCTGGAATTTCAATATCAGGAGCAATACCTTTACCTTGGTGACTTGCAGTAGTTACACGATAAAATTTGCCAATAGTAACTTTTACGTAACCAAAACTTGGATTCATATAATATTTCTTTCCTCTAGCTTTATATAAATTGGTATCTGCAGGTAAAACAATTTGCGCTGTTCCCTTGCCATAGGTTGTTGAACCAACAATAACAGCACGTTCATAATCTTGCAATGTAGCAGTTAAAAACTCAGAAGCAGAAGCGCTATAACCATTTATCATAACAACTAGAGGCCCATCGTAAATTGTTCCTCTATTCATATCTTTCATCAAGGATGGTTTACCTATTTTTGTTTTATAAACTGCCATAGGTCCTTCATCAATAAAAATACCTGCCAAGCCAATTGCTTCGCGCATTGAGCCGCCACCGTTATAACGTAAATCTAAAATCAAACCTTGTATCGAATCTAATTTTAACTTAACGATCTCTTTTGCTACATCGTTTGCACAACCTAAATTACCATCACTTTCAAAATCCGAATAAAAGGCTGGAATAGGAATGTAACCAAACTTTTTCCCTTCAACATTTATTACATAACTATTCATCACATTCTCTTGTGATTGAAGTTTTGCCTTTTGTAATTTTACTTTTTTAATTTGATTGTCTTTTCTGCGAATAGTTATTTCAACATTCTTTGAAGATGTTTTATAAAATAATACATAAAAATCATTCACTTCGGAATTAGTTAAATCAACATAAGGCTGTTTCTCAAACTGAAACCCAAGAATGACATCACCTTCGTGCATTTCATTACTCTTCCAAGCTGGTCCACCTGGTACTAAATCCGAAACGATAATTGAACTCTGATCATTTTCATCCGCATAAAATCCAAAAGAAAATTCCTCGGTAGATAAACCAGAATCCCAACTCTCCTTTTCGTAATTATTAAAATAACTACTGTGTGGGTCGAAACGCAAGGTAATTGCATTACTTAAACAATCTCCAATGTAATGTTTGATTCTATTCTCATCCGAAAAATTACTTAAATATCTTTTAAAACGTGTAAATACTTTCTTAGCTGCATCAGCTTGTTTCACTTGCAATTCAGCCTGAGTCAATTTTAAAACATCTTCATTTTCTTTAGTAGGCTTTATAATAATATTTAAACAATCGTATTTTAAACGCTTTTCTATTCTACGTCTTAAGTCATTTAAATCTTTGCAAACAAAAGGTGTAGAAGTTTTACTTAAAAAAGTAATCGTGTCCTTATCACTAAAAACAAATGGTTTAGCTTCTAAAACGCTTAACAATTGAATCAATTTGTTTCAACCTTTTTTGAAAAGCGCATAAGACTCTGTAAGTAAAGCCGAATAACCATCATTAGAAGAATTAGCATTTACTTGTTTTCGCAAAAACTCTTCATCTGATTGAAAAACAAATAATCCACGCGAATCAAAATTATCAATAAAAAGATTTACAATTTCCTGGTTAGTTTTTTCATTCATTTCTGGAGCTTGTATATGAAAGCCCTGAAGATTTCCTACAACCAACAATTGTTGCATCGCAATTGAATCAATAGCCTGCGCGAAAGAAACAAATGAAATTAATACGCTGGCTACTGATAAAATAAAAAGACGCATAGGCTATTACATTCTTCTAAATAAATTTTTTATATACTCTAAATTCACTGTTTTTTGCCAATCATCGCCAAAAGCGTGGTGCCACATAAATGGTAAGTTTAAAGATACTTGTGCCATTGCAGTTAATGTTGCATCGTCCCAATCCTTACTTAAGTTTTGAGGAAGAACAATATTATGCTTCTTAATCATTTCCATGAACTCGGTATGTGCTGCACCATAAATATCTCCAAGGTGTTGGAAGATAATACAGTTTGCATAACAATGGCGAGTGCCGTGTATTTTAGATAAACCATAGCTTAACGAATGGCACACTCCTACTTCACTATAAGTTAAACTTAATCCACCCATTAGAGAGGCAACCATTAGTTTATCATCGTTCTCTGGCGTTTGCCCCGCTTTATCTCCTAAATAAACTTCTCTGCACAATTTTAAAGCTGTTTCGCCATAAGCTAAACTAAATGCATTGTTGCGTATTCCACTTTCTGATTCGATGCAATGAATGTAGGTATCCATTCCAGTGTAAAACCACCAATCAGTTGGTACGCTTGCAATTAATTCGGGGTCTAATATTACTTGATTAAAAACGGTCCAATCACATTTTAAACCTAATTTTTTCTCCGGACCTGTAAGTACTGCCGTCATTGATACTTCAGCACCAGTACCCGAAATTGTTGGAACACCTAAATGATAAATTCCAGCCTTCTTAATTAAGTTTAAGCCTTGATATAAAGTTGATGAACCTTCATTGGTTAACATTAGGGACAATGCTTTTGCAATATCCATAATGCTTCCACCACCAATACCAATAACACCGCTAGGCAAACCCTTCTTAGCAAGTATTTCATCGCGCAAAGAATCAATCAATTCAGTTGTTGGCTCGTGTGGGTCAACATCAATAAAATAAATTAAATCTTCGGGTTTGTTTTGCAAACGATTAACAAGCTCCTTGCCTTTAAAATAATTATCTACTACGTAAACAAAATACTTGTTATTCTCTTTACGAATTGGCTCAACTGTTTCACCTAACTGCGCAAAAGATCCACGCCCGTAGGTTACTTTATCAATGTTTTTAAAATTTTTGTGTTGCATAGTTTTATTTAAATGATTCCATTATTTTCATTTCGCCAATCAAACCCTGTTACACGAAGATACTAGCTTCTCTATAACAATCAACCCAACAATAATACTTCCTTTTCTCTCCATTTTCATCAATTATATATGCATTTCACTTTTTCAATTTAGGTTGCATCTCTTTCAAGTAGTTATCCAACATGCATTTACGTTATTTAAATAAAATCAAAATTCCCTCGTATCTTTCGTCAAAACCGTAATCCCGTAATTCATTTAAAACAATTGTAGGTGAAAGAGAATCATCTCCTAGAAAATCTTAATATATTCGCATAAAAGTCCTGAATTTTCCTAATCATTTCCAATTTTGCAAGGCAAACTTGACGAATTTTTGGTCTTCCAAGAGCCTTTAACTATCTCAAACCCAAACCATCTCGTATTATTCATATTTCTGGGCAATACCCAGATATCCAAATCGGCCCAAAACAATCTTTTAGCCTTACCAATTTGATAATTTTGGTTGTATTTCACTCCAGATTGAAAGTTGAATTTTAACATCCTAATTCGCAAAACGTATCATAACTGCTTTCGATTTCTCAAATATAATTTCAACTTTAGCTATACATTTCTAATAAAACCCTCTCAACCAAACCCAATTTGCGACAGCTGCTCCTTTAAACTTGTCAAAAATCGCCGCAGCAGACCGTCAATTCAATTTCACAAAACAACTAAAAACAAGGTTTTTATTATTAAGCATTAACCGGCTTCATCGCCTTTGTCGCACAAGCTGCAATCTTTTCAGCTAATGCATTTACTTCTTCATTTGTCCAAGTGCAACGGATACCAAAAGAAATTAAACGACCAACAACTTCTTGTGTTTTTGGTATATCTAAGTTGTTATAATCTTGCGGTGCACCTAATACTTGAATAGCTAATTTAGAAGCTGTCTTCAAATTTTTAATGTGTTCCCATTGGTTAATGAAGTGATACATGTTTGTGAACCAATAATTAAATCCACCAACACCAGCTGCATTCATTTCATCAACTGTACGTTTTGCAGTTTCTGTATCAGGCATTAAAATGTTTAAGAAAGTTCCTGAATCACCATTATCATCACCCAATTTCGCAAATGAAACTCCTTCAACTTTTGATAAAACTTGTTGCATTTGTTTTTTAATACGCAAATTATTTTCGCGGATATATGGAACCTTGCGAGTCTGAGCAGCACCAACAGCGGCATGCAATTCGCTTATGCGATAGTTGAAACCAATTACTGGATGATTTTCCATTCCACGATTGTTTCCAATGTGGTCGTGACCATGATCACAGAAACTATCAGCTAATTTATATGTTGCTTCATCGTTCGTAACAAAAATACCACCTTCACCTGCAGTTGCAATTTTAAAGAAGTCGAAAGAATATGCTCCTGCTTGTCCAAACAAACCTGTTGCAGTTCCTTTGTAAGAAGCTGCAAATGCTTGCCCCGCATCTTCTACTAATATTAAATTATGTTTTTTTACAACAGCCATAAGCCCATCCATGTCAGCGTTTCCACCGCACATGTGAACTAAACAAACTGCTTTTGTTTTTGGAGTAATTGCTTTTTCAATTCCAGCTGCGCTTAAACAAAGTGTTTCATCAATCTCTGCAAATACAGGTAAACCACCTAACATTAAAACTGCTTCAATAGTTGCAATGTATGTAAATGGCGGACAAATAACTTCGTCACCTGTTCCAATTCCTGATGCAGCTAATGCAGCCATAATTGCTGCCGAACCATTTGAAACTGCTAGTGCATGTTTAGCACCAGTTATCTTTTTTAGCTTCTGCTTCAAAGTCCTTAGCTTTCCAAATATTATTACGTTGTGCATCATGGTTAAAACGAAACATGATACCTGTTGACAATACGTCTTCTATTTCTTTGCGCTCTTCTGCGCCAAATAATTCAGTTCCTGGCATTTTATTAGTTTTTAAGCAACAAATATAAGGAATTTAAGGTGAAATTTGAAGTGGAAATAATCGCTAATTATTACTAAATTCGCTACTTTATTCACATTATGAAGGCTCGATATATACTTGTTTTAATTGCAGTTGTTTTTTCTCCCATTTGGCTATTTTCGCAAGACGATTATTTTCAGCAAGATGTTAATTATACCATTCAAGTAAAACTTAACGACTCGCTTCACGAACTTTCTGCTTACGAAGAAATTATTTACAAAAACAATTCTAAAGTTGAACTTCCTTATTTATGGTTTCACATTTGGCCTAATGCATATAAAAACAATCAAACCGAACTTGCAAAACAGATGTTGGAAGATGGTGAAACTAAAATGTATTATGCAAAAGAAAAAGATTTAGGTTTTATTGATAGTTTAGATTTTAAAGTAAACGGAGAAAAAATTAATTGGGCTTACGATTCATTGCACATAGATATTTGCAAATTATTTTTAAAAACACCACTTAAACCAGGAGAAGAAATTAAAATCTCAACTCCTTTTCATGTAAAGCTACCCAGCGCTTTACTTTCTCGGTTAGGCCATATTGGACAAGCATACATGATTACACAATGGTATCCAAAACCTGCAGTGTTTGATTTGAATGGTTGGAATGCAATGCCTTATTTAAATCAAGGAGAATTTTACTCGGAGTTTGGAAGTTTTGATGTAAGCATTACTTTACCTAAAAATTATGTACTTGCTGCAACTGGTGATAGAGTTGGCGACGAAGCTGTTGCCGAAGAAAAATTTTTAGAAGATAAATATTACGAAACACTTGAAAAAATAAAACGTTTCGAAAATGGTGGAGATATTTCATTTTTAGATGATATGACTTTTCCACCAAGTGATGCTGAATACAAAACCATTCGCTTTAAACAATACAATGTGCACGATTTTGCTTGGTTTGCAGACAAACGTTTTAATGTGTTGCAAGGTGAAGTGAACTTACCTAAAACACAACGCTTGGTTAAAACTTTGGGATTGTTTACTAATAAAAACCTAGGCGTGTGGCGTAAATCAAGAGATTATTTAAATGATGCTACATTCTTTTATTCATTGTGGAATGGAGAATACCAATACAACCACGTAACAGCAATTGACGGAACAATAAGCGCAGGTGGTGGAATGGAATATCCAAACATTACAGTTATTGGTGATGCTGGAAATGACTTTACCTTAGAAACTGTTATCATGCACGAAGTTGGCCATAACTGGTTTTATGGAATGCTGGGCAGTAACGAACGCGTGCACGCTTGGATGGATGAAGGGATAAATTCATTTAATGAAATGCGTTATATCCGTACAAAATATCCTAATGCAACACTTGGAGCATTATTAGGCCGTGATAGTACTTTTAAATTAGGTGGAATAAATAAATTTAAACAAGCATCGCAATACGATTTGTTTTATAACATGAGTGCACGTTTAAACTTAGATCAACCATGTGAGTATCATTCACGTAAATATACTGGGACAAATTACGGGGCAATTGTATATAGTAAAACAGCTGTATTGTTTAATTACCTGATGAATTACATGGGAGAAGAAAATTTTGACAGAGCCATGCAATTTTATTTCGAGAATTTTAAATTTAAACATCCACAACCTCGCGACCTTAGAAAAACATTAGAGTTTTATAGCGGCAAAGATTTATCATGGTTTTTTGATGATATGATTGGCACAACAAAAAAGTTAGATTACAAAATTGTAAAAGCAAAAAAAGACAAAGAAGGCATTTATCAAATCACTGTAAAAAATGTAGGTGAAGTAAAAGGACCTGTTGCTATTTGTGGCTTATACAAAGGTGAAATACGCGCTATGATGTGGTTAGATGGTTTTGATGGAAAACAAACTGTTGGTTATCCACCTGCGGAAGTAGATGAGTTTAGAATTGATTATTTCCAGTTTATGCCAGATATAAACCGAACAAATAATCGCTCAAGAGCAAAAGGAATTTTCAAACGTGTGGAACCAATTAAATTCCCATTTATTGCAGCACTTGACGACCCTTATCAAAATCAATTAAACTGGGCTCCTGCATTTGGATATAATAATTACAATGGAGTTATGGCTGGCTTAGCGTTTTATAACCACACCGCTTTTCAAAAAAGAATTGAATATGAAATTGCCCCGCTGTATGATTTTAAAAACAAAACAATTGCTGGTTATGCTAACATAAGAGCAAATTTAATGTTTAAGAAACTTTTTAGGCAAGTAACAATAGGAGTGCAATCTGCGCGTTTTGCATACAACGATGAGCCACTAGTTACTAATTACAATAAAGTTGCCCCATACATTGACTTTGAATTTAAAAAGAAAAATTTGAGAAGTCCAATTACACAAAATGTTATTTATAGGAATGTTATGTTGTTTAATGAAACAATTATATATACTCCCATTCTTCCATTAATACCATTTCCAGGTGAATGGTTAGCTCCTTCCATAAAAAATGAAAACACACTAATTCACAGCCTCAGCTACAAATTTAAAAACGACAGAACCATTGACCCCTTTGACATTACAGTTAATGCACAATTAATTGATGAAATGTCGAAAGCATCTTTAACTGCAAATTATTTTGTGAGTTTACCTAAAAACAAAAAAGTACATTTTAGATTGTTTGCGGGTAAAATGTTTAATAATTCAACAACGGGTGATTACCGTTTCCGTATGAGTGGGCAAACAGGGTATCAGGATTATACTTTTGATAATGTTTATTTTGGTAGAAACGCAAGTGTTCCAAATATTGGTGCACAACAATTTACTGAGACGGACGGAGCATTTAAAGTATACACTCCACTTGGACAAAGTGATGATTGGATAGTTGCATTAAACATTAAAACTCCAAAGATTTTTAAAATACCAGCATTTATTTATTCTGATATAGGAATGTATAATGCGGTAGGATTAGAAGCTCCTGAAATGCTTTATTCATTGGGTGTTGGAGTTCCTTTAATAAAAGATATTATTGAAGTTTATTTTCCAGTATTGAACTCGAAAAATATTACGGATGTGCAAAAATTAAACAATTCAAATAGATATTTGGATCAAATTCGTTTTACCTTTTATTTAAACAGAGCCAATCCATTTGAAGTAATTAAAAACAATTTACCGTTTTAATGAGCAACCAAAAAATATATTTCGCATCTGATTTTCACTTGGGTGTTCCTACTTACGAAAAAAGTAGGGAGCGTGAAAACCTTTTGGTTAAATGGCTTACCATGGCTGAGCAAGATGCTACAGAAATATTTTTAGTTGGTGACTTATTTGATTTTTGGTTCGAATATAAATACACTGCACCTAAAGGTTTCATTCGTTTTTTAGGAAAGCTTGCGAGCATTTGTGATAAAGGAATTCCAGTGCACGTTTTTACTGGCAACCACGATATGTGGATGTACGATTATTTAGAAAAAGAAATTGGAGTTAAAATTTATCGTGCACCAATACGCAGAACCTTTAATGGAAAATCGTTTTTAATTGGTCACGGTGATGGCTTAGGCCCAGGCGACCACAAATATAAATTTCTGAAAAAATTCTTTGCAAGCAGCATTTGCCAATGGTTATACGCACGCATACATCCAAACTTTGCTTTTGGCTTTGCCAACTATTTAAGTAGAAGCAGCAGAGCTTCTACTGGTAAAAAAGATGAAGTATTTAAAGGCGAAGAAGGCGAATGGCTCTTAACCTATTGCAAAGAAATTGCTGCAAAAGAAAACATAGATTTCTTCGTTTTTGGTCACCGCCATTTACCATTAGAATTAAAAGTAAATGACACAAGCATGTATTATAATTTAGGCGAATGGTTGAATTATAATAGTTATGGGGTTTTTGAAGGTGAGAAGTTTACGCTGACAAACTTCAAAACTTCGTAAAATTGTTCATGTCTCGATACATCATCCGCCAAAGGCGGACGACACTCGACATGACAATTTGTGATAATGCTACATATCAACTCCACATTTTTTCGGAAGAAAATTATCGAAACAAGTGAGCTGTCACGTCGAGTGCCGTTCGCAGCGCGGACGGTGTATCGAGACGGGGCTGCTTACTTGTTTGCACCATAAACCAATTTCGCCATCTTCTCATCTTTACGATAGATATCGATGTAACGTTTAAGTCCTGTGCAATCTGCTACACTTGTGTAGTAACGAATGTAAATAGGGATTGTTTTCTTTAAATTCATTTGTCGTTGCAATGGAGTTGCAAAATAAGTTGCCAAAGTATCGTAAGGTGTTTTAACTGTATCCTCGCGCATAATAAACTTTGCTGTTTCCCAATACTTCTCTAAACGAATGCAGCCATGGCTTTGGTAACGATAAAAGGTTTTAAAATAACGCTTGCTATTGGTGTCATGTAAATACACTCCGTATTTATTATTAAAATTAAATTTTACTACACCCAAACTATTATCATCACCAATACGTTGGCGGAATTTAAAAGGCAAATTACTTTTATTGTATTTTTTCCAGCTAATTTTTTTGGTATCCATTACTTCACCTTTCGAATTAATGACTTCAAAATTCTTACGTCTTAAATAACTACTATCGCGTTGCACTGCTGGTAAAATCTCTTTCCAAGCAATACTGTAAGGCACTGTCCAGTATGGATAAATAAGCATGAAATTAATTTTCGATTTCAAAATTGGTGTTTGTGTCTCGGGTTTACCAACAACAACATTTGAGTAAAGAACAAGTGTATCTTGCCCAACAGTTTGTTCAATCTTCTCACGTTGATGTTTCTTTAATTTCCAGCGAGGATCTATTTTCCCATTATTTCTTTCCCAAATATGCAAATTTGCAGCAGGAATATTCACCCAAAAGTATTTTTGTGGCATTTCCGTTTGCTCCCAACGCCAACGCTCCATTGCCATTTCCATTAATCGGATACTCATTTCTTTTGAAACACCAAATGCTTGCTTAGTTAACTTGCCCAGCTTACCATCAGGCTCTAAATTCATTTTCTTTTGAAAAGATTTAATGGCTGCAGCCATTTTTACACTATCACTTCCAACAACGGTTGAGTCATAATCTTTTGTTGCAAGTAATCGTTTTTTTAACGCAGCAAGAAAAACAGTTGAATCTTTTATATCAATAAAAGAAATAGAATCCCAATCTGTTTTTTCGTTTTCAATAATGTATTTTTTTAATTCTGTTTTTAAGAATTGATAACCTTCGTGCTTAGGCTCTAATTCATCAAGAGAAGTGCGCAATTTATTTTCTTTAATTCCTTTTATTAAAACTCCATACCAATTCGAATCTAGTTTATTTGGATTCCATTCTATCAATAATGAATCAGGATAAAATCTTCCTTTGTTTGCATGTGCACCCATTTTAAAATAAGCATCGCACAACAACAAATCTAATTTTGCAATAGAAGTTGCATCGTAATCATCTTCTGCTTTATTGTAAACGTTTTTATATAAAGTATCTATTGCAGTAAAACGATAATCGTTTGGAATTAAACCGTAATACCTTGCTTCTTTAACAAGTTTGTAAAGCGTGTCGCCCAATGGATTCCACTTGCCTTTATCAGAAAACAATAATTTAGGCTCAGCGCCATACAATTGTTTAAAGAAACCATAGCACAATAAAGTATCTTTTTGCAAAACAAGAATTGAGTCCTGCTTGTTAGCTGATAACATTTTCGATAATTGCTCAATAGCAATTTTGTTAACGTCCTGTGGAGATTTTGCAACTACTTTTTTATCAGGTGCATCATCACTACAAGAGCTGATAATAACAGAAAAAAGCGGGGCAAATAGGAATAATAATAAATATCTTGATTTCATAAATTCTAATGTAAAGATAAAAGAATTTATTACACCAGTAAATATCTTAAACTAAATCTAGTTAATTTTATACATTGGAAAGTATTCAACTCTTGATTTACCGTTGGAAACACCTTCTATTCTAGCTTTTATGGTATCTGCATGTGGGTGTTCATATACTATACGCTGAGGGAAATCGTGCAATTTGTTTTCGAAAACAAGTTTATTGGCCCCAACAACTGAGTCTTTAACCAATTTAAACAACACAGGTTTCTGCTCATTTTGATTGCTGGTAACAGGAACATAATAAATACCACCTGCTCTTAATACTAAACTTAATTTCTCAGAAAACAAGGTATCTCCATCTCCCAGCATATAACTATTGCCTTTGTAGGTTGAGTCATTGCTTTGCTCCCAAAACTCAACATACATTTGAGCGCTGTCTTTATTTGCCCATTTTCCTAAAATCCATGAAAAATCTTTCAAATTTGCCTTTACTTCTGCAGTTTTTTCATTATTTGAGCAAGAAACAAGAATAGCCACAAACATCAATAAAATCAAGTTCTTCATAATTGTAATTTAGAAGATAAAGATAGGATATAATTGCGAAAACAAGCGATAAGCTTTCTTAACAATATGTTCTTAATATTAAAGCGGGGCAAAACCATGAATTACTAACGAAATACTATATTTGCATAAATTATTTAAACATGAAATTTCATAAAGAAGGTTACGCTAGTTTGCTAATTACGTTAGTATTTGATGCTATCATTATATTTATTGCTCATTTCTTTTTCCCAACATTCCTTATTGCGCATTTGTTTGCTTATGCATTAAGTGGATTTTTATTAATCACCATCCTTCAATTTTTCCGCGACCCTAAGCGTGAATTTACTTTAGGCGAAAATTTGGTTATTGCGCCTGCTGATGGAAAGGTTGTTGTTATTGAAGAAGTTGAAGAAGGCGAGTTTTTTAAAGACAAGCGTTTGCAAGTTTCTATTTTTATGTCGCCAATTAATGTGCACATTAACCGTTACCCAATTGCTGGTGTAGTAAAGTTTTTCAAATATCACCCAGGTAAATTTTTAGCTGCTTGGGAACCAAAATCAAGTACCGAAAACGAGCGTACAACGGTTGTTGTTGAGCACAAAAACGGAAAACAAGTATTGGTTCGTCAAATTGCAGGAGCTTTAGCACGCCGTATTGTTTGGTATTGCAAAGAAGGCGATGTTGCAACACAATGCGGACAATTTGGTTTTATTAAATTCGGTTCTCGTGTTGATTTGTATTTCCCTATCGGAACAAAAGTTACTTGCAAGATTGGTGATGTTGTGAAGGGTTCGCAAAGTGTGATTGCGGAGATTTAATCTGCAATTAATTCATCAAATTCATTTTGGCTTGAATTAATCATAAACTCATTCGCCAAAGTCACCAAATCAATAATTAAATTCATCTCTGGAAACTGGGTTGCAACAACTTTTCGGTGTAGTTTTTTACTGCCAATTACTTGTATTTCCTCAAATTCCTTGGGAGAATTAATTTTAAAGAAATTTTTATTGTTCGAATACTTCCTGTATTGAGGAAATTGTATATCTTCAAAAGGTGATTTCATCTATGACTCCATTCTTATATAATACGGCAAACTACATTCATCAACATTTTGGGGATAACACCCTTACCCAACAAGCGTGGCTCCTTATTTTTAAAAAGACACTTAGCAAATATATACAACAAAACCATTTGGCTACCAAAAATTATTAGCGCCGAAGAATTAATTACCGAACTCTCGGGTTTACAAACTGCAGATAACATTACGCTAGTGGCTGTATTGTACGATTGTTACCGCGATGTAATGAAAGACAAAGCCGAGTCCTTCGATAATTTTTTGAAATGGAGCAATATGTTGTTGCAAGATTTTAATGAGATTGATCGCTATTTAATAAATGCACAAAGCATTTATAAAAACCTTACCGAAATAAAAGAAATTGAAAACTGGAGTTTAGCTGCTGAAGAAAAAACCGAAATGCAGAGCAACTACATTAAGTTTATGTCGTCGCTTGGCGATATTTACGCATTGTACACACAAAAATTAATAGCTCAAAACATAGCTTACCAAGGCTTGGCTTATAAAAAAGCTGTAGAAGCTTTAAAAACAAAAAATGCTTTTGCTGAGTATGACTCCTTTATTTTCGCTGGGTTTAATGCATTAAACAGAGCAGAAGAAATAATTTTCCAGTATTTTATTGAAGAGAAAAAAGCTGCCATACTGTGGGATGCAGATGAATATTATTTGCATAACGAAAAACACGAAGCTGGTTTATTTTTAAGAAAACATTTGCAGCGTGAGCACTTTAAAACAGATAGTTTTATTGAAAACAATTATTTAGAAGGAACAAAAAACATTGAAATAATTGGCGCAGCACAAAACATGGCGCAGGTATCGTGTGCGGCGCAGATATTACAAAACTGGATTCACAGCGGAGTAGATTTAAATAAAACTGCTATTATATTGTGTGATGAAACTTTATTGTTTCCATTGTTAAGTGTGTTGCCCGAAGAAATAAATGAAGTAAACGTTTCATTAGAATATCCGCTAAGCAAAAGTACCTTATATGATTTGGCTTCGCAGTTAGTGAACTTACACATCAATAAAAAACAAAGCAGAAGCGGCGGGGCAATTTATTATAAAGATTTATTGAAGGTTATTCAAAACCCTTATTTCTCAATGCTTTTGGGCGACAGTAAAAATTTGCAAATCATTACCCGCAGCATTGCCGAAAACAACATTACTTATTTCTCGGTAAGCACACTCGAAAAAATAATTGGCGAAAATTACACTAAAGTAAATTATTTGTTTGCAGGTTGGGAAAGCATTAGTGGTGTAATTAAAAATTTACGTTTGCTTGCTAATAATTTAATTTCATTATTAAACAGCGAAAACAAACAACATAAAAATTTAGAAACCGAATTTATTGTTGAATTCAGCAAACTCATTACCAACCTCGAAACCTTGGTTGAGAAAGTAAATTACATTACCGAACTAAAAACATTACGAAAAATAATTCAGCAATTATTAAGCGGGGCATCTGTTCCGTTTTTTGGCGAGCCGCTGAAAGGATTGCAAATAATGGGTGTTTTAGAGACTCGTACCTTAGATTTCGAAAACGTAATTTTAATTTCGGTAAACGAAAATATTTTGCCTTCAGGTAAATCTTCTAATACTTTTATCCCATACGATTTAAAGAAGTATTTTAAATTGCCGGTTTATCAAGATAAAGATGCTATTTACGCCTATCACTTTTATCGCTTATTACAAAAAGCAAAAAACATTGGTTTAATTTACAATACCGAAAACGATACTTTTGGTAAAGGTGAAAAAAGTAGATTCATTACACAACTAGTAAATGAATTACCTGCAGCAAACGAAGCAGTTAACATAGTTGAACGTATTGCTGTTTCCGAAGATTTACTTCATAAAGATGAAATAGCATTTACCATTGAGAAAACAGAAGAACACATAACAAAAACAAAAGACAAAGCCTTTACACATGAACGTGCTGGCTTCTCCCCTTCTCTGCTCAACAATTACAGAGATTGTAGTTTGCGTTTTTATTTCAACTATATTTCAAAAATTCGCGAGGCTGATGAAGTAGAAGAGAATGTAGAAACCAATACCATGGGAACCATTCTGCATGAAGTGTTGGAACATATTTATACTCCTTTTAAAGATAACTTCGTTAAAAAAGATGCTTTACTTGCCCAGCTTACTAAAATAGAATCATTAACCGAAACTGCATTCAAAAATCATTTTTCGGAAAGCGAATTTAAATTCGGGAAAAACTTTCTTGCTTTTCAAACGGTGCAATTGTATGCTACAAGCCTTATTAAATCAGAAGCAGAGAAAGTTGAGCGCTTAGAAAAACAAAACGATTCATTAAAAATAATTGACCTTGAACGAAAACTCGAAAGCGTTATCGAATTAAAACAAGGAGACGAAATTATACCAATAAAAGTAATTGGTATCTCTGATAGAATAGATGCAAGCGCGGGGCAATTTAGAATTGTAGATTATAAATCATCTGTTAGTCAAAAAGATTCGTTTGTGTTTACCAATTTTGAAGAATTGTTTGCAGATAAAAAATACAACAAGGCATTTCAATTATTTATTTACGCTTGGCTTTGCTGGAAAAACAAATTAAGTGTGGCCGAACATATTAAACCATGCATTATTCCGTTTAGAAGCAATGATAAAAACGAATATTACATCACACAAAAAATTGGTAAAGAAACAAGCGAGTTACAATTTACCGATGCTTTGCTAATGGAATTTGAAATACATTTAACTGCATTACTTGGTAAGGTATTTGATAAAGCCACGCCGTACACTCAAACCGAAGACGAGGATAAATGCCAGTTTTGCGCTTATGCCCCGCTTTGTAGGAGATGATATAGTTCATTATTTAACGTTATTTAATTTGTAAACGAAATACATTGCTTAAATTTGCCTAAGATGAAGATTAAAAAAATATTTATTCTGTTTTTGTTTCTGAGCTCAGTTACAACAATAGTGGCTCAAACAGCTAAAACAAACACAGTTACTCCAACTAAGAAGGAACCAAAAAAATTAGTTCAATTCTCAGGTATGGTTGTAGATAACGATAGTTTAAAACCTTTACCATTTACTTCTATACTTGTAAAAGGAACCATGCATGGCTCTGTATCTGATTTCTACGGTTTCTTTACATTAGTAGCATCTCCTGGAGATACGATTGAGTTTTTCTCAGTTGCATACAAAGATGGTATTTATCGTATTCCCGACACCTTGCAATCTGCCCACTACTCTATCATTCAAGTATTGAAAAAAGATACAATTGAATTACCTATGGCAAACATTTATCCTTGGCCAACACGTGATGAGTTTAAAAAAGCATTCTTAAAATTAGATGTTCCAAGTAACGATTATGATAGAGCTCAAAAGAACCTAGAAGAGTCGGAGATGCGTGAATTAGCTAAAGGTATCTCAATGGATGCACAAGGGAATTATCGTTACGCTATGCAGCAAACATATACTCGATTGTATTATGCGGGACAATATCCTCCAAATAACCTTTTAAACCCAGTTGCATGGGCAAAATTCATTAAATCCTGGAAAGAAGGCAAATTGAAGAGGAAATAGAATTACACTGAATTTCAGCAAGTTAAAGCTCCCGTTTTGTTAAAAAACGGGAGCTTTTTTGCTTTTTAGGCAATTTCTTTCTATACTTGTAAAACAATTAATCATCTAAATTTAAATCAATAGGATAAACATCTACTTTTTACTTTCTAAGAATTAACGTAAAAGAGGTGCCTATGTCTAATAAATTAATAGATGATAATCAATTAGTTTTTGATTACATTAACGGGAATGAAGCTGCATTAGCAGAACTGGTTCAACGTCACAAAAGAAGAGTTTATTCGTCGATTTATTTAATCGTGCGTAATAAAGAGATAACAGAAGATATTTTTCAAGACACTTTTTTTAAAGTGATCAATTCGCTTAAGGCGGGGCAATATTATGAAGATGGTAAGTTTTTACCTTGGACATTACGTATAGCACGCAACTTGGTTATAGATCATTTTAGAAGAATCAAGAAAATGCCAACTATTCCTAACATCGTTAACGATGAAGGTGAAGAAGTAGATATTTTTTCGATACTTAACATTCAGCAAAAGGATGAATATAGTATTGAGAAAACAGAGTTTAAAAAGAACATGCGACGCATGGTTGATGAACTTCCTACAGAACAAAAGGAAGTATTGATTATGCGCATGTATTACGATATGAGTTTTAAAGAGATTGCAGATTTTACACAGGTTAGCATCAACACTTCATTAGGAAGAATGCGCTACGCCTTAATAAATTTGAAAAAGATGCTTGAAGACAAAAATGTTGAAATACCTGTTTAGTTAAAACATTACAACCACGCCATGGTTTTTTGTCTTTTGAGTAAATGCCCGCCGAGGAATTGGTGGGCATTTTTTTATTCAATTAAAATGGTGATTTACTTTTATTGCTTTTTTAGACTTTTTACTTCGCACAAAGGGCGTAAATTAAACTTATTTGTTTTGTTGGGTGACCTCGGTACACCGAGGTTTTTCACCAGCCTGCGGCGGGCAGGTTCAGAAAAAGTGGAGAAAATTGTATATTTGTTATAAAAAAGGGTGGAATTGAAGAATGTAGGTGGTTCGAGTCCTGCTTTTGGTTTACCAAAGCACCGTTCAACAAGACTATTTAGCTAATTTCATTAATTGTTTGTTATTATCTCGATTTTAGTACTTTTGCATGAAGCATGAAGGAAATAAAAGAACATTGGTATAGATATGTTTTTGGGTTGCTTATTGGTTTAGCAGGAGTATTATTGGTTTCATTTTGTACTCCGAAGCTTTTACATCCACAAATTCAGGAAACATCCTGCAAGGGGAATTGCGCGAAATATTTAAAAATTTCTAAAGATTCTTTACATGAGTTAATTGCTGTTTTTGACAATAGTGTTAGGGATATAAAAAATATTGACGAAAAAATAAATTCTATAAATACACGCATTAATGACTTTTATATATTCGCTGGAATTTTGATTACATTATTGTTGGTTATAAACGTGAGTGTATATATAAAAACAGCTAGTTAAGTACATAAACACATGAATGAAAATTTCTCCGAATATTCAAAAAAAATAGCGAAACATGTGCAAGATGCAGAAGACTGTGTACAGACAATAAAAGGGACAGCAGAATTACTACAACAACAACAAAAAGCAGCTTCCGTAAATACGCAAACTACACCCCCTAAAACAGAAAAATGATGGCAGTTGAGAATCCAATATTAAACTTAGAAAATTTATCTTTTTTAAAAAGAAAAATTGAGTTGAATGATGCGGGAACACAAGAATTTGAGCAGTTACAATTTTTCATATCCACTATTGGTGGTGAAGCTGATTTTGTTTTTAGAAGATTGCAGCAGAACAATTTCAATAGTTTTGAAGAGTATAAATTAACCATACAAAAAGAGCCCGAGAATAAAAATGCGCGTGCTTTTAAAGCATATATGCTTGGCGCATTATCTGTAATATTTGACCAAATTAATAAATCTTCCAAATGAATAGTTTTTTAGTCTACCAAATTTCCGACAATTCAATAAATGATACTGTTAAAGCAAAGATGAAAGCATTAGGTTATTACGAAGCTTGGTCATCTAACAACATCAATTATAAATTGCCAGATTACTCAATGTGGAAACCTAATAATTTAAGTTTGCAAAAAGCGGTTGAAGATATGCAAAAAGTAATCCTAGAAATAAACTCAGAAAAGGGGCTTACAGTAAAACTATTGCGCTGTGTTGCTGTCCCTGTTAGTCCTTGGCATGCCATAACGGGAGAATAAATTGCAAACACCTTAAAATAGCCCCGTTCTCTCGGATATTACTCCCTCGTGATGTTGGCGCGGAAATGTAGCGTGGCATCTGCGTTTGCCTTTCCGTGCCAATTTTACCCCAATGCCATTTATATTTGCAATACACAAAATGACCATAGTTTAGTATGTTATCAAAACGAAAAGACGGATTCTAAATGATGTGAATACAAACAAAAAACGCACCTTTTAAAGTGCGCTTAATTTGTTGATTGTTTAAAATAATTTCGTTAGTGTGGCATTTTAACTCCATATCCGTGGGATGTATTTATACAACATCCATGATATATACAGAGATATACACATTAAATATTTAGAGGGCTTTAAATTGGTAAATTTGTTATATGAAAGCTTTATCCGTAATGGAACTTAGACCACATTTAAAAACCTTTTCTTTGAACTTAGAAAAGGAACTTCATTCACTTTGGGATATCTTAGCGAAAATAAAAACAAAGAAAATAAATGAAGTATCACCAGAAGAAATGATGAACTTTCAATATAGACTTGTTAAGGTACTAAATGAATTTTCCCGTTATTATGATATACTTTCCAATACCCGTAAATCATTGGAGAAGCACAAAAAGAAAATCGGGTTTAAAGAATTTCTTAAACAAAAAAAGGAAGTAAATGAACTAATAAGCTTCGTTAATTTCCAATTAGTTGTTTGCCGTTCATTAGGTGATGCTTTTGTTTATACATTCTATGCTTTAGATAGAGAGTATTTGAATAAGCATTTAGAACAACAACCGCAAAGCTTAATTCTACCAAAAGGAATTGGTGGTCTTGGTGAAATGGAATTTGTAAAAAATTTCAAAATAATAGATGGTCACTTAGTTTTATATCATGGCATAACTAATATTCTACGGATTGGTGATTTTACTTTATTCAATATAAAGACGGCAAAAGTTGCTGCTGTTGGTGAATTGAAATCTGGAAAACCTGATGAATCTTCATTAAATCTTAATCTAACTGTTATAGGACCAAAATCACGTGAAATGAAATTCACCAAAAAGGATAAGACTGGTGAGGCAGAACAACAAACTACAACGTTTAATTTTCCTAATAAAGAAAGGTATGAAAAACAAGTAAAGGCTATGTCAGATTCTTTTGATTATCTAACTAACAAAAATCCTGAAACACCTATTTCGGAAAAAGATGCTAAACTATTTTCTAAACCTAAATGGGATATTATGGCAGAATTAGCTGCTGAACCAGTAGATAAAATTATAGCATATCATCAGGTAGATAGAGGTTTAATACTTTCACGTTTTGCGTATAAGGGGGAAACCATGTTCGATAGGTTTATGAATTATACGGATACGATGGCGCAGCACGATAAGGATGAATTAACCGAGTGGTTTATGAAAATATTTAACCGTGAAATTGATTTTTCTGTTGCGTTTGGTCAGGTTCACTTTAGCCCTGAATTAAGAATACAACAGGCGGTTGGTTCAAAGCCTCTATTTTGGAATTCGATTAAAATAGATGTATTAAAGAAAATATACTTTGGTGAAATTATCTTTTTTACAATGTATAATGTAGGATATTTATTTGATGAAATGAAGCAACGTGGATATACACTTGAAGACAGTGTTAAACATAAGATGAAGGGTTTTACAAAGAAAGACACTGATATGCACTACTTCGTCGGTGGAATACCATACTACGTTGATATGATAACTAGATATTTACAGGATGAATCATCTGTAATTCAGTCGATAGAAAGAGTGGCGGCAGCTGGTTATCCAACCGTAATAGGAACTGGAGTCGGACTTAAAGTTCAGGTTAATATTTTTATGGATTGATAACTGTATCAATCTTATCATATGTACAACCCGTTCTCTCGGATATTACTCTCCCGTGATGTTGGCGCGGAAATGTAACACCGCTAACATTTCATGGGTTATGTAGGCACAAAAAAAAGCTTAGCAATCGCTAAGCTTTTTTTAAAATTAAATTTCACTTACTAATACTCCAACATCTTCTTAATCGCCTCTTGCACCTAATCAGCATTAGGCAACATTGTCTTTTCCAAAATTGAATTTAAAGGAATAGCCGGCATATTTTCGGCACCAATTACTTTTACTGGTGCATCTAATTTTTCAAAACAATTCATTTGTATTAAAGATGCAATGGTATTAGCAAAACCTGCAATGCGAGGCTCTTCGGTTAACACAATTACTTTTCCGTGTTTGTTTGCTGATGCGAAAATTGCTTCTTCATCAATTGGAGAAAGTGTACGTAAATCAATAATCTCTACTTGCCCCGCATAGTTTTTAGATGCATTACGCGCCCAATAAACTCCCATACCGTAAGTTATGATAGAAATAGATTTCCCTTCCTTTATTTTTGCTTCGTCTGCTTCCTGCACCAAACGTGCTTTTCCAATTGGCACTACATAATCTTCATCAGGCTCAATTGTTTTTGCTTCTTCGGTTCCTTTTATTTTACTCCAATACAAACCTTTGTGCTCTAACATCAACACTGGATTTGGATCGTAATACGCAGCTTTCATTAATCCTTTTAAATCGGCACCTGTTGAAGGGTAACACACTTTAATTCCTCTAATGTTTGTTACAACACTTTCTACACTACTACTGTGATAAGGTCCGCCACTTCCATATGCTCCAATTGGAACACGTAAAATACAACTCACTGGCCATTTACCATTTGATAAATAACATGAGCGTGCAACCTCGGTAAACAATTGATTTAAGCCCGGCCAAATATAATCAGCAAACTGAACTTCAACTATTGGCTTTAATCCAACTGCACTCATACCAACGGTAGAGCCAATAATAAATGCTTCTTGTATAGGTGTATTAAATACTCTATGGTCTCCAAATTGTTGTGCAAGTGTAGCGGCCTCTCTAAACACCCCTCCTAGCCTTGCTCCTACATCTTGCCCGTAAACCAAACACTCATCGTGTTTAGTCATAATTTCTCTAATCGCAAATAAAGCAGAGTCAACCATAACAGTTGCTTGTTTACCCTCTGGAGCGCGATTTCCTTTTTCTTCAGTTATTGGTGTTGGTGCAAAATCATGCAACAACAAATCTTCTGGGCGAGGATCTTCAGCTTTTAATGCTTCTTCGTAATCTGCTTGCACCAATGCTTTTGCATCTTCCTCTAATTTTTTAATATCAATTGCTTCTGCACCTGCAACAATTAATTGATTTCTTAAACGCGGGAAAGGATCTCTTTTCGCTGCTTCTTCTAAATCATCACGGTACCATTCTTTACGAACTCCCGATGTATGATGATTTAATAAAGGAACCTTTGCATGTATTAAAAACGGACGGCGTTCTTTACGAATGATGTCCAATACTTCCTTAATTGTATTATATGATTTTAAGAAATCGGTTCCATCAATGGTGCGTGTTTCTAAACCCTTAAAACCTTTTGCGTATTCGGTTGCATCTTGCACTCTAATTTCACGAGCATGTGCAGATATATCCCATTCGTTATCTTGAACTAAATAAAGTATTGGCAACTTTTTTAATACTGCCATTTGAAAAGCTTCAGCAACTTCACCTTCAGTAATACAAGCATCGCCTAAAGAACAAACAGCTACGGGATTTTTACCTGCATAATCTTTTTGTTTACCAGTAGTTTCTAAATATTGTAAACCCATTGCAACACCTGTAGTTGGTATAGCTTGCATACCTGTAGCACTACTTTGGTGAGGAATTTTAGGCATATCATCTCTCTTTAAAGAAGGATGCGAATAGTACGTTCTACCTCCTGAAAATGGGTCGTCGCGCTTTGCCAATAATTGCAACATTAACTCGTAAGGACGTAAACCAATTGAAAGAAGCATACTATCATCACGATAATAAGCACTTAAATAATCTTGTGGTAATAATTGCAAACCCATTGCAATTTGGATAGCTTCATGTCCGCGTGATGTGGCATGAACGTACTTAGCAGTAACTTCCTTGTTAGCTTCGTACAGTTCGGTCATGCTTTTTGCAGTGCACATTAAACCGAATGCTTTTTTTAGTGTATCTAAAGAAATTTCGTTCGTCACTTTTCCTTCACTTTTAATCATTGCTTCAGGCATTTAATTTTGTTCAAATATTTCAAAATTTCATGCAATATAAAAGCATTGTAATCGTTGAAATATCAGACATGACAAACCTAAAAAATTTAATTGACAAAATCACTATATTTGCCCAATGAATGGTAAAAAACTATACACACTTTTTGCGCTGCTTTTTGCCGTTTTTATTGGTAATGCGCAAAATTTAAAAGACTCTTGTTATGCCATTCCTATTGTTGGTTTGCACTTTTCGGGGCAAATGCCACAAGCCGACTTAAAAACGCGTTTTGGAAACACCGGAAATGTTGGCATCCCTGTATTGTATAAAACCAGAAAAAACTGGATTATAGGAATTGAAGGCAATTATTTTTTCGGTAAAACAGTAAAAGAACAAAATTTGCTCAGCAACATGAAAAATGCCGAGGGAACAATTACTGCAAATGATGGTGCACCGGGCAGATTAAGAATAAACGAAAGAGGATGGAACACATTTGTAACTTTCGGAAAAGTACTTCCTTTTTTAATAACAATAAAAATTGTGGTCCAGTTGTTTGGGCAGGTGTTGGTTACATGCAACACAAAGTAAATTTGTATGATGTAGGAAAAAACTTACCACAATTAAGAGGCGATTTGAGAAAAGGCTACGATAGAAAAACAGGCGGAATTGCCTTTACACAATTTATTGGGTACATGTATTTAAGCAACAACCGACTCACTAATTTTTATGCTGGATTTGAATTTAATGAAGGGTTTACAAAGGGCATTCGTGGTTACCAATATGACACTATGCAAAGTGATGGTGCAAAAAGAACGGATGTTCAAATAGGATTTAGAATTGGCTGGGCACTACCGCTTTATAAGAGGATTAAGGAGTTTTATTATAATTAAGAAAATTAAAATCATTAGTTTATTCTTACTTTTGCCCTATGGCGTTTTACACTTTCTGTATTGTTGCATATCATTTCATTGTTAAATTATTGAGTCCCTTCAACAAAAAAGCTCGGTTATTTAGCAACGGACGAATTGGAATTTTACAACATATTGATAGTAAATTAAAAGGAGATTCTTCACCTAAAATTTGGGTGCATTGCGCATCGTTAGGAGAGTTTGAACAAGGTAGGCCAGTTATTGAAAAACTAAAAACTACTTTCCCAAATAAAAAAATCGTTCTTACTTTTTTCTCACCTTCAGGATATGAATTAAGAAAGGACTACGAGTTTGCAGATTATGTTTTTTACTTACCTGCCGACACAAAAAGTAATGCAAAAAAATTCTTACAGATAATAAATCCAGAACTTGCCATTTTCGTGAAGTATGAATTTTGGTTAAACTATTTAAATGTACTTCACTCAAATAAAATTCCAACCTTACTTATTTCAGGAATTTTTAGAGAAGATCAACACTTTTTTAAATGGTATGGAGGTATTTTTAAACGCACTCTTTTCTATTACGAGCATTTATTTTTACAAAACCAAGAATCGAAAAAACTACTTAATGAAATAGGTTTAACAAAATGCTCATTCGTTGGAGATAGCCGATTTGAAAGGGTTGTAGAGATTGCACGTAATCCAGAAAATTTTTTATCTATACAACAATTTAGTGAAAACAATATAGTTATTGTAGCTGGTAGTACTTATGCAGAAGATGAAAAATACTTAGTTCAATCATTTATCTCACTTAAGCAAAAATACACTAACCTAAAATTAATTATTGCTCCGCACAATATCGAAAACATCAATATTAACCAGTTGGTTTCAATTATTGAAAGTGCTAGTACGAAATTAAATTACTTGAAATTCTCGGATAAGAGGGCAAATAATAACGCTGATATTTTAATTATTGATAATATCGGAATGCTTTCTTCGATTTATCAATATGGCAAGCTAGCGTACATTGGTGGTGGCTTTGGATCTGGAATTCATAATATTCTAGAAGCTATTACTTATGGTATTCCAGTAGTTTTTGGACCAAATTATAAAAAATTTAATGAAGCCTTAGCGTGCGTACAAATTGGAATCTCTTTTAGTTTTGTCGAACAAAAAGTTTTGAATGAAATACTAGAAGAACTCATTACTAATGATTCGAAAAGAGAGCAAATAAAAGTAGAATGTAAAAACTATATCAGCAGCAATTTAGGCTCAGTAGATAAAATACTAAAGCACATTCAAAACGCTCTTACTAACTAATTGATAAACAGATAGCTAACGATTAGTAAGTTAATTCAAACGACGAACATTATTTTTTGAGGTTTCAATATTTTTCGCTTACTTGCATACTCAAATTTTTCTAGACAATTAACCAATTAAATAAATGAAATTCAATTATTTAACCATAAAATCAAAGCTTGTTCTTTTCGGAACAGTTTGCTTATTCGCAGTTTCATGTTCGAGTGATCCTGCAAAAGAAGGTGGTGATGAATTACCTGATGATACAACCAAAGTTACCAGTAATGGTGTTTTAAATGTAAATGGGCAACTTTTTAGTATCCCATCTCCAGTTCAAACTGCTATGCTAATTCAAAAAGCAGGTGCAGAATATGATAAGAGTATATTAAATGTTTCTTCTAGATCAACTCAATACACAACTAGTTATTCGAAAGCACTTAACTTAGGTATTTATGGCGCTGATTTAGGATATGTAACCATGTACAATAAAAGTCAGGATGCTTTAGGTTATTTGGGAACATTAAAAAAATTGGCAGATGACTTAGGCGTTTCAGGAGCTTTTGACCAAGAAACAATGAAACGTATTAGCGACAATATTACTGATAAAGATTCGATGCTTGTATTAGTTGGTATTGCTTACCGTGCTAGCGACCAATATTTAAAAGGTGAAAAGAAAAATGATGTGAGTGGTTTAATACTTACTGGTGGTTGGTTAGAGAGTTTGCATTTTGCAATTCAAACTAACAAAGTAAAAGAGAATACAGAAATTAAAAACCGTATTGCTCAACAAAAACAATCATTAGGAAGCATCATTAAATTATTATCTGCTTACAAAACACAACCTGAGTATGGTGATTTAGTAATTCAATTAGAAGAATTACAAAAATTTATGATACTATCGAGTTCAAATATGTTTACGAAAAACCGGAAACAGATGTAGCAGCTAAAACAACTACATTAAACAACAGAACAGAAGTAAATGTTTCTAAAGAGCAACTGGACAAAATCTCTGCAAAAGTGCAAGAGATTCGCGAAAAAATCATTAACCCTGTTAAATCATAATTTGTAATAAGAAATTGACATGAAGAATATATTATTAAAAACCACTTTATTATTTTGCTTACTATTTGCTCTAAACAATAAAGCAAAGGCGCAATGCGATACGGTTGCAAACATTTGCGCAAAGCATATCATAAATTCATTTATTTCTGATGGACAAACATACAGAGCACTATTATTAAATCAAGAAGAGACTGCAGAGTTTCACACTACATTTTTGGCGAAACAGTTTATCGTATTGCGGCTTGTAGCGGAATGACAGATGGCAATTTAACTTTCTACATCTACGATCAAGACAGAACGTTGTTGTTTACAAACAAGGATTACAAAAACGCTCCATATTGGGATTTTAAAGTAAAAGCAACAATTGATGACGTTATTATAGAAGCTAAACTAGAAGGAACTAGCGCTGGTTCGGGCTGTGCTGTAATTTTGATAGGCTTTAAACAAAGTACTGCTGCAAAAAAATAACAATCACCTTCTACTCATTTAAAAGCAGGTATTACCTGCTTTTGTTTTTTATACTATTATGACTAACTACAAACAAATAATTTTAAATAAAGGAAAAGAATTTTCAGCATTACGTAAACATCCGT
This sequence comes from Bacteroidota bacterium, assembly GCA_016702705.1. GTDB lineage: Bacteria > Bacteroidota > Bacteroidia > B-17B0 > Aurantibacillaceae > JADJDM01. The sequence goes on along the minus strand of JADJDM010000002.1, from coordinate 287,285 downwards.
GGATTTTTTCGGGGGCTATTCGTCAAAAAGATGATGGCATTGTAGATGGAACTATTGTAGAAGTTTTTTCTGCTGAACGCAGATTTTTAGGAGTTGGGCATTTTCAAGATGGTAGTATTAGTGTTCGTTTAGTAAGTAATGAGCCTACTAATGTTGATGAAGATTTTTATTATACTAAAATAAAAAAAGCATTTGACTATCGTAAACAAATTGGCGTAAGCACATTACCCAACACAAATGTATATCGTTTGGTATTTGGTGAATCGGATGGCTTACCAGGATTGATTATTGATTATTATAACAACAATGCAGTTATACAATGTCACAGTATTGGAATGCATATGCAAATTGATTTGATTGCAAAAGCAATTCAAAAGTTTATGATGGAAAATAGAAACCATTTACGATAAAAGCGCAGAAACACTTCCAGCAAATTATTCATCACAAATAAAAAATGGACCTATTATTGGAACTAACACAAGTGTTATAGTTGAAGAGTACGGAAATAAATTTTCGATTGATTGGGTGAAGGGGCAAAAAACAGGTTTCTTTATTGACCAACGTGAGAATAGAAAATTATTAGCCGAATACAGCAAAGGAAAAAAAGTACTAAATACATTTTGTTACACAGGTGGTTTCTCTGTATTTGCTGCAAATGCAGGTGCTACAATGGTTCATTCGGTAGATGTATCAAAACCAGCAATTGAATTAACAAAACAAAATGCAGAACTAAACAATTTAAAAAACCACGAGGCATTTGCAGTTGATACTTTTGACTTTTTTAAAAATGCTGACCTTGATTATGATGTAATGGTTTTAGACCCGCCGGCATTTGCTAAAAGCAGAAAGGTAAGTCACAATGCAGTTATTGGTTACAAACGTTTAAACTCAGAGGCATTTAAAATAATTAAGCCAGGTGGTATTGTATTTACTTTTTCCTGCTCGCAGGTAATTAATAAAGAATTATTTTTTAATACAATCGTTTCGGCAGCATTAGATGCACGCAGAACAATTAAGGTATTACACTACTTATCTCAACCAGCAGACCATCCTATTAGTATGAACTTTTTAGAAGGTGAATATTTAAAAGGATTTGTGCTGTATGTAGAGTAGATTTATTCTTTTTATAATTTTTGTACGTTCAGTTCCATACAAAGTTTCCACTTCCAACACATACATTCCTTGTTCAACATCTTCTATGTTAAATAATGCAATTGGGTTAACGTAATTAAAAGTTTGTTGTTTTATTAATTGCCCAGTTATGTTGTACAATTTTAAAGTACAAGCATTGTTTTGGTTTATGTTTTTAAATTTTACACAAACGTAATTTGTAGCTGGGTTTGGGAAAACACTTGAGTTAAAACTACTATAAGCATTACTTTTTAAACTAGTGTAATTATAATGAGTTGCTGGCCAGCAAGGGTAATTGGGATGGCAGCCTATACTATCTGTTTTTAGTAACCAAGCATCTTGTTTACCTGCAATAATACCACTACTTGTTTGCCCTGCAAATAAATAGCCACCATCATTTGTGGCAATGCCTTTATAAAAATGATCTATATAACCATTTAGGTTATAACTTTTATCGTAAGTGCGTGTCCACATTGTATCACCTTCCATAGTATATTTTATAGCCAAACCCGCTTCGTGAAATTGGGGGACATTAAGGTTGCCACCAACTGCTATTATAGTTGAATCCTCTTGATTATAAAAACAGTAATCTGTACCTTCAGAACTTGCACCAAGTGAATAAATTTTATCCCATTGTCTAATGCCGCTTGCGCTTAATTTTGTAATACACAAATCACTTTCTCCATTTGGCGGGGTATAACAAGTACCTGGCATAATAAACCCCCGTCTTTATAAATAAACCCTCCTGCAAATGTATTTTCTTTACCAGGTATATCAATATATCTTCTCCACAATTCTGTACCAGCGGTATCTAATAACACTGCTAAGCCAGACGCTCCATTTGAACCTTCGTTACTAGGGCCTGAAACAAACAAACTATCATTCCCTATCAATTGTAAAGTTCCACTACCTTCATTTCTGGTTGTCAATCCGTACCTACTTTTCCAAATTAAATTACCAAGAGTATCAAACTTAACTACAAACAAATCTCCATAAGTGCTTGCATCAACATCGCAATAACCTGAACCATACATATATTTATTACCATCATATAACAATTGCGAAACTACACCTGTCTTTTGAGAAAACTCATAGACTTTAAAATCAAGGCTATCTAATTCCTTAGAAAATATTGAAATAAAAAGTTTGCCGGAATCGGGAACGGCAGTATGTAATAAGGTTCCTGTAACAAAAACTTTTGTTAAGAATTACACACCCCAGAACTATTATGAATAAACTCACCTGTGTTATTGAAGCTAAATCTATTAACTTTATTACCAACACTATCTATTTTTACTATAAAAGAGTTTCTTTTGCCAGTTGAAAAATTAGTTCCTGAAATTGTAGCAAATGTAAAATTATCAAATGTTGAAATGCCTAGAATGTATTCAGTTTCATTATTTAATTGCCCCAAATCATTAAAATATACACTATCAAACAAAGTTGTTTGAGTTTTTCCAATAAAAGAAAAACCCAAACAAATCAATGTTATATATATGTTTATTTTCATTATTTAACAATAACCATACGTTTACTAGCAATAGCTTTTCCATCAACAAACATGGTATAAAAGTAAATACCATTAATAAATTCACTCGTTGCAATATTAATTTGCTGTTCACCTTTTATTAATATTTTTTCAAACATCATTTGCCCAAGACTTTTAAAATTAGTTTTAAATTTGAAAATAAACATTAACTAAATAATTATTTCACACCTATACTAATACAAGTTTAAACCATTATTTTTATAAAAGCAAAGAATACGACCCTTCATTACAAAAAGGTCTAATAGTGCTGAAAAGAAAAGAATTAACTATTTACTAGTTCTCTTAAGACAGGGATATTATTTTCTGAAGAATAACCTAAGCCAATCCACCTTCTTTTAATCGCTCAACATTTTCAGCAAATGCTAAAGCATCTATCATTTGTTGTATGTCACCATTAACAAACTCTGATAGGTTGTATAAGGTTAAATTAATGCGATGATCTGTAATACGATTTTGAGGGTAATTGTAAGTTCTAATTTTTGCTGAACGGTCGCCTGTTGTTACCATTGTATTTTTTTTAGCTGCTTGGCTCGCATTTAGCTTTTGCAATTCTATTTCATACAACTTAGTACGCAACATCACCATTGCACGTTCCTTATTACCCAGCTGCGAACGCTCTATTTGGCAAGTAACCATAATACCAGTTGGTTTATGAGTAATTTGAACTTTGGTTTCTACCTTATTTACATTTTGTCCACCTGCACCACCCGAGCGTGAAGTTTGTATTTCTAAATCAGCTGGATTAATAACAACATCTACTTCCTCTGCCTCAGGCATTACAATAACTGTAGCTGCTGATGTGTGAACTCTACCTGCTGCTTCTGTTGCTGGCACTCGTTGTACACGATGCACACCACTTTCAAACTTTAATGTTCCATAGGTATTATTACCCGAAACATTCATTACAATATCTTTATAACCACCCATTGTTCCAGGGCTTTCATCAACTACTTCCATTTTAAAACCATGCGTTTCAAAATAGCGGCGATACATTTCAAATAAATCTCCAGCAAATATTGAAGCCTCATCTCCACCCGTTCCTGCACGAATTTCAAACACAACATCTTTTGCATCTTCAGGATCTTTTGGAATAAGCATGAACTTAATTTTCTCTTCTAACTCAAGTTGCTTGGCTCTACTCTCATCCAACTCCATCTTAGCCATGTCAATCATTTCCTTGTCCTTCTCGTTATCGAGAATTTCTTTGCGGATGCAATGTTGTTAAGAATAACTTTGTACTCTCCGTATATTTCAATAATTGGCTCAAGGTCGCGATATTCCTTGTTCAGTTTTTAAACTGATTCATATCACCAATAATTTGTGGATCGGATAATTTTAATTCCACATCTTCATACCTCTGCTTAATCGATTCTAACTTCTCTACCATAAAAATTCTAAAAAATAATTGAAAAAAATAATTGAAAATCCTTTTAGCGGACGCTAAATAGAAACACCAATAACAAGCATATCATCAACTTGTTCATGCGGACCTTTCCAGTCCTCAATGATGTTATTAAGAAATTCTTTTTGCTTAGTAATTGGAAGTTTAGAAGCTTCAATAAGAATTTCTCTAAACTTACCTGCCATTAATTTTTTACCCTTTGGTCCGCCAAATTGATCAGCATAACCATCCGAGAAAATATACAAAATATCACCTTTTTGCACATCAATAGTAGGCGTGGTGTATTGTTTAGGCTCATCAAAAATATTGTACCCAATAGGGAATTTATCTGCTTTGTATTGTATTACATCTGAATTACGAATTATGTATAAAGGATTATTTGCCCCAGCAATTGAACTTTGTTATTAGCATAATCAACTGAAATCATGGTCATATCCATACCATCCTTTGTTTTTTGAGCGCTTTCGTCTTCCGTTTTGTTATGAAGCGTTTTATTAACTCCATCACTCATTGCGTCCATAATTTCTCCTGGCGCTTCTAAACCCGAATTATTTACAATATCCTTAAGCAAATTAAATCCAACGATACTCATAAAAGCACCTGGAACTCCATGCCCCGTGCAATCAACCGCAGCCACCATTGATTTCCCATCCTTCTTATCTAACCAATAAAAATCTCCAGAAACAATGTCTTTTGGTTTATAAAGAATAAATGAATTAGGTAATATTGTTTTAGCATAAAATTCAGGGGGCAAAATTGCTTCCTGAATACGTTTAGCGTAACGAATACTATCAGTAACCTGCGTAAATAATTGTTCTAACTCCGTTGTTTTATGTAAAATTTCTTCTTTTTGGCGAACAACTTCTTCAGTACGCTCAATAACTTTTTGCTCTAATATTCTTTCGTTCTCAGCAAGATTATAACGCATTTTAATTAATGCGTGCCCTAAATTATCGTGCTCAGATAAAGGTTTGTATTCAGATGCAAAGTTTCCTGTTCCTACTTCATGAGCAAAATCGGTAGTACTTTCCAATGCCCCAATTAAACCTGTGAGGGCATTTCCCATATCCCCTATTTCATCACTTCGTGTTGGAATCCTTTGCTTTGGTAAAATCCCTAAACTCATTGCTTTTAGCATTTCTTTTAGCAACTGAACAGGTTTTACAATTGTGCGAACCGTAATCATTGCTACAAAAATTCCACCTATTACTAATGCAATTCCTAACCACTTTACGAAATTTTGAAGAAACGTGAATGAATCAAACATTTCATTTGTTACTCTTTCTGCATGTGCTTTTTGGGCTTCAATTAAACCATGTAATTGCTCATGAATTTTTGCTGCATCAACTTCAGTATCCTCTAAAACAACTTTAACTGGAAACATGATTTGCGCATTATCATAACTTGCAAATCCAAGCACTTGAGACATGATGTCGGATTTGTAAGTTGCAAATAATTTATCGGTAGCTAAAAAAATCGAATCCGCTTTTAATTTCTCATCTTTTGTCCAAGTTGGGGACAATGCAATAATCTCCGCTTTTACTTTTGGGTAATCCTTATGAATTAAATCTACCAAATCCTTTTTAAAGGCTTCATCTTCTACCGACTGTACATTAACCCATTTGCTAATTAAACGTTGAGAGCTTTCAAGTAGCAAGTTAAAATCATTTAATGCAGCAACACTTGGAGTTACAACTTGAACAACATTATCTGTTTTTTTCTTAGAATCCTTTAAGGTAATATTGGTAAATATGAATGCTACAATTGTAAGGACTATTACTATCCCGAAACCAAATCCTATTTTTTTTCCAATTGTTATTTTCACAATAGTGTACTCTTTAAAAAATTATGGAGCGCTTAACGCCTCTAATTTTTTCTTAAACTCGTTTGATTTTTCTGTATCGTTTAATTGATAGTAAATACCTTGCATACCCTCAATAATTGTTTTATCCTTAGGTGATAATTGATATGCCTTTGACATAAATGGCTCAGCTTGTTTAAATAGTTTAGAAGCCTCTTCTTGTAATACATATAATTGTTCTAAATCAATATCGTAATCCATTTTCTTAATAATATTTACACCCATATTATAATATAATACAGCCATGTTTTTATTAGCCATTGCTGAATTAGGATTGATTTGTATAGATTTGTTAAGGTATTCCTTTGTACGCTCTAAAGCATTTTTTGACCCATTTTGCTCAAATACTTCTTGGAAATAGTAACTTAAGGATAAATAGTATTCGATTGATTTTGCATTTTCATCAAAACCTGGCTCAACAGATTTGTAAATAGAAAGGTAATTTTGAAAGCACCAAATAGATGTTAAATAGTTAACAGAATCCATTGTTTTTTTCGCATCATTATAATATTTAGAACCTAAAAATTTAAGGTTTTGATTTATACTTGCAATTTGTTGCTTTTCCTTATCTAATTCTGCAGCCTTTCTTAACGACTCAACTCCTAACTCACGGGCTTTAGATTTTATGTCGTTTGATTCTTTTTGCTTGTAAATCTCTTTGTAAATAAATCCACGTATATACCAAGATTGGAAATCGGAAGCTGCTTCAGGATCTTTAATACCTTCTTCAATGTATATTTTTGCGGAATCCAACTTACCTTGTTGAACACAATCATAAGCCTGCTGCACCTTTGCCAGTTGCGCAAAAGATACTGTTGATAATAACATCAACAACACCATTATACTATATGACTTAATCTTCAACATTAGTCGATTACTTTTAATGCCATTGCTTCAATTTTTGATGAAACCACCAAACCTGCTTTTCCGGCACTTGTTTTATTTAACTCAAACTTAATATTATTATCAGCAACCACAAAATTAATTGCCGCGCCCACTTTTGCTAAACCTTGTTTTTCAGTAATAATTAATGTTCCTTTTGCTTTATACTTTGCAACTGCCTCAGCCAACACGCTTGACTTATCAGGTAAAATAAATAATATTTCAGGTTTTGCTGCTTCCGAAATATTAGTGATGTTTTTTACAACTACCTTTTTAGTGCCCACCATTTTTGTATTGGACATTTCGGTAAGGTAATTTATAAGTGTAGGATTATTTCCTAAAATTGCGATATTAAATTCATTGGCTTTACTTTCTGGCCACTCAAAATTTTTGGTAAAATTATAAATGAAGATTGCTTTGAATTTTTCAGGCCCAGGATCTTTTTGATAAACCGCATACTCAACCAAGTCGAACAACAGGAAAAATACACTTAATATAATTATCAAAAATTTTCTCATAAACAGTAGAAGGCAAATAGGATGCCAAAACCTGAATCACAAATATAATACTATTTTATTAAAAACAAATACCCTGAAAATGAGTGAGTTATTACTGAGCGAGACTAAATCTTAAGCTAAAACCAGCATTTGTATTAGCCGTTGGGAAGGAAGTAGAAACAACAGGGGTATTTATAATCTTATCAAAATACAATCTTAAATTAATATTTTGCGAAAGAGCGTAATCTACTGATGTTTTTAATGTAATGATATTTTGTCCTTGAGAAGGCGTACTTATACCATCAACAACCCTACGTTGTGTAGTTACATTATTTCTAAACGATAAGTCCATTTTACAATTTAAGTCGCTCTCAAGTGGCTTACCTTTAATTTTAAATTTCTTAATTTTTAACTTAGGATACCTGTAACCTGCGCCAATAACATACTCTTGACCACGTGTTTCAGTAATTTGAGGGATGTTAGCATTTAAACTAACCGTTCTATCTTTTCTAATTTCAAAGTTTGCTGTAATTGCCCCACTTGATGCACTTGTACCATCTGCCTTTTTCTTTTTCTTCTCATTAAATGTAATATCAACTTTGATAAGAGGAGAGAAACTCTCTTGAATAGTTACCGTATTAATTTGGTACTTAGAGGCGAAGTTAGAACCAGCACCATTTACACGACCACCACTAAAACGAGCATCTTCAAAATCAACTCCAGCTGCAGGTGTAAACAATTGATTATTTGTAAAGGCCCCAACATTATAAGTTGATTTATATGAATGACGAAGTGTTGCTGTTTTTAAATACTTTTTAAAGAATTTAAATTTATTTAATCCATCGTAAGTTAATGTCCAATTAGGTAAAGGTATTTTCGGGAATTCAGTTTGTTTTACTTTGGTTCCTTTTCCTGTATAAGAGGCCAAGAACGAGTACAAGATTACATCTTGTTGATTTCTTGAGTAACCATCATAACCTTCGGTAGTTGCGAATTTTTTAGATGAATCGTTTGCTTCCGATAGAGATTTTGCAAATTGATCGCGATAAGCTAAAAACTTTTCGAATACTTCGTTGGAATAGGTTTCTTTATCATCCTTTTTAAATGCTGTAGAAATTGTAATAGTTGAAACACTGTAATTTCCTGTACGCGTAAATGTATTTGTGTTATACTCTTTAGTAGTTTGATTATATCCAATGTATTGGGAACTATTAAATCCAATACTTTTTGTTCCTGTTAAATCAATTCGCAAATCTTTAAACGGCTCTAGTTTAGCGGTAAAACTCATTTGCTTACTATTTGTTTGTGCATAAGGATTATTCAAATTATTTCTTCGTATCAATAAACTATCACGCATAAAGTTTTGCATTACATTTTGCTGATTACCTATAATAAAAGGAATACCTGGATTAAATTTATTATTTGGGTTCATACCCATTATTCGAGTCGAATCAATGTAACCAGGCAAAGTAGTTCCGTTATTTTCAGTATAGGTAAACTGTGCTTGTTTAACCGTCATTAACACTTTAGCAATTTCTTCTAAAATATTAAATGAGTTTTTCTTAGTAGTATCCGTAGCCGATTTAGATTTGGTGTCCTTTCCTCCACCTTTTCCTTTGTTATTAATCTTTTTAAAGAATGGTACTTTATTATAAAAAGTAACCATATTAAACTGTCCGTTTAATGTTTTTGTATTTCCATTCATTAAGGTGTTACCCAAACTATCAGCAGCAAAAGGGCGACGAGTGAATTGATAATTTGTTTTATACCCTGCAGTTGCTGTTATCCAATCGAACAAAGGAATTTTATTAATTGGTATAGTATAATTTAAATTCATCGAATGCCTGTAGGACGTGTTGATTCCTCCAGCGAGAATATTATCTTTAATAATATCTTTTTCATCTTTAGTATCAATTCGTCCAACAGGTTCAAGGATACGAGCATCATTACCAGCAGTTAAATCAAATTTTAGATTCTTAGTGAAATCCCACTTCAAATCATAGGTACGATTCATGAAAAAGGTTTTATTATACTGTGCGGGCATTTCCTTATTAACTGTAATATCACGATTTTGATATTCGTTATAATTTCTGGTAATATCCGTATTGAATCCAAATCGCGAAGGCAGTGGAGTGAAGTTAATATCCTTTATTAATGCAAACCATTTATTATTTAACCATTTTGCTTTTGATTTACCAAATGGTTTAATGTTTTTTGGCGTGTGCGTAAATCCATAGGTTAATGCGGCTCTGTGATTCTTATTCCAGTTTTGATTTAGTGTAATATTACGTTTGTACTGTTCGCTAAATGCATAAGTAACCGAGAAATTTTCTATATCCCAAAAATGACTTTTTGTTTTACCCGGACTCTTTTGTTTACTTACATTGGTAAAATTAATCCCTCTTCTTCGTGTAATATCTTGTGCACGATTTTTAACTTGTATAATATCATTTTCGGTTGCATCCTTGTATTCTTCCACTCTAGTCATTAATACATCTGGATTAGAAGGATCGAATTGAGGTGTAGAAATAATTTCGCCTTTGTTTAAATAGATTGGCAAATTAATTTTCCAATCAGCAGGGAAGAATTTACCTAACTGCAAGGTAGTGCTTGCATCGTATTGCATATTTGTTTCTCTACTTCTTTCACTTACTTTTTTATCAATACTTCCAAAGAAAGGAGTCATGTAGGAACCTGATAAAGCAACTTGCCCCAAATCTGCCAACTTAGCTGTTACTCTTGCATTTGCAGCCCAACCACCTTTTTGAACAAAATCCGTTAAACGTAATTCATTAATCCAAACCTCAATACATTTTGGTTCATTACCAATATCTTTAGGATTACGAATACCAACCATTACTGTTTTTAATTCGGAAATAGTTGGATTACCAACAACCTTAATTATTTTCCTCCTTCAATACCTTCTTGGTAAGCATCTATACTTCCAAATGGGCGATTTAATTTTAATTGAATTAGTTTTTCAAATTCAATATCCACATCATTCTCCGGCAACCAAACTTGCGCACGAGACGCATCGCTATTACCGTCATAATTACCAGGTGTTGTTAATTTTAAAGGGAATGAGTACTCGTAATAATTACTCACGAAATCAGTACCAATACGAACAAACATTTGCATCTCACCGTCAGCTAAAGCATTTGTCCCTAATTGCTCAGCATGCACAAACATTTTCATGTGTTTAAATGAACGCACATCATTACTTATGTTTTTATATGCAGCTTTTGCATAACCATCTGCTAAACCACAAGTTCTTAAAACCAACGCTTGCTCATTTAACAATACTAAGTTAGTAGTTTGTACATTTTGTTGTTGATTAATACCAGGAGGCAATACATAATTAACTGGAGTTTTCGCTCCATTTTCTTGTACGTTAACTGCCGAAATATCAAAGGTTGCGCCATCTTCCGGCCCGCCAATATAATCGCCAGGTAAAGCACCAATACCATCAAATCTTCTCCAATCACTTCTTACTAATTCCATACGCGCCATACGACAAACAACAGGTGCACTGAAACCTTTTAAAATGGTACGCATAAAACGAATAGAGTTGAAACCTTCGATTGAACCAACTTTTTGTTCGAACTCGTTTACAGGAATTTTAAACTGATACCAATTTACACTTTTACCATTTCCGTTTGCATCAGTAAATGACGATTGAAAAACGTTTGCGATGTAATTATTACCAACATTTGTAGGAGTAATATCTTGTGGTGTAATTTTTATTTTGTATTGATAATAAGCTTCTGTTTCACTTAATGTATTATCTCTATTAACGTCTTCTGTGTTTGGAGTAACCGTTGCAGTGGTTGGATATTTATCATTGTTTAAAGATTGGTATTGAGCTTCTGTTGGAGAGTTACCTTCCATATTATTAAACCATTTATATCTAAACAAGGTATTTGCACCAGCGTTTCCATCAAAATCATCTCCTCTGTAAAAATGATAATTATCTGCAGATGCATCGGCAAATGCTGCTTCGTAAGCACCACCACTTAAAGAATTTAAATACGTTTGAAAGTAAACGCGCTCACCATCATTTGCTAAACCATCTAAACCTACGTCTTGATATTGTCGTGCGTTTTCATCAATATCAAATGCAGGAGTAATAATAGGTAAGTTAGGAACATAACCCCAAGGTGTGGCATCAACACGAGAAGTATCACCAAGCGAACCTTGTTTAGGAATTCCGTTTTCAAAAGCCATACGACCATCTTTATTTATGTCTTCAGAAACGTTACCTAAATTAATTATCATTTCTCCATTGGTAGGCACTGTTTGCCCAGGAAAAGCTAAGTTATAATCTTCATTAAATGGATCCATCATCCAAAACTGAACAAACTCAATATTCGCCGTTTGAAAATCTGGATTCTCCATACGACGCATCATACCTCCCCAACGTGTTTCAGGATTATTTAAAATAATTCCGTTAGTTAAATTTGAATTCACAAAATCAATTCCTTTTGAATACCCTGAAGGAGTAATATCATAATTATATGGTCCACGCTCATTTGGATAAAGCGCTAAATCTAATACCGGTAATAAAACTGGTTGGCCATTTGGTGGCTGTTTGTTAGGAAACAATTCGGTTTCGATAACAGGACGCATAAAATTATTCGACTGTACGTTTTTAGTAATATTATTTGGAGTAATGTTTCCACTTAAATAAAACACCGACTGGTCAACAGTATACCAAGCAAATCGTGCACGGTTAATCCCTGGCAAAGTATCGTTTAAAGCTGCCTCTGGAAACAAATCTATTTGTCCTTGCGGAACACTTGCTAAACTCCAAGCGCCAGCACTTCGTAAATCAATTTGCGAAACCGATCCTTCAAAATCATCTAAGTATGAATTACCACCTTTGCTTCCATCCGTATTAATTGCTTTCGAATGCCCTGCAATTAATTGAGCAAATTCGGCAGAAGACTGAATACTTGATTTTTCTTTTGTATTTATCAATGGTATTTTATCTACTAAGCGTGTTAACCAAGGAGCATCTGCACGATGACTGAAATCGGCACCCCACATAATGTTTGAAACAGGCTCATCACCAAAATTAACTTTTTGTGTAAGAGGGCGCTCAGTTAAACGCATGAAGGTTCCACCAAAAGAAAAGTCTTTACTCATTTTATAATCTAAACGAGTACCCATCAAATTTTTCTGCTGAATAGCGAACATCGAATTACTTTCAGATGACACCTTAATTGGTTGCCCCGAATTCATAATACCTTCATTAATAATTTTCACGCGTCCTAAAGTGTAATCAACGGTGTAATCAACATTTTCGGTTAATGGCACACCACCGGCAGTAACTTTAACCGAACCTTGAGGTACATTCATGGAGTTTAATGAAATCTCCGAACTACTTGATGATTTGTATGCACCTTTTAATTTATAAACGTTCTTTTTAGTTTGCTGCTGGGCAATAACTTTTGTTGAATCGTAAAGTTCTTGAAAAATATAATCATTGGTTTCAACGGAGGAACCTATGATAGCTTTTAAGTCGGAACCAAAAGGCTCGATACTTGGGAAATAAATCCTACCATTAGCTGCTAGTATAGTAACTCCTTCAACAAAATCAAAATAACCATCTGTCATTTTATCTCCATTCACATTAATTCTATCCAAGCCCATTACTTGCAACAATGGTGTATTATCAACAGGAGGCAAACTAACATAAGGAATATCAACACCTTTTGTATTTCTATAAACTTCTAATCTAAACTCTTGCGAATTTATTTGATAACCACCAATAGAATAAACGTTTTTCATCATTAAATCCCACATCGGAATTTTTGTATTTAAAACTGTACTCTTTAATAGTTTGGTATAAAGTGGTTGATCTCCAGTAGGAAACTGATCAGAAAATTCACCTACTTGATAGGTTTGTCCGTTAGAAGTATATTGATAAGAAACCGTTAAAACTTCATCATAATTTAAGGCTTGATTTAAAGAAATATACCCTAATCTTCTATTGTAAGTGTATTCCGTTGGTTTTAATTTACGGGCACGATTTACTACATCAAAATCTCTGCCTTGCTCCATAAATTGCTCGCCATAATTACAAGCATTATTTAGAGTAGCAGTATTTTGCTTTAGTTTTGCTGTAATTTGAGAAAAATCACGATCACTAATAATACCATTTGTTGTATTAGTAAGAATATTATATAATGTATTTGAACCATTACGAGGCAATACACCTGTACAATCTTGCACAGCTGCAGATGTTGGCACTACACAAGCTGTACTTGCTAAAGTTGGATTTACCTTTAAAATATCTTCACCTAAGTCAGCAAAACCCGCAATGTTTCTTACTTCATCTTGTTGTGCTGTACGATTAGTAACCCAAACTTCTATTTTAGTAATTACAACATCTGAACTAATCATCGGAATTGTTTGCATCCACTTGTTATAATTATCGCGGAAATAATGAGAAAGGAAATAATGACGATTCACCTCATAATTATCAGCAGTAACTAAAAAAGGAGTTGTTTGCGAACCACCTTGCAAAGTAACTTCTGTTTTCTTTCCTCTATCTTGTGCAATAACAGTTGTTGCTGTTAGTTTACCAAATTGCATTTTTGTTTTAACACCAAACAAACTTTGGCTTCCGCTAATTAAGCTACCCGTAAGTGGTAAATTAACGTTACCTGCTTCAATTGTTTTTAAAATTTCATCTTCTAATCCATTGTACTCAATCTTCATTTGATTTTCGAAATCGAAGGAAGCTTCAGTATTATAGTTTGTTGTAAGTTTTAACTTCTCCCCTATTTTACCAACTAAGTTTAACTGCACCTTCATGCCAAAATCAAAGTTGGTTATTTTACGCTGTTTGACAGGTATTGCAGGGTTTCCGTTTTTATTGGTAACCAAGCCAAAAGATAATTCAGCCGAACCATTAGGACGAATATCAACAGTGTTCCCACCAAAAATACGGTCGAACATTTCGCCACCTACATTTAATTTCGGGATTAAGGAATTAGGTTTGGTTAAAGCATTTGCGTCGTCGGCTTTGGTGCGTGATTTAAAATAACTCTTAACTTGTTCTTTAAACAAATAATCTTGGTATTCTTCATCCGTCATATAAATTGGCGGACGATAATTTTGATTACCTATTTTTTGCTCAAACAAAAACTGCTTATTTTTTGGATCGTAAGTAGTTGTTGTTTTAACATTTCCAGGTTCATTTAACTCTAAAGGATGGTCGCTTTGATAAATTGGCTCCTCATAACCCGTTGGGTGAATTGGATAATGTAAATCTGCATTGGTAATAGTATCCGTTCCTGGAGTATCAACTGCCATGATTGAAATACCATTTTGGTTTAATTGACGATACTTGTGTAAAGGAGTTTTTGAATCGGCGTTAGAGGTTGTTATCACCGCCAACATCGAAACCGATACTGCACTTACTAAAGTATATTTTATAAACCCTTTCAAATTATAAATTCTTTAACGCTGCTTTTACTAATTGTTCAACATTATCGCTTGATACTCCGTGTTGTTTAATTGATTTTTCAATTGCTTTTTCTGCTGCTTGTTTGTTAAAGCCAAGCATTACAAGTGCCATTAACGCTTCATCTTTGCTTTTATTGTATGTAGGACTTAGGATTTGAGAAATTCCACCTTCGTGTTTTCCTACTTTACCTTTTAAGTCAACAACAATACGTTGTGCTGTTTTTTCTCCAATACCCTTAATACTTTTTAATGTTGCAACGTTTGCGGTATTTATTGCTCCTGCAATTTCTAATGGAGATAAGGAAGAAAGCATTAATAAAGCACTTCCACCACCAACACCAGAAACAGAAATTAATTTACGAAACAATTCGCGCTCATCTATTTCAAAAAAACCGTACCATTTTGGATTATCGTCGCGCACGTAAACTTGCTCAACAAATAATTTGCAAGAGCTTAGTTCATTTATTTTAGAAAAAGTATTAAGAGAAATATTTAATGCGTAACCAATACCACCAGCTTCTACAACAGCATAAGCGGGGTTTTTGTCTGCAATTTTTCCTTCGATGTAACTGATCATAAACTATTTTTTGTTTTGCGCATCAATTACTGCAATGGTTATCATATTAACAATTTCACGCACCGAACTACCTAATTGCAATACATGAGCTGGCTTTTTCATTCCCATTAGGATTGGACCAATTGCTTCTGCCTCACCCAACTCTTGCATTAATTTGTAGGCAATATTACCCGAAGCTAAATTTGGAAAAATTAATGTATTCACGTTTTTATCAACGAGTGTAGAGAATGGAAATTGTTCAGTTAATAAATTGTTATTAACAGCAAAGTTTGCTTGCACTTCACCATCAACAATTAATCCTGGATAATCTTTATGCAGAATACTTACTGCCTTTGCAACCTTTGAAGGTGTTTCACCTGTTGCAGATCCAAAATTAGTGTACGACAACATTGCAATACGTGGTATCATGTTCAATTGGCGAACCGTTTTTGCAGTTAGTGCTGTAATCTCAACCAATTCTTCTGCAGTTGGCTCAACATTCATTGTACAATCCGCGAAAAAGAAAGGTCCTTTTTTCGTCATCATAATGTACAAACCTGCAACTCTCGAATTTCCTTCTTGTATACCAATACATTGTAACGCAGCCGTAATTGGTTGCGAGTATTTACGAGTTAAACCCGAAATCATTGCATCTGCATCGCCGGTTTCAACCATCATTGCCCCGTAGTAATTACGTTCGCGCATTAATTTTTTAGCATCGTACTGCGTAATACCTTTGCGCTGACGCTTTTTCCAAAGTAAATCGCCATAAGAAATTCGTTTTGCTTCTTCTTCTTTCTCTTTTGGATCGATGATTGGAACATCTTGCAATTCTAAATGATGTTCTTTTATTAATGCTTCAATACGCTCACGGTTACCTAATAATATTGGTTTCGCTATGCCTTCATCTTTTGCAACTTGCGCCGCTTTTAAAATTTTATAATTATCCGCCTCAGCAAATACAACGCGTTTAGGACTCGATTTTGCTTTGGTTGTAAGAGAACGAACAAGTTTATTATCTTTCCCTAAACGATTTTCTAATTGTAATTTGTAAGCATCCCAATCAGTAATGCTGTGCTTTGCAACACCTGATTCCATTGCAGCTTTAGCAACAGCTGGAGAAACTGTCCAAATTAAACGGTTATCAATTGGTTTAGGAATAATGTACTCTGGACCAAAAGAAAGATTTTTTGAATTGTACGCAATGTTTACATAATCAGGCACTGACTCTTTAGCTAAATTAGCAATTGCATAAACTGCTGCTAATTTCATTGCCTCATTAATTTGAGTTGCTCTAACATCTAAAGCACCTCTAAAAATAAATGGGAAACCTAATACATTATTAACTTGATTAGGATGATCGCTTCTTCCTGTAGCGACAATAATATCGGGACGTGCAGCGATAGCCTCTTCGTAAGAAATTTCAGGAGTTGGGTTAGCTAATGCAAACACGATGCAATTAGGCGCCATACTTCTTATCATTTCTTGGTTTAGAATATTTCCTTTGGATAAACCTAAGAAAACATCTGCACCTTTCATTGCATCTTCTAATGATTTAACATCAGTACGAGCAGAAGCAAAGAATTTTTTAGTTTCGTCAAGGTCTGTTCTTTCGATAGTGATAGGACCTTTACTATCGCACATTAAAATGTTTTCTTTTTTAACGCCAACACCAATATGTAATTTAGCACAAGAGATTGCAGATGCTCCGGCACCATTAATTACAATCTTAATCTCACCCATTTTTTTACCCGAAATTTCAACTGCGTTTAATAAACCTGCTGCTGAAATAATGGCTGTACCGTGCTGATCATCGTGCATTAAAGGAATATTTAATTCCTCTTTTAATCTGCGATCAATTTCAAAACACTCGGGGGCTTTTATATCTTCTAAGTTAATTCCACCAAAGGTTGGGGCAATTGCTTTAACTGTTTGAACAAATGTTTCTATATCTTTTGCGTCAACTTCAATGTCAAATACATCAATATCTGCGTAAATTTTAAATAATAACCCTTTTCCTTCCATTACTGGCTTTGAAGCCTCTGGACCAATATCACCAAGCCCAAGAACCGCAGTACCATTAGAGATTACAGCCACTAAATTTCCTTTAGCAGTGTATTTGTAAACGTTTTCTACATCAGCAGCAATTTCTAAGCATGGCTCAGCAACTCCTGGAGAATAAGCCATAGTTAAATCTCTCTGCGTACTATAAGGCTTTGTTGGAATAACCTCAATCTTACCCGGTTTTCCTTGCGAGTGATAATCTAATGCGTCTTGCTTTCTAAAATCTGCCATTTCTATAAAAAATTGAACTGCGAAAATAACGAAATAAGATGAATTTTGAAAGTAAGAAGTGAGGTGTAATTGACTGAAAAATAGGGTGTTAAATAATTGATGATGCGAAAAGGGATTTAAAGTAGGGATTGCAGGCGAATTGTGGGAGGTTCGGGCGAAGAGGCCTCACTCCCTTACCTCTCTCCACAGAGAGAGGTGATTGATTTGGGAGAGCTTGAAAAATGCCCATTAAAGGTACTTTAGTTTTTGTGGGCAAAATTTTTGTAACCAAATCATTGGTTTTAACAACGGGTGATTTGTAATAAACTAATCTAAATTAAAAACCATTACTTTTGCAGCCTTGAATTAAGAAAATGACAGTAAAAGAAGAAATAGAACGTCGCCGTACCTTTGGTATTATTGCCCATCCAGATGCTGGTAAAACAACTTTAACCGAAAAACTATTATTGTTTGGAGGTGCCATACAAAGTGCTGGTGCAGTAAAATCAAACAAAATAAAAAAATCTACTACTTCCGATTTCATGGAAATTGAGAAGCAAAGAGGAATTTCGGTTGCTACATCGGTAATGGCTTTTGAATACATGGGCAAGAAAATAAATATTCTTGATACTCCAGGTCACGAGGATTTTGCTGAAGATACTTATAGAACATTAACTGCTGTTGATAGCGTTATCATGGTGATTGATTGTGTGAAAGGTGTTGAGCCACAAACACGAAAATTAATTGAAGTATGTCGTATGCGTAACACACCTGTTGTTACGTTTATAAATAAAATGGATCGCGAAGGTCAAAATGCTTTTGACTTATTAGATGAAATTGAGAAGGAATTAAAAATACGTGTACGCCCACTTGCATGGCCTATTGGCATTGGTAAATCGTTTAAAGGTGTTTACAATTTATATGAGAAGAATTTAATTTTATTTCAAGGCGATAAAAAAACGGTTGTTGAAGAATACATAAAAATTGAGGATTTAAATGACGGGAAAATCGACACATTAATTGGAGAAGATTTCGCTAAACAATTACGTGCAGATATTGAATTAATTGATGGTGTGTACGACCCATTTGATATGAACGAGTACCGTGCAGGAAAATTAAGTCCAGTATTTTTTGGTAGCGCAGTAAACAATTTTGGTATTAAAGAATTATTAGATGCCTTTATTCAATTTGCTCCAACGCCTGCATCACGCGAAACAGAAAACGAAATCATTGACCCACTTGATCCAAAGTTTAGCGGATTTATTTTTAAGATTCACGCTAACTTAGATCCTAAGCACAGAGATAGAATTGCTTTCTTACGAATTTGCTCAGGAGTATTTGAGCGTAACAAATATTATTACCACGTAAGAGAAGGCAAACAAGTTCGCTTTAGTAATCCTACAGCCTTTATGGCGCAAGACAAAGAAGTGATTGAAGAGGCTTACCCTGGAGACATTATTGGTTTGTATGATAGTGGTAATTTTAAAATTGCCGACACGATTACTGAAGGAAAGAAAATGAATTTTAAAGGTATCCCAAGTTTCTCACCTGAATTATTTAGGTATGTAGAAAATTTGGATCCAATGAAAACAAAACAATTGCAAAAAGGTTTAGAGCAATTAACGGACGAAGGTGTTGCGCAATTGTTTACTAAAAAAACCGACGGACGAAAAATTATTGGTACCGTTGGTGCTTTACAATTTGAAGTTATACAATTCCGTTTAAAAGGTGAGTACAATGCATCTTGCGGATACCAACCTGTTCAGCTATACAAAGCATTATGGATAAGTTGCCCCGATCAAAAAAAGTTGGAAGCCTTTATACAAGATAGAGCAAATCATATTGCAACTGATAAAGAAGGAAGACCAGTGTTTTTAGCAGAATCAGCGTGGTTATTACAAATGGCACAAGAGAAATTTCCGGATATTGAGTTTCATTTGAAGAGCGAGTTTTAGGAAAGACGCAAGACAGCAGGAATCAAGAGACAGGACAATTTATTATGTAGGATATCTCCGTGTTACTTTGTGCTCTTAGTGTCTTAGTGGTAAAAAATTGAAAGAGTATAATAGTTAGAAAGTAAGAGATTAATTTAATAAATGAAAAACAAACTAATCATACTTCTTTACTTCATTAGTTTTGCTTCTTCTGTTTTTGGACAGGCCACTCATGCGCATGACAGCCTGGTGCTCAAACAAATTCACTCAAGCCTAATCCCAAATCTCGAAATCCCAAAAACAAATTCTCACGAAACAATTATTCATCATACAGCTTATTCATTTACTTATAACGAAGCGCATGAGCAAGCTAATTGGATTGCCTATTTGTTAACCAAAGAGGAAACACAAAAAGCATTTGAGCGAAGCAATACATTTTTACCTGACCCTGAAGTAAAAACACAAACTGCTAACGATGCTGATTACAAAAGCTCGGGCTACGACAGAGGACACTTGGCTCCTGCGGCTGATATGAGTTGGTCGGAAGTAAGCATGCAGGAATCATTTTACTATAGTAATATGAGTCCGCAAGTGCCAAGTTTTAATAGAGGCATTTGGAAAAAGTGTGAAGAGTTAGTGAGAAGCTGGGCAAACGAAAATGATTCGATTTATATTGTTACTGGACCTGTTTTAACTGAAGGACTTCCAACGATTGGAGAAAACAAAGTTTCGGTTCCTAATTATTATTACAAAGTAATTTTAGATTATAGTAAACCAAGTGTTAAAGGAATTGGTTTTATTTTTCCTAATGCTGCATCAAGCGAAAACTTAGAAAACTTTGCAGTAACTATTGATAGTGTAGAAACATTTACCGGAATCGACTTCTACCCTTCTCTACCTGATGAGCAAGAAGAATTAATTGAGAAAATTAAATGTATTGATTGCTGGAAATGGAAAGCTTCGAAAAACAAAAATACTGAAACACAAACCACCAACACAACAAACAATGCTATTCAATGTATTGGAACAACAAAAACAGGCGCACGCTGTAAAAACAAAACCATAAGCGAAAGTGGTTATTGCAAGGTGCATGCAAAACAAAAGCCTAAAAAGAAGAAGAAATAATAGTGCAATTATTAAATCAGTATCAATCTCAATTTTTGTACTTTTGATTGCAAATTTGTAAAACAAAACTATTTCACTCTTAAGCAACATACTTTATTTTTTTAAATCAAGGAAACTTGGATTGGCTTTACTGTTAATTGTGGCATTCCAGTTCTCATTTGCCCAGCAGCCAGCCTATTTTAAATTAGGTGAAAACGAATTTAGTGGTGTTCAAATTTATGATGTAATACAGGACAACAAATTAAACTATTGGTTTGCAACCGACCAAGGATTTTACAAATACGACAATTATAAATTTCAGTTGATTGAATGCAATGAAATGAAAGGTTTCTCTGCTTTCGGTTTTGTGAAAGATGGAAATGGAATTATTTATTGCTACAATTTAAATAACCAAATTATTAAAATCGAAAATAGCAAATGCTCAGTTTATTATGAAATCAAAGAAGATGAACGCTCCAATAATGTTTCCTTAGCTGTTTCAGATGATAATCAATTAATTGTGCTTGCTAAAACTTCACTAGTTTTTAATAAACAACACCAGCCAATCAAGTTTAAAACAAGTCATGCTGGTTATTTCGGAAATTCATTTAAAACCAAAAATGGAACATTAATTAGTCATCTTTCAGAAAGAGATTCATTTCTCATTTTCGAAAAAAAACAATTGAAATTTATCACCATTAACAATGGCACAGGTAAATTCGCTGGTTTACTCGACTTTTTTAGAATTGATGGGCAAGCTTATGCAATTAGCACACGAGATAAAAAAACATACGAGCTAAATGAAAATACTTTTGAATTAAGTGAGCTTCCTAAAAATGATTTAATTGATGAGAAAGAAATTCTTCGATTTTACAGCGCAAATAATGAGCTTTGGCTTGCAAACACTGTTGCAGGAATAAGAAGACTTAAGAATCCGAATAAACAACTACTTTCTGAAAAATTGTATTCGACTCATTTTATTTCGGATGTTTTTGAGGATGCAGAAGGGAACATACTTTTAAGTACATTCAATAATGGGGTGCTTGTAATTCCAAATCTTGAAATACCCGATGTACTCGAAAATTTGGGTAGTAAAGAAATCATAAGCATTCATCACGATAATGACATTGGAATTGTAATGGGTTCTTTAAAAGGCGAACTTTTAAATTATGAAAACAATGTAAGCACTTCATTGTCAACCGACGGTTCTAAACCATTACAAGCACTGTTTGGTTGGGATAATTATCGCTATATACTTTTTGATGATCGACTTATAAAAGCTTACGATAAAATCACAAAACAAACTTTTACCCTATTTGAATCTTCCTTAAAAGATGCCATTCGCGTTAATGATAATACATTGTACCTGGCTTTAAATGTAGGCGTGTGCAAACTTCAAATCGAGAAGGAAAATAAATTTAACATTACTCATATTAATTCATTAAGAACCAGAGCTAACTCGATTGAAGCTGAACCAAACACCACAAACATTTATGTTGCTACCTCTGATGGTTTAAAAATCCTTAAACCAAATGATCAAACAGAAAAAGTTACATTTAAGGGAGAGCCTGTATTTGCCAATGATTTATCTTCTGATAAAAAAACACTTTATGCATCAACAAAAAAAACGGGCGTTTTATTATTTGAAAACGGGAAAATAACAAAGCAAATAAATCCAAAAATTAATGGTGCAACAATTGAGATTTACAAACTAATTGTGCATGAGGGTAAAATTTACACCAATTCATCGCAAGGCTTTGTAGTTTTAGACATGCAAGGAAATGTGCTTGTTAGACTTAATATGACTTACGGATTTTCTACAAATAAAATATTTGATTTCGAGATTATAAAAAATTGTCTTTGGATTAGTCACTCAAAAGGAGTGCAAAAAATAAAATTAAGTTTATTAGAAAGAAAAGAGGAAAAGCCACTTATACATATTTCGAGCATTGAGGTAAATGACTCACTAATAAACAACACAAAGGAAGAAGGGATTTTTGATGACGACAAGCGAAAATTCAATTTTACTATTTCATCACCCACACTTAAAAACAAAGAAAATATTAAATATCACCACAAACTTATTGGTTATGATAACGAGTGGATTACTTCCAATTTTTCCGAAAACAAAATAACCTACAATGCGCTTGCGCCAGGCACTTATAGCTTTATTGTAAAAGCCGAAAACCAAGGTGTTTTTAGTGATGTTGTTACTTTCTCATTTCAAATAAAACATCCATTTTACATGAGATGGTGGTTTATTAGTTTGTCGGTTATTTTATTTTTGCTTTTAGTTTACATGATTTACCGAAGGCAATTAAATGTACAACGCAAAAAATCAGAACAAATAAATGAGTTGAATGCTTCAAAGCTAACTGCTATTCAATCTCAAATGAATCCACATTTTATTTTTAATTCTCTTAATTCGGTTCAGGATTTAATTTTGAAAGGTGATGTAGAACATTCTTATAAATACATAACTACATTCTCAAATTTAGTTAGGCGAACATTAAATTATTCCGAAAAAGACTTTATTGATTTTGAGCAGGAAATAAAATTACTCGAGTTATATTTATCCTTAGAAAAATTACGTTTTAAAAAGAATTTTAATTATGAGATAATTTATAAAGACATTGAAGACATTATGCTTCCACCACTACTAGTTCAGCCATTTATAGAAAACGCATTGGTGCATGGTTTGCTACATAAAGATGGGGCGAAAAATTTAAAAATCACCTTCGAGTTAAAAGAACTATTAATTTGCACAGTTGAAGACAATGGGATAGGAAGAGAAAAAGCTAAAGCAATTAAACTGCGTCAGCGTTCAGAGCACGAATCCTTTTCGGGAAGAGCAATAAAAAAACGTTTCGAAATTTTAAGCAATGTTTTTGATGGGGCGTTTGGTTATGAATATGAAGATTTAACTGAAGACGGCGAAGGCATAGGAACAAAAGTTACTTTAATGATTCCCGTAAAACACAAATTTTAATCCATTCCTAAACCAAATTGGGCGATTGCTAAAAAAACAACGATTAACTAAAACAGAAAGGTAATTTTGCAAATAGTGCATAAAATAAAAGCCATAATTGTTGACGATGAAGAAAGCGCAAGAGATGTGCTTCAAAACTTATTGCTGTTATTTTGTCCTAATGTAGAAGTTGTTGCCAAATGCGAAAACGTGCTTAAAGCCGTTGATGCCATTAACAAAGAACAACCAGATTTGGTCTTTTTAGACATTGAAATGCCAAATTATGCAGGCTACGAAATTGTAAACTTTTTTGAGAAAATTAATTTCGAAATTATTTTTGTTACTGCTTACGACCAATATGCAGTAAGAGCTTTTGAAATAGCTGCTATTGATTATTTATTGAAACCAATAGATATCGACCGTTTAAAACAAGCTATTATTCGCGTGTTACAACGACAAAATAACGAACAACAATCTCAGCGTTTATCATTATTAAGCAATACACTTGAAAGCAAACAATTAAAAAACATTGTTGTAAGCGATAAAGGTCAACAGCACATTGTACCTATTGTAAGTATTGTAGCTATTGAGGCGCAGGAATCGTATTGCATTATTCATACAAATGATAAAAAGCTTGTTGCCAGCAAAAATTTGAAACATTTCGAAACATTACTCGAATCGATGCCACAATTTTTTAGAGTTCACAAATCGTGGCTTATAAACAAAGAATTTCTAGAAAACTATTCTAAATCCGATTTATCCATACAACTCAGCAATGGCTTAACAACGAAGCTATCTAAATACAAAAAAGCCGAGTTTGAAGCTGCTATTGCTTCTTAAAAATTATCCATTCCTAAACCCTATTGTCTGTTGCTGAAGAATTTCGTTTGTTAACGACCAATAGCTCTATTTTTACTTCGAAATTAAGAAATCAATAAACAGATGAAAAAAACAGTACTCATTATTATCCTTTTTGCATTAGGATTTACAATTAATGCACAAACAACGTATGTAAACATAAACGCCACAGGTGCCAATAACGGAACATCATGGGCTGATGCTTATACCGATTTACATTCGGCAACTTATAATACCACATCAGGTGAGATTTGGGTTGCAGCCGGAACTTACGTTCCAACTAGATCTTTTACAGGAAATATTCCAGCAAATAATACACAAAAAACATTTCGTATTGTAAACAATGTAAAAGTGTATGGAGGCTTTAACGGAACTGAAACCCTAATTTCTCAACGTAATTGGAAAACAAACATCACAGTACTTTCGGGCGACTTTGGTGCTTCAAAAAGTTTCAATGTTATTCGTTTTGACGCTAATACCAATGCAACTGAATTAGATGGATTTACAATAGAAAAAGGAAGTGCTACTGGAACGGTTACTGCTGAACATTTAGGTGGGGCAATTTATATGACAACTAATTCGAGCCCAATCATTCGCAATTGTGTATTTAAAAACAATATTGCCCAACAACACGGCGGCGCAATTTATGTTACTGGTGGTTCGCCCGAGTTTTTAAATTGTGAATTTAAAAACAACTCAACAGTATTATATGACGCAGGAGCACTATACATTTCTGCAGCAACAAGCACCAGTATAGTTAACTGCCTATTTAATAATAACGTAGCTACACGTTATGGAGGAGCATTACTTTTAGCAAATACAACTACATCATTTATTACTAATTGCACATTTGTAAATAACCAAGCCGTTAATAATTCAGGAAAAACCATTTTCCATTCAGTTACAGCAGGTTCTCCTACAATGACTGTAAGTAATTGTATATTTTACGCTAATACACCAACGATTGGCGATGAAATTTATACAAATGGGGCGGGAATTTATCATGTTAAAAATTGCTTATCTCCTGGTTTAGGAACTGACTACACTGCATCTAGTTCTCAAACTAATAATTTAACTGGTGTTCCATTTTTTACTGATTATATTAATAATGATTTTACATTACAGTGTAAATCCCCAGCAGTAAATACTGGTAATGCTTCTGGCTTAACTATTCCAAGCGTTGACTTAGCTGGTAATCCAAGAACAACCAACACAATTGATATGGGTGCATTTGAAAATAACACTTCATCAATTGGTATTGAAGCTAATAAAACAAGCATTTGTTCGGGTGAAGCTATTATCTTGAGAGGAACATGTGATGCAACGGGGTATACATGGTCAGGTGGTGTAACAAACGGAGTAGCATTTTATCCAACTTCTACACAAACCTACACTTGCACAGGCACATCAAGTTCTACTATTGATTCTATTACTATTGAGGTTGCAAACATTACAAATGAAGCATTAAGTGGGCCAACAACTGTGTGTGCAGGAAGCACTGCTACAATAAATATAGCGAATTCCACAAATGGTGTGCAGTATTTTTTAAGAGATAATGCTACTGATTATATTGTTGATGGTCCGATAGCTGGAACTGGATCGGCATTAAATTTCTCTACAGGTAATCTCTCTGCTTCAACAACTTATAATGTAATTGCCAATTCAAATCCAGTTGTAAGCGCAGCACCTGGAACTGCTCTTGATTTTGATGGTTCAAACGATAAAATAACTACTAATTACTTTTTCCCAACGACATCTAATTTAACTCTTGAGGCGTGGATATATCCTGAATCGGGTGTTTACGGAAGAATACTAACAAGTTTTAATGGAGGATCTAGCAGTAACGCATCTGATGTTATTTTCGACAATGCTAATGCAGTAACAAATAATGGAAGAGCACTAAGATTGGTCATAGGAACAACTTATACTGCAAGTGTACCTAACGTTTTAACTTTAAATGCTTGGAATCATGTAGCTGCAACATTTAACAATGGAGTGATTATCCTCTATGTAAATGGCGCTTCCGTTGGTACTTTTACCATTGCTGCTACTACTTTACTTACTAATACAATTCGTCCTTTAACAATTGGTGAAGATTATTTGCAAGGGTCAGTTGCAGAATACTTTAATGGAAAAATAGATGAAGTAAGAATTTGGAAAAGAACTTTAAGTCAATCAGAAATTGCAGCAAACATGAACTCATGTTTAACAGGGCCGCAAAACCAATTAGAAGTATATTATAAAATGGATGAAGGCACAGGCACACTAATTAATGATTTTAGTGGCAATGCACGTAATGGAACATTTACTAATGGAACAGCTAATAATCATTGGGTAACTTCATCTCGCTCATGTAATGAAATAGTATCACTTCCTACAGGCACAGGTTCTGCTCTTGACTTTGATGGAACAAATGATGTTGTAATGACAACATTTAAAATGCCAGCAACATCTGTATTTTCAGTTGAAGGGTGGGTGTTTCCTCGTTCTACAAATTATGATAGATTCATTTCTAATTATGCATTTCCTCTTAATGGTGCTATGATTATTGATTCTTACAACGCAACTAATAATGGAAGAGCGTTACGCTTCAATGTTTACGGAACTGGCAATACTGTTTTTACAATAAGTGCGCCAAGCGTATTAACATTAAATGCTTGGAATCATATTGCCTGCACGTTTAACAATGGGGTTATGACTGCTTATGTAAATGGTTTCGAAGTTGTAACTGGAACAGCACCATTCACATCTATTCCACAAATTAGTTCGAGTTTTGTTTTCGGTGAAGACTTTGTGCCTGGAACAGCTGAATATTTAAATGGTAAATTAGATGAAATCCGTTTTTGGAATAAGGCACTAAATCAAACAGAAATAATGACAAACATGAACAGCTGTTTAACTGGGGCTGAAGCTGATTTGTTAGCTTACTATAATTTCGAAAACGGAAGTGGAAGAATTGTAAGTGATATGACTGTTAATGAAAATGATGGTTTTATGCAAAACATGGATGCAGCTACTGATTGGGTAGCTGGTCAATTTTCTTGCGAAACAAACTGCAGTTTAGAAATGACACAAACACATACGGTGAATG
The DNA here is from genome assembly GCA_016702705.1 of Bacteroidota bacterium. Taxonomy (GTDB): domain Bacteria; phylum Bacteroidota; class Bacteroidia; order B-17B0; family Aurantibacillaceae; genus JADJDM01. The sequence goes on along the minus strand of JADJDM010000002.1, from coordinate 259,705 downwards.
TTACTTCTGTGAGTAATGCAATAACTTACACATCAACATCCATAAGTGCAACTCAAAGCGGTGCTTCTTATCAGTGGTTAGATTGTAACAATGCTTACGCAGCAATTTCAGGAGAAACTGCTCAAACTTTTACTCCAACTATTAATGGAAGTTATGCAGTTGCTATTACTCTTAACTCTTGTACAGACACATCAGTTTGCACAACTTTTAACAGTGTTTCTTTAAAAACTTTAGGTACAGAAGCATTCACACTTTTCCCTAATCCTACTTCAAACAACTTAACTATTAAGTCAAACGAAGTAATCGAAAAAATTGAAGTATACAATGTACTTGGAACATTAGTTTTATCAGAAACAATCACTAGTTTCTCGGTTGCAGAATTAACTAAAGGTATTTATATACTTCAAATTAAAACAGCAAAAGGAACAGGAACAACTCGATTTATTAAAGAGTAATTAATTAAACTATTCAGAGCAAAAAAATCCACCCCGAATCCTCGGGGTGGATTTTGTGTTTTAACAATGTCATGTCGAGCGCCGTCGAGACGTGCGTTGGAATCGAAATGAACATATTGGAATTTCTTTCAATAAAAATCACGTTAAACAATTCTCGACTGCGCTCGAACTGACAACCGTTTATTTTTCTTAATAAATATTTACTTCTCTCTCTAATTCAACGCCAAACTTAGCTTTTACTGATTCAACAATTTTACTTGATAAATCATAAATTTCGTTTCCTTGTGCTTTATCGTAATTAACTAATACCAACGCTTGATTTACATGCACACCAGCATCACCAAAGCGTTTGCCCTTCCATTCTGCTTGCTCTATTAACCAACCTGCAGCAAGTTTAGCATTTCCATTTTCTAAAGGATACGAAACTAAATTTGGGAATAGTTGTTTTAAAGCATCGCACTGAGCGGAAGGGATTTCAGGGTTCTTGAAAAAACTTCCTGCATTACCAATTACTTTTGGGTCGGGTAATTTGCTACTGCGAATACGGATTACAGCATCGCTAATTGCTTTGATGGATATATCCTTTACGCCCATCACTTCCAGCTCTTTTTCAATTGCCCCGTATGATGTATTAAAATTTGCTTTCTTTTTTAATTTAAAAACAACCGAAGTTATTATATATTGATTGCGCAGCTTTCGTTTAAAAACACTTTCTCGGTAACCAAACTCACATTCGTTATTGGTGAATATTTTTTTGCTACCATCCTTTACATGCAGCGCTTCCAAACTCTCAAACACATCTTTAATTTCCACACCATAAGCGCCAATGTTTTGCATAGGGCTAGCTCCTACTCTACCCGGTATTAAAGATAAATTTTCAACTCCTGCATAATTATTTGCAATACACCACAAAACGAAATCATGCCATACTTCTCCTGCGCCAATTCTTACGTAATTGTAATCAGCATCCTCTTTTATTAATTCTTTTCCTAGCAATGAGTTTTTAACTACGAGTCCGTTAAAGTTTTTGGTAAACAAAATATTGCTTCCACCGCCAAGCATTAATAGTTCGTTTGATTTAAAAACATCGCTTTGTTGCAGCTCTAATAAGGCATCAATAGAATTAATTTCGGTAAAGTATTTTGCTGCACAATCGATATGAAAAGTGTTATGCAATAAAAGAGAGTGATTTTCGTATATGCTCATACATCAAAATTAAGATTCCTAGGTTCAGTAAAAACCTGTATTTTAGCAATCTATTCACAATTTAATTGACAAAAGCACCACATAAGCGCGTAATTGTTTCGGTAATTAACGATTTACTTACCGACCAACGGGTTCATAAAACCTGCATGGTGTTTCATGAGCATGGTTACGAGGTGCTTTTGGTAGGGAGAAAAAAGCGCGACAGCATTGATTTGCCTGCTCGCCCCTATAAAACAAAACGAATGAAATTACTATTTGAAAAAGGCGTTCCCTTTTATGCTACTTTTCAAATAAGGCTTTTCTTTTTTCTATTATTTAAAAAGAAAACTGTTTTATTTTCAAACGACTTGGATACACTTTTACCCAACTACCTCAACAAAAAATTAAGCGGGGCAACTTTGATTTACGACAGTCATGAACTATTTTGTGAAGTACCCGAACTTGTTCATACTCCAACAAAAAAACGCATTTGGGAAAAGGTTGAAAAAAGCATTGTACCAAAATTAAAATACTGCATCACAGTAAATAAAAGTATCGCTAATTGGTTTGAAGAGAAATACAAGGTGAAATTTAATGTTGTCAGAAACATTGGTAACCCTCCTACAATAACTAAAATTAAATCCCGCGAAGAACTTGGATTACCTACAGATAAAAAAATAGTTTTAATACAAGGCTCAGGCATTAACATACAACGCGGCGCAGAAGAAACAGTAGAAGCTTTTCAATACATAAATGATGCAGTGCTTTACATTATTGGTGGTGGCGATGTTATTGAACAACTAAAGCAAATGGTAAAGGAATTAAAATTAGAAAATAAAGTTTTCATAAAAGGTAAAATGCCTGCTGATGAATTGTATCATTATACTGCAAATGTTGATTTGGGCTTAACTATCGACAAAGACAATAACATCAATTATCATTTTAGTTTACCCAATAAATTATTCGATTTTATAAATGCTAGTGTTCCTATTTTATCAACTCCATTACCTGAAATTAAAGCTGTTATTGACGCGTACAACATCGGTGATTTTATTCAATCACACGAGCCAAAGCACATTGCTTCAAAAATAGAAGAGATGCTGAACTCCACTAATTATAATACTTGGAAAGAGAACACTAAAAAAGCCAAATTAGAAAACAATTGGCAGGAAGAAAAAAAAGTGCTTGCAAGTATCATTCAACAAATTGAAAAATAGCTGCAAGCACTTCAGTGCAATTTAAAAACTTAATTACTCTATAATTATTTTTGTATTTCCTAAATTTTGATTTGCTTTCGTATCAATTAATCGCACAAAATAAATTCCACCTTCAATTGATTTTTGTTTTAAATCAAACTGTAAATTATTTGTTCCAAATGCGGCGTCCATTTTTTTTGTCATCACAACGCGGCCAGTAATATCAGTTAGTTCAACAGTAATTTCTCTGCTTACAGTTAAATAAAATTCAAGAGAAAAATTACTAGTTGCTGGATTTGGAAAAGCGCTTAGTGAAGCTAACACCGAACCATTTTCTTTTAATCCAAACCCTAGCGGACAAACTTTATAAATAGCACCACTTGCAGTATAACCACCTTTCATGGCAAAAATACAACCATCATCACTTTGTTTCAAAGTAGTTAATCCACCCGAAGTAGTTAAATCACCTAATTGAACGCGACTGGTAATCACATCATAAGCAGGAGCATTTCCTAAAGTACAATCGTAGATTCTACCATAATCATTATCTGCAATAATTATATGGTTATCTAAAGCAGGCCAAGCTGCCCCCGAGTAATAAACAATTCCTGTAATTGCAGGAAGCGGAATTCCCCAAGTACCAATTGGTGCAACAGCATTTGGTGTAATACAAGGGTCAGTTGTTGAACTATTAACATAATTTCCTTCGCAATTTGCCCAGCCGTAAAAAGCACCACGATGAATTATGTTTGTTTCATCCCAAGTATTCCAACCATTTTCCGATACATACATACTATCACTTACTGGACTGAAACAAAAATCGAATGGATTACGATGACCATAGCTCCAAATCCAATCGCAATTTGTTGCTAAAGGATTGCCATCATCATAATAAGGATTATCTGTTGGTACAGAACCATCTCTATTAATACGTAACACTTTACCGTAAGGATTAGTTATTTTGTTTGCATAATTAAGTATTGGATCATCTTGCTCGTGAGCTAAATCCCCAATCGTGAAATAAATTTTACTCGGCTCTGATGGTCTAAAATGTAAATTACCGCCAACGTGATTACCTGGAATTGTATTTGAAACATCCAAATCGAATATTATAGTTGGATTTGTTCCTAAATTCGAAACCTCTGTAAATCTTACGATACGAATACGCTCATCATTATTATAATTGTGATTATAATACACATAAACATAATGGTTGTTATCAAAATCTGGATCTAACTCTATTCCTAACAAACCACGTTCAAAACCACTATTACACGAATCAGTTAAATCATAAAAATTACTAAGTAAAGTTCCTTGCGAAGTTGGGCCAGCAGTACACACTTTTATAATTGCATTTGTAGCCATACCATTAACACCTCCCTTTTGGGTAATAAAAAACCTCCCATCAGAAGATACATCAAAAGCCACAGGATTTGACAATGCATTTACCCCTGTGGAAGTTCCTCCAATAATAGTTGTTGATGTATATGTTTGCGAAAACCCATTAGTAAACGCAAAAAGTGTTGCAATAAGTAGTAAAGTCTTTATCATTGGTTTTAGTTTAGTGGTGCTAATTAAAGCAAAAGGTTTTACGCAACCAAATTTATTGATTAATCGTGCCCGAATACTCAGTTAAATTACCTCTTTTATCCCAAACCTTCAATTTGTAGGTAGAACTCTGTTTTGGAGTATTTTCATCAAACAAATAAGTAATCTTATGTTGTTTACTTTCATACTCGCTATAATACCACTTATCATTTATATAAAATTTAAATTTTCCAATACCACTAAAGTTATCGCCAACTATAAAATCGAGTTGTTTTCCCACTGCTTTTTTACCCTTTTTAGCTAAAGTAATTTTTGGTGGAACAGTATCGCAAGTAACTTTAAAATCTCCTAGTATGCGAGATGTTGCGCAAATGTATCCGTCTTTAATTTCTGCCCCGCAGTATGTTCCTGTAATACTTTCCATAATACAAAGTTTGGAAGTATCAATTTTTACTTTGTATGGTTTTATCATTACCGAACATGGTAGAAACAAATTTGCATTTTCACTTCGCAAACTAATTACATTACTTAATGAACTTTTTTTATCGAAAGAATGAAACATGTCAAAATCATTAAAAAAGGTTTTTTCTAAAAATATAACCTTCATATCCTTTTGCTCAAACACCAACTCCTTTAAGCAATCGTATTTGTATTTTTTGTGTAGCTCAAGCTCAGTGTTTTTCTTTCTTTTTATAAAATAACTCGTAGTTTGTTTGTTTCCTTTTGCATCAGTTAAAATCAACTTGAATTTATGAGTAAGTGTATCCTTCAAAAATAATTCTCCGTTGTTTTTTACATTCTTAAACATTCCTATTTCTTCGTTTTTACTTAAGAAACATTTTTGGATTTTATCTCCTTTGTACTCTTTATCCAATACTGTAAAACAGTTTATATATTTCGATTTATCAAATGCAATGCTATCAAACACATGTTTGTAATAGGCTTGCCCATCAATTAAAATTTCGGCAGTATAAATTTGATTTTTATTTCCGTTTTTAACATGTTGATCATAAGCAGCAAATCCAAAGCCTGAGCACTCAGGGAGGCGGAAGGTATCCGTTAAAGTCAATTCCTTCTCTATTGCCCCGCCTTTTTTAGACTTTGTTTTTCCAGCATCCGATACTTTTTTCTTCTCAATCACGATTGGATGATTCATATCCGTTGTATTAAAAAAGTAAAGGCCTTCGAGCACAGGGGCAACACTATCTTTTAATTCAAAATGCAAATATGGATTTATTGGTGCTTCTGTAAGTTCATCTCTAATTTCGAAATGCAAATGCGGGGCTTGTGAACTACCTGTGTTTCCTGTATAACCAATTACTTCTCCCTTTTTCACAATCAATTCATCTTTCCCTGGATACAATTCCAATTCAAAGGTTTCTTGTTCCGCTTGTTTTGCCGACATATACTTTGCAATCTTATCTGCAAAATGATGTTGATGAGCATAAGCACTTACGTAACCTCCTGGATGTGTTATATAAATTATTTTACCGTAACCGCTTGTTGATACTTTTACACGCGAAACATATCCATCCTGAATGCTATAGATAGGAAGGTTTTTAGAAGGATCGGTTCTTAAATCCAAGCCTGCATGAAAATGATTTGGACGTATTTCTCCATAGTTACCTGTAACAACCATTTTATCTAAAGGATAATGCAAATCTTTCTGAGCAATGACTAAACTGCTACAAAAAACAAAAAGTATGGTATATAAAACTTGTTTCAAATCAATCTTATTTATTTACTAATTCCTTCTTTTTAACCACACGATTATATAGTATTTCGTATTGCGGTAAAATATTTTTAATATCAAACTGCATTGCCTTTTCAAAAGCGTTTGCTTTTAGCTTAGCGAATAGTTCATCGTTTTTTAATAGTTGTACAGCATTCTTAGCCATATCCTCTACTTCACCAACATTACTTAAATAACCAGTAATTCCGTGCTCATTTACTTCGGGCAAACCTCCCGTGTTAGTTGATATAACAGGCATTTTCATTGCCATTGCTTCTAATGCAGCTAAACCAAAGCTTTCTGTTTCTGAAGGCAAAATAAATAAATCACCAATGCTCAAAATTTCCTTCGGGTCAATTATTTTTCCTAATGAATAAATATCCTTACATGTATCCAATTCTCTGCACAATTTTTCTATATTTCCTCTTTCTGGTCCGTCGCCAACCAAAATTAATTTAGCTGGAATTTCTTTTCTAACTTTATCAAATACACGCAACACATCTTCAACTCGTTTTACTGCTCTAAAGTTAGAAACGTGTATTAATATTTTTTCTCCATTGGGTGCATAATGATTTTTTTGACATTTATGTGTTTCGCAAATAATAGTGTACTCATCCATATTAATGAAATTAGGCACTACTTCAATTGGCTTTTCTGTTTTAAAAATATCATAAGTATCCTTTTTTAAACTTTCTGAAACAGCAGTAACAATATCACTCTCTTCAATCGAGTATTTAATCACGGGTTCAAAAGATGGATCTTTACCAACTAATGTTATATCTGTACCATGCAAGGTTGTAATAAATGGGATGTCAATTCCTTGTTTCGCTAAAATTTGCTTTGCCATTAATGCTGCCGATGCATGAGGAATAGCATAGTGAACATGAAGCAAATCAAGTTTTTCATATTTCACTACATCAACTAACTTACTTGCTAAAGCCGACTCATAAGGTTGGTATTCGAACAAAGGATAATTAGAAACACTTACTTCGTGGTAGAATAAATTTTCGTTAAAATAATTCAATCTAAATGGTTGCGAATAGGCAATAAAATGTACTTGATGCCCTTCTATTGCAAGTGCCTTACCTAGCTCTGTTGCAACTACACCACTTCCGCCAAATGTTGGATAACAAACTATACCTATCTTCATACTACTTCTTTATTTACACAAATTTACCACTTAATTAAGCATCCAAGTAAATTATTTTTTAAACTTAAAAACAAGCTAATTTTAAAACTATATTTGCAAGAATGTTTTTTTATATATCAAAATTATTAGCCTTTATTTTGATGCCCTTAACTTGGGTGTTTGTTTTACTTATTTGGAGCTGGAGAACAAAAATTGAAACAAGAAAACGTAAGTTGTTTTTAATCTCCATTTGCACACTTTATTTTTTCAGTAACTCATTTATTGTTGATGAGTGCATGCGCATGTGGGAATACACTAGCGATGATTTAAAAAAGACTGAAAAATTTGAATACGCAGTAATTTTAGGCGGAATGATTTCTTATGACCCACGTTTGGATAAACCAGAATTTAGTGGTTCGGCGGATAGATTATGGCAAGTGCTTCCTTTATTAAAAAACGGACAAGTTGGGAAAATAATCATCACCGGTGGCTCGGGAAGCATTAACCATCCAGATCATAAAGAAGCTGCAATCTTAAAAAAATACTTATTAAAATTGGACATTGCTGATTCATTAATTATTATTGAAAACGAATCGAAGAACACTAGAGAAAATGCCACGAACACTAAAATCATCTTAGACAGCTTACAAATTAAGTCTAAAATTTTATTTGTCACCTCATCTTTTCACATGCGTAGAAGTATTGGATGTTTTAATAAAGTTGGAATAACAAATATTCGCCCCTTTTGTACTGATAGGTATAGTGGGCCTCGCAAGTTCGAATTCGACCATGTGTTTATTCCTAGTTCACATGCTTTGGATGAATTCACACTCTTGATTCATGAAATAAGTGGTTTTATAACCTACAAATTAAGAGGCTTTTGTTAACTGAATCGGTTTAGTAACTAGCTGATATTTGCATATTAGCAGATTTTTTTTACCTTGTAGATTGCTTTAAGTTAGCTGATTAATAAACCGTTAAATAATATTACTATGAATAAAATTTTTACCTGCTTATTTTTCATTCTTGCTATTAATTTTCATTCCTATTCCAGAAATGAATTTTCCTACTTTGCAAAATGCAATTTTATAAATATAGAATCTGATTGGAAAGTTGAATATAAAGACGCACAAATACAAATTGAATCAAAAATTATAACCTACGAGAGTTTAAAAGACGGTATGAAACACGAGCGCGTGGTTTTTCGCTATACCAATTTAAGCAATCAAAATATTAATATTTTATTTAACAGGAACCTTGTTTACAATGGTGTTTGTTATGGTTGCAATAAAGTAGAGAAAAAATTCAGCGTGCAATTAAAAGCAAAAGAAGTAAAAGAATTTTCTGAACTAAATAAAGACAAAACATTTTATGTTTTTGCAAAAGATCTGAAAGGCACAATCAAAAAGACTTTAGATTCATTTCAACTAACTAACATTGAAAAAAATTAACATGAAAAAAGCATTACTATTTTTATCCGGTTTTCTTTTTTACTCAAGTGTTTATTCTCAATGTGATGTAAGCACTTCTGCAACAGCAACAACAATTCGTTGTGGGCAATCCGTTTCACTCTCTGCGTTTGGACAATCAAACGGAACCGTTATTTTAAATGAAACATTTAACTCTAGTGGTTTTGGTCCAGGCTGGGGCTCCACTCCTGGCGCAACTTCATTTTCCAATCCATGCTCACCTGCTGGTGCAGATGGAACTCCGCATGCTTGGATGGATAATAACACAAGTGTTCCTCGTATATTAACTTCATCGCCATATAATTTAACATCAGCAACTGCTGGTGTTACTGTTTGTTTTGATTTATTATTTGCGGAGCAAGGAAACTCAGCACCTTGCGAAGGACCAGATGAACCAGATGAAGGGGTATTTTTACAATACTCAACCGATGGTGGAACAACTTGGACAGATATAACTTATTTTGACCCAAACGGTGGAAACGATGCGCAACTTGTTAATTGGAATAATTGGTGTTTTGAACTTCCTCCAGCTGCAATAACAGGAAATACAATTATTAGATGGTTGCAAACAGCGGATTCTGGTGCAGATTACGACCATTGGGGAATTGATAATGTACAGATTTATCAAAATGATGTAAACGGACAAGTTGTTTGGCTACACGATAATTACTCTTACGGCATAGGAAACCCAGGCGGAGTAAATCCAAACCCTGTTACACCTACTACTACTACAACTTATACTGCACAATTAACAACAGGTACAGGCACTGTTTGTACAAACACAATTACTATTACTGTTTTACCTCCTGAGTTTGATGTAAATATTACAGCAACACCAGCTACTGTGTGTACTGGAGATTGTGCAAACATTACAGCAACAGCAGTTGAAGTAATTAGCCCAGCATCAACTCCAACTTCTGAAAACAATGAGTTTGATTTAGTAACTGGTGGAAGTGCGAGTGTAAACATTAATGTACAAGGTTTAAATACAACTAGTATTACAAATGGAACAATTACCGAAGTTGTAATTAACGGTTTCAATTTTTCGGGAAATTCATTCTGCTCTAATTTTGGTGGCTGCCCTTGTAATGGCGGTACCATTGGCTTTTGGCTCTTCTTGTGCATTAAACACAAGTGGTTTTGAGGTAACATTAACTGCTCCTGGCGGATGCAACATCATCTTGGTTCCTGCCGGCACAGCAACTGGAAATTATAATAACACCACCTTTGTTCCTGTTGGAGGCTCTGCTTTTGGTGGAGGATTCCCAAATGGTGGGACTTGGAATCCTAGCGAACCGATGTCGGGATTAAATGGCTGCAACCCCAATGGTGTTTGGACACTTTCATTTGATGCTGGGGCAATTGGAATTGGAGTTGGTACATTAAGCGGTTGGAGCATTTCTTTTGATGACCCTGCTATTACTGGACCTGCAACATACACATGGTCACCAACAACAAACATGACCAACTCAAATACATTAACTCCAACTGTTTGCCCTGCTAATACAACAACTTATGATTTAACTGTTTCGAATTCGAACCCAGGTTGTCCTACTTATACAGAAGGTGTTACAGTAACAGTAAGTCCGTGCAGTGGATGTACACCGCCAACAGCAACCATTACGAATCCCGCTGCTGTTTGCGCCCCTTCTACCATAAATTTAGCTTCTGCAGTATCAGGAACAGGTACTGCACTACTAACTTATCATGCTACAAATGCAGATGCAACTGCGGATGCAAATCCACTTGGTTCTTCAACTGTTTCTGCAAGCGGAACTTATTTTGTTCGTGTTGAAGACTCAACAGATCCTACTTGTTTTATTGTACAACCTATTACGGTTACAATTAATCCGCTAGTAAATATTTCTGTTACTCCTACCAATCCAACTATTTGCCCAGGAGCATCAACAACACTTACCGCATCAGGAGGAGCGAGTTATTCGTGGACAGGTCCTTCTGGATTTACCGCAACAACAAATACAATTACCGTTACTCCAGCTGCAACATCAACCTATGTTGTTACTTCCCCAGGTTGCCCAGGTGTTACAACTGTAAGCGTTACAGTTACTGTTTCAAGTGTTGTTACAACTGGCCCAATAACAGGTAGTAATTCTGAGTGTCCTAATGCAACGGGTGTTACTTATTCTGTTCCAAATGTTAGTGGCTCAACTTATGCATGGACGGTGCCTGCGGGCGCTACCATCACAGCGGGGCAAGGAACAAATAGTATTACAGTTGATTTTGGTGCAACTGGTGGAAATGTTGCTGTTACAGAAACTGCAAGTTGTGGAACTGCAAATGCAACATTAGCAGTTACTGTTACTAGTACTCCAATTACGCCAGTAATTGTTGGTCCAGCTGCTGTTTGCCCTAATGCAACGGCTATTACATATAGTGTAAGTTCAACAGGTTCTACATATGCTTGGACAGTTCCTGCGGGAGCTACCATTGCAAGCGGACAAGGAACAAATACAATCACAGTAAATTTTGGTGCAACTGGTGGCGATGTTAGTTTAACAGAAACTACAGGCTGCGGAACTGGCAGTGATTTACAAACTGTTGCAGTAAGTAATACTCCTACTACACCTCCAATTACAGGAGATTTAGCAGTGTGTGCAGGCTCAACAACTTTATACAGCGTTACAAATAATGTTGGCAGCACATACACTTGGACAGTGCCCGCTGGTGCAGTTATTACAAGTACTCCAATTGATATGAATACTATTTCAGTAGATTGGACTGCATCAACTGGTGGAGTAATTAGTGTAGTAGAAAATTCAACCTGTGGTACAGGAACAACTTCAACATTTACCGTAACAATTATTAATGCTCCAATAGTTCCAACTTTGGTTGGAGATTTTATTGTTTGTGAAAATGCAAGTGCAGAAACTTACTCGGTAACAAATAATATTGGAAGTACTTATTTATGGACAGTTACTGGTGATGCAACCATTACAAGTGGCCAAGGCACAAATACTGCAACAATTAATTTTGGAACAACTGCTGGATTTATAACTATTAGAGAAACCAATGCCTGTGGCTTTGGTGAATTCCAACAACAATATTTATTAATTCCACCTCCAACTGCACCAGTTGTTGCAGGCCCTTCGCCTGTGTGCGCTGGAACAAATGTTACTTATACAGTTACAAATAATGTTGGATCTACTTATAACTGGACCGTTCCTGTAGGTGCAACAATTGTTAGTGGTCAAGGTACAAATTCAATCACAGTAAGTTTTGGAGCTACTGGTGGAAATGTAAGTGTAACAGAAACTGCAGCATGTGGTAATGCAAGTTCAACTCCACTTGCTGTTAGTGTAACACCTGCTCCTATTACACCAACAATAACAGGAATTTTATCTGTGTGTGAAAACGCAACAGGTATTAGTTACTCAGTAGCAAACAATGCAGGCTCAACTTATGCTTGGACAACAACTGGCGGAATTACAATTGCTTCAGGCGCAGCAACAAATGCTGCTACAGCTAATTTTGGAACAGCTGGAGGTAATATAACTTTAACAGAAACCAACTCTTGTGGTAATGCATCTTCCACAATTACAGTAAATACAATCAGAGTAACTATTAATGCTGCACCTGCATCTATTTGCCCAGGCTTCTCAGCCAACCTAAGTGCATCAGGCGCTACAACCTACACTTGGTCGCCAGCCGCGGGATTAAACACTACAAGCGGGGCAAATGTTATTGCTAACCCAATTGCAACCACTATATACACAATCAGTGGAAGTGATGGAACGTGTTTAGGAGACACAACGGTAACCGTTACTTTGTTACCTCCTCTTACTATTAACTTAAACGCAACAACAACTAACTTGTGTTCGGGTAATACTTCAACAATAAATGCAAGTGGCGCAGACACTTATGTTTGGACTCCTGCTGCAACATTAAGTAGTTCAACAGGAGCAAGTGTAATTGCTAACCCAAATACAACTGCAACATACAGTGTAGTAGGATCAACAGCAACTTGTTCAGGAACAAACACCATAACAATCACTGTAACACCAGAACCTGTTATTAGTTTAACTCCAAATAGTGTTACTATATGTGAAGGAGAATCTGCAACGGTTACAGCAACTGGAGCTAGTACTTATGCTGGGCACCAAATACAAATTTCACATCTATAGATCCTCCAAATAACACTTCAGTAAGTGTTTATCCTACAACCACCACAACCTATACTGTAATTGGAACAACAAATGGTTGTAATAATAGCGCAATGGTAGATGTAACTGTTCTTCCAAAAATTACACCTAATGCTGGTTTAAACGATACCATTTGTTTTGGACAAATGGTAACTCTATTAGGTTCGGGTGGGCAAACTTACTCTTGGTCACCAACATTTGGACTAGCTACTCCTAATAATGGATTTACAACCGCAATGCCATTTGTTACTACAGATTATGTTTTAACTGCTTCTTACAATGGATTGTGCGACGAAAAAGATACGGTAAGAATTGTAGTAAATCCATTACCTACTGTTTATGCAGGAAACGACACAACTATTGATGTTGAAGACGTAGTTATTTTAAATGGCTTTAGCAGCGCAACAACATACAATTGGCTAAACGGTTCAACATTAAATTGCACCAATTGTTTAAGTCCAACTGCTTCTCCGCTCGAAACTACAACTTACATTTTAACAGCAACCAATCAATTTGGATGTACATCTGCTGATACGGTAACTATTGAAGTATCGCAAGAGTACGCATTGTATGTGCCAAGTGCCCTAAGCCCTAACGATGACAATGTTAATGAAGGCTGGAAACCTCAAGGATTTGGAATTAAAAAAATTCAAATTTGGGTATTCGACCGTTGGGGACAAAAAATATTTGAAGCCAAAGATTTGGATACAACTTGGAACGGCACTTACAAGAATGATTTAGTACAGCAAGATGTATATGTATACAAAATAATTGCAGAGAGTTATTCGGGAAATAAATTTACTAAGGTTGGGCATGTTACAGTGGTGAGGTAGATTTTAATATTGGCTGTTATAATTTTAGCTAAGATTTTATTCGAGTGAAATTTTGTTGCTGTACTTTTTTAATAGGTAAAACACTTAATGTTACCCTAATTTATTATCCTAGCCACAATTTTTTCCTTTGGAACAAAGCCTCTAACTCTTGAATCGGCCGAATTACTTCTGTTATCTCCAATTAGAAAATAATTATTCTCGGGTACAACAATTGGCCCCATATTGTTTGTTGTCCAAATACTGTCGTTAGCATTGTTTTGCCTAAAAATTGGATATCCTACATCTTGAATCCGATAGAAATCGGAAGTAATTCCCAAAGCTTTTATTTCACTATAAGAACCATTAAATAATAGTGAATCATACATATTGTAAAAAATCTTACGGCTTGTTTGATATTTTGTAAACCTCGAATGTGCAACGAAATTTTTAATAACAAATAAATAAGAAAGATTTAAAGTATCGTCATTCATTTTTCCATTTACATATAACATACTGTTTCTTAACTCTAAGGTATCTCCACCTTCTGCAACAATTCTGCAAAGATAGTCGAGGTTACCAACGTTTTCCCCTTGAAGTGGATTAGGCTTGTAACTAACCACATCTCCACGTTTCACACTTAGCAAAGAAGAACCAATGAGAATATCATCCACCTTGTAATTAGGATCCATTGATGTAGTAGGTAAAGTATAAATCACATACCATTTTAATAAACGCCCTGCTACCAATAATAATACAGGCAATATAGACACTAAAATTATAGTTATTACTTTCGGCTTTTTCATGACAAAAAAATTTTTTATCAAATGAATTTTTCCATTTTAAGAAATAAATGATTTCCCACTTGTTTTTGTTAATTCAAAATTAACTTCGTGCCGATTGTTTTGCTGCCTGATGTTACTTCAATAAAATATACACCAGAATTAAGTTTATTAAACAAATTAAACTCGTATCTACCTTCATTTAGTTCTCCTTCAGAAATATTCATATCAATAAATTTTCTTCCCAACAAATCAGTGATAACAAGTTTGATTTCCTTTGTGCTAAAAGAAGAACAATCCACGGTAAATAACCCATTACTTGGATTCGGAAAAACCGTTAACTCATTTTCCAATTCATTTTTACTTTCAATTGAAACAATGTTACTATACTCGTTTTCACCATTAAAATCAAACTGATTTAATCTATAGTAAGATAATCCTTCTAATGGATTTGAGTCAACAAAATTATAATTCAAATTAACATTACTTGTTCCATTAGTTGCTTTTGAATCGTGGCTTGCAATAACAGAAAAATCTTCACCATTTGCACTTCTTTCTATTTCAAATCTGTCATTATTAATTTCACTTGCGGTTGTCCAACTTAAGCATACATCTTCATCACATTTTTCTCCAGTGAAGCTAATTAATTCTATTGGTAACGGATTAGAGCCTGCAGTTTTATTAGCAAGAGTAAACTTACTAAATGATGCAAAAGCCCCTGACAAAATACTTCCTGAGTTGTTGCCTGTTGCTGTTCCAGTTATATCGTTCCAAGTAGTACCTGCTCCAATATTTTTAGCTACTGTAAGGTTTGTGAAATCAGTAACTCCATCATCTGTATTATAATATAAACGAACCATAGCGCTTGTAAAGTTTGCTACTGCTGACCTGTCTATTTGCCAATATCTAACATAAGAAACTCTCTCAATAGAGCCTGGCAGAGTATATCCTAAAGCCGATGGAGACGACGCAACAAGTTCTCCAGTGTAGGTAACAGAACTTGCATCAGAATGATTAGTGAACAATACTGCTGGGCGATAATTTGTTCCTTTCCCGATTGGCAAATTAACAGTAGTAGCGCCACTTGCTGCAACAATTGCATTTAAAGGCCCATCAATATATGCGGTACTGCTGCCAATGCTTGGTAAATTAGATGTAGTTAAATTAAGAATGTTAGTTGAAGTAGTTTTTATAACACCTTTTGTGTGAGTAAAGGTTCCACTTACTGAGACTGGTCCAGTAAGAGTAATTTGTGGTGTAGTAATTTTGGTATTGTTTACTGTTATATTAGCAAAGGTAAATATGTCGCCGCCAGAGCCAGTTGTGCCAGCTACATTTTGCTGATAAACTGAACCTAATAAATTAAGGTTAGTTCCAGTATTAAATGTAAGTAAGCCAAACCCTCCCGATTTAGTTAAATGTCTATATAAATTAAGTGAACTTGTATTGTTAAATATCATTTCAAGTTTATTAGCAGCTGTTGCGGAGAAAGCCAAATCTCTTGTAACATTTAAACTTGAAGTATTATTGAATGTAAAAACGCTTTTAACACCGCCCGTATTTCCTAATAAAACATCTCTTGTTACATTAAGCGATGATGTTCCATTAAAAGTAAAATTATTAGTTGTTGCGCTACCTCCACTTGACACTACAATCAAATCTCGGCCAACACTAACAATGGAACCGCTTCCAGCCGTGATATCAAAAACATTTGCTCCGCCTGAGCGAGTTAAAGTTAAATCATTAGATATTGTTAAGTCTCCAGAATTTTGCAATACAAGCGAATTATCAAAGTTATTAGCACTAGTTAGGCGGGTTATTCCAGTTACAGTTAAAGTACTATTATCAATTGTAAGTGAAGTTGCGGCGTCATTACCTGTCAAATTCAACTCCGCAACACTAACACTTGAATTAAGTGTCATTGCGTGCCCTTGAATATATACTACATCACCTATATCTGGTGTTCCCGCTGATGCCCCGCAGGTATGACATGTGTTCGACCAATTGCCAATCGTTTTCCAGTCTCCACTTGCCAAGGAATAATAATCTTGGTCAACATTATCAATGCAAATTGTAAAGGTTCCTCTATAGCCAGTTGAACCATTATGATTATCTACAGAAAAATAATAGTCTGTTCCAGGAACCAAAACAACAGTTGAAATTGTTAAGTCACTATACTGAGAAGTGTAATTAGCGCATACTATCTGTGTTGTACCATTGCTTTGCCATAAGGCTAAATACGGGTATTGCAACGTTCCTTCTGCTCCACCTGTTTTTAATTGAATGGTTGCATTAGTGGCACTTGCAGTAAATTTAAACCAACGATTACTACTACCAACCGTGTTCCAACAGGAGCCATGATTTTTATCTTTTGTTGCAAGCACTGTTGTATATGCAGCATTTGACGAGCAATAATTATTTAGGTTTGTAAGTTCTTCAGCAGCTTCATAAAAATCATAATCAGCTTTATCATTAATACACATTGTAAATGTTCCTCTATATCCAGTTGAACCATTATGATTATCAACCGAAACATAATAAGTGTTTCCTATAGTTAGATTATTATAACTCATTTCTAAATCCGAATATTGAGAAGAATAATTAACACACGCTAATTGTGTTGTACCATTTGATTCCCAGAGAGCAGAATACGCATATTGAATAGTGCCTTCCGAACCACCTGTTTTTACTTGCACCTTAATTTGGGTTGTTGTTGCTACAAATTTAAACCACCTATTACTTCCACCTGTTGTATTCCAGCATGACCCTGGATTCTTATCATTGGTTGCTTGAGCGGTAGTATAGGCCGCATCGGAAGAACAATAATTATTTAAATCATTCAACAACACTGCGCCCTCATAATAATCATATGAGACTATATCTTGCAAACATAAAGTAAAGGTTCCTCTATAGCCACTTGATCCATTATGATTATCTACTGATATGTAATAAGTATTGCCGATTGTTAATCCAGGTATACTCAATTCCAAATCAGAATATTGAGATGTATAATTTACACAACCTAACTGGGTAGTACCATCACTTGCCCATATTGCCATATAAGGATATTGCATGGTACCTTCCGAACCACCTGTGAATAATTGAGCGTTAATTTGCGTTGTTGTAGCTACAAATTTAAACCATCTGTTACTTCCTCCTGTTGTATTCCAACATGAACCTGGATTTTTATCACTGGTTGCTTGAGATGTAGTATAAGCTGCAAGCGAAGAGCAAGAATTAATAATTGAAGAAACATTAACCGCACCTTCATAATAATCATAGGTGACAGCATCTTGCAAACATAATTTAAATGTTCCTCTATATCCTGATGATCCATTATGATTATCAACTGAAATATAATAAGTATCGCCTATTGTTAATCCAGGTATACTCAATTCCAAATCAGAATATTGAGATGTATAATTTACACAACCTAACTGTGTAGTACCATTACTTGCCCACAGAGCCATATAAGGAAATTGCATCGTTCCTTCTGCTCCCCCTGTGAATAATTGAGCATTAATTTGTGTTGTTGTTGCCACAAACTTAAACCATCTGTTGCTGCCCCCTGTTGTATTCCAACATGAACCTGGATTCTTATCATTCGTTGCTTGTTCAGTTGTATAAGCTGCATTTGCACTACACGAATTAATAATTGAACTTATATCCATTGCAGCTTCATAATAATCATATGTAGCAACATCCTGCAAACAAAGTTTAAATGATCCCCTATAACCTGATGAACCATTATGATTATCAACTGAAATGTAATATGTATTTCCAATGGTTAATCCTGTCAAGCTCAAATTTAAATCCGAGTATTGCGATGTATAGGTAACACATCCTAACTGTGTGGTACCATCACTCGCCCATAAAGCCAAATAAGGATATTGCATTGTTCCCTCTGCTCCACCTGTAAATAGTTGAGCATTAATTTGTGTTGATGTAGCCACAAACTTAAACCATCTATTACTACCCCCAGTTGTATTCCAACATGAACCGGGATTCTTATCATTCGTTGCTTGTTCTATTGTATAAGCTGCATTTGCACTACATGAATTAATTATTGAACTTATATCCATTGCAGCTTCATAATAATCATATGTAGCAACATCCTGCAAACAAAGTTTAAATGATCCCCTATAACCTGATGAACCATTATGATTATCAACGGAAATGTAATATGTATTTCCAATAGTTAATCCAGTCAAACTCAAATTTAAATCTGAGTATTGCGATGTATAAGTTACACAACCTAACTGTGAAGTACCATCACTTGCCCACAGTGCCATATAAGGAAATTGCATCGTTCCTTCTGCTCCGCCTGTGAAAAGCTGGGCATTTAATTGTGTTGTTGTTGCTACAAACTTAAACCATCTATTACTTCCACCAGTTGTGTTCCAACATGAACCTGGAGCTTTATCATTGGTGGCCTGCACTGTTGTATAAGCTGCATTTGCACTACATGAATTTAGTAAAGAGGAAACATCTATTGCTCCTTCATAATAATCATAGGTTGCAGCATCTTGCAAACACAATTTAAAAGTTCCTCTATAGCCTGCTGATCCATTATGATTATCAACTGAAATGTAATAAGTATTCCCAATCGTTAGCCCTACTGTGCTTAATTCTAAATCAGAATATTGCGATGTATAAGTTACACAACCTAACTGCGTTGTTCCATCACTTTCCCACAATGCCATATATGCATATTGCATTGTTCCTTCTGCTCCACCTGTGAAAAGTTGGGTATTTAATTGTGTTGTTGTTGCCACAAAACTAAACCATACATTACTTCCACCAGTTGTATTCCAACATGAACCTGGATTGTTATCATTTGTTGCAGCGACAGTAGTATATGCAGCATTAGCAGAACATGAACTTATTAGTGAACTAACATCAGTAGCAGAAGCATAGTTATTATTAGCTGGCTGTGCAAAAACTACAAAATTTATTAATAGGAAAAAAGGTAAAAAAATATATTTCATAATCCCCTGTTTTCCTACAAATGTAAGAAAATTAAGCGTTTTTTTCAAAAAAACATCAACAAAAAACCCCGTACACTTTACATGCACGGGGCTTTTAAATTATTAAGTATTGTAGCCTGAGGCCCTCGAAGGCTACTCTACATCAACGCTCTCAGCTTTAGAAGCCATTAACGCTTCGTACTCGTCTTTTGAACCTACTACTATTTTTTCGTAGTCGCGTAAACCTGTACCTGCAGGAATTAAATGTCCAACAATTACGTTTTCTTTTAATCCTTTCAAGAAATCTACTTTTCCGTGTACAGCTGCTTCGTTCAACACTTTTGTTGTTTCCTGGAACGATGCCGCAGAAATCCAACTACTAGTTTGTAACGATGCACGTGTAATACCTTGAAGGATTGATTCAGAAGTTGCAGGAACTGCATCTCTTGACTCAACTAACTTCATTGCCTTACGCTTTAAGCTTGAGTTAATATCACGTAATCTACGTGCAGTAACAATTTGCCCAGCTTTCACTTCATCAGAATCTCCGATATCAGTAATTACTTTTTTACCGTATAGGTTATCGTTCTCAGTCATAAAATCACCTTTGTTAATGATTTGTTTTTCTAAGAAGATTGAATCACCTGCATCAACAATCTCAACCTTACGCATCATTTGACGCACAATAGTTTCGAAATGTTTATCATTTAATTTTTGTCCTTGTAAACGGTAAACCTCTTGAATTTCATTTACAATGTATTCTTGTACTGAAGTTGGTCCTTTGATAGATAAGATATCACCAGGGCTAATAGCACCGTCAGATAAAGAATCACCAGCTTTCACGAAATCATTTTCTTGAATTAAGATATGTTTAGAAAGTGGAACTAAGTAAGTACGTTTTTCGCCAGTTTTAGCTTCAACCATAACCTCACGGTTACCACGCTTAGTTTTACCGAAAGTAACGATACCGTCAATTTCAGCAACCACAGCAGGGCTACTTGGGTTACGAGCTTCAAATAACTCAGTTACACGAGGTAAACCACCAGTGATATCACCTGTTTTACCAGTAACACGAGGTATCTTAACTAAGATTTGACCTGGTTCAATTTTCGCATCTTCTGCAACGATGATGTGTGCACCAACTGGAATGTTGTATGATTTTAAGATATCGCCTGTTTTACCAATAATCTTAATCATTGGACTCAACATCTTATCTTTACTTTCAATAATTACCTTCTCTTTAAATCCTGTTTGCTCATCAGACTCCTCGCGGAAAGTGATGTTTTCTTTGATTGATTCGAATTCGATTTTACCCCCAAACTCAGAAACGATAACAGCATTGTATGGATCCCACTCACAAATCAACTCACCTTTCTTA
Organism: Bacteroidota bacterium; assembly: GCA_016702705.1. Classification (GTDB taxonomy): domain Bacteria; phylum Bacteroidota; class Bacteroidia; order B-17B0; family Aurantibacillaceae; genus JADJDM01. The sequence continues at coordinate 238,895 of JADJDM010000002.1, read as the reverse complement.
ACAGTAGCACCTGGTTTGATGTACAATTGAGAACCGTAAGGAATGTTTCCTGTAGTTAAAGTAATTCCTGTATTCACATCAACGATACGAACCTCAGTAGAACGACCAATAACAACATTTACTTTTTTACCTTCAGCGTTTACACGCTCAACAGTTCTTAATTCATCGATTTCAGCTATACCATCATGTTTAGCAAGTACTGTAGAAGATACTGCAGTATTAGATGCAGTACCACCCACGTGGAAAGTACGTAATGTTAACTGTGTACCTGGCTCACCGATTGACTGTGCTGCAATAACACCAACAGCTTCACCTAATTGAACTAAGCGACCATTTGCCAAGTTACGTCCGTAGCATTTTGAACAAACACCTTGACGAGACTCACACGTTAATACTGAACGGATTTCAATACTTTCGATTGGCGATTTTTTAACTGCTTCAGCAATTTTTTCGTCAACCATGTCACCAGCATTAGCAAGGATTTCTCCTGTTATTGGGTGATAGATATCGTTTAATGAAACACGTCCTAAAATTCTATCGTGTAATGATTCAACTTCTTCATCGTTTTTCTTTAACGCTGCACAAGTTAATCCACGCAATGTACCACAATCAGCTTCAGTAATGATAACGTCTTGAGCAACGTCAACTAAACGACGCGTTAAGTAACCTGCATCGGCAGTTTTTAACGCCGTATCCGCTAAACCTTTACGAGCACCATGGGTAGAAATAAAGTATTCTAAGATAGATAAACCTTCACGGAAATTTGATAATACCGGGTTCTCGATAATCTCCGAACCTGAACTACCCGCTTTTTGAGGCTTAGCCATCAATCCACGCATACCGCTCAACTGTTTAATTTGTTCTTTAGATCCACGAGCACCAGAATCAAGCATCATGTAAACAGAGTTGAAACCTTGCTTATCGCTGCTTAAGTTATCTAATACTTTTTTAGTAACCTTTGAGTTAGTATGTGTCCAAATATCAATGATTTGGTTGTAACGCTCATTGTTAGTAATGAAACCCATGTTATAGTTTGCCATTACCTCAACAACTTGCTCGTTAGCATCAGCAATTAAAGTAGCTTTTTCTGCAGGAATTTGGATATCACCTAAGTTAAATGATAAACCTCCGCGGAATGCAGTCTTAAATCCTAGATCCTTAATATCATCAAGGAACTTAGCTGTTTTAGCCATACCTGTTTTCTTAACTACGAAACCGATAATATCTCTTAACGATTTCTTAGTTAATAATTCGTTGATATAACCAACCTCGAAAGGCACAACTTGATTAAACAATACACGACCAACAGTAGTATCAATAACTTTAGTTACAAGGTTATCACCTTCAACTGCGTTTTTAATACGTACTTTAATCATTGCATGTAAATCAACACGCTTTTCGTTTAATGCAATAACAACCTCTTCTGCAGAATAGAAAGTCATACCTTCACCTTTAACTACATCGTTAGGTAAGTTTCTTTTTCCTTTAGTTAAGTAGTACAATCCAAGAACCATGTCCTGAGAAGGTACTGCAACTGGTGCACCGTTAGAAGGGTTAAGAATGTTATGAGATGCCAACATCAAAATTTGTGCTTCAAGAATTGCAGCATTACCTAATGGTAAATGAACTGCCATTTGATCACCATCGAAATCGGCGTTGAACGCAGTACAAACTAATGGATGTAACTGAATTGCTTTTCCTTCGATTAATTTTGGTTGGAATGCTTGAATACCTAATCTATGTAATGTAGGGGCACGGTTTAATAAAACTGGATGTCCTTTTAATACATTTTCTAAAATATCCCAAACAATTGGTTCTTTACGGTCTACAATTTTCTTTGCAGATTTAACCGTTTTAACGATACCTCTTTCAATTAATTTACGAATGATAAATGGTTTGAAAAGCTCTGCAGCCATTTCTTTTGGTAAACCACACTCGTGTAATTTCATTTCAGGTCCTACAACAATTACCGAACGAGCCGAGTAATCAACACGCTTACCTAATAAGTTTTGACGGAATCTACCTTGCTTACCCTTTAATGAATCAGATAATGATTTTAAAGCACGGTTACTTTCAGTTTTAACTGCATTAGCTTTACGAGAGTTGTCGAACAATGAATCAACAGCTTCTTGTAACATACGCTTTTCGTTACGTAAGATTACATCTGGAGCTTTGATTTCGATTAAACGCTTTAAACGATTGTTACGAATGATAACACGACGGTATAAGTCATTTAAATCAGACGTAGCGAAACGACCTCCATCTAGTGGAACTAGCGGACGCAATTCTGGTGGAATAACTGGAACAACTTTCACAATCATCCACTCAGGACGATTTTCAACATGCCCGTTAGCATGACGGAAAGCCTCAATAACTTGAAGACGTTTTAACGCTTCGTTTTTACGTTGTTGAGATGTTTCGTTATTTGCTTTATGACGTAACTCGAAAGAAAGAGTATCTAAATCTAAACGACTTAATAAATCGTTTAATGCTTCAGCACCCATCTTAGCGATGAACTTATTAGGATCTGAATCGTCTAATAATTGATTTTCTTTTGGTAAAGAATCGATGATATCTAAATACTCTTCTTCTGTTAAAAAATCTAAGTAAGTAACTCTCTCTCCTGCTCCACCTGCATTAATTACTACGTAACGCTCGTAGTAAATAATCATGTCTAATTTTTTAGTTGGTAAACCTAAAATGTAACCGATTTTATTCGGTAACGAACGGAAATACCAGATATGAGCAACAGGCACAACAAGATTGATGTGTCCCATACGTTCGCGACGAACTTTCTTTTCAGTAACTTCAACACCGCAACGGTCGCAAATAATTCCTTTGTAACGAATACGCTTGTATTTACCACAATGACATTCGTAATCTTTTACTGGTCCAAATATACGCTCGCAAAACAAACCATCTCTTTCAGGCTTGTAAGTACGATAGTTAATTGTCTCAGGCTTCAACACTTCTCCACTTGAACGATTTAAAATCGCTTCTGGTGCAGCAAGGCTGATGGTAATTTTTGTAAAGTTCGATTTTAATTTCGATTCTTTTCTAAAAGCCATATTGTTGTGTTTAGTTTATTTACAATTATTAATAATTTCAGATGTATGATTTTAGATGTTAGATTTAAGTATATCCTAAATCTAACATCTTATATCTAACATCCTTTAGTCTAATGATACGTCTAATGCAAGACCTCTTAACTCATGCAACAATACGTTGAAAGATTCTGGTATACCAGGAGTTGGCATATTTTCACCTTTAACAATTGCTTCGTAAGCTTTAGCACGTCCAACAACATCATCCGATTTAATAGTAAGCATTTCTTGAAGAATGTTTGCTGCACCGAAAGCTTCCAATGCCCAAACCTCCATCTCACCAAAACGCTGACCACCGAACTGTGCTTTACCACCCAATGGTTGTTGTGTGATAAGAGAGTAAGGTCCGATAGAACGAGCATGCATCTTATCATCAACCATGTGACCTAATTTCAGCATGTAAATAATACCTACTGTAGCCGGTTGATCAAATGCTTCACCTGTACCACCATCAATTAAGTATGTTTTACCATATTGAGGGATACCAGCTTTTTCAGCCCACTTATCTAAATCTTCTGCCTCAGCACCATCAAAGATTGGTGTTGCGAACTTCATTCCTAATTTTTGTCCTGCCCAACCTAACACAGTCTCATAAATTTGACCGATGTTCATACGAGAAGGTACACCTAATGGATTTAACACGATATCAACCGGTGTTCCATCAGATAAGAATGGCATTTCTTCATCCTTAACAATTTTAGCAACGATACCTTTGTTACCATGACGACCAGCCATCTTATCACCTACTTTTAACTTACGTTTTTGAGCGATGTAAACTTTAGCTAATTGCACAATACCTGCAGGTAGTTCATCACCAACTGTTAATTGGAATTTATGACGTTTGTACTGTCCTAATAAATCGTTGTAACGAATCATGAAGTTGTGCAACAACATTCTGATTGCACCGTTTTTATCAGTATCAGTTGTCCAGTTAGTTGGATTAACTTCAGTGTAATCAATTTTCTCTAATAATTTTTGAGTGAACTTAGTTCCTTTAGGAATTAAATCTTCTCTTAAGCTATTAGTAACACCTTGTGAAGTTTTACCATTAACTAAAACAAATAACTTATCGATTAATTTATTTTTCAAATCAGCTAGGTCAGTTGCGTGATCCTTATCTAATTTTTCTAATAAAACTTTCTCTTCAGTTTTAGCTTTTTTATCTTTAATAGCACGAGCGAATAAACGCTTGTCGATTACGATACCTTTAGCAGATGGAGGTAATTTTAAAGAAGCATCTTTTACATCACCTGCTTTGTCACCAAAGATTGCGCGTAATAACTTCTCTTCTGGTGAAGGATCAGTTTCTCCTTTAGGAGTAATTTTTCCAATTAAGATATCACCTTCTTTAACCTCAGCACCAATACGAATTAATCCGTTTGCATCAAGATCTTTAGTAGCATCTTCACTTACGTTAGGAATATCAGAAGTTAATTCTTCTAAACCACGTTTTGTGTCACGTACTTCTAATGTATACTCATCGATGTGAATACTTGTAAAGATATCATCGCGGATAATTTTCTCAGAAAGAACAATTGCATCCTCAAAGTTATAACCTTTCCAAGGCATGAACGCAACTTTTAAGTTACGACCCAATGCTAATTCTCCACCTTCTGTAGCATAACCTTCGCATAATACTTGTCCCTTAGAAACCTTCTCGCCTTTTCTAACGATTGGTCTTAAGTTCATACAAGTACTTTGGTTAGTTTTCTTGAACTTAGTTAATTTGTATGATTTTAAATCGCCTTCAAAACTAATTAAACGCTCATCTTCTGAACGGTTGTAGTGAATAACAATTTCATTAGCATCAACATATTCAACAACTCCTTCGCCTTCAGCATTAATTAATACACGTGAATCGCGAGCAACAGTTGCTTCGATACCAGTACCAACGATTGGTGCTTGTGGACGCATTAATGGAACTGCTTGACGTTGCATGTTAGATCCCATCAAGGCACGGTTAGCATCATCATGCTCTAAGAACGGAATCAATGAAGCCGCGATAGAAGCAATTTGATTAGGAGAAACGTCCATTAAATGGATTTTCTCTGGTTCTAAGATTGGGAAGTCACCTTCGTAACGAGCCTTCACTTTTCCACCAGTTAATTTCCCTTTATCATCCATGTCCTCATTTGCTTGCGCAATGTTTTTCAAGTCTTCTTCTTCAGCAGTTAAGTAAATAATTTCCTTATTTACATCCACTTTAGAATTAGTAACTGAACGGTATGGAGTTTCGATGAAACCTAATTTGTTAACTTTTGCGTAAACACACAATGAAGAAATCAAACCAATGTTTGGTCCCTCAGGAGTTTCAATTGTACACAAACGTCCGTAATGAGTGTAATGAACGTCACGCACCTCGAAACCAGCACGCTCACGACTTAGACCTCCTGGCCCTAGTGCCGAAAGACGACGCTTATGAGTTATTTCAGCTAATGGATTGGTTTGATCCATGAATTGAGATAACTGATTTGTTCCGAAGAAAGAATTGATAACTGAAGATAATGTTTTAGCATTAATCAAATCGGTTGGAGTAAATACCTCGTTATCACGAACGTTCATACGTTCACGAATAGTACGAGCCATACGAGCCAGACCTACACCGAATTGTGCATACAATTGTTCTCCAACTGTACGAACACGACGATTACTTAAATGATCGATATCATCCACATCAGTCTTAGAGTTAATTAACTCAATAAGGTACTTAATGATTAAGATAATATCTTCTTTAGTTAATACACGAACATTAGATGGTGTATCGATACCTAACTTTTTGTTAATACGGTAACGACCTACTTCACCTAAATCATAACGTTTATCAGAGAAGAATAATTTATCGATTACGCTACGAGCTGTTTCCTCATCAGGTGGTTCAGCGTTACGTAATAAACGGTAAATGTGCTCGATTGCCTCTTTTTCAGAGTTCGTAGCATCTTTCTGTAAAGTATTGTAAATAATAGCGTAATCAGAAGTATTTACATCTTGTTTGTGAAGGATGATAGCTTTAACACCAGCATCAGCAATCAAATCAACATGGAATTCTTCTAAAATAGTTTCACGCTCAATTAGGATCTCGTTACGTTCGATAGAAACTACCTCTCCGGTATCCTCATCTACGAAATCTTCGATCCAAGTTTTTAACACACGTGCAGCAAGCTTACGCCCTACTTCACGCTTAAGACCAGCTTTAGAAACTTTCACTTCATCAGCTAATCCAAATATTTCGAGAATTGATTTATCAGATTCAAATCCAATTGCACGTAATAAAGTTGTTACAGGTAATTTTTTCTTACGATCGATGTAAGCGTACATTACGTTGTTGATGTCGGTAGCGAACTCAATCCATGAACCTTTGAAAGGGATAACACGGGCAGAGTACAACTTAGTACCATTAGCGTGACGGCTTTGACCAAAGAAAACACCTGGTGAACGGTGCAATTGAGACACGATAACACGTTCAGCTCCGTTAATAACGAATGAACCTTTAGGTGTCATGTATGGGATAGTTCCCAAATATACATCCTGCACGATGGTTTCGAAATCCTCATGCTCAGGATCTGTACAGTATAGTCTTAATTTTGCTTTAAGAGGTACACTGTGAGTTAAGCCTCTTTCTATACACTCATCCAACCCATAACGAGGAGGATCAATGAAATAATCCAAAAATTCTAATACGAAATTATTTCTCGCATCAGAAATAGGAAAGTTTTCGGCAAACACCTTAAACAAACCTTCATTTTGGCGGTTTTCAGCTGTAGTTTCCAGTTGAAAAAAGTCTTGGAACGACTTTAATTGAATATCCAAAAAATCTGGGTAATCAATCGGGAATTTGTTCTTAGAGAAATTTAATCTCTGGCTTTTCACGTTTTTTTGCACAAACAAAAGTTTTAATTGTACGAATTCTAAAATAACTTACCCTACCTGCACTAAAGAGTTTTACCTCTTCTTAAGTAATTTAAATTTTATCATTTTTTATAAACAAAATTTAAATCTCTTTCAATATTAAACGGGAATAGGTCTCTATGAAAATAGAAACCTAAACCCGTTAATTATGTGTGAAATTACTTAACTTCAACTTTAGCACCAGCTTCTTCAAGAGCTTTTTTGATAGCTTCAGCTTCTTCTTTAGAGATGCCTTCTTTTACTGCTTTTGGAGCACCGTCAACTAAATCTTTAGCTTCTTTTAAACCAAGTCCAGTAAGGTCTTTTACAACTTTAACTACACCTAATTTACCAGCACCAGCTTCTAATAACATTACGTCGAATGAAGTTTTAGCCGCTGCAGCGTCTCCGCCACCACCTGCTGCTACAACTACTGCTGCTGCTGCTGGTTCGATACCATACTCATCCTTTAATACTGTTGCTAATTCTTGCACTTCTTTAACAGTTAAACTTACTAACTGCTCAGCGATTGCTTTTACATCTGCCATTTTATTTGATTTTAAAAATTACTAATTAATTTGTTTTGTTCTATTTTTTCTTAAACTGTATTCCAATTAAGCCGCTTCTTTCTTCTCTGCGTTGTTTTGTAGAGCAGAAATAACACGTTGAGCTGGAGATTGAAGTAATCCAATAACTTCACCGATAAGCTCATTTTTACTCTTGATATTAGCAAGAGCTTCTAAGTTGTTATCGCCAATGTAAATTGTTTCTTCAACGTAAGCGCCTTTTAAAATAGGGCGATCACCTTTTCCTCTGAACTCCTTAATTAACTTAGCAGGAGCATTTCCTACTTCTGTAAAAATTAGTGCAGTTGCACCTTTTAATGCAGGAATAAGTTCTACTAAACGACTGTCGGCAGCTTGTTCCAATGCTTTTTCAAGCAAAGTGTTTTTAACTACAGAAACAGATACGTTTTTTGCAAAACATGCTCTTCTGAATTGGTTAACTTTTTCTACAGATAAAGAAGAGCAATCAGCTAAGTAGATTTTGTTGTTTGCATTCAACTTTTCTACTAGTTCGTTGATCACTAATGTTTTTTCTTCTTTTTTCATTTTTTACTGTTTTTTAAAGATTAAGCCATTGACTTTGTTTCAACCGCGATGCCTGCACTCATTGTGCTTGACATAAACACGCTTTTTACGTAAGTTCCTTTAGCTGACGATGGTTTTAATTTCACAACAGTGTTGATTAATTCGTTTGCATTTTCTTCAAGCTTGCTTGCGTCAAATGAAACTTTACCAACAGAAGCGTGAATAATACCAGCTTTGTCAACTTTAAAGTCGATCTTACCACCTTTTGATTCGGTAACAGCTTTACCAATATCCATGGTTACAGTTCCGGTTTTAGGATTTGGCATTAAACCACGAGGACCTAACACACGACCTAAAGCACCTAATTTACCCATAACTTGAGGTAAAGTAATGATTACGTCGATATCTGTCCAACCGCCTTTAATTTTTTCGATATACTCGTCCAAACCTACGAAATCCGCGCCTGCTGCTTTTGCTTCTGCCTCTTTATCAGGAGTAACTAAAGCTAAAACGCGAACCGTTTTACCGGTACCATGTGGTAAAGTAACAGTTCCACGAACCATTTGATTTGCTTTACGCGGGTCAACACCCAAACGGATAGCTACATCAACAGAAGAATCGAATTTAGTGGTTGTGATATCTTTCACAATCTTCGAAGCTTCACCTAAGGAATAAACCTTGTTTTGGTCGAACTTTGTATTAGCTACTTTTCTCTTTTTTGATACCTTGCTCATTGTTCAATAATAATTAATTATTTAATAGGAGATTCGCCGGTAACTGTAACGCCCATACTGCGTGCAGTTCCTGCAACCATACTCATCGCTGATTCAATTGTAAAGCAGTTCATATCTACTATCTTGTCTTCCGCAATTGTGCGTACTTGATCCCAAGATACTGATCCAACTTTTTTACGATTACTTTCAGCTGATCCACCTTTAAGTTTTGCGTGCTCCAATATTTGTACTGCAACTGGTGGACGTTTGATAACGAAATCGAACGATTTATCACTGTAAACATTAATGATTACAGGTAATATTTTTCCAGGTTGTTCTTGCGTACGAGCATTGAACTGCTTGCAAAACTCCATGATGTTTACCCCTTTTGCACCTAATGCAGGTCCAATCGGAGGTGATGGGTTGGCTGCCCCTCCTTTGATTTGTAGCTTTACAATAGCTGATAATTCTTTTGCCATTTTTCTTGTTTTTATTTGTTTATTACTTGCCTTTGTTCTGAGAATTCATCTAATCAAGTCTGGAAGCAGCAAAGCGCTCTCGATTAAATGTTAGAACTACTAACATGCAATGTTGTTATTCGCGTTCAACTTCTCCGAAACCTAGTTCCACAGGAGTTTTACGACCAAAAATCTTAACTGTAACTTTAATTTTCTTCTTCTCTTCGTTAATCTCTTCAATAATTCCGTTGAAACCATTGAAAGGACCATTAATAACTTTAACACTTTCACCTACAACGTATGTGTAGCTTAAAGTACCTTCTGCTTCTGTTAACTCATCTACTTTTCCAAGTATACGATTAACTTCAGAAATACGCATTGGAACTGGTTCTCCACCTTTTGTTTCGCCCAAGAAACCAATAACGCCTGTAATATTTTTAATAGTGTGAGGAATCTCCCCAACTAAAGCAGCTTCAATAAGAACATAACCAGGATAAAAAGAACGCTCTTTAGCAATCTTTTTTCCGTTACGGATTTGAACAATTTTTTCAGTAGGAATCAATACTTGAGAAACGTAATCTTGTAAATTAAGACGACTAATTTCTAGTTCAATGTATTGTTTCACTTTTTTTTCCTGACCACTGATAGCTCGAACCACGTACCATTTTCTCACCAGTGTATCACTTTTTGTATTTTCAGCCATTGCCTAAATTTTTATAAACCGTTGAAAAACTGATAAGCTAATTCCATTACATAATTAAAGCCTGTATCCATAAGCCAAACAAATAATGCAATAATCATGGAAGCTACCATAACTACAATTGCACTGCTTTGTAATTCAGCCCAAGTTGGCCATGAAGTTTTGTGTACCAACTCATTGGTAGTTTCTTCAAAATATGTTTTTATCTTACTCATAATTCTTTTAATTAAGAATTTAAAATTATTAATTAAGAATTCATCATTCTTAATTTTTGTTTCCTAGCACGGGTGGAGAGATTCGAACTCCCATCAACGGTTTTGGAGACCGGTATGCTACCATTGCACCACACCCGTATTATTAAACAGCAAAAGGCCTTCCGTAGAAAGCCGTTTGCTGTTATAAATTATAATTACTTGATGATTTCAGTTACCTGACCAGCACCTACGGTACGACCACCCTCACGGATAGCGAAACGTAAACCTTTGTCCATAGCAACTGGCATAATTAACTTAACAGTAATTGTTACGTTATCACCAGGCATAACCATTTCGCGTCCTGCTTCTAATTCAATTTCTCCAGTTACGTCAGTTGTACGTAAGTAGAATTGAGGACGGTATTTGTTATGGAATGGAGTGTGACGTCCACCTTCTTCTTTTTTCAAGATATACACCTCAGCTTTGAAATCAGTGTGAGCTTTGATAGAGTTTGGTTTAACGATAACCATACCACGACGGATATCTTTCTTATCGATACCACGTAATAATAAACCTACGTTATCTCCAGCCTCACCGTAATCTAAGATTTTACGGAACATCTCAACACCTGTAACTGTAGATGTTAATTTCTCTTCTTGCATACCCATGATCTCAACAGTATCACCAGAGTTGATAACACCTGTTTCGATACGACCTGTTGCAACAGTACCACGACCTGTGATAGTGAACACGTCTTCAACTGGCATTAAGAATGGTTTTTCTTTTTCACGTGGAGGAATTGGAATGAAATTATCAACAGCTTCCATTAATTCCATAATTTTTGGAGTCCATTTTGGATCTTTATTTAATCCACCTAAAGCAGAACCTTGGATGATTGGAGTGTTATCACCATCAAACTTGTAGAATGATAATAATTCACGGATTTCCATTTCAACTAATTCTAATAACTCAGGATCTTCAACCATATCAACCTTGTTCATAAAAACAACGATTTTAGGTACACCTACTTGACGAGCAAGAAGGATATGCTCACGAGTTTGAGGCATAGGACCATCAGTTGCAGCAACTACAAGGATAGCACCGTCCATTTGAGCAGCACCAGTAACCATGTTCTTAACGTAATCCGCGTGACCTGGACAGTCAACGTGAGCGTAGTGACGGTTAGCAGTAGCATACTCTACGTGAGAAGTATTGATAGTGATACCACGTTCTTTTTCTTCAGGAGCGTTGTCGATTGAAGAGAAATCACGTACTTCTGCGAAACCTAAATCTGCTAATACAGAAGTGATTGCAGCAGTTAATGTTGTTTTACCGTGGTCAACGTGACCAATTGTTCCAATGTTAACATGCGGCTTGGAACGATCGAATTTTTCTTTTGCCATAACTTTATTTGTTGTTTTTTGTTTTGTTTATTTATTTCTATTTATCTCTTTCTAATTCCGTTTGTTTCATTAAAGATTTCTCTTATTTGAAACATTTTTTTCAGACGGGTCGCAAATATAAGCAATTTATCGTCTGCTTGAGTTGTTTTTCGGCATATTCCCCGAAATAACCTCTCAAATGTTTTGAGCAGTTGAACTCGCCTAAGACGAACAACCTCTCAACACGTTTTTTTTGAGCTGTTGAGCAGGATTGAACTGCCGACCTCTTCCTTACCAAGGAAGTACTCTACCACTGAGCTACAACAGCTAATTCTGCTTGCTTTTTCAGTTTTTAACCTACTCAATACAATCCAAAGAACGACACCAAACCTTTTTCAGCACAAAAAGTCCCTCAATTTTGGGGACTCTCAAAAACTGGAAAATCGCTAAGCAAATTCTCCTTGATTTTTGCACCACTAGGGTTATGTTTCAACTTCACAATCTCTTTTGTTTATTCACCTTACGATGTTTAAACTAAGAGCGAAAGACGGGTCTCGAACCCGCAACCTCCAGCTTGGAAGGCTGGAGCTCTACCAATTGAGCTACTTTCGCTTGTCAATTCTAGATTTATGATTTCAGATGGTAGATTTAAATAAAATTTAAACCTGTACTCAACCGAATCTAAAATCTGAAATTTCAAATTCATTCCGTGGGGAGAGAAGGATTCGAACCTTCGAAGCTTTCGCAACGGATTTACAGTCCGTCCCATTTGGCCACTCTGGTATCTCCCCTCACTACATTTAAGCAGTTTGACCAATAAAAAAAGAGCCGAAGAAGGGACTCGAACCCCCGACCTACTGATTACAAATCAGTGGCTCTACCAGCTGAGCTACTTCGGCTTTTAATTTTTTCCTAAAGAACGTTCCCTCTTTTAAAATTGGGAGTGCAAAGATAATAAAAGATTTTGATTGAAATAAAATTTTATAAAAATATTTCGTGTTTTTTTTCTGTTAAAAGTAAACTATTGTTTTTCAGCAGGATAATTTTAGCGATTTGTGAAATTATTTTTTCCTCCTCGCCTTTTCTTTCATGATTAATGAAAGTTCGCGGCCTGTTTGTCCTTTCACACTTGTGTTTTCTTGCGCTCTTCTAATTAAATAAGGCAATACTTCTTTTACTGGACCATAAGGCACATATTTGGCAACATTGTATCCATTCAAAGAAAGGTTATAACTAATATGATCGCTCATACCCAGCAATTGAGAGAAATAAATACGTTTATCGGCTTTATCGATTCCTTTTTTCTCCATCAAATCTGCTAAATGCAAACTACTTTTTTCATTATGACTACCCGCACAAACAGCCATAATAGCAAGGTTTTCGATACACACATCAATTGCTGTGTTGTATTCTCTAGCTGTATTTTCTTTGGTATCGTTAATAGGTGAAGGATAATTGTTTTCTGCAGCACGTTTTCTTTCTTTTTCCATATATGCCCCGCGTACCAACTTAGCGCCAACATGGAATCCTGAAGCTTTTGCCTTTTCTAATGTTTGTTTTAAAAATGATACTCTATCGTGACGATACAATTGATAGGTATTGTAAACAATAGCTTTTTGCTTGTTAAAGCGCCCCATGTTTGCATCAGCTAAATCGTCAATCGCTTGCTGTATCCAACTTTCCTCAGCATCAATAAAAATAGGTTGGTCGGCAGCGTGAGCTGCTTCGCAAATTTTGTGTACTCTCTCCTCTACTCTTTTCCACTCTGCTTTTTCTTCTGCACTTAATTCTTGACGAGCTGTAACCTTCTCTAATAAAGCGAAACGAGCCAAGCCTGTAACTTTAAAAACACAAAAAGGAATATTTTTATCGCCCTTAGCTTTTTTAATTGTGCCTAAAGTTTCTTCAAAACAATGATTAAAATCTTCTTCGCTTTCTTTACCTTCTACGCTGTAATCTAAAATAGTACCTACATTGTATTTCCCCAGCTCTGCAATGGTTTTAGAGCAATCATCAATACTTTCGCCACCAACAAATTGTTTGAAAATTGTTTTTTTAATTAAGCCCTTAAAACCAATATTTAAAAACAATGGCGTGAAAACCGCACCAAACTTAACTAAAGTGGGATTGCCTATTAATTTAAAAAGCTGATACGACCTACTGAGTTCTGAATCGCTCTTTGCTTTGAAAGCATTTTCTGTGTTATCGAAAGAAAGCATAAAATAATTTGTGGGGCAAATATACTTAAGATACCAATATGAAAAGGTGATATTGGACAGATAATGTTTTGACTTAAGGTGAAATGTGATGGTGTGTAAAAACTGTGCGTTAGATGTTGAGCCCGCTGGGGCTCTGAGTATGATGTAGGTAGTTGTGTGTTATTGATATTAAGCCCCGATGGGGCTATGTATTTCGGAATAGTAGAATAACATCGAGAATATGGGAAATCGTAAATTACCCCTCATTCCCATTGAACTCATTACGTTCAACGTATTCAATGATTTTTCCTGCGATATCGATTCCTGTAGCTTTTTGAATTCCTTCAAGGCCTGGAGATGAGTTTACTTCCATTACTAATGGTCCGCGATCGGATTGCAATAAATCTACGCCTGCAATTCCTAATCCCAATTTTTTTGCTGCTTTAATTGCAGTTGAACGCTCTTCGGGTGTTAGCTGAATTAATTGTGCAGAGCCACCTCTGTGTAAATTAGATCTAAACTCTCCTTCTTTTGCTTGGCGTTTCATTGCGCCTACAACTTGTCCGTCGATTACAAAGGCACGGATATCAGCGCCTTTGGCTTCTTTAATAAATTCTTGCACCAACATAGCTGCATCTAATTTTAAGAATGCTTCTATAACAGATGTTGCTACTTTTTTGCTTTCTGCTAAAATAACTCCAATACCTTGTGTACCTTCTAACAGCTTTACAATACAAGGTGCACCGCCGATGCTATCTAATAAATTATCAATGTCTTTTGTTTGATTTGCAAATGCTGTTTTAGGCATTCCTAAACCTGCACGTGCTAAAATTTGTAAGCTTCTTAATTTATCACGAGAACGAACTAATGCCTGCGATTCAACCGCAGTAAAAATTTTCATCATTTCGAATTGACGAACAACTGCTGCACCATAAAAAGTAACAGAGGCCCCAATGCGAGGAATAACAGCATTTATATCGGTTAACTCTTTTCCTTGATAAAAAATATGTGGCCTGCCTTTTTCAATAACAAGAACACATTTCATGTGATCAAGTACGATTGCTTCGTGACCTCTTTTTTCTGCTGCCTCAACCAACTGAGCTGTAGAGTAAATATTTTTACTCCTCGAAAGTATTGCTATCTTCATAAAACGATTTGTGAAATAAAATTAGGTAAAATATTTCTATTGTGAAAATCCTCCAGTATGTTTTTTACTTACATCAACCATAAATTTTCCATTCAATAATTTTCTTCCAATTAAAACAGGGTAACGCATGTTCGTTCTATCTGTTAAGGAAATGGTTGAAGATATTTTCCTATGCGCAATGTGAACGGTAGTTTTAATTATGTAACGTTCCTCTGATTCACCAAAAGAACTCTTGATGGTTTTTTTAGTGAAATCAGTGAAATGAAATTCTTTCTCATTGTATTCAGGATGCGTTTCATCTAATAATTTAAAGCAAAGTGTTGTTTTTCCATCAATCTCTAATAGCTTAATATCTTTACAATGTAAAGCAGAAGTATAAGCCCCTGTATCAATTTTTGCTTCTAGTTGGAGCAGTTGGAGCATAGGAAAATCAACTATTTCCCTTCTTCCAATAACTACCTTCTTATCTCTCTTCTTTAACATATCCTTCCGAAATTTTTAGCCAAATAACTAAATTAAAATGCCAATTACAAGTATATCGTCCAATTGCTCGTTTTCACCTTTCCATGAAAGAATTTTTTCTTCCAACTCAATTTTTTGTTGTTCAATTGTTAAGTGGTGAATGGATTTTAATAGCTCTTTAAAACGTGGCGTTGTGAATTTTTTATTTCGCTCACCTCCAAATTGGTCAGCATACCCATCGGTACATAAATAAAAAACATCTCCTTTATTCAAAACAATTTCATGCTGTTCAAATTCTTGTTTGCGAGCAGTGTAGCCGCCAATTGCATGTTTGGTAGGCTTTAATTCAATAAATTCTGAGTTCTTAAAAATATATACGGGGCGATTAGCCATTGCAAATTTAACTTCAGCTTGGGTTTCGGAAATGTATTTTATTGATGAAAGTGCAATATCCAAACCGTCTCGCGTTGATTTACTATCATCTGATTGTTTAAGCGCAACCTTGATGCGATAATTTAATTTACGCAACATATCCTTCGGTTCAGAGTAATTACGCGAAACCTCATTTAAATTTTGATAACTGATTACACTCATTAATGCCCCCGGAACACCATGTCCAGTGCAATCTGCAGCGGCTACCACAATTGGACCTCCAGCTTGTATTTCTTCACCTTTCTTTTTGCGAGGCACACCTAAAAAATAAAAATCTCCACTTACAATGTCTTTTGGTTTGTACAGAAAAAAACTTTGAGGCAAATACTTTTCTATTTGATCATCGTGCGGAAGAATGGCGGTTTGAATACGTTTGGAGTAATTTATACTATCTGTAATTTCTTGCTTTTGGTGCTCGATTAATTGTTTTTGTTTTTCTAATTGAATGTTTGCTAGTTTTTGTTTGCGCTGACTTCTAAAAATAAAAACCGCCAATACCAGCATTAACAGCAATCCAACAATTGAAATAATGGTATAGATTTGTTGCTTATGTAATTCTGTTTCTTTAATAGCATCCTTTTTTGCTTGCTCAATATCCGAGACCGCCTTTTTCTCATTAAACTCCATTTGCATTTGTTGCTGCACTAATTTTTTCGCAACCTCCTCACGCCTACTGCTATCACTTACATCTTTGTACATTACGTGATATTGAAATGCTTTGCGGTAATCACCTAACTTTTCATAAATTTTATACAAGCTTTCGGAAACTGATTTTTTATTACTTGCTAAGTTTATTTGATTTGCAATTGCCAAGCTTTCTTCAGCATATTTTTGAGCCTTAGCGTAATCCTTTTGCTTTAGATATAAATCAGCCAAAGAAGTTAAAATAGCGCCTTCTGTTGCTTTGTTTTCCGCAAATCTAGCTATTGACAAACCTTCTAATAGTGTTTCCTCTGCTTTTGCATAATTTAAACGAATGGTGTGCAAATCACCTATCATATTCATACAATCGGCTGTACGCCAATTATCGTTTATACTTTTTGCAATACCTAAGGAGCGATTAAAATACTCCATTGCTAAATCGTATTGCTGTTCACCTTGCTTCAACTCACCAAGCGCCGAATAACAATATGATTTGGTGTACATGTAACTTATTTGAGTAGAAATTGCCAATGCATTTTTGTAATACTCCTCAGCCTTTTGTCCATCACCTTGATTTTTGTAAACATCACCAATAGATGCATACACATCGGCAATTCGTATATTATCGTTTAATTCCTTTGCTGGTTTTAAAGCCATCTCCAAATAATCAAGTGCTTTATTAAAATCTGAATTAGACAAATAAATTTCGCCAATAGAATAATAATTATTTGAAACCAAACTTTTGTTATTGAGTTCCTTTGCAATATCAACCGACTTGTTTAAATACTTAAGCGCCAAAGCAAAGTCACTTTGTTGTCTGTAAACCTCCCCAATCGCACCAAGAATGTATGCTTGTTGGTTTTTGTCTTTGATTTTTTCGGCAATTTTTTCGGCTTTATCAAAATAAGCAATTGCTTTTTCACCATTTTGTTGCACGCGCTCTATTTCTCCTAAATTACGATAACAATAAACCAAACGTGTGTTATCATTAATTTCGTTTGCATATTTCATCGCTTCATTTAAATGAGCTTCTGCCTTTTCAAATTCGTTTTGAATACGATACAATGCGCCTGTCCACGAAAGAGCTTGAGCAATTAATTGTTTGTTATTTATTTGTTTTGCAAGTGCTAAACTTTTATTGTAAAAATAAAGTGTGCTATCATAATTATCGTTGTAATAATAGTACATCCCAATTTTATGATAGGCATCGGAAGTTCCTTTAAAATAATTAATCGACTTAGATAGTTTCAGAGCCTCGTCTGCCAACACTTTTGTGCGCTTTGGGTCGGAGTTAATTACTTTTTCGGCAAGCTCATTTAATTTCTCGATTCGTTTTTTCCACTAAGCGGGGCAATAAGAGATGCAATAGTATCCTTGTTTTGGGCGCTGAGTCCAAAAACAAAACAACAGAAAACAAAAATTATTTTTTTCATTTGTACATACTACGTTACAAGATACGAAAAAAAAACTTTAGGCAAAACCCAGAATATAACTTAGCACTTTTTAGCTACAATCAACAAATCAATCGTTTGCTCGCCATTGTTACCTGGATATTGTTTACGAGTAAGAGAAATGATTTCGAAGCCATAATTTGTTAATGCCCCGCCTAAATATTCAGCTTCATGAAAATTCATGAATATCAAATCTCCTTTACTTCCTGCACGTAAGCCTGATTTAGTATTATCATCTTCCATAGTGCTAATGTATATTACCCCGTTTTCATTTAACATTTGCGAAGCATCTGCAATTAATTGTATAGCTTCACCTTTAGTTAAATACGGCAAACAAAAGCCACACATAATGGCGTCAAAGGATTTGCCCAGCTTTAGTATTTCTCTGCTATCTATTAATTGAAATTGCGCTGTTGCATTTAATTTTTGAGCAAGCTCCAACATACGAGGCGCTAAATCAGTTCCAAGTATTTTTAAATCAGAACGTTTACTTAATAAGTAAGTGGTAATATTTCCTGGGCCACAAGCAAGCTCCAATACTTCTGCATTTTGTTTTTTAATAGCATCACAAAACACATCGAATGATTCGTGGTACATGCTAACGTCCTTGAATTTCTCATTGTATTCATTTGCGTATTTATTAAATATTTCGGCGGCGCGTTGAGAGTTGTCCATACAATCATATTAGATGCGATTATGAAGATAAGTATTTTATAGAACAAAAAAAAGACCTCAATTTCATGAGGTCTTTTTCCTAAAATAAAGTTTACCTATTAATACCCAAATACATCTTTCATAGTAAGATACTTAACTGTACCATACTTCTCTAATGTTTTAATATCTAACTTATCTTTTTTACCAAGTACCAAAACAGTTAAAGGCATTCCTTTTATGTTTTTAGTTTGGAAAGCTTTTAAATCATCGTAAGTCATTGTTTTTACCTTGTCGTAAACTGTTTTACGCAAGTCGTAGTCTAAACCCAATTTTTTAGCGCCTTCATAGCTAAATAATACTTTTGATTTAGTAATACGCTCGGTTCTGAACTTAGATAACACCGCATCTTTTGCACCTTGGAACATCACATCCGATTGTGGCATATTGTTTAACAAATCGTACATGCCACTCATTGCCTCAGGCAATTTATCAACTTGTGAACCAATGTAAGAATAAGAATAATAAGGCTTCCCTTTTTTACCTAATGAACGAAATGTTGAAGAAACACTATAAGCTAAAGCTCTTGATTCACGTAACTCTTGAAACACGATTCCTGACATACCACCACCAAAATATTCGTTATACAAATTAACTGCAGGAGCTAATTCAGGGTCGAAAGTTACACCTTTTCCTAACATAATAATTTCTGCTTGTTTCATTTCGTAATCAACAACATAAACGGTATTACCTGTATTTTGCTCAACAAATTCAACACTTGCAGGAAGTGGCATTAATTTTTCGGGAACGTTATGTAATTTGTTTATCGACTCTTTTAATTGCTCTTGTGTTTTCGTTCCGTAATATAAAATGCGGTGCTCGTAACCAGTTAAGCTAGTAATTTTCTTAATCAAATCATCTGCTTTTAATGCATTTAACTCATCATCACTTAACACATTAGTGAAAGGATTTTTCGCTCCATACACTCCGTAGTTATACAAACCAGAACGCAGGATAATGTTCTTCTCTAACTTTGCATCTTCACGCGATTTCATTTTATCGCCTTTTAAACTTTCTAATACATCTGCATCTGCTTTTGCATCTTTTAATAAATGCTCGAACAATTCAACTGCCTTATCAAAGTTTTCACTGATACCATTTAAGTTAACAAACACTTGATCTGACGAGCTATTAACCGTAAAGCTAGCACCTAATTTATACAACTCTTGCTGCATTTGTTCGGATGTGTATTTTGATGTCCCCAAGTATGGTAAGTATTCGATTGCAACGCCTAAAGCCTTGTCATTGTTAGTTCCCATATCGAAGATATAATACAAATCAAAAGTTTCATTTTCTGTATTTTGCATATACATTACCGGAACATTTGATTTACAATTGAACTGTGCAATATCTTTTTTGAAATCTAAAAACACTGGCTCTACTTCGGCAGGTTTAAAATCAATAATACTTTTTAAGAAAGGCGATTGATCTTCGCGATTGACAGTAACAGGAGTAATCTCCGGCTTATCAACTTTTTGTGCATTTTTTGCTTCACCTAAACGTTTATAAACAACCACGTAATTGTTATTGAAGTTTTTCTTAGCAAAATCCATCAATTGTTGTTTGGTAATTTTTGACAAACGCTCAGTTTTATTTACGTTATTCTCCCACTTCTCATCCATTGTAAACGACATTGTCATTTTCATTGCACGTGCTGAGTTTTCTTCTAATTGCTTTGTGTCAGAGTATTTTAAATCAGTAATGATTGCAGAAATCAACCAATCAGGAAAATTGCCTTTTTTCACATTTTCAACTTGTTCTAAAATTAATTTCTCCACATCTTCAAGCTTTTGTCCTTCTTTAGGTTCGCCACCAAACAGCAACATACTATAATCTTTCATTCCTTCAAAATAAGAGAAAGAGCCTAAAACTTTTTGGCTTTGATTTAAATTTAAATCAAACAAACCTGCTTTACCATTTGCAAGCACTAAGCTTAACAACATACCTAAATCAGCATCTGCAGAGTTGTTACCACCTACTCTATAACCCATCATTACGCTTTCTGCTTTTGGTCCAAACACTTCTTTAACAATAGGTTTTGTTATTGCAGGCTCTGGAGCATATTTGTATGCTTCAACTGGTTTTGCTTGCCATTTACCAAATTTCTCTTCAATTATTTTAATGGTTTTATCTGGATCAAAATCACCACTCATACAAATAGCCATGTTGTTTGGAACATAATTCTTGTAAAAGTATTTATTGATTTCCGTCATCGAAGGATTTTTCAAATGGTCGATTGTACCAATAGTTGTTTGCTTTCCATAATTATGATTAACGAACAATGAGCTCATAAGTGACTCATAAGCTTGGTTTTCATCACTATCCAAACTTCTGTTTTTTTCTTCATACACAGCTTCTAACTCGGTATGAAATAAACGAAGAATCGGTTTTCTAAAACGCTCAGCTTCCATGGTTAACCAGTTTTCTAACTGGTTAGAAGGAATATCATTTACGTAAACTGTTTGTTCAACCGAGGTAAATGCGTTTGTTCCACGGCAACCCATTGCTGCAGTCATTTTATCGTATTCATTTGCAATTGCAAAAGTTGCGGCAACACCAGAGATACTATCAATTTCGTGATAAATTTTCTTACGCTTCGCCTCATCCTTTGTTTTACGATACACTTCATACAAAGCTTCTATTTTGTTTACTTCAACAATTTCTTTGGAAAATTCTTTCGTCCCAAATTTATCTGTTCCTTTAAACAACATGTGTTCTAGGTAATGTGCTAAACCAGTTGCATCGGCGGGGTCATTTTTACTTCCTGCCTTAACAGCAATGTATGTTTGGATGCGAGGTTCGCCTTTGTAAACACTTAAATAAACTTTTAATCCATTTGAAAGTGTGTAAACACGAGCATTAAGTGGGTCACCTTTTACTGTTGTATATTTAGGCGCCTCAACTACTGTTTTTGGCTTTGGTGTTTTAGCAGTAGTTTGTCCCAACATTAAAGAAGGAACTAAGGCAATTGCTAAACTTAATTTCAAGAAATTATTAATCATAAATTATTTATTTTTATAAATACGAAAGTAAATGTACTAATTTCGTGCCAATACGCTATTCCTTTTTATATTACTGGTAATAAAAAGGGCTTGAAGGCAAATAAGAAAATGGAATGGCGATTAAAATGGATTTATTTTCTACTTTTGATATAGTCTTAATTTCTATAAATAAGATTTTAAGGATAAGCTTCAAACAAAATGTTCTCGACTTTTAGATTAATTTTCTCAGTTCTATTATTACTATTCAGCTCAATTGCAGCTGGACAAAACAGCTGCAAATGCGACTCTGAGAAAAACAAAATCGAATTAATCCATCAGTTGCTAAACCAAAAGGATTACGTTATAGCAAATAAAGAACTGACCAAAATAAATATAAATAACATTAATTGCAAAATTGAACAACTACAGCTTCAATCCGAACTTTTCTCATTGCAAGCAAAATTTGAATCGGCCGACTCCTGTTTAGCACTGCTAAAAGATTTAGTTTATAAAAGTAAATGTAAAACAAACCAAGCAAAATACCATTTACAAAATGGCTTTTTGCTTATGAAAAAAACCAAATTCGATAGTGCAGTTCCTCAACTTATAAAATCTCAAGAGTTAGCTTCAGAAGAAAATGATTTATTGGGGCAATATTATGCGCTAATGAATTTGGCAACCTTACTCAATAAAATGCAGCAATCTGATAAATCTATCGATTACGATAGAAAAGCATTGGTGATTGCTCGCTCGTTAAATGATGTAAATAGGGAGGTTCGGATTTTATCGAATATGCAGGGGCATTTTGGAGTTTGGTATGATATTACACAAGACCTTAAATATATTGATAGTTTAAAAAAAACGAGTGCACTCACAATTAAACTATCTAAAAAATTCAAATTAAGAACTGAAACTGCTCAATGCTACTCAGTTCTAGCAGGCATTTCATTTATTGAAGATGAATTCAAAACGATGTTATTATACACCGATAGTGCTTTGATGTTTTTGGATAGAAACAGGGACCACCGTTTTTGCATGTCAGTATTTCTTAAAAAATGTGATGCATACATTGAACTAAAAAATTATAACATTGCAAAAACATTTGGAGACTCAGCGCTTATACATGCCCGCTTAGAAAACGATATTTTATCAATTGCGAACACCTATGAACGATTATATGAAGTAGAAAAACTAAGAAATAATTTTTCCGCTTCTTTATTTTATCATGAGAACTACACTAAAATAAGGGATAGTATTCGCAATGTAGATAAATTTAAAGTAATTAATGATATTGAACAAAAATACAACAAGGTCGAAAACGAAAAACAAATTAATAAACTAGCATTTGAAAAAGACATCCTAAATAAAGGAAAAGAAATTGATAGCTTGCGCTTAAAATCTTTAATTGGAATTGTAGTTGCCATTGCATTTGTATTGATAGCTGTAGTTTTCTTTTACCGTCAGTCGGTAATAAAAAGCAAACTACAAAAAATGGAAACGGAGCAGCGTTTAAACAGAGCAAGAATGAATCCACATTTTTTCTTTAATGTATTAGCCTCTATACAAACTATGATTTTAGAAGAAGAAGACGCGGGAAAATCTGCTATTATGATTTCAAAATTTTCGAAAATCATGCGGCAATCATTAGAAAGTACTTACAACGAGTTAATTCCTATTGAAGATGAAATAGAATTTATTACAAGCTATTTAGACATCCAACAAATGCGTTATGACAATAAGTTTAGCTATACCATTACTGTTTCAGATGATATTGATACTGACAGAGTAAACATTCCTAGTATGTTATTACAACCTTTTGTGGAAAACTCTATAGAACATGGTTTTAAAGATTTGAAAACGGAAGGGATTTTGGAAATAAAATTTGAAACTGAAAACAACAAAATAAAAATAAGCTGCAACGACAATGGAAAAGGATTTAATCCAGGTAGCAAACATAAAGGATATCCATCAAGAGCAACTCAGATAATAAACGACCGTTTGTATTTATTAAATAAACAGTATAAAACTGATGGCCACTTCGAGCTTACAACTCATGAAAACAAAGGAACTCAGGTCGTTATTTTCTTACCTATTATAAATCAAGAGTAGGCACACGTAAAAATACTTTGCGAGTAATTACATATTGTTATAACTTTGTATTGAATGAAAGCGCTAATAATAGATAATGAAGAAAAAATTCGTAATGGCTTAATTAAGCAACTAGAGCGGTTTTGCCCCAACATTAAATCTATTCATTTCGCAACTGGTGTAAGCTCTGGATTAATTGAGCTACAACGATTACAGCCCGACATTGTTTTTTTAGATGTAGAGATGGATGATGGAACTGGCTTTGATTTAGTAAAACAATTAAGCTCCATTAATTTTCAATTAGTATTTATTACCGCACATGATAAATATGCGGTAAATGCATTTAAAATGAGTGCAATTGATTTTTTATTAAAACCAATTGACCCCGAAGAATTAATTGCTTGTGTAAGTAAAGCACAAAAAAACATTCAATCAAAAAGCATTGAAGCGCAATACAAAAACCTGCAAGAAAGCTTAGGTACAATGGCTTTTGCCGAGCGTAAAATGATTTTAAAAGATAGCGAATCTATTTACGTTATAAAACTTGCTGATATTATTTATTGTATGGCTGACGGGCCTTACACTACTTTTTATTTACAAGGCAATCAAAAAATTACGATTTCTAAAAACTTAAAAGAATACGAGGACTTACTAGAATCACTAGGTTTTGCAAGGCCACATCGTTCGTATTTGATCAACATCCGTCGTATTACTCGTTTTGATAAGGCTGATGGCGGAATGCTTATTATGGAAAACAATCAACAAATTCCAGTATCAGTAAGAAAAAAGAAGAAATTATGGAAATGCTAAATAAGCTTTCATAAGATTAAGAAAACACTCTTCTTCATTTCATCTACGTTTATAAAAAACAATTCAACGCTCGTTAAAGTGAGTATAATTTCTATTTTTCATTCTTTACATTTATGTGAGAAAATTTACGCGTAATTAAATTACTCTTACGCTTTGCATAAAAAAAAATCATTTAAAACGAAAAATTATGAAAAAAAGTATTAAAACAATGTTTGCTATTGTAGCATTTACAATGATTTCAACTATTGGAATGGCCCAATACAAAATGGATAGTAATGGAAGAACTATCAGTAATTCAAACGGCTCTACAGTAGGCAAAATTGATAGCGACGGAAGAACAGTAAGTAACGCTAATGGCTCAACTATTGGAAAAGTTGATAGCGACGGAAAAACAATTAGCAACGCAAATGGTTCAACTGTTCTTAAAATATCTGGTAACGACATTAACAATTCAAGTGGAAGTACTATTGCAAAGATGAGCGATGTGACGAGTGCAATATCAGGTTCGAAGCCTGAAGCTGTATATGTTGCACTATGGTGGTTTATAGTAAAAGGAAATAAGTAATAATTCAATATTTAATAATTACACAAAAGGCAGAATTTCTTTGAAATTCTGCCTTTTGATTTATAAAAAACAACATTTAGTTAATTTGCCAAACCACGAAAAATAAAAGCCGAAACAATAAATATCCCCGATTAATTCTGCAAAAACCTAAAATACAGGTTTTCATAAAAACGCTCATTAGTTAAAACACTACGTTCGTTAAAGATAGTGCCCCGCATATATAAACACTTCAACCAAAAGCCTTACTAAATCTAACTTTATATCATAATTCAATAATTTTATATGAAAAAAATCTTACTTCAGATAGCACTATTTGGTGCTTTTATTGCGGGAAATGCACAAACTTATCAATGGGCCAATAAATTTGGCGACGCCTCGGAACAAATTGGAACACGTGTTTATTTAGACCAAACAAGTGGTAAATCATTTACTGCTGGGCATTTTAAAGGAACAGTTGATTTTGATCCAGGAACAGGGACCACTGCTTTAACTTCAGGGTCAGGCTACAATGCTTATGTAGCAAGTTACACATCAGCAGGGGCTTTAATTTGGGCAAAATCTTTTTTTAGTGCATCAGGAGAATCATATATATCAGGAGTAGTTACAGATGCTTCTTTAAACGTTTACATTTCGGGATATTACAAAAGTGAAATGGATGTTGATCCAGGTAGTACAACAACCTCAATCGCAACAGGTGGTCAGCAGTTTGATGGTTTCATTGTTAAACTAAATCCAACTGGTGATTTATTATGGTATAAAACAATTGGAAGCGCTTATGATGAAAAAATCAGAGATATAGTATTAGATGGAAATAACAATATTATTGTTGTTGGACACTCTAATGCAACAACATTGGACATTGACCCAGGAGCAGGCACTACAAACTTAACAGGACTTGGTTCCTCATCAGGTTTATCTGGTCCAAACACCTTTGGTTTTGTTTTAAAACTAAACAGTGCTGGAAATTATGTAAGCAATTATCAAAGAGCAAATAATAATCACTCGAGTAGATTAACTGAATACATTTTCACAAGAGTAAAAGTGAATTCGACTAACGACATTTTTGTAACTGGATACTTACATTATGATGATGTTTTTCCAGGTGGTCAAGAAAATTACAATAGAGCAATTTTAATTGAACTTAGCGCTGCTAACAATACAGTTCTAAAAGATGTTGGATTCATTGCTCATCAAAATAACAGTTCAGCTCCAATTTACACAAACATTATTGCAGACATTGAAATTGATGCTGCGAATAATTATTATTTAGTTGGTTACTTTAACTTAAACATTCATATTGGTGCTATAACCTTAAATCCAAATGGTGGTTATCAAAATAGAGGTTGGGTTGCAAAATTCAATTCTGCTGGCGTGGCACAATGGGCTAAAGGAATCTACCAAGAATGTATTCCAACCGCAGTGGATTTAGACAATACTGGAAATATATATATTGGCGGATACTACAGTGGCGCAGTTGATTTTAATCCAGGGTCAGGTGTAAGTAATTCAACATCCATAGGTGGCAAAGATGGTTACTTATTAAAACTAGACAATACTGGCGCCTTTACAGGAAACTTACAAAAAATTGCTGGGCAGAGTGATGAGGCAGTTAATGATGTTATTGTAAATAAAACTTCAGGCGATATATTTATTGCAGGTACAATTCAATCTTCTAATGTTGACTTTAATCCATCTACAGGAACTAATGTGCTTTCGAGCATAGGTTTAAACGATGCTTTCTTAGCAAAGTACACTCCTTGTTCAATGCCTGTGCCACCAATTAATACAACCTTAGTTGGTGATTTAAGTATTTGCGGAGGCGCCTCAACAACTCTATCTGTTGCGGACCAATCAGGCTCAACTTTTTCATGGTATGCTAATGCAACTGCAGGTTTACAAACTTCTTCTGGTTTAACTAAAACGGTAACACCAAGCTCAACAACTTCGTATTTTGTGCAAGCTAGTAATTCATGTGGCACATCAACAAGAACAGAAATTATTGTTACCGTTGCTGGAAGTGCAGTTACACCAACTATTTCAGCTAGTACAACATCACCATCAACAGTTTGCTCTGGAACTGCATTAAGTTTTGCAACTAGCCAAACAAACGGCGGAACACCAACTTACCAATGGCAATTAAATGGAACACCAATTAGCGGACAAACATCGGCCACCTATTCAACAACCACAATGCCTGTTGGTACAAACACAATCACTTGTGTAATGAATTCGAATGCTGCTTGCAGAACGACAACTACGGTAACAAGTAATCCAATTGTTGTAATTGTAAACTCATCTACTACTCCAATGGTTTCTGTTACAACTCCTACAACTACTATTTGTGCTGGCACAAATGCAAGTTTTGTTGCAAATGCAACAGGTGGTGGTGCGAGTCCTTTATATCAATGGAAAGTAAATGGTACAAACCAAGGAGGAAATACTTCAACATCCACTTTTTCATCTAGTACATTATTAAATAATTCATCTGTAACGTGTGTTGTAACTTCAAATGGAACTTGTTTAACATCACCAACAGCAACGAGTAACGCAGTTGCAATGACAGTGAGTCCAATCCAAAACCCAACAGCAAGCATTACTTCATCTACTACATCAACTTGCCCAGGATTACCTGTAACTTTTACAGCTACCCCTACAAATGCGGGAACATCTCCAACATACCAATGGAAATTAAATGGAAATAATATAGGTGGAGCAACTTCATCAACCT
Organism: Bacteroidota bacterium; assembly: GCA_016702705.1. Classification (GTDB taxonomy): domain Bacteria; phylum Bacteroidota; class Bacteroidia; order B-17B0; family Aurantibacillaceae; genus JADJDM01. The sequence goes on along the minus strand of JADJDM010000002.1, from coordinate 211,153 downwards.
ACACATCTTCTTCACTTGTAAACGGCTCTTCGATAACTTGCGTTGTTACATCTAATGCAGCATGCGCTGGTTCAGCCGCTACAAGTAATGCAATTGTAATTTCAATTGGTTCAGTAGCGCCAACGACTGTAATCGCTGCAAGTCAAACTACCATTTGCCCAGGAACAACAATTAACTTCACTGCTACTCCAACTTTTGGAGGTACAACACCAACCTATCAATGGAAACTAAACGGAAACAATATTGGTGGAGCAACTTCATCAACCTACTCAAGCAATGCTTTAACAAACGGTTCAGTTATCACCTGTGTTATGACATCGAGCAATGCTTGTGCATCTCCAACAACTGCAACCAGTAACTCGTTAACAATAAATGTAACTGGAGTTGTTAATCCATCTATTATTGTGAGTGCAATACAATCAACAATTTGTCAAGGTGATTCATTAAAACTAAGTGCTGTTGGTACAAATGGCGGTTTAAATCCAAGCTATCAATGGAAGGTGAATGGCACAAATATTCCAGGTGCAACAAGCTTAACCTACAATACAACAAGTGCGCTTAACGGAGAAGTATATTCATGCACTATAACTTCTTTAGATCCTTGTGCTTCTCCTTCAACGGTATCAAGTAATTCGATAACAGCAGTTGTTAATGCATTAAGTCCAAGTGGAGTTTTAATATCAACACCCGCTAACCCAACTTGTTCAGGTACTGTAATCAGTTTTACTGCAACGCCAACAAATGGTGGCACTTCGCCTGTTTATCAATGGAAAATTAATGGCAATAATGTTGGAACAAATAGTACAACCTATACTGCAACTGAAATCGGAACAGGCGATGTTGTAACATGTGTTATTTCTCCAGATGTTGCTTGCCCGTTTGACGCAACAAGCAATGGAATTATTATGACAATTAACAACACTAGTATTCCAAGTGCATCAATACATACAACACAAAATACAATTTGTGATTCGGATACACTTCATTTGAATGCACTTGCAGCCAATTTCGGAGAACTAGCTCCAACTTATCAATGGACATTAAATGGAAATCCAATCAGCACAAATGATAGTATTAGTTTAACTAACTTAACAAATGGAGATAATATTTCTTGTGTATTAAGTGCAATTGGAACTTGTGTATCACCTTCTTCTTTAACACTAAACTACACAGCAAGCGTTTTATCAACCGCAGGAAACACCAATGTAGTTAATGCCACTTCATCAAGCATTTGTCAAGGAACACCAGTCACATTTAATTCAGTAGTTTCGGGAACTGCAAACAGCACATCTTACCAATGGTTCATAAATGGTTCTGCCATTAGTGGGGCAACTACAAGCGAATATTCAACATTTTCACTTGCAAACAATGATGCATTTTATTGTATAGTTACTTCAATTTCTGCGTGCGGTGCAATTATAGAAGACACTAGTAATTTTATAACAATGACGGTAGGTAACCCTGGTCAATCTGCTTCCATTTACATTAACACAGCTAATACATCTATTTGCAGCACTGATACAATTATTTTTAATGCAAATGCATATAATGTAGGAAACAATCCAACTTATACTTGGTTAGTAAATGGATTACCAGCTGGAACAGATTCAACTGCATTTGTAACAGGAAGTTTAAGTACTGGAGATGAAGTTGAATGTATGATTACTAGTAGTGATGTTTGCTTAACAAACCAAACATCGGTTAGTGACAGCATTATTATTGGAGTTACACAAACAGTTGTGCCACAATTAAGCATGACCATTTCTGATTCGGTGATTTGTGTTGGGGAGAATGTGAATTTTAATCTTACTTATTCTGGCGGAGGAACAGCACCAATATTTGCTTGGTATCAAGTAAACAACTCACAAAACTTCCTTACTTCAGGAGTTACCAATTATAGCAATGCTTCATTAAACAACAATGATACAATTGTTGCAGTATTAGTAAACAATGATTATTGCGCAATACCAAATTTTAGAATACAACAAGTAAGCATTTCTGTAGGTGCAGATACAACAGTAACAGGTTTAAATGGAACGTACACTGCAAACCTAGCTGGTGCTTCATACCAATGGATTGATTGCAACAATGGTAATCAGCCAATTGTAGGCGAAACTAATCAATCATATACACCAATCTCAAATGGAAGCTTTGCGGTAATTGTTGACCCAGGTTCTTGTCCTGATACTTCTTCATGTTATACTTTAAACAACATTGGTATAAAACAAAATAATGAAAAATCAGTTGGGATAACAATTTACCCTAATCCAAATAATGGTGAGTTCACAATTGAAGTAGATAAAACTAACATGTATAAAATCATCAATTTATTAGGTGAAACAATTAGTTCGTTTGAATTAAAGTCAGGAACTAAAAATCAAATCAACTTAGATACTATATCAAATGGGGTATATTATTTAATTGGATTAAATGTGAACGAGAAAATAGTGATTACAAAATAACAAAAGACCGTTCAAATAACTTTTACAATAAGTTATTTGAACGGCTTATTAAAAACAAAATATGAAAACAAATTTACTTACAAAAAGAATGAAAGCTATTGCAATTGGAACGTTAATTTCAATATCCAGTTTTGCCCAAGTGCAGCATGATTTAAAACTAGCATTAGATTTTGAAAATGGAATTGCAGATTCATCAACACAAAACCAAACTACATTACTTAATGGAGCAGTAAGTTATGGAAGTGATAAGTGGGGCAACACAAATGCAGCTGCTCTATTATCTGGTAACGGAACTCCTGGAAGTATCTCACTCACAAATATTGCTGGCAATTACAAAATATCTTTCCCTGCAACAATTTCTGCTTGGGTAAAACTGAATAGTTATGGAACACCTTCAAGTCCAATCTTCACAACCGAAGATCATCCTACAAACTATTCTGGATTGTGGGTAGAAGTTCTTCCAACTGGGGCAGTATTTGCAAGCTACGGAAACAATACTGCGGCTGGTTCTACATCAAGAAAATCATTCCAAACTGCATCAAGTACAATCTCTTTAAATGAATGGTATCATATAGCAGTTGTTTATCACAATACAAGTTCAGCTACAGTATACGTAAATGGATTTGCGAAATCTACAACCACATCAGGAAGTGCAATTTCGTGTCTATACTCCAATGCAGCAGGAACTGAAGGGAAAATTGGAGGCTACAACAAAGGTGGGGCTAACAAAACATTAGATGGTCAACTTGATAAGGTGAGCCTTTTTGGAGCTGCATTAACTAAAGATGAAATTTTAGCATTGTACTATACTAATTACTCAAATCGCAGTACACTTTTATTAAACTACGACATGAATAATAACATTAGCGACAGGTCGATTTACAATCATACATCCGGAGTAACAGTAAGTGCTTCATACGAAACAGATAGACTCTTAGCAAATAATGAAGCACTAAATACATCTACTGGAAGTGCAGCTGAAGTCCAAGAGCCAAGTGGGAATTTTAAATGTTCATTACCAATGTCATTTGCAACATGGATAAAAGTAGATGCTTTGGGAAGCACTGCTCCAATTTTTACTAATGATGATAACCTAAATGTGTATTCAGGCATGTTTGTGCAACTAACACCTACAGGTAATATTGCCGTACAAATAGGTGACGGTGTTTCAACTGGACCAACATCACGACGCACCTACATTACAACAACTACATTGGCAGCAAATTCACAATGGAGACACTTGGCTGTTATACTTAAACCATCATTCTCTCCTTCAATTTTCACCACACAAGTTTATCTTGACGGTGTTATTCAACCTCTTGGCGCACAATCTGGAACAGGAAGCGGAATTGCTTACTACACAGGACCTGCAAGAATTGGAGCGTATTACAAAGGAACTGCAAATTTAACTGCATTAAATGGCGCATTAGATGATGTTATGTTTTGGAATGATTCATTAAACAGTTCTCAAGTTCAAGATGTTTACAACAACTATTATGTTGGTTCAGGATCAGGAACTGTTGGCATAAAAAATAATAAAGCAGATGATTCAATGATTGAGCTTTATCCAAATCCAACGAATGGTTCATTTACAATTGATTCAAAAAACGAAATGATAAATGAAATTCAAATAATTGATTTAACAGGAAAATTAGTGTTTCATAAAACAAACATAAACAAATCAACTTGTTTAATTGATTTAAATACTTATCCAAAAGGGATGTACATCGTTAAAACCAATTACGAACAAAAGCAAAGTGTAAACAAACTAATTATCAACTAATCTATAAACTCATTAGAATAAAATTATGAAAAAATTAAAATTCATTATCCCAGTAATTATTGCATTAACAGCTTGCAAAAAAGAAACACCTGCTCCAGCTGCTACTAACAATACTAGTACACCTGTAACTACACCTTGCGATACCAGTTTTGCATTAGGCTTTAAATTTAATTTAGATTTACAAGACACATCTTGCAACAACAATGACGCAACGGGATTTAGTCATTCATTTGTTGCAGATAGAAACAATATTGCATCTAAAGCTGTTAGTTTCAACGGTTCAAGTTCTTATTTAGAATTTCCAAATGCTAACGCAGTACATCCAAGCTTTCCATTTACGATTGCTTTTTGGGTTAATCCAAGCGATAGTGCTGCATCAAGTAACCACTTTATTCAAGCGCAAGTTGCATCAACTTATTATGGTTACTGGATTCAAACTATTGCAGGAACAGGAACACTAGCAGCAAATATTGGTGATGGAACAGGTTCTTCATCTGGCAACAGAAATTCTGGTGTATCTTCAGTTAGATTAAGATCAAATACTTGGACGCATGTAACTGTAGTATTTAATGCCGCAAATAATTTCCAAATGTATTTTAATGGCGTTGCAGATAATTCAATTACCTACTCTGGAAGTGCTACTTCAATAGTTTATTTACCAACCACTACTACAACAGCAAAAGGTAGAATTGGCGGGTATTCAGGGGCATCAACAACTTATTTTAATGGGAAATTAGACAATGTGAAAATTTGGTCAAAAGCTTTAACTAACACTGAAGTTACAAGTGAATATAATTTAACAAACTAAAAAAAACAATAATACATACACACATGAAAGCTTCCAATAAAATTATTGCAATAATAATTAGTATGTGATTTTGGTAGGGTAAAAAAAGAAAATTGTATAAAATTAATATTTAATAAAATGCCCGAAATCGAACTAAATTTCACCTCTATTATTTCTAAAGCAAAAGGCAAATTGACAGAGCTAGGAAATTCTAATGAATCAAAAATAAAGGTTACTGCTTCTGATATAGAAGTGCTCGAAAAACTGCATACGGCTTCGTGTTCAACAATATTTTTTACTATAGAAAATCAGAACAAAACGCACTTATTTATTCCTGATGCTTTTAGTCCATTCATAATAAATAAAAACAATTTCGAAGCTTGCTTTTTTAATACGTTAGAAGGAGGAAATGATAAACTTATTGCAAACTACTTTTATGGAGATTCGCTTATTGTAGAATTTGAAAAACATGTTGAAATAATTGATTTAAGCAATCCATCTCTGGTTAACATAAATAAAAAAAGTAAAAACGAATTAGTAATCCCTTTTTACGAAACCAAATTAAGAATTACCTATTAAACTTAAAACTACACCATGAAAACAAATTCTTACATCCTTTACTCTATTCTATCCATTCTTTTAGCAAACTTTGCTTTTTCTCAAACACACACTTTTGATTGGGCTGCAGCAGTTCATTCCAATGGGAATACAGCGATTATCACATCAGTTAAAACAGATATAAATAATAATATTTACACGCTTGGAAAATACTATGGAGAAACTGATATTGACCCATCTCCTTCACAACAATACTTAACACCTGCAGGTATTGACGGAATATTTATCATAAAACAATCGCCAGCTGGTAACACCATTTGGATTAAAAACTTAGATGGTGCATTTGCTAATGGAATTGAAGATTTAGCCATAGACCCAACAAATAATATTTATATATCAGGTTATTTTAGTGGAACAATTGATTTTAATCCTGATGCTGGTGTAAGCAATTTAACAGCTGGTTCCCTTCAAGAATTTTTGTTCTTGCACTTGACACTTCATCTACATTTAATTGGGTAAAGGCATTTCCTTCTACTGGAGACATAACCCCATTACAAATATCTATTGATGCTGGTTACAATATTTTAGTTAGTGGTTGGTTTACTGGTACCTGTGATTTTGATCCAAACGCTGGTGTTACAAGCAAAACCTCAAACGGTGGCAGCGATGCCTTTGCATTACAATTAAATTATTTAGGTGCGCTACAATGGGTTAAAACAATTGGTGGTGCAGGTAACGATAAAGCAGTCGCATTAAAATCTGACAACCAAAACAACTACTATTTTACTGGCACCTTTGAAGGTACTGTTGATTTAAATCCCAACGCTGGTGTTTTCAATGCAACTGTAAGCAATGTAAGTGAGTTTATTGTTAAGCTAGATGCAGGTGCAAATTTTGTTTGGGCCAATTCAACCACCAGTCCATCTGCTTATGGCGTTACTCCTGTCAACATTGAAATCACAAGCAATTACAACGTCATCGTATCTGGTAGATTTGGTGACCTTGTTGATTTTGACCCGGGTGCAAACACAAACACATTAGATGGCGGAAGTACAACAACACAACTTTATGTACAAAAATTAGATTGGGATGGCAATTACATTAATGCAGTTTCTTATGGGCAAATTAACAATGGTTGCAGAATGATTGATTTTACTGTTGACAAAATTGGCAGTATTTATATTACTGGTAATTTTAATGGAACTATGGATTTTGACCCAGGATTTGGCACAGCAATAATATCTGCAACAGCTGGCGCTCCTAATACAGATTCATATATACTAAAACTAAACGAAGATCTTTCTTTTTCTTGGGTAGAAACAGTTGGGGGCTTAGATGGAGATGGTGGTGAAAATATAACAATTGGAAATAACTTTTCTGTTCACTCATCTGGATATTATGAATCAACTGTTGACTTCGACTTTTCAGCTGGCACAAGTAATCTAACAGTGAATCAAGTAAATGATATTGATTACTATGTTTCAACCATTTCACAATGCATAATCCCTTCAATCTCAACGCAAGCAAGTACTTCAGCTGTATGCGAAGGAGGCAACGTAACATTCTCCATCCCTGTAATTGGAACTAATTTCACTCCTACATGGCAAGTAAATAGCGGGACAGGTTTTGTAAACATAAGCGGAGTGGAATATTATGAAAGTCAATTTGGCCCTAACATTAATTTAGAAATTTATCCTACACCAATTAATTATAATAATTATCAATATCGTTTAATCGTATCAACACCATGCGGTGCAGATACAAGCTCCATTATAACTTTAAACGTGCAATCAGCTCCTATTATTATAAGCCAACCATCAAACCAAAACGTGTGCAGAAACTCTTCATCAGCATTTAGTGTTGTAGATGTTATTATCCCTGGTTCATTTTATCAATGGTATGCAAATGGAATTCCAATTAATGATGGAGGAATTTATTCAGGAGCATCTTTACCTGATCTTCAAATATCAAGTGTAGACGATTCATTAGCTGGCGTTCAGTACTTTTGTAGTATAATGGGAAGTTGCGGAGTAACAAACTCGGATACTGTATCTCTAACTGTTTCACCAAATTATAATCAATCTATTTCAAGTACAATTTGTAACGGAACAAATTATATTTTTGGCACACAAACACTAACTAATGCCGGGAATTACACAGAAACATTCCAAAGTATATATGGATGTGATTCGATAGTAAATTTAAATTTAATAGTGACGACAATAGACACAAGCACTACCGTTTCAGGTTTTCTCTTAAGTGCAAATCAAGTAAGTGCAAACTATCAATGGTTAACTTGCAATAACACCATTCAACCTGCTGTATACACTATAATTACTGGTGAAACTAACCAATCATTTACTGCTCCCTCAAATGCAAATTATGCCATAGCTTTAAGTAAAAATGGCTGTGTGGATACAAGCGATTGCATAAACGTAAATGTAATTGGAATTAATGATGAACAAAACGTTGCTTCATCAATTATTGTATTCCCAAATCCTAACAATGGTGGTTTTAACATAAATAGCCCTGACAATTCAGAATTAAAAATTACGGATGTCTTAGGTAAAGTTGTCTATGAAAATAAAATTCAAGCAGGTAGCAATCGAATTAACATTTCTCAATTAAGCGGTGGCATCTATTACCTTGTTATTAAACATGGAGGTGAATCGATAATTAAAAAGATAGTCAAGGAATAGAATACAATTCATTTTACCAATCATTCCAATTTTTAATCCATATTTCTATTAAAAGAAATATGGATTAATGCGTTTAAATTAAGCCTAACTGATTTTACACATCATTATTTAAGTGAAAAAGCTTTTTAGATCTCAACTTTTTATTGCCACAGTTTAATCCGAGTAAATACTCAAACAAATAATTCTACCAAATCAATTTAAAAGAAGTCAACTTTCTTCTCACAGGCGAAACCCGTGAATAATGTAATTTATTGAAAGATTTTTGCAATTTATTCAAGCGCAAATCATCCATCTTTGCCAAAGCGCATAAAATAATGCAAGAAATTAATTAAATGTTTTTCAAAAGTCACCTAAACTAACAGCTACTAGCGAATGCCGGAAGAAATAAAATCAAAAGCAAAACCAGTAGAGTCTTCAGAAAATTCTTACTTAAAAAAAGCGAAAAGTTTTTTTGAGGAAGCTGCGCTTGTAACTATGTTTTGCGGTCGTTTTTTTAAAGAACTTTTTAAACCACCTTATGAGTTTGCCGAGTTTATTAAGCAGGCATATCTTGTAGGCAACAAATCGTTTCCACTTGTAGCAACAACTGCTTTTATTATGGGGCTTGTACTAACAATACAGTCACGCCCTACACTTGCCGAATTTGGAGCTGAATCGTGGTTACCTGCAATGGTTGCCGTTTCCATTATAAGAGAAATTGGACCAGTGATTACCGCATTAATATTTGCAGGAAAAGTAGGCTCAGGAATTGGAGCTGAATTAGCCTCCATGAAAGTAACAGAGCAAATAGATGCGATGGAAGTTTCTGGAATAAACCCATTCAAATATATTGTAGTTACGCGTGTTATGGCTGCCACTTTAATGTTGCCGGTATTGGTAATTGCTGCTGATGCCGTTGCTTTATATGGATCGTATATAGGTGTTAATTTAGATGGAGATGTTAGTTTTCATTTATTCTTTTTAAAAGTATTTGAGGAGCTAACTTTTGAAGATATTTTTCCAGCTACAATTAAAACAATTTTCTTTGGATTTGCAGTAGGAATAATAAGCTGCTATAAAGGGTATAATTCAAACAAAGGAACAGAAGGGGTTGGAATTGCAGCAAATTCTGCAGTGGTAATGGGTTCATTGATAATCTTTATCATGGATATGATTGCGGTACGTATCACAAGTCTTTTTAGCTAATGAACAAAGAAAAAATTAAAGCCGAAGTTCAGCATTTAAATAAATCATTTGGTAACAACATGGTGTTGGATGACATGTGCATTAAAATAAGTGAAGGAGAAAATCTTGTTGTATTGGGGAAATCAGGAAGTGGAAAATCTGTACTCATCAAATGTTTGGTAGGTTTAATTGAACCAGACGAAGGAGAAATTATTTTGTTGGGTGAAAACATTTATGGATTAGAAAATGAAAAACTAAATGCATTGCGAAAAAAAGTAGGCTTTCTTTTTCAGAGTGCCGCTTTGTACGATTCCAAATCAGTTAGAGAAAACCTTGCATTTCATCTTCGCGACTTAAAAACTAAATCGATAGAAGACATAGATGAACTTGTAATTGAAGCATTAAAAAATGTTGGACTAGAAGAAGCAATAGATAAAATGCCTTCGGAACTTTCAGGAGGAATGAGAAAACGAGTTGGACTAGCGCGTACCTTAATGCTAAAACCAGAAATTATTTTATATGATGAACCTACAACAGGTCTAGACCCCATCACCTCCAGAGAAATAAGCAGACTGATTTTGGATGTACAGAAAAAATACAACACAGCTTCTATTATCATTACACATGACATGGAATGCGCCCGCATTACAGCAAACCGAATGATTATTATAAAGGATGGAAAAACATATATTGAAGGAACTTACAAAGAACTATCTGAATCAAAAGATGAGTGGGTAAGTTCATTTTTTAATTAGTTAAAAATTATATCGTGGAAAAAACAATAAAAAAAACAGCCGACGGAAAGTCTGCTAAAATTAAGCTCGGCATATTTGTAAGTACAAGTATAGTATTACTAATTGCAGGAATCTATCTTATAGGAGAAAAAAAACAACTCTTTAATAATACATTTTTGATTAGCGGCGTATTCAAAGACATTAGCGGTTTACAAGTTGGCAATAACGTTAGATTTTCAGGAATTAATGTAGGTATCGTTGACGATATAGCACAAATAACAGATTCAACAGTTAGAGTGGATATGATTATTGACAAGAGTTCGCAAAAATTCATGAAAAAAAATGCAAAAGCCATTATTGGTAGCGATGGGCTCATGGGAAATAAAATTGTAACAATCACACCAGGAACTCCTGGCAAAAAAGAATTAGCCGATGGAGATCATATAGAAACTGTTCAGCCCATAAGTATGGATGACATATTAGCCAACCTAAAAGTAACAACCGAAAATTCTGCCGCCATAACGGGAGATATAGCAGCTATTAGTGCTGAAGTAAGAGCAGGAAGAGGAACTCTTGGGAAATTATTAATGGATAGTGCCCTTGCGCAAAACGTTGATGAAACAATTATTAACATTAAGCAAGGCGCTGGAGGATTTAAACAAAACATGAATGCTGCCAGCAAAAATGTTTTATTAAGAGGCTTTTTTAAAAAGAAAAAAGACAAGGATAAAAAGAAAAAATGAGTTCAGAAAAAAAATCTAAAGGCGTAAAATCGAAAATAAAAAAAGTTTTTTTAACTTCTATTTTTTCTGTAGTAGGAGTTTTTATACTAATTATCGTATTTATATCTCCCATTGCGAAATACCTTCTCGAAAAATATGATGTAGAATTTAGTGGTAGAGAAATCAAGGTTGATTATGTTTATGTAAATCCATTTACAGGTTATATTTATTTAAACAATCCTAAAATCTATGAATTAAACAGTGATACTTTGGCTTTAAGCGCCGATGGCATAAGCGCAAACATAGCCCTTCTTAAACTTAGTTCAAAGACCATTGACATTGGGGAACTGGCATTAGATCATCCAATAGGCAGAATTTCACAGAAAGGAGATAAACACAACCTTAATTTTGAAGATGTAATTAAAAAATTTTCCTCTGATAGTACAAGTACTAATGAACCATCCATTCGTTTTATCATAAGCAGTTTAAAGTTTAATGAAGGTCAATTTCATTATTATGAAAACATGACTCCTGTAAATTATTTCATTAAAAATGTAAACATCACTAGTACTAAAATAGGCTGGGGTGCTGATACTATTGCTTTTAATTATTCATTTTTAGCAGGCATCGGCAAAGGAAACATGAATGGTGTCCTCAATATTAATGTTAACAATCTCGATTATAAATTAAACGCTGAAATTGAAAAATACGATTTACAAATAATTGAGCAGTACCTTAAAGACATGATTAATTATGGGAAATTCACAGCGAATTTAGATGCGAAAATAAACGCAAATGGCAATTTTAATGATGCTAGTAATCTAAACATGCAAGGTAAAGTTACAGTAAACGATTTTCATTTTGGAAAAGAGGATGGCGAGGATTTTGTTGCTTTTGAAAAATTTACAATAGGTGTGATTGAACTTAATCCCAGAAACAAAAAATATATTTTTGATACAGTATTGCTTAATGAGCCTTTTGTTCTATACGAACATTATGATCAACTAGATAATTTTCAAACCATTTTTGGTAAAGGTGGGGGCAATGTTATTAACGCATCAGGGCACACTGAGCGTTTTAATCTTATTCTTGAGATTGCAAGTTATGTAGAAAAACTCGCCAAAAATTTTTTCCGAAGCTATTATCGTGTAAACCGATTAGAGATTAACAGAGCCAAATTGGAATATGAGGAATACTCCTTAAGTGAAAAATTTTCAGCAGGTGTATACCCCTTTTTTATGGAAGCTGATTCAATAGATAAGACAAAAGAAATGCTTAAAGTTTCTTTCAAATCTGGCATAAAACCTTACGGAAATGCAGTACTTGAACTTAGTATTAATCCACGAGACAGTTCTGATTTTGATTTGCAATATCACATAGACAAAGTGCCCTTTAAGTCTATTTAATCCATACATAATTAATTATACATCTTTTCCAATTGACAGAGGAAAAATAGAAATGAAAGGAACATGGAGTGTAAGAAATGGAAACATTAAAAGTCATAATCATCTTGTAATAATTGACCCTAGGGTTGGAAATCGCTTAAGAAATAAAGACACAAAGTGGATTCCTGTTCCTTTAATCATGGCATTTGTAAGAGAGCGGGGCAATGTAATTGATTATGAAATACCAATAAACGGTAATTTAAAAAATCCAAAGTTTCATTTAAAAGACGCTATTCTTGATTTAGTAAAAAACATATTTATTAAGCCTCCAGCAACATTTAATTCATCAAAAGTTAGAGAAAACGAAAATGAGATTGAAAAATCATTAAGCGTAAAATGGGAAATGCGTCAAAGTGAATTAACAAAGTCGCAAGAAAAATTTGCAAAAAAAATGGCTAACTTTCTTGAAGAAAATCCAGATGCTAGCATAACTGTTCAGCCTATGCATTATACTGAAAAAGAAAAAGAACATATTCTGTTTTACGAAGCCAAAAAGAAATACTTTTTACTTCACAACAAAATAAAAGAACAATCTTATACGGAAGATGATTCTATGGAAGTGGTAAAAATGTCGGCAAAAGATTCATCATTTGTAAAGTATTTAAACAAAAATTACAGTGGCGCCTTTGTTTTTACAGTGCAGGAAAAGTGCAGGTTGTTTGTTGGCAGCGACCTGATAAATAAAAGATTTAACGAACTGACAAAACAACGAGCAAGTGCATTCCGATATTACTTCAAAGAAAACGGAACGAATAATCGATTAAAAATTTACAATGGTAAAAATGAAATTCCCTTTAATGGTTTTTCTTATTACAAAATAACTTATAAAGGTGAATTACCAAGTTCATTGATAAGGGCATACCAAAAAATGGATAAATTTAATTCCAAAGCGCCGAGGAATAAAAGATGGCGAAGTAATTTATAACTTGACTAAGTTTTAAATTACTCTTAAATAGATTTTGATTTTAATTTGTATATTTAAAAATGCAAAATTATCGCCTCATCAATCTTTTTTTATTTCTGCTTCTACAGAATATAGTTTTTGGGCAAACATCTGATTCACTTAAAAAACTTTTGAAAACTAACATTCACGACTCTGTAAAATGTGAAGTTTACATGCAACTTATTGAAGAAGAAGAAAACCTCGAAGTATGGTCGAAATACAATGATGAACTACTTAAGATTTCAAATGCAAATCTTCCAAAATATAAAAAAGGCTCAATAGCACATAATACCTTTTAAAGCATTACGCCGCGCACTTTAACAACAATGGTTGGATTAGTAATCACAAAGGTGACATTAGCAAGGCGCTTGAACACTATCACAAAAGTTTAAAAATTTATGATGAACTAAAACTAAATGTTGAAGTTGCTACTTTATATAATAACATAGCTCACATTTTTAATACGCAAGGTGAATTTGACAAAGGCATTGAATATTACCAGCACAGCATTGATCTCTATAAACAAACAGATAACAAAAAGGGAATTGCTTTTGGTTACAATAATATTGCAGCTAGTTATAGAAAAAAAGGAGATAATGAAAAGGCGCTCGAGTATTGCTACAAAAGCTTAGCGATGATGGAAGAATTAAAGGACAAAAAAGGCACCGCAACATTATATACAAACATTGGAACTTTGTTAGGAAAAACAAAACAAGAAGAAAAAGGGCTTGAGTATTTACTAAAAGGCCTTGCAATAAAAAAAGAAATTAAGGATGAAGAAGGCGCTGGGCTTTCCCTAGCACTTATTGGAAACATAAATTTTAAACTTGGTAAAACAGAAAAGGCACTTGAGTACGGATTAAAATCACTTGAATTAAATCAGAAGCTTGGATATCCCGATCATATTAGAAGATCTGCGGAGCTATTAAAAAACGTGTATGCAAAAAAAGGCAATTATAAGAAAGCAATGGAAATGTATGAACTATATGTTCAGATGAAAGATAGTGTAAATAATGAAGCAACCCGAAAAGCAAGTATTAAAAACCAATTACAATACGAATACGATAAAAAGGCCGCAACAGATAGTATAAAAGTTTCGGAAGAAAAAAAAGTAAGCCAAGCTAAATTAGCCGAAAGTCAAGCTAAACTGAAACAAGAAAAAACACAACGCATTGCACTTTACTCAGGTTTACTTTTAGTGATTGTATTTTCTATATTCATTTTTAATCGTTTTAAGGTAACACAAAAACAAAACAGCATTATTCAGAAACAAAAACTATTGGTTGAGGAACAAAAGCATATTGTAGAGGAAAAACAAAAAGAAATACTCGATAGTATTAATTATGCAAAAGATTACAAGAAGCAATTCTTCCCCCACTCTCTCTTGTTAAAGAACATTTAAAAGAATCATTTATACTTTACAAGCCAAAAGACATTGTTGCTGGTGATTTTTATTGGGCAGAATACATTGATGACATTTTCTTTATTGCAGCTGCTGACTCAACGGGGCATGGAGTCCCTGGTGCAATGATTAGCGTTGTTTGTAGCAATGCTTTAAACAGAGCCGTTTTAGAATTTGGATTAAGAGAGCCCGGGGAAATATTAGACAAAACAAGAGAACTCGTTTTAACAACCTTTGCTAAAAGCGATAAAGATGTTAAAGACGGTATGGATATTTCTCTTTGTGCTTTTGATAAAAGAAACAAATTAATTACTTAGAGTGGAGCAAATAATCCATTATAGTACTTTACTTCAGACGTGTCGGATGCCTCAGTTGCCGAAGTAAAAGAAATAAAAGCAAACAAACAAGCAATTGGCAAAACAGACAATCCACTTCCATTTACAACGCATTCTTTAGATTTAAAAGAAGGAGATCAATTATTTTTATTTACAGATGGTTATGCCGACCAATTTGGAGGACCAAAAGGAAAAAAATTCAAGTATAAACAACTTCAAGACGTTCTCATTTCAATTTCATCGTTAAGCATGAATGACCAGCAATTAGAATTAGATAAACGATTTATTGAATGGCTCGGTGAACATGAACAAGTTGATGATGTAACTATTATTGGAATTCGAGTTTAACACTTTGCAATACATGAAACAAATTATTCTTTTCTCTATAATCACATTTTTTTGTTTTTCCTGTTCAAGCCCTTCAGAAAGAAACAATGGAAAAATTAGCAACTCACAAAAATCATCTGAAATAAAAAAGGCATTCAGTTTCAATCAATGTACAAGAGGTGAAATTGCCTTGCCACTAAATGATGGAGGATACATTATTGCAGGTTATACTTTAGATAAAATGATTATTGAACATGATACTGATGTTGTTTTTGATAAACGAAGAGGAATGATTTTAAGAGTAGATAGTAATTTAGAAAAGAAGTGGGTTTACATAAATGATAGAGACTTTAATAATGAAATATCGTCCATCATTAAAACAAGCGACACAACCCTTGCATGTTTCTATGTTAATTACGACAAAAAGAAAAAAACACTAAATACTATGACCATGCTCACCATCAACATGGAAGGCAAACTTACCGGCGAAAAACAGGTTAAAATGACCGATTACAATCAGTACACGAACGACGGGGCTGTTTTAGCAGCAGATGGTTCTATTATACTTTTTGGGCAATGCAATACTCACGAGCCAAAAACAGATTATCACTTTGCCATCCATAAAATAAATTTGAAAGGGAAGATTTTAAAAGAAAGAATAATAAAAATTCCTAATGAATTAGCAATCGAATCACACCTCATTAATTCACCAGATAGTACTTTATATTTTGCAGGTGCTACAATGAATTTTAAAAGTATAAAACTAATGAAAATGAATACTAAACTCGAAACAATTTGGGAGCAAACAATTTTGGATGGATTTAATCCAAAGCTAAAATCCATTTCTTCTGATGAGTTTATTTTTACCTACAAAAAGAATGACAAAGACTTAGCTTCTTCTCAACTAATTCTCATAAACAAAGAAGGAAAAACAATTTGGCAAACCAAAAAAGATGGATACTTGCCCTCTTATATTACCAAAGAACAAAATGGTAATTTCAGCATGTTATCACTTACCCTATCTTCTGCAACGGGCACTAGCGTTATGGTTTCCAATATTTCTGAAAAAGGAGTCATTACTACAAAAAAATAATTGATATAGATTCTGTGCTTCACACATCTTACATGGATATTCGTAGAGACGGGAAAACATTTGTAATTGGACAAGAGCAAGGTCCTAATGATGAATACGATAGGAAAATGATTTTACTTTATAAAAAGTAATTATCCAACAACAGAAAATGTTTCCTTTACTTCTTCTAATACCTCAAGCAGTTCATGAAGATGATCAAGAGTAACAAGTTTCATTCTTGTTTCTTTAAAATGACTAATGCCCTTAAAATAATTGGTATAATGCCTGCGCATCTCAACAACACCAAGCTTCTCCCCTTTCCACTCGCAGGATTTTATTAAATGTGTTTTACAAACCTCAACCTTTTCTTTTATTCCTGGTAATGGTAATTTTTCTCCTGTTTTAAAATAATGTTTTACTTCATTAAAAAACCAGGGGTTGCCGATGGCTGCGCGACCAATCATCATTCCATCAACACCGTATCTATTTTTGTATTCCAATGCTTTTTCGGGAGAATCAATATCACCATTTCCAAAAATTGGAATTTGAATTCGAGGATTATTTTTTACTGCTGCTATTAAAGTCCAATCAGCATCACCTTTGTACATTTGCGCGCGAGTTCTTCCGTGTATGCTAAGTGCTTTCACTCCCACATCTTGCAAGCGCTCTGCAACTTCCATAATATTAATGCTTTTATCATCCCAACCTAAACGTGTTTTAACTGTTACTGGCAAAGAAGTTGATTTTACAACTGCAGTTGTAAGACGAATCATTAAATCAACATCTTTTAAAACACCCGCTCCTGCACCTTTGCAAACAACTTTTTTAACTGGGCAACCAAAATTAATATCTAACAAATCAGGCTGAACAGCATCCACAATTTTTGCCGACATCGCCATGGCATCTTCATCACCACCAAAAATTTGAATTCCAATAGGACGTTCATAATCAAAAATATCTAGCTTTTGGCGACTCTTAATTGCATCGCGAATTAAACCTTCGCTCGAAATAAATTCGGTGTACATAAGGTCGGCTCCATTTTGTTTACACACATAACGAAACGGAGGGTCACTTACATCCTCCATAGGAGCAAGCAACAATGGAAAATCTGGAAGTTCTATTTTATCGATTTTTACCACAACCTTAATTAAAGGCTGCAAAGGTAGGTAATTTAGGCAGATTATTAAAACTCGAACTTATATCCGATTCCTTTAATGGTTTTAATGTATTCGTCGCCCAATTTCTCTCTTAATTTTCTAACATGAACATCAATTGTTCTATCTCCAACTACCACCTCATCACCCCAAACCTGCTGCAAAATATACTCGCGAGTAAATACTTTTCCTGGCTTGGTTGCTAACAACGAAAGTAATTTAAATTCTTTTTTAGGTAAAGAAATCTCAACGCCCTTATTAATTACTAAATGTCTTTCCTTGTCAATTTGCAATTCGCCTAAATCAACCTGAGACGCAGTAGTTTCAATTGCAGGAGCACTTCTTCTTAACAAAGCTTTTATTCTACTACTTAAAACTCTAGGTTTAATTGGCTTTGTAATGTAATCATCTCCACCAACATCAAAACCTGCGATTTGCGAATAATCCTCATTACGAGCAGTTAAAAAGGCAATTAATACATCTTTTAAACTATCTATTTCTCTTAGTTGACGGCAAGTTTCCATTCCGTCTAACTCTGGCATCATTACATCTAATATAATTAAATTAGGAAGTTCTTTTTTCGCAATTTTTATTGCATCACTTCCATTATTAGCTGTAATAACATCGTATCCCTCTTTGGTTAAATTATACCCCAGAAAATCCAGAATATCCTGCTCATCATCAACCAACAATATTTTCGGATTTGTATTACTCATATTTACGTTTTAACACTACAAATATAAGCTTTTAAGGTCTCAGAAGCCGTTAAGATATTGTTAAGCCTAAAGTGTGTAAATTCAAATACTTAACAATTCCGTAATATTAGCTTAATCTAATTTAAAAGCCATGTATTTACTTTTGGTATGTGAAAAACTTCTTATTCATACTTGCTATAACATTTTTCTGCGCCAAAAATACTTATTCTCAAAAAGCAAGTATTTCAGGCAAAGTTATGGACAACAGCAAAGAAACGCTGGGTGGTGTAAAAATCAGTTTATCCAATTCATTAAATACTTACAGTGATTTAGAAGGTAATTTTTCATTAGTAAACATTACACCTGGAATATATATAATTCACTTTTCTGGATTAGGATTCCAAAACAAAACAACTAAAGAAATTGAAATCAAAGCCGATGAAAATTTACTTCTGGAGTTTATAATTGAAGAAGAAAACAGTGAAATTGCCCTTGGTAGCAATTTCACCGCTTCAAAATCTTAACTATTTTGCATCTATTATAGTAAGGTAACCGTTGTACTGAGTTACTGTATCATCAATACTTGTTGATTTAATTGAATAAAAATATGTACCATCATTTACAGTTGGTTTCCATATTGTTTCTATTCCTCCTGAGTATTCTGCAACTTTATTTCCCCAACGATTTATAATTAACACTTCAATACTTTTAATATTTGTTCCTATTAATTTAAACTCATCGTTTATACCATCACCATTTGGTGTAACAATATTTGGCACCACTAATAATGGAGCATCAAAAACAACAATTGTTGAAATAGCTGTATCCGAACAAACAGGGATATTATTGTAAGCAACCAATGTAACTGTATAAGTTCCTGGAGTTGAGTAGACAGAACTAGCATTTAATGTTGTTACATTACTTGCACCATTTCCAAAAGTCCAAATATAATTTGTTGCTCCAGTTGATGTATTTGTAAGATCAACACTTAACGGCGCAACACCTGATGAAGCACTAGCAGCAAAAGCTGCATTAACCATATTAACAGTAGGTACCGTAATTAATTGAGAAGCAACACAACCATTCGCATCCTTTACATAAAGAGTATAATTAATTCCTGCTAAGCTGTTAAAGGTATTTGAATTTTGATAAGTTGTTCCATTAATAGAATATGTAAAAGGACTTGTACCTCCAATTGGCAACTGCACTGAAGCGGATCCATTTGCAGAACCACAAGAGGTATTCGTAATTGCAATAGAATCTACAGCAAGCGTTCCAGAATTTGAGGTAACAGTATTTAACTCAGTATCCACACAACCGCCTGCATCAATAACAGTGACGGTATACGAACCCGCAACAATATTTGAAAATACATTTGAAGCTTGCGTTGCCCCACCATTTAAACTATATGTATAAGGAGCAACACCACCGCTAACATTTTGCACGGTAATAGATCCATTTGCAGCAGTACATATTGATTGAATATTTGTAACATTAGTTATTACTGGAGATGCTTGTTGATAAACACTTGCCGTATCACTTGCTGAACATCCATTGGCATCAACAACTGTAATTGTGTAATTAGCAGGCGCTAAACTATTAAACAAATTAGAAGCCTGCACAACTGCTCCATTTAATGAATACACAAATGGTGAATTACCTGAAGAAGGCGCTGCCATTGTTAATGAACCTGTAGATGAAGCGCAGGCAGATTGACTAGAAGTAATTACTCCAGGAATTGGATTTGGAGCCTGTACCACATTTGCATTTGCATCAACAGAACAACCAAAAGCATCAACAACAGTAATAGTATAAACAGCTGCACTTAAAGAAATAAAAGTATTTGATGATTGAGCTGTACCGCTATTTAATGCATAAGTAAAGGGAGCAGTTCCAATCGTTGGCAAATCCATTGTCAAAGTTCCTGTAGAGGCTACACAACTTGTTTCGGTTGAATTTACGATACCAGCAACAGGAGTAGGACGAGGGGTTACCCAAACAGAAGCAGTATCCGAACAACCTGATGCATCTGTAACTGTAACCGTGTATTGTGTTTGCAATGTAGGATTTGCAGAAGGGTTTGCTACCGATGTTGAACTTAATCCTAAAGCCGGCAACCAAGAAAAGCTTGTTCCACCACTCGCAACAGGTAAAGCAAAATCTGCGGGACAAATATTAAACTGCCCATTATTTACAGATGCTACTGGTGCAGTTAATGTATTAATTGTAATTGTATTACTCGAAACACAAGCACCAGGGCCTGGAGAGATATAGGTTAAAGTAAAAGTTGTAGTAGATGTTGGGCTTGCTAATGTTGTTGCACTATTTGGAGAAGCTACCAAATTAGAAGGTGTCCAAGTATAAGAACTTGGTGTTCCTATAGCACTTAAGGTAGTACTTGCACCAGGGCAAATAGAACTTTGAGTACTATTAAGTGTAACTGTTGCAACATTATAAATACCTACAGTTACCATGTCAGTTCTTGAACAACCAAAATTATCGGTTACAAGTAACGTGTAGGTTGTAGATGCTGTAGCGGTTGCAATTGGATCCTCAATACTTGCATCACTGAGAGAAGATGCTGGTTGCCATGAATAAACAAAAGGTCCGTTACCTGAAACAGTTCCATTTAAATTGCGTGGAGTATTTGGACAAGAAAAACCATTTGGACCTGCATCAACTGTTGGCAGTGCATTAGCAACAACAGCAATTGTATCTTTATCAAAACAACCAAATGTATTTGTTACAGTTAATGTGTATGAGATGTTTGCTGAAGGATTAACAACAGGATTAGCAATGGTAGAATTACTAATATTTGTAGCAGGCAACCAACTGTAACTTCCACCGCCCGCTGCATTAAGTGTAATACTTGAACCTATACACAATGATGTATCAACTCCTGCATCTGCCAATGGCTTTGGGTTAGTTGTAATTAGCACCGAATCAACATTTACACAACCTGTTGTTGTATTAATACCAGTAACAGTATAAGTAATTGAACTAGCAATTGATGAAGTTACTTCTGGGTTTGATATAGTTGTATTACTTAAATTTGTAATTGGCAACCAAGAATAAGTATCTGCACCACTCGCTGAAATTTGTATAGTATCTTGAGCGCAGTAGCTTGCTGCAATACCTGCATCAACTATAGGTAATTGATTAACGGATACTAAGACTGAATCAATCTTAGAACAAAAACCATCACTTACGTTTACGGTGTAATTTGTTGTAACAGTTGGGTTTGCCAACGGATTACTAATTGAAGTTGAAAACAAACCAGTTGCAGGTAACCATGAATAAGTTAATCCACCTGAAGCTGAAATTGATGCTGTATCATTTCTGCAAATCGTAGTTGCTCCTGCTACAGAAACGCCTGTAAGCTGTGTAACATTTACTGTAACAGTATCAGTTGCGCTGCAGCCAAATGCATTTGTAACCGACAAGGTATATTGCGTAGTTGTAGTTGGTGTAACAGTTGGTGTAAGCGTTGTTGAACCTGTCATATTAACAGCAGGTAACCAAGAATAGGTATAACTAACTTGAGTATCAAAAGTAATATCCCAATTATTTAACGTACCAACATCTCCAGCTGCATCATCTGCAATCTGCAAAGTCCAAACACCATTTGCAGTGCAGCCATTTAATCCATTAAAGCTTCCCGCTTCAGGTAAAAAATCACCTGTAAAAGGTACAGTTCCAGCTGTAATATTTGTTGCAGCAGTAGGAGTAAAACATGTTTGTGTGTAATTATCTCCAGCACCACCATTGTCAGTAGTTAATTCCAACTGGGTTCCATCTGGACATAATAAATATACATCTAAATCAGAATCCCAAGTATGAGTTATATCCATACATACTTTTTGAATTGAATTAGTTGAAATGGTAGAATAAGGCAACCCTGAAACAGTAATGTTATTAGTAAAAGTAGCTGTTGCAGAAATAGCAGTACTGCTAGTGCTACTAAAGGTTGTTAATGGTGGTGAACTTTGACTACCAGTACCTAAAAGTGAAATTGGTTGCCCCAAACAAACTGTTTGTAAAGTACCTGCATCTGCCGAAGGCAGACTAACGTTTACAGGCACAGTTGCCATACAAGTATCATCAATGCCATTTGTAAAATAAACAGTATATGTAGTAGTAACTGAAGGAGAAGCAACAGGATTTGCAATTGAAGGATTATTTAATCCAGTAACAGGCAACCATGAATAATAATATGGAGCTCCTGATGCACACGCAGCATCCAAGGTAATATTAACATTATCAATACCCCAATGATCAAAATCATTACCACTCGAATTTGTTTGAATCCATTGGAACATTGTATTTGGAGACACTGCACCGGCTGGAATTGTAAAACAGAAGTTAGACCAATTATAATACAAACTTGTTAAGGGGTCGAAATAAAAAATAGATGTCCAAGTAGTTCCGTTATCTGTTGAATACATTAAATCCACGCCTTCAGTACTCAAATCAGGCTGCTCACAAGGTGTATTAAAAGTATCAGAAAATTTAATATCGAAACAAATTGTACCAGTACACGGAATATTGTATCCAATTGTTGTCATGTTGCGCGGAGCGGCAGTTGTTGAACCCATCCACAAATGAGTACTTCCATCTAAAGATGGACCGCAAGGATTATTATACTGCGCCGAAGCAGATGCTGACCAACCTACACCAGCTGCTCCAGAATTAAAATCATTATTCATTAATATTGGGCCGCCAATACCAAAAGCAGACAACTGAACGTTTTGCCCACAATTTATTGTTGAACTAGCTGGACTTGTAGTTAAAGAACAGTTTGTTTGAGCCCAAGCAGTTGTATAAACAAATAAAAAAGCGATTAGGTGTTTTATATAATTATTTCTCATCTTATAATTCACTAACTTTTATGTTCGTAATTTTCACATCTTTTATTCCACTTACAGTTTTAATATCAAGCATTCGAAGAGCAAATTTTAATTCTTGCGGAGTCTTGATTGAACATTTCCCTTCAAGCGTTTCATTTGCAGCAATCTTCACCAATCTATGATTTTCAGTAGTACCGCACCCTACACATTTACCAGCATCATTAATTGGTTCTAAATCCCACTCAATAATTTTTGGTGAAGAGGTAGTGTTATGTATTTTCATGAGCAGCCATTTCTGATTACTACTTGTTTCAAGTTTGCAATCAGCTTCCATCACCGATACCTGAACACCACTTTCGTTATATATCGTTTGCCATTCATTAGTGGTAAAGGAACACAGAAACAAAAGGCCTAAAAAAACACTTGCTATTTTAGTCATATTTTTAAAAATTAAAAAAGGGCGATTTTCATCGCCCTTTTATTATTAGAATTGTTTTACAACTTTAATTACTTTGATTCCTGAATCAACATAAAGTTTTAAGAAATATACTGCGTTAGGTAACTCTGAAATGTTAACTGAATATGCATCTCTACCCGAGAAAACATTTTCGTAAACCAATTTACCCTCTGCACTATATAATTTAGCATTTAACTCAATTTCTTTTGACGGAACACGAATTTCGAATTGTCCATTAGAAGGATTAGGGTAAACACCATAATCATCTGAAGAAGAAATTTGATTGATTCCAACACAAGGATCTACAACTACAACAGAACTAGCGGTTGCAGAACAACCTGTAACACCATCAGTAAATGTATAATCAATTGTTGCATTTCCTGCGCTTACAGCAGTTGCATCAAAATTAGTTCCTACTACACCAGTTCCACCATAGAAACCACCAACTGGTAATCCACCAGAAAGCGTATTTACAGATGTACTAGCACAAGTAGTAGAGAAAGGAAGCGTTAAACTAACTGCAGGAGAATTATCTGCATACACAACTGTATCTCTCGCCACACATCCATCAGGAGAAGTAACTTCAACTGCATAAGATCCGAATGTAGTTACGAAAAGTGTTGAAGATGTTGAGTTGTCATTCCATAAGTATGATGAACCTGGGTTTTGCGCATCTAAAATAATTGTTGTTGAAGCACAAACCGCAGAGTCATTTCCTAAATCAACTGAGATAAAAACTGCAATTGTAACCACAATGGTATCTTTAGCAGAACAGTTTTGTGGAGTAGTAACCTCAACAAAATAAGTATCGCTATTAGTTGCGCTTAAAGTTTGATTAGTTGAGTTATCATTCCATAAAAATGCTAATCCAGCATTTCCTGCATCTAAAGTAATACCTGTACCACAAACCAAAGTATCATTACCTAAGTTTACTGTTGGTTGAGTATTAATTGTAACATCAATTACATCATTACCAGTACAACCATTTCCATCAGTTACAACAACACTGTATGTTCCAGTAGCAGTTGCTGTTAAGGTTTGAGCAGTTGTATTATCATTCCAAAGGTAACTTGAACCTGCATTAGCTGCGTCAATTGTTACAGAGCCACCACAACGTGTTGTATCTGTACCTAAAGCAACAACAGGGTTTGCATTTTCAGTAATAACTAATGTATCTTTTCCTTCGCAACCATTCGCATCCGTTACAATAACACTATAATTTCCACCAGTTGTAGCGTTAATAGCTTGTGTATTATCTGTTGTACTCCATAAGAAAGTTGCTCCAGCATTTCCAGCATCAATACTTACAGGAAGATCTGTTGAACAAGCTGTAATATCAGTTCCTAAACTAACAATAGGTAAAGGATTAACTGTTACAGATACCGTTGCAGAAGCAGAACACCCACTCGTTTCAACCGCAGTAATTGTATATACAGCTGATGTTTGAATACCTTCTGCAGTAGGGTTTGCAATTGTTGGGTCATTTAAAGAAGCAGATGGTGACCAAGAATAAGTATAAGTTCCAGAATAAGGAGTAAACACTCTTGTTTCTTTATCAGCCGACCAAGCTTGATTGTTTCTTCCAACTACTATAGTACTTGTAGCACCACCAGTTTGATTTTCTAAACCTTGAGTAGCAGTATTTGTTGCTTGAATACCTTTTTTGAAAGTATTCATATAAATCTTATTCGTTGTTTCTTCTAAAACAATTTGTCCATCAATGGTATCTGCACCACCACCACCACGACCGGTAGTATTGAATGAAATAACCATTTTTTGATTAGGAGAAGTACCTGTAACGCCATAAGTAATTTGACCCGCGGTAACATTCCAATCATCCCAAGCTAAAGCAATCATGTTATTTGGTACAGCAGGGTTTGGTATTGTAGCGTTTAAATAGTCGTCATCGTAAAGAGGATTATTTGCCGTCCCTGTTCCATCTCCTAATTGTATATTACCATTAGTTGAAATAGCAAACTGAGTATAATTTACTCCATAATAATTGAATGTAAATCCGATTGGCAATGCAGCAGAAACAGCATCATCACCAGAAGGACCTGCTGTTACAGGAGTAGTTTCAGCTGAATAAGATTGTGTAGTTTGTACATAAGTTACAGGAATTACAGCTGAACTATTTAACTGAACAGTATCTCCAGCACAAACTGGTGTAGCAGGTAAAGAACTTGCAGTAACTGTTGGTGTAGCCGCTGAAGTAATAGTTACAGTAGTCGTATTAATACAACCTGTTAATGTATTTGTACCAGTAACTGTGTATGTTAAAGTAGAAGTTGGACTTGAATTAACATCAGCAGCATTGGATACATCTAAGCCTGTTGTAGGCAACCATGCATAAGTATCAGCACCTGTTGCTGCAATTGCAACGGCTGTTCCAGGATTACAATATGTAGCTGTTGACGGCGTTGCTGTAACAACTGGCAACTGATTAACAGTTACTGTAACTATACCATTAACAGTTTCTCCACAAGTATTACTAACAACCACTGTATAATCAGTTGTTGTGGTTGGATTAACAGTAATTGATGAAGTTGTTGCTCCACCTGGAGTCCAAGCATACGTGTATGGTCCTCCACCAATTGGAGTTGAACTAAGCACTACAGACTGACCAACACAAATTGGAGTTGAAGGAACTGCTACTAAACCAGCGCTAGTCAAAGGCGAAACATCTACACTCGCTGTAGCTGTTGAAACACAACCAAAAGCACTTGTTGCTGTAACAGTATAAACTGTAGAAGCTGTAACTGCATTTGCAGAAGGATTTGCTATTGCTGCATCACTTAAAAAAGTTGCTGGCGACCAAGAATAAGTAATCCCTGGGTTTATAGTGGCATTCGAAATATTTACTAAATAATCTTCCACTTGTCCAAAAGTTGAATTTCCACATGAAGTGTTATTTCCCCCTGAACTCATATCTTCTAGTCTAATACGCATTCTAGTAGAACCATTTAACGCTGTAATAGGCACAGTAATTGAACCTGTTAGCGTAGCAGGGTTTCCAGAACATGCAGGACAGAAAGTACTCACAGCTAAATCTAATAATCTTTCTGAAGGTTCAGAGAAAGAACCATCTTGGTCTAAATCCACCCAAATGCGAACTCTATCGTCTGCAGCATAAGCACTAGATACAGAAATACTTACTGGAACGGCTACACCAGCAGTAATTGCGGTTGTTTGAGCTATGAAATTTTCATATCCTGCCGTAGCGGTTGAATTATTATTAATTGTTCCAATAGTAACATTTGAAATCTTTTCAAATGATGTGTTTGTTGCTGCTGCTGCGCAATAGTTCAAAGGAATTGAAGCGTTTGCATTTAACTGTGAATTACCTCCAGTACAAACAACTGTTGGTGTTGAAGTAGCAGTTATAGTTGGATTATTACTAACAGAAATTAAAGCTGTTGAAGTTGCAACGCAACCATTTCCATCAGTACCAGTAACAGTATAAGTTGTTGTTGCAGTAGGGTTAGCATCTACGTTAGTGCCTGTTGCAACTGATAAACCTGCTGCTGGCAACCAAGTATAAGTAGCTGCTCCTGATGCAACTAATGGAACTGCTATTCCACCAGGCAAACAAATAGTACCTGAGTTAGGAGTAACTGCTACTAATGGCAAAGCATTAATAGTTAAAGTTACTTGTGAAGTAGTATTTGCTCCACAATTATCAGTAATTGTAACTGTATAAGTACCAGCTTGCATTGCAGTAACAGCTGTTAATGTAGTATCTTGTTGTGATGAAGTAAATCCATTTGGACCAGCCCAAGCATAAGTGAATGGACCACCACCACCAACAGGAACTGATTGCAAAGTAACCGTTGAACCAACGCAAGTTGTATTGCTAGGACTAACTGTACTTGTAGCTGATAAAGGAGCTCCTGCGGTAATAGCAACAGTGCCAGTAGCAGTACATCCTAAACTAGAACTAACAGTTGCTGTATAAGTAGTAGATGCAGTAATTGCACTAGCTAAAGGATTAACAATTGCAGCGTCATTTAAAAAAGTTGCAGGCAACCAAGCATAAGTTAATGTTGGAGCTACCGGAGGTGTAAACGTGTAAATAGTTCCTGTAGGGAAATTTGTAGCTGCAGAAATTCCAGTGTTCTCAGCAGTATTACTAACTGTTGATGCGCTAGCAGGTGAAAGTGGAGTAACACTTAAATAATTACCAACAGCGCCTGAAATACCAATTGATGCAGTTGTACTTGCTAAGGCAGCGCTAGTTGAACCATAAACAATTTGGATTTGTCCTGTAGCTTCATATAATGAAATCTGAAGGTCAATTGTTGGATTTGTATTATTTCCTCCACCACCAACGTGCATTGCTGTCCATTGCACAGTTAACACTTGATTTGGTGCAGTTCCTGTAAGCAAATAAGAAACAGTTGCACCTAAAGTATGATTATCATCCCAAAGACCAGCAATTGAATTTGCATTTCCTGAAAGAGAATTTCCTGCAAGACCAGTAAAAGTTGGGGCAGTTTGGCTTAATTGAATTAATCCATTTGAACTAACTCCGAAAACCGTGTGAGCTGCTCCATTATAGTTAAAAGTAAAACCAATTGGTAAATTACCAATTCCAACATCATCACCAATAACTCCAGCACCTAAAACAGTTCCAGCAATTGGAGTATAGGTTCCAGTTGATCCAGCAAATGAATATCCTGCTGCTGTATTATTATATGCAATAGTTGCATTTGCTTGTAATTGAGAGTTAGCTCCAGAACAAACAGATGAAGGGCTTGCAGTAACCGAAGAAATAACTGGCATAGCGCCTACTGTAATTACTGAAGTTGCAGTATTAATACAACCGTTTCCATCAGTACCAGTAACCGTGTAAGTTGTAGTTGCTGAAGGGGTAGCATTAACGTTAGCTCCTGTTGTAGCAGATAAACCAGATGCAGGTAACCAAGTATAAGTTGATGCACCAGATGCAGCCAAAGCAACTGCAGTACCACCTGGAGTACAATATGTTCCTGTTGATGGTGTTGAAACTACTGTAGGTAAAGCATTTATTAAAATCTCTTTTTCAGCTGTAGTTGCCGTAGCCCCGCCATTTGAGCATGTTACTGTAACTACATAATAAGTAGGTACAGTTAATGGGCCAGTTGCTTGTGCAGAATTTGTTCCTAATAATGTTGTGTATGGTCCACCCATAGTAGTTGAAGATGCCCATTGATATGTAATTCCAAGATCGGAAGTTGCGCCCGTAATAGTTAAACTTGTTCCTAAACCTGAACATACTGTTGCTAAACCTGAAATTGAACCCGATGTAGGAACACCAGAACATTGTGGAATAAGTATTCCATCAAATTCATCTGCACCAATATCAGTACCCGTAGTACTTGTTCCAGGATATCCAATATTATTGAAACGAACATTTCCATCAAAATCATCTGTGTATGTTGCAATGTCAACCGCACCACTTTCAACTAAAGTTGAAGTTCCATTTGCAATGTGAAGAAAGTTAGCATTAGAACCTACGGTACTCATGAACGCAACATCTTCAGTAACCGATGCAGCATCTCTCGTCGCCATACGCGCTTTAAATGCTCCCAAAGTTTGGTCTGAATTAGTACCATCATAAAAAACTAAACTTGATGCACTTGGTGCACCTGCATAAAATAGGTTATTGTTAGAAGCCACATTGTAAGAAGTTAATGTAGTGCTCGATCTTCTGTATGCTACAGCTAAACCAGCTCCATTTGCAATTGACTTATTAATAAAGATATTGTTACGTAATGTTAAAGCAGGTGTTGTTGAAACAGAGATTGCTGAAGAACCAAATAATGCTCCCGAACTTGTTCCTGTAATTACCACTGTGTTGTAATATATATTTGAAGTTGTACTACCTGAAATATTAATACCAAGTAGTGCATTTCCCCCATTTGCTGAAGTTGCGGACAAAGCACCAATAATGTTATTATGGATTGTAACTATACTTCCAGACGGAATATTAATACCAGTAACAATCGAATTTGCATTTGTTGAATTTAAGTCATAAATTTTATTCTTTGAAATTGTTTGTGATGCAGAACTTGAATTATGAATACCCGTAATAACACCTGAATTAGAAGTTAAGTTTCTAATTGAATTTGATGTAAAAGTACCAATTGGATTTGAATTTAAGATACCATTTATTATAGAAGCCGCTGACGCAGAAGTACTAGAAATTGAATTTGGTATAGAACCACCAATTATATTATTATTACAAACCCATGTAACACCAGAGCCCGTATTGCATCTTATACCATAAACGTTTGCCGCCCCAGTGCTTGTATTTGTTGCAGAAATACCTCCAACGGTATTCCCATTCGAAATAAAATTACTTGAACCAAAATTAAAAATACCAATAACATCTCCCGCAGATGTAGAAGATGAACTGAATAAAATACTTCCTAGTGCAGACTGACTTCCGATTACATTGTTATTTACAGTAGCCAAGCCCGAACTAACATAAATACCTCTGAATGATGCGCTACTACTGGTCCCAGAAACTGGTCCCGAAATCGACATGGCTGTTATTGTATTAGAACTCGCAACTGAAGCTGTTGTTGTACCAACATTTAGAAATATAGGAATCAAAACCGATGAAGACGAAACTCCTACAAAAGCATAAACCCCAGCTCCGGCACTAGAAGCATAACCAATAGTATTTCCAGTAACTTGAAAATTATTTCCACTTGTATTAGTAATCCAAATAGCTGAATGTTGCGCTCCTGTTGTTTGATTACGGCTTACTTGCTGATAAAATCTATTATTTGAAACCGTAATGTCTGTATTACCAGCACTAATATAAATACCAGCACTAGTAGTAGTAGCACCAAAATAATCATAAATATTGTTTCCTGTGAAAACATTCCCGCTATTGTTAATAGCTGTGGTCGAAGTTGAACCATTACAATATATCCCCTTAGTTGTTAGCCCTGAGCTAGAAGAAGTAATGTTACAATTAGAAATTGTATTATTATCATTGCCGTTAGCAGTTAGAGCATCAGTACTGAAAAATATATTACCTCCATTTGTACCCACCGCAGCTGAAAATGAACCTAAAACTGCGCAATTTGTAACTGTATTATTTGTAGCTCCTCCAATAAATTTAATAGTTGATGTACCTGAAGTTGCAGATGCTGTTGTGTTAATAATTGCTAGTGAATTACCCGAAGCATTTAAACCATTAATAGTAACATTATCGGCACCATTAAATTCAATTAATGCCGAACCAGCCGCAATTGCGCCACGAATAGTATCTGCCCCAATAGGTTGAATACCAACCGAAGTGTATAATGCAGCACCAGCACCACTTGCATTTAATATGGCTGTTGCAGCTTCTGTTGTGTTAGCAGTAATTGCGATTGTAATTACTCCTTGATGAGTTCCTAAATTAACTGCGTCAAATGCATCCTTTAAGGTTGTATAGGATGTTGACGGTGTACCTGCGGTTGCGGTTAAATCAACCTGAGCTGTTATTCTATTAGCCGTTAACAGCAATAGAAAGGTAAAAACAAAACTCGACAATCTAATCGTCGGTTTTTGTTTACTTGTTTTGTAGTTGTTTATCATGATTTTTATTTATTTCTCTTTTTTAATTCGGACTACAAAAGTAAATCATCTTTATCAAAAATCGTTACATTTGTTAACTATTTGGTAATAAAATCTACCACAACGATTTATTTAACGTTGAAATTATTAAAACACAGCCTTTTTTACATCTACCTCTGAACCTGCCTTATCACCTTTATAGCTCTTACATTGGCCGCGAAAATAATAAGCTTTTGCTAAACCTCCATCTAATTCAATAGCTTTTGTAAAATCCGCTATTGCAGCGTCATCTTTGGCTAACATATAATTGCACATGCCTTTTTCCATGTGTGACTTGGCGTAATTTGCATTCAAAGCAATACTCAATAAGTGGTCTGTAAGTGCTCCTTGATAATCTTTTTCAGCATATTTAGCTAAACCTCTTGCGTAATAAACATCATACATAGGTTTAATATTTATTGATTTGTTATAATCTTCAATTGCTCCAGCATCATCTACCTTTTGATATTTAACTAAGCCCCTGAAATAAAATGCATTTGCATCACTTGGGTTTAAAGCAAGTGCCAAATTTAAATCCGTCATTGCCTCATCATCTTTAGCCAAAAAGTACTTTGAAGCACCTCTGTAAGTATACGATTTAGCGTAATCAGCCTTCAAATTTACACTCTTATCAAATTCAATAATTGCATCTTCATACTTCCCTTGACTATAGTAGCACAAGCCTAAACTATAATGTGTATCATACATTCCTGGCTTTAAACGCATAGATTCCTTATAATCTTTAATTGCCATCAAATAATTACCCATCGAGTAGTAATTAAGTCCTCGATCAAAATAATAATCAGGATTACTTGGGTCAGCCTTAATTGCAGCATTGAATTTATCTAATGCTTCTGAATAACTACCTGCTTTGTATAAATCAGCACCTGCTAAATAATAATCTTTTGCTGATTGGGAAAAAAGCTGAACAGAACAAACGAATAAAAGGATAGTAAAATATTTTTTCATAATGATTTAGTTTTTCAATTCAAAATTACAAATAAAAATTTAACGGGGCAATTGACTTAAATTAGGAAGTACTTTTTTCTTTCTTGACTTCTCAAATTTAACAAACACTCTCCCTAATTCGGCTAAATATGGCAGCGCAACTGAGTTATACTCGTACTTACCTGTATTAATTATATCTTTTTCATTTGCATAAATAACAGCTGATAGCATGAACTCTGATTTTGTTTTAAAATCAACTATATAAGCACAATCTGCCATAAAACCGTATGATTGGCCAACAATGTTGTAAATACGAATATTCGTGTCAACAATTGGCTTTTTCGAATCTCCAAACACAAAATACTTTTTATATGAATCATGAAATTTTTTCGAGTCATACTTCGGCACGCTTGATTCTTTTGGATATAAACTCAAATAAGTCATTAAAAACTGCTGATCCTCTTTTGTAATATTATACTTATCCTTTTCACTTAACTTATCATAAAACACAAGTCGCTGAAGCACTTTGTGCACATCATACAAACTCATGTAGTTATATGTAGAAAAATCTTTTGGTTTATTTACTTTTTTTCCTGCCGCATCCATATATGCTGTTCCAACTTGAGCTATTCCATAAGGATAAGTATATTTTTTCTTCGCATATAATTGCTCTTGTTTATACAACATTTTTTGGTTTAGATCTTTAAATATAATTGGATTGGTTACCACATTTGCTTCACCTTTGCAGCCGCCATCAAAACGGTGTACAATTCTTATTTTCGGAAAACCTACTTCTGATAATCTGCCATGAATAAAATCAACTCCTAAAAACTCGAATATTCTTCCAAATGCATGATTATCGCTAACCAACAACATTTTTTTTATGTAATTAGAAACAGATGGTAATTTAGTTTCAGAACTTGTATCAGCTAAACACCTCCGCTGACAAGAGTTTGAGCTATCTGTTAGCATGCAGGATTCTTTACTCACTCCATACTTTTTTAAATTATTTACCTTTTCTAAAGCCAAAATAGAACAAGGCAATTTTACCATGCTAGCACAATAAAAATAATTGGTGCTATCGTAATAATAAAAATGATTAGTGAAATGAGGTTTATTTTGTTTGTCTCTATCTATTCGTGTATAAATGATTTGAATTTTGTACTTTTTATAATTATCCGTAATGTTTTTAAACACTGTTGGATTTGATTTTAGTAATGAATCGATTAATACAGAATTGTTTTGTTGTGCATTAGACCCAACGAAACAAACAAGCATCAACAAGAGAATAGGTAAATGTTTAATTTTTATCATTATTTCACTAAAGTACAAAAATTATGCGCTTTTTTTCAGTTAGATTGTAGTACTTTTGTTCATATTTTTAAACACAATGAATTCAGCACTTCAAACCATATTATCATCCAACATTAACGATGAACTAAAAAAAATTGCAACAAAAGTTTTTTCAGGAGAACGCATAGATGTGAATGAAGGGATTTATCTATATGAGCATGCAGAGCTTGGATATCTAGGCGTTTTAGCTGAATATGTAAAAGAAAAAAAATCGGGTAACAAGGTTTTTTTTAATCGTAATTTCCATGTTGAACCAACTAATATTTGCGTTTATACTTGTTCATTTTGTGCTTACTCTCGTTTAATAAAAAACAAAGAAGAAGGTTGGGAAATGAGTATTGAACAAATGATGGACATCATTAAAAAATACGATGATAAAAATGTAACTGAAGTTCATATTACAGGAGGTGTTATTCCGAAACAAGATTTTGCATTTTATACCGAATTATTTAGAACGATAAAAGCTCATCGCCCCGATTTACATGTGAAAGCGTTAACACCCGTTGAGTATCATTACATATTTAAAAAAGCAAAACTTTCTTATGAAGAAGGAATGCAAAAAATGAAAGAGGCGGGCTTAGATAGCATGCCAGGCGGCGGGGCAGAGATTTTTCATCCAGAAATAAGAGATAAAATTGCCGGCGGAAAATGCAGTGCAGAGGAATGGTTATCTATTCATGAGATATGGCACAATATGGGAATGCACTCAAATGCAACCATGCTTTACGGTCATATTGAAAAGTTTTGGCACCGTGTTGACCATATGGAAAGATTAAGGCAATTACAAGACAAAACAAAAGGCTTTAATTGTTTTATTCCGTTAAAGTTCAGAAACAAAAATAATGAAATGTCGGATGTGCCCGAAGTTAGTGTGATAGAAGATTTGCGCAACTACGCAATAAGCCGTATTTACTTAGATAATTTCGACCATATTAAAGCATATTGGGCAATGATTGGGAGAAGCACTGCACAACTTTCGCTTAACTTTGGAGTTGATGATATTGATGGAACCATTGATGATACAACCAAAATATACTCAATGGCAGGTGCAGAAGAACAAACTCCAAAACTGAGCACACAGCAGTTAATTGAGCTTGTTCAACAAGTTGGCAAAACAGCTGTTGAAAGAGATACTCTTTACAACGTGGTTGTAGACTATTCTAGTTAACATTTTGTTAGCTTAAGAATAACCAAGTAAGTTACACATTTCACATATTTTTCCTATTTTTGCCGCTTCATTAAATAAGCATGAAGAAAATCTTAATTATTGGTTTTATCGGATTTGTATCTTATTCTTTCGCGCAATCCGACGAGGCAACCAAAAACTTACAAAAAGAAGCAGATAAATTAAAAGCTGAAAAAGCAGATAGCATTAACCCATGGAAAAAAGGTGGTGTTGTTACAATTGGAGGTCAACAAGTTTCCCTGACCAATTGGGCTGCTGGTGGACAAAGCTCTATCTCTGCAAATGGTTTACTTAGTATGTTTGCAACATACAAGAAAGGTGAAAACACATGGTCAAGCAATTTAGATTTAGCTTACGGTGTAGTAAAACAAGGCGACAATAAAAGTTGGTGGAAAAACGATGACCGCATTCAATTAACTTCAAAATACGGACGTAAAGCATTCAGAAAAGTATACTACTCAGGACTTTTAGATTTTAGAACTCAATTTGCAGAAGGTTATAATTACCCAAATGATTCCGTTAAAATATCAAATTTCCTTGCTCCAGGTTATGCCTTACTAGCACTTGGTTTGGATTATAAACCTAACGATAATGTTTCTGTTTTTCTAGCGCCTGTAACCGGAAGAATTACAATTGTTGGCGACCAAAAACTTGCCGACCTAGGTGCTTTTGGTGTTGAAAAAGCTGTGTACGCAAAAGATGCTACAACAGGAGCAACCATAGTTGTAAAGAAGGACTAAGACATAGAGAAGAATTCGGTGGCTATTTAAAATTCCAGTACAAGCAAACTGTTATGGAAAATGTTACCTTTCAAACGATGTTAGAATTATTCTCTAATTATTTAGATAGACCACAAAACATTGATGTTAACTGGACAACACTTACATCCATGAAAGTAAATAAATACATTAGTGCAACTTTCTCTACTCAATTAATTTATGATAATGATATTGATTTAGAAAGAAACACTGGAAGTAAAAAAGGAACTTTTGGTCCAGACATTCAATTTAAACAAGCACTTAGTGTTGGGTTATCATATAAATTTTAACAACACATCTTTCACTTAAAATAATGCCTAACTTAGCTGTATGAAAACACTAGTTAGGCTTTTTTTATTGATGTCAATTACTCTTTTTATTTCATGTAAAAAGGAAAAAAAAGACACTGAAGATCCACAATTAACAATGTACAGTCCGGCAAATGGAACTACATTTAATATGTTTGATACAATTAAAATTCAAGCGCAATTTACCGACAATGTAGAATTAAGTAGTATTAGTATTTCATTGCGTGATTTAAATGGCATTTCGGTTCAGCCTAGTGGAACTCAAGCTTTAAGCGGCGCATCAAGAACATACTCAACAAATTATATTCTTTATGAATACAGAATAAAAACAGGAGATTATAATTTGGAGCTCCTACTAAGCGATGGCGAAAACACTACAACTAAAACAATTCCGATTCACATCATCGAATCACCAACTTACTTAAAAGGATTTTATTTAGCTCAAGGCGACAACACTTCGAGTAGCATTAAAAAGTATGATACTAACTTTGTAAACACGGCTACATTTAACTTATCTAGTTCTTACTTAAATTCTGATATTTCCAATTACCATCAGCAACTTTATTATACAGAGGGAGCAAATCAAGCTCTAAAAACTGTGGATGCCACCACTAACCAAAGTTTATGGACTATCAATAGCTTGGGAGTTAACAATAGTAAATGCGCCACTGACAACAGTAAAGTATTTTTCTCTAAAGACCAAGGTAATATTGTAAGTTATAATCATGAAGGAACTCTTGTGCGTTCTTATTTATCTAATGAGTTAGATTATTATGCTAAACATGTATTTGCATGTGGAAAATATTTGGTTGTAAACTTAGAACACAATACAGTTAGCACAACACGTAAAACTGTAATATTTGAAATTGCTTCCGGAATTGTAAAGTATGTATTTACTGATAACGCAGAATGTATTCAAGCGCTAAGTCGCTCTGATAACGAAATTTATTTAATTACAACAAATAATTCGGGCAGTTCCTTAATTGGTAATTTTAATATTACTACTTTAAACTATAATCAACCGCATACATCTACTTCTAAAATTACATCTGCAACATTTGTTGATGCTGATAATATTTTGTTTTGCACCGAAGATGGAAACATAAAACAGTTCACTTACTCAAACACTAATTTAATTACTTTACTTAGCGGAACCAATACTAGTAAATTATTTTTCGCTGAAAAATCAAACAGACTTTACGCAGCGCAAGCGAAAAATTTAGTAGTGTACAACAAATCTGCTTTTGCATTAAGTTTTGATAAGCAATACGTTTCTTCAGATACAATTAGAAACTTTCATTTAATTTACAATAAGTAGCTAATTGTTTTTTTCTGTTACTTCAATTTCATAGAAAACCGAAGCCTTAGGTGGTATTAAATTGTTATCTCCGGTTAAACCATGAGCAAGATGTGAGGGTAAAATAAAAATTGCCTTCTCTCCTACTTTCATCAACTTTAATCCTTGGTGTAAACCAGATTCAACATTATCCATGTCGATCTTAATTTTTTTTTGGCCAGTTTTTTCGCTCGTGTAACAAAGTGTTCCATCTAGTAAACTCACTTTATATTTCACGGTTATTTCATCCATGCTTACAAGTTGTTTACCCTTTACATTTTCTTTTACAATAGCATAACGCAAACCTGAACCTGTAGTTTGCATTTGCAACTGATGCTGTTTTATATATGAATCAATATTATCATTTTCCATTTTTATGGATGGCTGTTGAACTTCCTCCAATTGCTTTTTTAGTTCATTCGCATCAATGTACTTTTGATCATTTTCTTTTGATTCCTTTGGACCACAAGAAAACAAAAGCGTTGACGCAAGAGATATGTATATAAAAACAGATTTCATTGATTAACTATTATTACTTAGTTCCTTTTTATATAACGGTAGTACCTTTAAAAAGTTTTCGATTGCTTTCGCCATCGATTCATCCGATTTTCCACCTGCTGCATTCTTATGTCCACCACCGCTAAAGTGTTTACGGGCAAATAAATTTACATCAAATTTCCCTTGGCTTCTAAAAGATGTTTTTATAATACCATCTCGCTCAGCAAAAAAGGCTGAAAACTTAATTCCTTTAATTGATAAAGGATAATTTACAACGCCTTCTGTATCGCCTTTTTGGTAAAAGAATTCATCCTGTTCTTTTTCCGATAAAGTAATGTAAGCAGTTTTAATATCTTCCATTACCACCATTTTTTCAGAAAGGCAATAACCCAATAATTTTAATCTGCCAACAGTATTATCGTCATGTATAGCATTGTATATTTCCGAATTATCAGCACCTCTATCAATTAATTCAGCTACAATTTTATGAGTTTTAGCAGTAGTTGCAGGAAAGCGAAAACTACCAGTATCAGTAAGTATTCCAGTGTACAAACAAGTAGCGATTTTTTTGTCTACTAGTTTTGTATCTTTCATTAATGCTATAAACTCATACACCAACTCACAAGTTGAGCATGCATTTACATCATGGAAATTTAATGCTGCATAATCATCAGGTTGCTGATGATGATCAATCAAAATTTTTATTGCAGGAGAATTTTCAACCACCTTGCCCAGCTCTTCTATACGTTTAAAGGAATTAAAATCAAGTGTAAAAACGATATCCGATTTCATAACAAAATCATCTACTTTTTTTCTATTCTTTTGATGATTAAGTACCGAGGCATTGCCAGGTAACCAATACAAAAAATTAGGATAATCGTTAGGCACAATCACCTTCACGTTTTTACCTTTTGCTTTTAAGTAATGATATAAACCTAATGATGAACCCATGGCATCTCCATCGGGACTCCAATGCGTTACAATTGAAATATTAGTTGCTTTTGATAAAGCTTTTTTAAACTCGGCTGCTGTACTTTTTTGCATGAAAACAATTTGATGTAAAGGTAAAACTAAGTTTTTACAATTGATGTTAAGTATTATTAATTGTTTCAAGATTTATCTTAGGCAAAAACACTTAGAACTCTACCGAGCTTCTAACTGCGATCTTACTCTTTGCGTAATCTTTTAAATTACGAGTTATAATGCATGAAATTTTTGATTCATTTAAAGCACAACTATGCTGCACAGCATCTTCAAAGTCCTTTATCTGAGATTGTGCAGCGTCAATTATATTTTTCTCGGTGACGGGAACGACTTGTAAATACTTAAGCAAAACAGGGATAATACCCCTTACTTCCTTTTCTTGTAAGGATTTACACAAAATATAATAGGCAGTCGTAATCGAATTAGAAGAAGTGTAGAGTTTAATTTCCTTGTTTTGTGCTTTTAAAAACAAATTAGCTGCATTATTCGAAAATGGTTTTCTCTGTCCTAAAAAATCAATAATTATATCTGTGTCTACAAAATAATGTTCCATTCTATTTGTGCTTTTTAGCCATTATTTTGCGCATCTCGGTTTTATGATTTAAAGTAGTTGGAATTTTAGTAACTCCAAATAATTTTTTTAAATCATCATTCATTTCCTTTTCTTGCGAATTTCCCTTCTTCGTTAAACCATCCAAATACGCCTCAATGATGTCAGATAAACTTCTACCTGATTTTTTAGCATACTGTTTCGCTCGAATAATAATCGAATCTTCTAGCGTTAATGTTAATTTTGTAATCATATTACACGTGTTTACTATTACAAATATACGTGTAATTTTCGACAATTTAAAACACGTGTGAAATTTATTTTATTCACGTGTAATTACAAGTATACTAGTTGTTTTGCGCAAGTTCCTTAGAGCGATTAGTTGCTTTCTCAATACCTACAATTACAGCTTGGTCCATTTCCTTTAAAGCAAAATGAGTTAATGCAGCTTCTGTAGTGCCACCGCGAGATGCAACTGTCGTAATAAGTTCAGCTGTTGTTTTATCGCTTTTATCAAGCATCTCTGCTGCGCCTACCAAAGTTTGTTTTACAAGTACTTCAGCCATTTCTGCATCCATACCAACTTGTTGTGCTGCTTTAATCATTTGCTGCGCTAAATAAAAGAAATAAGCTGGACCGCTACCGCTTAATGCAGTTACAGCATCCAGCAATTCTTCTTTTTCAATTGCTTGTATTTTGCCAGTTACCGCAAGTAGTTTTGCAACTTGCTCTTGCTGTGCTTTATCAAAACCATTATTCAAACAATATACCGTCATGCCTTTTGCATATAATGCTGGTGCATTTGGCATGGCTCGTACGACTAAATTATGCGCTAAACTTGTTTCCAAATCGGCAATGGTAATGCCTGCCATAATACTAATTACAATAGCATTTTTATTTAACCGTCCTTTTATAAGCTGGGCAAGTTCCTTATAATCTTGCGGTTTAACTGCAATTAAAATAACATCTGATGATTCGATTTGTTTACAAGTGGCAACTTCTATGTTGCCAATATTTTTTTGTTTAAGCTCTTCTCTTCTTTCATCGTTTTTTTCGATAAGAAGTAGGTTCTCTTTTTTTACTATTTGTTGTTCGGTAAAAAAACGGGAATAAATAAGTCCCATATTACCACAACCTATTATACACAAGTTCATGATTGAATTTTAAAATTAAAGAATGGAAATAATTATAAATACGGAATACAGCTATATAACCCCAAGGGGAGGCATAACAAAAGTAACTGGCTGTATGGTATTGAATTGTATCACTTAATGATGCAAAGGTATAAAAATAAATAATCCCCCGAGTGTTCGGGGGATTATTTACTCAATTCATTACGTTTAACACAACTCCGGTTTTTGAACTATTGCTAACCTTTAGTGCCTTCGAATAATTCAGAATATTCTGAATGGTGTCGTTGGATGGTTCACAAACAGAAGGGTTTAAATTTCTTTTTTTAAGTTCTTCGGTGTTGTTAGAGTAAGAGATTTGATCAGAAGTAATTGTCTTTACCATAGGCAAATTGTGGGGGTTAATATGTAGATAAAACGAGGAGATTTCCGCTTTATTGCATCCAAGTTAAAATTTTTGTAATTTAGATTCTGTCTAACTAAACCTAGGGGCAATTTAAGAGTCAAAATACCATGAAAAAACAAGCAGTTAAGGCTATTTTAGTCCTATTTTTGGGATTTTATTCGTTTTTGGGGAAAGCTCAAAGTTTATACTTCCCCCCTTCTTTTTCGAGTACTTGGGATACTATCCAACCCTCAACTTTAGGTTGGTGCCAATCAAAAGTAGATACTTTAACCAATTATGTTGGGAACACAAATGCCAAAGCCTTTATCGTATTAAAAAACGGCAAAATTGTTATCGAAAAATACTACGGAACTTTTACTGCTGATAGTTTATGGTTTTGGGCTTCTGCAGGGAAATCATTGGCTGCAGTAATGATAGGAAGAGCCGAGCAAGATGGAATTATTAACCTCAACGATTCTACATCAAAATACCTAGGAAGTGGCTGGTCGGATTGTACACCTCAACAAGAAAAACTAATTACAGTTAAGGATCAATTAAAAATGACTAGTGGATTAAATGATGCTTTGAGCGACCCAGATTGCACAGTTGATACTTGTCTTCAATATTTAGCTAATGCTGGCACACGCTGGGCATATCACAATGCACCTTATCATTTATTACACGATGTACTTGAAAATGCATCTGGCTTAACATTGCAACAATACACCAATCAAAAAATAAAAACACCCATTGGTATGGGCACCGGTTTTTGGTTCGATCACGTGTTTTATTCGAGAGCAAGAGATATGGCGCGATTTGGACTACTTGCATTAGCAAATGGTAATTGGAATGGCAACATGGTTGTAAATAATCCAACATTTATAAATGATATGAAAAACACTTCCAATCCTTATAATTTATCTTACGGATATTTATGGTGGTTAAATGGAAAAAGTAGCTGTATGGTACCACAATCTCAATTGGTTTTCCCAATGAGTTTAATACCGAACGCACCAGCAGATATGTATTGTGCATTAGGAAAATACGATCAAAAAATTTATGTTGTTCCTTCACAAAATTTGGTAGTAATAAGAATGGGTAATGCCGCAACAACAGCTGCCCTAGCGCTATCAGCTTACGACAATGTGTTGTGGGAAAAAATCAGTGACTTAACATGTAGTGTTGGTTTAAAGGAGGATGAAAAACAATCGCTAAGTCTTTATCCAAATCCTGCAAATAAAATTATTTATTTAGAAGGAATTGATTTTACAAAAAATAAATCTATTGTTATAATTGATTTACTTGGAAAAGAAACAAAATTAAATTTAACTCAAGTGCATACTAACAAAGCACAAATAGATATAAGCAATCTACCTAAAGGAATTTACTTCCTTCAGATAGATACTTTTATAAAAAAATTAATTATTGATTAGTAAGCTATATAAATTGCTTTTTTGTCGTTGAACTCAATTTTAAAATCCTCACAGACCAAAGTCTGCTCCGGTTTTAAAACTTCGTTCGCCTAAAAAAATCTAATTTCTATAACTTCTTTAGAAAAGTGTTTTCGCTTTTTCAATTGCTGCAGATAAACCTTCTAACTTAGTTCCGCCAGCTGTTGCGTAAAATGCTTGTCCGCCACCGCCGCCATCAATTTCTTTGGCTAAGTCGCGAATAATAGTTCCTGCATTTAGGTTTTTATCTTTCACCAAATTATCTGCAATAATTACTGAAACACTTGGCTTACCTTTTATTTCGGAACCAACTACACAAACCAAATTAGGTATTTTAGTACGTAGTTCAAATAAAACATTTTTCACTTCTTCGGCGCTATCCAATTCAATTCGTTCAGTAATTAATGTAAACCCATCCTTTTCTTGCGTTTTTGAAGTAAGGTATTTTTTTATTTCTTGTCCCTTCTCCTTCATCAAGTGTTGCAATTGTTTTTGCAAATTATGATTTTCATCTACCAAACTTTGTAAACTTTTTGCTATATCTTTTGGTGCTTTTAAAATATGCTTTATTTCTTCAACTAAAGCTGTTTGTTGTTCCACAAACTCTTCTGCTCTTGCAGATGTAATTGCCTCAATCCTTCTAATACCAGCAGCTACAGCGCCTTCAGAAGTAATTTTTAAGAAACCAATTTGCCCCGTTGATTGCACGTGTGTTCCACCGCACAACTCAACACTATAATTTTTATCAAAAGTAACTACACGAACAACATCGCCATATTTTTCGCCAAACAATGCCATTGCACCTGTTTTTTTAGCGTCGTCGATTGGCATTAACTTTAATATCAGAATTTACTTTCTCTAATCTTAGTATTTACTATGCGCTCTATTTGTTGTAACTCTTCATGTGTTACTTTGAAAAGTGAGAAAATCAAAACGTAAATGTTCTTCATTCACTAAACTTCCTTTTTGCTCAACATGCGTGCCTAATACTGTACGCAAAGCAGCATGTAATAAGTGAGTTGCACTATGGTTACTTTGTGTTAAAGCTCGTTTTTCTCCATCTACTTTTGCATGAAAGTGTGCTGTTAAGTTCTCAGGTAATTTATCAGTGATGTGAATAATTACACCGTTCTCTCTTTTCGTATCTAAAATTTGAACGATATCATTTGGCGAATCTAAAATTCCTGTATCACCCACTTGTCCGCCACTCTCAGCATAAAAAGGAGTAACATCTAATACCAATTGAAATAATTCTTTTGTTTTCGATTTTACTTTTCTGTAACGAGTGATGTAACTTTCGCATTCTAATGTTTCGTATCCAACAAACTCAACCGTTTGTCCTTTTTCGCCACGCCATTGCACTGCGGTAAAAATCCAATCATCTGTATCAACTGTTGCTGCTGCACGCGAACGATTTTTTTGTTCTTCTAAATGTGATAAGAAAGATTTTTCATCAATATCCAATCCGTAACCACGCGCAATTAATGAAGTTAAATCAACTGGGAAACCATACGTGTCATATAATTCAAAAACTACTTTCCCATCCACCAACGAATTTTCTTTGTGTTGGTTTGATAATTCAACGCACACATT
This sequence comes from Bacteroidota bacterium, assembly GCA_016702705.1. Taxonomy (GTDB): domain Bacteria; phylum Bacteroidota; class Bacteroidia; order B-17B0; family Aurantibacillaceae; genus JADJDM01. The sequence continues at coordinate 167,494 of JADJDM010000002.1, read as the reverse complement.
ATCTATACGTTTTAAACCATACTCCAACGTTTTAAAGAAAGAAAGTTCTTCTTCTCTAATCACTTTTTCAATCAACATCTTTTGCGATTTCAATTCTGGGAAAGCTTCTCCCATTTGATTTGCTAAGGTAGGAACCAAACGATACATAAAAGGCTCACGCATGTTTAATGATTGGTATCCATAACGAATTGCTCTACGCAAAATACGACGTATAACATAACCTGCACCTGTATTAGACGGTAGCTGCCCATCTGCAATAGAAAAAGAAATTGCACGAATGTGATCAGCAATAACACGCATTGCAATATTAATAATTAATTGCGCTTTGTGTTTTTCTTCATCATCCGGACGGTAATGTAAACCACTTAACTCTTCTATCTTTTCTAATATCGGACTAAATACATCCGTATCGTAATTTGATTTTTTCTTTTGCAATACACGTACTAAACGTTCGAAGCCCATACCTGTATCAACATGTTGTTTTGGAAGCTTAACTAAAGAGCCATCAGCTTTACGCTCAAACTCCATAAATACATTGTTCCAAATCTCAATTACTTGTGGGTCGTCATTATTAACTAAAGTTGCCCCACTTACTTTTTTACGTTCAGATAAAGAACGTCCATCATAATGAATTTCGCTACATGGCCCACAAGGACCAGTATCGCCCATCTCCCAGAAATTATCTTTTTTGTTTCCGTTCAATATTCTGTCTTCGCTTATGAATTGTTTCCAAGTATCGTAAGCTTCTTGGTCAAATGCTAAACCTTCTTCTTTGCTACCTTCAAATACGGTAACGTATAAACGTTCCTTATCAATTTTATAAACCTCGGTTAATAATTCCCAAGCCCAAGCAATGGCATCTTTTTTAAAGTAATCGCCAAAGCTCCAGTTACCAAGCATTTCGAACATAGTGTGATGATAAGTATCAACACCAACTTCTTCTAGATCGTTATGCTTACCACTAACACGCAAACATTTTTGAGTATCTGCAATACGTGGGTTTTTAATTGGAGCATTCCCCAAAAACAAATCCTTAAAAGGAGCCATACCGCTATTGTTAAACATTAGGGTTGGGTCGCCTTTAACAACCATTGGTGCAGATGGCACAATTACATGTCCTTTCGACTTAAAAAAATCTAAAAATGTTTGACGTACTTTGTTTGAATCCATAATATTGTAATAGGGGAACAAATATAATAATAAAGGGCCTCCGAATGGAAGCCCTTTTAATATTTGATGATAATTTAAAAATTTTAAAACCCCCGGTTAATGTGAAACCGAACATCTATGCATTTCTTTCTCAACCACTTCTTTTACTGTAACTTTTTCTTTCTTAACCGCCACAATAGGAGTTGGAATTACTTCTTGCTTCTCGATAGCTTTTACAGGAGTTTCTTCTGCTTGGATTACTAACTTATTTCTTCTTCCAGAACGAACTAATTTATAGCCTAAAAACAACACCAAAGCACCTACTGGAGCTAATATGTACCATAATGGAATAATGTGAAGACTTTCTGAATAAGAGAAATCTTCGAAATAAACATCTAATTTGTTCGACTCGCCAAATGCATAAGCAAAAGTACCTACTCCACTTTTTTAAAGGTAACTTTACATCTTCTCCGTTAATAATAAAAATAATTCGTAGTTATTTTCTACCAACTTAGCGTTGTTTGGGTCGGCAAAAACAAGTTCAACATTAGTATTAAGTCCAGAGAAAATATACTTAGGAACTTTTACTGTTAATGCTGAATTATTGATGCGAGAAGTTTCGATGCTTGGATCCTTAACAAGGGACTCTTCTAAATTTTTTGAAAAAACAGATAATGTAAGCGTAAGTGCGATAAGAGAAAAGAATATTTTTTTCATTTGTTTCGTTGTTTTACAATTCAAATTTACTACAATCTAAAAGGTTTTGTCATTTTTTAGACAAAACCCTTTTTTACCTCTACAAAAACTTACAGATGTATCTTATTTATTTGGAAATCACGAGTTTATTGTTGGTTTCCGGAAGATTATCGATATATGTTGAAATTACATAAGTACCTTGAGATAACTCTTGGGTATTAATGTTAAATTCTTGATTTCCAGCGCTAACATTCATTGTTTTAGAATAAACAACGCGACCCAATAAATCTTTAATTTCCATTCTCATCTCTGTATCAAAAGGTATTTCCATACTCACATTTACCTCATTTATTGCAGGATTAGGGAATACTTTTGTAACTAGTTGAGATTTTTGTTTGTTTTCAATTGCAATTACACTGCTATAAGTTTAGTATTATCATCATTAATGATTTTTAGCCTATAATAGCTCACTGGAGAGAAGAAATTATAATCACTAAATTTATAAGATGCCGATTGGTTTGTTGATCCATTTGCACTTCTTGAATGAATCATTTTAAAATCGATTGCATTAGCCGAACTTTCTAATTCAAACCCGCTCACTTTTTCTTCAGATGCAGTTTCCCAAACTAATTCATTGAACGTTGTTTTATTTATTCCTTTAAAACTTAACAATTGAACAGGTAAAGGTGAACTTGATTGAATTGTTGCGAATTTCGAGAAACCACTCATTGCATTACGAACAACAGCAGTTACTGGTCCAGCTTGACAAGTTCCTTGAAGCGCCCAGGCTGGTGCTCCAGAAGGGCTTTTAGCTATACTCCAACCTGCCGCAGCGTTAGTATAACCTGTATTATACAAGGTAGTATTGTACAAGCCTGCACTAGCAGCACTTGCATCAATTGACCAATATCCATTATCTAAATACGTAACATTATAGGTTGCAGCACACTCAGGCCCCCAACCAGGAGCACCTGGATTTGGCCATCCACCACCCCAAGCATCAAAACGAGCTAACAGCTGAATCGCACCCGCTGCTGCCGCAGCATGTGAAAGTAATATTAGCTCTTTCATAATTAGCAGTATTACCAACTGGGAAATCAAATGAACCCGTTGCTCTGGCTGCTAAATAACGACGTAAATTACCATTTACGTAACTTGTAGCGTTACCTGTTGTAACACATGCAGGTGCAGTATTTACAACGTTCACAACATTTGCTCCTGTATTAATTTTCCCCGCTGTTAAAGTTAACGTTCCAGTAGTTGCCTTAATAAACATATTAGTTGATAAAGTAACTCCTGTACTTGTATGATTCATAACAACATTATTCAAATCTAATTGCGAAGAACCTTGATTATAAGTTTGTACCGCAATACCATTAAACTCTAAGGTACCTGTTGTACCAGTGTTTGTAAACGTAGTATTACCTGTAGCGTTAACAAAATTACCCGCTAATTTAACATACTTATTATTTGAATTAATAATACTTGTTGCATTAGATGTTGTTAGATTACCCTTTATATCAATATCACTCATAAAGGTAACTGAACCAGCAGTTTGAGTAACGGTAATGTTACCTATTCCATTAGTACCAGTTAGATTCCCAGTTATTGTATGAGCTGCGGTGTTATTAAATAATAATGTTGCAGTTGGCGACATTATTAATGTACCATTATTTATAAAGTTACCGCAAACAGTTAAAAGTAACACCTGCATTAATAGTTAAAGTAGCTCCTGCATCAATAGTTAAATCATTAACCGATTGATTTGCAGAGATCACAGGGAAACGAGGAACCAAAGAACCAATAACCGCACTAATACCACAAGTTGGTATAGTACAACCACCCCAGTTAGCTGTCGTTGCCCAAGCAGTTGTACCTGTTGTTATATGCCCTCCAGTCCAGTTTATAATTGATGGAGAAGGGGCATAATTGATTCCTGTTGAACCAATATAATCAATAGTAAAACCACTTGTACTACCTGTAAAGTTTTGAATTACAATTGTATATTGTTCTCCAGCAAGAACTGGAATTGTAGGCTCATAAGCCCCATCAAAACCAGGATCTATAGGTGAATTACCGCCAGCTGCCACACCAGTAACTCCAAGATAACTAAAATTACATGCAACCAAACCAGTAGCACTATTTGTTTGAATACCAGCACAGCTTGTAGCGCCTGTTCCTCCTGTTTTCCAAACAAGAAAATCATAATCCGTTTCAGAACCTGCTCCACCACCACTGTAATCATTTGGAATGATATCAAAAGTTAAATTTCCACCACCTGTTCCAATAGCAATGTTATACCAAACAGATGCCTTTCACCACTTGTACAATCATCAGAGCCATCAAAATCACAAGTACTACCGGTGTTTGCATATCCTGGATCAGATACGTTAGTATTGAATTACAGGTTGGAAACGCAATCGAACAATCTTGTCCGGGAGTTGATGGAAAAGATTGTGTTGCTGGGTCAATAGCAACAATTTGGAAGGTTCCAATCATATCGTTTGCACCATCAACAACTACATAATATGTATTTCCTGAAGTTAAACCTGTTAAATTAACTTGAGAAGCTTCATGTTCCGAGCCTGTTAAATTATCATTACAACTTGATGCATTTGGAGCTACTTGACTAAGAGAACCACATGCTCCTTGATAAACTGCTATTTGTGTATTGATTAAAGTCCCCAATAAAGTACGAATAGAAACTTGACCTGATGCTGGAGCAACGAATGAATACCAAATCGTATTTCTTACTCCACTTGTCCAACAACTTGGTGCATTCGGCTCACTTGTACTTCCTGTACAAGCGTTATTTCCATTTTCTGTAACACCCAAGGAAAGTGGATTAGCACTACATGGCAAATCATTAGTAGCAACGGTAAAAGGAGTAACAGCAGAAATAGTTAAATTACTATATGAATTAGAAGCAGGTGTAGAGTAGCTATCGAGTACTAAATAATAAGTTACGTTTGCAGTAACACAAGCTGTAAGTGTTTTATTCCCGTAGAACTTTGCGCATTAGCAATACAAGCACCTTGCAGCACCACACAAGTAGCGGTTGAGAGTGGACAACCGTCATAAAGCATTAATCCTGTCCAAGTTCCAGTTGATGTTAAATTTATTGTTATTGTACCTGAAGTAGTTGGAGTAAAATAAAAGACCTGATCGTTTCCAGTTAAATAGGAATTACTACCACAGGTTGTTGTATTTGCAGAAGTTAAATCATTTACTGCACCAGCTGTAGTACCTGCTCCAGATGCGTATGGAAGCGATGCTACAGATATTACACCAGTACCTAATAAACCAGGACAAATTGACCCAGGATTTCCAGCTGTTGTAAATGACTGAATAGTACAACCAACTGCATCACCACCTGCATTAGTTGGAACAATTTTCCAATAATACAATGTACTTCCGCTAAGTGTACCTAAATTATAAGTTAATACATTTCCAATATTAACCCCATTCATAATATTTGTAGCAGCCGCATCTGTACCGAAATACAATAAATAACTTGTTGCAGTTCTACATGCAGTATTTGATGCCAACCAATTAATTGTAGTTGCTACAGGACAAACACCAGTTGCTCCATTTGTTGGAGATGAATATGCTGAACAAACAGGAGCCGTTGCACCTGTTACAGTAACATTTACCGGAGTACGTGGGCTAGATTCGCAAGCTGTACTAACAACCCAATCATAAAAAAAGTAATAAGTGCCTGTTGTAGTACCGCCCCACTCAGATGCAGTTAATGTACAAACACCTGCGCAGGTATAAGGGAAAGCAACACCAGTGCCACCTCTACCCAAATTAGTTGTGTTTGCAGAAACCAATCGATAATCATTTCCAATTGGGATACTCATATTTAATGTTATAGTGTTAACCCCTACAACAGTTGCACTTGTTGTAACTGGTGCTCCAATATTTGCTCCCAGTATTATCTTGCAATTGAATACTAACAGTATTTCCTGCAGTTTGAACATAAACCTTAACTGATACTAATGTAAAGGCAGACAATGCATTAAATCGAATACCCCAATTTGTTGTACCAAAATAACCATCGCCTGCTGTCCAAGAAGCTTTTCCTACATTACAGGTCCTACCACCTGAACTAGCTGTACAATAATAAGTAGTATTGGCAATAACAGTTGGAGCGTAAAGGGCTTCCTGTTGCCCACAGGAGAGCCTCCAGATGCTGCTGTATACCAATTAATTGTTCCACCAGTTGCAGTTGCTGTCAAACTAGCCGCGCCGCCACAGGCTACTGAAACTGGGTTGTTTGTACTTGTTATAACCTGGCGGAATTTGTTACCGTTAAAGTATTTGTACCGGCAGAACTTGCCCCACAACTAACCTCACAATAATAGTAAGTTGTTTGTGCAATTGAAGGGGAAACATAGGTTGTAGAATCTGCCCCAGATATTGGCGACCAAGCATAAGGTCCTGTTGTCGCAGATTGATACCATTGAAAAGTTAAACCTGATGCTACTGAATAACCACTAACAGAAAGTGTAGGAGTACCCGAATTACAAAAATTTGCAATAGAAGAAACAGCAGTACCAGGAGTTGGAGCACCAGAACAGGCTACAGCAGCATTTACGTTTATAAGATAATCTTCTGTTTCCCCCATGTATAAGTACCACATGGGCTAACTGTAGAGGATTCAACACAAACGATTCTAATCACAGTTTGTCCTACAGTTGCAGTTAATGGTATTGGAATATTTAATGTTGATGTATTAGTCGCTGCACTATTTGCATAAGCCCATACAAGAAACGACTCACCAGCATCAGTAAAATCACCATCCCTATTAAAGTCAATGTAAACCATAACTTGATGACTGTAATTACTTGCTCCTTGGGTAATTGTTACAGAAGTAGAAATTGTACTTCCCTTGCATAATATTTGGAACTGGAACAACTGATGCTGTAAAATTACTATACATACCTGCTGTACCTGTTGCAGTACCTTGAGTTACCTACCAATGAATTTCTTGGGGTTGTATTATTAATTGTACTAAAAGTAAAATTAGTGATATCCATATCCGAAGTACTTGTTGCTGCAGATGTACAATAACAAGCGGAGGTTAAAGTAACTACCTCTTGCAATGAAGCACTATTGGCTGATAAGCCGCTACTTGTGCAAGTTGTAACTCTTCTATAATAAGTAGACGTTGAAGGAGTTGCAACATAAGTAGAAGATGTTGCTCCCGCAATATTTGACCATGCTGCCCCATCAGGCGAAGATTGCCATTGGTAAGTTAAGCCAGTAGCTGTTGTTCCGCCAGTTACTGACATAGTTGCAGATTGACCAGGACAAATGGGATTTTGCGAACTCGCAGTTGATCCTCCCGTAGGCGTTCCGCTACATGCAGGAGCTGCAGTAATATTAATAATATAATCTTCTGTTTCTCCCCAGGTATAAGTACCACAAGCACTTGTTGATGATGATTCTACACACACAATACGCATTTATGTATTACCAAGTGATGCAGTAATGTGGAGTTGTAATACTTGAAGCTGTGGTATTGGGAGACTAGGGTTAGCATATGGGAAAATGGCAAAAGTTTCCCCTGCGTCAGCAAAATCCCCATCTTGATTAAAATCAATACACATCTACACGATGCTGTAAGCCGTACCACCAATGGTAATGGAAAAAGCATTCGCAGTCCCTTGTTGAAAGGATGGCACTGGAACTGCCGAGGAAGTCAGTACTATACATTCCGGCTGTACCCGTTGCCGTTCCTTGTGTACCTGTTAAAGATACCGCTTGCAGATGTATTATTAATAGTACCAAAAGTTACATTGGTTATATCCATCTGATGTACTAGTAGCGCTAGATGTACATGGGCAGAGATAGGTAGCTTGAAGTGTAACAGAACACTTGCACTTCCTGTATTAGGTGTTCCACTACAAGTAGTAATTCTTCTAAAATATAAAGCGCTTGTAATTGTTGGAGTATAAGTAGCAGCAGTTGCACCAACAATATTAGTCCAGGTTGAATTATCTGGTGAGGATTGCCACTGAAATGTTACTCCACATCCTCCTGATAAACTACCAGTTACAGCTAAATTGACAGTTGTTCCTGAACAAACTGAACCTGCACTAGTAGTCGTAGTGCCATTCGCAGGTGCACCTGAACATGCTGCCGGTGGAGTCCAAGTGTACATTTGATTGGTAACAAAACTTTGTGCAACTGCCGTACTAGTAAATCTGCAAATATCTGTATTTGCAGTACCTACCAAAGAAGTTGCCCACGTTTCAGCACCGGTCCCAACTTTCTGTTATTATAATCAGTTGAAGAGTGTTCTAATTCCAACTTCCGGTTGATAGGAAGTACTCGCTCCAGGGCCTGAATTCTTACGATAACTAAATTTAATAACACCTGTAGCAGCGTCAAGTCTCACTTGAAAGTCAAAGTTTTCAGTGACACCATAGCGGCCAGAATTGTGTCCACTGAAATGTTTCTGTACCAACTGTTTGCCATCTTACTTCTGTACTGGCATTATTATTTACTTCGTTTAAATCAGCACTAAAAGGACAAATTGCAATTCCGGAACCAATTGTAGAACTAATTCCGGTATATGTAAAAGCACTCGAACCGAACCCCTAGAGTCAACTGACCATTTGAAGTAACATAGGCGGTGGTATAGGCCGTACAATTAAGGGTAAAGAGGGAATAGTAACTGCCGCTGAAACCCAACTATCAGTTGAGGATGTCCCTGTAACCAAAACAGTTCCTCCCGAAATTGCAGAATAAGCACTTGAACTTTGCGCAAAAGTGTAGGCTGAAACTTGAGCATTAGAGTTATTAAAACTAAGCAGCATAATTAATACCACAAATGCTTGAAAATATTTTTTCATTTTTTTCATTATTCTCTTAATTATTTAGTAGAACACATTTCTTCAACATCCTTAATAGTACCTTCTTTTACAAACATAGGCATGATGACATTTTCATGTTCAAATGCTTTAATTACATCTTCAGGTTTAGCAAAAACTTCTTTATCGTATTTAAACGAAGCCAGTTTATGTCCCTCACAAAAACTCACGAAAACCAATCCCTTCATTTTTGATGCGGTTTCAGAAATAATAAAAAAGTTTTATCAGATATTTTAGGTAAACCTAATATTAACTCAGCCGTAGCTCGTTTATCCGCTTCCATTTTCGTTTCGCAGCATCTTCTTGTGCATTTACTGCAAAAGTGGCCGCAAAAACAGTATAATTAAACTTAGTTTTGTTAGTGTTGCTTTCATGTTTTTTATTTATGGTGTTCGGATTAGTTTTTTACAAACTTGCCAGTTTTTAAAATTGAATGATTTGTACTTACTGTATAAAAATAAACTCCATTTTCTAAATCTTTTAAATCAAGGGCAGTTTTAGAAACTCCGTTTGCTTTTGAATTTAAGTGGATAGCTTTAACTTCTTTTCCAAGCACATCTATTACCTTAAAAGTTGCTGCTTCATTTAATTCTAAATCTCCCAAGTCAATTGTTATTGCTTCTTTTGCTGGATTAGGATAAAGATTAATGTTTGCGGCAACAAAACTATTTTTAATACCAACAGTTGGTATTATTCCATAAAAAGCAAAACCACCATCGTTAGTAGAAATCCATTTGTTATCATCTGCATCAATCATAATATGTCTTACATCCGGAATGCTTGAAACTAGAGTTTCCGGTGTATAAAGTCCAATTCGAAACCCCATCAAATTGGGCCATTCCTCCTTGTGTTGTACCAACCCATTTGTCACCAGCTGCATCAATAGCAATTGTATTTACATAATCATAAGGCAAGCCTGAAGTAGCTGCTGAAAATATTGTCCAAGTAGTAGTTCCATCAAATTTACAAAAACCGCCGGCTGTACCAATCCACATTGTTGTTGAATTTTCGATAGCAATTGAATAAACTTGATTATGCGCAATTGATGAATTACTTGTAGTAAAAGTTGTCCAACTTGAGCCATTGTATTTAGCCAAACCACCATAAGTAGCTACCCAAATATTACCTGCTGCATCAATTTTAATATCATTTACATTATTGTTTGGCAAGCCTTGTGCGGTTTTATAGGTTGTAAAACTTGTGCCATCCCATCTTGTTGCACCTTGAAAATTAATACCAAACCATTTATCATTATTAACAGGGTTTATTGTAATACAATTTATACGATTGCCTGGTAAACCATTAGTATTGTTTTTAACTGTCCAAGTAACTCCATCATACAAAAATGCACCCGCATTGTATGTACCAACCCAAACTTTCCCAGCTGTATCAATAGCTGTAGCCGTTGCATAATCATCCGTTAAACCTGAATTAATTGTGTTATAATTTACATAACTACCACTTTTTGCAACAGAAACACCGCCTCCAAAAGTAGCTACCCAAACGCCCGAAGTATCATCCATTGCACTACAACGCGTGGCTGCAATTGGAACCGCGCCATAAACTACCCAAGTTGGAGTTTGAGCATTTGAAATTAAAATTGTTACTGAGAACAGGAGAGCTAAAAAGTAATTTTTATTCATCAAATTAATTTTATGTTATACTTTGGTTATTAAAACTTGTTTTACAAACCTTTTAATCCCATAAATTTAATATTAATTTTCAATATATTAAACGTCGTACACTAATTCAAACAACATTAATTTAACATTTCGACAAACAACATAAAATAACACATGAGGTCTAAAAACCCTCCACATGGTACTATATCTTTTAGGGGCCAAAATAGTCCTTGAGCTTTTATTCATACAAAGCATCTAGCTGAACTAATATTTTTTCATAATTTCGGGCAATCGTGCCAAATTATATTTTAAGTAAATCCAGTTTCGTAAAAAGTGTTCAGTGCTTAAAGGCATTTCATTTATACAAGTATCATTATACCTCAAAAGACCCCATTACAAAAGATAAGCAAGCTATTTTTAATCGGGGTAATGATGTTGGTTTGCTTGCCCAACAATTGTTTCCAGGCGGCATAGATGTTTCACCTTCTTCCATAAAAAAATTTGATGAATCGGTTGAGCGCACCAAAGAATTAATTGCAGCGGGGCAAGAAGTAATTTATGAAGCTGCATTTATTTTTGACGATGTACTTGTTGCGCTTGATATACTGGCAAAGAAAAACAACAAATGGCATGCTTACGAGGTAAAGAGTTCGCTTAAAATTAGCGCTGCTTATGTGCTTGATGCAAGCTTACAATACTACGTTATTAAAAATTGTATTCCCGAATTAGAAGACATTAATTTAGTTACCATAAATGGCGACTACGTTTATGAAGGCAAATTAAATATTGATGCCCTTTTTAAATTTTGCAGCGTAAAAAAAGATGCAGTTGCTAATTGGGATTTTATTGCAGATAGAATTAAACAAGCAAAAGCCACCATAGAAAACCCAAGCAGCCCAGATATAAAGGTTGGTGAGCAATGCTTTCGCCCATACAAATGCGATTTTTTTGGAACCTGTTGGAAAAATGTTCCCGAACAAAGTGTGTTTTTATTAAGTAATGTAACCGTTGGTAAACAAGTTGAGTTATATCACTCAGGTATAAAAACATTAAATGATATTATTGATTTTGAAGGCTTACCTGCCAATACTCAAAAGCAGGTGAAGGCAGTACAAAACAATTTAGAAATAATTGATAAAGAAAAAATTGCTTTGTTTTTAAATGAGGTAAATTATCCAATAGGCTTTTTGATATTGAACTGTACACGCCTGCAATACCTGTTTTCCCTAATACAAAACCATATCAACAAGTTCCATTTCTATTTTCATTACACGAAATAAAATCAGAAGGTGCCGAACTAACACACGATTATTTTTATGCGCAACCCGGAAAAGACCCGCGCGAAGAATTTATTTTAGCTTGCATAAATAAACTTGAACATATCAATACAATTATTGTTTATGATTCGAATTTAGAACAAGGTGTATTAAATTCTCTTGCCCGTAGCTTTCCGCAATACGCTGCTGAAATTGATATTATAAAAAAGAAAATAAAAGATATTGCCCCTGTATTTACACACCTGAGCTATTTTAATCCAATTACAATTGGTTCTTCTACATTAAAAAATTTATTCGTAAAAATATTTAATGATACTTCTTTTGAAACACTAGCCTTAAACTCGGGTACACAAGCAACCTACTCTTACAATGCATTGCAGACGGAAGAGAATGAATTTGTAAAACTTGAGGTCGAAACTAACTTAGTTGAGTATTGCAAAATGGATACGTTTGCTACCGCAAAGTTGTTTTTGCATTGCAAAGTGTGGTAAAATAAATCTGGGTGGTGCCGCTTCTCGACTGCGCTCGAAGTGACACTATCTTATTACATTTAGCCAAATGCTCAGACTGCGCTCAAGTGACACCCCGTGAATATCGATAAAAGTTACAATGTCAGGTCGAGCGCAGTCGAGACTTATTTAACTTTATTTTTTTCAACCTCAACAGGTAATAATGCCTTTAACGAATCGTGCGCAGCCATTGCCCAATCAAGTAAAAGTTTTTTTGCTCTGCATTTAATTTTGCTTCTCCGTGCATAATGGTGTATGAACTCATTGGCATTTCATCTTCGTTAACCATTTCTGCAATCTCTTCCATTTTGTGAGCCTTGCGTTTAGGTTTGTATTTTACCCATTCAGAGAAATTTAATTCCTCTTTTCCTTCTTCAATATGATTACTTACCCACCAACCAATTGGTTGAATGTTCATATACCACATATCGCTTGTGTTATTTGAGTGGCAATCGTAACAAGATGTCTTTAATACGCTCATCACATCAGCTGGCACATTCATGGCTACTGAAATATCGTTTACTTGAACTTCGGTTGATTTATTGCGCGTTGGGCGGATAAATTGAATAACTACTAAAATAACGAGTATTACAATTCCTATTTTTTTCTTTTTCGACATAATTAAAAGTGTTTATGCAAAGTAAATCATTTTTTAAAGAAACACGATGAGCATTATCATAGTTTTAATTTATACTTTTACAAACCTATGAAAGATGTAAAAAAATTAAAGATTAGTGTAATTGGCGGTGGCGCTTCTTCCCTATTACTTGCTGCTTTGCTCAAGCCAACTAAATTTGAAATAAGCATCTTCGAAAAAAATTCGGCATTAGGTAGGAAATTTTTAGTTGCAGGCGATGGTGGTTTTAACTTAACGCACTCAGAAGAAATTAAGGAATTCGTTAATCGTTATCATCCTTCAAAATTTATTGCCCCATCGATTAAAAAATTTTCGAACGAAGATTTAAGAAATTATTTAAAAAGCATAGGCATTGAAACCTATGTTGGCAGCAGCAAGCGCGTGTTTCCTTTAAAGGAAATTAAACCTATTCAAGTACTTAATGCATTTGAAAATGAACTAAAAAAAAAATAACGTTCAATTATTTTTTAAACATACTTGGAAAGGATTTGATAAAGAAGGAAACTTGCTTTTTGATAATAACGGTGCAGAAAAAAACAATTCATTCAGACATTACTATATTTTCATTAGGCGGGGCAAGTTGGAAAGTAACTGGCTCGGATGGCTCATGGCTAAACTATTTTAAAGAAAAAGGAATTGACACCATCGATTTTGAAGCATCCAATTGCGGATTTAAAATAGAACATAAAAAAACATTCGAAAACATTTTTGGTTCTGCACTTAAAAATTGCGTATTTACTTGTGGTGATACAACAAAAAGGGTGAAGCTGTGCTAACCGCATTTGGCATAGAAGGTAGCGGCATCTATCCATTAAGCAAAGAGATTAGAAAACAATTACAAAAAAGAAAAAAGCAATTTTACACATCGACCTAAAACCTGATTTAACCGAAGCTGAAATAAAAAACAGAATAGAAAACAAAGGTGACTACAGCATTAAAGATGCATTAAGTAAAAAAATAAATTTAAGCGATGCACAAGTTGAGCTTATAAAAACTTATACCACAAAAGAAGAATATACTGATGCAAGTGCGTTGAGCAAACTAATAAAAAACTTTGCGTTAGAAATAACAGGCACTGCTCCTATTGATGAGGCTATCTCAACTGTAGGTGGAATAGATTTAAAAGAAATAACTACTCACTTCGAACTGAAAAAATTACCTCAACATTATTGCATTGGCGAAATGCTTAATTGGGACGCACCCACTGGTGGATACTTATTACAAGCTTGCTTTAGCATGGCACATCATTTAGCAACACATTTAAATAAACAACATGAATAATCAGGTTGACCCAAACATATTACTTGATATAGTAAAAACACCTATGCCTTTTGGCAAATACGAAGGAACTTTAATTTTTAAATTACCTATTTCGTATTTAGAATGGTTTAATCGTAATGGTGGTTTCCCAAAAGGAAAGCTGGGCATGTTATTAGAAACCATGTACACAATTAAGTTAAATGGTTTAGATGATTTGCTAAAACCAATTATTCAGATGAAGAGGTTGGATTAGACTTAAAATATTTCCACGTTAGAAAAGCCAAGCACATCCTAAAAAGGTGCGTAAAAAATCCAAGGTGTGTTACCCGAAATAATTGCTAATGAACGTATAGGATTCATAGATGCCCCGCTAATTGGTCCAGCAAATAATATTTCTAATAATACAACAGATCCTATTGCAATACCGCAACATCTTTTCTTTCTTCTTGCGACCTGAAAAATAACGAGCATTAAAATATACATTAATATTATTTCCATAATAAATGATTGTGTAATACCAATACTAGGAAGCGTTCCGCCCAATCCTGCATTTAAAGGGAATAAATAATGTAATAAAGCACTTGCTGCAAAAGCACCAATGGCCTGAGCAATTACATAAGCAACTAAATCTTTAAACGAAAATTCGCCAGCAATGTAAAAAGCAAAACTAACAGCGATTAATGTGCGCCCTGAAACATCCCGGCATAAATCATTGCCGAAACAATTAAACCTGAAATAATAGAAATGCCAACTAAACCAATTTGCCCCGGAAACTCTTGGTTAGCGATAACTGCCCCAGTACAACAAAAAATAAGCGCAAAGGTTCCAATTATTTCTGCAATGTACTTCTTCATCCTATTTCACTTTTGAAAAAACGTATAAAGTTTCTAATGCAATTTGTTTGCAACGCTCATCGTACTTTGCATCTTGTAAATCTGTCCCATCAAATGCTTTTGGATCTTCGTAGGTAGTTGAAACTCTTAAATCTTCATTATGAATATTAGGGCAGGCTTCATCAGCTTCTGAGCAAGTTAATACAGCTAAAAAATTGTTTGGAGGATTATCTACATGATCGTATTTTTTCGAGAAACACATTCCCGGAAAACTAGCATCATCATAAGTTACATAAAAGACAGGATTAGTTCCGTCTTCTGGTCGTTCAATATGGAAACCAGCACGAATTAAAGCATTTGCAGCATTTTTATGAAAAGCAGTTACTTCTGTCCCGCCAGAATAAGAAAACACATTTCGTACATTATAATAATTAGCTGCAGCTTGCGCCCATACTTGCCCAAACTGACTTCTGCGCGAATTATGTGTGCAGATATAAATCAAGTTCGCAGTTTTACCCTCCTTAGATTTTTCGGAAATGTAATTTGAAATTTTTTCTAAACGAGATTTTCGCTCATCACTTATTAAAGAAAAATCATTTACTAATGATTGGCAATACTGATTTAGAGCAGGTAACATAAGGTTCGTTTTATTACATTGTAATATTACAACATTAGTTGAACAATTTCGAGAAAATTAGATTATTTTTTACCTTTAAGAAAAGCAGCTTCATAAGTTGCAATCCATTCATCTGGAGTAATTTTAGAAATAAGCTCGCCCATTAAATCGTAAGGAATATCATCCATTTTTAAAACGAATACAGCTTTTTCCCATATCCAATTTGCCTTTGCAATGTTTTGGATACTCACTTACAAACCATTTATATAAATCAGGCTTTGCATAAATGCCCATGTGATAAAATGCAATGAAGTTTTTTTGAGCAGCAATAGCAACAAATGGCAAAGGTAATTTAGGGTCGCAATGATATCCTTTTGGGTATAATGAGTGAGGAACAACAAATCCAATCATGCCATAAGAAATACATGCTTTAAATCCTTTTGGGATATTCTTTTTTACAACAGTGTACAATTTTTTAAAGGCAGCAGATTTATCTTCCGACACTTCATCTAAATACTGTTCGATTGTTGTAGCTTGTGATTGCATGAAATATGAAGTTAATTAAACTTTCAGTCTCATTCCTGGACGCAAAACTTTGCTTTGCTTAATACCATTCTTTTTGCAGATTGCTGCAATAGTGGTATGATTTCTTTTTGCAATTCTTCCTAAAGTATCTCCTTCTTTAACAGTAACACTCTTACCTTTTGAAGATTTTGAGTTTACTTGCGCTTTAGAAGCTGTGTGGGATTTAGACGTTTTACTATGTGCATGAATACTTCTTAAATCGTATTTATTTGCGAAATCTTCTTTATATAATACAAAAGCTGAGTTTTTAATTTCTCCCTTTTTGATAATCAACTAAATCTTCCGGTATCAACAGGCTTACCTAAGAAACGAACCTCGAAATGTAAATGACTTCCAAAAGAATGACCTGTATTACCACCTAAACCAATAACAGTTCCAGAGGCTACTTCTTGACCTGGTTCAACTAATAACTTGGATAAATGCGCATAAACAGTTTCTAATCCGTTGTTATGACGAATTACAACGCAATTACCATAACCACCATTATTAAACTTTGCAATTCTAACTCTTCCATCAAAAGCAGCAACAACAGTGTCGCCAGTTTCTAAGTCGATATCAGTACCATAATGAGGTCTTCTTCTTCTCCAACCAAAATCAGAAGTTACTCCTCCTTTGCAAGGAACAGTAAAACCACAACTCCAATCATCTAATAAATAAATAGTAGTTGAATCCGTTGTAAAATGTTGATCGAATAAATAAGGATGTATTAAAGATGTATCCCAGTTGCCATATAAATCATGAGAAGGGAACATTAATAATGAATCGACAGAATCCATAAACATATCTGGATCAAGAACAACTTTCGTTGTATCATCTCTTTTTACAGCAACTTTTGCAGTTACTGTTTAACCGCAACATGTTTGTGGGTAGTTTTGTATTTTTTCGCATGAACCGTAGATTTTTTCTTACCCTTCTTTTTCTTCTTATCATCAATACCGGCAAACACACTTGTGCTTGCAAGCAATAATAAAAGGAATATGGATAAAATACGTTTCATTTGTTTTCTTATATTTCTTGTACGCAAATAGTTTCATTTCGTCTAAGAATTTTGCAAAAATAAGGTTCTAAAGTTATAAACCAAATCTAATTAACGTTATTTCTGGGTTATTTTATTAACAAATGAAACCAAAAAAAGACGGCTGCGTAGAAGTCGAATTTACAACTAGCTAATTAATAGTAAATTAGCACGATGTGCGGGCAATAAATTTAGTAGGAAGATTGATGTGAACAGGCTTTCTTGTTTCAGAGTCACCCTCCAATAATTCAAATAAAAGCTTAATCGACCAAGAACCGATGTCGGATAATGGCTGTTCGATAGCAGAAATAGTAGGATTTGAGAAGTGAAATACATCAATATCGTCAAAACTCACAAATTTTAGCTTTTCAGGTACTTTAATCTTCTTTTCACGGAAATATTCCATACAAGCAAGGGCAATATTGTTGTTTGCAGCAAAAATACCATCGATTGATTTCGTTTTTTTGTTCAATAATTCATCTAAATGCTCAAAAACCGAGTTTTTTATGTCGGAAAATGGAATTTCGAACAACATATCGGCTTTAACATTCAGTTTATTTGCTTTTAATGCGTTTAAATATCCCTTTTTACGTTCTTCAATTGTGCTAATATAACCAGGAGAGATACTAAACATGGCAACATTTTTTGCACCAGCTTTAATAAGCATTTCAGTTGCATTGTATGCCCCGGTTTTATTATCTACACCAACACTTGGAACATCAACATCTTCCAAGGTTCTATCCATTAACACGTAAGGGAAGTTACGTTTTGATAAAAAATCCAGTTCAGAAGCGGTTTTTAAAGTAGTGCTTAATATTAAACCATCTACTTGTTGCGAATCAACAAGCATTTTAATTAAATTCATTTCCTTCTCCGAATCTTCATCCGAACTGCAAGCCATTAGATGATAGCCATTCAATTGCACTTTATCTTCAATTTCACGAATGATTTTAGAATAAAAAGGATTAGAAATATCTGGAACAATTATTCCAATTAAAAAAGATTTTCCTGTTCTTAACCTACGAGCTGCCTTGTTAGGCAAAAAACCCATCTCTTCAATTTTCTCTTCTACGCGTTTACGAGTAGTTTCGCTTATGCCGTATTTTTGGGTTTTATTATTTAAAACCATTGATACTAGCGTTTTTGAAACGCCTAAACTTTTCGCAATATCATCGATAGATGGCTTTTTATTTTTCTCCGTCATGGTATTGCGAATATAGTAATTTTCGTTTTAGTTGCAACATTACATTTGAACGAAATCAACACCTTTTCTCAGATAAGTGAGCGTATCTGCTTCCTTTGAGCCACTTTCAGGAACAATATTATATTGCCAAGATGCATATTTAGGTAAACTCATTAAAATTGATTCAACTCGTCCGTTGGTTTCTAAGCCAAACTTAGTTCCTTTATCGTAAACCAAATTAAACTCAACGTACCTGCCTCGTCTTAAGTATTGCCAATTTTGTTCCTTCTCGGTATAAGGCAAATTTTTATTTTTATTTACTATACTTAAATAGGTTGGTGCAAATGTTTGCCCTACTTCTTTCCAAAAACTTACAAGCTTTTTAAATTCCTCTTCGTTAGTAGAAGTTAGTCTATCGAAAAATATTCCACCTACACCTCTTGTTTCTTTACGGTGTGGAATAAAAAAATAATCATCTGCCCAGTTTTTAAATTTTTCGTAATAAGAAGCGTCATGTTTATCGCAAACTGTTTTTAATGCTTTATGAAAAAAAGCTGCATCTTCGGGTACAACGTAATGTGGTGTTAAATCTATTCCGCCACCTAACCATTTAGTTCCGTTACTCATTTCAAAATAACGAATGTTCATGTGAATAATAGGAACCATAGGGCTTTTAGGATGGATAACAATTGAAACGCCAGTCGCAAAAAAAGTAGATTCAATAACGGCGTTTTCCCCTAAAGCATGTTCTTTTCTTTAAATAAAATGCTGGAGTATTTCCATGAACTGCAGAAAAACCTACACCGCCTTTTTCAAAAACTGCCCCGTCTTCTATAATGCGGCTAATTCCACCGCCGCCTTCTTCTCTGCTCCACTCATCTTTAGTGAAAGCCGATTTGCCATCTTCCTTTTGCAAATCATTGCATATTGATTCTTGCAGTTGCTTTAACCACAAAGTTATTTCTTCTTTAAATTCCATTTGATTAATTTGCTTTACTGTATTTGTAATCGCTGTAACGAACCATTTTTAAGGAGCGATTATCAAAACCAGTTGTTTGTGAAGGGCGGAAAAAATTAAAATCCATAACAGCGCCCTTCTTTTTGTATTGATCCAAATTTTTGTAAAAATCCGGACCATATTTTTTCAGTGCTTCTAAATAATAAAGTGCGATATCAATTCCTTGGTAGTAATAATCTTCAGGGTCGGTAAAATAAGTTGCGTAATACGCTTTCTTTGCCTTCTTCACAAACTCACTAGAGTAATCGATAAAATAAGAACTTGGATATAAAAAATTAAACTTGTTTAGATATTCAGAATCCAAGTGTTCTAAGCTTATCCACTTTCTTAATCCTATTACATTTAACTCTTTCTTTTTATCAATAAAAGTATTTAGCTGTGTTAAAAAATCAGTAAGATAAACCTCATCTTCGCTAATAATAACATAGTAATTTTTCTTATTAGGATTGTATGCCGACTTTGCGCCAGCTAGTCCTTTTACTTCTTGAACAGTATCTTTAGAGTTGTCATAAACGATTGATAAGTAATCATTATAATGCAATTTAAATGCTTTCATCAAAGCTTGTTCCTTTGGTTTACCTGAGTTAATCATAACCACATTATGTGTGCGGAATGAATCAACAACAAACTCTGCTAGGGTTTCAATTAATGTAAAGTTTGATGGGGTTGTTTTACTTGCAAATACATTATCAAATAAAACTTTGTTTTGTTGAGTTAAAGGAGTAACAATTGGAATACCAAGTTCTTTAGCGTTTTCAGCAACAACTTTAAAAGAAGAATTGTAAACAGGACCGATACACAAATCCAACTCGCGAAATCCATTTTCCTTTACTACTTTAAAAACTTGTGCTGAATCTCTGTCCTGCGTATCAAAAAGTTGAATATTAAATTTGCAATCAGCAGTTTGTAACGAATCAATTGCATATTTTATTCCTTGGTACAATTCGAGTGCAATTGTTTGAGTGGAAGGAAAGTCTTGTTTGTCTTTTACCAGTTGATCCACATTAATAAAATCCGTTTCATTAAACTGAAAAGGCATCATAATCCCAATATTATAAACAGGTTTCTTTGTCGCAACAATCGTATCAACTAACGCAACTACGTTCTGTTTTATAGTAGAATCTTTAATTGGTTTCTTTGCTCCAACCCTAACCATTTGTTCCACCTTAACGCCGCTTTTAGCTTCAGGATTCCATAAATAAAAATCATCTGCACTAATGCCAAACTTTTTTGTGATTGCGTATACTGTTTCGCCTTTTTCAACTTTATACATTTCAAATGCTTCGCCTGGGAGTGAATTTGAAACATTATTTGATACAACTTGTTTTTTGCGTTCTACAATTTTTAATTGCTGCCCCTCTTTTAACCCGTTTTTAGCTAGTGGATTTAACGCTGCAATACTTTCTTCAGTAACATTGTATTTTTTTGAGATGGAATATAAGGTTTCTCCTTTTGCTACTTTATGAATTTGATACTTTTCATAATCTGCTGGACTAAACTCATCTGTTTTTGGCTTTTCAAAAGGCACTTTTAACTCTTGCCCCGGTTTTATGCCGTCGATAGCATCTGGGTTTTCGATTACAATTGCATTTAAATCTATTTCATATAACTTCGAAATAGCGTATAAACTTTGGCCTTTTTCTACTTTGTGTAAGTAAAACTTCTTTCCATTAATGGTTTGAATGTTTAATGACTTAGTAGCTGTTTGCGAACAAGCACTAAATGTAAATCCTAGAATGAGTAAATAAGTAAAAATGAAATTGCGCATACAGAGAGTAAAACTACAAATTTAATTCCAAATTTTTAAGGGGTAGATAGATATTTAGGAATTACGTATTTCATCCTCTTCCAAATGAGGAACGAAAATAAATATATGAGCAAGTGCAATTACCATTCCACCTATAGTTTGCTCTATTAATTGCCATAAACAATCAACTAATAAAATCTTAAGGGAATAGGACCCTGAAAAACCAACTCCTAAAACTAAGGTGAAGGCAAACAAAGTAAAGCCTAAAATCACACCGGCAAACAAACCACGAAGAAATAAATTAGTTGTGATTTTCACCCAAAATTTGAGCTCGAATACTTTATATAGAACAAAAGAAACTATTAAGTATACAATTGCTGCCAAACCAAGAAAAATTCCTTTTGGATATTGAATGCGATAAAAATCAGTTGAAATAACCCCATGCCACATATAAAATGCAGTGTACATCAGCAACGCGCCGAAAATCCATGAAACAAAAAATCTGATATTCAACATATATTTCTAAGAACAAATATACAGCAAATTATTACTGAAAGCAATAGTTAAGAATTTGATAAAACAGAAAAAGCGTTAACTGCATAGAGAGCAGCTGTTTCTGTTCTTAAACGGGTGACACCCAAACTAATTTCCTGAAAACCAATACTTTTTGCCAAGTTAACTTCCTCAATCGTAAAATCTCCCTTCGGGACCTATTAACACTAATGAATTCTGTTCCGGTTTTAAAATTTTCGTCAAAAAAGGCAAATTGCTTGTTTGGCAATGAGCTATAAATTTTGAATGAGAAGCATCTTGTTGCTCGATAAATTTTTGGTAAGCAATTAAATCATTTAGTTTGGGAATATAAAACTGAAGCGATTGTTTAACTGCGCTTTCCACAATTTTCTGAATGCGGTCAATTTTTAAAATTTTGCGTTCCGAATTTTTGCATTGCAAAAAGCTAATTTCATCTACGCCTATTTCAACCGCCTTTTCAACAAACCATTCTATTCTATCAGTATTTTTTGTTGGGGCAATTGCTAGGTGCAATTTATAATTTCGAGAAGGTGATTTTGCTTCTTTACTTTCTATATTCAATAAAATCTTTTTGGGATTATCGCTTACAATTTTACCCGAATATAAATTTCCCTTTCCATCAATTACAGAAAGAATGTCGCCATTTCTTTTGCGTAAAACCTTTGCACAGTGCCAAGATTCTTCTTCAGTAAGAAATAAAGTTTCACCATCTAACTCCGAACCAATAAATAATTGCATATGACAAAGAAACGAATTATTTTATTAACGTATTAATCACTTAACCTTGTCATCAATCATAACATCACCAAGCAACATAATTTCTTTCTCTTTCTTGTTTTTTTTGACCTTCGTAGCTTTGGGCTTGTTCTCACTTACCTTTTTTCCTTTTTTTGGTGGGGCAGCTACTTCTCCCATTTTCATTGTTTCAGTATTTGGCTTCTTACATTTAGTAGTATCTTTTGGGGTAACTCTTACATCGCCCTTTACATTTTCTTCAGTCTTAACTGGTGTTACAGTATTCGTTTTAACCGGAGCAACTTTACCCATTTTATGAGTAGTTTGAGCATTTAGGTCAGAAGATCCCATAAACCAACTAGCGAAGGTTAAGGCAACAATTACCAATACCTTTTTACTAAATTTAAAGCCAACAAAACGCTCGATGAATGATTCGAAGCTAATTTCTTCTAATTGTTCCTCTTTAAAACGACCGCATACTTTTCCTTGGACTGGTTTAGCAAAGAAATCCTTAATTTCTTGAACGGTTTTCTTACTAAAATCCATTACATCTTTGGTGCAAATTGCACAAAATGCGCCTTTATCATTAGGAGTCATTTTACTCCAATCTTCGTGGCAAGGTTTGTTAATTGCTATATTCATGAGGTTAAATTTTACCTTTTGATGTAAGGAGCCAAGAAATTCCATAACAAATACTAAAATAATCAATTTTACTTAAAACACAAGCCTAATATTTAGTACATTTGTCCATGCACAATGAAGACACAATGTATGAATTCGGGCTTTCCGAGTTTTTCGTTATAGCAATAGTTGCGCTGATTTTTTTTATTGGTGTGTATACGCTAATAAAGTTTTTTAAAAGCAAAGATTTTTAGATGCAAAGCTGTTTATTATTTTTAAACCTAGGTGGAGGAGAAATTTTCCTTGTTGTTGTAGTAATTTTATTACTATTTGGTGGCAAAGGCGTTCCTAATATTGCTCGTACACTTGGTAAAAGCATAAGGGAATTTAAAGATGCCACCAATGGTATTCAACGCGACCTACAATCTCACGCAAACGATATAAAAAATGAGATGGGAAGTCATACTCGTGTAGTTGAGGAGCAAGTTCAGCAAGCTCGTCAAAACTGGCAAGCTCAAACCAAAGAGTTTGAAGCCGAAGCAGAGACAATTAAGAAAGACATCGAAAAATAATCAAAAATCTTCCAGTATTTTAATTGAAATAAGTTACAAATGTATTTTTGGCTTTGTATTTGATATGTTTTGCTAAATTTGTTAAAAATCAAAACTTTGGTCATGAAGAAAATTTATCTACTTAGCTCACTTTTATTAGTTATATCTAATCTTTCATTTGCACAAACTGCCGAATTTAAAAAGGCTATCGACAGTGGAAATCAAAAATACAAGATTAAAAGTTATAGTTTGGCTATAATGGATTACGAAGCTGCGATAAAAATTGTGTCTGCTGAAGTAGATAAATTAATTGCTACTAAAACTCCAATTCCAGCAGATAAAAAGTACATGATTGAGCCTTACGAAAAAAGAGCTGTTTGTTCGTACTACACAAAAAACATTACTGTAATGCGTGCTGATTTAGAGAAAATATTCATTTTAGATAGCAGTAATGTAAATGCTAAAGGCCTAAAAGCATTTGATAAATTTCAAGCAGGTAAAAAAACAGAAGGTTGTATTGGAATGAAAACGGAAGCAATAAAAGGAAGTGAAGTTGCTGGCCAAGCTCATAAAGATTGTTTTTGCAATAATGAAGCAATTGTTTTAGCTAAAGAAGCGATAACAAGTAATAATATGAAAAAATACGATGAAGCATTAGTTAAACTTGAACAAGCTTTAAAAATCCTTCCAGATTCGGGTTACATACATGGAGAAAAAGGAAAATCATTGATGGGCAAGGGAGATTATAATGGAGCTTTAAAATCTTTAAATAATGCAGTGAGTTTAACTAAAAAAGATTACAAATCTTATTACACTAGAGCTTTAGCTTATCAAAAATTAAATCAAATTGATTCTGCTATGAATGATTTAAATGAGTGCGTTAAACTAAAACCAACATTTTATGAAGCATACTTATTAAGAGCTGATTTGGCTGAACAAAAAGAAATGTGGAATTCGGTAATTTTTGATTTAAAAAATTGCATAAAACTAAAGCCTACAGATGGTAAACTTGATTACCGTGTTGCAGTTATTTTA
Source organism: Bacteroidota bacterium (assembly GCA_016702705.1). Lineage (GTDB taxonomy): Bacteria > Bacteroidota > Bacteroidia > B-17B0 > Aurantibacillaceae > JADJDM01. The sequence continues at coordinate 142,990 of JADJDM010000002.1, read as the reverse complement.
GACAAGCAAGATGAAGATTTAATTGATGCTTGTACATACTATAAATCTGCAAACGCTAAAGGTTATGAAGAAGCGGCTGAAATGGCGGCTAATTGTGATAACATTAAGTATATGAAAACGCACGAAAAGAATTCTAAAAAAGAAAAAATGCCTACAAAATAATTCTTGATGAAAAAAATTCTTTTCATAATCATTGGGCTATTTATACTGTCGCCGATTTTCTCACAAGAAGAACCGCAGAAAATTACAATTAGAAAAGAATCGAATTTAGCAAAGGCAAGCTACGACAATGTTGATTACAAATTAATTGCACAAGACAAATATGGCAACATTGTTAATCATGTAGTAAAGTCGTTTGAGTTGCATTATAGAATAAGTAACAAAAAAATTAAAATGATGATTTCTTACAGTGAATCATTAACTCCAGAAATGCTTGAAGAATTCAAAAAACTGAAAGAAGCTAAAAAAATATTTTTCACTAAAATAATGGCGGAAGACGAATTTGGGAATGTAGTTAGGTTACCTGATGTTATTGAAGTTCAATTTCCTGATTGTAAAATAAAAAAAGACCTAAAAAAGCAGTAAAAACAGTTATGCAAGAAAAAATCATACTCATAGGTGGTGGCGGACATTGCAAATCTGTTATAGATGTAATTGAGCAAGAAAATAAATTTGAAATACTTGGGATAATTGATGTTAAAGAAAAAATAGGTTCCAAAGTACTAAACTACGAAGTAATTGGATGCGATGATGATATTGAAGAGTTAAGTAAAACACATAAAAATTTCTTTATCACCTTTGGACAAGGAAAAACCAATACATTTAGAAAACAGATTTTCGCAAAATTAAAATCCCTCAACCTTAACTTGCCCATAATTAAATCACCTTTTAGCCATGTTTCAAAACACTCTATTATTGGTGAAGGAACAATAATTATGCACGGGGCAATTGTAAATGCTGGAGTTAAAGTAGGTGTAAATTGCATTTTAAATACTCAATCTCTAATCGAACATGATGTAGAGGTGGGAAATCATTGTCATATATCAACAAAAGCAACTTTAAATGGAAGTGTTAAATTAGGTGATTCTGTTTTTGCAGGCAGTACTTGTGTTATTAAAGATGGGCTAAGTATTTGCGAAAATGTTACCATTGGCACAGGTGCGACTGTGGTAAAAACAATAAAAGAACCAGGTATTTATGTTGGTTGCCCCGCTAAAAAATTAGCTTAAAACTAAACAAATTGCTTTTTGTAAATCATTGCCTTTTTTAAAGATAATTCAGTATCTTTGGAATACGTGTTTTATCGTTTTACAATGAAGAATTTCCTATTCATTTTTGTTGTCCTATTCTTTACTATTTCAGTAAAAGGGCAAACCTATAACAATGAGTGGATAAATTACAACCAAACGTATTACAAAATTCCAATTTCTAAAACTGGCTTATATAAACTTAATTACAACAAATTAATTTCATCTGGCATTCCAATAAACTCAATTGACCCAAGAAACATTCAATTATTTCAAAAGGGGCTTGAGTTGCCAATTTACTCTCAAGGAGAATCCGACGGCGCATTCAATACAAATGATTACTTAATCTTTTATGCTGAAAAAAACACTTGTAAAGACGATTCAGCACTTTATTATTATGGTGATTTTTTAGCCAATCCATACTTTAGCATTATTAATGACACGGCTGCGGTATTTCTTACTTGGAACACCTCTACAGTTAATAAACGATATACAATCGAAACTGACACTAGCTTTTCTTCTTTTACATCTAGCCAATACTTTTTAAAAGAGGAAGTTGTTTCTTATAACCAACAATATCATGCTGGCCCACAAACTTCCGTAGGCTCAACAGACCCAAGATATTCGCAGGGAGAAGGATTTTCTTCTAATGCATTTATTATGGGGCAAAGTAGTTCAGTTTCTTTTAACACTTCAACTATTGTAACAATTGGTCCATCACCATCTTTATCAGTTGTTCATTCCGGAATGTCGAATCCATTTATTTATCCTGATCATAATGTATCAATAGAATATCAAGACAATGGTGGCACTTGGCAAAATCTCACCACTTATGACTACGATGGTTATAAAACATTTAAAAACGACTTTACGCTTACAGGAACAAGCATTGGAAGCGCATTAAACATTAAACTAAATAATCTAACTAATGCACAGTTCGATGCAAACTCAACTAGGCTTGGAGTACATTATTATAAATTAACTTTCCCAAGCAATTTTAATTTGCTTAATCGTGATGAGCAACCAATGTTTATTGCAGATGCTCCTCTACAAACAAAATCATTAATTGAAATAAGTAATTTTAATACTAATAATACAGTCCCGATTTTAATTGACCTTACTAATAACAAATGGATTCTTACTTCGTATTATACAGGAACAATTAGAGCGCTAGTTCCAAATGCGCTAAACTCAAAAAAATGTTTTATTAGTTCCGTTTCTAAATTAGATTCAAGCGTGGTTTTAAGCCCTGTAAATGGAACTGGAACATTTGTAAACTATCAATCATTGTCAACTGATTCGGCATTTGTGATTGTAACACATTCCACTTTATTAAACGCTGCAACTCAATACGCTGCTTATAGGTCGAGCCTAGCAGGTGGTTCTCAAAATGTTGTTTTAGCAAATATTTCCGACTTACGCGACCAATTTGCTTTTGGAGTAAATGGACACCCTAACGCAATAAAAAAATTCAGTGCGTTTTTAATGGATAATTATCCAAGTGCTCCAAAAAACCTATTTCTTATTGGTAAATCAGTTCATCAACCAGAGGTACTAAATACTGCAACTGCAAACAACAGCAGTAAAAGTAGATATAATTTAGTGCCTTCTTTTGGTTATCCCGCTTGCGACAATTTGCTTACACAAGGATTAATAAATCCAAGTTCATTAGCGCCTGAAATTCCAACAGGAAGGATTTCAGCGCTTAGTGATGCTGATGTGATTAGTTATTTAAACAAAGTTGTTTTACATGAGTCGCAACCAGAAGGAGAGGCATGGCAAAAAAAAGCTTTGCATTTTGTAGGAGGACTTAATGCCTATGAGCAAAGTGTTTTTAACCAATACATGCTTTATAATGAGAATATTTTAAGAGATTCATTATTTGGGGGTGATGTTTTCACATTTAAAAAAACAACTACATCACCGATTGGAATTAACACTAACGATAGTATTAAAAATGTAATTGAAAGCGGTATTTCTTTACTTACTTTTTTTGGACATGGTTCTGTTGCTGGTTTTGAGCAAAACATTGATGAGCCAACAAGTTTTAATAATTCACCTAAATTTCCATTTTTAATTTCCAATTCGTGTTACACAGGCGATTACCATTTACCCGGTGTTATCTCAACAAGTGAACGATTTGTATTATCAGATAATCATGGAACAATTGGTTTTCTCGCTTCAGTTAGTACAGGTATTTCTTATGCGCTTCAATATTATACCGAACAATTTTACAGGAATTTTGGAAGAACATTATACGGACAATCGTATGGTGAAATAATAAAATCTTCTGTTCAGAACACAGAAACTTTACCCTTTACTTTAGCAGATAGTATTGTAAAAATAACAGTGCAAGAAATGAGCTTACAAGGTGATCCTTTTGTAAAACCAATTACTTCAAGAAAACCAGATTTTGTTTTAACCAATTCAGACATAGAAATTGATACTGAATCTTCTGTTGATTCAATTCGGATTTCAGTGCACTATGTTAACAATGGAAAGGCGATAAACGATTCAATTGTTTTATACATGCAACGCATTTTACCTAATGGAAACAACATACTATTTTATAAAACATTAAAAGCAGCAAACAACCAAGACGATATAAGTTTTAGTATTGCGAAAGATTTAATTAATGGTATTGGCTTAAACAAATTCTTTTTCCACATAGATTATTACAATGAAATAAATGAATTATCTGAAAACAACAATACTACAACTGGCTATATAAATGCATTTATAAGAGGTGCAGATGTTTATCCTGTTTACCCATACAATTATGCAGCAGTGCCTAATTTATCTTCCATTACTTTAAAAGCATCTACAGCTGATCCACTTGCCCCGATGACTACTTATCGTTTGCAAGTTGACACAAATGATTTATTTTTAAATCCTATTATCAATACCACAATTAATTCTTCAGGTGGAATTATAAATTACAATGCGAGTTTATTAAACACAGATAGCACCGTTTATTTTTGGAGAATAGGAAAAGAAGATGTAGTCATTGATTCTATTAATTGGAGAGAAAGTTCTTTTCAAACAATCTTAAACAAATCGGGTTGGTCGCAAGCGCATTTTCATCAATTTAAAAATAATACTTACCAATACGTAGCTTACAACAAACCTGCTCGTAAATTCGAATTTAAAAATTCTGTTAACTCCATTTTTTGTAGAACAGGTGCCGTTGGAGACCCTAGCCCGCCTTATTTAAATTTTGCGGAAAACGCGTATTACTTTAATAATGGACAACAAAACACCTATTCGTGTGGAGGAAGTGGTGGCTGGTCTTTTGCCATATTTGATTCAATTACTGGTTTGCCGTTTCATTCAGATACAATAACTCGGTTAACAAATGGAACATGGCTAACCCAATATAATAGTTGCTCTTGTATCCCCGAAAGTAGAACTGTTTTTGATTTTAGTTTAACTAATTTTTGTGGAGATAATACAAATAATACGGCAGCTTATTTCCAACGTTTGGAAGATTTTTTAAATGCTGTTCCTAATGGTTCTAATGTACTTGCATACAGCAGAAACACCGACCCAAGTTCCACATACCCACCTTCATTAATTACAGCTTTTAATAAAATTGGCTCTGATAGTATTCATCTAAAACTCGACAACACTAACATGATCATTTCAGGTACAAAAAAATCATTTGCTCATATAGATGCAAAAGAAATATTAAGTGATACCTACACAGAAATCATCACATTAGCAGATACCTTCTCTTCTAAATGGAACAATGGTTATATCCAATCAGAACTTATTGGCCCATCTACAAATTGGAGATCATTCCATTGGCGTTTTTCTAGTTATGAAACTAATAATTTAGATAGTATTTACATTAAAATTATTGGCATTTCAAACAATGGAAGTATTGATACACTTGCAACTTTCACTAGAGATTCGTTAGATATTCTTAATCTTCAAAATTATGTTAGCGCATCAACTTATCCATACATCAAACTAATTGCTTTTGAATCTGATAATACAAATCATACTGCCCCTCAATTAAAAAGATGGCAAGTACTATTTGATGAAGTTCCTGAGTCGGCTATTAATATTCAAAAAGGATATTCTATTGCGCCTAATCCTGCAACTGAAGGTGATAATATTACTATTAAAATTCCAGTAGAAAATATAAGTAAAGTTGCATTTCCTGATAGTTTGGTAATGACTTATTGGATTGAAGATGCAAGCGGAGTAAATCATACTTTACCTTACAAATTAAAACGGAATAACTTACAACCTGATTCGGTAATTTTAGATACAATTACTTTTAACACCTTAGGTTATCCAGGAGCAAATGCTTTGTGGGTAAGTGTAAATCCTTTAGGAAATCAATTCAATCAAAACGAACAATTTTATTTTAATAATATCATTAGAATTCCTTTTGATGTTCGGGGCGATAAAATAAATCCATTGTTGGATGTAACATTTGATGGTATTCATATTTTAAATGGAGATATCATTTCTCCAAATCCAAACATCCTTATCACACTTAAAGATGAAAATAAATTTTTAGCATTAAACGATACCGCTGATTTTAATCTGTATTTAAAACGTCCGAACGTAACTGAAGAAACACGTGTTTATTTTAGCGAAGGATTATTGTTTACACCTGCGCAGCTGCCAACAAATAGTTGTAAGATAGAATACAATCCAAACAATTTAAGTGATGGCACTTATCAATTACGTGTGCAAGCAAAAGATCGTTCGGCAAATGTGAGTGGATCTAACGATTATAAAATTCAGTTTGAGATTATAAATAAATCAACAATTACTGAAGTATTAAATTACCCTAATCCATTTAGTACATCAACACGATTTGTATTTACATTAACGGGGCAAAGTGTTCCTGATATTTTCAAAATTCAAATCATGACTATTACAGGTAAAATTGTAAAGGAAATAACTAAAGAAGAATTAGGCGGAATACATATTGGTCGTAACATAACCGAATATGCTTGGAATGGTAAAGATGAATTTGGCGACCAATTGGCCAACGGAGTTTATTTATATAGAACAGTTACTCAACTGAACGGCGAGAAAATGGAGAAAAAAGAAACCGCTGCCGACGATTATTTCAAAAAAGGATGGGGCAAATTGGTTATCATGCGATAAGCATAATTTAATTTTCACGAATTTTAGTCTATATATGCCAATTGCAATTGGTAGTAAGCAAAAATAATACTATTTTCGCCCAACAAAATTACACACATGAACTACGATATTATTGTATTAGGAAGTGGTCCTGGCGGATATGTTACTGCTATTCGCGCTTCACAATTAGGATTTAAAGTTGCTGTTATCGAAAAGGAAAGCCTTGGAGGTATTTGCCTTAACTGGGGCTGTATTCCAACTAAAGCATTATTAAAAAGTGCTCAAGTATTCGAATACCTTAACCATGCTAAAGAATACGGTCTATCAGCAGATAACGTAAAAGCTGACTTTACAGGTGTTGTAAAAAGAAGTAGAGATGTTGCTGACGGAATGAGCAAAGGTGTTCAGTTCTTGATGAAGAAAAATAAAATTGAAGTTATTAATGGTTTCGGTACTGTTAAACCAGGAAAAAAGTAGAAGTAAAAGCTGCTGATGGTAAAACAACTACTTACGAAGCTAAACATATTATTATTGCAACAGGCGCTCGCTCTCGCGTGTTACCAAACTTGCCTCAAGATGGTAAAAAAATTATTGGATACAGAGAAGCAATGACGCTTGCTAAACAACCAAAATCTCTTGTTGTTGTAGGTTCAGGTGCAATTGGTGTTGAGTTTGCTTATTTTTATGCAACAATGGGAACTAAGGTTACTGTTGTTGAGTTTTTACCAAACATTGTTCCTGTTGAAGATGAAGATGTATCTAAGCAATTAGAACGCTCATTCAAAAAAATGGGAATTGATGTAATGACAAATGCAAGTGTTGAAAGCGTTGATACAAAAGGAACAGATTGCAAAGTAAAAATCAAAACTCAAACTGGTGAGCAAATTATTGATGCAGAAATTGTACTTTATGCAGTTGGTATTGTTTCAAATATTGAAGGAATTGGTTTAGAAGAAGTAGGTATTGCAACAGATAAAGGAAAAATCTTAACTGATAAATATTACCAAACAAATGTACCAGGTTATTATGCAATTGGTGATTGTTCTCCAGGACAAGCATTAGCTCACGTTGCAAGTGCAGAAGGTATTACATGTGTTGAGAAAATTGCAGGAATGCATGTAGAAACGATGGATTATAATAATATCCCAGGTTGTACCTATTGCCAACCAGAAATTGCTTCTGTTGGTTATACTGAGAAAAAAGCAAAAGAAGCAGGTTACGAAATTAAAGTGGGTAAATTCCCATTCACAGCTAGTGGTAAAGCGAAAGCTGCTGGTGTACCTGATGGATTTGTAAAAGTAATTTTTGATGCTAAATACGGCGAGTTATTAGGAGCACACATGATTGGAGCTAACGTAACCGAAATGATTGCAGAATTAGTTACAGCTCGTAAATTAGAAACAACTGGGCATGAAATATTAAAAGCTGTTCATCCTCATCCAACAATGAGCGAGGCAGTAATGGAAGCTACTGCTGCTGCATATGGAGAAGTTATTCACATGTAATAAGCTGATTTTCAACAACAAAACCCCGCCGAAGCGGGGTTTTGTATTTTATATCAATAAAATGGGCGAATTTCTTGATATATCTAAGAAATTATGTATCTTTGCCCTCCAAAATTAAATTTTTTAACTATGTATGCTATTGTAATTATAGCCGGGCAACAATTTAAAGTGGAACGCGGACAAAAAGTTTACGTTCACCGCCTAAAGGCTAATGAAGGGGCAGACGTTGAATTCGACAATGTATTATTGATCGATAACGACGGAAAAATCGCTGTGGGTAGCCCCGCAATTGATGGAGCAAAAGTTGCTGCATCTGTTGTTCAGCATGTAAGAGGTGATAAAGTTCTTGTTTTCAAGAAGAAAAGAAGAAAAACTTACCAAAAAATGAATGGACACCGTCAGGATTTAACGCAAGTTTTAATCCAAGGTATCTTAGGAAAAGGTGAAACTTTGAAAGAGAAGTTAGCTATTACTAAGCCAGCTGGTAAACCGGTAATCGAAAGAAGACCAAGAGTTGAAGCAGCGGCAGTAGTTGCAGAACCTAAAAAAGCTCCAGCTAAAAAAGCAGCAGCTAAGAAGGAAGCAGCTCCTAAAAAAGCAGCAGCTAAGAAAACAACAAAAACAAAAGAAGCTTAAAACCATTTTAGGTTAAGGATTTCAAAATAATTGAAATCTAAAATCTGAGATTTAAAATTAAATATCATGGCACATAAGAAAGGCGCAGGTAGTAGTAAAAACGGACGTGACTCACACAGTAAGCGTCTAGGCGTTAAATTGTACGGTGGACAAGAAGTTATCGCTGGTAACATTATTGTTCGTCAACGTGGAACAAAACATCACCCAAGCACAAATGTTGGTATTGGAAAAGACCATACTTTGTATGCTTTAACTGATGGTATCGTTGTTTTCAAAAAGAAAAAAGACGACAGATCGTATGTATCGGTAGTTCCTCCGCAAGCTTAAGAATTCCGAATGCTATAAACAAATTAAGCCTGTCGGTTCACCGACGGGCTTTTTGCTTTAAGGAAATTCAAGGTTTTTTTGTAAATTTGATGAAACAATTGAAACAATGTCAGCAAGTCAATTAAAACATGAACTTCATCAAATTATAGATGGTTTGAGTGGAAAAGATTTAAAAAAACTGAAAGCAATTGTTGATGATTATTTATCTCAAGACATAAACAAAGTTATGGAAAAACAAGTTAAATATCTAAATGACTATGAAGCTTCTTTAACAGATGAAGATAGAAAAGAAATTGAAGAAGCCATTGAAGAAGGAATGGAAGATATTAAAGCAGGGAGAGTTTATGATGCTACCGATGTAATGAAGGAAATGCGCAAAAAATATGGGAGTCGTTAAGTATTCGTTAAGAGCTAAAAAAGATCTGAATATAGTTCTTCAATATCTTAAAGAAAACTGGCCCGAAAATGTAACAGATGATTTTTTAGATTCATTAGAAAAACTCGAGTTACAAATGCAAAGTATGCCGAATTCATTTCCTAGTACAATAATAAAATCCAAAATATTTAAACGAGCAAGATTAACTAAACATAACGCAGTATATTTTATTGTTAAAGCCAAAAGTATTAATATTGTTGCAATACATGATACTCGACAAAAAAACAAACATCCAAAAAAATTAAAATAATATATGTTACAACTAAATTTTATCCGCGAGAACAAAGAAGAAGTATTAAAGCGTTTAGCTATCAAAAATTTTAAAGATGCTGATACTATCATTTCTAAAATTATTGACTTAGATACCAATCGTAGAACAATTCAAAAACAAGCTGACGATTGCAAGGCAGAAGCAAATGCTTTAGCTAAACAAATTGGTGAGTTAATGAAGTCGGGTAAAAAAGATGAAGCAGAAGGTATAAAAGCTAAAACAGGAGAATTAAAAACGAAAGAAAAAGAATTTGATGAAGCATTAAAAGCTACTGAAGATGACATTCATAAATTATTAGTTCTTGTTCCAAACTTACCTAATGCAACAGTTCCTCCAGGAAAAACTCCAGAAGAAAATTTGAATGTATATGAGCATGGAACAATTCCAACATTGCATGAAAATGCTATTCCACATTGGGAGCTTGCTGCTAAATATGATTTAATTGATTTTGAATTAGGCGTAAAATTAACTGGAGCTGGTTTCCCTGTATACAAAGGTAAAGGAGCAAGACTACAACGTGCATTACAAAATTATTTTTTAGATAAAGCAACTGCAAAAGGATACTTAGAAGTTCAACCACCAATTTTAGTAAATGAAGACAGTGGTTTTGGAACTGGACAATTACCAGATAAAGAAGGGCAGATGTATCATGTTGGAGTTGATAATTTATATATGATTCCAACTGCTGAAGTTCCTATCACAAATATTTACCGTGATGTAATTTTAAAAGAAAGTGATTTACCAATTAAGAACTGTGGCTACACACTTTGTTTCCGTAGAGAAGCAGGAAGTTATGGAAAAGATGTAAGAGGATTAAATCGTTTACATCAATTTGATAAAGTAGAGATTGTACAAATTGCTCATCCTGATAAATCTTACGAAATATTAGAAGAGATGCGTGAGTATGTTGCTGGTTTATTAAAAGATTTAGAGTTGCCATTCCGTACATTAAAATTATGCGGTGGTGATATGAGTTTTGGTTCTGCATTAACGTATGATATGGAAGTATTTAGTGCAGCACAAAAACGTTGGTTAGAAGTGAGCTCTGTATCAAACTTTGAAAGCTTCCAAACAAATCGTTTAAAGTGTAGATTTAAAGGTGCTGATGGTAAAACACAATTAGCACATAGTTTAAACGGAAGTGCCTTAGCATTCCCACGTATACTTGCATCTATTTTAGAAAACAATCAAACACCTGAAGGAATTAAAATACCAAAGGCGTTGATTCCTTATGCTGGGTTTGATATGATTAGTTAAGATAATTAGTGTGACAAATTCTAAAATAAATAAATTCCAATTTAAAACGAAGGTGATTATCGCCTTCGTTTTGTTGTTTATTTGTAGATTAAGTTACAGTCAAAACATTTGCAGAGATACAAATTGTGTTGAATTTGCAAATGCAAAAGAAGAATGGGATTCAATTCCTAAAAAATTTACTGGGTATATAAAAATTAGACATAAGATATTTCAAAAGCCTGGAAAAATAATAACATTTGATAAATATAAAGAAGAGAAAGAAAGTGCATAATATAATCAGTCCTAAAAGCCTAAAGTATGAAATAGATAATTTTAAAGTATGGGCAAACCATTATGTGTAAATTTTATAATAATGGTGTTTACCATCATTATTACCATTTCTTTGATAATGGTCGAATAAGACTTGTGTACTATCCTTTTACATCTGATACAAATGAGGATTTTACGATCGAAGATGGAAATCATGAACCCTTAATGTCGTTCTATAAGAATGGAAATATAAAAAGCATATGCTACTATAATTTCGGAAATAAAGGTTACACAACAACTTATTATTATCCAGACCAAACTATAAGTTATAAGTTCTCTCGTGTAAATGGAAATTATTCTGGAATAATTTCATCATATTATAAAAATGGTAAAGTCAATAAAATTGGAATGGCATCTGAAAATTTAATAAATGGTTACGTACTTGAATATAGTGAAAATGGTGATTTGCTATCAAGTAAATTTTATTTGCAGAATAAATTTTCAACTTATAATGACACCGTGAAATACAAATCTCAATTTTTTGTATTAAAACTAATTGCAGAAGAAGAAAACAAAAATATAGATAGAAAAAATGATTTGGTTAAGAATCAAGAAAACCTTAGAAAAACTGAAGAAGAAAAAAAACAAAAAGAAGAAGAACTCCGTCACCAACAAGAAGAAATAAAACGCAATCAGTTAGAATTAGAACTATTAGCCAAAGACAAGGCTGTATCCACCCTCACCATTAAAGCAAAAGAATCCGAACTATTAAAAAACATGCTCTTAGCAAACGAAAAGAAAAAAGAAATTGAGCGTTTAAATCAACAAAAGTTAATTGATGAGCTAAGTATTAAAAACAAGGAAAACGAAATTGTTAAAAAAAATATTGAGGCCGAAAACAAACAAAAACAAATACATGGTTTAGAGAAGGAAAAAGAACTAAGCAATGAAAATTTAAAGCAACAAAAGTTCATTCAAAAATTAATGATTGCTGGCTCAGGATTACTAGGAGTGTTTTTAATATTCGTATTCTTTAGTTTAGCCAAATCTCGAAAAGCAAATAAATTAATTGCTGCTCAAAAAACCGAAGTTGAGAAGCAAAAAGAAATAGCAGAAAAACAAAAAGATATTGCTGAAGAGCAAAAGCACTTACTTCAAGAAAAACAAACCGAAATTATTGAAAGTATAACCTACGCAAAGCGCTTGCAAGAAGCAATTTTGCCTCCGTTTGCATTTATTGATAGTAATATTAAAAATAATTTCATTTTATATAAACCAAAGGACATAGTTGCAGGCGATTTTTATTGGGCAGAAAACATTAGAGACTTATTTTTTATAGCAGCTGCTGATAGCACAGGACATGGTGTACCAGGCGCAATGGTTTCTGTAGTTTGTAGTAATGCACTTAACCGTTCAGTAAAAGAATTCAATTTAACCGAAACAGGGAAAATATTAGATAAAACAAAAGAGCTAGTTGTAGAAACCTTCGAAAAAAGCACAAGCGAAGTAAAAGATGGAATGGACATTTCTCTTTTATGTATTGACTCTAAAAACAAAAAAGTATTTTGGAGCGGGGCAAATAATCCATTATGGTACGCTTCGAGTGCCTCAGCGTCCCAATCTTCCAACAAAACAATTGAAGGGGGAGAAATTGCTATGTTTGAAATAAAAGCTGATAAACAACCAATAGGAAAAACAGATAAAGTAAATCCATTTACTACGCATGAAATAGAGTATAAAGAAAACACAACTTTTTACCTTTTTACTGATGGATTTGCCGACCAATTTGGCGGGCCAAATGGAAAGAAATTTAAATACAAACCTTTTGCTGAGATACTAGTTCAAAATGTAAATAAAACTCCTAACGAACAATCAGCTATATTAGCTGAAAAATTTGAAGCTTGGAGAGGTGAATTGGAACAAGTGGATGATGTTTGCATCATAGGAGTGAAAATATAAATGTTATTAAAATCAACTATAAAATCAATTTTACTTGCCACATTTCCGAATGTTGTTAAGAATAGAATTTTTAAAGAACAGGCTAATTTTAGTTGGGACACTTTAAATGAAATCAACAATGAGCCAGAAGTGCTTGTAGTGGAAGAAATTCTAGCCAAACACGTTGATTCTGTTTTTCTCGATGTTGGTTGCAACAAAGGGGAATACACCTATGCAGCATCTAAATTTATAGAGCCATACAACATCTATAGTTTTGAACCTAACCCCAAATTAAATTACATTCTTGAAAAAATATTTAGTGAAGTAAACGTTTTACCTTATGCTTTAAGCAATGAGGAAACAAAAGCGCAATTTAAAGTTCCATCACTAAACGGACATGAAGATGATTCTTTGGGTTCGCTTAATACAGAATCTAAAGAATCAAATGAAACTTCAGCTGATATTTTTGAAGTGCAATGCAAACGTTTAGATGACGTTGTTGCTTCTTATAAAATTAAACGTGTTGATTTCATTAAGATTGATGTTGAAGGATTTGAATTAGCTGTTTTAGAAGGTGCGCAACATACTATTGAAGAACATTCTCCGTTATTGCTTATAGAAATCGAAAAAAAACATCATCAACCGCATACAGTTTTGGAAATTATCAATTCAATAAATAGTAAACATCAGCATAAATACAAGGTGTTTTACTTTAATATTTCCACCCACCACCTTACCGAAGTTACATCCGAACCTTCTCAAAATCAAGCAGATTGGGGCACTCGTAAATATGTAAATAATTTTCTTTTTATTCCGATAAAAAATGTAATTTTAAATGAAATTCAAGACTTAAACACTAAATTAGATAGAATCTTTGCAAGCAAAAAAAAATAAAAAAGCTGCCATTTATTTTTCTGCCGGTATTGGTGATGCATTGCTATTAACACCTCTAATCAAGGAATTAAAAAGCGATGGTTATCATGTAACTGGAATTTTCACTTCCAAATTTTTAGTGCATGGTCTTTATGAGTGTATTGAACTATTAGATGATAAAATGATTATTTTATCAAAACCAAAGATGGTTTGGTTTATTGGGCGTTATGCATTTACTCCATTTGATATTTCATTCGTTAATTTTTTTGCAGCTAGCAAGGGCAATTTAGTTGCGGCTTCACAAACTTCAAAAAAAGTAATCACCAATAAAAAAGTAAAATTCACATACGAAATCCCAGAGAACATACATTTTATTGAACCAGAAAGTAACATTCATGACTCGGAACAAAATTTACACCTTTATAAAAAACGGGGCATGTTAACAGAAGCGGATTTTCATTTAAACATAAAAAAAGAAGACCTGAGTAAATTTAATTTACCTAAATCATACATTGCTTTGCAAGCAGGCGCTGGCAATAATGAAACCCCATTTAAAATTTGGGATGTAAAAAAGTGGAAAGAGTTAATTACTTTACTTTCAAAAGAACATCCTGAGAAGCAAATTGTACTTTTAGGTGACAACACGGAAATTGAAATCAATAAAAAATTAGAAGCTAAAAACGTAGTTAACTTAACAGGAAAAACGAGCTAAAAAGAATTACTTTCTGTTATACAAAACGCTTGCTGTTTAATTGGTGGTGATAGCGGTTTAATGCACAACGCTGTTGCTTTAAACAAACCTACCTTAACTATTTGGGGTGCGTCTAACGAAAAATTATATTCATACAACGCATTTAATCCTATCAAACATCAAATTGTATTTAATACAACTATTAAATGTCGCCCGTGCAGTGCCTGGATTAATGCAAACAAAACCCGCGTTAAAAATCCTGCTACTTGCCCCGATTTTATTTGCTTACAAGAATTAAGCAGTAAAATTGTGTATCAACATTTACAATTATTTTTGACGCACCACTCCTAAATAATGCTGAATAAAATAATACAGACTATATTTTCGAAGGGTATTATTTCTATCATCAATTTTTTAATTGTAATACTTACCGCCAAATTCACTGGTTCGGAAGGACGTGGACAAATGAGTTTAATGTATTTAAATGTTACACTTATTTTAATGATTAATGATTTAATTGGCGGAAGTGCATTAGTGTATTTAATCCCTAAATTAAAAGCTAGGCGTTTAGTGCTTCCCTCCTATTCTATCGCAATTATTAGTGGTTTATTACTTCCATTTATTTTCAATTTATATTTAGGATACGATTTTAAAGATTATTTGTGGTTTACTTTTTTATCGCTTACACTTAACTTAAGCAGTGTAAGCAATATGTTTTTAAACGGACTCGAAAAAATAAAACATAATAACATTGCAAATATTTTACAAACCCTTACTCTCTTCTTAGTTTTATTATTTATGCTTTTTGTGAAAGATCAAAAAAACGCACAAACCTATTACTTAGCATTACTAATTGGATATAGCATAAATTTTATTTATAGTTTTTTTCAATTAAGAAAAGATATTTTCCCAATAGAGAAGGCCAACTTTTTCCATATTTGCAAGGAGATTTTAAGTTACGGTTTTATTGTGCAGGCTGGAAATGCAATTCAATTACTAAACTATCGTTTATCTTATTATTTACTCGATCACTTTTTTCCAGTTCAAGGTAAACAATACGTTGGGGTGTTTTCAACTGGTTCGTCTGTTGCAGAAGCTGTTTGGGTAATTATGAATGGAATATCCATGGTACAGTACGCAACGCTTGCTAATAACGATAACAAACAGTTTGCAATCAGCTATTCCATTAAACTTTCAAAAATTTGTTTCATCTTAACCACATTTGCAGTTCTAATTTTACTACTTCTGCCTAACACTGTCTTTATTTATTTGTTTGGACAAGATTTTTCAGAAATGCGAAATGTAATTATGTTGATTAGTCCAGGTATTGTGTTGATGGGCTTTACAGGCATATACTCACATTACTTTGCTGGTATTGGCATGATGAAAATAAGTACACAGGCATCTTTACTTGCATTTGCAGTAACTGCCATTTGCGGAATCATCTTTATTCCTAAATACGGAATTGAAGGTGCAGCTTATACATCGTGTTTATCTTACATTATTTCATCGCTTTATTTAATTGTATCTTTCAAAATAAAAACAAAGGCAAGTATTACAGAACAATTTTTTACTTTCAATAATATTTTAAAACTGAACAAATAAATGTGTGGCATTGCAGGCATAGTTAATACGGGTAAATCAAAATTTGATTTGCGTTCGGCTATACTAAGCATGAGCAAAAGCATTAAGCACCGTGGTCCAGATGATGAGGGATTTGTTCTATTTAATCAAACTGAATTTCAAGTTTGTGTTTCGGATGAAACTCAGGAAGAAGTAAAGCACTCTCGTTTGCCTTTCTGCTCTTCAGTAAACATTAATAATAGCGGGGCAAATTACAATGTAGCATTAGCCCATCGCAGGCTCTCTATTATTGATATAACTGCTAGCGGACATCAACCCATGAGTAAGTTTGACGAGCAATACTGGATTACTTTTAATGGCGAGATTTACAATTACATTGAGATAAGAGAAAGCTTAACTGCAAAAGGACACAGCTTTATTACGTCTTCGGATACAGAAGTAATATTAGCTTCTTATAAAGAATGGGGCAAACAATGTGTAAATCAGTTCAACGGCATGTGGTCGTTTGTTATACATGACAGAACAAATAATACACTCTTTGCATCGCGTGACCGCTTTGGTGTTAAGCCTTTCTATTATTACAATCAGGACGGCGTGTTTTGTTTTGCATCCGAACAGAAAGCAATTGCCCAGCTGCCATTTTACAAAAAAGAAATAAATCCAAAAGCTGTTTACGATTTCTTTGCTAAGAACGAAGAAGAATATGAGACTGAAGGTTTCTTTAAAAACATCATCGAGTTATTTCCTTCCAACAATTTATTTTTCGATTTAAACAGCGGGGCATTAACAATTGAAAGTTATTACAACTTAAAAGTAAATACTGCTTTCGAAGAATTTAATGAGCAGAACTACAAACAACATATAGAAAAAACAACAACACTTTTTAACGATGCCATTCGTTTGCGCTTACGCTCGGATGTTGCAGTAGGATCTTGCTTAAGCGGAGGCATTGATAGCAGTGCTATTACAGGCACTATGAACAAACTAAATTCAAGTAAAGAGCCAATACATTTGTTTACTGCAACTTTCCCAAATGAAAGTATAGATGAAAGTAAATGGGCAAAAGAAGTTGTTGACGCTACTAATTCTGCTTGGCATACTTGTACTCCTACTAGTGAAGGATTATTTACTGAATTAAAGGATTTAGTTTACAGTCAGGATATTCCATTGTGGAGCACTAGTACTTATGCGCAGTTTAAAGTAATGGAATTAAGTAGAAAGCATGGAGTAAAAGTTGTGCTTGATGGGCAAGGTGGAGACGAGTTATTTGCAGGCTACCTACCCTACTTTGCAAATTACTGGAATGAGTTTGCTGCAAACCTTGGATACAAAGCCGCTATAGCCGAATTAAAAAAACGTGGCGAATTATCCGAAACAGCAAAACATTGGATAAAAGAAAACGCTAAGAAAAAAAAACTCGGGCTTACTGCATCAAGTAAGAAAACTAAAATCAAATCCTGAAGCATATCTCTCAAAAAATATAGCGGGCCAATTTGAAACGAAAGACAAAACAAAAAATTTTAATACCCTTAACGAAGCTTTGCAAGCAGAGTTTATTAATTCAAGATTAAAATTATACTTAAAGTGTGAAGACCGTTGCGGCATGTGGCATTCGGTTGAATCACGAACTCCATTTGCAGATGATATTCATTTAGTTGAAAACACATTTTCAATTGCTAGTTCTTATAAAATGCATAATGGAATAACTAAATCTTTATTAAGAGAGGCTGTAAAAGAAAACATTCCAACAAACATTTATAATCGTAAAGATAAAATGGGATATGTTACTCCCAATAATAAATGGTTGCAAAGCAACAAAGCAAAAGTGTTAGAAATACTAGAAGGATTAAATGATGATTTTATTGATAAAAACAAAATCATTAAAAACCTTGATAAGCTAACTGAAGGAAGCGGAGAAAAAACAGTTTTATTTAAAGCTTTAACCTATGCAGTTTGGAAAGATGTTTTCCAAATGAAATAATTATTTTAAACCTTCGAACTCCATCAAACACTTGCGCCAATTTTCGGGAATTTCAATTGTTTCTTTTATTTCGTAATTATAACATACTAAGGTACCAATTGCAAATGCTACTAGTGTTTCGCCATCCTTATCAACTCTAGCTAAGGTATTATGAATTTCAAAACTTTTGTTTCCTAATTGCACAACCGAGCTATAGCATTTTATTTTATCTCTTAAAAAAATAGGGAAACGATATTCCAAAATGTTTTTTGCCAATATCATTCCTGTTTGGTTCCAATTAACGCGCTCACCAAGCACTTGATCAAAATAAGCTACGCGCGCCATTTCGTAATACGAAGCAAAAACAGCGTTATTTACATGCCCAAAAGCATCAATATCAACAAAACGAATTTGTATTGGTATCTGGTGTTTAAACTGAGAATAATCCATGTGCAAAAATACAAATTATACCGATGTGATTCATGTAATTGCCCAATTGCATTGGACAAAACATTCATTCAATCGGCATATATCACTGTAAGATTCGCATTTTGCTGCCACAAAACCCGAATCACATTGATATTATAAATTATGTGAAGGATGTAACAATCCGCTCATTTTATGCTTATCTTTGCCTTAGTTCTTTGAGCCTTACTGAATAATTAAACATGTAGCAATTCAATTCTTCATTTTTAATTCTTCATTCTCAATTAAAACAATGGGCCCGCCCGGTTTTGACAGCGAGAGCAGTAGGAGTGTAAGCATGTAGTGTATTGGGAACGGAGCACTTTAAATCTAAATCTCAAAATTTTATCTGGCGAAGAGAATTCTTACGCTATGGCTGCTTAGTCCAAGACTAACCAACCTTTGCAACCCCTGTAGCGTCTTTGCTTAGCGACAGGAATTTTGCATCATAAATTAGCAAATTGTTTTAGTGATGATGTTATCTAAAACAATATTAGCATCTAAGTCTGTTTTTGGTTTAAGTAAATGCCTGAAACAGATCGAAAACTAAATTTACTTTAAACATGTAGAAAGCATTTTTATTCCTTGTTTGGACGAGAGTTCGAATCTCTCCGGGTCCACATCGCAAATTCGCAACTTATTGCGAATTTGCGTTTTTTAAAATTTTAAAAATCGATACCAATTTATTCAAATCTTCTAGAAATAAGTTCGAAAATATTTCGTCTAAGTCCACGATAAATGAAAACGTTCCTATGGCGGTTTTTTTAGTTTGAATGCGTTGCGAATGCATTTGCAAAAGCATGAAAACTAAAAAAACGATTTGCGAAGCAAATCCAGGTTTTCATTTTGACTCTTGGAAAGGACTGAACATTGCGTATGCAATAATCTCTAATATTAATATTGCTTTCACCGAGAAGCTGTGCAAACAAAAAAGTCCCGCCTTTGGCGGGACTTTTTTGTTTTACCCCAGGTCTTATCCTAAAGTTTGATTTTGAAAACCTTAATCGGAATCAGTATATTTCGTTGAACAATGGTTCGGCTAAAAATCGGGAATCTTAGATTTATTTAAAGAAGTTATATATAATATTCGTTGCTGAATACAAATAATATTATTTAAATTGCATCACTAAACGCTTTCACTTTGAACATGAGAAATTTCTTTTTATTCACTTTGTTTTTTTGTTTCGCTAACATCCATATCGCAGAATATGGATTCCTTAAAGCTAGCATTAAAAAATGCCAAGCATGATACCGTGCGATGTAATATTTTAAATGCGCTTTCTGAAACTGCTTCTGATGAAGAATGGCCAAAGTACAGCGCAGAACTTTTTAAACTTTCGGAATCAAAAATCAAAACAACAAGCCGGAGTAATCCTGAATATAGATTCTATCAGAAAAATTTAGCCGCTGCCTTGTATGGTTTCGGATATTTGGCTTGGCAGCAAACAAATATGCCTAAGGCATTAGATTACTTAGAAAAGAGTCTAAAGATCAGTGAAGAGATTTTGGATAAAAAAGGAATCTCTGTGTCATCTTACCATATTGCGAATATATATCTAAATCAAAGTGAAGCCAACAAGGCCCTAGAGTATCTTGGCAAAAGTTTAAAGGCGCAGGAAGAGATCGGTGATCAAATAGCAATCGCCAAGTCATTAAACGACATTGGGCTTGCTTACCAAAATTTGGGCATTATCGACCAGACCTTTAAGTATTTTTACAGGAGTTTAAAAGTTTCGGAAGAGATTGGAGATAAAGAAACCATTGCTAATACATTAGTTAATTTAGGATATATTTTCCATCTTCAAGGTGATTCTCCTAAGGCATTAGAGTATTATAAAAGAAGTCTAAAGATTCGGGAAGAGATGGGCGATAAGAAAGGAGTCGCCCAATCATTAAACAATATTGGAGGTGTTTACCATGGTCAATCAGATATTACAAAACAACTTGAGTACTTTGGTAGGAGTTTAAAAATATATGAAGAAATCGGAAATAAAGATGGAATCGCCTATTCATTTAACAACATTGGGCTTGTTTACGACTATCAAGGTGATTACTCCAAAGCATTGGAGTATTATCACAAAAGTTTAAGAATAAGAGAAGATTTAGGCGATAATAAGGGACTTGCCCTTGCATTAAGCAATGTTGGAAGTGTTTATCTTAAACAAAAGAATTACAATAAGGCAATTGAGTTTACTACAAGGTCAATGAAAGTAAGTAAGGAATTGGGTTATCCATTTGAAATCAGAAATTCAGCTATAACTCTTAGTAATACCTACAATGCCATTGGCAACTACAAATTAGCCTTGGAGAACTACAAGCTCTACACTCTAATGCGAGATAGTATTAATAACGATGGCAATCGCAAAGCCAGTATCAAACAACAACTAAAATACGAATACGAAAGACAGGCTACTGCTGATAGTGTAGCTCATGCTAAAGAAAGTGAGGTTAAGAATGCACAATTAGCACAACAAAAAGCAGAGATATCAGCGAAACAAAATCAGCAATATGCTTTGTTCGGCGGTTTGGTATTAGTGGTAGTGTTTGCAGGATTTATGTATAGTCGTTTTAAAGTAACACAAAGGCAAAAAATGATTATTGAGCAAAAAGAAAAAGAAACACATTCACAAAAAGAAATCATTGAAGAAAAACACAAGGAAATTACCGATAGTATTAATTATGCCGAGCGAATTCAAAGAAGTTTCCTGGCAACTCAAACGCACCTCAATGAGAATCTCAACGACTATTTTGTGTTATTCAAACCTAAGGATGTTGTAAGTGGCGACTTCTATTGGACTGCAACTTTAGCTAACGGACGCTTTGCACTCGCAACTGCAGATAGTACAGGGCATGGAGTGCCCGGTGCTATTATGAGCCTTTTAAACATAACATCTTTGGAGAAAGCAATTGAAACCATTACGGATCCATCCGAAATTTTGAATACAACCCGTAAAATCATCATCGAACGCCTGAAAAAAGACGGCAGCGAAGAAGGGGGGAAAGATGGTATGGATTGCAGTTTGTGTGTGTATGATTTCAGGAACTTGAAATTATTTGTTTCAGCAGCGCACAATCCGGTTTGGATCATTCGTGCTTCGGCCAGCTCAGCAAGAAGCGAAGTTATTGAAGTGAAAGCGGATAAAATGCCAGTAGGTAAGCACGACCGGCAAGACATTCCGTTTACGTTACAAGAAGTTGAACTACAAAAAGGAGATGTTGTATACACATTAACCGATGGATTTCCAGATCAGTTTGGTGGAGAGAAAGGCAAGAAGTTTATGAGTAAAAATCTACGAGAACTTTTAGCTGCTAACTCAAACTTACCAATGAAAGAACAAAAGCAATTACTTGAAAAAACTTTTGCAGAATGGTTGGGTAATTTAGAACAGGTGGATGATGTAACTTTGATTGGGGTGAGGGTTTAATATTGAGACAAAAAACGCATTAATTTGATTAAAATCTCAAAATCCTTCACAAAAGAGTTCGAAAAAATGTCGGTGGAGTCCACATTTAAAACTCCTGCTTACCAGCAGGAGTTTTTTTATTTCCAATATTTCAAATCATATATCTAACGCGTTTTTGCTGCAAAACGTCACTCTAATTATTTTATTGTGTTAAGCAAAATAAAGTAAAAACAGCGAGGGAGCGCGAATGAAGCATCGTCTATACTTGAAATAACAATTAAATAAAATCAAACACTATGAAAAAAACAATTGTATTACTTGCAACTGCAAGCGCATTAATTACCGGAATGGTATCATGCAAAAAAAAGGAAATGCCTGCGCCTAAACCTGCCATTACACAAACAGTAAATGTAAGTTTAAATGCAAATGAAGATTATACTTTTAGCCTTCCAAAAAACTTAAGAGATGATGAATATGAAATTACAACGCAAGCATCCCACTATAGCATTAGTGAAGTAGGAAAAAACAGCAGTGGCGAACGTATTTACAAATACACTCCTGCAACTGATTTTACAGGAACAGATGTTGTGGTTGTATCTAATGATGAGGAAAAAGAACAACATTGCTCACCAAAACATCACAAAGGACCAAAACCTCCTCGTCCGCCAAAAGAGCAAGAAGAAGACCATTACATCATCACCATTAATTTTACTATTGAAGCAATAACAGCTGAAGCAGTAAAATAATTCATAAAAAAACTCCCTTTATTAAAGGGAGTTTTTTTATTTATAATACTAATTGAAATACTTTCGTAAAATCTATTTCACTCTTTCTACGTATTCGTTATTCTCAATATTAATTTTAAGCTTATCACCTATAACAACAAACAAAGGAACATTTAATGTTATGCCACCTTCAACCTCAGCAGGCTTAAGTAATTTCCCTTTAACACCTTCTTCAGTATAAGTAACAACTAACTCAGCGTATTTTGGTAAATTTCCACTAATTGGTTTTTCGTTTTCATCAAAACGAATCGCAAGTATCATTCCTTCTTGTAAATATTGAATAGTATCTTGAAATATAATTTTAGGAATATGAGTTTGCTCAAACGATTCTTGATCCATACAAACTAAAAACTCTCCTTCTTCATATAAATATTGCAACTCTCGCTCTTCCACACGAATAAAATCAACTTTTTCACCCGAACGAAAACGAACTTCACTTTGTTTACCTGTTTCAACGTTACGACACTTTACAGAATAGATAGCGTTTCCTTTTCCGGGTGTTATATGATCATAATCAATCACGTTTAGTAGTTCATTATTATAGCGAAAAAATGCGCCTTTTGAAATATCAGATGTAGTTGCCATAGTTGATTTTTGAGAGTGGAAAGATACTATCATGAAGCGAGACCACAAAATTTAATTGGTCAATATCACAATAAAATTAATGTGTAAACATTGAGAACGAAAGATTAATTATAATTAATCTCCCTTTGCACTATGCCATTAACAACATCCAGAAGCGAATCTCTTCTTCCAACATGTCCAAATAATGACTCTACATTTTCTTTCCTTAAAACATCCCTAACTTTTGAATGTGCATTAGCGAGTTTTAAAACTACTCCTCTACTTGAAAGTTCTCCATGAAGTCTTTCTATTAAACGTGCACCTGAGGAATCTATATAGGCAGAAGCACTTAAATCAAACACTACATATTTGAGATCGCTACGTTCATTAGCTAATTTAGTAGCAATAGTTTTATAAACAGTATTTACATTAAAATACAATAGAGGTGATTCAACCCTAAATATAAGTGTATTAGGTATTATTTCATTATCGGGATGCCTTTCTATATTAGAGAAAGCATTTGTTCCCGGGATTTTACCTAAAAAAGCAACATTAGGAGTTGATACAATTTTTATAATTAATATTAAGGATACAACTGCACCAATAATTACTCCATCTAATATTCCGAACATTAATACACTCAAGAAAGCGCAGATTGCAATCAAAAAATCTTGCCTGTTAACTCTCCACATTCTTTTAAACTCATCAATTTTTACCAAGCCCTTAATAGCAACAATTACAACTCCTGCTAAAACAACAGTTGGCAAATTTTTAAGTAAGCCAGTAAAAAACAATAAACAAATGGCAATTGTAAAAGATGCCACTACTAATGCCATTGGTGTTTTAGCACCTGCTTTACTATTAACTGCCGATTGAGATAAACCACCACTAACTGGATATCCATGCCCCATAGATGTTGCCATATTTGCAGCTCCCAAGGCCAACAATTCTTGCCTCACATCAATTTCTTCTCCTGTTTCTTTTGCTAATGTCTTAGCTGCTGAAACAGTCTCTATGTAGGCAAGAAGAAAGCATGCAAAAGCAAGGGCTGCATCATTCTCTAAATCTTTCAACCTAAATGTAGGGAAATAAAATTCGGGCAAACCTGTTGGAATAATACCAACGGTATTAAATCCTAAAGTTCCTAATGAGGTAAATGAAATAAGAATAATGGAAATAAAAACAACTAAAATTGCAACTGGTTTCCCAGGTAATAATTTGTCGCCTGCTATTAATATAATGAGCGCTGAAATTCCAAATCCAAACACCACCCAATTAGTATTTGGAATTTGAAAAAAAAGTTCTTTTGCTCTTTCCAAAAAAGTGTGCCCTCCACTACTCACACCAAAAAGTTTGGGCAATTGACTTAAGCCAATAGTTAAAGCGGCACCTGCCTTAAAGCCAACTAAAACCGTTTCACTAATAAAATTAATCATACTACTTAACTTTAAGAAGTATGCAGCAATGCTCATTAAGGCAAACAAAAATGCAGTTACCGAGGCAATATCAATCCAACGATGCGCATCTCCTTCGGCAAGAGAAGCAATAGCAGTTCCAACTAAAATAGAAATAGCAGAAGTTGGACCAACCGCCATTTGTTTACTCGTCCCAAAAATCGCATAAAATAATCCTCCGATTAAATAACCATAAATACCATATTGTGGCGGAAGGCCTGCAAGTGATGCATAAGCCAATGAAACTGGAATTGCGTATGCAGATAATGTTATGCCCGCAACTAAATCCTTCTTAAATAAATTAGTAGTATAATTAGGTAACCAAGTTAAAATTGGAAATATCTTGTTTAACATTTAATTTACTTTCTGTTAACGTCAAATATACTTCTATTTTCTTTTCATTCTACCAAGAAAACGAGATATTTTATCAAAGCAAATTACATTCAGGCCAATCATTAAAACAAATGGCAAGGCTGGCATTTTATAGCGAACAATAGCGCCAGCAACTGGAGTAGTATAGCCCACAATTAAAAACATAATTAGAACAACGAAAAGAGAAAACCACAAAAATGCTTTATTGCAATTTTTTATATCCCCGAAAATGAAACAAACTAATACAAACAATAAAATTCCAATGTTTTCTAAAGAAGCTATTCGCTCAACAGATGAACCTTTTTTTAAAATACTTGGTTGCAGTATTGAATTGTAAAAAGCTTTAGGTGCAAATCCAATAAAGGAACTCCAAGTGGCAGCAATGGGTTTATCTTGCAATAAACTTCCGGCGCGGGGCAATTTAGAAATCACCTTAAACGAAATCTGTTCTCCATTTTCAATCACACCTAATGTATCATCAAAATTATTTAATCGCCAACTCATATATGCCGCATCAGCTAATAACTTCACCGAATCAGTTTTGTATTTTGCAATTTCATTTTCTTGTTCAGGTTCTAAACGAACCAAATATTCATTGCTTAATAAAAATATTCCACCCTTCGATAAATTAATAAAATCCTTTTGTTTCTGAACAATTAGAGCAATTGGCTTTTTATCTAATCCCACTTTTATTCCTACATAAAACAACACAAATAACATAAAGTGAAACGAAATGAAAAATAAAAAAACGCGTTTTATTCGGAAACGTTCCACAATATAATACGCTAACAAAGGTGGCAGAATTACCAACAGCAAATAATTTTTATTAATAAGCAGCAAAAACAAAGAAATAAATAAAAGCAATCCATACTTAAATGAAATCCGCTTCAAGAAAAACAATTCATAAAAGCTAAGCAGCAAAATGCCCAATGAAAATAATAACAATCCTTCTTTTAAAACTCCAGAGCCCCAAAACACAACAGAAGGAATAAAAAACACAATCACATAAATCAAAAATGCTTTTGTCTTAAATAGTGAAAGAAAAAATTTATACAAAGCAAACAATCCAAGGAAAGAAATAAAACACATAAATACAGTATGCACATGAAAACTTCCAAATGAAAGTGGCATTATCAATGCGTTTAATCTGATGATGGTGTGATTATCATTGTAATTACCGAAATCATTTCGCTTATACCAATGATTCATTTTTGCATAATACGTTGTGTCGTAATAAACATTATCATTACCTACTCCACTCAACATACTGCAATAATCACCAGGCTTTTCGCTTAGTGCTTTGTGCATTATTTTAGCATCATCGTAATATTTAAAAATATCTGCTGTGCTTCTATCAGTATAATGAGATGAATAAATGTAAGTTAGAAAAAAACCACTCGCCACTTTCACTAAAAAAGCTAAAACAAATGCCCACCTAGGTAAACCAAGCTCTAGTCTTTTTTTATAAAAGAAAATTACTGAGCTAAATAAAAGTATGTATATAAATGCTGCTATCAATTTTGTTTTTTATAAATATCTGCATTTCTAATCTCCATTATGTTTTCAGGATTCGATACTGGTTTAAATCCGTATTGTAAATATAATCCATGTGCATCTCGTGTTGCTAGCATATATCTTCGCAAACCTTGCAGTTCAGGATGCTTCATTATAAATTCCATCAACCATTTTGATAAACCATTTCCTCTATAAGCCTCTAATATATAAACGTCAGCTAAATAAGCAAAGGTTGAACAATCAGTTATCATGCGGGCAAAACCAATTTGTTTATCTGAATCATAAATACCGAAGCACATTGAATTGTCGATTGATTTTTTTAAAACATCTAGTGGAATACCTTGCGCCCAATAACTATCTCCACCAATGTATTGATGAATAGCATCAATATCCAACTTGGATTTATCAGTACTTATGATGAAATTATTTTTTATTTCTTCTACAATGGTATGCATATCAACAAATATAATAATTTGCCCCGTTGTAAAAGATAAATGAGAAGATTAATTCATTCTACCAGCAAGTAAAAACATAACCGCCATACGAACAGCTACTCCGTTTTCTACTTGATCAAGAATAATTGATTGGTCGCTATCTGCAACTTCGCTCGTAATTTCGATACCACGGTTAATTGGACCTGGATGCATTATTAAAATACGTTTCGAAAGTGAATCCAACATTTCCATATTCAAACCATACATCATGGTGTACTCACGCAGTGAAGGAAAGAATTTTATATCCTGACGCTCTAATTGTATACGCAACATATTTGCCGCATCGCACCAATTTAAAGCCTTTTTTAAATTCAATTCAACTTTAACTCCTAAACTCTCGATATACTTTGGTAGTAAAGTTTGTGGACCACACACCATTACCTCAGCGCCTAATTTTTGTAAACAAAATATATTTGATAGAGCAACGCGCGAATGAAGAATATCACCAACAATTACAATTTTCTTTCCTTTAATTGAACCTAAATTTTCCTGTATTGAAAATGCATCTAGTAACGCTTGCGTAGGATGTTCGTGCGCTCCATCACCTGCATTAATAATTTTAGCTTTTACCTTTTTTGCTAAAAAAACCGATGCTCCTGGATGTGCATGTCGCATCACAACCATATCCACTTTCATTGCAAGTATATTATTTACTGTATCCACAAGTGTTTCCCCTTTTTTTACAGATGAAGAAGATGCTGCGAAATTGATGGTATCAGCTGAAAGTCGTTTTTGAGCAAGTTCAAAAGAAAGTTTGGTACGTGTAGAGTTTTCGAAAAATAAATTGGCAATAGTAATGTCACGTAAGGAAGGAACTTTTTTTATGGGACGATTGATTACTTCTTTGAAATTTTTCGCGGTTTCTAAAATTAATTCAATATCGGCCTTGTTAATGTATTTTATTCCTAAAAGGTGATTTACACTTAAACTGCTCATGTTTTCGTTTTATTCTTTGTCGGTTAATAATGTTACTCTATCCTTACCATCTAACTCTTTCCACTCTACTTTCACTTTTTGGGATTCAATCGAATCTATTGTCTTTCCAATATACTTTGCTTGTATCGGTAAATGACGGCTAAATCTTCTGTCAATCAAAACCAACAACTCAACATCGTTAGGTCTACCAAAAGCAAGCATCGCATCTAATCCGGCGCGTATTGTTCTACCAGTGAACAAAACATCATCAATCAAAATGACATTTTTATCTTCAATAATAAAATCAATATTTGTTTTATTTGGAATCAACTCTTTTCTTCTAAAATCATCTCTAAAAAAAGTAGTATCCATTTCACCCAAATGAATCTTTTTTGTTTTTAGGATTTCACACAGTTTTTTGTGAATACGATGTGCCAAATAAACACCACGTGGCTGCAAACCAATAATAACGCTATTTTGAAAAGAATCGTGAACTTCTATTAATTGATGACACAAACGAGTTATCGTAACTTCTAATTGTTCGCCCTCTAAGATAATTTTTGGCTTCATCTACAATGGATATGTAGAAAGCAAATGTAAGCTTTACTTTACAATAAACAACTGATATTTTTCAGACTTATTAAATGTTTTCAATAGGCTGAAAAGTACCGATTAATACTTATTTTTGGAGAAAACTTATTGCATGAGCAGTTATTTAATAAAACAAGCAACTTTAATCAACGAAGGCGAAATTTTTGTTTCAGACGTATTAATTGAAGATGGAAGAATCGCGAAAATTGAACGTGAAATTGATAATGACACCAAAGCAATTGAAATAAATGCTGAAGGACTTTATTTAGTTCCTGGCGCAATCGACGATCAAGTACATTTTAGAGAACCTGGCTTAACGCATAAAGGAGAAATTTACACCGAGTCAAAAGCGGCTGTAGCTGGCGGTATAACCTCTTATATGGAAATGCCAAATACCAACCCTCAAGCAACAACAGTTGAAGAATTAAACAAAAAATACGAAAGAGCGGGGCAATGCTCAATTGCAAACTATTCTTTTTTTATGGGAACAACCAACCATAATTTAGAAGAAATAAAAAAAATAGATTTTAAAACCGTTTGCGGATTAAAAATTTTCATGGGCTCATCAACAGGTGATATGTTGGTTGATAATCAAAATACATTGGAAAACATTTTCACCAATGTAAACACGCTTATTGCCACGCATTGCGAGTTTGACCCACAAGTAAAAATAAATCAACAACGCATAATTGAAGAATACGGTGAAGATATCGATGCTACTTTTCACTCAATTATTAGAGATGAGGAAGTTTGTTACATGTCGTCAAAACTAGCGGTTGATATGGCAAAAAAACACAATACTCGCCTGCATATTTTACATATTTCATCGGCAAAAGAACTTGCTTTATTCACTAATAAAATACCTTTAAAAGACAAACGCATTACTGCCGAAGCTTGTATTCACCATTTATGGTTTACTGATGAAGACTATAAAACAAAAGGTAATTTTATAAAATGGAACCCCGCGGTTAAAACTCGCTACGACAGAGATAATATTTTAGAAGCAGTTGTAGATGGAAGAATTGATGTAATTGCAACCGACCATGCCCCGCATACAATAGAAGAAAAATCTCAATCGTATTTAAAAGCACCAAGTGGTGGTCCGCTTGTGCAACATGCAATACAAGCAATGTGGGATTTACATTATCAAGGAAAAATAACTTTGGAAACCATTGTGCAGAAAATGAGTCATAATGTAGCAGATATGTTTCAGATAAAAGATCGTGGCTACATTAGAGAAGGCTATTATGCCGATTTAGTTTTAATTAATCCAAAAACAACTTACAAAGTAACAAAATCAAATATCCTTTATAAATGTGGTTGGTCGCCGTTTGAAGGGCACGAGTTTAAAGCTTCAGTAAGCAAAACCTTTGTTAATGGGGAGTTAGTTTATGATAATGGAAAAGTAATTGAAGGTAAAATTGGAATGAGATTAAGTTTCAATAGATAAATTGGTACGTAGTTTGTTTACAAGTATTTAATATTACATTTCATTATAAAATAGAGATTTTTTAAATTTGTTAAAACAAAAACCTAGAACATGAGAACACTAAAATTTGGAAAACTTACAATTGTTGTTTTAACCTTAACTGCATTTTTAGCATTTAAAGGGGAAAAAGATAAATTACACAAACGTTTTTTCACAATAGATATAAGCGAGCCTAAAAAACCAAAAACAACTCCCGACGAGTTACAATTTAAGGATGGAAAAGTTTGGTGTGGAGATGTTATAAGCGAAAAGCTTGACTTAAAACTAATTCGATATGAATTAGTTAAAGATTCAACATACATGGATGAGGACACAGAAGTTGAATACATTGAAGTACTTGCTACTACCGAAATGGAAAAAGGTGAATCATTCGAGTTTAAATGTGTTATTGATAATTACCAAATTGAAGGTGGAATGAGACACATGAAAAATGGTAAAGACAAAAAAACTTGGAGCTTTACAGGCAAGGAAAAAGTGAAGCCTGAAAAAGATAAAAAGAAAAAATAAGTTATTTTCTTCTTAGGATTCAATTTAATTAGTATTTTTGCAACGGGTAAGTCTTTCACGACCAGCTCCTGCTGAATCCCCCAGGCTGGGAACGGAGCAAGGGTAGGTGGTTGTAGCGGTGCGATGAAAGTAGCTTACCCTTTTTTTATGCCCTTTTTTTTCTAATTTTTATCTATCAATTTTCCTTTTCCAGCAAATGTTGCTTTCCAAATTGAGCTAGGGTTTCCTTTGTAATGTATATCTCCAGTTGAACGTTCGAACATATCAATCTTCATGAATGAATTAACATTTACTTCCATTCGTCCAGAAGTATTTAAAGTAAGAATCATTTTTTGCGCAACAGCATCAAAGCCATAAAAATAGCCTTGTCCACCAGCAAATACAGAGCTTTCATTAACTAAGCCTTTCATGTAAACATCACCATTACCATGCATTCCGCCGTAAACTATATCTGCATTTAAGTTAAGGTGCAAATTACCCGAATTAGACATATAATAATTAAGCGTATCACAAGTAAATTGTGAATCCATATAAACGTCACCTAAACCATTATTCTCAATTTTTCTAAGCTTTGGTAAAGTAAGATAAACAATTACTTTTCTTTTATAACTCCTAGTGAAATCACATTTATTGTCGTCGCTAATAGTTAAAACGCCATCTTTAACAATTGTTTTCACCAATTTAATTACTTGTTTTCCTGCCTCAACTTTTATTTTATATTCACTTCCTTCAGTTAAGTGCACATCTATTTCATCCTGCACATAAACTTGATTAAAAGCAGCTAAACTTCTTTCTTCCGAGGTTTGCTTACCTGTTCCCTTAAAACAATCGCACAGATTTTCCTTTTTACAAGTAACAAGTAAACTCGCAATTAACAATAAAAAAATATTTTTCCTTAAATAATGAAACATTCTAATTATAAAGATGGCCAAATTAAATAAAAAAACACCACAAATTTGTGGTGTTTCTTAAATTAATATGAATTAAAAAATCTATTTCTTCTCATCCACTTTTTTTCCATCATCCTTTTTTGGGTCTTGCTTAGGGTCGCTTACCGTTCTATTACTATTAGAAGTAGTACTCTTTTTTCCCTTTGTTGGCAAGCCCGAACTACTAATAGCCATACGAGTTCCTGCAGGTTTAGTCGTATCTTTTTGTTCCTTCTTTTTAGGATCTTCTTGCTTCACCTTTTTTGACTTTTTCGTTTGTGCATTTGCAGCGCTTGAAATTAATAAGGTGAAGGACAGTAATGCAATAGCTAAAATATTTTTCATGGTATTTATTTTTTGTTTAAACAACAACCAAATATAATGCCAATGATTGAATTACACAAACTGATATTTATTAGTTTATGTAACTCATGTGTTGTTTTTACGCTCAAATCTTTATAGGTTTGTAAAAAAACTACTATGAGTATCATTCGCCCTTTCAATTTCTTAAAATGGATAGAAGAAAATAAGCACCTATTAAAACCACCAGTTAACAATAAAGTTGTTTATCAAGATACTGAATTTATCATTATGGTTGTTGGTGGTCCAAACTCACGAAAAGACTACCATTACAATGAAAGCGAAGAGTTTTTTTATCAACTGCAGGGAGATGTTGAAGTACAGATTCAAGAAAATGGTAAAGCGGTTACCGTTCCAATAAAAGAAGGAGAAATCTTTTTACTTCCTCCCAAAGTACCACATAATCCAAAACGTTATAAAGACACTATCGGCCTGGTGATTGAGCGTAGAAGAAGAGAAAACGAAAAAGATGGCCTATTGTGGTTTTGTGAGAAATGTAATAATAAGCTGTATGAAGAATATTTTATGCTAACCGATATTGCCAACCAATTTCAAGCGGTGTTTAAAAAATATTACAACGATAAAGACTTGTGTACCTGTAAGAGTTGTGGCCATATAATGGAGGCTCCTCCAGTTGTTTCATAAACGTCTTTTACCCTAAAAATTATTCCAAACCTAATAATTAGGTTCTATTTTTTCTATTTTATCCATTTTTTTTGAGATTTTCGTGAAGGAAAAGTTAAATTTTTGACTTATCTCATTAATTTTTAGTAAATTCGGTTTTCGAAATTTGTCTTTTAATTTATAAAATAGATGAAAAAACTATTATCATTCTTAAGCTTTTTGCTTGTAAGTATTTCAACTTACGCATCACATATTTCTGGTGGTGAAATTACCTACATTAGTTTAGGTAATAATCAGTATGAAGTACACTACACTGTGTATTGGGATTGCACAGGTGGTTTTAATCCTGGAACATCTCAAAGCATAAGCGTTGATGGATGTTTAGGTAGTCAAAACGTTACATTAAATCAAAGTCCATTAACACCTGGCGATGGAGTTGATATTTCGCAAATATGTGCGTCTGCAACTTCTACCTGCAATAATGGTACAATCAATGGTAATAATATGATTGATTATGTTGGTATAGTAACTTTGCCTGGTGGTTGTACGGATTGGGTTTTTTCTTATAACACTTGCTGTAGAAATGGGTTAATCGTGAACCTTGATAATCCAGATGTTGCAGACGTTTATGCGTATGCCCTTCTTAATAATTTAAATGCCCCAAATAATAATTCACCTGTTTTTACTGCTCAACCACTACCTTACTTGTGTGTTAATCAGCCTGCATGTTATAACTTTGGTGTTGTTGAACAAGATGGAAACACACTTCAATATTCTTTAGTTCCAGCAATGGGTACAAGTCCAACAGATCCTTTAACATATAGTCCAGGATTTACAGGAGCTTCGCCTATTCCAGGAA
This sequence comes from Bacteroidota bacterium, assembly GCA_016702705.1. GTDB lineage: Bacteria > Bacteroidota > Bacteroidia > B-17B0 > Aurantibacillaceae > JADJDM01. The sequence goes on along the minus strand of JADJDM010000002.1, from coordinate 109,580 downwards.
TTAGTATTAATGCTACAACTGGTCAATTAAATTTTACACCAACAGCTCAAGGGACTTATGTTGTTGTTGTATTGGTTCAAGAGTTTGATGCTAATGGAATTTTAGTTGGAGAAGTAATTCGTGATGTACAAATGGTAGTACAAAACTGTAATAACCTTACTATTGGTTGTTCAGCAGGGCCATTGAGCAACTCAAACGTTACCGGCAACGGAGCAGTACTTAATCCATTAGATCCTTATGAATTGCAAATTTGTGAAGGTATTCCTTTCTCATTTAACGTTACTTTTAGCGACCCAAATGCTGGTGACTCACTTAAAATTAGAACAAATCTTTTAACAAATCCAGCTTTTGTTGGTGCAACTGCAACAGTAAGTTACCCAATTCCAGGTCAACCAAACAATGTTTCCTTGCAATTTAGTTGGACAGCCCCAGCGGGTTCTGCAAATCAAAATACAAATCTAACTGTAACAGTTTATGACAATGCATGTCCAATTTCTGGCCAACAAGTAATTAATTATTTTATAAATATTTTACCAGCAGCTAATGCTGGTCCCGACACAACTATTTGTTTAGGAGATGCTGCGGTACTTCATGGTTCTGGTCCTGGTGGCCCTTACAACTGGTTCGATCTTGGAGGTATTATGATGGCAACGGGTCCGCAAATGTCATGTAACCCTTGTCAAGAACCAACCGTTACACCTAATACCACTACTACTTATGTTATACAAACTAGTGGTGCTGCAGGTTGTGTAAATAGAGATACCGTTACCATTACAGTTGTACCAACATTTAACTGGGCACTAACGCCTGGCCCAACAGCATCGGGCTGTACAGGAAATCCAATTCAATTAGGTATTACACCTAACCCAGTTGGTGTTTATAGTTATGTTTGGACCCCAACAACAGGTTTAGATATGCCAATGGTAAGCACTCCTTTACTCACAATGGCCGATGCAGAAACTGTTACTTATTCAGTAACCGTTACTAGTAATTTAGGTTGTATTAAAAGAGATTCCATTGTTGTTACTGCCCAGCAAGGACCGCCACCATTTACTATACGAAATGATACTTGTATGACAGCCATACCTCCTGCCCCATTGCAACTTGATGTTGAATTCCCATGTTTATCTGGAGCAAGTTGCTCCTTGAGTCCTGGGACAGCATGTACTGGCAGCAGTAATCTTATTCAAGTAGGCACTAACACTACTCCTAATTTTACCAATCCAACGCCTTTTATGGGGGTGTGGGAAGATGGTAGAGCACAATATTTATTCAGAGCTTCCGAATTACAAGCTTTAGGGCTTGGGCAAGGGATTATTAATTCAATTGCATTAAATGTTTCTTCTGTTGGCGGGCAAAGCTATGCGGGCTTAACTGTAAAAATAAAATGTACTGCTACAAATGCATTTGCTAGTGCAACTGGAGCGTTTGAAGCTGGAGCAACAACAGTTTATACATCACCTTTGTACGCTCCAGTTGTTGGATTAAATACTTTTAATTTCACCAGTCCATACGCATATGATGGTGTATCCAACTTATTAATTGAATTTTGTTACGATAATGATGATTGGTCTGGTGGGGATGAAGTGTTATCAACTGCAACTGCTTTCCAATCAAGTATTACATTTGATCAGGATGGACAAGTAGGTTGTAATGTTCCAAACTCAGAAACTGTTTATAGTGAGAGACCAAACGTTACTTTCAATTTTTCATCTTCTGTTAACCCAGCAAACTACACTTATAACTGGTCACCTGCAATTGGCTTATCAAATCCTAACATTAAAAACCCAACGGTAACTCCACCATCTGGCTCTACTACTTATACTGTAACAGTAACTACACTTAACGGTTTATGTAGCAGAAATGATTCTGTTACATTTAGTATTGGCGGCGGCGTTGCACAAATTGTTACAACCGATAGTATATTTTGTAATTCAGATCCTATCCAATTATTTTCTCTTTCACCAGTAACTCCAACAGGCGGTACATGGGCGCATCATATAAATGGTAGTGGTAATGGCGGTGGGGTTGTTCCTGCAGGTAACACTTCTAATTTTCACCCAGAACTTTCTGTTTTAGGAAACTCGCATGTTGTTTATACTGTTGGTCCTGCTGATTGTATGATAACAGATAGTGTACTAGTTTTAGTGTCACAAAAAATACCTGCTGACTTTACTACTTTTGGTCCTTTCTGTGAATACAACACACCAGTTACATTAAGTGCTTATGCAAATAATGCAGGTGGTACTTGGACAATAAATAATATTGTTGCTACACAATTCGACCCTCCAACATTAGGGCCATCAGTTGCTCCAGGCTATAGTGTAAAATACAAAACAGATTTAGGCGTAGGTTGTCCTGATAGCGTTACCAAATTTGTTGAAGTATTTGATGCTCCCGTAATTGATTTTAGTGCTGATACTTTAGCAGGATGTTTACCAAGTGTTCCTGTTTTATTTACAAGCACTGTTTCAACTCCAGCTAGCCCAACTTCATATAGTTGGTCGTTTGGAGATGCTTCAACAACAAGCTTAGCAAACCCTGTTCATGTTTATACTCAGGCGGGTGTATTTACAATTTCTTTAACTTATACAGATATTAATGGCTGTGTAGATACCGAAACAAAAACAGGATACATAACAATTAATAGTGTTCCAGAACCTGAATTTATTTACGAACCTTCTAATCCTACTTCTTTAGAACCACACGTTGACTTCCTTAATACAACGCCAAATGGTGCAGGCTTAAGCTATTTTTGGAATATTGCAGATTTAGATAGTGCAGATTACTTTAATGTATCTTATGATTTCCCTGGTGAAGGAACATATAATATTACATTAAGCGCTACAACAATAAATGGTTGTTATGCAGAAGTAACGCACCCTGTTATTATTACGCCTGATTTTGCTTTTTATGTGCCAAATTCATTCTCTCCAAATAACGATGGGAAAAATGATGAGTTCTTGCCAAAAAGCACTGGTGTTTTAGTTGAGGATTATACTTTAGCTATTTATGACAGATGGGGAGAGCGAGTTTTCTTAACTCATAACCTTAGCGAAGGTTGGAAGGGCTCATTAAGTAACAATCAAAATATTTCAACCGAAAGTGGAGTGTTTATTTATAAAATAATCTACAAAGACGCATTCCTAAAACAACGCTCCGTAACCGGACACGTTAATCTAGTTAGGTAAAACTAAAAATCGGCTTACAAAATTTGTAAGCCGATTTTTTTTATCCTTTATAAAACTTACATTTGCCACTCAAAAAATTGAATTTATGAAAGCTACAGCATTATCCAATAAACACATTTCATTAGGTGCTAAAATGGTTGAATTTGCAGGTTACAATATGCCTGTTTCTTATTCAGGCCTAAACGACGAACATCACACAGTTAGAAACGCTGTAGGTGTATTTGATGTTAGTCACATGGGTGAGTTTATTTTAAAAGGTGATAAGGCGTTAGATTTAATTCAAGCAGTTACAAGTAATGACGCTACTACATTATTTGATGGAAAAGCACAATACTCTTGCCTACCAAATGGTAAAGGTGGAATTGTTGATGATTTAATCGTATATAAAATCGATGATAAAACCTATATGTTAGTGGTGAATGCTTCCAACATTCAAAAAGATTGGGATTGGATTAGTAAGCACAACACTTATGGTGTTGACATGAAAGATATTTCAGACAGAACTTCTTTACTTGCTATTCAGGGTCCTAAAGCGGTTGCAACATTGCAAAAATTAACTTCCATTAATTTATCTGAAATTCCTTATTACGAATTTAGAAAAGGAACATTTAATGGAATTGAGAATGTTGTTATCTCCAATACAGGATACACAGGGGCAGGTGGATTTGAATTATATTTTGATAACGAACATGCAGAAAAAATGTGGGATGCTATTTTTACAGCTGGAGCTGAATTTGGCATTAAACCAATTGGATTAGGCGCTCGTGATACTTTACGTTTAGAAATGGGATTCTGTTTATATGGAAACGATATTGATGATACTACTTCACCTTTAGAAGCTGGTTTAGGTTGGATTACTAAATTCACTAAAGACTTTACTGATAAAGACTTTATGCTTAAATTAAAAGAGCAAGGTTTACAACGCAAATTAGTGGGGTTTGAAATGATTGACAGAGGTATTCCTCGTCATGATTATGAAATTTGTGATGCAAGCGGGGCAGTTATTGGTAAAGTAACATCAGGAACACAATCGCCAAGTTTAAACAAAGCAATTGGAATGGGTTACGTTACAACAGCTCATTCAAAAGTAGATTCGGAAATTTATGTAAAGATTAGAGATAAGGCAATTAAGGCAAAAGTTGTTAAAATTCCTTTTCTAAAGCAATAATTACAATCGCTAAATCAATTATTTCGGGAAAATTCGTAATTTAGTGCTACGAATGAATAAGCAATTAATATATACTTACGTTTTTTTACTTTTAGGTATATTTTCTGCCTTTGCAGCAAAAGCATCTTCCCATTTAATTATTGGTCCACCAAATCATGATGAACCAACTCCCAAGTTAATGATAGGGAAACTGATTACAACAAAATCAACCGAAAAGAAAAAAGTTGTTGTGCAAGGGAAATTAATTGATGATAAAACCAAGAAACCTATCACTGGGGCAGTAGTTAATATAAAAGGAACTAAAACAACTGTTGTTTCAAATAGCGCTGGGCTTTATTTATTCTCAATTCCTGAAGAGTTAAAAACAAAAGATCTTTACTTACAAATCGTATATCAAGGTTACGAGAAAAAAGATGTTTTTATTCCAAAAGAAATGATTCCTTCATCAACCTACAAGATGCAAGAAAGTTTGAAAAAAATAATCAAAAAATAATCCACTGTATTTGTGACTCAAGATAAGGTATTAAAAATTGAAGCTTGTTTTTCTCCTGCACTCTACCCTACTTACGAAGATAAAGAAAGCATTGTTGTAATTATTGATGTATTACGCGCAACATCTGCAATATGCGTTGCATTTCATAATGGCGCAGAAAGAATGATTCCTGTTGCAACAGTTGATGAAGCATTATCCTATAAACAACAAGGTTTTTTAGCAGGTGCAGAAAGAGATGCTATCAAAATTGAAGGTTTTGATTTCGGAAATTCACCATACGATTATATGGGCGAACATGTAAACGGACAAACCATTGCACTTACAACTACTAACGGAACGCAAGCAATTGAAGCCGCTCGTAATGCATACAAAGTTGTTATTGGGTCTTTTTTAAATATTGATGTACTTTGTGATTGGTTGGTAAAACAAGACCGCAACATTTTATTACTTTGTTCAGGATGGAAAAACAGATTTAATTTAGAAGACTCCTTATATGCTGGTGCTGTAACACACGAAATCATCAAACGCACACAAGAAGTTAAATTAGGAGATGGTTGTCTTGCCTTACAATACCTCTACGAAATGGCGAAAGATGATCCAATGAAATTCTTAAGCCATGCATCGCACAAAGAACGTATGGTGAAGTTGAATTTAAAGAAAGATATTCGTTATTGTCTTGTGCCAAACACTGCACCTGTAATTCCAATACTTGAAGGGAAGTACTTGGTTAAGTTGGCTATTTAATTTGAAGATTTGGGAATTAGTTAATTTGAAAATTGATTTTATTCAACAATTTAAAGTATTTTCAAATTTCTAAATTAATACATTTTCAAATTCATCAATGGAGCCATTAAAAGAAATGTTTAATAAAAATTTCTTCGTGCATTTAGCTGAGGAAATAAATAAGACCTACCCCGCTTTCGAAACAAAGAAATTTTTGAAAGACGTTACTTCTAATTTAGAAGAACTTTCGTTAAACCAACGTATGCGTAAGGCTTCGGAAACAATGCATGTGTATTTACCAAGCGATTACAAAAAAACAATTACCATTCTTCGTGATACAATTCCAACAGTAAAACGAGGTTATGTAAGTTTATTGTTTCCCGATTATGTTGGAGTTTACGGAAGAAAACACATTAAAACATCCTTAGAAGCATTAAAATATTTCACCACTTTTGGTTCCTCCGAATTTGCTATTCGAGAGTTTTTAAAATTAGATTTTGATAAAACATTATCTGAAATGAAAAAATGGGCGAAGGATAAAGACCATCATGTAAGAAGATTATCATCAGAAGGCTCGCGCCCTCGGCTTCCGTGGTCGTTTAAATTAGACGAGCCTATAAAAAATCCGTATGCAACAAAAGAAATTTTAGAAGCATTAAAAGAAGATGATGAATTGTATGTAAGAAAATCAGTTGCCAATCATTTAAACGACATTTCAAAAGATAATCCTGATGCAATGCTCAAAATTGTAAAAGGCTGGGGAACTAATAACAAACATACATCTTGGATAATTAAACATGCTGCTAGAAGCCTTATTAAAAAAGGAAATCAGCAAATACTTTCTGTTTTTGAATTTGAGAAAAATCCAAAAGTAGCTATATCTAATCTTTTGCTTTCGAAGAAGAAAATAAAATTAGGTGAGCGATTAAAATTCAGTTTCGAATTAGAATCAAACAAAAATCAAGAGCAAAATTTAGTTGTTGATTATGCTATTCACTATAAAAAATTATCAGGCGAATTAGCTCCAAAGGTTTTTAAGTTAAAAGAAATAAAGCTCCAAAAAAACGAAAAGCTGAGCATTACCAAAGAACAACTTTTTAAAGACTTCACAACGCGTAAACACAATGCGGGCTTGCATAAAATCGAAATCCTAATTAATGGAGAATCATACGGAATCCAGGAATTTGAATTACTTGCATAAAATATTTGTTTTATTATCTTTGTTATTGATGAATTTATTAAATCAAATAGCATATCGAAAACTTAAGGTAATAGTAGTTCTTCTACTACTATTACTTTCTGCAAATTCATCTTTTGCTCAATCTCTTAAAAACCTACTAAAACAAGGCGAAGATGCAATGGCTGATAAAGACTATTTTTCTGCCTCACAAATATACAACCGCGTTATCCTTATCGATTCAGCTAACATCGATTATCAATACAAATATGCAGAGGCAAGCAGATTGAACTCCGACATAGACATTGCAGAGCATTGGTACCAAAAAGTATTTAAGAAAGATAACGCGAAATTATATCCAGAAACCACCTATTGGTTAGCTACCATTTTAAAAAGCAAAGGCAAGTACAAAGACGCAAAAAAACTATACGCTAAATTTAGCGGAAAAAACAAAGCAAGTAAGGATAAAGCAAGAAAACAATTAGCATTAAAAGCAAAAAACGAAGTAGAAGCATGCGACCTTGCGCAAATTTTAATTAAAAACCCAGTTGAAGCAAAAATAGAACACCTTGATAGTATGATAAACAGTAAGGTCTCTGAATATGCCCCCTTTGAGTGGGATAGCACTTTGTACTTTTCTTCCCTTCGTTTTAGTAATGATAAAGACTCGAAAAACAATATTAATTTCAATAAACTTTATACTTCTAAACAAAAAGGTGAACTGTTTAAAAAAGCACAAGAATTAGATTCCTTGTTTAATAAAAACGGAATTCATAACGCTAATACATGTTTTAACCACACATTTACAAAAATATTTATTACGCGGTGCAGTCAAAAAAACGCAAGTACTTTTCAGTGTGAAATACTTGAATCGAATTGGGAAAACAATAAATGGACAGATTTTAAAAAACTACCTCCACAAATAAATGCAACAGGAACAAATAATACTCAGCCAAATGTAGGATTATTAGATAGCACCGAATGTTTATTTTTCTCATCAGATAGAAGTGGTGGCGAAGGCGGGCAAGATATTTGGTATTGCAAAATAAACAAAGATGGAACATACGGAGAAGCATTAAACGCTGGAAAAAATGTAAATACTGTAGAAGATGAAATAACACCATTTTATGTGCATCAACAAAAAACTACTTTACTTTAGTTCGACCTGGCACAAAGGATTAGGTGGATTTGATATTTTTAAATCAGCTTACAAAGACAAAAAATTTGCCCCGCCCGAAAATGCAGGTTATCCAATTAACTCACCACTAAACGATATTTATTACAGTGTAAGCAGCAAAAAAAACAAAGCTTATATTTCATCTAATCGTATTGGTTCTTACTTCGAAGAAAAACAAAGTTGTTGCAATGATATTTATCGTTTCTCTATTCCACCATTAGAAGAACCACCTGTTCCTGTTGATAGTTCTAAACTCATTATTAATCAAATGAAAGTGCTTTGTCCATTAACATTGTTCTTTCATAACGATGAGCCTAATCCCAAAACAAAAGCCATCACCACAACTAAAAACTACAAAACCACTTACGATGATTATAAACATCTGCAACCTAAGTATCATGAAGAATATCCAAAAGGATTAGAAGCGGATGCAAAACAAATTGCAGAAAACAGAATTGAGAACTTTTTTGAAGATAGTGTAGATGCAGGTATGCGCGACTTAGATAAATTTGCCGAGTTATTAGAAAAAGTATTATCTCGCGGCGAAAAAGTAAAAATCACCATGAAAGGATTTTGCAGTCCGCTAGCATCAACCGATTACAATGTGAATTTAGCGAAGCGAAGAGTATGTAGTTTACAAAACTATTTTAAAGAATACAAAAATGGCATGTTTGTAAAATACATCAATAACACAAACGAACAAGGAGGCCGAATAGAGTTTTTTGAAGAAGATATTGGCGAATTAATTTTGAGTAAAGTAAGCGATGATGTAAAAGATACTCGGAACTCAGTTTATAGTCCATTTGCGGCTGCTGAACGTAAAATACAGATTATTGCTATTAGCTATTTAAAGTAAACAATTACAATTTGTAATTTATACTACCTTTTACATAAACGAGTTCAAACACTGTTTTAATAAATTTTGTTCTGTACTCTGCTAGTTTTAATTCAGATTCAAGCCATTTATTTTCACGTGTATTAAGCAAAAACAATGAACTTTCTCCACTATCGAATTTCAACTTCTCCGCTTCCAATAGCTGTTTGCTATACCTTACATTTTTCTCTGCAAAACTCACCTGATCTCTTAAAATAAAAATGGCTTGTTTTATTAATTTCATTTTTAATTCAATTTCATTTTATTTATTTACTAATTCGTAGCCACTATTCTTATAGTTTAGCTTAGCAATTTTAAATTCATTACGTGAAGAGCGAAGAAACAATGGCATAGAAAATTTCGCACCCCATTTGTAATTACTGGTTGAATAATCAGTAAAATACGGGCTTGCGTTAGACGACAAAAAATTATATTTAACGTCTAATTTTGGTTTAATCAATTCACCCTTTAATCGTTTATCAATTCCAACAATATTTTGAACTGCTACATGTTTTGTAATAATTGGATTTGCCCAATCACCTACTTGCATTTCATTTGCAGCAAGGCTTTCTGCTTGTTTAAAATAAACCTCCAAGCTATCTTTTATGATTAAGGAAGTATCATAAGCTAATGGATTTAATTCATCTTGCCACGAAAAGGTTAAGACCTTATTTTGCATTTTTTGATTATCCAACTTAACCGATTGATACTCTAAAAAACGTGATTGATAGAGCAAAGAAGCTTCAATAGTATCCACCGCAGCTTTTTCTCCAATATTACTTAGCACAACTAAAGCTGTATAACGATTGTTAGCCAGATTCAAGAAATACTCATATAAATGCAATTCCTTTTCGGCAAAAGACCACTCGGCAAAATGACTAGATGCTTCAAACAACAGCTGATTAATAAGTTGATTTTTTTCTGCTTCATAGTACTTCTTATATTCCTTTGCCTTCAATACTTCAGCTCTGCGCTTATCAAATAGAAGTCCTTGCAAAACAGATGCTTCCACGCCAATATATGGGGTTCCAGTTGGCGCAGTAACATCCGATGGATCTAAAAAATTTCCTTGACCATAATCGTATCCAGCAGTAATGTATTGATTAGTGAAAATAGGCTGCTTAACTTCTGCATGCAATAAGGAAAAATAATTTTTTGAATTAAAAAACTTATTCTCATAATTTGAATTAATCATTGGATCGTAAGAACCACGTGCTGCGTTAATAAGATAATTCCCTTGAGCAGAAATATTTTGCGCGCGCTCAATAAGAGGATGATTATTTTTAATTGTCGTTATAAATTCATTGTACGTTATGCCATTTTGAGAACTCAAAGACAAGCAAATGAAATTTATAACAAATAAAACAACTAGTATTTTATTTTTTCTTATCCTTCTTTTCATCTTTTTTATCTTTAGAATCTGTTTCTTTCTTTATACTTTTTTGATCATAAAATTCTGGTGGAAAACCATTTAGTTTCCGCCACATTTCATAAATCACAGGAACTCTCTTAAGTAACACTAAACCTTGAACACCAGTTCCTACTTGAGTAGAAATAGGCCAATCATGCCTGTCTTCAACTGCTAAAACTCTAAATTTTCCGTTTTCAGAAATCACTTTATCAACTGAAACAACCTTGGCGTGGTAAGTTCCAAAACTTATTCCTGGCCAGCCAGAGAAAACAAAAGCAGGCCAACCATCAAAAGTTAATTGTACATCCATGCCTTTGTAAACAAGGGGCAAATCCATTGGCTCAACATACAATTCAACAGAAAATGTTTTTGCTCAGGAACAAAACTTATTAGCGATTCTGATTCCTTCACAATTTCTCCAACTCCTAATACGTAAGACTTAGTTACATAACCATCTTGAGGGGCAGTTACATAATAATAATTATTCCTTATCGTGTAATTAGTTAATTGATTTTGCATTTTTGTTAAACCAATTTCTGCATCATAAAGAAGTGACAAAGCAGAGAATTTGTCTGATTCTGCCTTCATAAGTTTTTCGTTATATTCCTGTTTTGCCGAATTTAATTCAATGTATGCGTTAAGTAACTCGTTTTTTGCATTTCTCCATTTGTTCTCTGTACTAACTTTTTTAGCCATTCCATCCTGCTGCTTTGCCTTTCTATTTTCAAAGTCTGTTTTCGAAATTACTCCTTTAGTAAGGAGCTCTTCATAACGTTTAAATTGATCCTCAGAAATAGCATAATTATTTTTTGCTGTTACATAATCTATACTGTCGGATTCTATTTTAATTTTCGATTGTCCAATTTTATTTAGCAATTGCTCTATTTTCAATTTCAGCGTTGCATTAATTGCCCCGATTTGCTGGTCGATAGAATTAATTTTATCCTGATATGATTTTATCGTCGATTCCTTTGAAGTAACTTGTTGACTGGTACGGCTAATTAAATTTGGATCAAAATAATCCTCTTTTATTTCTGAGATATAAGAAATGGTATCACCTTTCTTTAAAAAATCTCCCTCTTTAACAAACCACTTCTCTATTCTGCCAGATATTCTTGATTGTATTGTTTGAGGCCTTTCAGTAGGATTTAATGTACTAACATAACCCGTGCTATTTAATGTTTGAGTCCAAGGCAAAAACAAAACCACTACGCCCAAAATAAGTATTCCGTAAACAAGCCGCTTCGTCTTTGTCTTTATACTCATGATTATAAATTTTCCCATGAGAAATTTACTCAAAGATTTATTATCCTTTGTAATTGCGGGGTCATCCACTTCTTCCAAATCAAAAACTTGAAATAATTTTTCAACTGAAGTTAAAACATCATAAACAGTTTCTAAACTAATTACAAGTTTCTCAACTGCATTAATAATAAGAATTACGATAATTTCGGAAGCCACAAATTGTCCTATATTCAACATTCCCATTTGAACGAACAATACACCAATAACCAATAAAAACGAAGTAAATATTACTTTAAAAATCAATATACTGTTAAATTGAACATCAAGAACTTTAAAATGCGAAGTTTTGTAATTAATGTATTTTTGTAAACTATTCTCTGTAGCATTTGTTATATACTCTGAAGTATACTTCACATCATTTTCTTTTAATCCTAAAAACATACTTTGCAACCAATCTACAAACTGATATTTGCTCTTAGATTCGTTAAGGCTTGTCTCCATCGCACGCTTACCAAAAACACGGATGATAAAATAAAATACGGCAACAGTTGTAAAAGTAAAAATTAGAAATGCTGCGCTGTAAGCTGAGAGAATTAGCAAACCAAAAACAATACTGATTATAGAAAAAGTAACATCCAACAATATTTTTGAAATACCTTTTTGTAAAAAAAGTACATCAAAAAATTAATTCAATTTACTTGGCAAATAATCTTTTAAAAACTCTGCCCTTGCTAACTTTTGTATCTTTTCAGAAAACTTTACGCCTACATAAACCAATAAAATTTGTTGTATTGTTTCGGTTATCCTAATTTGCCACAATTGAAAAATTCCGATAAAAGCAACAGATGCGATGGTAAGGCAGCAAAGTAAAATTAGTGAAGACGACATTTCTCCTGCCATTGTATAAGTAACAATTGCCTGAATACCTAATGGAACCATTAGGTAGAAAATACCTTGTAAAATAGAGAGTAAATAAATCTGATTTATATACTTATTAAATGGTTTTAATATCTCTATTAATTTCCTGAATGAATGCATTGAAATTAGTTTTCGACAAAAATAGTGAAATATTATTTCATAATAGTAATACTATTATAAATATATGTTAAAATATTATTTACTATATTTGTACTTTCAATTCAAGCAACATGCAATTTGAAGTTAATATAAAGATGAATGAAAAGCTTTTCCTAAGAGATCCGCAGGGTTCTGTATTGGGTAAAAGTATCGTAAAAGAGGCCTTACTACTGATTAATGATTTAGGTTTCGAAGAGTTTACCTTTAAAAAACTTGCCCAGCACATTAAAACAACTGAGGCTAGTATTTATAGGTACTTCGAAAACAAACACAAACTTTTAGTTTACCTTATTGCCTGGTATTGGAGTTATATGGAATACAAAATTGTTTTTGGCATACAAAACATAAAAAGCCCAGAAGAAAAACTTAAACTAATTGTTAATTTACTTGTTAATCCTGAAAAAATAAAAATAAGTAATCAATCATTAGACGAAAAAAATCTTAATAAATTGGTAGTTGATGAAGGATCAAAATCATACTTAACAAAACATATTGCGGAAGAAAATAAAGACAAACTATTTAAACCTTATAAAGATTTGTGTGGTTTATTCTCTAGTATTATTAGCGAATACGCGCCGTCATTTAAATTCCCTCAATCGCTTGCAACCACAATACTAGAAACATCGCATTCACATAAATTTTACTCTACAAACTTACCTGCTCTCTCTAACATAAAATCGGGTGATAACAAAAAACTTATTGACTATTTAGAAATATTACTCTTTTCCGCTCTTAAATAGAATTCGAAAAATCTAATTAATCAACAAATAACTTGAGCTAATAAAAATCAGCTTTTTCTTACAAAATAATACTTAATTTAGCATCAAAACATAATTATGTCTCGTCCACCAGTAAATTATGGAGATTACCTCCAATTAGATAAAATATTAGATGCTCAACTTCCTGAAAGTGATAAGGAAAATTTAGAAGCGCATGATGAAATGTTGTTCATCATTATTCATCAAGCTTATGAAGTTTGGTTTAAACAAATACTACATGAACTTGATAGTTGTTTAAAATTAATGAGTGGTGATACCGTAAAAGATAATTCACCAGATTTACAAACCATTGTTCATAGAACGAGTAGAGTTGGTACTATCTTAAAAGTGCTAGTTCAACAAATCGATATATTAGAAACAATGACTCCGATGGATTTCTTGGATTTCAGAGATTTATTGCGTCCTGCATCGGGTTTCCAAAGTTGGCAGTTTAAAATTATTGAAGCTAAATTGGGATTAAAATTTGAGCAGCGTCACGGACAAAACTATTATGTTTCTCAATTACGTCCTGCTCAAGTTGAAATGATTAAAAAAATTGAAACAGAGCCTTCATTAATTCAATTATTGAATGTGTGGCTAGAAAGAATGCCATTTTTTGAAAATGAAGAACTTTGGAAAAACTACACTAAACTATTTGATAACAAAAGTAACATTCATGATTTTTGGAACGATTACAAACATGTTTATGCAGAAGGCTTAGTAGAAGGAGAAAAACAACAAGTGGATGTATTTGAACAATTGTTTTTTTCGGATAAACATGAAGACCCTGATAAACAATTAAGTCCGAAAGCAATGCGTTCCGCATTGTTTATAATGCTTTACAGAGGATATCCATTGCTTCAATATCCTTATCAATTACTAAATAATTTATTAGAAATTGATGAGCAAATGGCAACTTGGAGATTTAGACATATAAACATGGTGCATCGTATCATTGGAATGCGCGTTGGCACAGGTGGCAGCACAGGCAAAGATTACCTGATGGGCGCCTTAAACAAGCATTACATCTATAAAGAAATTGCTATGTTCACTAGCTTCTTAATTGAAAGAAGAAGGCTTCCGAAACTAAGTAAAGAATTAGAAAGTAAACTTGGGTTTGTAAGTTAATTTCTTAAAGGCCTGATTTCCACACAATTTTTTATAAATTTGTATTGAAATCAACAAAACAATATGACTAAATACATTTTCTCCCTTCTTTTTCTTTTTGCCATAACTAATGTTTTTTCGCAAGTTGGTGGCGACTTAGCTACAGCTCGCAAAAAGAGAGAGAATTCTAATTATGTAGAAGCTGCTAAAATCTATGCTGAATACCTAAGTAAAAACCCAAATACAAGAGAAGTAACTATTGAATATGCTGACTTGCTTTTTTTCGAACTTAAAGATTACAAAAAGGCTCAGCCCTATGTTAAAAAAGTTCTTTCCTTTAAAGAAGATACTGTAACATATACTTATGCACTAGCAAAATGCGAATATTTTTTAGGAAACACCGAAACTGCACTTACACTTTTTAAAAATGTACAGCCGCTTGTTCCGAACAAAAAAGATAATGAAGCAATTATTGATGATATAAAAAGATGTATAGCAACAATAAATTACTATAACACAAATAAAGACAAACTTGTTTCAAAATATCTTCACGTAATTAATTTAGGCGACCATGTAAATTCTGATTATGCAGAGTACGTTCCAGTTGTTGACACGAAAGAAAACTTTGTAATGTTTACCTCGCGAAGAAGAAATGAATTTAACACAAAAGTAGATTATGAAGATGATATGTACCATGAAGACATGTACATGTCGAAACGACAAGGACATGATTTTGATACCGCCATTGCTCTTCCATATGAATATGCCGAAGTTAAAAACGTTGGAAACTCAAAAGCGCATGAATCAATAGTCTCTCTTTCTCCTGACGGAAAAACACTTTACATTTTTAAAGAAGGGACTTTATGGAAATCTGAATTACACAATGGAAAATGGTCGGTGCCATCTAAATTAGAAAAGAACATTATTGCCGATGATTACGCCAATCATGTTACTGTAACTGCTGATGGAAAAACAATTTACTTTACTTCCGAAAAAAAAGGTGGATATGGTAAACTTGACATTTATTACTCTTCAAAAAAATCAGATGGTAGCTGGGCAAGTGCAGAAAACATTGGCAATACAATAAATACTGATGGAAATGAACAAAGTCCATACATTAGTCATGACGGTAAAACACTTTATTTTTCTTCCGAAACTTTTATTGGATATGGTGGATATGATATTTTTAAATCAACCTTTGATGGAAAAAAATGGTCGACGCCTGAGAACCTAGGTTTACCTTTTAATTCGGTAGCCGACGATATTTTCTTTGCTCCTAAAGATGATTTCTCAGAAGGTTTTTTATCTACTAACAGAAACGGAACAATTGGTGATTTCGACATTTATCGTTTCTACTTCAACAACGTTCCCGACTTTGACAAAAAGGATTTAATTGTTATTGACAATTCAGATACAAGTGCAAACTTTGGGAAAACAAATGTCGTTAGTTTAATGCAAAACTTAGCAAAAGATCCTCATACCGAAAACATGTTTTACAGAGTAAACGACACGTTAATTTTAACCAATGCATCTCAGGTAGAAAATTTAATTAAAAGCGGGGCAGTTAAAAAATTAGATATTGAGCAAGTAAAACAATGCGACACTTGTGTTTATAAATCAACAAACTACTACACCATTCTTAACCCTAAAATTACCGAAGACACTATTCCTTTAGTTGTAAACAACAACAATACTAACACCAATACAACAGGAACAAGTGCAGGAGAAAAAACATTTGTGATTTACTTTGATTTTAATAAATCGAATGTATCAGGTGAGGCAGAAAATGAGTTAAAAGCAGCTTTAGCATTCATCAATGCAAACCCAAAACATTCAATTATTTTAACTGGGCATGCTGATACAAGAGGCGCAGAAACATACAATCAAAAATTATCTGAAAAACGTGCAAAAGCTGCGGCTTCTTATTTTAAAAACAATAAAATCAAGAAATCACGTATAACAAAAGTTGACGGAAAAGGTGAAACTCAACCAGCTGTTGCTTGCCCCGCTGAACCATGTGATGAAAGCATAAATGCAAAAAACAGAAGGGTGGAGATTAAACTGGTTGAAATTGAAGGGTAATTAATACTTCATTAACTTAGCTACACGAATCTCATTTCCAACTTTTATCTTTAAGAAATAAACTCCAGCATTCAAATTTAATTTTTTAGTATCAATTGATATCTGTTTATTGTATTTGTCTAAAGTGATTGTCTCAGATTTCAAAACTTTACCAGCGTAATCTATTAATTCGAAACTAAATGGAATTGAAGTGCTAGTTTCTATAACCAAAATCACAACATCAACAAATGGGTTTGGATAAGCAAGTAAAACCATATTTGACTTTGCTTTTTCTTCCAAACCAACGGAGCTAACAGGAACGTAAATTGTAACAGAATCAGCCACATAATCATTTCCAAAAATAGTATCTGTGCTTAGTAAAACACTTATTTCTCTTGTTGAGTCCATTGGTAAATTTGGAATATCAACATAAACCTTATAATTACCAACTGGAATATTATCAAAAGCATAATTACCATTAATATTGAAACAGGCATCCACCCGGTCGCCCAAGTTTACACCCTTTGGCACAACAAATGGATGTATTTGGATTCATTAATCGTTGAGGTATCCAAGTCCTTCGGTTATCACTGTGCTGTTCCATTTTGGTGCAATTAAAACTTGAATATCAATGTATCATTTAAAAAGAGATAAATAGGGCCGATCCCAAAACCTCCTTAAGTTGCAATGTTGCTGAATGGAAAGAATCAGGTCAATTATACCACCCAGTCTTCCCCGTAAAGGACACGTTCCCGCAAAGTTGGTGTTTAAAAAACCTTCATTTAAAACGCCTCATTTCCAAAAAACCTTTAACCTACCTCAATTTGCACAACCAAACTCGCATGAAAGGAGACCAACCGTTGGAAGGTGCCCCCGCCAAAACTTCCCCACTTGAACCGCGCGCCCCCTTGTGTTTTTTGAAACAACATATAACCAAGAAAGGTAATGATTTTTCATAGTAATTAGTTCAAATCATTTGCAACTCAAAACATTTACTTGCCTTCAAACCAAAAAAAAAAAGACTTATAGTTGAATTAAACGTAGAGATTACACACCCAATCCTAAACAAAAATGAGTTATTAACTACCTAAACATTAACAATTTATAAGATTTATTTTGTTTAATTTTTGTACATTTGCAATGAACAAAAGTTCAATCACTTATAAAAATCCGAATGGAATTAGTAACAAACGAAAATCCTTTTAAAGCTGGAGAATTATTAGCAAAAATAAATTCACCTGCAGATTTAAGAAATCTTAGCGAAGACCAGTTAGAGCAAGTAAGCAATGAACTACGTCAGTACATTGTTGATTTGGTTTCTGTAAAAGGTGGTCACTTTGGCGCAAGCCTTGGTGTTGTTGAATTAACAGTTGCATTACATTACGTTTTCAATACTCCTTACGATCAATTAGTTTGGGATGTTGGTCATCAAGCATACGGACACAAGATTTTAACTGGAAGAAGAGATAATTTTCATACCAATCGTAAATACAAAGGAATAAGTGGTTTCCCTAAACGCAGCGAAAGTGAATATGATACTTTTGGGGTTGGTCACTCTTCAACATCTATTTCTGGAGCATTAGGTATGGCAGTTGCAAGTCGTCACTTAGGAATGAACGACAAGCAGCATATTGCTGTAATTGGTGATGGTTCTATGACTGCTGGTTTAGCGTTTGAAGGATTAAATCATGCGGGTGTAGAAAATGCAAACATACTTGTTGTGTTAAATGATAATTGCATGAGCATCGATCCTAATGTTGGTGCTTTGCGTGAGTACCTTACAGACATTACTACTTCACACACTTACAACAATGTAAAAGATGAAGTTTGGAAATTATTAGGTAAGCTAAGTACATTTGGTAAAAGTGCTCAAGACATTGTTTCAAAAGTACAATCAGCAGTTAAAACATCCTTACTTAAACAAAGTAATTTATTCGAATCATTAAATTTTAGATACTTTGGTCCAATTGATGGGCATGATGTTGTATATCTTACCAAAGTAATGAACGACTTAAAAGATATTCCAGGTCCAAAAATACTTCATGTAATTACTCAAAAAGGTAAAGGATATAAATTTAGCGAAGAAGGAAATCAAACGATTTGGCATGCGCCAGGTGTTTTTAATAAAGATACAGGTGAGATTATTAAAGTTACTCCAAAAACTCCACAGCCTCCAAAATACCAAGATGTATTTGGACATACGATTGTTGAGTTAGCAGAGAAGAATAATAAAATTATGGGAGTTACTCCTGCAATGCCATCTGGATGTTCGTTAAACATTATGATGAAAGCTATGCCCGACAGAGCTTTCGACGTGGGTATTGCTGAGCAACATGCGGTAACTTTTTCGGCAGGATTAGCAACACAAGGATTAATTCCTTTCTGTAATATCTACTCATCATTTATGCAACGTGCGTATGATCAAGTAATACACGATGTTGCATTACAAAATTTACATGTTGTATTGTGTTTAGATAGAGGTGGATTAGTTGGTGCAGATGGGCCTACACATCATGGAGTTTATGATATTGCTTATTTCCGTTGTATTCCTAAAATGGTAGTTTCATCGCCAATGGATGAATCAGAATTAAGAAACTTAATGTATACTGCGCAATTACCTGAGAACGCTTTACCTTTTAGCATTCGTTATCCGAGAGGAAATGGCGTAATGGTTAATTGGAAAACTCCTTTTCAAAAAATTGAAATTGGTAAAGGAAGAAAACTAAAAGATGGAAATGATTTAGCGATTTTAACTTTTGGTCCAATTGGAAATACTGCAAAAACAGCAATTGAGAAAGCTGAAGCAGAAGGTTTATCAGTTGCACATTACGATATGCGTTTTGCAAAACCAATTGATGAAGAAATGCTTCATGAAGTATTTGCAAAATTTAGCAAAGTAATTACCATTGAAGATGGTTGTATTATTGGTGGGGTTGGAAGCGCTGTAATAGAATTCATGAGTGATCACGGATACAATGCTCAAGTAAAACGTTTAGGAATACCTGATGAATACATTGAACATGGTGAACCAGCTGAATTGTGGGCTGAGTGCGGTTTTGATGAAGCAGGTATTTTAAAATCAATTACTGAATTATATCAAGAGAAAAAACAAGTTCTAATTAAAAAGGCTCTTTAATTCTTAATACTAAATGCTTGAAGTATCTTATCTAAAAAGCATCAAACAACAATTCGAGTATTACAAAATACTTGGAGAAAAGGCTATTGAACAATTAGAAGAAGATCAACTATTTATTTCTCTTAACGAAGATTCAAACAGTATTGCAACCATTATAAAACACATTAGCGGCAATATGCTTTCTCGCTGGACAGATTTTCTTACCAGCGATGGTGAGAAAGAGTGGCGAAATCGTGATACTGAATTTGAAAATGACATCCAATCAAAATCAGAATTACTTGAAATTTGGAATAAAGGTTGGTCTTGTTTATTTGACGCAATAAATCCTTTAAAACAAGAAGACCTTTCTAAAATAATTTTCATCCGAAACGAAGGGCACACTGTTGCTGAAGCAATAAATAGGCAATTAGCGCATTATCCTTACCACATTGGTCAAATCGTTTTTTTAGCTAAACTGCTAAAGAAAACTGAATGGAATAGTTTATCTATTCCCAAAAATAAATCAGCTAATTACAATGCTGGTAAATTTTCTAAAGAAAAATCAATGAAAAATTTCACTGAAGATGAATTAAGAAAATTTAATGGTTAATTTCTCTGTTGAAAAACAAAGAATTTGCAACAATTTCATCGATGGTCATAATCAATCATTTTGTACTTTTGTAAAATAAAATTAACCCGATGAAAACACTAAAACTATTATCTTTATTACTAATTGGAGCCATTGCATTTACATCTTGTAAAAACAACATGTCTCTAACAAAAAGGCACTACACAAAAGGATATCATTTCCACAAAAACAAATCAGTTGATCAGCCAGAAGTAAAAGAAGGAATTGCTTCTATACCATCTAAAAAAGCTGAAAAAGTTAACCCTATAGAAATTGTAGAAGTAAAACCGACTGCAATTAATGCTCCAAAAGCAGAAAGAAAAAGTGCAACTCTAAACAATCCTTTAACTGCGAGTACGGCAAAAACAACAGCTCCAAGCAATAAAAAACAAATTAAAGCTGAAAACCAATCATTAAATGAAACTAAACACCAGCTTAAAAGTGAATCTAAACCTGCAAAACAATCAGCAAATAAAGGCGGTGGAGACAACAGTTCGCTTAAATTGATTCTTTGTGTAATTCTTGCTATTATTATTTGCCCGCTAGGGATGTATATTTGGAATAAAAAAACAGATATATGGTTTATTGTCGATTTAGTATTATTTCTATTACTGTTCACCTATTTGTTCTGGAGTGGCGGTTTAGTAGGATTAGCAGCAATTGTAATTGCACTTCTTAGAGTTTTTGATATAATTTAAAGCATTACTTATTAATAAAAAACCATACTTGATTAAGTTCAGGTATGGTTTTTTTATTTTATGGAATTTTTAGCCTAATTTCATCTTATAATTAAACGTTTGTTATGAAGGTAAAAAAATCACTCTCCGTCGTATTTATATTATTTTCTTCAGTCCTAATTTCAATGGGATTTTTCAGTAATTATTATACTCAAGCTAAACCACTTGAAACCTTTATTTTTGAAAAAGGAAGTGACTACAACAAACTTTGGAAAAAGGTTGATTCTTTAACCAACAAAGGGCTCACCAAATCGGCCCTTGAAGTAGTTACTGGCATTTACGATTTATCTAAAAAGGAAAACAATGCTCCACAGTTTGTAAAAGCCATTCTTCATAAAATGAAATTGGAGTCAAATATGGAAGAATCATCATTGGAAAAATCGATTTACGCATTAAACAATGAAATTGCCACAACTAACTATCCTATAAAACCAGTTATACAAAGTATTTTGGCCGACTCCTACTGGCAATACTACCAAAACAATCGATACAAGTTTTTGGAGCGTAGTAACACAGTGAACTTTAAAAATGACCAAATCGAAACTTGGACCCTGCAACAAATACTTAACGAGACAATAAAAAATTACCAAGCTTCTTTATTTAATATAGATAGTTTAAAACGCATAAAAATTGATATTTACGATGGAATCATTGTAAATGGTTCAACCGAAACAAGAGGCTTCCGCCCTACTCTATATGATTTTTTAGCTAACCGCGCTATTGACTTTTACAAAAGCAACGAATCCGAATTAACTCGACCAGCAAATCAATTTCATTTAAATGAAGCTAAGTATTTGTTACCCGTAAAAGACTTCGTGAAAATTGATATTTCAAATTCTGATGATTCGCTAAGTTTAAAATATTATGCCTTAAAAACATTACAAGACCTTTGTAAGTTTCACCTTAATGATGCTAGCCCAGAAGCATTGATTGATGTGGATTTAAACCGATTAGATTTTGTACACTCATATTCACGCTTCGAACTAAAAGACTCCCTTTACTTAACAGGCTTAAGAACCATTGCGGAAAATTACAAAAGCAATCCATCTTCAACGGAAGCAATTACTCGTATTTCGAAATACCATAAAAGCAAAAGCGGTCTTTATAAACCAGTGCAAAGTGATGAATACAAATGGGCAAATAAAACCGCACTAGATTATGCCGAAAAAGCTGTTGCTAATTTTCCCACTTCATACGGAGCACAACAAGCACTTCCAATTATTGAAGATGTAAAAAAGAAAGAATTAATGGTTACCAGCGAAGATGTGAACGAGCCAGGGAAACCTTCGCGCATGCTTGTTTCGTATAGAAATATTGAGAAAGTATATTTCAGGGTTATAAAATTAGATTACGAAAAAAACAAAGAATATCGACAAGAACTAAATCAGGAAAAACTAGTAAAAAAATATTTAGAAGAAAAGCCAATAGCCAATTTCAATTACACACTACCGCAAGATAAGGACTATAACTCACACAAGCTTGAAGTTAAAGTACCCGAACTAGAAATGGGTTACTACATTATCCTTGCTTCTACTTCAGCTGAATTTTCTTACGATAAAAATATAGTTTCCTATTGCGGAATCTGGAATAGAAACATCGCGTATACCTACCGCAAATTAAAAGATGGAAGTTTTGATATTGATGTAATGCATCGCCAAACCGGTCAAGCACTTGCTAATGTTACTGCACAAGTATACGAGCAAAAATACGATTACAAAAGCAGAAAATACAAACGTGAAAAAAGAGATGTTTACCAAACCAATTCAGAAGGTAAATGTAATGTTCCCTACTTAGGAGAAAACAATTACTCTTCTTCATTCTATTTAGATTTCACAAAAGAAAAAGATAAATACTGCCCTGAAAATAATTTTTATTCTTACAAACCTTATGACTATGATCAAACACGGACTAAAACATTCTTCTTTTTAGATAGAGGGATTTATCGCCCAGGACAAACGGTTTATTTTAAAGCCATTCGTTTGCAAGGTGATGGAACAACTAATAAATTAGAAATAAATCAAAGTGTTAGCGTTTCGTTTATCGATGTTAACTACCAAACTGTTTCAATACAAACATTAACTACTAATGAGTTTGGAACAGTTAACGGAACATTTATTATTCCGCAAGGTTTATTAAATGGGCAAATGCACATAACTGATGGTTACGGAACAACATACTTTCAAGTAGAAGAATACAAACGTCCGAAATTTGAAACCAATTTTGAACCATTAAAAGGTTCTTATAAATTAAATGAAGAAGTTACAGCTGTTGGTACCGCTAAAGCATTTGCAGGATACAATATTGATGGTGCAGATGTAAAATACCGTGTTGTACGAAATGTATCATATCCAAGATGGTGGTACTGGTATCGTTGGAATGATACTGGAGATAATTCAGCTGAAATATTAAATGGTGTTACAAAAACCAACGATACTGGAGCTTACGAAATTAAATTTAAAGCATTACCCGATCCAACGGTAAGCAAGGAAAACTCACCAACTTACACATATACAATTTATGCTGATGTTACCGATCCTAATGGAGAAACGCATAGCACGCAAACTTATGTTACAGTTGGTTACAAAGCAATTAATTTAAGTATAAATGCTGATAGTGAAATTGATTTAGATGATATTAAGAAATTACGAGTTGCTACAACTAATTTAAATGGAACGGATGAGCCAACACAAGGAAAAATCACTATCCATTCCTTAAACCAACCAACCAAAACATTTAGAGAGCGTTTGTGGGAACAACCTGACAAAACAATTATGACCAAAGAGGAATACTACAAACTATTCCCTTATGATAAATATGAAGATGAAACAAATCGCTTTAAATGGACAAAAGACAAACAAATTGCTGAATATAATTTCGACACTAAAACATCTAAAGAAATTGATTGGGCTGCAGTTTTAAAAAAATGCAAACCTGGAGTATATATTATTGAGGGCGCTTGCAAGGATAAAGATGGTGAAGAAGTAAAAGATATTCAATACATCACTTTATTCTCTCAAAAATCTGGTGAATTACCTGAGCAAGAAATTGATTGGTTTAAATCAGTAAAATCAATTGCAGAGCCGGGAGAAAAAGCTTCCTTTATTTTAGCATCATCGCTTAAAGGTGTCAACTATAAATTAGACATTGAACATGATGAAAAAATAGTTTCCACGCAAATTAAATCAGCTTCGATGAACCCTGTTGAAATAAGTGTAGAAGAAAAACACAGAGGCAATTTTGCATATTACATTAGTTTTGTAAAAAACAATCGCTTTTATTATCATGCAGAAGTAATTAGCGTTCCTTACACTAATAAGGAGTTAGACATTAAGTTTGAAACCTTCAGAAACAAATTACTTCCAGGGCAAGAAGAAGAATGGAAGATGATTATTAAAAACAAAAAAGGTGACAAAGAAGCTGCAGAATTACTTGCGTCCATGTATGATGCATCTTTAGACCAATTTGCAAGTAACGCTTGGTATTTCTCTATTTACAATTACATGTACAATACTTTACCAATAACGGGTCCGCTTGCTAAGCAAACAACTTCAAGTCAATACTCAAAAGATTTATATAAATACCATTATGCGCCGTATCGCTATTACGATAGACTTAATATGTTTGGCATGTACTATTATCCACGGTATCGTAATAATTATTATGAATACGATGGAGACGTTGCTTTACCAATGGCCGTATCTGAATCAAGCGGGGCAATTGCTGATGAGAAAAATTTAGAAGAAGTTGTAATGACAAAAGGTTCACCTAAAAAATCGGCTAAACGCCAAGAAGAATCAGAAAAAAAATCTGATGATTTTGAAGGTACCGTTGCAACTGGAGGTGCACTTGCAGGAAAAGATGGCTATTTTGCAACAACAACGGCAACAAATAAACCAGGAGAAGTTCAACAACAAGATAACCGAGAAGCTAAGCCAGAAATAAAAGCACGTTCCAACTTTAACGAAACAGCTTACTTCTTTCCAACAATTCAAACAAATGAAAAAGGAGAATTTGTATTTAAATTTACCGTTCCCGAATCGCTTACCAAATGGCGCTTTAAAGCTTTTGCACATACCAAAGATTTAAAGTTTGGGCAAATGGAAGAAGAAATCATTACTCAAAAAGAATTAATGGTTACTGCCAATGCCCCGCGTTTTATGAGAGAAAATGATAAAATGACTTTCACTGCAAAGGTGGTTAACCTAAGTGATAAAGAAGTTGCTGGTCAAGCAGATTTAATATTATACGATGCAATTACCGACAAGGAAATTACTCCAAAAATGATGGAAGCACTCCATGGTAAATTTAACACCATTGGCGAAAGAGACTTCACCATTAAAAAAGGACAAAGCACAGTATTAGATTGGAACATATCAATTCCTGAAGGATTAGGCGCTTTAAAATATAAAGTAATTGCAAGAGCAAATAGCTTTACGGATGGTGAAGAAATGGTATTACCTGTATTAACCAATCGTATGTTGGTTACCGAAAGTATGCCTTTACCAATTAGAAGCAAACAAACAAAAGACTTTACTTTTGAAAAACTTATTAGTCAAAATAATAATTCTAGTACATTACGTAATCACCAAGTAACGCTTGAATTTACAGCTAATCCAGCTTGGTACGCAATACAATCATTGCCTTACTTAATCGAATATCCTTATGAGTGTTCTGAGCAAACATTTAGTAGATATTATGCAAATAGTATTGCTTCGCACATTGTAAACTCAAAACCAAAAATTAAAACCATTTTCGAAAGTTGGAAACAAAGTAGTCCGGAAGCATTTTATTCTAACCTTCAAAAAAATCAAGAATTAAAATCATTGATGTTAGAAGAAACGCCTTGGGTATTAGAAG
Organism: Bacteroidota bacterium; assembly: GCA_016702705.1. Classification (GTDB taxonomy): domain Bacteria; phylum Bacteroidota; class Bacteroidia; order B-17B0; family Aurantibacillaceae; genus JADJDM01. The sequence goes on along the minus strand of JADJDM010000002.1, from coordinate 83,781 downwards.
CGAAAAGTGAAAGCGAACGAAAAAACGTGTTGCCTTATTATTCGATATGAATAAAATGAGTAATGAATTATCACGCGCATTAAACAAATTACAAAAAACGCAAGCAAGCAATGGTGGATGGCCTTGGTTTGAAGGCGGTCCAGATGATTGGTATATTACTGAACACATTGTTGCAGGTATGGGTCATTTAGATAAGTTAGGAGTAACAAGTATACGTAGCGATAATAAAACTTGGAATATGGTTACAAACGCTGCAAAATACTGTGATGACAGAATGCGTGAAGAATATGAAGACATTAAAAAGTATGATAAGGATTGGAAGAAAAACAATCACTTGAGCTATACTGCTATTCATTATTTATACGCACGCAGTTATTTTAAAGATGTGAAAGTAGCTAACAGAAACGAAACTGCATTCAAATACTTTGAAGAGCAAGCGGAAAAATATTGGCTAAGCACAGGCCGCTACCAACAAGGCATGATAGCACTTGCATTACACAGGCAAGCTGATACAAAAACGCCTAAGGACATTTTAAAATCATTAAAAGAAAATGCTCTTTACAGCGAAGAAATGGGAATGTATTGGAAAGAAAACTATGAAGGTTACTACTGGTACGAAGCTCCAATCGAAAGCCATGCCTTATTAGTAGAAGCCTTTGATGAAATCAACAACGACCAAAAATCGGTTGATGAATTAAAAACATGGTTATTAAAAAGCAAACAAACACAATGCTGGAGCAATACCAAAGCAACCTGTGAAGCTATTTACGCGTTATTATTACGTGGAACCGATTGGTTAGCAACTGAGCCAAATGTAGAAATAACAATGGGCAATATTAAACTCGATCCTAAAAACGATGCAAGTTTAAAAGCAGAAGCAGGCACTGGTTATTTCAAAAAAACATGGGTAGGAAGTGAAGTAAAACCTGAAATGGGCAAGGTAAAAGTGGTTAAAAAAGATGAAGGCGTAAGTTGGGGAGCTGTTTACTGGCAATACTTTGAGCAGTTAGATAAAATTACACCACATGCTACTCCATTAAAAATAAATAAACAATTGTTCTTGCAACAAAACACAAAGTCTGGCCCAGTAATTACTCCAATTAATGATAATACTGTTTTGAAACCAGGCGACAAAGTAAAAGTGCGTATTGAATTAAGAGTTGATAGAGACATGCAATACGTGCACATGAAAGATATGCGAGCATCGTGTTTTGAACCAACTAATGTAATTAGCTCTTACAAATGGCAAGATGGATTAGGTTATTACGAAAGCACAAAAGATGCTTCTACTAATTTCTTCTTCTCCTACTTAAACAAAGGAACTTATGTGTTTGAATATCCATTAGTAGTTACGCATTATGGGAACTTTAGTAATGGTATAACGAGCATACAATGCATGTACGCTCCTGAGTTTACAAGTCATAGTGCTGGGATAAGAGTAAAGGTTCAGAAGTAGTATTTTGGCTACCATACAAAAAGGGACGATTCCGAACGTCCCTTTTAAAATAAACACATCAATTTTAATCTTGCTTCACTAATTTTAGTGTAACTAGATTATTTGTTTTTACAAAATAAACTCCATTAGCTTTGTTTTGCAAATCAATTTCTATTCTTGTTGTATTGCTCTCTAATTGTAGAACAACTTCACCAATTGCATTATATACTTCAATAATTGTTCCTGTTGGTAAACCTTGAATAGTAAATACTCCATTTGATGGATTTGGATAAACACTCACATTTACGTTCTTAGCATTATGTTTAATCCCAACTGAATTGATTGCAACACAAGCTGATGTATCAGAACAAGAACCATCAACTACTACAACAGCAAAATTACCATTAGCTGTTGCTGTATAGCTTTGATTTGTTTCTCCTGCAATTACTGCATTAGCGTTATCACAATCCAACCATTGATAAGTTACACCTGTTGCATTTGAAGTTACTGTTTCGTTTACAGTGCTTGTTGTAAGATCAAGTGCAGAAGCAACCGTTAAGTTTGTTGTTACAGTACTATCGCAACCATTAAGAGCTGTTAAAACATCAGTATAAGTACCTGTACTTGTTAAGTTTAGTCTGTTACTGATTGTCCAGCACATAGTGATAAAGTTTGAGAACCAACTATTGCAGAAGCACCGTTAAGTTTGTAGTAACAGTGCTATCACAACCATTAAGAGCAGTTAAAACATCATATAAGTACCTGTACTTGTATAAGTATTAGTCCTACTGTTACTGATTGTCCAGCACATAGTGATAAAGTTTGAGAACCAACTATTGCAGAAGCAACCGTTAAGTTTGTAGTAACAGTGCTATCACAACCATTAAGAGCAGTTAAAACATCAGTATAAGTACCTGTACTTGTATAAGTATTAGTTCCTACTGTTACTGATTGTCCAGCACATAGTGATAAAGTTTGAGAACCAACTATTGCAGAAGCAACTGTTAAGTTAGTAGTAACTGTGCTATCACAACCATTAAGAGCAGTTAAAACATCAGTATAAGTACCAGTACTCGTGTAAGTATTAGTTCCTACTGTTACTGATTGCCCAGCACATAGCGATAAAGTTTGAGAACTTGCTGTTGGTGCACAAGAATTTAGAAAGGGTCTAATAACTGGTGTTTTAGCAAAAGTTGCTCCAAAAACTTCAACAGCTGTCCATGCTTGACCTGGCCAACTTGCAAATACTGTATTACTATTAAATACATTATCGCTATTTGCCAATCCAATATTAGTATTATGTTCAGCAACTCCAACATGATAAGTACCAGGAGCTAACATTAAACTACCACCGCCAATAGCCGAAATAGTGTGTGTTGATAATACTAATACTGAGGTATCAGCAGGAGTAAAAACATACTTTGGAGAAGTTACAATAATTGCATTTGGTAAGCCAGCAACCGAACTAAAAACTACAACCTTAGTAGAATCACCAACTCCATCACCAGTAACGACATCAGTACCTGGCTTTGATAAAGCAATTAAAACCGAATCCAAATACGTTGTTGTGGTAATTGCAAACGTTGATACAATATAACCTGTTGGGCCCGCTCCTATTCCGTAAGAACCAGCAACTACGCCATTATCTCTTGCATACTCATTACCTGATACAGAAAACATATATGAACTAGTATCAAGCGTACTAACTGTATTGTTAGTACATGAAGAAATATATTGAACCATATAATCTCCAGTAGCAGATGGTGTATAAGTACCAGCGTTTAATAAAGAATTCGCCCCGTTAGCAATATTAGTTGCAGCTGAAGAGAATGTTTGGATAGGGGTAGTAAAATTAGGTGCTTGATAAACATTAGCAGTTAACATAGCGTCCGTTGCAGCCGCGGTTCCAACATTATTTACAGTTGCTTCTAATTGCATTGCCGTTACTTGAGGTAAAGGCACAATTGTGTATGGATGAGGAGTTGATGTAACTGTAACATCAGGGGCAGTAGGCGAACCAACTGGGGTATAAACAAAATCATCTATCCCTATATTATCACTATTTGATCCTGTTGGACCACCATTAGTTACAAAATATCTAAATGCAAGTCGACCAGTCAATGGCATAGGCAAACCTGCAACTGTTACAGAATACTGTGTCCAAACATTTGGATAACCAGTTGGCGTTAACGTAGGGTTAATATCTAAAAGCAAAGTAGTAAAATCGCCTACTGATGTATTAGTAGCTCCTACATTGCTGCTCGTTCCATTTACAGATAAACGTACTTGCATTCTATCTGCATAAGCTGGTGCATCAACAGTTCTCGACCAAAAAGTAACTATATCTCCATTACTAAAAGTGCGAGAAGGGCTAATTAGCCAACAGCTAATAGTGTTTGCTCCAGCAACTAAATTAAAATTTCCTTGAATAAACCCTGCACCTGTGCGTGGTTCAAAAACACCACCACTAAGGCCTTGCACCCAATTAGGCACAGTGCCAACTGGTGTACTTAAATTAGTTTGTACCCAACCACTTGCAGCAAGCGTTGTTATATCATTAAAGCCTTCATTAATGGCTTGTGCTGATACGTTGGTTGAAATGGTTAAGCCTAAAACTAGGCTCAATAAATTTTTGTAAATTCTCTTCATCTTTTTTTTCTTGTTTTTAGGGTTATTGTATTAATTGTAATTTTACTTAGGACGTGCGTATGAATTTTGTTTGGGTGCTGATAAACTATTGGTTGACTTTAGACTTGAGTCCGCATGGATTTCAAACTGTTTTTTTGCTACTTTAGAAACACTAGTGGTGTCACTTTGTTTATTCACAGTTTTAACTTCAGCCTTATTTGATTTACACGAAAATAGTAGGATTGTACAAAATAGGAATACTAATGTCAAAGTTGTTTTTCATATTTTTCGAATTTAGTTAAATAAATCGGTTAATTAAGAATCAAATACAAAGTGAGTCGTTTTGTAGTTGACATAAACAACAAACTTTATTAAACCGAAAAATCGTTAACAAACTATATTGATTTAATTTTAAAAGAAAAGATTAAACTTACTTCTCTCTATAAATCAACAAATTGATAATACCTGTTTCTGTTGTACTATTATCGCTAATCGTAATCATGAAATTACGCTTTTTTGAATCGAAGCAATTGAAAACGTAAACACCATTATCCATAAGCGGGGCAGTATATTTATCAGTGTAGTATTTTTTCATTGCGTTTAAAACCACTGTTCCGTTATCTAAACTTGTAGTGTTAATTTGCACTTCAATTTCATCCAATGAATCGCCAACAAAATTATAAGCTACGGAATAATTACTTATTGAATCTATTTTGTAGTTATACAAACAATAGTCAACATCCATCTCATCCGGCTTTTTAGGCTCTTTTGATTTTACATCATTAAGCTTCTCACCTAACTCAATGTTGTGTATGATTCCTTCTTTCGTTTTTAAAATAGTATCTAATGAATAATGATAGCCTTTAAATATTAATTCTTTTTCAGGTACTTTCTCTTCATGATTGCCCGAACATGAATACATAAGTGCAGCTGAAATAACAGCTGCACTCAATAGTATTTTATTTTTAAACGAAATCATAATTTCTACAATTAGTTATCTTGAGGTTCAACAACTTTTTCTGGGCGCATTTGTGGAAAGAACAACACATCTTGAATTGAAGGTTGATTTGTCATTAACATGCACAAACGATCGATACCAATTCCGATACCTGCAGTTGGCGGCATACCGTACTCTAATGCACGCAAGAAATCGTAATCAATAAACATTGCTTCATCATCACCACGCTCCATTAGTTTTACTTGCTCTTCAAAGCGCTCGCGTTGGTCAATTGGGTCGTTTAACTCACTGTATGCATTTGCAATTTCTTTTCCGTTAATCATTAACTCAAAACGCTCAACCAATCCTTCTTCACTTCTGTGTTTTTTTGTTAATGGACTCATCTCAACAGGATAATCAGTAATGAATGTAGGTTGAATATAATTCCCTTCACACTTCTCACCAAAAATACAATCGATTAATTTTCCTTTACCCATGCTTTCATCAACTTCAATATGTAATTGCTTACAAGTTGCACGCAATTCATCTTCGTTCATTTTGCTCACATCAATTCCTGTGTGTTCCAAAATTGAACCAAAAATGGATACACGCTTAAAAGGTGCAGCAAAACTAATGGTTTTATCACCAACAGGTAAATCAGTTGTACCGTGTAAATCCATTGCAATTTTCTCCAACAACTTTTCAGTTGTGTTCATCATCCAATAATAATCGCGGTAAGCAACGTAAAATTCAAGAATAGTAAATTCAGGATTATGGGTTCTGTCCATACCTTCATTTCTGAAGTTACGAGAGAATTCATATACCCAATCAAAACCACCAACAATTAAACGCTTTAAATATAATTCGTTTGCAATACGCATATACAAAGGCATATCCAATGCATTGTGATGCGTCATAAACGGACGGGCAGTTGCACCCCCCGGTATAGATTGCAATACAGGAGTATCAACTTCTAAAGCACCTCTTTCGTTTAAGAAAGTACGAATTGAGTTTACCACTTTAGTACGTTGCTCAAATGTTTTCTTCACTTTAGGATTGATGATTAAATCAACATAACGCTGACGGTATCTAAATTCTGGATCAGATACTTCATCAAATGAATTTCCAGCTTCGTCTGTTTTAACAACAGGAAGCGGCTTTAAAGATTTACTTAATAATTTAAAATTAGTAACGTGAATTGAAATTTCTCCAACCTTAGTTGTAAAAACATATCCTTCAACACCAATAATATCGCCTAAGTCCAATAATTTTTTCCAAACAGAAGCATATAAAGTTTTATCTTCAGTAGGGCAAATTTCATCTTGCTTCACATAAATTTGGATACGACCTGTAGCATCCTGCAATTCAGCAAAAGCAGCCTTACCCATATCTCTCACCATCATTAAACGACCAGCAATGCTAATGTTCTTATAATTTAGTTTATCTCTATCGTAGTTTTCCTTAATATCTGCGGCAGTAACGTTTACTAGGAACTCGTGAGCAGGATATGGATCGATGCCCAATTGCTTTAATTCTTCTAATTTCTGACGGCGTAATAACTCTTGTTCGCTTAATGTAGTTTGCATAATTTTATAAAAATAGAGGTCAAATATAGCAATTCGTAGGTTTTAAAACCCTTTCCAAAGCACCCATTTTATAACATCCCATTAACAATTACGATGAAAATGAAGGGCAAATCGACTAAAATATAGGTGATTACGGCAAAAAAAGCCTATCTTTGCAGTCGATTTCAGATAGACTAGCCGGGATGCAAAACGGCAATCTTTAAAACTGAAATTTTTAAAATTACAAGAATGAAAAATAGTAGTGGAAGAAAAAAAGAATCAGGTGGTACTTTTGGGAAAAAGAGCTATTCAAAATCTGATTCAGGAGAAAAGCGCTCATACAGCAGCGCAGGTTCAAAACGCAGTGATGAAGGCAGTAGTGAAGGCGGAGAAAAGAAAAGACGCTTTAACAAACCTGCAGCGAGATTAGAAAGTGAAGGAAAAACCTTCATCGAGAAAAAAGTAGAAGGAAGCGCTAAGCGTTACTACTCTAAGAAAACAGAAGGAGACGATTCTTCAGAAAGAAAATCGTACTCAAAAGATTCTTCAGAAAAAAGTTATGGCGACAGAGAAAAACGTTCCTACTCAAAAGATGGTGATGATAAAAAATCATACGGAGACAGAGAAAAACGTTCGTATTCATCTGACAGCTCTGAAAGAAAACCTTACGGAGATAGAGAAAAAAAATCGTATTCAAAAGACAGTTCGGAAAGAAAGCCTTATGGCGATAGAGAAAAACGTTCGTATTCAAAAGATGGTGATGATAAAAAACCATACGGAGATAAAAAAAAGCGTTCATATTCAAAAAGACAGTTCTGAAAGAAAACCATTTGGAGATAGAGAGAAAAAACCTTTCTCGAGAGATGGGGAACAAAGAAAAACTTACGGAGACAGAGAAAGAAAACCATTTGCAAAAGATGGTGATGATAAAAGCCATATGGCGACAGAGAAAAACGTTCTTACTCAAAAGACAGCTCTGAAAGAAAAACCACTATTCAAAAGATAGTTCAGGAAAGAAAGCCTTACGGCGATAGAGAAAAACGTCCGTACTCAAAAGAAGGTGATGATAGAAAATCGTTTGGAGAGAAAAGAAGTTTTTCAAAACCGTTTTCTGACGACAAAAAACCTTACAAAAGAGACGGCCGTTCATTTGATAATGATTCTTTTTCTGACAAATCAAAAAGCTCAGAAAAATGGAGCGAAACTTCATTTGAAAGAAGCAGAAGTTCGGAAGATGATGGATACATTAAAGATGTAACATCGGAAAACAAAAAACCTTACAAAGGAAGTTTTTACGACAACCAAGATAAAGAGAAAAAAACTTTTTCAAGAAAAGATAGTTCTTCTGAGGAAAGAGAATCAGACTCTGACGACAGAAAGAAAAAATCATACGAGCAATTTGATTCTTACGAGCGTAAAGGAGCTGCAAAGCCAAAGCGTCAACGTATTGAGAAAACAAGTTTTGCATCACAATCGCAAAATGAAGATGGATTAATTCGTTTAAATAAATTTATTGCCAACTCAGGTGTTTGTTCACGTAGAGAAGCGGATAAATTAATTGAAAGCGGGGCAGTTAGTGTTAACGGAAAAATAGTTTCAGAATTAGGTTACAAAGTAAAACCTGAAGATGAAGTACACTATGGCGGAACACCAATTAAGCGTGAGAAACATGTTTACATTTTACTAAACAAACCAAAAGATTACATTACAACCTTGGATGATCCAGAAGGAAGAAAAACAGTAATGGAATTAATTAAAAATGCTTGTAAAGAGCGTGTTTACCCAGTTGGACGTTTAGATAGAAACACAACAGGTTTATTGTTGTTTACTAATGATGGTGAAATGACAATGAAGTTAACACATCCTAAAAACAACATTCAAAAATTATATTCGGTTGAATTAGATAAGAGCATTAAGCCTGAAGATTTTAAAGCCATTATGGATGGTATTGAATTGGAAGACGGAATGATTAAACCTGATAAATTAGAATTTGTTGGTGAGAGTACTAACAGAAGAGAAATTGGAATCGAAATTCACTCAGGAAGAAACCGAATTGTAAGAAGAATATTTGAACATTTAGGCTACAAGGTTGTACGCCTTGATAGAGTAATGTTTGCGGGTTTAACCAAAAAGGATTTACCACGCAGCAGATGGCGTTTACTAACGGAAAGAGAATTATCTTTCTTAAGAATGGTAAAATAAAAAATAAATAGTTTTATGCAAAAAGCCCCAATTCATAATCTGAATCGGGGCTTTTTCTTTTCTGTCAATTAGCTACCAATCACTGCTACTTCCACCACCTCCCGAATCGCCGCCGCCACCGCCACCAAAGTCAGAACCAGAGTCTGAACTTGACCAACTGCTAGATGAATCAGAAGAACTGCCCCAACTACTTCCTGAGTAAAAACTACTTCCACTTGATGTCCAAGTACCTGAGCTTACATTCTTAGAAATTTTTCGGATTAATGTGATAATTGAAAATACAATCAACATCGCCAATAAAATGAAGAAACCGAAAACAGGTATAAGTCCCAATGCTCCGCCAACTGTGAGCAAAGTAATTTTTAATCCTCTTTTGTCTTTATAAGCAAAATGTAAAATCAGAAACATTAAAAAATAAACAATAATTGCTGCTACATATAAAATTACAATGCCAATCATGGAATCCGATTCCGAATAACTCTCATTAGGATTGTACTCATGTTTACTATAGTAAATTAGTTTGTCCACACCATTATTAATTCCTTCGTAATAATTGTTTTGTTTAAAGGAAGGGCGCATGTCTTCATCTTGTATACGTTTAGTTAGTAAATCGGGTAAAATGCCTTCCATACCATAACCAGTATGAATTCTAAATTTGTGGTCATTAACAAAAACAGCAATTAAAACTCCGTTATTCTTCCCCTTTTGTCCAATATCCCAATCGCCAAATATTTCTTGTGATAATTGCATCATATCAGCGCCCTCAAGAGAATTAGTTATGTAAACAAAAATCTGTGAAGAAGTAGAATCTTGAAAGGCATGCAATTTTTTATTTAGTAAGGCTTCATCAGCAGCATCAATAACATTTGCCTCGTCGGTAACATAGTTAAATGGTTTCGCTGGGAAATTACCTGCAAAGCTTGCCAACTGTAAAAAAACAAATATCCAAATTAAGTGTTTCATAAAATGACTTTATCAAAATTACAGAATCTTTTAATAGATTTTCTGCAAATTTTAGAAAATATTGATTAAGTCCATCAATATCATTTTGCACTCTCCAATTTATACTTAATTTTACATAGATGTTTAAAAGAACTATCATAGGTATTGTTATTACAATTACATTTCTGTATACTAAGACAGGAAGTGGGCAAGATTATAAATTAATAGATAGTTTGCGAAAAGTAATACCGACCAAAAGCGATACAGATGCAACTAAGGCAATGATGTTAAGTAGTTTGGCATTTCATTATAGCTATATTGATTTGGATAGCGGGATGAAAATTGCATTTGAAGGATTAAAAATTTCGAATGCATTAAATCATGCAAGAAGCAAAGCAACCATACTAAACACCATTGGTACAATTTATCATGATCAAGCCAATTATAAAAAAGCAATTGAATCATTTACAGAAGCACGAAAGAATGCCGAATTAGTAAATGATACAGACATGCTTGGCGTTATATATGCTAATGCAGGGAACACCCATAATATGTTAGGAGATTTCCCAAATGCACGCAAATATTTGTTTGAAAGTGTAAAAATATTTAAACAATTAAACCAAGCAAAGCGGCTTACACCAGGTTATTTAAATATTGGATCGATGTATTTGCAACACAAAATGTATGATTCTGCACTCTATTATTTCAATTTTTCCCTAACTTTTCCAACAAATAATAAAGGTTCAATAGCAAGTGCTCATGTTTCAAAATCTTATTGTTATAGACAAATGAAGCAATATGAAATGGCAGAAAAAGAATGTTTACAAGCCATTGAAATTTCAAAACAATTAAAATCCGATTATTACTACTACGAATACGCTTCTGAATTAGGAAGTATTTATTTAGAAACTAAAAAATACGACAAAGCTGAGCCACTTCTTCTACAATCGCTTGAATATGCGCATAAAGGCTCTTTGCTTCAATCTGAACTAAGTAACAATCTCAAACTATTTCAACTTTATCAAGCTAAAAAACAATATGCAAAAGCACTTGATTATCATCTTCAGTATTTTGTTTTAAATGATTCGATTAATAATGCCGAAACAAATAAAGCAGCGCGTGAGTTAGAAAAAAAATATCAAAACGAAAAAAAAGAAGCGCAAATTGAAAAACTAAATGCTGAGAACCATGCGCAAGAAACAGAGGTGAAAAGACAAAATCAACTGCTCATTTTTGCTATTATTGGTTTTATTCTTCTCTTAATTGCATTTGGGTTTGCTATATATGCTTTTATCAATAAAAAGAAAGCTAATACTGAATTACAAACCTTACATAAGGAAGTAAGCATACAAAAGAATGAGCTATTTGATAAAAACAAAAGTATTACAGATAGTATTTTATATGCACATCGCATTCAAAAAGCTTTACTTACTTCACATTCCTACATTAAAGAAAATATGAATGATTTTTTCATCGTTTATAAACCTAAAGACATTGTTAGTGGCGATTTTTACTGGGCATTAAAAAACGAAAATGAATTTTATTTTATGCTTGCAGATTGTACAGGGCATGGAGTTCCAGGTGCATTTATGAGTTTATTGGGAATTAGTTTCTTAAATGAAATATTACAAGAATTAAAACTTAAAGAAACAAATGAAATCATTAATAAATTAAGAACGGATATAATAAATGCGCTAACAGATGATAATACAGAGAATTATCAAATGAAAGATGGAATGGATGGCGTTTTATGCAGGTTTGATTTTAAAGCAATGAAACTGCAATACACTGCTGCAAATAACAAAATTGTTATTGTAAGAAACGGAGCAACTATTGATTTAAGGGGGGATAAAATGCCAATTGGAAGATCTCCAAAAGAAGAACAACTTTTTACTGCACACGAATTTGATTTAATAAAAGGAGACTTAGTTTACCTCTTTACCGATGGATTCCCTGACCAATTTGGAGGAGAAAAAGGAAAAAAATTAAAAGAAAAAAAATTAAAAGAATTTCTTTTACAAAACAGTTCATTACCGCTACCTGAGCAGGAAAGCAACTTAATTGATTATCTAGAAAAATGGCGTGGAGATTTAGAACAAATAGATGATATTTGTTTGGTTGGATTTAAAATTTAATTCCCCACACTTTTTGCTGATTCAAATCACATTTAAGCAATGAATTTCAATTTAAATCAAGGTAAATTAATATTACATTTGAAAAATATTTAAGAAATTTTAAAACTACAATTATGTCAAATTTCCCCTCAGATATTGAAATAGCACAAGCGGCACAAATTAAACACATAAAAACAATTGCCCAAAAATTAAACATTGAAGAAGATGATTTGTATTATTTCGGTAAACACAAAGCTAAACTTCCTCTTACTTTAATCAATGAAGAAAAAATTAAGAACGCTCATCTTGTTTTAGTTACTGCTATTAACCCAACTCCTGCGGGCGAAGGAAAAACAACAGTATCTGTTGGCTTAACAGATGGTTTAAATAAAATTGGAAAGAAAGCTGTTGCTGTTTTACGCGAGCCTTCTTTAGGCCCTGTTTTTGGGATTAAAGGCGGTGCCGCTGGTGGTGGCTATTCACAAGTAATTCCGATGGAAGATATTAATCTACATTTTACTGGAGATTTTTCTGCCATTGAAAAAGCTAATAATTTATTATCTGCTTTAATAGATAATAACATTCAAAACAAACAAAACAATTTAAACATCGACCCGCGCACAATAAAATGGAAACGTGTTATTGACATGAACGATAGAGCCCTTCGCCAAATTACAATTGGTTTAGGAGGTACACTAAATGGAATTCCACGTGAAGATGGTTTTAACATTACGCCTGCATCAGAAGTAATGGCAATACTTTGTATGAGTAAAGATATTGAAGACCTAAAAAAGCGATTAGGAAATATTTTTGTTGGATACACATTTGATAAAAAACCAATTTTTGCACACGACCTAAAAGCTGAAAACGCAATGGCCATTTTATTAAAAGATGCAATTCACCCAAACCTTGTACAAACCTTGGAAGGCAACCCTGCTATATTGCATGGCGGACCATTTGCAAATATTGCACAAGGAACCAACACCATACTTGCAACTAAAATGGGTTTATCACTTGCTGATTATGTTGTTACAGAAGCGGGATTTGGAGCTGATTTAGGTGCAGAAAAATTCATGAATATAAAATGTGGTTATGGTAATTTAAAGCCAAGCACCATTGTTATTGTTGCAACCATTCGTGCATTAAGACATCATGGTGGTGCAAAAAAAGAAGAATACAATACGGCTAGTATTGAGCGAGTAAGTAATGGTTTCCAAAACTTAGAAAAACACATTGAAAATTGTAAGAAATTTGGAATCACGCCTGTGGTTGCAATCAACCATTTTCCATCTGATACAGAAGAAGAAATTAATTTAGTGAAGGAACTATGCAATACTCACAATGTAAAAGCTATTGTTTCGTACGGCTTTACCAAAGGCGGAGAAGGAACAATGAATTTAGCTACAGCAGTATGTGAATCGATTGAACAAGGCACTAATAAATTTAAACCATTATATGATTGGGATTTATCTATTGAAGCTAAGATTGAAAAAATTGCTACAGAAATTTATGGCGCTGATGGTGTAGATTATTCTTCAAAAGCAAAAAATCAAATTAAAACCATTAATGATTTAGGCTATCAAGGTTTTCCTGTTTGCATGGCAAAAACACAAAAATCTCTTTCGGATACTGAAACTAAAATTGGTCGTCCAACAAATTTTAGAGTAACAGTTAGAGAATTTGAATTTGCCGCAGGTGCAGGATTTATTATTCCAATTTTAGGTGATATGATGCGTATGCCAGGTTTACCAGTTATTCCAGCTTCTGAGCACATGTTTATTGATAATAATGGAAAAATTTCTGGATTGAGTTAGTAGGCTTTAACGATACTTGCTGGTTATACTTTTACACCGATGATGCAAACATCATCAACTTGCTCTAAATCGCCTTTCCATTTAACAAACTCAGTTTCGAGTGCGTTTCTTTGTTCTGCTAAACTTAAATCCGAATTCGCAATCAATATGTTTTTGAGTTGCTGATATTTATATTTCTTACCCTTAGGTCCACCAAACTGATCAGCAAAACCATCAGAGAATAGATAAATTAAATCATTCTTTTTTAGTTGCATTGTTTTTGCATTAAACTTCTGCACCTCTTCATCAACAAATGCTCCAACCGGAAATTTATCTCCTGCAATTTGAGTTATTTCTTTTCCTCGCAATACATAAATTGGATTGTTTGCTCCAGCAAAATTTAATTCCAAGGTTTTAGTATTAATAACGCACAATGAAATATCCATTCCATCTTTAACAGATGACTCTTGATATGTTTGATGCAATGCCTCAATTAATTGCATATTTACATAATCAAGGATTTCAGCAGGATTAGATAAATCTTTTTCGAGTGTTGCCTTGTTGAGTAAATTATAATTTACAATTGATATAAGTGCACCTGGAACACCATGCCCAGTGCAATCAGCAGCTGCAAGTAAAATCAAATCGCCTTTCTTTTCAATCCAATAAAAATCCCCGCTTAAAATATCCTTAGGTTTATAATATACAAACGAATTGGGAAGTATATCAAACCAAACTCGATCCGGAGGTAAAATAGCATGTTGTATCCGCTCTGCATATTTAATGCTATCTGTTATATCTTTGTGCTGCTCTTCTACAACTTGTTTTTGATTTTCAACTAATTTCTTTTGCTCTTCAATTATTTTATTTTTTTCCTCTAAAGCCGAGTTTATCTTTTGCTTTTGTCGAAGGCCTCTAAAAATAAAGAAAGCTAAAATCAACAATAAGCCTGCAGCAATAATAAATATCGTTTTTTGAAATGACTCACTCTTAACTTTAAGGTTAAGAATTTCATTTTCTTGCTCCTTTTTTTCGGACGCAAATTTAGTTTGCATTTCAGCAGTAATTTCAGCCTGATCTCTATCATACAATGTATCCTTTAAACTAGAACATTCATTACTATAATCAAGTGCAATAGAATAGTCGCCTAATCCTTTATGCGCTGTACTAAGGTTTTCCAAACAAACTATCTGATTCGTTACAGAGTTTAATTCCCTTGCGATTTTTAATGCTCTATCAAAATAAACAATTGACTTTGCATACTTTTTTTCATCCAAATAAATCGAACCAACATTATTACAAGAAGGAAACATTCCTTTTAAATCATTTATTTCTATATATGTATTCATTGCTTCTTCAAAATAAAACAAAGCCTTAGTCATATCATTTAACTCATAATAAACTGCTCCCAAATTATTTAATGAAACAGCCTTCCCTTTTTTATTACCTAGCTTATCCTTAATCTCAATTGATTTTTCTAAGGATACAATTGCATCTTTGTATTGCTTTTGCGCCATATAAATACTACCCAAATTTGTGTGACAACTGGCTTCGGCACCTAAATCATCTATTTCGATTGCAAGAGTAAGTGCCTTTGTGTAAAATTCAATTGCTTGCTTAAAATTCTCTGATTCATCGTAAAGAATTCCGATATTAATATAAACACCAGGTAAACCATTTCTATATTTTTCTTTTTCAAAAATGGCAAGTGCAGCACTTAATTTTTCAAGTGAAAGGTCTTTATCTCCTGTTTTATAGGCTGCCTTCCCGATACCTTCAAGAGATTCCCCAATTCCGATTTTGTAATTTATAGATTGAAATTCCTTAAGAGCACTTTCATAACTTTTAATGGAAATAGTATAATCGCCTAAACCGTAATTTATTTCACCTAAATTATGATAAGCCCGACCAATTAAGTTATGGTCATCTTCGATTAGAGCTAATTGCAGTGCTTCATTAGCATAAGAAAGTCCCTTTTCAAGATTATTTTGTTGAAAAAACTCAGAAAGTTTAATGAGTGCAAGTGTTTTTTCAGAAGCATTGTTCGCCTCACGCAAATTCTTCATCAACTTTAGAGAATCATCTACTGATGCCTCTACAAAAATAGAAAACAGAAAAAAATAAAGAAGAAGCAAATATCTGTGTTTCACTAATCAAAATTTGATGAAACAAGATAAGAAAAATAATTAAAATGGAAATCAAGGTTTCTATTTTACTCCGCCAAACGCATTGTCCTAATTCTTAATATACTTAAGAATCTCTTTAAATACAAATAAACTAACTTCAGTCATTTTAAGCTCTTCGGTTAAAGGCTTTCCTAATATTACCTTTTTACTTGCATAAGACACCGTTTTCTTATCCTTGGAAATAGCATAAACTAACACAACAGCTTCCCTTCCTATTGGTACATTGCTAAAAACAATATTATCCTTTTTTAGAGGCATAAAATCGCCCGGCATAACAGAATTTATTTCTGTAAATATTAAACCTGCCGTTCCATTAAAATTACCTAAGCAAGTAAATGCAACATCCGCCTTTTCTTCAACCTCCGAAAAGCGATCGCAATTAATCCAACCCAAACCACTTGATTCTAATACATAATAATTCATACTTGCACTATCCCCGTCTCCATCGCCATAAGGTGAACCACTTTCTATATTTGTTTTTGGAGGAACGATATCTACATTTTCGGTTTGTTTCCAGTCAACTATTTGTGGTAATGGAACTCCTTTAAACGTTCGCATACTATCTAACCTATCGTAGGTTGGGAATTTTACTATAATTTTAGAACTGCGCAATAACTTTAAACATGTTCCTTGATACTCTGCCGTTATATATATCATTCCACCCGTTTCTAACAATCGCACTGCACTTGTTGTGTAAAGGTCGGCCGAAATTATATCATCAATTGTAAGAAACTCCCATAACTTAATATTCACTTCTGCTACTATTTTTCCATCAGGTAAAATAAATGAGTTAGAAGGTATTTGCACAATAACTCCACCCTTTCCTTTAATCATAGCATCTTGATCGCTGCTAATAGTAAACACTTGTGCATCTTTTGAACTTAAGGCTTTGCGCTCTGCATCTGTATAATTAAAGCACATAGGAACTTCTTTACTCAACACAAGTGAATAAACTTTATAAGGATCTTTAATTACATGTTTGTAAGTTGCGCTTGTACCATAAATTGATTCATTCTCAATAAAGGAGCGTGTATTTAGTTCAATGTCATTTGAGTTCACTATTTTTTGAGTCGTAAGCAACAATTTAATAGCATCTGCTCGTGCTTTAGAAAGTGTTACCAATTTATCAGGACTCAACTTATTTATTTCCTTTTTGGACACAAGAAGTAATTCAACAGCCGTATTAAGAGGCAAATGTTCCCAAGCACCGCGTATTTGTTTTATATTTTCAGCAGTGAGTGAAGTTGACTTATAATTAATTCTAATTTTTTCTTTATACAAAGATGTTTGCCCTATAATCGGCAAAACAAAAGCGGATAAAATGAAGAATAAAATGATACGCATAAAAAGGGTTTATTGCATAACGCTTAATTCTAACAAAAGATACAGTCTGAGATGAGTCTGTTATACTCCAGTTTAGCTATTAAACCCAACGCTGCACCGAAGCAACAGTATCCATTGGATTGGTATTAAAACAAATTTTTGCTTGAGGAGCATATTCATGTATTACATTAATTGCTTTTTCAAAAAATAAAAAATTTGAATCTGGCTTTCTTATTCCTGCACCAATGATAACGCAATCAAAATGAATTTCGTTCAAGTGTTGTTTAATTACATCATTAGCTGTAGCACCAAAATCTGTCCAGCATAAATGAGCATCATATCCGATTTCATTCAATTGTTTAATCGAGTTCTTAATGCCCATTTCAACCTTTTCTGCTGTAAGTCCTGGCATTGCTGCAAATTCAGGAGTAGTAAAATCAATTAGCGCTGGATCAATTCCAATAACTAACACTGTTTTTTTATTTGCCATATTTATATTTAAAATTATGAGACAAAAGTATAGAAAGGGGCTCCCAAAAAACGTTGACTTTTGTCAAGAAATTTACTCGTTTACTATTTTTTTACGGATTCGGCTTAAGGTTTCGGGGCTTATACCTAAATAAGAAGCTATATAATGTTGAGGGACGCGTTGAAATAATTTAGGTTTAGACTTTAGCAAATTTAAATACCTCACCTCGCCTGACAATGTATGACTCTCCGCTAGCTGTTGTTGCATTAGGGCAACCCATTTTTGATAGCCTGCCAAATGTACTTGAGCCCACCAAGGAAAATGAGTAAAAGCATACTCCCAATTTTCGGCACTAATGGTAAGTAATTCACATTCCTCAATTGCCTGAAAATTATAATTCGAAATTGCTTTATTTCTTAGAGAAAGTAAATCGCCAATAAAATGTCTTTCTTCTGCAAAATAAACAATCGTTTCTTCATCTTTTTCATTTACTATGTATTGTCTTAAACAACCTTTTAAAACAAACATAGAAAACTTTGGCACCTCACCTGCCTTCAAAATAAATTCGTTACGCTTAAATTTTTTAAATTCCCATAACTTTAAAAACTGCTGATATTGGTCATCAGTAAAAGTAGCTCTCTTCTCAAGTTCTTCATGAAATAATGAGGAATCAAATTCATTCACTCTTTTCTGCACCGCCATAGTTCTTTAACAAATAGTTAATTAGGATTAAGTGAAAATAAGGATTTTTTTCGGAAAGATTGTAAATCTCAATTACTTAATTTTTGCAGCTCTAATATATACCTTATGAGAAATGTATATAAGTTAATTAAACTCAAAAAAGCACCCTACTTTCGAAGGATGCTTTTAATTTATCTAAATGGAATTACATCTTAACGTCTAAAGCATGTTTTTTTGCAGCTTCCTTCTGAGCTTCAATTGCAAGTGTAGTGTGACCATGAGCCGCAAGCGTGCTAAAAGCTGCTCTTTCATGATTTTCTTTTTCATGATGATTAGCTGCGTCAACGTGATTTTTTGCTGCCAATTCTAAATGACTTGCAATTTTTTTGTGGTTCTCAATGTTTCTTTTGTTTTCTTCAGGAGTTACTTTTTTCACTTCTGCTGTGTGGTTTGTTGTAGTTGACATGTTTTTTGTTTTATTTGTTTATGCTAAACTATAAAACAAAGTAACTCATACTAGACTATGATATCATTACAAAATAGTTACAACAACTTACATATATTACACATCCAATAATTTTACAAAAAAATAAAAAATCACGCTCAATAAAAAAGGCTACATTACACTAAAAAACATGCACAATTTAAAAATAATATCATCAACAATACGCCCTGGAAGAAAGGGACCGTTAATTGCAAATTGGATTGCAGAAAAAGCAATAAAGAATGGCGCATTTAATGTTGAAGTTCTTGATTTAGGAGAAATAAATCTTCCTATGATGAACGAAGCTCAGCATCCAATGCTAAAAAAATATGAGCATCAACATACAAAAGATTGGAGTGCAAAAATAGATAGTGCTGATGCCTTTATTTTTGTAACTGCAGAATACGATTACAATTATCCTGCTCCTTTGCGCAATGCAATTGAATATCTAGCACTTGAATGGGCGTACAAAGCAGCGGGTATAGTAAGTTATGGTGGAATTTCTGCAGGAACAAGGGCAGCCAACAGTTTAAAGTCCGATTTAGCTACAATGAGTGTAGTCCCTTTAACGATGGGTGTAAATTTTTCAATGTTTGCCCAATTTATAAATGACAAAAACGAATTTGTGCCTAATGAAATTTCTCACAAAGCAGCGGAAACGATGTTAACTGAATTAATTCGTTGGACGAAAGGACTAAAAATCATAAAGGAAAATAAGTAGCTTTTGCAATTAAATTCTATTGAGTAAAACTTGTACTCAAAGTCTTAGGCTCTCTCAAAAAAACAAAATGAAAAATTGGATTTGTACAAAAGAATTACTTCAAACTTGAAGCTAATGCATTAATTATTCGCCCGGCAATTTTTTCGAGCTAATATCGCTTTACACTTCCTTTACTCTTAATCAAAGCAATTTAATGCTGCATTCCATTTTGATCAATTTCAATTCCCAATCCATGCGCTACAGCTGTTCCCAAATCTACATTTACCCTAAAGAAATGACAAAGTTGGCGATTGATAATTTCATTCTTCTTATCGCCTGAAATTCCTTTCATTGATTCAACAATATTAGAAGCGGTGTTTTTACGTTCTTCATCGTTCATCGTCTTTGCAAACAAAATTCCAGGCTGAGTATAATGGTCATTATCTCCTTCACCATTTCTATCGTACCAATCAGCAATGGTATCATCCAATTGCATACTAGATTCTTTATAAGATGTATCTACAGCAATATCATCGAAACTATTAGGAAAATAATTTACATTATCTTCTCCGTTTCCATTTACACTCATGCTACCATCACGCTCATAATTAGCAACCATATATGGGCATTTGTTTACTGGGATTTGTTCGTAATTAACGCCTAAACGATAACGTTGCGCATCGGGGTATGATAGTAAACGGCCTTGCAAAAGTTTATCCGGAGAATAACTAATCCCATCAACAACATGTGCAGGGGCAAATGCAGCTTGCTCTACATCTGCAAAATAATTTCTTGGAATTTCGTCTAGTACAAAAGTACCAACATCTATGAGTGGAAAATCTCCATGAGGCCACACTTTTGTAACATCAAAGGGATTAAAAGGAAATATTTTTGCTTGTATAGTTGTCATTACTTGTATTTTCATTTCCCAGTTGGGAAACTCCTTATTTGCAATGGCTTCAACCAAATCTCGTTGAGCATGATCTGGATCTATCCCACGCATTTCATTTGCTTCTTTAGCATTAAAGTTTTTAATTCCTTGTTGAGTAATAAAATGGAATTTTACCCAAACCTTTTCATCAGCATCATTTATCATAGAGAAAGTATGGCTTCCAAAACCATGCATAAATCGGTATGAAAAAGGCGTACCTCTATCGCTCATCAAAATCATTACTTGATGTAAACTTTCAGGATTTAAACTCCAAAAATCCCACATCATCGTTGGGCTTTTTAAATTCGTTTTTGGATCTCGTTTTTGCGTGTGAATAAAATCACTGAATTTTTTTGGGTCCTTTATAAAAAAAACTGGTGTATTATTTCCAACTAAATCCCAATTACCATCCTCTGTATAAAATTTAAGTGCAAAGCCTCTCGGGTCTCTTTCTGTATCAGCACTTCCCTTTTCTCCCCCCACTTGCGAAAAGCGAGCAAACAATTTACAAGTGTTTCCAACTTCACTAAATAATTTTGCTTTAGTATATTTAGTAATATCATTTGTAACAGTAAATCTGCCAAAAGCTCCAGCGCCTTTGGCATGCACAACACGCTCAGGAATACGTTCACGATTAAAGTGCGCCATTTTCTCATGCAAAATAAAATCTTGTAGTAGCAAAGGGCCTCTTGCTCCAACACTTAGCGAGTTTTCATTTTGGGTATACGGAATACCAGATGCTGTTGTTAATTTTTTCTTTTCCACTTTAGTTTTGCTTAAATGATTTTACATTCCTAGATGTTCCCATACTTTTATTATGGAACATCAAATATGACTACAATCATAGGCATACACATTATATGTTGACACAGAATTGTTATATTATTCACGCATCCAATTGATAAAATTAGAAATAGAGAAAACAAAATAGAATAAAACACAAAAAGCCGTCAAAATTGACGACTTTTCTTTTAGCGAGAAACATCACTACTTGCCACTCTCTATTTTTAAAACTGAATAAACTTTTACTACTCTATCATCGCCTGTTTTTAATATCACGTAATACCATGTTTTACAAGGAAGGTCTATTGTAAATAGTTCATCCTTTCTGTGCTCCTTTATTGCAGTAGCAAATTCTGGAACAAACATATCTTCCGAAAACCATCCCAACTCCGAATTTGGATTACCGTCCGTATTATATTGCTTTACTAAAGCAGAAAAAGTTATTCCACTATTATATTTAGCAATAATTACTTTTCTAATTGAATCTATTTGATGTAGCGAAAGATTCTCTACAAGCAAATTAATATAACTAAGTTTAAGTAAAGAAGATTTTCTATAGTCGATTACTCTATATGTATTACCACCAAGAGCTACAGAGCCTTCCGCTTTGCTTGCAATAATTTTTTTAGCTAAGTCCGAACTATCGGTGCCAGCATTTATTTCAATAATTTCGCCCTTAAGCTTTGGGTTCTCTTTAATAAAAGTATTAGCTTGTTCAAGTGTTTCTATTTTTCTTATTTTCTTATCAGCATCTTGCGCAAATGAGGTCAAATTAAAAAGGGCTATTGTAATTAACAATGTGGTTTTCATGTTTATCTATTTAAATTAATAAACTAATCAAGAATAAATCCTTTATAGTTCTGCAAATGTAATGGCAATTTAAACAGCTTATTGTTACTAAGCAGTTATTGACCTGTTAACGACTTGTTAATCTTGTTCAACTACCATATAAATGAGTAATTTTGTTCCATTCCAATGAAAAAGAACCGAACAAATATTTTCATCGCAATTTCATCTATTGCACTATTGATTGTACTAATCATACAATTAAATTGGATTTCGCAAACTGCGAAAAACAAAGAAGAGGTATTTAATGAAAAAGCAACTATCGTGAGAGCAAGAGTAACTGAATCTCTTTCAAAAGATAAAGTAATCAGTCAAAAATTACAATTAGGTGCTGGCAAAAATGAGAGGAGAAAAATAGATTCTTTACTTAAACAGCAGATGAATTTTTACAACTTCCATGCAGATTATTTCTTTGAGGTAATACCATCCATGCCACCAATGCCATTAATGCTTGATACAAACATTAATGCTTCCAATTCTGACAAACAACCTGAACAGGCTTGTTACACAAAGAGCTTAGACGAATTATCTAATAAAAATGGATGGGAATTAAAACTTACATTTCCAAATAAAGAAGAATCTATCCTTAGTGAGATGGGAGCTCCTTTCATAACAGCAGTTGTGCTTATACTTATTGTACTTATATTATTTTGGCGAACCACCTTATCGCTCATAGCTGAAAAAAGGATAGCCGAGCATACTACAGATTTTTTAAACAACATGACTCACGAATTTAAAACACCATTAACAAATATTTCACTTGCGGGCAAAATGATTACAAAGGATTCAACTAGTAAAAATGAAGAAAAAATAAAACATTACTCAAGTATTATACTTGAAGAGAACGAAAAATTAAGATTGCAAGTTGAGCAAGTACTAAGCATGACTGCGCTTGAAAGAGGAGAAATTCCATTACAAAAAACAGAATTAGATTTTCATCAACTCTTAAGCGATTGTTTAAAATCAATTAACATACAAATTGAGAACAAACAAGGAGATTTAAAATTAAATCTGAATGCTGATAACATTGTAGTGACAGGAGATAAAACTCATCTTGCAAATGCATTTTCTAATTTGATTGATAATGCGATTAAATATTCCAAAGAAAAACCCGCAATAAATATTCAAACAGTAAATAGAGACCAACATTTAATTATTACTATAACCGACAAAGGTATTGGTATTGATAAGCAATATCATAAACAAGTTTTTGGGAAATATTTTAGAGTACCAACAGGCAATGTGCATGACATAAAAGGTTTTGGACTCGGATTAGCTTATGTAAAAAAAATTATCGAATTACACGGCGGGGCAATTGAATTAGAAAGTGAACTAGGCAATGGAACAACATTTACTATAACTTTACCCAATGCATAAAGGAAAACCAAAAATACTACTTGCTGAAGACGATCTTAATTTAAGCGTTCTCCTCAGTGATTATTTGGAGACTGAAGGTTTTGAAGTAAAGCTATGTAAAGATGGTGATATGGCATTAAAAGCATTTCAAAACGCTCGATTTGATTTATGTTTATTAGATGTGATGATGCCCAAACGAGATGGCTTTACGCTTGCGAAAGAAATTAGAGCAAAGGACAATAAAACACCTATCATTTTTATTACAGCAAAATCTTTGAAAGAAGATAAACTAACTGGTTATGATTTAGGAGCTGATGACTACATAACAAAACCATTTGATGAAGAAGAATTACTTTGGAAAATTAAAGCGATTATAAGGCGGATTCCCGAAAATAATAGTGAAAGAAAACCAGAAATCATTTCAATTGGAAAATACACATTCGACTTTGTTAATCAATCTATAAGCATCGAAGGCAAATCAAAACGTATAACAGAAAAAGAAAGTGACATCCTAAACTACCTATCTAATCGCAGAAACAAAGTAATAAAGAGGGAAGACATGCTGAAAGAACTTTGGGGCGAGAATGATTATTTTTTGGGTAGAAGTTTAGATGTTTTCATTACCAAAATACGTAAGTACTTAAAAGATGATGAAAGTTTAAGTATTGAAAACGTATTTGGAGTTGGATTTATTTTTAATGTTCGAACAAATTAACTATTGCTACAAGTTTTTTTCAATTTCTGTAATAATTTCATTCCAACATTTTTTAACGCGAAAATTTCGCAGCACAAATTGTTTAGTCTTCATTATGAAAAAACTCAAGAGCATGCTTTGCCTCTGAATCAATAAAATTAACAAGTCGATAACAGGTCAATAACTAATCTGTAACAAATTCAAATAAAAAAGTAAGTTACTTTTGGATGAAGAATTTTAAATCTAACAAATAAAATGAAAACACCTATTTTAATTATAACATTAGTAATGCTTCTTTTAAACTGTGGCAAGAAAAATAAAGTAGAACCTAAAATTAAGGTTGTAAACAGAAGTGAACCAAAAGGCATTACAATTAATGATAAAACACCAGAGTGGTTTCTATTAAAAACAAAAAATCGTTGTTATGAAGATCTTAATAAAGCTTATTTAATGAGCCTATTTGGTAGAAGCGAAGGTTGCTAATTAAATAACTGAAATTACAAATAAATAATTTAAATTTGAAAATGAAAAAAAATAAACTTTTATTGGCAATCATTATTTCACTGATTGTTTCAGCATGCAGTAATTCTAAAAAAGTTAGAAAAACTAACTCAGTAGCTAGCAGTCCTGTGGTCGCAACTCCTGCAACACCTTCATTTTCTGCTACTAAGTCAAACGATGGGATTTACCCTCCAGGGCAAGAAGAGTTAAGTGCAATTAATATAAAGTATCCAGATGCAAGTTTAGCTAAATTACAAGAAGGTTATTTAATTTATACCCAAGGGGCCTGCATTCAATGTCATGGTACAGTTAGTATTTATTCCCATGATGAAGAACAATGGAAAAATATTATTGATGACATGGCTCAAAGAGCGAAAATATCAGATTTAGAAAAGGATGCAGTTTATAAGTATGTTTTTTCAATAAAATCTACGCAAGGGAAATAAATAAAAGATCAAGATGATTTGATTGATATAGACTATACACAATATGAATTAATTTCTTCACAGATTATTGCTATTATTGCACTCTAATACTATGGCGCTAATAATTAAAAAATCAAAGCTACCTGGAGCAGGAAAAGGTTTGTTCACAACAAAAGCAATTCGAAAAGATGCGAAAGTAATTGAGTACCGTGGAGAGATTATAGGTTATAAAGAATATCGTCGCAGAGCAAGAAAAGAACAAGATCATTATCTTTTTTATTTGCGTAAAGAATTATGTATTGACTCATTATATACTCCGCAATATAAAGCGCGTTATGCAAATGATGCTGCAGGTATAACACGCGTAAAAGGCCTACGAAACAACAGTGACTTTGTAATCTTTGATGATAAGTGTTTTATTGTTTCATCAAGAAACATAAAAGCTGGTGAAGAAATTTTCGTTAACTATACAAAACCTTATTGGGATTGCATGAGAAAAAGGATGAAGAGAAAATAACTCAGGAAATCAAATTTATTTTATTGTTAAGTGATAAATTAATTTCACTTAAAAGCACTTTACAATTTTATCCATTTCAAAATCTTATTCTCTTCATATCCTATATAATAAACTCCTTGCGCCCAATCACTAACATCAATACTATTTATCCCTTTTGTAAGGACAAAAATTGTTGTTTTTCCTAAAGAATTAAATACAAGAATACTTGAAGTTCTTAAGTTAGTCTCTACCACAAGCTCATTGTTAGCAGGGTTAGTGTGTAGTACAAACACATGCGCCGAATTAACCACATTGCTCAATGAAACACTCAAACATCCATTTTCAATTTCTGGCTGAGTACTACATCCAACTACATTCGCATTTATAGTAATAACAGCTCCAATTGGTGGGTTCGCAAGGTAATTACAAATTGAAGGGACAGAACAAAAAGCTAAAGAATCATTCAATAACAAATCTAAATTACTCCCAATAACAGTATTTGAATTACCCAATCCAACAAGCGATTCCAACTCATTATTTGCTTCAATAAACACACCACCTTCTATACCCCCAACAATGGCATCAACATTACTTAGCGCACTTATGTTTGTTAGAGTAGGATTTAAAACTAATTCAAGCGTTTCTCCTATATAATTTAGTGCATTTAAACCCTGTAAACTTACTAGCGAATCATTTTCTCTAATAATAACTGAACCATTTACATAATTTAAATTATTCAATCCTACTAAATTAGCTAACTGCGGACAGGTTCTTATAGTAAATTCACCAGTAATCGAATCCAAATTACTTAATGGACTAAGCGTTGTTAGTGCGGGTAATTCCCTCAATATAAATCCATCAAGTGGGTCATTACCTATTTTTGCAATGTTTTCTAAACCAGCAAGAGAATTTAAGTTTGGGCAATTTCTAATTTCCAAAACACCATCAGTGCCTGTTAGTTGCTGTAAAGGAGTTAAATCAATAATATCATTCCCTAGAATCTTTAAATCAATTCCATCAGGTATAAAGTTGCATCCCGGATAATCTGTAGGAAAAGAATTAACACTTGCTTGATCCAATAAATCAATTGAAATTACAGGACATTGAGCACTTGATGAAAACGAAATAGATAAACCAAAAATTAATGTAATAAGAAACCTATTTATCTTTAAATTGTTCATTTAATTTAGTTGAGTTAAAAATCTTAATCCCTAGGAACATCTGCAAATTAAAACTCTTCCCGACCTTAGAAAATAAAGAAAAACAAAAATTTTAAATTGATTAGGGAATGTTACCAAAAGCAAATATACGGTATAAATTAATTGTATATACAATTAATTTATACTTAAATATACACCTTACATTACACTTAAATGTAAACAGTTCGTATAGAACTCTTTCATTAATTTTATATTCAAAAACTAACTTATTTCCACCCTCCTCCTAAAGCTTTATAAAGGTTAATTTTTCCATGAAATTGTTGTTTTTTTGTTTCAATCAATTCAAATTTCGATTCTAGTGCATCCCTTTGCGTAAGTAAAACTTCCATATAATCTGCTCGCGCTGATTTAAAAAGTAAAAGCGAAATATTAATCGATTCAGTAAGTGCATTTACCTGCTTCAACTTAAGTTCATAGCTTTTTTCGAGATTACTAATGTTCGACAATTGATTAACAACTTCAACATGCGCATTTAAAACAGTACGTTCATAATTATAAACGGTTTGTATCTGTTTTGCATTGGCAGAATAATAATTTGCTTTAATTGCATTTCTATTTATCAATGGAGCAACTAACTGCCCTGCCAAGGAATACATAATTGACTCTGGCGTTTTCAATAAAAACTTGGGATTAAAAGCCTCAAATCCAACTTCTGCTCTAATAGTAAAAGTTGGGTAAAAATTAGCCTTGGCAACATTTACATTTAATTTAGCAGCTGCAAGTTCTAGTTCTGCTTGTCTTATATCTGAACGATTTTCTAGTAGCTGGGATGGAATACCTGAATGAATAGTATCAATTAAAAAATCATTCAAGTTTTGCCCATTGCGTTTTACAAATTGTGGGAATCTTCCTACCAAAAAATTAATTCTATTCTCAGTTTCAAATATAGACTGTTGTATGTAGAACTGCGTACTTTGGTTTTTCATCAACTCTGCTTCAAATCTACGCACCGCTAACTCTGTAACTTTTGCTGAAATCTTTTCAAGCTTAACAATTTCCAATGCGTTTTGTTGTATTACAATATTTTCTTTCAGTACAGTTAATTGGTTATCGAGCGCAATCAACTCATAATACGAATTCGCTAGTTCAGAAATTAAATGTGTAACCATGAAATTTTTCCCTTCCTTAGTTGCGAGGTATTTATAGAGTGCGGATTTTTTAGCGTTACGTAATTTTTTCCAAATATCAACCTCCCAAGATGCATTTAATACAAAGTTATAGTTTTGTAAAGGATCAGGAAAATCCTTACCAGGCATAATCTCATTATTAGCGTCACTCGAGCCTTTACTTGTATATCTCCCAGTTTTATCAACACCAGCAAAGCTCTCTATACCTACAAAAGGAATATATTCGCCCTTCTTTGCTCTTATTTCATTTTTTGAAATATTAACTTCCTGCAAAAAAATATTGAGCTCTTGATTGTTTTTTAATGCGGTATCAATAAGCGCTACAAGGTTAGAATCTTTGAAAAAAAACCTCCAACTCATTTTAGCCGAATTAATAGAATCGCTTGCTGTGAAGTATTGAATGGGTAAATTCCTATTCTCCACTTTTCTTCCATAGTTTGGAATACTGCAAGCAACTAAAATTAGTGCAGCTATCGCTACAACTAAATAAAAAACCATGTTTCTATTTTTCATTTTCTTTATTTTCTTCTTGTGGGAAACTATCAATTACGTTTACAAAACCTTCAGTTAAAGGATTTTCCTCTTCATCTCTTATAAGCTTTCTTCCTTCAGCAATTTTAGCAAAAATAAATACAAGCCAGGAACAATTACAACACCAAAAATTGTCCCGAATAACATGCCTCCAAGAGCAGAAGTTCCAATAGTACGATTTCCAATTGCACCTGCACCATGAGAAATTACAAGTGGAATTAATCCCGCTATAAATGCAAATGATGTCATTAGAATTGGTCTAAATCGAACCTTAGCTCCTTCAATAGCCGCATCTAATACACTATAACCTTCTTGTTGTTTTTGCCGTGCAAACTCAACAATTAGTACTGCATTCTTTCCAAGTAATCCAACCAACATTACTAATCCTATCTGAGCATAAATATCATTGGCAAGTCCCAATGACTTTATTAAAAGGAAAGAACCAAATATTCCAGCTGGCAATGAAAAAATAACTGCTAATGGAATAATAAAACTTTCATATTGTGCAGCAAGAACAAAATATACAAATACTAAAACAATTAGAAAAACATAAACAGCCTCATTCCCTCTTCTCGTTTCATCATACGAAAGTGCTGCCCAATCAATACCGTAACCATTAGGTAATGTTTTCTTTGCAACCTCTTGCACAGCTGCTATTGCCTCCCCACTGCTGTATCCATTTGCTGACGCCCCACGAATGGCAGCGGTATTATACATGTTATAACGATTTATTTCATTAGCACCTTGAGTCTTCTTTA
Source organism: Bacteroidota bacterium (assembly GCA_016702705.1). Lineage (GTDB taxonomy): Bacteria > Bacteroidota > Bacteroidia > B-17B0 > Aurantibacillaceae > JADJDM01. The sequence continues at coordinate 54,654 of JADJDM010000002.1, read as the reverse complement.
TCTTCATAAAAGCAGAAAAAGGAACCATCTCATCACGGTTATTTTTCACATATAAATTCATTATGTCACTTGGAATTTTTCTATACTCTGGGGCTGCTTGAACAAACACTTTAAAAAAACGTTGGTACTTGATAAAGCCAAGTTCATAAGTACTCCCAACAAAAATCGAGAGGGTATTCATTGCGTTGCCAATTGATACTCCCTTTTGCATTGCCGCTTGATTATCTATTTGAATTTCATACTGCGGGTAATTTGCGCTGAAAAAAGTAAATAATCCCGTAACTTCCTTTCGCTTTTTCAGTTCTACTATAAAATCACTTGTTACTTTTTCAAGCTGATTATAATCTCCACTATTGGTTTTATCTAATAACTGAAGTGCAAAACCACCGGCTGCACCAAATCCTGGAAGCGCGGGAGGATCAAAGAATTCAATAGTTGCTCCAGGAATTACTTTTGATTTTTCTTCCAATTCCAAAATAATTTCATTTACAGTGTGCTCTCTATCCGACCAAGGTTTCAAATTTATCAAACATGTTCCCGCATTAGAACCTCTACCTTCCGTTAATACTTCATAACCAGCAATAGATGAAACAGACTGAACACCTTCAACACTCTGAATAATTTTCTCAAGTTTGTTTGACAAGTCATTTGTTCGCTCCAACGTAGAACCAGGAGGAGTTTGAATAATTGCATATAACATTCCTTGATCCTCAGCAGGAATAAATCCAGAAGGAAGGTTATTACTAATGCCGAAAATTCCAAATGCAAATACCGCAAACAATCCAATTGTGATTAATCGGCGATGAGCTATCAATCTTAACAACCAAACATAACCACTTGTAATCTTTTCAAATCCTCTATTAAAACTATCAAGTAATCGGTTCATCCACGTTTTTTTTCTTGGCTTCCCATGATTATTCTTTAAAATCATGGCGCACAAAACAGGCGTTACAGTAAGTGCAACAATTCCTGACAAAACAATACTTGAAGCCATAGTAATTGAAAATTGTCTATAAAATGTGCCAACTGGGCCCGACATAAATGAAATTGGAATAAACACTGAAACCATCAGTAATGTAATCGCTATAACTGCACCACTTATTTCCTTAATAACTTTTTTAACCGCATTGTATGGAGATATGCTTTCCTCTTCCATCTTAGCGTGAACCGCTTCAACAACAACAATCGCATCATCAACCACGATGCCAATAGCTAACACAAGCGCAAATAAAGTAATCATGTTAATGGTTAATCCAAAAAGTTGCATCACAAAAAAAGCACCTATCAACGAAACAGGGACAGCAATTATTGGGATTAAAGTAGAGCGCCAATCACCTAAAAAAATGAAAACAACCAATGCAACTAAAATAAATGCATCTCGTAAGGTGTGCATTACATTCTCAACTGAGGCATCAAGAAAATTTGAAACATCATAACTAATTTCATAGTCCATACCAGCCGGAAAATTCTTTTTCATCTCTTCTAATTCCGTTTTTACATTTGCAATTACATCACTTGCATTACTTCCATAGGTTTGTTTTAGTACAATTGCTGCTGATGGGTTTCCATTCATATTCGAGTAAATATCATAATATTCACTTCCCAAAGAAATCGTAGCAACATCTTTCAATCTGAGTATCTCACCATTTGCATTGGCCTTTACAATAATTTCCTCATATTGCTTAGCATCACTAAATCGATCGGTGTATGTTAAAACATATTCAAGCGCCTCTGATTTTTTACTATCACCTCTTCCAATTCTCCCAGGCTTACCAATTACACTTTGCTCATTCATAGCTTCCATTACTTCATCAGGCGAAATATTATAAGCTCTCATTCTGTCAGGATTTAACCAAATACGCATAGCATACTGACGACTTCCAAGTATCCTTACCTGACCAATACCTTTTATTCGTTGTAATTCGGGAACCATATTAACTCCAGCATAGTTGAATAGGAATTTCATATCTGCATTTTTATCTTTGCTATATAAATTAACATACATAAGCATACTTGGGATAACTGGTGTAATTACCACACCTTCTCGTTGAACTAATACAGGCAGCCGGTTTGTTACCTGCTGAACCCGATTGGAAACCTGAACCAATGCCTGATTAATATCTGTACCTGGTTCAAATACAACTTGAATATTTGCTTCTCCAGCGCTTGTAGCATCGGAAGACATGTAACGCATACCCCATGCCCCATTAATAGATTGCTCAAGCGGAATGATAACAGACTCTACTAATGATTTAGCGCTGGCTCCCGGATAAGACGCAGAAACCATTACTACAGGAGGAGCTACCTCAGGAAACTGTGAGGTAGGCAATGTTTTAATTGAAAGTATTCCGAGAAATATTATTACCAGTGCTATGACTATTGCAAATACTGGCCGATGTATAAATTTACTAAACATATATTATTTTTTTAAATTCAAATTACTCAACATAAATTTTCAATTTTGGCAACACCGATTTTGGACTTTCATACTCAAAAGTTACTTTATCATTATCCTTAACCTTCCGAATACCTTCCAAGACAATCCTTTCTTTTTCAGTCAAACCATCTCGTATTACATATAAATCTGGCATTTCCGCACTAATAGAAATTTCTTTAGAATGAATAATGTTGTTTTCATCTACAAGAAATACATATTTTTTTTCCAGCACTTCGTAAGTGCATTTTTGTGGAATGATTAGTGAATTTTTCAAAGGAACTAGCATTTGAATATTCCTTGTTTCACCATGTCGCAAAAGCCCTTTAGGGTTTGGAAAAGTAGCACGAAATGCAATGTTTCCAGTTTCATTATTAAAGTCAGCCTCAATTGTTTTAACTAGTCCTGAATATTCGAACAACTGATTATTAGCCATCAATAAATTTACTCTCTGCAAACTGTCAGATTTTGGCTGAGTGCTATAATTTAGATACTCTACCTCTGGAACATTAAAGTAAACCCACATTTCACTATTATCTGACAAAGTAGTGAGCAAATCTCCCTCATCAACCAAGCTCCCTAGTCTTACATAAAAGTGATCCATAATGCCATCGAATGGCGCTCTTATTTCAGTGAATTGCAAATGAGCTTGAGCTAATGCTTGCTCAGCCTTAGCCTTTTCAAATTTTGCTTTTGCTAACGCAAGTTCGTTTGGCGAAACTATGTTACTTTCAGCAAGTTTTTTTGTATTCTCATACTCTATCTCCACAAAATCAGCTTCCGCCTTTGCCTTTTGAAGTTCGGCATCATAAATTAAAGGCATAATCTGAAACATCAATTGCCCCTTTTTCACATGTTCTCCTTCGTCTATATAAATGTTTTGGAGATAACCCTTTTCGAGCGCCCTAAGCTCAATATGCTGAGCCGAGCGAATTTGGCAAACATAATCCTTAATAATAAATGTGTCTAATTTTAATGGACTGGTAACCAAAACATTTTCTTTCGTTACTTCTTCTTCCTTCTCCGAATGGCATGCTACGCCTAATAAGATAGAAAACATGCAAATAACCATGAGTAACTTTCTCATAATGAATTAAATTTTAAATGAATACTTAAGAATTGATTTAGAGCTGAAACAACGAATTGAGTTTACACACTCCAACGGAGCCAAAGGCTATGAACCTAGATATGAGAAATAATATAAATAAATTTTCAAATTATACTTCTTTGGTTCAGAGTATAATCATATTCTAAAAACCTGAAGTTGCAGATATCTATATGAATATGTAAAAAACTTGTAGTTATTAAAATGTAAAATGCTTGAGTCGCCATTTCTTAAACTGGCATCAGATAAAACAAAAAGTAAATTTGTTACAAGAAATGAACTCAGTTTAATTTCATCATCATCACCATCCGTATCTTCTTCACAGATTTCGAGAAGAGATAAATCGGAATTTTCAGTACTACTATAAAGTTGTGTGCGCTTAGATTCAGAATAATTCTCCTTTACTAAATCTCTTGAATCAATTGATTTTATTGAAAAAATAACATTAAAATCTACAACAAGTAATTTAAAAAAAAATACTATTACGAGTATAATTGCTGTATTGATTTTCAATATTTTAAACATTATTGAGATAAGTAATAATGACAAAGGTAAAAAGTTTTTCATTTAATTGGTCACATAAAAGAATAATTAACATAAACACATTTTGCGTTCTACTGATTTGGAAACATAATTCTATATAAAAGAAAGTAATTCATTATATTTGTTTAATCTTTTTTAACAAAAGCTAAACATAAATAAATGATTAATTCTATCTGTCTTCCTTCGCTTCGCATTTCTTCATTCATGATTCTTAACCCAAATAATATTGGATAAAATAGATATTAATATTGTTTGGTTCAAACGTGATTTACGATTTACGGATCATGAGCCGCTTTATACCGCTCAACAACAAGAGATTCCTCTGTTGTTAATCTATTGTTTCGAACCTTCTTTAATTGCTTATGATGACAGTGATGTAAGACATTGGCGTTTTGTTTACGAATCTCTTCAAGAGATGCAAGAAAAATTAAAAAAAATAAATACTCAGATTTATATTTTTCATAACGAAGCTCAAATAGTATTTACAAAGCTTGCTGAGCGGTTCAACATTAAAACCGTTTTTTCTCACCAAGAGATTGGCAATAAAATAAGTTTTGAAAGAGATATAGCAATCTCAAAATTTTTCAAAGAAAAAAATATTAATTGGAAAGAATATCAAACCAACGGAGTTATTAGGCGACTTAAATCACGCAATAATTGGGACGAACGTTGGCAACAAAAAATGACCGAATTTCCAAAACTAGTAAATGAAGAAAATTGGGATTTCTGCAAATTAGAAGAAACGATATATAATTCAATCAAAGGAGAAAATCTTCCTAACGAAATAACAACTCGAAATAAAAACTTCCAACAAGGAGGAGAATACTGGGCTTGGCGTTACATGGAAAGTTTCATCAAAGAACGTTATGTAAACTATAGCAAACATATTTCTAAACCAAGTTTAAGCAGGAAAGGATGCAGTCGTTTATCTCCCTATTTAGCCTATGGAAATATAAGCATGCGGATGGTATATCAGTACACCATGCAACATTATGAAAAGTCAACCAATAAAAGAGCTTTAAGTAATTTTATTTCTCGTTTACATTGGCATTGCCATTTCATTCAAAAATTTGAAGATGAGTGCAGAATGGAATTTGAAAATGTAAATCGTGCTTATGATAATTTAATAAAACCAAAAAACAAAACCTACATAAAAGCTTGGCAAGAGGGTAAAACAGGCGTCCCACTGATTGATGCATGCATGCGTTGTTTAATACAAACGGGTTATATTAATTTTAGAATGCGCGCCATGGTAGTTTCCTTCTTTGTGTTTAATCTGTGGCAAGATTGGAGAGAACTACATTTTTTAGCTCGTCAGTTTTTAGATTACGAACCTGGCATTCATTATCCTCAATTACAAATGCAGTCGGGCGTTACAGGAATTAACACTATTCGAATTTACAATCCAATAAAAAATTCAGAAGACCATGATACCGAAGCTGTATTTATTAAACAATGGATTCCCGAATTAGTAAAAATTCCAGCTCACTTAATACACGACCCATGGAAATTAAGCTTAATGGATCAACAATTATACGAATGTGAAATTGGAAAAGATTACCCCTACCCTATTGTAGATATTGAAGAAACTAGAAAATACGCAAGCGAAAAAGTTTGGCAATATCGAAAAAACGATGATGTAAAAACAGAGGGGCAAAGGATTCTAAATAAACATGTAAATAGTGAGAGAGCAAGAATGAAGAAGGCCAATAAAAAAACAACAAAATAAATCCATAATAAAATTTCAATCTCCAAATTAATGAAAGGTGTTAAGAAAGAAAATTTACCAAGTAAAGTATGTGCAGTTTGCAACAAGCCTTTTTCATGGCGAAAAAAATGGGAGAAAAATTGGGAACGTGTTATTTATTGCAGCGATAGATGCAGATCAATAAAAAAGAACAAATGAAAAATAATCAAACACTACGTCTCATTTTAGGCGACCAATTAAATAGCGAACATAGTTGGTATAAAAACGCAGAAACAAATGTTAGTTACGTACTTATGGAAATAAGAAGCGAAACTGATTATGCTAATCAGCATATTCAAAAAATCGTTGGATTCTTTGCTGCCATGCGTGCCTTTGCAGATGAACTAAGAAAGAAAAAAAATAAGGTTATCTATTACAAACTAACTGATAAAAACAACAAACAAAGTTTTGGAAAAAACATTTTAAGTTTAATTAAAGAAAATAATTTTACTCATTTCGAATACCAATTGCCAGATGAATATAGGGTAGATCAACTATTGCAGGAATTGGTAAATAAACTAACAATTACTCATTCAGTTTGTGATACCGAACATTTTTTAAGCACACGCGATGAATTGGGGACTTTTTTCAAAGACAAAAAAACATTCTTAATGGAAAGTTTTTATCGTCACATGCGCAAAAAATATAATGTGTTAATGAATGGAGATAAGCCTTTAACTGGGCAATGGAACTACGACGGTGATAACCGAAAAAAACTACCTGCTAATCACAAACCAATTGCCCCGCTTTTGTTTAATAATGATGTGAGCGAAATAGCAAACGAATTAGCTACAACAACAGTAAAATCAATTGGAAAAATCAATTCATTACAATTTATTTGGCCAATTAATCGCGAACAATCGCTTGAGTTATTAAGTTTTTTTGTTAGTGAATGTTTGCCACTTTTTGGTACTTATCAGGATGCGATGATGCCTAACGAATGGTCATTATATCATTCACGTATTTCCTTTTCATTAAACACAAAAATGTTATCGCCATTGGAAGTTATTAATGCGGCAATTAATGAATGGGAGAAACGGCCAAATGAAATTGAATACAATCAGCTAGAAGGCTTTGTGCGTCAAATACTTGGTTGGCGTGAGTACATGCGTGGAATCTATTGGAACAAAATGCCCGAATACGCTACGCTAAATTATTTAGAGCATACCGAAAAACTACCTGAATGGTATTGGACAGGCAATACAAAAATGAATTGCTTAAAGCATAGTATAAAACAATCATTAGATTTTGCGTACGCGCATCACATACAACGCTTAATGATAACAGGAAACTTTGCGTTACTGGCAGGAGTAAATCCTGAAGAAGTGGACGCTTGGTATCTAGGAATTTACATTGATGCATTGGATTGGGTAGAAATAACAAACACTCGAGGCATGAGTCAATTTGCTGATGGCGGCATTGTTGGAACAAAACCCTATGTGAGCTCAGCTGCTTATATAGATAAAATGAGTCATTATTGTAGTTCATGCTATTATAGCAAAGCAAAAAAAACTGGAGATAAGGCATGTCCGTTTAATAGTTTGTATTGGAATTTTTATGACAAGCACGAAAGTAAATTAAGTAAGAATCCACGTATAGGAATGATGTATAACGTTTGGAGAAGAATGGAGCCTGCACAAAAAGCAGAGCTATTAGAACAAGCAAACATCTATTTACAAAATATAAATAATTTATAATATGAAAACGGCAATTGTTTGGTTTAAAACGGATTTAAGATTGCATGATAATGAAACCTTAGTTAGAGCAATTGAAAACAGCAATCAAATTATTCCGGTATATTGTTTCGATGATGAACATTACAAAACAAATGAATTTGGTTTAAAAAAAAGGAGCTATAAGAACTCAGTTCCTATTACAATCTTTACAAAACTTAGACGATAATTTAAGAAAACTAGGCTCAGGTCTTTTGCTTGTTAAAGGAAATCCAGCTGAAGAGCTGCGCAAATTGGTTATTGAATACAAAGCAACAAAAATTTACGCAAAAAAAGAAGTTGCACCTGAGGAGATAAAAACACAAACAGAAGTAGAAGAAAAAGTTTGGCCATTAAACTGTTCATTCGAGGTTTTTAGCACAAGCACTTTGTACCACGCACAAGATTTACCCTTTTCAATCAAAGACATTCCAGATGTGCTTACTGATTTTAGACGTAAGGTAGAAAAAGAATCCGAAATTAGGGATGTGTTTGTTACACCAAAATCTATCAAATCGCCTTCAATAACATCAATGAATTTACCTTCACTTTCAGATTTAAATCTAAATTATATAAAAATGGATAGCCGTGCTGCTATTGATTTTATTGGCGGAGAGAATGCTGCGCTAGAACGAATGAATTACTATTTTGATGAAAGTAAATTAGTTTCCAATTATAAAGAAACACGAAATCAATTAATTGGTTCAGACTACTCTTCTAAATTTTCGTCATGGTTGGCATTAGGATGTATCTCGCCCAAACAGATATACCATTCACTAAAATTGTATGAAGAAAAAAACGGTGCAAATGATTCAACCTATTGGTTAGTGTTCGAATTATTATGGAGAGATTACTTTCGCTTTATGATGAAAAAACATAAAGAAAAATTATTCTTCAAAAACGGAATTAAAAAAGATGAAACAAAATTTGGCCCACATAATCAAGATGCTTTAATGAACTGGATAAACGGCGAAACGGGAGTTGATTTTGTGGATGCGAATATGAAAGAATTAAAACTAACAGGTTTTATGAGTAATAGAGGGAGACAAAACGTAGCGAGTTATTTGTGCAATGATTTAAATTTAGATTGGAGATACGGTGCTGCTTATTTTGAAGAACAATTGATAGACTATGATGTATGCAGCAATTGGGGCAATTGGGCATATATTGCTGGTGTAGGAAATGACCCAAGAAAAGACAGGTATTTTAATATTGAAAAACAGGCTAATCAATATGATGCGGATAAAAAATATAGATTACTCTGGAATAGCTAATTAGTTTATTAAAACCAACTTCATCATAATATCTGTTTGCTCATCTTCACCTAGCTTAAAAATGTGCTTATCAAATTCCACAAAACCATTCTTCTCATAAAAACGAATTGCTCTTGGGTTTTCTTCCCAAACACCTAACCAAACGTATTCAGCATTTTTCTCCCTGGCAATATCAATTGCTTTTTCATACAATACTTGTCCAACATTTTTTCCATGGAATTGACTTAGTACATATATTCTCTCGATTTCAAGCGCTTTCTCGTCTTTTAATTCAGTTTGGGATGCTCCAAAATTAAGTTTCAAATAACCAATTACATCGCCTTCGAGCACTGCAAAATATTGTTCTGAATTTTCGTTTTTAAGTTCGGTACTCAAATTTTCGATAGACAAATTTTCTCGCAAATATTTTGTCATGTTCTCTTCAGTGTTTCCCGCCGAAAAAGTTTCGAAGAATGTTTGTCGAGCAATTTTTTGTAATTGGGCAACATCGCTTATTGTAACTCTATTTATTTCAATTGCCTCCATAAAAACTAAACATCAAACGTTTGAGTTAACAAAGGTAAAAAAAGCAAGCCAAATGATTTGCTTTTTTCTTATAAGCATTGCGGATATTTTTCAAAATTAAGGCAATTTTCGTTTAGTTTTTTGCATATTTGAAACTTAGATTAAAACGTCTTAAATTTCGCAATGGATTCGGTATCACATATTATTATTGGCGCTGCAATAGGCGAAACTTTCCTCGGAAAAAAAATAGGACGATGGGGAATGTTAATAGGAGCCATTGCGAAAAGCGCGCCTGATTTTGATTTGTTCTACACTGGATTGGGCGACCCACGAGCTTATATGTGCGAACATAGGGGCCACACACATTCTTTATTTGTTGAAGCACTTTATGCAATACCTATAGCTTGGTTATTAGTTAAACTTTTTAAACAAAAAGTTTCGTTTCCACGCATGTTGGTTTTTATGCTGGCTTGTTTATGGGGTCACTCACTGCTTGATTGGTGCACTAATTTTGGCACACAGCTTTTGCTTCCTTTTAGCAGTGAAAATTATTCGTTAAACACCCTTGCCATTGTTGACTTGCTATTTACACTTCCAATGCTAATACTAATTTTAATTGCAGTATTTCATAAAAAGAATGAAGTGAGAAGATTGAAACTTGCAAAAGCAACATTAATTTATTGTTGTGTTTATTTGGGAATTACTTTTATTAATAAAGTACAAGCAGAAAACATAGTAAAAGAATCAATTTCGAAAAACAATATTCCTGTTACTACTCACATGACCAACCCAACCATGCTTAATAATGTTTTATGGTATGCAGTTGGTAGCAATGATAGCACTATTTTTATTGGAGAATTTAGTTTATTGCACAAACAAAATCCTATCACCTGGCACAGTTACCCGCGCAAGCAAGAATTAACGCGCAAATGTAGAAACATACAAGATGTTGCAATTATTAAATGGTTTGCCGACCCATACACCATTGCAGAAACAAATGGCGATACGCTTAATATGTATGCCGTTAAATTTGGCAGAACAAACATGCTAGAAACCGAAATGCAAAAAACATTTGTTTTTCATTACAAACTTTATCAAAAAGATCGCAAGGAAATGATGGGCATGGAACAAGGCAATGAAAAAAACATGAAAATAAAAGAAAGTTTTACCGACTTGTGGGAGAGGATTTGTGGCAGGAGGTATTGATTGATTTTACTATCTTCGCAGCTTAAAACAAAAAACCAACATATGAAAAAACACATTACATTTTACTTATTGATAATAATTGCACCTTTTGCCAGCTTTTCTCAAAGCTGTGGTCTTTTCATTTCTGAATATCTGGAAGGATCTTCAAATAACAAAGCTATAGAAGTGTACAATCCTACTTCTTCAACTATTAACCTAACAGATTATGTAATGTATAGGCACAACAATGGATCTCCCACCCCGACCGACTCATTGCACATGCAGGGCACACTTGCTCCCGGAGCTGTTTACATTGCAGTAAATCCTTCTGCTATAGCAGCTATAATGGCTGTATCAGATACATTACACACAATCACCTTTTTTAATGGCGATGATGCTATGTCTATAAAACACAAACCAACTGGAACATTGATTGATGTTTTAGGAATTATAGGTAACGATCCGGGTGTAAACTGGCTGGTAGGAACAGGTGCTACAAGCGAATTTACTCTTGTAAGAATGGCAGGTGTGACCCACGGTAATACTAATTGGGCAACTGCTGCTGCTGAGTGGGACGTTTACCCTCAGAATACCACTACATTTATTGGTAACCACACAAGCTCGGGATGTTGCCCTGCAACTACTGCAACAATAAGCCCGGTAGCTTGCGGCTCTTACACTTCTCCTTCAGGGAATGTATGGACTGTTTCAAACACATATAACGATACTATTCCAAACGTTGCTGGTTGTGACTCTATTATCACCATCAATCTTACTATTAACTTTCCTACAGCAAATTCTTTTTCAGTAACGGCTTGCGGAATGTACACTTCTCCTTCAGGAAATGTATGGACACTATCAAACACTTATAACGATACTATTCCAAATGTTGCGGGTTGTGATTCTGTTATCACAATCAATCTTACCATTCTTAATCCTACATCAAGCACCATTACTGTGAGTGCTTGCGGAATGTACACTTCTCCTTCTGGAAATGTGTGGACAGTATCAAACACTTATAACGATACTATTCCAAATGCTGCGGGCTGTGACTCTGTTATTACAATTAATCTTACCATTCTTAGTCCAACATCAAATACAATTATAGTGAGTGCTTGCGGTTCTTACACTTCACCTTCAGGAAATGTGTGGACAATATCAAACACTTATAATGATACAATTCCAAATGCTGCGGGTTGTGATTCTGTTATCACAATCAATCTTACTATAAACCCATTCCCATCGGTAACGATAAGTGGTTCTCTTGCTTCTAATGAATGTGAAGGCGCAATCGATACATTGATTGCTACTGGTGCTCTTACTTATTTATGGAACACAACAGAAACAAACGACACGCTGATAATTACACATGCGCCAGGTAATTTGTTATGGGAGGTTATTGGAACAGATGTAAACGGATGTACTGCCACAACAGCAGCTAGTGTTGTAAATGTATATGCGCTTGACCCTGTAAATATTGACCTTGGAGCTATTGACAGTCTTTGCGTAAACAATACTCTTGTTGCATTGGCTACTTCTTCTCCATCAGGAGGAACATGGAGCGGAACGGGTGTAGTAGGTTCTGATTTTGATCCGGCAATTGCAGGTATTGGAACTCATGCAATTACTTATAGTATTGTCGGAACTGGAAGCTGTATCAATTCAACAAACGATAGTATTTTTGTTTCAGGATGTGTTGGTTTAGAAGATTATAAAGCTAACGCAAACCTTATTATTTTTCCAAATCCTTCAACAGGAAGCTTTACAATAAAATATACTAATGATGCTTCCCTAGTATTGATAAATGAATTGGGACAATCAATTGAACGCCTACTTTTAAACGTAGATAATAATTATTCTTATACCTTCTCAAACCTAAATAGTGGAATTTATTTTATTACTGGAATAATAAACGAACATTTTGTAACGCAGAAAATTATTGTTACAAAATAAAACAAGAAACTTGATTAAATTAAAACGGCTGCAAATAATTGTAGCCGTTTTTTTTCGTATCTATTCTTGAGGGTTTAACAAATGACTAAACCATTGGAGGCCAAACACTACTTAAGTCTGGATTTTCAGGCATATAAACAATCCAAACTGATTCACCCGCCTGCTTTAATTGATTTATCGAAGTGAAGATATTCCCAACATTTCCTTGGTAAGTTCTTGCCCCCACAGTGAAAGAAAAATTAACTGTTAAGGGATGTTTGCCATTAATTGTTTTCGAATGGTCATACTCGACAGATGTGATTTCGCCTTGAGCAATACTTCCGTGCTGTAACGGAATTAATTCGTTACTTGCATCTTTTAATCCTTTGCGCCAACAAAAAATCCCGATGATTGGAAATATTACTGACCAGAAAAAGGGAATAGTGAAAATGATACCAATCATTGTATACACATTACCCGTGTACTTAATTCGTCTTACAAATTTCGCAGGAAGTTCTCTGGGTGCAATAGGTGGCTTAGGTCCCAGTTCATGGGTGTTTTTTTGGTACTCAATCGTTCCCCCGCAATTTGTACAATTAGAAAGAGTAACGTTTGAAAATTCAGTCCTACACCAAGGACATTTAATTATATAACTATTTTGAAGCATGGAATAAATATAATAAAAAAAACCTTCCATTTTCAGGAAGGTTTTCCGTACCCCTTTCATTGCAAATATCCTACTTAACCTTAATTACTACTTTCCTTTTGCTCTTCCTGTTTCAACATAAGAAAGGGCTTCATTGGTTTGCTCAAATGAAAATACTTTATCCACAACTGGACGTATTACTCCTGCATCAATCAGCTTCGTAATTTCGTTTAGTTGATTTCCATTTGCTTTCATAAAGAGAAAAGAAAAACTTACTTTCAATTGTTTTGCTTTTTTTCTTGCGCTTGAACTTATCATTTTAAAAATAAATTTTAGAAACCAAGAAGCTTTTATTTCTTCTGCAAAATCAGGGTCTGGCGGGCCAGATATGGAAATAAGTTTTCCTCCAGGTTTTAATATGCGCAATGATTTCTCCAAAGTTTTTGAATCCTGACTATTTAATACTACATCATAATCTTTCAATTTGGTTTCAAAATCTTCTTTCTTGTAATCAATTACAATATCTGCTCCTAAACTTTTAACTAAATCCACATTTGTTGTACTTGTTGTTGTTGCAACAGTTGCGCCTAAATGTTTAGCCAATTGAATGGCGAAGGTACCAACTCCTCCTGAACCTGCTTGAATAAAAACTTTTTGTCCCTTTTTTAAGTTTGCTTTTTCAACCAATGCTTGCCACGCTGTTAATCCCACTAATGGAATAGAAGCAGCTTCTTCCATCGAAATATTTTTTGGTTTTATTGCCACATCATTTTCATTTATTGAAATATACTCCGCAAAAGTACCAATGCGATGGTCGGAAGGACGAGCATACACTTCATCGCCCACTTTAAACTGTTTTACACCTGCTCCAATTTTTACTACTACGCCAGCTACATCATGTCCTAAAATAAAAGTGGGTTTGTACGGCAGAAACAGCTTAAATTCTCCAGCCTTAATTTTTGAATCTAATAGATTTATACTTGATGCGTAAATTTGAACCAATACATCGTTTTTCGCAACTGTAGGCTCAGCTACATTGGTTAAATGCAATTTTTCTTTTTTGCCGTAGCGATTTAATAAATATGCTTTCATTGTTTTAATTTTTATTGATTTATGCTTTATTTAATTGTTTAAGAATCGCTTTTTCTAACATACCATAAGCAAAGTGTTGTAAGGTAATTAACGCCGATAAACCTTTACCAACTAAATTTCTAAATTTAGGATTTTCTGTTTCAACCACTTTAAGAACTTTTTCTGCAACCATTGCTGGGTCTTCACCTTGTTCTACAATCAAGTCTGCATATTTTTCACTTTTGCTTCTTAACGCATCGTAATCTTCAATTCTATTTAATGTAGTTGAAGAGTTTTCCATAATATTTGTTTTGAATGAACCAGGTTCTATCATAGCAACACGAATATTAAATTCAGTTAACTCATAACGTAATGCTTTGAAGTAGCCTTCCAAAGCGTGTTTGGAAGATGCGTAGTAAGAAGTATTTGGAAATGCTACAAGTCCTGTAATTGAACCTACTGTTATAATTTTACCAAATTTTTGTTTCCTTAAAGATGGCAGAACAGCATTCGTTACTTTGATGGTTCCCCAAAAATTCGTTTCAAATTGTTTTCTTCCTAACTCGATAGGAATTTCTTCTGCAATACCAGTTACTAAAAAGCCTGCATTGTTTATTAAAACATCCAATTTATCTATTTCCTTAAAAAGTCTATCGGGCAAGGTGTTTATTGATTCGTCCGAATCAAGGTCTAATGCTATCATTTTGAATGACAATTTTGACGCGTACTTTTCAGGGTTACGACTTGTACCGATTACATTGTAACCACTTTGGTGAAGTTTGTTTGCTATTAGTAATCCAAATCCTGAAGATGCACCTGTAACTAAAATATTTTGTTTCATTTTTATTTATTTAAATATTAATTTGTAAATTTGCTTGCATTTTGCAAGTACAAATATATAAAAGAACTTGCAATTTGCAAGTAATTATTTAAAATATTTATATGAACACCATTAAAAAAAGATCCGAATGCCCAATTAGTTGCTCTCTTGATGTTTGGGGAGACAAGTGGTCGCTATTGATTATCAGAGACTTAATGTTTAAAAAAGAGTGTACTTATGGTGACTTTTTAAAATCTGATGAAAAAATTGCAACCAATATTTTGGCTTCCAGATTACAAACTTTGGAGGAAAATGGTGTAATTGATAAATTAGAACATCCGGATAGTAAAGCAAAAGTGCTTTATAAATTAACACAAAAAGGAATCGATTTGTTACCTCTTATGATTGAAATAAATTTATGGGCCGAAAAATATTTTGATTTGCCTGAAGACAGAAAGGCAATTTTAAAAGAAGTAAAAAAGGATAAAGAGAAATTTATTAAATCCTGGGTGAAAGAATTGAAAAAGGGATAGTTTTGGAGGAACAAGAAAATCCTGGTCCCTCAAATTAATCTCTTGTCATTACAAAATGAGTTGCTCTCTCACCTTCTGTTCTCACTATTTTAGTATACCCTAAACTAGACATATCGATGCCTGAAAATAAATTTTCGCCTGAACCAAGAAAAACTGGTGATAATGAAATTTCTATTTCATCTATATAACCCGCTTGTATAAATTGACGAATTGTTGAAACACCTCCTCCAATTACAATATCTTTTCCTTGTGCAACTTTTTTCGCTTCATCCAATGCCGTTTTAATTCCGCTGGTGATAAAATGAAAAGTTGTTCCACCTTCCATCTCTAATGATTTTCTTTCATGATGTGTTAAAACAAAAACGGGTACATGAAATGGCGGATTTTTACCCCACCAACCTTTCCATTCATCATCTATCCAATTGCCACGAATAGGTCCAAACATGTTTCTTCCCATAATTACTGCACCAACATTTTCAAATGTTTTGCTCATCACATCATTATCAATTCCTTCTTCTCCTCCGCTTGCACCAATCATTGCTTTAAACATTTTTGTTTCAAAAGCCCATTGGTGAAGTTCCAAGCCTCTTGTGCCTAAAGGATTTTCTTTGTTTTGATTAAGTCCTGCTCCAAATCCATCTAAGGAGATTGAAAAATGTTTCACTTTAATTTTACTCATATCAGCTTTAAAAGATCCATCATAAAAGTCTAACGGTTTTTTCTTTACCCAGTTAACGAATTTTTGAAGTTCTTCGTTTTCTAGTATTTTTTCAATTGAAGTATATGTTCGTGCCAATTCTTTTTCATTAAAAATCGAATGCACTTTTCCGTGACAAATTTTGTGCATCATAAAAGTAACATCACCCTTTCCGCCCTGTGAAAGTGGAATTAAGTGATGACGACAACTTGGTTCGGCTAATTGTCGCAAACAGATTGGGCAGGTATTTTCTTCCATAATAAAGATTTTTCGCATCTAAGTTAATAAATTCAACAAAAAAGGGAAATAAAAAACCGCACTTCCCAAATGTTTAAGTGAAGTCCAGTCTAGTACCCTGCGGGTTGGATTTATCGGACTTTATTGATGATTTTCAGACCCTTAGAAATTTAAAAAAGACCTTATTTCAATAATCAAACTTTTCAAGTAGTTCTGTTGCCCTGTCATTGTCAGAGGCCTTTCCAATTCTATACATTAGCATAGATGCGACAGAACCAAAGCGAACTCTTTATGATTGTGTAAGTATTCAGGTATGTTCCAGTGCGGTATTTTCATTTTTCGAGAATCGCATCGTATTATTACCAGCTAGTAGGTTTATAATCTTTCAGAAATTTTCCACACCAATGTTTTCCCGTATTAATTCCATCGAACAGTGGGTCCATTACTCTTGCTGCTCCATCAACAATATCCAATGGAGGTTGGAAATCATGAATTTCTTCTTTCTTTTTTGCTAACTCAATAGGGTCTTCATCGGTTACCCATCCTGTATCTACTGCATTGGTATATATTCCATACTGTGCAAAATCTGAAGACGAAGTAAGAGTCATCATGTTTAATGCTGCTTTAGCCATATTTGTGTGCGGATGTCGAGATTCTTTATGATATTTATGGAATTTACCTTCCATCGCAGAAACGTTGATGATGTGTTTCATGCCTGTATTATTCTTTTTCATTAGATGAACCAAACGATTGCATAGCACAAATGGAGCAACAGAATTCACAAGCTGTACTTCTAACATTTCATTTGTATGAATTTCTCCTAGTTTTAATCGCCAGCTATTTGTTTTTCTCAAATCAACTTGTTGCATATCGGCATCCATTTTACCTGTCGGAAAAACTTCTTCCGTTGATAAAGAATGATCAATGGTATAAGCTATTTGAGATAATTTTGCTGAAGCACTTAGTCCAATTCCAATTTGATTTCCATGCCAAGTAACTGGTAAATTTTTGTTCTGATCCACTACCACAGAACTGATTACATCTAATTCTCGCAAACAATCTTCATGATTCGATAAAAGATTTCTAACTGAGTTAGGTAATTTCGAAATATCACATTCTTCATTTGCCAAAAGATGCTGATAGAAGCCTGCCGGGCGTCTAACGGTTTGTGCAGCATTATTAATTAGTATGTCTAATCTATCGTATTGTTGTTCTATATAATTACAAAATATTTCTACACTTGGAATATGTCTCAAATCTAATCCATGAATTTTAAGTCGATGCCCCCAAGTTTGAAAATCCTCTTCTTTAGCAAAACGTAAAGCGGAATCTACAGGAAACCTTGTTGTTGCAACAACTGTAGCCCCAGCTCGTAACATCATTAAGGTAATATGGTAACCAATTTTAAGGCGAGAGCCAGTAACCAGTGCAACTTGCCCGGTAAGATCTGCAGTTTGAAAGCGTTTTGCATAGTTAAAGTCGGCACATGTTTCACACATGCTGTCATAAAAGTGATGCAGGGTTGTAAAGTTTTCCTTGCAAATATAACACTCACGTGAAGCTACAGAAACATCAATGTTTTTATTTTGTTCACTTGTTGATGTAAGCATTTTAGGTGCAACAAAAACAGATGCTTCTCTCGCACTTCGTATTCCTGTTTTATTACGAGCGAATTTATCCTTTTCAGTTGCTATTTTTTTGTTTTTTTTCTTCGCGTTTTGTTTACGCTTATTAAGCTCATCTCTTTGGGGTCTTGACAATCGTCCCGCTTGCATAATAAGTTCGATTCTTTGTTCAATAGGAATGTCAAATATTTGATCGGTATCACTATTTAATGTTTCTAAAGTAGATATACATTGATCAATTAGCTCTTTACTTAAGAGCTTTTTTTCTTTGTTGATTTCCATTTATTTATTTGGTCTTGTGAGTGGTTCTGTCGCATCTAAATTACAAATAATAGAATTAACCTTTGAAATAAAAAAGCATGTTCAAATGTCATTGTTTTCCAAAAGCTATCATATTACAAGCAGTAGATTTCAAATTAAGATTTAGCCTAAGTTATAGGGATGTAGATGAGTAAATATTTTGATCTTTCGCATCTGACGAGTATTAAAAGAAGGCTTTAACAAACTCCTTTTTATGCAGCTAAAGAAGGATTGCTTGTGATAGATTAAAGAAACAAGGGCATTATTTGGAAACACCTTCAATCAAATTCAGAAGCCTGAAACAGGTGCAATTTTAGAGTGGAATAGAAATTAAAACAGTCGATTTTGCCCCCAAAATGTTTGACCCAGCCCTAAAATGGTGTTTCTTAAAAAGAATAGAGACAAGCCGTAAGACTTGCCTCTATTTGTACCCTACGGGTTGGATTTATCGAACTTTATAGATGATTTCCAACGAATTAGGATTCTGATGAATTCCCATAGTTGGAAATCGCTCCTTTAATTTAAGAATTGCCAATATTTTTCTTTGGATTACTCTATTAAACAAACAACGATTACTGACTGGTATTCTTTCTTATCCAAATTGAACCATTCTTAGTAGTAAATTTATCAAGATTCCCTTTTGTTGCTAACTCATTTAATTGTTTTTCGCTTTCTGCTCTTGGTGTTCCTGAAAGTTCCGAAAATTCTTTAGCTGTCAAAGAATTGTACTTTGCAAAAAGTGTTTCCCAATTTTTACTGTATTCATTTTTGATTGCTTTTGGGTGAAGTTTTAAAACTGATGTTTCATAAAAAGCATACGGTTTTGAACCATACACAATTTCCTTATTGCCTGAATTGTCTAAAAAGAAAATCGTTGGAAATCCTCTTACACCATATTCTCTTGCTAATTTCAAATCTTCTTCAAAAAGGTTTTTTGCTTTGCCTTCGTAATCCTTTTTCAATTGCACAGCATCTAATCCAACTTTCTTAGCAGCAACCTCTAGATGCTCCCATTTTGCAATGTTTTTCTTTTGCAGAAAAACCATTTCTCTGATTTCTCTTAAAAATAAAACAGCCTTTTCGTTGTCCTGCATTTGTGCAGCTTTAAAAGCGATTGAAGGAGGATAAGAAGAATGTAAAGGATCTTCCAGCCATACATCTCCGTCAATAGGCATATCGTAATATCCACTTACTTCGTCCCAATGATGTGCTACATCAGATGGCTTGTTTATGCCACCGCTGTTGTAATTCCAATCAGGCAACAAACCTCCCATGCGGTATTCAATTTCCATGTTGTTACCATACTCCAATTTCAGTTTTCGCAGTTGAGGCTCAATACCCCAACAAGAAGAACAAATCGGGTCAGTAAAATAAATGACTTTGACAGGTTTTTCTATACTGTAAGTGGTAATTTTTGTATTTGTTGTACTGTCAGGTATTCCACAAATTCCTTCTACAGGGTCACACATCAGCGGATTATTATTTTCTTCCATTTTATTTTTTGTTTGAGCTCGGCAACCTAAGTTGCCGAGCATTATTAATACTATTAATATTTTTTGAGTTAATTTCATTTTTTAAATAGTTGTAGTGAAAATGCAGTATTGGCAAACTCATCTAATCGGGTAATCAAATCGTTTTCTAAGGTATAGATTTGCACCCATTTTTGTTCTAGCACCTCGCCATTACTTTTTATTTTTTGTTTTTCGCTACCTAAAACAATAACTGTGTTTTGGTCAGCTACAATTTTAGTTACTTGAAAATCTAAAACATCTACATTAGTCATAATATTCATAATGAATTTTACTGCTCCTTCTTTACCTCGATATGTTCCATTATAAGGAATGCCCTCTGTTCCGTGGTAAACCCATATTGTATCATCAGATAAAGTTCTTTTTAAGGCTTCCATATCACCTTTGCCAAATGCGGTTAGCATTTCTTGCACTACGTTTTGTGCTTTTGTTGTTTCTTGTATCATTTTCTCAAATTTTTAATTTTTATTGATGGTACAAAACTATAGCACATCAAATGTATAATCACTATGGGTTTCCTTTTAGAAAGTAGTTTCCTATAGGAAACTACTAAAGAGATTTGTAATTTTGTAATTCAAATAAATCAATTGAAATCCATGAAAAAGCGCGCTAAAATAAACTCTACACCAGTCTGTAAAGTAAGAATGCAAGCAATTAATGATGCAATGAGTTTGTTGTCTGGAAAATGGAAGTTTCACATCTTGGGAACACTCATTGAAGGCAATACATTGGGGTTTATGGATTTATTAAGGGAAATAGATGGAATTGGAACTAAAATGCTTTCAAAGGAACTTCAAGATTTGGAAATGAATAATTTGGTTAGTCGAACAGTAATGAACACAAAGCCAATAACCGTAGAGTATTCTATAACAGAATATGGCAAAACGCTTTCTTCCCTTATAGATGAATTGGCAAAATGGGGAACGGCTTATAGAAAATCTGTCTATAGTGAAAATAAAAAAAAAAGATAGGCACCGGGTTGGAATAACTAAATCTATGATTTCTGCATTCAGAATAAATAACCTTTATTCTTTAGCATTTTTTGATCTTACTAATTCTAATTTTTCCTTTTGCTGAATTGATTTTTGATAGTGTTCATAAAACAAAATTGATAATGCTTCAAGACTAGCTATTGTTTCTTCAGCCATTTCATCAGTATAATTTTCAAATCCGGGATATGATTTTAATTCATCAATACTTAATCGTTTTTTAGGTTTTGAGTTCATGATTTTTTAGTTTGGTTTTGGGTGAACCGGACTCTAACTCGCAATTGCTTCATTATCAATGCAACTAGAAATTCGGATTATTTAACCACTAAAATATCGAAATGATTTTTTATTTGAAATTGCTTGATTCTACTGGGGTTTAGAAACAAAAAAGCAGACTATTAAAAAATAGTCTGCTTCTGTACCCAGTGCCGGACTCGAACCGGCATGTCAGTGAAGACACAGGTGTTTGAGACCAGCGCGTCTACCAATTCCGCCAACTGGGCATTAATTAGTCATGGTTGGGTATTTTAATTGCTCAACCCGCAATTTGCCCCGTTTTCATGGGGCGGGGGACAAAAGTACAATTAGTTTCGTAACGAGCAAAAAAAGATGAGAAAAAACATGGAAATTCCCTGTAAATGAACTACATTTGCACCCCTAAAAGTAATATCAAAATGGAATCAAACGTACGCTTATTTGGAGGAACTTCTTCAAAAGCATTGGCAGAAAAAATTGCTGCTGCCTATGGAAGTACTTTAGGAAATGTAAACTGCATCCGCTTTAGCGATGGTGAAGTTCAAGTTTCGTTTGAAGAAAGTGTTCGTGGGCAAAGTGTATTTTTAATTCAAAGCACTGACCCTCCTGCAGAAAATTTAATGGAATTACTTTTAATGATTGATGCTGCAAAGCGTGCTTCTGCAAAAGAAATTATTGCTGTATTACCTTACTTTGGTTATGCTCGTCAAGATAGAAAAGATCAACCTCGTGTTGCTATCGGTTCTAAATTGGTTGCTGATATGCTTGCTGTTGCAGGTGCTACTCGTGTAATGACAATGGATTTACATGCAGATCAAATTCAAGGTTTTTTTAACGTACCTGTTGATCACTTGTATGCTTCAACTATTTTCATGCCTTACATTCAAAGTTTAAATTTAGATAACTTAACCATTGCTGCTCCAGATATGGGTGGTAGCAAGCGTGCTAATGCTTATGCTAAATACTTAAAATGCGATATCGTAATTTGTTATAAGCAACGTACAAAAGCAAACGTGGTAGATAACATTACTGCTATTGGAGATATTGAAGGAAAAAACGTCATTTTAATTGATGATTTAATTGATACTGGCGGAACGCTTTGCAAAGCTGCTGATATGATGATGGAGAAAGGCGCGTTAAGCGTTAGAGCAATTTGTACACATGGATTACTTTCGGGTAAAGCACATGAAAATATTGAGAATTCAAAACTAACAGAGTTAATTATTACAGATACGATTCCAGCAAAAAAACAAAGTTCTAAAATTAGAGCCTTGTCGGTTGCTGACTTATTTGCTATGGTTATTAAAAACGTTCACAGTAACGAATCGATTAGTTCACATTTTATTGTTTAAGATAATACTCGCATTAAAATTAATAATAGCGTTGAGCAAAGTGTAGCGGGACTTTGTAAGACATAAAAAAAAACAATATGAAAATTGTAGCATTGAGCGGCTCGACACGTGCGAGCGTAGGAAGCGTTAACGCAACTGCGTTAAGAAACGAAGGTAAAGTACCTTGCGTTATTTATGGTGGAAAAGAACAAATCCATTTCTCTGCCTTAGAAAAAGATTTCAAAACTATCATCTTTACTCCAGATGCTTGTCAGGTTGAAGTGAACATTGATGGTAAAAAATATCTTACTATTCTTCAAGAAACTCAATTTCACCGTTTAACAGACAGATTAATCCATGCTGATTTCTTAGAAATCGTTGAAGGAAAACCTTTAACTATGCAAATCCCTGTTAAAACTGTAGGTACATCTGAAGGTGTTCGTGCGGGTGGTAAATTAACTATCAAATTACGTAAGTTAAAAGTAAGAGGTTTAGCTAACAAATTGCCTGATACTATCGATATCAACATCGAGAAATTAGTAATTGGTAAATCAGTTACTGTTGGCGAAATCAACATTGAAGGTGTTGAATTATTAAACGCTAAAAACGTATCAGTAGTTTCTGTTAACACTACACGTGCCGTAGCACAAGCTGAACAAGCTGCTGCTAAGGATGACAAAAAAGCTAAAAAATAATTTCATTATTAATTAAAAGCCTCCTGATTACTCAGGGGGCTTTTTTATTTCAAAAGCATTATGGACAGTAAACAATTAGCAAATGAGAAGAAGATGTTAACCATCTTAAAAATCAACGAATATCTTTGGTTAGTGTTTATTGTTATATCTGTTGTATTAACAGCATACATGCTTATTCAAGGCGATAGAAATCAAGCAATCTACTTTTTAGTGCTTACGTTTTTATCAGGATTCTTTTACGCATTTAAAAAGCGTCAACGTAAAAGACATCAAAAAAGAATCGAAGAAGGAGCAGGAAAATAATTCCTCTTACAAACTAAAACCATCATCCACAACAATGTTTTGACCATTGATGTATTGTGATGCATCAGAAACTAAAAACAATAAGGTTCCTGTTAAATCTTCTTTATCTAACATTCCCTTATTCATTCCATACGAATTGTAACGTTTAATAAAATCAGGATGCTGATTGTTTTTAACTCCACCTGGACTAATGCAATTAAAGCGTATGTTTTGTCCTTTATAATACTTTGCAAAGTACTTCGTTAAATGTAAAATCCCAGATTTAATAGCAGCGTATTCAACAGGCATACTAAAATCTGCATTCTCATACACTTCAAAACGTGGAGCCATTATTCCGTAAATAGAACACATTGAAACTACATTTCCATGTCCTTGCTTTTTAAAGAATAAAGAAAATTGTTGCATACATAAAAAGAAACCTCCAACATGTGTACTCAAATTGTCACAAAAATCGGTGTGCTCAGCTTCTTCTAATTTCTTTAAGTAATTAGCATTTCGTGGATGTGCATTATTAACTAAGGCGTCAATACGACCAAACTTTTTAGAAACAACATCAATACAATTAAGTACTGATTGTTTCGAAGAAATATCTATAGAAACGTAAAAGTAATTTTCGGTTGGAAGATTTTCCTTTTTTAATTCAGTAATAAAATCAGCAGAAGCAGCATCAGTAATATCAGCAGCAACAGCAATGTGTCCATTACTTATTAAAGACTGTAAGAAAGCTTTACCAAGTAAACCAAGTCCGCCTGTTACTACTACTACTTTTGTGTTGCTCATATTTAGTTGCCCCATTTATCAGGTGCTTCACGCCATTTTTTTAGCGAGTCAACATCCTTTTCTGTGATATAATTATTTTTTAAAGCTTCGTCCATCAAAATATTATAATCACTTAATGTAATTAATTGACATTTTGCTGCTTCAAAATTATCTGCAGCAATTTTAAAATCATAAGTAAATATAGCAACCATTCCTTTAACTACAGCACCTGCTTCGCGCAAAGCTTCTACAGCTTTAAGACTGCTGCCACCTGTGCTGATTAAATCTTCGATAACCACTACAGATTGCCCCGCTTCAATAACGCCTTCAATCATGTTTGTCATACCATGTTTTTTTGCTTCGCTACGAACGTAAACAAAAGGTAATCCTAACTCTTGTGCCACTAAAGCACCTTGTGCAATACCACCAGTAGCAACACCTGCTATAACATCTGGCTTACCAAATTCTTTCTTAATTGTTTCTACAAACTGTTGACGAATGAATGTACGAACAACAGGATAAGAAAGTGTTTTGCGATTGTCGCAGTAAATTGGTGATTTCCATCCTGAAGCCCAAACAAAAGGATTTTCAGGTTGAAGTTTAATAGCTTTGATTTGAAGTAAATATTCTGCAATTTTGTGAGATGAAATATCAATGGTTGTCATGCTACAAATTTACCATTCTGCTTAAAAACCCAAACGCTGAGTTATGAACAATTTAACTATCTACTTCAACGAAAAGCAAGTATGCTTTTTAAATAAAGACCAATCCCTGCCTGACTTCGACAAAAAATTGACGGTATTAAGTAATTCGGAAGATTTAAACAGTTTAAAGCAAGATTTCGACTGGTTTTTGAAACAGGATAATTGTAGTACCCTTGTTTTTATTTCGGAAAAACAAACAAAAGTTCAGAAATTATTTTTTAGTTTATTTAGAATTATTGAAGCGGCAGGTGGATTTATTCATAATGCAGATGGCGCATTGTTTATGTATCGCAACAATAAATGGGATTTACCAAAAGGAAAAATAGATAAAGGAGAAACTCCGAAAAAAGCAGCAGCGCGTGAGTGTAAAGAAGAGTGCGGAGTTTCGAAATTAAAAATTATTAAAACTCTTCCTGCAACCTATCATATCTATCCTTTAAAAGGTGATTTAATTTTAAAGAAAACCCATTGGTACGAAATGACTATGCCTACTAAGCAAAAGCTAGTTCCACAAATTGAGGAAGGTATAACTGAATTAAAAATGTTTAAGAAAAAAGAAGTTACTAAGCCTATGAAAAATACATTTCCAAGTGTGATAGATGTTTTAACTAATATGGGCTGGTAAGATGAGCTACAAATCACAAACAACTAGTTTAGAGTCAACGGGGCAATTTTCAAAATTGATGCTTGACTTTGTTTCGCAAAACGAAAAAACAAAATCATTGTATGAATTTCATTTTAGCAATTTTGATGTAAACGAATATTACATGTTGATAGAATTTTATTGGTTGAAGAATTACTAAAACAAAATTCAAGCATTTCAATTTCAGAAGCAACAAAGAAAAACATTGAATCATTACGAAACAATACTACTTACACAGTAACAACGGGGCATCAACTATGCTTGTTTACAGGACCTTTGTTCTTTATTTACAAAATACTTACTGTAATTAATTTTTGTGAAGAGCTAAACAAAAAACATGCAGATAAAAACTTTGTCCCTGTATATTGGATGGCAAGCGAGGATCATGATTTTGAAGAAGTGAACCATGCATTTCTATTTGGAAAAAAATTAGCTTGGCAAACCGAACAAAAAGGTAAGGTAGGAGATTTTAAAATAAATGAAATAGCGCCTGCTTTAGAAGAACTAAAAACAATTTTAGGAACAAGCGACAGAGCAGTTGAATTATACACTAAGATTGAAAGCTTTTATAAATCAAGTAATCTAGCAACAGCCACGCGTTTATTGGTAAATGACTTATTTGGTGCTCATGGATTAGTGATTTTAGATGCAGACAATAAGGAGTTGAAAAAACAATTTATTACTGAATTTAAAAAAGACATTTTTGAAAATAAAGCTATTAAAACAGTTAGTGAAACTAATAACTATCTAACTGAAAACGGATACTCAGTACAAGTAAACCCAAGAGAAATCAATGTATTTTACACTGACAACAATCTTAGAGAGCGCATAGAACTTAGAGGAGACAACTATTGTATTAATAATACAAGTATTGAATTCAGCAAAGCAGAACTCGAGCAAAAATTAGAATCAGAAACTGAAAGATTTAGTCCGAACGTTATTTTACGTCCAATGTACCAGCAAAAAATAATGCCGAACATTGCTTATGTTGGTGGTCCTGGAGAAATTGTTTACTGGTTGCAATACAAAAAAATGTTCGAAGCATTTGCCCTACCCTACCCGCTTTTACAACCAAGAAACTTTGCAATGGTAATTGATAAAGGAAGTCAAGGTAAATTGCAAAAACTAAATTTTGAATTACTTGACTTATTTGAAAGTATTGAAGCACTTACAAAAAAACTAATTAGCTCAGAAGCTGAGGAAATAGAGTTAAGTGCGGAGAAGAATGAACTAAGTAATTTATTCGAAAAAATAAAATTAACAGCGGGGCAAATTGACAAAACACTGGAAGGTACTGTTGCTGCTGAATTACAGAAGACATTAAAAGGAATTGAAATGATTGAGCAAAAAATCATTCGCTCCATTAAAGCAAAAAATGAAACAGCAATAAATCAAATAAAAACACTTAAGAATAAGTTCTTCCCTGAAAATAATATTCAGGAACGACATGATAATTTTTTGCCTTTCTATTTAAACAATAAAGATTTTATAGAAGAGGTGAAAAAAGCATTCGCAGCAAACGAAGCTTCGAATCTATCGTATTTAATGCTTTTGGAGGAATAAACTATTTTTTATTCCTCTTTTCAAGCACTTCAATTATATCTTGTAGTTTAAAGTTTTTCGCTTGCAATAATATTAAGTAATGAAAAAGCAAATCAGCCGATTCATTCAAAAACAAATCATCATTGTTATCCTTTGCTTCAATAACTGTTTCAATAGCCTCTTCGCCTACTTTTTGAGCTATTTTATTAATTCCCTTTTTAAATAAAGAGGCAGTATAAGATGTTTCTGGATCTTCGCCTCGTTTCCTTTCAATTATATCTTCTAATTGAAAAAGAAAATTCTTTTTCGTTCTTTTCATCCCAACAAGTATCAGTTCCTTTGTGGCAAACGGGTCCCACTGGATTTACTTTAATTAATAAAGTATCATTGTCGCAATCATTCAGTATCTCAACCAAATTTAAATAATTGCCACTTTCTTCACCTTTAGTCCATAAACGTTGTTTGCTTCTGCTATAAAAAGTAACTTTTTTAGTTTCCAATGTTTTTGAATATGCCACTTCATTCATAAAGCCAAGCATTAAAACATTTTTAGTACTTGCATCTTGTATTACTGCAGGAACTAAACCATCCTGATATTTTTTAAAATCTATTTCCATTTTTACAATCTCATTTTAATATTATTACTATTCAAATATTTTTTCAAATCAACAATTTCTATTTCCTTAAAATGGAAAATACTTGCTGCCAATGCTGCATCTGCTTTGCCTTGCAAAAAAACATCTTTAAATGTTCTATTGTACCGGCACCGCCACTAGCGATAACCGGAATGTTTACAACTTCAGAAATAGTTGAAGTAATATCCAAAGCAAAGCCTGCTTTTGTTCCATCATTATTCATGCTCGTTAACAGTATTTCTCCTGCACCTTCCTCACACACTTTTTTAGCCCAGTCTAATGCCAAGGTATCTGTTTTTTTAGTGCCACCATTTAAATAAACAAACCACTCATCATTCTCTTTCTTAACATCAATTGCTATAACAACACATTGACTCCCAAAATTCTTAGCCAAAGAATTAACGAGGTTTTGATTTGTATAAGCTGATGTGTTAATTGAAACTTTATCTGCTCCACAATTAAGCAATAACTCAACATCTTCAATAGAAGAAATTCCACCACCAACAGTAAATGGAATACTGATATGTTTTGAAATATTGCGCACTAATTCACTTAGTGTCTTTCTTTTTTCGTTTGTTGCAGTAATATCTAAAAACACCAATTCATCTGCCCCTTCATCCGAATAACGAATAGCTAGTTCAACTGGATCTCCAGCATCACGGATATTTTCAAAATTAACTCCTTTTACGGTTCTCCCGTTTTTTATATCCAAACAAGGAATTATACGTTTAGTTAACATAACTTATAAAAATGATTTTAATTCTTCGTTCGTAATTCTATTCTCATAAATTGCTTTTCCAACAATTGCCCCGCTGCATCCTATTCGTTTAGCCGCATCAATGTCTTTTACCGAACTAACGCCACCACTTGCAACTAAAATAAGATCTTTATATTTCGAGATAACTTTAGAATATAAATCTTCTGAGATGCCTTGCAACATGCCATCTTTACTTATATCTGTACAAAAGAAATAATTAAAACCAATGCCATTATAAAAATCAAGTACATCATAAATTGTTTTCGTGCTTGTTTCTAACCATCCATTTGTTGCAACAAATTCTCCTTTTACATCTATTCCTAAAAAGAATTTGTCAAATCCATATTTATTTAACCATTGCGCAACCACTTCTTGTTGCTTTACTGCCATACTTCCTATCGTAACGTATTTAGCACCTGCATTCAAAACTAATTTAATATCAGCTTCTGTTTTTACACCTCCACCAAAATCAATTTCCAAGTTTGTTGATGAAGCAATTTGTTCAAGTACTTTAGCATTTATAATTTTCCCTGCTTTTGCTCCATCTAAATCAACCACGTGTAAACGTTTAATACCATTGTCTTCAAAAGCTTTCGCAACTTCTACAGGGTTTTCATTATAAATAGTTTTAGCATCGTAATTTCCTTGCGATAAGCGTACACACTTGCCATCAATTAAATCAATTGCTGGTATTATTTCAAATTGTTTGCTCATAATTCCAAAAAGTTTCTTAGGATTTGCTCGCCTGCTTTGCTCGATTTTTCAGGGTGAAATTGAACACCATAAAAATTATCTTTTCTCAAAGCACTCGAATAATCAATTGTATAATTTGTATTTGCTATTGCACTTTCACTCGCGGGAACATAATAACTATGCACAAAATACATATATTCATTTTCTTTCACCTTATTAAACAAATCTGATTTCATATTAGTTATCGTATTCCATCCCACTTGTGGCACTTTAAATTCCTTAGAAGCAAACTTAAGTACGCTATCATCAAATATCCCCAAACAGTTTGTATTCCCTTCTTCTGATGATTTGCACATTAACTGCATACCCAAACAAATACCCAACACTGGCTGACTTAGATTTTTTATAATCGAGGTTAAACCAGCGTCATTCAAATACTTCATAGCAGAGGAAGCTTCACCAACTCCAGGAAAAATAACTTTATCAGCAGATTGTATTTCTGCAACATCATCCGTAACAATAGCCTCTGCCCCTATTCGTTGCAAGGCAAAGTCGACCGACTGAATATTTCCTGCATTATATTTTATAATAACAATTTTCATTACAAGGTTCCTTTTGTACTTGGTAACTCATTATTATTAATATCTCTCTTCACAGCTTGCTTTATACATTTTGCTAAACCTTTAAAAATAGCTTCTATTTTGTGGTGCTCATTTGTACCTTCAGCCTTTATATTTAAATTGCATTTCGCAGCATCCGAAAATGATTTAAAAAAGTGATAAAACATTTCAGTAGGCATATCACCAATCTTTTCTCTTTTAAATTCAGCATTCCACTCAATCCAATTTCTTCCGCCAAAATCTAATGCAACTTGAGCTAGACAATCATCCATTGGCAAACAAAAAGCATAACGCTCAATTCCGCGTTTATCTCCCAGTGCTTGCGAAAAAGCCTCGCCCAAGGTAATTGCAGTATCCTCAATTGTATGATGTTCATCAATATGTAAATCACCTTTACAGGTTAATTTAATATCAACCGAACTATGCCTTGCAATTTGTTCTAACATATGATCAAAAAATGGAAGTCCAGTAGAGATTTCTGCCTTTCCCTTTCCATCTAAATTCAACTCTACACTAATCTTTGTTTCGTTTGTGTTTCTAGAATAACTTACTGTGCGCTCCTTTAGTTTAAGCAAAGTATAAATCTGTTCCCAGTTTGTTACTGAATAAGTTGCATCCGTCTTTTTGATTCTTCTGTTTTGAATGAAAATAGACTTCGAACCCAAATTCTTTGCCAATTCAACATCCGTTGCTCTATCTCCTATTACATAGGAATTTATTAAATCATAACTTCCATTCATGTACCCTGTAAGCATTGCAGTTCCAGGTTTACGGGTAGGCAAGTTTTGTTCAGGAAATGATTTATCAATGAATACATCTTTAAAAACTACCCCTTCATTTTTCAAGGTATCGATAATGAAATTTTGCACCGGCCAAAAATCATTTTCTGGAAAAGAATCAGTTCCCAAACCATCTTGATTGGTAACCATTACCAAAGTGAAATCAAGTTCCTTAGCGATTTTAGTTAGCCAATAAATACTACCAGGTAAAAACTTCAGTTTTTCGAAACTATCTATTTGATAAGTAACTGGTGGTTCCCAAATAATAGTTCCATCACGATCAATAAACAATACTTTTTCCATTTTAATATTTTTTTAAAACATTATACAATTTAGTCATTTCATTTTTAGTTCCTATACTTATTCTAACGTGATTCTCACAATTCAATAAAGAAGAACGATTGCTGATTAAAATTTTATTCTTTAATAAAAATGTAGTTAGTCTTTCTGCATCCTCTACTTCGATTAAGAAAAAGTTACCATCGCTTTCATATACCTTTTTTACGAATTTAAATGTTTTAAATTTTAGTAGAGCAATTCTCTTTTGTTCTTTTACCTTATCTAAAATCTCATTAAGTCCGTCTGCACCATCAATTGCACTGATGATTAACTGTTGACTTAAGGCACTTAAGTTAAAAGGAGGGCGTACTTTTGCAAGCACATCAATTATTTCCTTGTTTGCGAATACTGTTCCAACTCTTAAGCCCGCTAATCCCCATCCCTTAGAGAATGTTTGTAAAACAACAAGGTTAGGAATAGTTTTTACTAAACCTAGTAATGATTTCTTCACTGAAAAATCAATATAAGCTTCATCAAGAATGATTAAGCCACTAAATTTACTTGCAATTAATTTAACCTCATTCACACTAATACTTGTGCCGGTTGGGTTATTAGGAGAACATACAAACAAAAGTTTAGTATTCTTATTCATTCCTTTAATAATTGCATCTATATCGAATTTAAAATCATCCTTATTTAATGCAACACTTTTAACCGCTACATCATTCAATTGCGCATAAATTTTATACATACCAAAGGTAGGCTCGCAAATTAAAATAGATTCCTTTTTGGGTTCACAAAAACAACGTATTAATAAATCAATAATCTCGTCGCTTCCATTTCCTAATAATACATTCTCCGCTTTAACTCTATTATATTTTGCAACAGCTTGCTTAACTTGCGATTGCGAAGAAGAAGGATATCGCTCTAAACCAATACCCAATACAGAGCCATAATTATTTTCGCAATTATCTAGAAAAACAACTTTTTCGTCACTCAAATATTTATCTCGCGTAACTTGATACGGCTTAATACTTGCAACATTTTTTCTTATGATCGATTCTAACTTAAACATTATTAATTTTATTTAAACGTATACTAACTGCATTTTTGTGCGCTGTTAATTCTTCAGCTTCAGCCATAACTTCAATGGTTCTTCCAATATTCTTTAATCCTTGAGGAGTAATTTCCTGAAAAGTAATTTTCTTCACAAAACTATCCAAGGAAACACCACTGTAATTTCGTGCGTAACCATTTGTAGGTAATGTGTGATTAGTTCCAGAAGCATAATCACCAGCGCTTTCAGGAGTGTAATTACCAATAAAAACAGAACCTGCATTACTTATTTGTTCAGCAAGTAGAGAAGCTTCAGAACAAGCCAAAATTAAATGTTCAGGTGCATAGTAATTAATAAACTCAATTGCATTTTGCTGTTCGCTAATAATTATTGTTTTACTATTTTCAAGTGAATTAGAAGCGAAATTTTTCCTTGCTAATACTTCCAATTGAATCTTTAATTCACGCTCAACATTTTTGGCAATTGTTTGGTTTGAACAAACCAATATCACTTGGCTATCATTTCCATGTTCAGCTTGCGATAATAAATCAGCTGCAACAAATTCTGGTTCACAAGAATCATCTGCATACACCAATACTTCCGAAGGCCCAGCTGGCATGTCAATTGCAATACCATAACGAGTTGACATTTGCTTGGCACTTGTTACATATTGATTTCCTGGACCAAAAATCTTATTTACTTTTATTACAGACTCCGTTCCAAATGTCATTGCCGCAATAGCTTGTGCACCGCCAGCTTTAACAATTGTTTTTACACCACATAAATCAGCAGCATACAAAATAGCAGGATTTATTTTACCTTCTTTGTTTGGAGGCGTACACAAAACAATTTCTTTACAAGCCGCTAATTTAGCAGGCACCGCAAGCATTAAAACAGTTGAAAACAAAGGAGCAGTTCCTCCTGGAATGTAAATTCCAACTTTTTCTATTCCAACAGATTTCCTCCAGCAGTTAACCCCAGGCATTGTTTCAATAACACCAAAATCCTCCATTTGTGCATTGTGAAACTTTTCGATATTACTTTTTGCGGTATCAATTGCTTGCTTTAATTCTTCACTTACTGAAAGAATTGCTTCTTTAATTTCTTCAGGGCTTACAATCAATTCATCAATACTTACCGAATCAAACTTTTCGGCAAATTGTTTCAGTGCTTGATCTCCTTGTAATTTAACTACTGAAAATATCTCAGCAACTTTGGCTTCTAAACTTGTATAATCAAGCTCAGGTCGCTTTGAAAGCTCCTCGTATTCAGTTATTTTAGGTTCTATTATCAGTTTCATTTTACAAAATCATTTTTTCGATTGGCACTACTAAAATTCCTTGGGCACCTTTTGCTTTAAGCTTTTCTATTATATCCCAAAACATATTTTCATTCACAACAGAATGTACACTACTCCAACCTTCTTCTACTAAAGGCAATATTGTTGGGCTCTTCATCCCAGGAAGCAGTGCACAAATTTCCTTCAACTTATTATTAGGAGCGTTTAACAAAATATACTTGTTGTTTTTAGCCGCACGCAAAGAATCAATTCTAAAAAGAAGTTTATTTAAAATTTCTTGTTTTGCTTTTGAAAGTTTATTGTTTCCAATTAATACAGCTTCCGATTTTAAAATTGTCTCAGTCTCCTTTAAACCATTCATGAACAAAGTACTTCCGCTACTTACTAAATCACAAATAGCATCTGCTAAACCAATACCAGGAGCAATTTCAACAGAGCCAGATATTTCGTGAATCTCTGCTTTAACCTTTTCCTTCTTTAAATAATTTTGCAAAATAACCGGATAGCTAGTTGCAATCTTCTTTCCATTTAAGGATTTAATACCCTTATAATTTTGTTCTTTAGGAACTGCAATAGAAAGCCTGCATTTACCAAAGCCCAACTTCTTAATCAACTTTACCTTTTTATCTTTTTCTAAAAGTACGTTCTCACCAACAATTCCAATATCAGCTACATTGTCTTCAACGTATTGCGGAATATCATCGTCTCTCAAGAAAAAAACTTCTATTGGGAAATTATCTGCTTCCGCCTTTAGTTTATTGATTCCGTTTCCTAAATCAATACCACATTCTTTTAAAAGCTTCATGCTTTCTTCGTTTAATCTGCCCGACTTTTGAATTGCTATTCTAAGTTTCATTTGTTTTGTTTTAAAAATTTGGAAATAAAAAAGGCCTACCATAGGTAAGCCTTGAAATATAGTTAATACATTATCATTACGACCTACCGTTTAAGTGTGTGAAATGATGATGTAAATTTTGAATGTTCATGCCACAAATATAAATGCATTTTTTTGATTTGTACAAATTTATTTTCATATATATTGTATTTTCCAATGTTTACGAGCTATTTAAGGGGCAAAATAATTCATAAGCTATGAAATTAGGAAAGTATTTCTGCTTTAAAGCACAAATCATAACAAGTTCCTTTTTCAGAATTAACTATTAAACTCGCGTCAATTTGATCGCACAACATTGGTATTAGTTGCACGCCAAGGCTTTTAGTTTGAGCATAATCAAAATCCTTCGGAATGCCAATTCCATTATCACTAATCGTAAAACAAATGTCTCCCTTTTTCTTTTTTAAGCAAAATTTAACTGCTCCCTTTCCCTTTGGAAAAGCATATTTTAATGAATTACTAATGATCTCATTAAGTATAAGTCCGATCGGAATCATCCTATCAATTTCCAAATACAAACTCTCATCAATATCATATTCAAATACTATCGAAGAATCCTTTGTATTAAATGATTGATAAACACTTTGACTCAATTTCACAATATAATCACTCATATTAATCTGACTGAAATCCTTTGCTATATAAAGCATTTCATGAATTAGAGCCATTGAATTAATTCGATTTTTACTTTCTCGAATCATTGCTAAAAAGCGTTCGTCCTCAAAGTTGTCTGATTGTAAATTGAGTAAGCTTGAAATAATTTGTAAATTATTTTTTACCCGATGATGCACTTCCTTTAGTAATTGTTCCTTCTCTCGCAATGACACCGTTGAGCCTTCTAACTCTTCGCCCAACATGTTAACACCAGTTCCGATAGAATCAAACAAATCTTCCTGATCAGTAATTCCAATTTTTTTCTTGAAATCAAGGCGAGCAAAAGCCATTACTGTTTCTAGAATTTCATTTGCCCGTTTTTCGGCATATTTTATTTCATCAGAAGCCATTAAATATTATCTATTCTTTTCAACCATGTTAGTGCCTGTGTTTCATTTGTAAACAAACGAGCCGGAACCCTTGGTTTATTTATACCCATAAAAAAATTACCTACGACTTTGCTAATAGATGAATCAATAATAATCGCAAAACCTTTAACTCCTGAGTCTCTTCCCTTCAACGAAAATTGATTGCGTGCGTCCCTTGTCATCGATCTGATTCCTCTAGCATCAACCAATAAAGGGAATTTATCGCCTTTATAAAAAGAATTTACGGCATCTGAATTCTCCCTTGCTTCCTTTAATGTAACATCCGCACCAAGTTTAACTTTAGTCCTAGCAATACCATCACTACCCATCCAAGTGTAATAACAGCTAACTTCTATTGCGTTTGTTGGCACATTCATATCAGTAGGCTAAATGTAATAAATAATTTTAAATGAAACACAAGCTCTTCCCTAACAATTGTTCAAATTTTAGATTTGCATAAGAGATAATATAATAGCATTTTTGTTTTATATTTTATACCAAATTATGAAGCAATTAATCGAATGCGTTCCGAATTTTAGTGAAGGAAATGATATGAATATCATTAAACAAATCACAAATGAAATTGAGTCTGTTGAAGGAGTTTTATTATTGAATGTTGATCCAGGAAAAGCAACAAATAGAACAGTAGTTACTTTTGTTGGTGAGCCGCATTTAGTTATACAAGCGGCATTCTTAGCAATAAAAAAAGCAGGTGAATTAATTGATATGAGTAAACACAAAGGTGAGCATCCACGTATGGGCGCAACTGATGTTTGTCCGCTTATACCGATTGCAAATATTAGCATGGAAGAAACTGCTAAGTATGCGCAACAATTAGGAGAGCGTGTTGGTAAAGAAATTAACTTACCTATTTATTTATACGAAGCTGCCCAGCCTAACAAAAACAGAAACAATCTATCTGTAATTCGTGGAGGCGAATACGAAGGCTTTTTCAAAAAAATAAAATTACCTGAGTGGAAACCAGATTTTGGTCCGCAAGAGTTTGATGCAAAACGCGGGGCAACTGTTATTGGCGCTCGTGATTTTTTAGTTGCTTTTAATGTGAATTTAAATACAACATCTACTCGCCGTGCAAACTCGATTGCATTTGATGTGC
The DNA here is from genome assembly GCA_016702705.1 of Bacteroidota bacterium. GTDB lineage: Bacteria > Bacteroidota > Bacteroidia > B-17B0 > Aurantibacillaceae > JADJDM01. Next base: position 18,385 of record JADJDM010000002.1, on the reverse strand, counting down.
GCGAGGCAGGTCGTGTAATGCGTGAAGGAAATCCAATAACTGGAAAAATAATTACTGATGAAAATGGAAATCCTAAATCAAAACCTGGTACATTAAAATGTGTAAAAGCAATTGGTTGGTATATTGAAGAATATGGCATTGCGCAAATATCAATGAACTTAACCAACATTAATGTAACACCTGTACATATTGCTTTTGATGAAGTTTGCAAAAGTGCAACATCACGTGGTATAAGAGTAACAGGAAGTGAATTAGTTGGATTAATTCCACTAAAAGCCATGTTGGATGCTGGAAAATATTTCTTAGAAAAACAAGAGCGTTCTATTGGTGTTAGCGAAAAAGAATTAATAAAAATCGCAATCAAATCAATGGGATTAGATGAACTTGGACCATTTAAGCCTGAAGAGCGCATTATTGAATACATGCTAAAGGATAAAGCTGATAGCAAATTAGTAAGCATGGATTTAGTAGCCTTTGCAGATGAAACAGCAAGCGAAAGTCCTGCACCAGGAGGTGGTTCAATCTCTGCATATGTTGGTTCATTAGGAGCTTCATTAGCAACAATGGTTGCCAATTTATCTTCGCACAAAAAAGGTTGGGACGATAGATGGAAAGAATTTAGCGACTGGGCAGAAAAAGGACAGGCTGCAAAAGATGAATTAATACGTTTAGTTGACCAAGACACTGCTGCCTTTAATAAAATCATGACTGCATTTTCTTTACCTAAATCAACAGAAGAAGAAAAAACAATTCGCACACAAGCCATACAAGATGCAACCAAATTTGCTATTGAAATTCCATTTAAAGTAATGGAAGGTTATTTAAAAAGTATGGAAGTAATAAAAGCAATGGCTGAAGTTGGAAACCCTAATTCGGTTACGGATGCAGGTGTTGGCGCATTGTGCGCACGTACTGCAGTAATTGGTGCTTTTATGAATGTAAAAATAAATGCTTCTGGGTACAATGATAAAGCTTATGTAAAAGATATTATTGCAAAAGGAGAAAAAATAGAACAAGAAGCTATTGCAATAGAAAGTGCAGTAATTAAAATTGTAAACGACAAGATTAAACTTGACTAATGCAATTAGCTACTTTAGAAAACGATTTTTTTAGTATTTGTATTTCTGCGCATGGAGCAGAGTTGCATTCTATTTATTCTAAAAAATTAGATAAAGAATTACTATGGTCAGGTTACGATAAAGTTTGGGCAAGACATGCGCCGGTATTATTTCCTATTGTAGGTAAATTAAAAAACGACTCTTATACTTTTGAAGGAAAGTCTTATTCGCTTCCACAGCATGGTTTTGCAAGGGACATGGAATTTAAAATTGCATCTAATATTGTGTCTGATAATTTTGACTCAGTGGTGTATGAATTAGATTCCAATGAAACGACTTTAGAAAAATATCCATTCCCGTTTGCATTACAAATTGAATATAAATTAGAAAACGAAAAACTGCATTGCAATTACAGAGTAAAAAACACGGGTGATTCAGAAATGTATTTCTCTATTGGCTCGCATCCAGGTTTTGTTTGTCCGTTAATGGACGGTGAGCAATTAAGTGATTACACCATTAGTTTTGAAAAAGAAGAAATTGCCCCGCGTAATTTATTAGATGGCGGTTTATTTAATGGAACACAAGAGGAAGTGATTGTAAACAAAAAACACATCCCCCTTTCTAAAGAACTTTTCGAAAAAGATGCTATTGTTTTGAAAGGACTGAATTCAGAAGAATTGAAACTTCATTCGAATAATTATTCATTAAATTTCTTTTGGCATAACATGTCTTACTTTGGCATTTGGGCAAAAAAAGGAAACGAGGAATTTATTTGTTTAGAGCCTTGGGCTGGTATAGCGGATTCAACAAATGCATCAGGCGATATAAAAGAAAAAGAGGGCATTATAACCCTCTCTCCTACTAAAGAATTCAAATGTGGATTTGGGATTAGTGTTTGAAGGATTTAGTTAGTAAAAAACTCGCTTTCACATAAAATTCTCTAATCGAAAAGATTATATTTGCTTTACAATCAGGTTTAAATGACAGTAGAGCAATACATCGAAAATATTAATAAACGTTACAAACAAGGTAATGCAACTGAGCATACTTTTCGTGGCGACTTACAACAATTAATTGAAAGTTTAGTTTCAGGTATTGCGGCAACAAACGAACCTAAAAGGCAATCGTGCGGTGCTCCTGATTATATTTTGACTAGAAAAGATATACCTGTTGGATTTATTGAAGCAAAAGATATTGGAGATAAAGATTTAGAAGGAGCCAAAAAAACTGGGAACAAAGAACAGTTTGATAGATACAAAATATCGCTAAACAATTTAATTTTTACTGATTACTTAGATTTTCACTTATATAGAGATGGACAATTTATAACCAAAATTGCTATCGCAGAAATTCAAAGCGGTTCTGTAGTACCATTATCAACTAACTTTTCCACTTTCGAAAATCTATTAAAAGATTTTTGTACACATATTAGCCAATCGATTAAGAATCCGAAAAAGTTGGCTGAAATGATGGCGGGTAAAGCTCGATTACTTTCTGAGGTAATTGAAAAAGCTTTAACGAGTGATGAAACTAATAAAGAAAATAGTACACTTAAAGACCAAATGAATGCCTTTAAGGAAATACTAATTCATGATATTACTCCAAAAGGCTTTGCTGATGTGTATGCGCAAACAATAGCTTATGGAATGTTTGCAGCTCGATTACACGACCCAACTTTACCAACATTTAGCAGGCAAGAAGCTTCTGAATTAATTCCAAAATCGAATCCTTTTTTACGCAAATTATTTGGATACATTGCTGGACCAGATATTGACGACCGTATTAAATGGATTGTAGATAGTTTAGTAGATATATTTTTAGCTTGCAATGTTGAAGAAATTTTAAAAAATTACGGGAAGTCAACAAAAATGGAAGATCCAATCATCCATTTTTATGAAACCTTTTTAAGTGAGTACGACCCTAAACTAAGAAAAGCAAGAGGGGTTTGGTACACTCCTGCCCCAGTGGTTAATTTTATTGTTAGAGCGGTTGATGATATTTTAAAAACAGAATTTAATTTACCTCAAGGTTTAGCAGATACAAGTAAAACAAAAGTTAAAGTAAACTTGCAAGGAAAACAAATTGAGCAAGAAGTTCATAAAGTACAAATACTTGACCCAGCAACTGGCACAGGAACTTTTTTAGCAGAAGTTGTAAAACATGTACATAAAAAGTTTGAAGGGCAGCAAGGAATTTGGAGCAATTATGTTGAAACTCATTTATTGCCCCGCTTAAATGGATTTGAGTTATTGATGGCAAGTTATGCAATGGCTCATTTGCAAATGGATTTACTATTAACTGAAACTGGTTATAAACCTATAAAAGAGCAACGATTTAAAATTTATCTCACAAATAGTTTAGAAGAAAGCCATCCAGATACAGGAACATTATTTGCAAATTGGTTAAGCGCCGAAGCTAACGAAGCCAACCAAATTAAAAGAGATGCGCCTGTAATGTGTGTTATTGGAAATCCGCCTTATAGTGGAATTTCTTCTAATAATGGGAAATGGATTAGCGAACTTATTGAAGATTATAAATATGTTGATGGAGTACACTTTAATGAACGAAAACATTGGCTAAACGATGATTATGTGAAATTTATACGCTACGGACAACATTTTATTGAAAAAAACGGAACCGGTGTTTTGGCGTTTATTAATCCTCATGGTTTTTTGGATAACCCTACCTTTAGAGGAATGCGCTGGCATTTGCTTAAAACATACGATAAAATTTACACGATAGACTTACATGGTAATAGTAAGAAAAAAGAAAAACATCCTGATGGAAGTGAAGATGTAAATGTATTTGATATAATGCAAGGCGTATCCATTAATATTTTCATCAAAACAGGTAAGAAAAAGGAAAAAGAATTAGGGAAGGTATTTCATTATGACTTATTTGGAAAAAGAGAATTTAAGTACAATTTTCTTTCTGAAAATTCAATAAAAAAAATTGGATTTAGAAAGTTAGCTCCAAATATTCCAAATTTCTTTTTTGTTCCAAAAAATGAAGATGGCAGAGCTGATTATGAATCAGGTTTTAATATTGAAATTCTTTTCTCAAAAAACGTTACAGGAATTGTCACTATGGGTGATAGTTTTGCTATTGACAATAATAAAGATGAGTTAAATACAAGGATATCTAATTTTTTAGGTAATGAATATTCTGAAGAATATTTAAATAAAGAATTTGGACTTGGAAAAAATTACGCAAAATGGATAATAGAGAATAAATCGAAAATTACTATTGAAAAAAATTCGTTTACAAAAATTGCTTATAGACCATTTGATGATAAATGGACTTATTTTGATAATAAACTAATCTGGAGATGGAGATTTGATGTAAACAGGAATTTTTTCAACAAAGAAAATATTGGATTGGTAGTTGGAAGGCAATCAACCGATGATTATTGGTGCAATGTTCAACTTTCGAAATTCATGATAGACAATCGTTATCATTTTAGCTATAAAGGAACGGCCTCTCAATTTCCTCTTTATATATATCCCGAAACCAACGGTCAGCAAACCATTGAGCAAACAACCGAACGAACTCCAAACCTAAACACCGAAATCGTTTCACAAATAGCAGAAAAACTAAGTTTATCATTCACCTCCGAAAAAGAAGCGAAAAAAGGAACATTTGCACCAATTGATATTTTAGATTACATCTATGCGGTTTTACATTCTCCTACTTACAGAGAAAAATACAAAGAGTTTTTGAAAATAGATTTCCCAAGAGTTCCTTATCCAAAAGATGTGGCAACATTTTGGAAACTAGTAAAACTTGGTGGTGAAATAAGAGAAATCCATTTATTAGAAAGTGTCTCTGTAGAAAAATACATTACAAAATACCCAATCGATGGAAGTAATATTGTAGGCAAAATAAGTTTTGTTCCAAATGGCATTGCTAAAGAAACTAAAAAGAAATCTACAAAAACAGAATCTACAAATTCTGAATCAATTCATAATCCAGATACTACTTCATTTCCTCAACCTCATTTACGAAACAACGAAGACCAACAATTACACGAGCCTTCTGTTGCATACAAAGGCGAAGTAAAAGGAAAAGTTTATATAAACGATACTCAATACTTTGATAATGTACCCGAAGTTGCTTGGAACTTTTATATTGGTGGTTATCAACCTGCACAAAAATGGCTTAAAGATCGCAAAGAAAGAAAATTAGAGTTTGATGATATTTTACACTATAAAAAAATAATTGTTGCTCTATCCGAAACAGATAGAATAATGAAAGAAATTGATAATATAGAAATTGAAGCTTAAATTCGCACAATAACACTTCATGAAAAACAAACTATTTCAAACAATACGCAGAATATTCTTTAGCAAAAAAGTAGGGATATTTGCTATTTGTATTTCTATTGCTAGTTTTTTATGGGTTATTAACGCGCTTAATCGTACGTATACTAAAACAATTGCCGTTCCTATTAAATACATTAACCTTCCAAAAAACAAGGTGCTTTCTACGGAGTTACCAAAAGTAATTCAAGCTGATATTAAAGCAACTGGAGCAAAATTGTTGTTCATTGATTTTAATACTCAAAACAATGAAATTGTAATTGATGCGGGGCCGAGTATTCGTAAAAATAAAAACGCTCAAACCATAGCTATTAATACTGCTTTAAGCATTGGAAATCTTTCAAAATTATTTAATACAGAAATTGAATTAATAAAAGTAAAACCCGATTCGATTTATTTTAGTTTCGGAAAATCATTTCAAAAAATTGTTCCTGTTAAACCAACATTACTTATTGATTTTGATCCTCTTTACAATTATGCTGATAAAGTAAAAATAACTCCCTCCTTTGTTACCATTTATGGTGATAGTGTTTTGATTGCAAGTATTGATAGTGTTAGTACAGAAAAAATTGTTCTAAATAACTTAAACAATACTATTTCTCAAAAAGCAAAAATTAATTTACCCGAAGAAATTGCTCAACGCGTTGGTTTATCTGTGAGCGAAGTCCAATTAGATGTTAATGTAGATAAGTTTACCGAAACGCAATTAGAAATACCTATAGAAACAATTGGAGTTCCAACAAACATGCAATTAAAAACCTTTCCTGATAAAACTACGATTACTGTAACCATTGGCCTTAAAGAGTTTGAAACCTTAAAAGCATCTCAATTTAAAGCTATTATAGATTACAAAAACATACAAGCAAACAAGTTGAAACTGCCCATTGAAATAAAAACCACCCTCGATAACGTAAAAATAACAAAGGTTTCACCTGAAAAAGTTGAATTTTTACTAAAAAAGCTGTAAATTGCTTCTAATAATTTATCATTAAACCCTTTTTATGGATAAGAACAATAAACGTGTAGCGCTTGTTACGGGAGCAACAGGTGGTTTAGGAACTGCAATGTGCAAGAAATTAGTGGACGATGGTTATACTGTTGTTGGTAATTATCGCAACAAGGAAAAAGCAGATGAGTGGATGAAAACCATGAATGCCGAAGGTTACAACATTCAACTTTTTTCTGGTGACGTTAGTAATTTCGAAGATACAGGAAGAATGATGGCAGAAATTGAATCACAAGTTGGAGCTATCGACATCCTAGTAAACAATGCAGGTATTACAAAAGATTCACGTTTAATTAATATGAAGGTGGAAGATTGGCATGCAGTAATTAATACGAATTTAAACAGCGTATTTAATTGTACCAAACATGTTATTCAAGGCATGATTGATAGGAACTTTGGTCGTATCATAAATATTTCTTCCGTTAACGGACAAAGAGGTCAGTTTGGACAAACCAATTATAGTGCTGCAAAAGCGGGTATGCATGGTTTCACAAAATCACTTTCTATGGAAGTTGCAAAATTAGGAATAACAGTAAATACTATTTCTCCTGGTTACATAGCAACTGACATGGTAATGGCAGTTCCAGAAAAAGTATTAAACCAAATCGTTGCTCAAGTTCCAATGGGAAGATTAGGTGGAACACACGAAGTTGCGCATTTGGTGAGCTTTTTAGCAAGTGATGAAACAAGTTTTATTACAGGGGCAAATTATAGCATCAATGGTGGGCAACACGTTTACTAGGCTTCGACAAGCTCAGCCTGACTAAGGGAAAGAAAGAATAAATTGGAATTAATAGGGTTTTAAATTAAAATTTAAAAACATGAAAAAATTTACAATTACTTTAATTGCTTTGTTGTTTGTCTACTTTTCAAATAATCTAAAAGCGCAATCTTTTGCGGACAGCATTAAGGTTCCTAATGTATTTACACCAAATATGGACGGGATAAATGATGTGTTTAAAGCATCTATTCCAAATGAATTAGAAATTGGTAATTATTCACTTAGTATTTATGACCGTTATGGTGTCTTGATATTCGAAACAAAAAAAGCAAGGCAGCATTGGGACGGGAGAACAACCAGTGGGCTACCCTGCTCCGAAGGGACCTATTTTTACTTATTACAATTAAGCGTATCTTCGCAACAAATTGAATTAACAGGATTTGTTCAGCTATTTAGGTAATGAGTATTTTTCAAACAGCTTTAGGTACAGATAAAGGAATAAATTATACCAATATTGGTTTAATGGTTATTAGTGCTGCTATGTCATTTCTATTTCCTTTCCACTTATTTTTATTTGTTTATGCGTTTCTTGGGCCGTTACATTATCTAACGGAAATTTCTTGGTTAGAAAAAAGAAACTTTTTTACTGACAAAAAAAGAGATATTTGGTTATTTGTTTTGATGGGAATTTTATTTACTGTGCCTGTATTCTTTAAAGGCGCCTCCATAAATGCCTTTTCATCCAAATTTTTAATGCTCGCATTTTTCTTTGCTATTATTATTTTCTTTGTAAAAAACGATATACTTAAATATGTGTTAACTATTGTTTCTTTTCTTGTATTAGTCTCAAGTAAGGATGATTATAATAGCCAAACATTTTTATGGTTTGGTATTATGCTTCCAACAATCATACACGTATTTATTTTTACTGGATTATTTATTTTGTACGGAGCACTTAAAAACAGGAGTGTTAGCGGCATTTTATCTATTGTAGTTTTTATTGCTTGTAGTGTTTGCTTACTTTTATTTATTCCAAGCGGAGAAACGGCCATGCCTGATGCAACAACAGAAAAAAACATTGGCAATTTTGAAATCATGAATCGTTCGCTGATTCTTATTTTTGGATTAGACCCTTCGGTTGTTGACTTACAAAGTGCTTTTGCTATATCTAAAACAAGTTTATTTACTAGCCCCGTTGCAGTTGTTGTAGCAAGGTTTATTGCATTTGCTTACACGTATCATTATCTAAACTGGTTTTCGAAAACAACTGTTATTAAATGGCACGAGGTTCCAAAAATCAGATTAGTGCTTATTCTTGTGCTTTGGATTGGCGCCATTGCATCTTATCTTATCGATTATAATTTTGGATTTAAAATATTATTCTTACTAAGTATTTTGCATGTAATGCTTGAATTCCCTCTTAACCTTGTTACAGTTAAAGGTATTGGAGTAGAATTAAAATCAATTTTCACTAAAAAATAATTATGGAACTTACCTACTTTTATCCACGCTTGGTACCCATCATTTTCCAAGTTATAAAAGACGTTTTTGAAGACGGAAGATTTGCCGATAGAGGATTGGAATTCCAATTCAAAAAAAACAAAGATTTAAAACCTCGCGAAAAAGAATTTGTTGCTACTACTACTTATGACTTAATTCGTAATTGGCGTTTTTTACAAACCCTTACTCAGCAAACAAATGCTTCCATTTATAAAAATCCAAGTCCGATTTTGTTTTGCTACTTCCATTACAAAAAGCAAGAAGTTCCTACTGAATTAGAAAAATCAAAATTTAACGCCAAGCAAATCGAAGCCTTGATCCGAAAGCAAATGAGCGTTCGTAAGTTAAGAGAATCCTATCCTGATGACTTAGATGCTTTTTGTGAAAATGATTTAGGAAAAGAAAAATGGGATTCACTTTCTGCTGCATTAAACAAAGAGCCTAATGTGTATGTGAGAGCTAACACACATAAAATGGACAGAAAACAATTAGCGCTTAGATTGCAAGATGAAGGCTTTTCCATTGACGAGTTAAAAGCGGATAGTCAAGCGTTAAAAATAAATTCTAAAAAATCTGTTTTTCTATCCGATAGTTTTAAGAAAGGTTTTTTTGAAGTACAAGATATTGCCTCGCAACGTGTTTCTGATTTTATGCAAATACAAGCTGGAGAACGAGTAATAGATGCATGTGCAGGAACAGGCGGAAAATCAATGCACATTTCATGCTTATTAAAAAACAAAGGAAAAATTATTGCATTAGATATTTCGCAAAACAAATTAGATGCCTTAAAGAAAAGAGCAGCACGCGGTGATGCACAAAATATTGAAACACGTTTAATCGAAAATGAAAAAAGCATTAAACGTTTATATGCAACTGCAGATAAATTACTGTTAGATGTACCATGCAGCGGAACAGGTGTGTTTAAAAGAAACCCAGATGCTAAATGGAAAATGAACCCACACGACATTGAAAATTTGTTGGTTCAACAAAAAGATATTCTTGAAAAATATTCTCCAATGTGCAAAGTAGGTGGCAAAATGGTTTATGCCAATTGCAGTGTTTTACATTGTGAAGGCGAAAAACAAGTGGAAGCTTTTTTACAAACTCACAACAATTGGGAGCTTGAAGAAGAAACGAGAGTTCACCCCGATAATATTAATGCAGATGGATTTTACATGGCACGACTGACAAAAGTCAGTAATGAATAAATCTTTTATGTAACATTTGTTACCCTCCATTTGATCATTAGCTTCTACTTTTGCAGAAGAGATATGAAGAAAAATCTTGGAGATACTGATAGAATGGCAAGAGCACTAATAGCTATGCTAATTGCTGTAATTTGTTTAACCCAACTTATTTCGGGAAAACTCGCCATTAACTCATTAATTATTGCCGAATTATTCCTGTTAAGCAGTTCGCTTGGTTTTTGTCCACTATACAAAATAATTAAAATCAACAGTCACAAACACTAAATCGAAAAGTATGAAAAAGAACATGGGAAACATCGACAAAATTGTTAGAATATTAATAGCTGCAGTTGTGGCAGTTCTTTACTTTACAGGAATAGTAACTGGTACACTAGGCATAGTGCTTTTAGTATTAGCTGGAGTATTTGTGTTAACGAGTTTAATTAGCTTTTGTCCACTTTACTTACCTTTCGGAATAAACACCTGCCCAAAGGATAAATAATCCTGCATTTTAAAAACAAAAAAAGTTTCTCTCAAAAATTAATTTGTTCAAAACATGTTTCTTTGAGCGCAGACTATGAAATGAAAATTTCAATACGTCTAGTTCTCGACTGCGCTCGAACTGACACTGTGCGTGCGTTGTCATTTCGAGCGCAGTCGAGAAAGTGCGTTAGACTTTTACTCCGAATTTTTCGACATTCTCTTAACATCGAGAATTACTTTTTGCAATCACTTTCTTTTGGAAAGCAATCAGTTTAACTACTCATTTTTCCGATTGCACAACTCACGTAAGATTTAGCTTTATGCATTAAATCATTGTGCCCACTTTCTGGATAACCCATAGATGAAAGCTTTGCAATAACTTCTTCGCGTTTATAATTTTCTCCGCTAATAGTTACCTTTTCTTCCTCCTTATTAATTTCTACTGTTTTTACTCCGCTTAATTTCATTAAGCCATCTTTAATGCTGGTCATACAACCTGCACATTTGATGTTTTCTACAATAATTGTTTCAGTTGTCATGTTGTTGTTGTTTAGGTTTATTTTCTTTTTAATTATGTTTACAAACAATGCTCCCATTGTTGCGAAATAGATTGTACTATTTATAGGGCTTGAGGTAATTGCACATGAACCGCTGGAGCAACCGATAAGTCTCCAATATAAAAATCCTGCTAGTCCACCAATTGCACCGCCTAAAAAGTAAAATTTATTTTTTGTCAACCACTTCTTCATAGCTAATTTCTTTTTCGTTATTAGTACTATCATTTTTATAATTCACCCCACATCCACCTGCTCCGCAGCAACCAACATTAAACACTGGCATCAAGGTAAACAACGAGCCAAGTATTAATGAAAATTTATCTCCAGTCATGATACCTTGAACTAAAATAAATACTCCAAGACCCAAACGAATAAATCTAAACAGATTCCAATTACTTAATATACTTTTCATACATCAAATTTACGACAAGAGTGTAGTTTTAAATGTAACATAAGTCACTTTCAGGTTTTATTTGTGATTTATTGGTTTTATAGGTTAATTCAATAGAAAGCCTAAATTTGCATAGTTCTTATATGGCACCGTAGTTCAATGGATAGAATAAGCGTTTCCTAAACGTTTGATCTCAGTTCGATTCTGAGCGGAGCCACAAATAAAAGGGGAATTAGCTCATTTGGCTAGAGCGCTTCGCTGGCAGTGAAGAGGTGACCGGTTCGAATCCGGTATTCTCCACTAAAAACATCTTGTTTATCAAACATTTCTAACCAAGTTAATTTCTTCAACATTATATATTTATTCCAACCGATTTACATTTATTTAACAGCGTTTTGTAGATTAAATACCGAAATTTGGGAGAGTAAAAAATCACAAATGTTAGGATATCGCTTTTACATTTCACGGCTGAAACTAAATCAAAATTTGATGAGTTGTTTAAAATTTTAAGCAGCTCATTACGCATACCAGTGGTGATGTTGAAGAAGCATTAGACTGGATGAAAGAATTGGATAAGGAATACGAACTTACCAATAAAGATTATACCATTGATGATTTTATTGATGAGCTGAAAAAACGTGGTTACCTCAGAGATAAAAAAAATAACGCATTAGAACATATTTTGGGGAAACTAAAAAAAGGCGCATCAGGAAATCATAAAACAAAATTTACTGGTAAAAATGGTGATGAAACAAGCAGCGACTTAAGAGCGTTTGAATTTGGAGATTCACCCCAAAGTATCGAAATGATTGAATCTATTAAACAAGCTCAAATTAACAATGGTTTCGATGATTTCAAATTAACTGAGAATGATTTACTAGTTGCCGAAAGAGAATATAAATCACAAACCTCAACGGTTTTAATGATTGACATTAGCCACAGCATGATTCTTTACGGAGAAGATAGAATTACTCCTGCTAAAATGGTTGCCATGGCGATGGCCGAAATGATAAAAGAAAATATCCAAAAGATAGTCTAGAAATTATTGTATTTGGAAACGATGCTTGGCCAATTAAATTAAAAGACCTTCCTTATTTGCAAGTTGGACCATTTCATACAAATACGGTTGCTGGTTTAGAATTGGCAATGTCGATATTACGAAAAAAGAAAGCCAGCAATAAACAAATATTTATGATTACGGATGGTAAACCTTCTTGCCTAAAAGAAAACGGTGAATACTACATGAATAGTAATGGTTTGGACCGACGTATCGTTAATAAATGTTTAACACTTGCTGCTGCTTGCAAAAGAAGTAAAATAGAAATTACAACCTTCATGGTTGCCAATGATAGGTACCTTCAAAATTTTATAGATGAATTTACTGATGCTAATCAAGGTAAAAGCATACTTTACGGGCTTAAAAGGTTTAGGCGAAATGATTTTTAGAGATTATACAAACAACAAAAGAAAAAAAGTTTAACATGAGCGCTCCTTCTATAAAAACACTTGGTGAATTAAAGAAATCAAATTATAAATTCCTAAGCATCAAAGATGAACTTAGAGAGAATTTGATTAAGAAATTACAATCTCAAGAGCCTATATTTGATGGTATCTACGGATATGAAGAAACTGTAATACCTGAAATAGAAAGAGCGATTTTAAGTCGTCATAATATTTTATTTTTAGGGATAGGTGGGCAAGCTAAAACAAAAATGGCACGTCAGTTAATTAATTTATTGGATGAATACATTCCAGTAGTAGCTGGAAGCGCGCTCAATGATGATCCAATGCAACCCATTTCAAAATATGCAAAAGAATTAATTTTAGAGAAAGGTGATGCTACCCCAATTAGCTGGATTCACCGCGAAGAACGTTTTGCGGAAAAACTAGCAACACCAGATGTAAGTGTTGCAGATTTAATTGGCGACTTAGATCCGATAAAAGCTGCTAATATGAAATTATCTTTTGCTGATGAAAATGTAATTCATTATGGTTTAATTCCGCGTAGTAATCGCTTTATTTTTGTAATTAATGAATTACCCGATTTGCAAGCAAGACTACAAGTTGCATTATTTAATATTCTTCAAGAAGGTGATGTGCAAATTAGGGGATTTAATTTACGTATCCCTTTAGATTTACAATTTGTATTTACTGCAAATCCCGAAGATTATACCAATAGAGGAAGTATTGTTACACCATTAAAAGATCGTATTGGCTCTCAAATACTAACACATTATCCTCGTTCGATAGAACATTCAAAACAGATTACCGAAAATCAAGCGAAACTCAATGCTGAACAAAAACAAATTCAAGTTTCGGATATACTTAAAACATTGGTTGAACAAATTGCTATTGAAGCTAGAAAGCGAATTTGTAGATGCTAAAAGTGGTGTGAGTGCACGTTTAACAATTAGTGCTTATGAAAGTTTAGTAAGTGCTGCTGAATTACGTTTCTTAAAAACAAACATGATTATAGCTTTGCGCGTATCGCTGATCTTTACTCTGCTGTTCCTGCAATTAATGGTAAAATAGAATTAGTGTATGAAGGAGAGCAAGAAGGTCCGGCTATCATAGCACAAAAACCTAATCAAGCAGCCATTCGAAATACATTTATTCAATACTTCCCAGACCCAAGTAAATTAAAAAGAAAAAAAGAGCATACTGACTATTCAAGCATCATCAATTGGTTTGCTCAAAACAATATGCTTGATTTATTAGATAAGGAAAATGACAAAGTGTATTCTTCTGCATTAAGCATTGTTGATGGTTTAGAAGAGTTAGTTAAAAAATTCCATCCAGATGTTAAGGGTACAGATAAATTTGTTTTAATGGAATTTGCACTGCATGGCATGGCTGAGCATTCATTATTGAGTAAAAATAAATTAGCCCACGGCGTAATTTTCAAAGATTTGTTTAATTCATTATTAAATGAAAATATGAATTTTGGACGAGATGAAAATTAATAATCACCAAGATTACATCAATGGCTTTATCATGTTTAACTCTCTCGTCCTGAAATAGGTTGTCACATAAACAATCTAAATCAATGAATACAGAAGAAAATCAACCGAAGAAACGTAGTCAAAAAGATTACAGTTTAGCCTTTAAATTACAAGTTGTCTCAGAAATAGAGCGCGGTGAATTGAATTATGATCAGGCTGATAGAAAGTATGGAATTAAAGGAAATAGCACTGTTTCAACTTGGGTGAAAAAATATAGTATCTTAGATTGGAAAGAACTGCCCGTCATGACTAATAAGAAAACTCCCGAACAACGAATCAAAGAACTAGAAACTTTACTATTAATGGAAAAGGAAAAAGTCCATGTTTTAAATGTAGCCATTGATATAGCAGATGATTTGTTGAAAACGGATATTAGAAAAAAGTATATGCCCAAACAATCAAAAAGGCAAAAGCCCCAATCATAGGAATAAAGGGAATATGTTCATTGTTTGGGCTTAGTCGCCAAGCCTATTACAAGTATAAGTCGGATAGAATAAAACGGAGCGAAGAACTTCTAGTAGTTCGAGAAATGGTAGTTCGTATTCGTTGCAGGATGCCCAGAATAGGCACTCGTAAACTTTATTATCTAATTAAAGATGAATTAGGTTTATTGAATATCAAAATAGGAAGAGATGTGCTATTTGATTTTTTAAGAGCAGAACATTTACTTGTAAGACCAAAGAGAAGTTATGTAAAAACAACGAACTCCAAGCACTGGATGAAAAAGTATCCTAATCATACTAAGGATATAAAGCTTACAAAACCAGAGCAATTATGGGTTAGCGATATTACTTACATAAAAACTAATAAAGGTCACGAATACTTAAGTTTGATTACGGATGCTTATTCAAAGAAAATAATGGGTTATGAATTATTAGAAAATCTTAGCGCAACTGGGCCTTTAAATGCATTAGAAATGGCATTAAAAAATAGAAAATATGCACACGAATTAATACATCATTCTGATAGAGGTTTGCAATATTGCTCTGCTGATTATATCGAAAAGCTAAAGAAAAATGACATAAAAATAAGTATGACGGAGAATGGAGACCCTTATGAAAACGCAATAGCAGAGAGGATTAACGGAATATTAAAATATGAGTTTTTGATAATAGAAGGTTTTACTAATCATCTTCAAGCCATGAATGTAATAAAAGAATCTATAAACATTTACAATGAAGAGAGGCCACACTTAAGTTGTGAAATGCTAACACCTAATCAAGCCCATAAACAACAAAAAGTAGAGCTTAAAAGGTGGAAGAAAAAAACCTCGAAAGTTTTATCTTCCGAGGTTTAATTTATTGTAATTTTATAATCTAATCCGTGTCAACTTTTTTCAGGACGATACAAACAAACTACTTGTTATCATTTGGATACCAATTGCTAAAACTAAAAAGCCCATAATTTTCGACATGGCAGTTAAACCTGCTTGCCCCATGTAAGAGATAATTCTTGGCCCTACGTTAAACAATATGTAAATAGATAAAGCTACTAACAGAATAGCTGAGATAATCATAATATTCCCTTCTAAGCTTGGGTCCCAATTGACAAATTAATTAGGTAAGAAATAGAACCAGGTCCAGCCAATAAAGGCATTGCGAGTGGCGTAAAGGAAATATCTTCTTTTTTGAAGACTCTTCTTTCATTTTAATATCTACATCACTTTTATGTTTTGAGTTTAATAACTGAAATGCTGAACGAAATAATTATTCCACCAGCAATTTTAAGTGCATTAATCGAAATCCCGAAAAATTTAAAATATAGGTTCCAGCAAAATATGAGATGACACAAATAGCAACAATATAAATGCATGTCTTCCTTATTTGTTGGTTGCGCAGTTTTTCTTCATAACCAGTTGTAAGTGAAATAAACACTGGGAGCGCTCCCAATGGATTAATTAGTGAGAAAAGGGAAATAAAACCCGTAAAAATTAATGAAATTCTCATAAACCATGCTATTCGTAATTTGAGTACAAAAGTATGCTTTTAAAATGGCAAATAGTTAAACAAGTGTTAAGAAAAACAAATTAATACTTATTGCTTCCAGAATAAATTTTTCGTTTAAATTGCAGATAGTTCAGAGAAAAAATCAATTATAGTTAACTAATGAATTATCTTTAATGTCATATTTTTGCAAAAACAATAAATAATGAATTTCACCCTAAATGATTTGGAAAGCTTGGTACATTATGCTAACAATCCAAACATTGCTAAACTTATGACAGATGGATTTCCTCACCCTACACAAAGGAAAATTAATTTATTGAAATGGCAACAAAGGATAATCCCCATTCACATTTTTGCAATCGATGTTGATGGAAAAGCGGTTGGTGGCATTGGCATTCACCCTCAAAGACATTATGAAAAAGAATGCGGAGCTTGGATATTGGCTTGGCGAGGCATACTGGGGCAAGGGAATTGTAAGCGGGGCAATTAAACAAATGATTGATTTTGCTTTTACCACTTATGACATCAATCGTGTTTTCGCTCGTCCATTTGGAACAAACGTTTGCATCACAAAAAAGTACTAGAAAAATGTGGATTTAAATTAGAAGCTTTTGAAAAAGTGATTTTTAAAAACGGAGAATACCTTGATGAATTAGTTTATGCAATAAGAAAATAAATTATGGACAGTAATAATAACCACCTGCATAAATATCTTCGTAAGAATATCTAAACAAATAAATGATTTAGAACTAACCATTCCCATTAAACCAACCTAAAGCACGCGCGCATTTGAGTTTACTGGATTTATATTCGTACGCAAATTCTCAGGTGTTACAGCAAAATAAACCTGCTTGACTATTATTTAATTGTGTAGTAAGTTGAATCATGTATTCATAAGCTTTGTTTAATGAATGTACTTCAACCGTATAAACATCATTTATTGAAGGTATTTATCTCCAGGTATTACATTAAAGTATGCATTAGGCGGAATAAACATAATCCATCAGTTCCATTACTCCACCACCATCTTCGCAAACATTTATTGCATTAGAATGGTAGAGCACCACCATTTTGTAAGACTTAATCCAATAATAATCCTTTCCATTTGGTTGGTCTTTTCCAAACAACCAAGCATAATAACCTTTACAGTTGTACTACCAATATCTGTTACTCTATCATATCCAACAGTTATCAATTGGTTAGTTGTTCCTGTTTAGCGTTGACATTGAAGTATAAAATTTCCTTATAAGAGATTGCTAATGAATACTGATGCCCAACAACACACAATGTATCGGTTGAAGTTGGAATAAAAACATAATTTCCTGTCCTAAAACTTCATTAAAAGAATATGTTTTTTCCATTGTTTAAATCCGTTAGGCTAACTGTTGCTCCAATAGCTACAGGTGTATTTTCCCATTGTAAAAACAAACGCTGTAGTAGTTAATCTAACGGTTTGCGAGCCTGGCTTATCGTTTATCCAAGCATCTACCACTAACAAGGTTTCTCCTTCTAGCATCAACCTTCACTACTTTTCGCATGAACTTAGTCCAATCAAAAAGTAAATCCAATAATTATTTTAAAATATTTTCATGTTTTATTTTTATTAAAAACTAAAATTATAAGTTACCGAAGGAATTATTGTTCCTACAATTGATACCTAATTGCTTCCGTTTGCAATGGATTGTTTTCATTAGGACGGAAGAAAATAGTAAAATGCATTTTGACGATTATAAACATTATAAACACTAAACACCCAATTGCTCTTCCATTTACGTTTATCATTTTTACGTGGAGTAAGTGTTGGCGATAAATCTAAACGGTGATAAGGTGTGTTTCTAAAACTATTTCTTTTTCGTTGTATTATCAGTAACTGTATAACCTTGCACTTCATATTTTATTCGGGAAAGTTATAGCTGGAGTTCCACTTGTTAAAACAAAGTTTCCACCAAAAGACCAACGTTTGCTTAACTCGTAAAAGCAGTTATATTCATATTATGTGGTCGGTCGTAACGAGAAATACCATTCATCTTTGCTAAGTCCTGAATTTTCTTTCAGTGCGAGATAAAGTATAACTATCCAACCTGTCAATTTTCCTTTGTTCTTT
Source organism: Bacteroidota bacterium (assembly GCA_016702705.1). GTDB lineage: Bacteria > Bacteroidota > Bacteroidia > B-17B0 > Aurantibacillaceae > JADJDM01. The sequence continues at coordinate 111 of JADJDM010000002.1, read as the reverse complement.
TTATAAATAACTCCTAAAGCGCAGCCTTTACCTTGAATCAAATCAGCTTCAATCTCTTCATTCAAAAGTAAATTTGCATTATCAATATAATCCAAATTGATTTTGCATCCA
>JADJDM010000001.1 GCA_016702705.1 Bacteroidota bacterium | reverse complement strand
TAATAATTTTACTAAACGATAAGGAGATTCATATAAAATAAAAGTACGTGTTTCTTCTGTTAGTTGTTTCCATTTAGTTTGTCTACCTTTTTTTTGAGGAAGAAAACCAATGAATGTAAACTCATTACAAGGAAAACCTGAGTTAACCAAGGCAGGCACAAATGCTGTTGGACCAGGCAATGTTTCAATTACAATTCCAGCTTTAATACATTCACGTACCAATAAAAAACCAGGGTCAGAGATAGCTGGAGTTCCAGCATCGCTAACTAAAATTGTTGTTGTGTTTTGATTGATAGTTGAAATTAAATCCTCCACCACTTTATGTTCATTGTGTTGGTGATAAGAGCGAAGTGGTTTATGTACTTCTAGGTGTTTTAATAAATGTGATGTTGTGCGCGTGTCTTCTGCTAATATTAAATCAGCCTCTTTTAATATGCGAATGGCTCTTAAGGTGATGTCTTCAAGATTACCAATTGGCGTAGGTACTAATATTAATTTTCCCATATTAAATGCGTGATGCTACAAAACTGATTGAATCATTAACTTCATCTGTCTCTACTAATCCATCTTTTAATCGTACAATACGATGTGCATGACGAGCGATGTCTTCCTCATGCGTAACTAAAATAATGGTGTTACCATTTTTATGTATCTCTTCAAACAAACCCATAATTTCTACAGATGTTTTTGAATCCAAATTTCCTGTTGGCTCATCCGCTAAAATAATTGCAGGCTTGTTAACCAATGCGCGCGCAATGGCAACACGCTGGCGTTGTCCACCAGATAGCTCGTTTGGTTTGTGCATCATTCGATTTGTTAAACCAACTTGATCAAGCACTTCCTTCACACGCTTTTCTCTATCAACTTTTGAAATACCTGAATACACTAATGGAAGTGCAACATTTTCTAATGCAGTAGAGCGTGGCAATAAATTAAATGTTTGAAAAACGAAACCAATTTCTTTATTTCTTACCTCTGCTAAATCATTATCTAACATACGTGCTACCGAAATATCATTTAAAATATATTCGCCAGTGCTAGGTGTATCTAAACAACCTAAAATATTCATTAGGGTAGATTTACCTGAACCAGATGGACCCATTAAAGCAACATACTCGTTTTTATGGATAGATAAACTTACCGATTTAAGTGCGTGAATTTCTTCAGTACCAATGGTGTACTGCCTTGCAATATTGGTAAGTCGTATAATTTCCTTCATTGTTGCAAAGTTAGTTAAGTATCCTTCAAAAAAAAATCCCCCGACCTCTCGAGGGATTTTTCGTAAATCTTGCGATTTACAACCTATGAAACACTAACTAAAACCTAAGCAAATATATATGATTAATCATTACAAAAGCAACTTAAATCAATATCGAAATGTTAAAATTTCATAATTGCCTGTAATTCAAGGCTTAATGATTAAATTTGCGTTATATGTTTAAGCAGAATGTTAGTGCGGTTACAATTTTAGCAAGTGTTTCTATATTGGCGCTCATTGCTGTTCAGTTATTTTGGATTAGCAATGCGGTAGAATTACGTGAAGATGAATTTAAGAATTCAACTAATGAGGCCTTAAACAAGGTTGTGGAGAAGCTAGAAAAAACTTCGGCCGCAGCTAAACTCAAGAAAAAAATAAAATTCAGAAAGCAAGGTATTCGTACTTATCCTGCTGATTATTCGATTAAAAAAATTATGGGTGCCGATTCAACTATGGGTAACCCTTCATTTCCACTTGACAAAGTGAATGTTAAAATACTGGAGGAGATGAGCACCGACTCAAACGGAGTTACTACTACCACGATTAATAAGTACGAAGGTGATACCTTACAAGCAAGCGGTTTCTTAGGTCCCTTAGGCCACGAAATCAGTGGTGCAGATAACACCGAAAAAATGAAGCTGGAATTAATGCAGCAAAAAACAGAAATTGTAAATGATTTGTTTGAAGAATTAGTAAGTATAAATATTTACAAAAACTATAAACCACACATAGATACTATTTTACTTGATTCATTATTAAGAGAAGAATTGGTTGAGCATGGAATAACATCTAATTACATTTATCGCATTACTGTAAATGAAAACTCGGCAGTTGGTGATTTTACAAAAGCTGTTCACGAGTGCGATACAACAGGATGTTACTTTAAAGTGAATTTGGCTCCCAATAATTCATTTATTAAACCAACTTTTTTATCTGTATATTTTCCAAAGCACAAAAGTTATTTATATAAAACATTAGGCGGAATGCTGCTTGTATCAGGATTAATTATTGTGATACTTTCTGTATCGTTTTATTATACAATTTCAACTATTAGGAAACAAAAGAAATTATCTGCAATAAAAAATGATTTCATAAGTAATATGACGCATGAGTTTAAAACACCAATTTCTACTATTTCATTAGCAAGTGAAATGCTCAACGATCATTCAATAGTTAAAACTCCAGAAAAGGTAGAGCGCTTTGTGAAAATGATTAAGGAAGAAAACAAACGGTTGAGTGTTTTGGTAGAGAGTATATTGCAAACCTCCATTTTAGATAAGGGAGATTTTAAACTTAAACTTACGGAAATAGACCTTCACGAAATAATACAACAAGCGATACAAAACATACAATTGCAAGTTGAACAACGAGGAGGAACCATTATACCCAAGTTTTTTGCCACTAATACCAAAATACTTGCCGATAAAGTACATATTACTAATATTGTGTTTAATTTAATGGATAATGCCATTAAGTATTCGAAGGAAGTTCCTGAGATTATTATTACTACCGAAAATAGAAATAATGGCATACTATTTTCGGTGCAGGATAGTGGAGTTGGAATAAGTAAAGAGAATTTAAAGAAGGTATTTGAGAAGTTTTATCGAATACCAACGGGCAACGTGCATAACATTAAAGGTTTTGGTTTGGGATTGAGTTATGTACAAGCAATCGTAAATAAACATGGTGGCGAGATTATTGTAGAGAGTGAATTAAATAGAGGAAGTAACTTCAAAGTTTTACTTCCGTATAAGGCAGAGGAAACTAACTAAATATAAACACAACATAAATTAAATAATATGAGCACAGAAAAATTGAAAATACTATTAGTTGAGGATGACCCAAATTTGGGAACCTTGTTGCAAGAGTATCTGGAAGCAAAAGGATATGAAACAAAATTAGGTAAGGATGGGAAAGAAGGTTACGACCTATTTTGTAAGCAAGATTATGATTTGATTTTGTTAGATGTGATGATGCCTGTAAAAGACGGAATTACATTAGCAAAGGAAATAAGAATGAACAACAAAAACGTTCCTATTATTTTTCTTACTGCTAAATCGATGAAAGAAGATACCATTGAAGGATTTAATGCAGGAGGTGATGATTACATTACTAAGCCTTTTAGCATGGAAGAACTATTGGTTCGTATACAAGCAGTATTGCGTCGTACTAATAAACAAATGTCAATCAGTAACGAGCAGTCTAATTTTACATTAGGAGCTTATACATTTAATAGTGAGAAACAATTGTTGGAGCACAATGGTCAACAACAAAAGCTTACTACTAAAGAATCGGGTTTACTACGTTTATTATGCGTTCACAAAAACGATGTGTTGGATCGGAACTTTGCATTAAAAACAATTTGGCACGATGATAATTACTTTAATGGAAGAAGCATGGATGTTTACATTGCAAAGCTTCGTAAGTATTTAAAAGACGACCAAAAAGTAGAAATTATTAATATACACGGAAAAGGATTTAAACTTTTAGTGAATTCTTAATTTGTTGTTTGTTTATAAGGTGGAAGGCAGTTGAGGTAACAATCGACTGCCTTTTTTATTTAATCACCTTCTCCGTATACTTCTTATTAATCAACCAAATTCCTGCAAGGATAACAAGGATAGATAAATACTGTGGCCACACAATACGCTCATTATCAAAAACGCCCCACATCATTGCAACTACGGGAATTAGGTAGGTACAAGAGGAAGCAAAAATAGCATTCGATTTTTTTATGAGAATATTAAATAGTATTACAGATATTGCAGAACCAACTATTGCCAATATACTTACATAACCCAAACTTTCCCAGGCATTAGGAATTGTTTTTAATCTGTAAAAAAAGTCGGGCCATAGGTGTGTTTGTTTTTCGGCAGGTAAAAACAAATCGAATAAAAACGGGGCAACAATGGTAAACGATCCTATAAATGTAAACGACCATACTGTTGCTGTGATGGAATTTATATCGTTTAAATATTTTTTAATACTGTTTAGACTTATTACATAACAAAAAGGTTGCTGCAGCAACCATTAATGCATAGGATAAATTATTTGTTCCACTTTTACTTCCTTCATCAAAACTCACTAACAAAATTGCCCCGCCAAAACCAACAACAACACCAATAATTTGATTAAGAGATGTTTTTGTTTTAAACAAAAGTGTTCCTACAATAATTGCAAAAACAGGAGTTAATGCATTTAGCATTCCTGCAAGAGCACTACTAATACCTGTTTCGGCACGAGTAAATAAAAATGCTGGAATTAAATTTCCAAAGGTTCCCATCATTAAAATACCAAACCAGTATTTTTTTAGGTTTACTTTGTAATGTTTTAGCATTAATGGAAGCAAGAATAAGAAGGCAATAACAATACGTAATGCAGCTACCTGCTCGCTACTAAATACTTCCATTCCGCGCTTCATTAAAATAAATGAGCTACCCCAAATAAGAGATAAAAGAACTAAAAGAAACCAAGAGATAAAAGAAGTATTCACGCTGTAGTTTTTGAATTCGTTAATAATTTTATTAAACCAACTGCCGCTACAATAGCCCAAATACCTTCCAATATGGTAAAAGGAATCGAATTAATTAAAATGCTTCCATAACAAGCTAATCCTCCTCCAATAATATTTAAACTATAATAAAAGATTGAATCCATTTTGATCAACTTAAACGTTGAAAGAAAAAATGCAGCTAAAATGAAGGTAACTCCAAAACCGCTTATTATGTCTGCCATTTGCATGGCGGCAAAAGTACAATTAAACTAGGAATATAACTTACGTTAAATAAAAAAGTCTGCACCACCATAGTGCAGACTTTTACAAACAACAAGAATATTATTTCATTAATTCAATAGTGCTTTCAATTGCAACCATTTCACTTACAGCAACTCCACCTGCTTCTAATGCAGCATTCCAAGTTAAACCATAGTCTTTACGATTGATTGTGCCTTTAACTGTGAAGCCAACACGTGTTTTTCCCCAAGGATCTTTAACTTGTTTACCATTAGTAGTTGCAACAAATGTTACTTTTTTAGTTACTCCTTTAATTGTTAAGTCGCCAATCAATAAATAAGTTCCTTTTGTTTTTCCTTTTTTCATTGAAGTTGACTTAAAAGTCATTTTTGCAAATTTCTCTGCATCAAAAAAGTCAGGGCTTTTTAAGTGGCCATCTCTTTTATCGTCATCGGTGTCAACGCTTGCAACGTCAACAGAGAATTCAACTGAAGCATCTGTAAAGTCTGTATCTGTTTTAGATGATACTTTTCCATCATAGATTTTAAATTTGCCTTCAGTTTCAGAAACCATCATGTGGGTTACTTTAAAACCTAATTTGCTGTGTGATGCATCAACTGCCCAATTTGTTTGTGCTATTAATGATGTTGCCATTAGCGCAAGTGCGCTGATTGTTAATTGTAATTTTTTCATTTTTAGTATTTGAATGTTTCTGATGCAAATATATGTTATGAAATTAGATGTATATACAATTAAATTGTTAAAAAACATAATTCATTGTTTATCAGTTATATATAAACAAAAAATCACCCTAATTAAAAGGCGATTTTGAAAAATAAAGAAAAATGGCACTTTAAGTGCTTTCAAGAAAATGTTAGATGCGAGGCATTTTCAAAGTCTTGGAAATAGGAGTTTACTAATTGTAAATAACTGTTACAAGGCTGAAAATAACGACGCAGATGACGTTTTCTTGTAAGCACTATTTACTTAGTAATTCTTTTACTAACTGAGATACAATTTTGTTATCGGCTTTACCTGCAAATGCTTTGTTAGCTAAGCCCATTACTTTGCCCATTTCAGCAGCTGAACTTGCCCCGCTTTCAGCAATAATAGCTGTTAAAGCAGTTTTAATTTCGTCCTCGCTCATCATTTTTGGAAGGTATGCTTCTATTATGTTTGCTTGAAACTCCTCTGTTTCTGCTAAGTCTGCTCTGCTTTGTGTTTTGTATACTTCTGCAGTTTCTCTACGTTGCTTTACCATTTTTTGCAATGACTTTAACTCACTTTCAGCTGTATGGCCTTCTGCTGAGGTTTTTAATAAAAGTATTGCAGATTTAATTGCTCGTAAAGCTTCTAATTTACCCGCTTCTTTTGCAAGCATTGCAGATTTTATGTCTCCGTTTATTTTTTCTTCTAATGTCATGTCGTTTAATTTTGTGCTAATTTACGAAACAAAGTTTAATTTTGAGAATTGATGAAAAGAGTATACATAATAGGAGGCGGGGCAGCAGGATTTTTTTGTGCAATAAATTTGGCAAAGAAGAATCCTTCCTATAAAATCACCATACTCGAAAAAACAACCAAGCTCTTATCCAAAGTTTTGGTATCAGGAGGCGGTAGATGTAATGTTACCAATCAATGTTTCGAAATAAGCGACTTAATAAAAAATTATCCCCGTGGTTCGAAAGAACTTAGAAGCGTGTTTTCAAAATTTGCTCTGCAAGATACAATTGAGTGGTTTGCACAAAGAAATGTAAAACTGCATGCAGAAGCAGACAACAGAATGTTTCCTACTAGCAATAATTCACAAACAATTATCGATTGTTTTTTAGATGAAGCAAAAAAGTATGGAGTTACTATTCAAACAAAAACAGATGTAAAGGAAATTAAAAAGCAAAACGATAAAATAGTGCTGAGTGTTATTGTGAATGATTCCAACGCACAAGAATTAATTGGCGATGCAGTGGTTGTTACTTCTGGCGGTTTTAACCAAGAGAAAGCCTATGGTTTTCTGCAAGGGACACAACATACAATTGTAAAACCACTTCCTTCGCTTTTTACATTTAATATTCCTAACGATTCAGTTACTCAATTAATGGGATTATCCGTTCCTAATGCAAAAGTAAAAGTTGCAGTAACTAATTATTTATTTGAAGGGCCATTGCTCATTACACACTGGGGATTCAGCGGACCTGCGGTGTTAAAACTATCTGCTTATGCTGCGGAGTATTTTCATCAAAAGAGCTATGAAGCAGCAATTCATATTAATTGGTTGAACAAAGAATATGAAGAAATAAAACTAGCACTAGAACAATTGCAAAAACAACAACATAAAGCTTTGCCTAAAAACACAAATATATTTGTTTTACCAAAACGTTTGTGGGAACATATACTTATTAAAGCAGATTTAAATAACGATAAACCTTGGAGTGAGATTACAAAAAAATCGATTAATAAATTAGTTGAAGTTTTATTTGCTGATGCTTATACCATGCGTGGTAAAACTACATTTAAAGAAGAGTTTGTTACCTGTGGTGGTATTGAGTTAAAAGAGATTGATTTTAAAACCATGCAAAGTAAAAAAATGAACGGATTACATTTTGCAGGTGAAGTAATAAATATAGATGGTATAACTGGAGGTTTTAATTTCCAGGCAGCTTGGAGCACGGCTTGGGTAGCAGCAAATTCGATATAACATGAGCGATATAATAAAAGACACATTATTAGAAGGACAGGCAAAATCCAGTGTAAATAAGCTCATAAAGCATATTGGGGATGACAAAGTAATTTTTAAAGAATTGATGGTGTTCGTTTTTGGAAAAGATGAGCGACTTTCGCGTTATGCATCTTGGGTAATGACACATTGTTGTGAAACGCAACCACAATTAATTAAGCCTTATTTTGAAAAACTGATTGATGGTTTAAAAAAAGAAAAATTGCATCACGCAAATAAAAGAAATTATTTTAGAGTTTTTCAAGAAGTTGAAATCCCTGAAAAGTTTCAAGGCGAGTTGTATGATTTAGGAATTAAATTTGCTTTGAGTGCGAATGAAACAATAGCGGTAAGAGTATTTGCACTTACTACATCCTACAATATTGCAAAAAAGCACCCAGAACTATTAAATGAATTAACTCCTTTAATAGTGGAATTAAATAAATATTCTGATACTCCTGCAATGACAAGTAGAACAAATACTATTTTGAAAGAGTTGAAAAAGAGAAAGCTTTAATTTTTCTGCTTCCTATTTTTCAAATAAGTAATTGCAACTGGCAGCGTTGTAATCACAATCAATCCAATAACGATATAACCTAAATAGTTTTCTGTTTCTGGAAATTTACTTCCTAAAAAGTATCCGATACTTGCGATAGATCCAATCCACGCAAATGCACCAGCAATATTGTATAGCATAAATTTTCTGAAATCAAGATGGATTATACCAGCAAGTATGGGTGCAAAGGTGCGCACATAAGGCAGGAAGCGGCCCATAATTAGCGTTTTCCTTCCATGTTTTTCATAAAAATTTTGTGTAGCAATTAAATGTCGTTTCTTAAAAAAGAAACTGTCTTCTTTTTTGAATAAATTTTTCCCAAAATGTCTTCCAAATAAATAACCAACAATATTTCCTAATACTGCTGCTGCAATCATTAGGAGTATGAGGACAACAATGTTTACTCCTATGAGGTCTTTTTTAGTAGCACAAAATAATCCTGAAATAAAAACTAAACTATCGCCAGGTAAAAAGAAACCAAAGAACAAGCCGGTTTCAGCAAAAATAACGAATAGCAACAACGGTAAACCCAATTGTATAATGGATTTTGGGTCAACTAATTCTTTTAAAAATTCCCACACTTCGCTCATACTCTTAAAATAAAAATCCTTCTTTCACTGGAGAAAAATTATGCTCGTGTTGCAATAGCCATTTCTTTTTTTCTAAACCTCCTGCATAGCCTGTTAATGTATTATTGTTTCCAATAACTCTGTGGCAAGGAACTACAATTGCGATTTTGTTTTTTCCATTTGCCCCGCCTACTGCACGCACCGCTTTTTCATCACCCAATTGTTTTGCTAATTGTATATATGATATTGTTTGTCCGTAAGGTATAGTTAGCAATGCTTTCCAAACTTCTTGTTGAAAAGGAGTTCCTTCTTGGTCCATTGGGAAACTAAAATCTTTTCTCGTTCCTTCAAAATACTCATTTAATTGTTTAATGCAATTGTTGTGTAAATCGGAGGCGTGAATTTTTTCAGCTTGTGGAATTGCGAATTCAATTCTCGAAATTGCCTCCATTGTACCTTCAATGATTATAGAACCTAAAGGGGAGTTAATTACGGATATATTTTTCTCAATCATTTGAAAAGCTTAGTTTTGCCTTAAAGATACTCATTAAACCTTTTCGTTTTTTGTTTGTCGAATTACCTTTATGAGATATTTAATTGTTTTATTATTTATAGTTGGCATTGCAAAGGCACAAACCTTTAATATACGCGGTTTTGTGATTGACAAAGCAGATACAAGCTCGTTGTTGGGTGTTCCTGTTGTTTTAAAAAGCAAATCGGACACAACAAAAAAACAAATGGCTATAACAGATTTAGATGGGAAATTCGAGTTTCAAAATCAAGAAATAGGCGAATATATTATTGAGATATCTTACTTGGGCTATAAGAAATTCCAAAAAGATGTTAAATTGATTGATAAGCAAGTGTTTGTTCGTGCGAAACTGGAAACTGATGCAAAGCTGTTGAAAGACGTTGATATTAATGCAGTACAAACCAGAGTTACATTAAAGGGAGACACAACAGAAATTAACGCAGGTTCTTATAAAGTAAATCAAGATGCAAACGTGGAAGATTTGGTAAAGAAGATGCCTGGCATTGTTGTAGAAAATGGAGTGGTTAAAGCACAAGGTGAAGATGTAAAAAAAGTATTGATTGATGGCAAGGAGTTTTTTGGCGATGACGCTTCTTTAGCTCTGAAAAATTTACCTGCTGAGGTAGTAGATAAGATACAAGTGTTTGATAAATTAAGTGACCAAGCGCAGTTTACAGGATTTAATGATGGCAACACTTCTAAAACAATAAACATTGTTACTAAGCGGGGCATGAGTAATGGAACGTTTGGAAAAGTGTATGCAGGTTATGGAACAGACAATCGTTATAACGCTGGAGGAAACTATAATTTTTTTAAGGGCAACCGTAAGATTACTATTCTAGGAATGTCGAATAATATTAATCAACAAAATTTTTCTTCTCAAGATTTATTAGGTGTGGCGCAATCAAGCAGCGGAGGCAATGGAAGAAGAAATAGTGGGGCTATAGGTGGCATGGGCAGAGGAGGAGACCCAACTGCAAACTTTATGTCGGGGCAACAAGGCGGTATTAGCACAACACATAGCGCGGGAATTAACTATGCAGACCAATGGGGCAAAAAAGTAAAATTTACAGGAAGTTATTTCTTTACTGGAAGTGATAATGATAATGCTTCATCAATTAACCGAACTTATTTTTTATCAAAAAATTCAAATCAACTATATAATGAAAATAATACTTCAGGTTCTACTAATTATAATCATCGAGTTAATATTCGTACAGAAATTACATTTGACACGATGAATACTTTGTTCATCACTCCGCAAATTGGATTTCAAACAAACAAAAGTAATTCAACAGTAATTGGAGCGAACACTTATGCCGATGGAGAAAAAATAAATACACTTGATAATAAAACAAACACTAAAACTACAGGTTATAACGGAAAAGCAAATGTGCTTTGGATGCATAAGTTTACCAAGCCTCGTAGAACTATTTCTATTGACGGTGGAGTAGCTATTAACGATAAAACAGGAAATTCGAATTTATATTCTTTAGCAAATTACTATTCATCAATTAATGATTCTACAAATAATATAAATCAGCTTACAGCATCATCAACTATTGGCAATACATTTAGTTCTAGTATAACGTATACTGAACCAATAAAGGAAAAGGGGCAGTTGTATATTTCGTATGCGCCTTCTTATACATTAAATAATTCTGATAAGCGAACCAATCAATACGATTCAATTGCATATTCTTATTCGCGCCTTGATACACTTTTAACAAACACTTTTGAAAATACTATTATTACTCATAGACCTGGTTTAGGTTTTAGAAGAAGAAGCGAAAGATTAATGGTGAATATTGGAGCAGATTTCCAAAGTTTAAATTTAGTGGGTAATCAATTGTTTCCAAATGTTGCAACTATGAACAAAACCTTCATTTCGGTTTTACCAAAAGTAATGACCCGTATGCGTTGGACAAAAGAAAAAGAGATGCGCATTTTTTATTCTACTTCTACACAAGTACCAAGTGTTACGCAGTTGCAGAATGTGGTGGATAATGCTAACCCAATGAGTCTATCAACAGGGAATTCAAATTTAAAACAACAATATGTACACAGTTTGGTGTTTAGATATAATTACACAAACGCCACTAGCGGAAAAAGTTTCTTTGCGTTTATAAATGGTATTGCAACTAATAATTACATTGCTAACTCTACAATTATCGCAACAGGCGATACCTTAATTGATAATTTAGTTTATTTACAAAGAGGTGCACAGCTTAGCAAACCCGTTAATTTACAAGATAATTACACAGTTCGCTCATTGCTAACTTATGGCTTCCCGTTTAAGAAAATAAAGTGCAATGTAAATTTAAACGGAGGATTTAATTACACACATTCCCCAGGTTTAATTAATAATGTATTGAACTACTCTGATTCATATAATTTAACTGGAGGTTTAGTTGTTTCAAGTAATATTAGTGAGAAGATTGATTTTAGCGTTTCTTATACTCCCAACTATACTATTGTGAACAACTCTATTCAAACATCATTAAACAGCAATTATTATATTGGATTAGCTGCTGCAAAAATTACCGTTATGCCTTGGAAAGGTTTGGTGTTAAACACGGAGGCGACAAATTATAATTATTTGGGATTAACAGGAGCGTTAAATCAAAACATTACTTTGTGGAACGCTGCAATTGGATACAAGTTTTTAAAGGCAAATGCAGCCGAACTTCGTTTATCGGTATTTGATATATTAAGTCAAAATACAAGTATTACTCGAAACGTAACTGAAACATATATCGAAGATGTGCAAACAAAAATATTGCAGCAATATTTTATGTTAACCTTCACTTATAATTTTAAAGTGTTTGGCGAGAAAAAGAAAGAGGTTAAGGCTAATTAAATTCGTTCAAAAAGTTTTAAGAATTCATCTTTTTTTCTTGAGGCAATATCAATTAGAGTTCCATTACTCATGATAACTTGTGTGTCGGAGCGCAAGTATTTTTTTACAAAATTTACATTGATAATAAAAGATTTGTGGCACCTGAAAAAAGGCGCATGATTTAAAAGCTCTTCAAATTCACCTAAGTTTTTAGATGACAATACATTTTCATTGTTACGTGTGAATATTTTCGTGTATTTTAAATCAGCTTCACAATACACTATATCTTCTGCATTAATAAAAGTGTAACCATCATTGCAAGGAATAGCGAGTTTATGAATATTATGTTGAGGCAAGCCAATGTTTTCGAGTAGCACTTCAATTTTTTTCTGATTGTAACTAATCTGTTGTTGTTTCTCAAATTTTTCGATAGCAATTTTTAATTCGTTTCCATCTACAGGTTTTAATAAAAACTCCAAGCAGGATGATTTTATTGCTTTCATGGCGTACTTTTCGTGAGCAGTTGTAACGATAGTATAAAAATCTTTGAAGCGAACTTTCTCTAGAATTTCGAAACTTAATTTGTCTTTTAGTTCTACGTCTAAAAAAACCAATTCTGGCCTATGTTCATTTATAATTTTAATTCCCTCATCAATGGTTTTTGCAGTAGCTAAAATTTGTACTTGTTTATTTGAATAATTCAAAAGTTCTCTCAATACGTTTTGACAAGAATCTTCGTCGTCAATTATAATTGCTTTTATCATTTTTATTTTTCTAGAAGAGGTAATGTTAAAATTATACTTGTTCCAATAGCTATGCCATTGTCATCAGTATTGTTTTGAATTTGCATTATTTTTCCATCATTGGTTATGTTTTGGAGCGCGTATAAATTGTTCAATCGTTCCAAAGTTATTTTCATTGCTTTCGAATCACTATTTGTCTTCATCGAATTTGGATTTATACCAATTCCATTATCTGATAGTTTTATTTCTAACATAGAAGTAGTTGACATCTCTTTTTTGAGAAATGAAAGATTTATTTTTCGATCTTCTTTATCATCCAAAAAGGCATGTTTAAAGCAATTTTCAACAAGAGGTTGTGTTAACATCGGAGGAATTAAGCACCAATCAGTAGTTATTGCTTCATCAATAGAAACTTGAAAATCCGTTTTGTATTTACTTCGTTCGTTTTCAAATTCAACATAAGTAGTTAAAAAGTTTATTTCTTCGTTTAAAGTTATGAGGTCCGAATCCGAATTATTCAACGTAGTTCGCATGAGTCTCGATAATTTCGTAACTGAATTAATTGCTTTTAACTTATCTTCTTTTAAGATTAAATCTTGAACTGAAACTAATGCATTAAATAAAAAATGTGGATTCATTTGTGTTTGCAATTTAACTAGGGCAACATTCTTTTTATTTATCGCCGCTACTGTTTTTTGTCGCTGTATAAAAAACAAGACACTAAAGATGAGCACAGCAAGCAGTAATATTGCAATCCCAATGTAGAAAAGCATGCTTCTCCTTGTTTCTGCTAGCTTTTGTTCTTTTAATAATTTTTCTTTATCAAGTAAAAGTATTTGAATGTCTTTTTTCTCCACTTTATATTTTGTTTGCAACTCAGCAATAGTGGTGTTTGTTTCTTCGTTGATTACCGAATCGTTATATGCGCTAAACAATTTTTGATACTCATATGCTTGAGGAAAGTTTTTTTGGTTTGCATATAAGTTGGCAAGATTGTAGGAAATATCTTTTAAATTTTTCTTTTCGTTTTGATTCTTGAAAATCCTGAACGCCTCAGAATAGTATATTAATGCATCTTTATTTTTATTTTGTTTTGCAGCTATTTCTCCTAGGTTAAAGTAGGTGCCTCCTGTGTGACTAGCATTTGGATTTTTTCGTAAATTATATACCAAGGCTTGGAGCATATATTTTTCAGCGTTTGTATAATCTTTTATTGCAGAATAGTACAATCCGTAAAGATTATCAGCACCATATTTAAAATACGGATCGTTTAATTTCTTTGCTAAAGAATCTGCTTTAACAGCCATTTTTCTGCAATCTTCAAATTTGTTTTGTTGTAAATAGAGGTTACCCATTGTACCATACAAAGCAATACTTTGTTTATGGATGGAATATTTTTCTGAAATTTCTAAACCTTTTTCATAATACTCAAATGCATTTTCATTTTTGTTTAGAAATTCGTAGCAGCGACCAATTCGTGTAAAGGCAATTGCAATTCTGGAAGTATCATTTGCAAGCTCAGCATATTTAAGCATCTTGAAAAAAACTTTAGAGGCCTCTGCAATTTCGCCTTTCTCAGATAAAAGCCTTCCAATTTTTAAATAACTTCTTCCAATTTCTTTATTGTTTTTGCATGAAATATAAATGGAAAGCTCTCTTTTATAATAGAAAATTGCCGAGTCGTAATTGGGAAGTTTCTCAAATGCAAAAGCAAGGCTATCTAATTGTTTAATTAATCTGGTTTCAATTTCAGTTTGGGCATTTAAGTGAGCATATGCGCCTGAAATCATCAAAATTGTTGTTATTAAAAATCTTATATTCTTAATTATATAATTTTTTATACGGCACATATTAATCATCAATTTGAATTTCTTTCATTGTAAAGCTACAATTTATCTTCAAAAGATTAAAAATCGCGTTAATGCTTAAATTCCTCACGATAATACCTTATATTAGATAGTTAATTAAAATCATAATTTATTTGCTGTTAATTACGCAACTTTGAGTTGTGGGAGTAGAACTAAATTTGACAAAAAATAAATAACATGAATAAGATAAAATTAACAATCCTCGCTTTGGTCATTAGTGCAGTATCTTTTGCGCAGGCTGCATTTAATTTAAATGATAGAATTGAAGCAGAAGATAAGGGAAATTGGTTCAAGGCTACAATCATAAGAGGGAAAGGTGGCCAACACTTTAAAGATGGCAAATACTTTATACATTGGGATGGCTATCCTGCAAGTTATGATGTATGGATTGAGCCAGCTAAAATTAGAAAACCAGTTCCAAAAACCACCACATCCTCTAATAATAACACATCAAACAATACGGCATCGACGAATGTCAATTCTAATAATAGTAACACTTCTGCATCAGATGCTTCTCCCGACCCCAATAAGTATTTATTTGGGGATGCTATGAAGAAATTTAAGGAAGATATGAAGCCCTTTAATGAAGCAGTTGCAAAATTTGCGATTTATATTAATCCAAAGCCTTATGGTCTTGGTGGAACAACATACCCAAGTTCAAAAGATATTGGAGTATGGTTAAAAAAAATTAATGAACTTGAAGTGTTTTTGAAGGCAAACTATCCAACTAATTGCAATGATTATTTTAAACCAGGAGAAAGAACAGATAAGGATTATGTTGATCTTCCTTCTGTTTATCGTTTAGTTTGTGAAAATAAGATAAACATTGCTCAAACTGTTATGGAATATGAGAGTATTGATGCTTCTTGGAATAAAAGATGGATTGAACAATATAAAACTATGGTAACAAGTGTAAAGGAGTTAAACCATATGTATAACGATTATTTAAAGTATTTGGCTTTCCCGGATAGTTATAAGAAGGAAAAGGAAAAACACAAAGAAAAGTATGAACCACTATACAAAAACGCAGGAATGATTTATGATGAAAAAAGAATTTTTGCTATTCCAGATTCAATGTTACTTGTAAATAAAAAATTTGTTGATGAAAACATTGACAAATGCCCACTGTCTTCTTGGAAACAAGATGGCTATTATCCCTATGCAGACGCAACTCCAAACAAAATGGCGGTTGATTTACTTAAAAAGAAAGAACCACAAGCAAAAGTTGTAGCTGTTTATTTTGACGCAAAAGAACTTTATAAGACCTACGATGAGTCTTATTATCCACCAAAACTGACAGGAAAAGTGCGTAAAGGAATGATAGCTTATACTTTGCCTTATACTAATTATGTGTATATGAGTATTTTCGAATTAGTGCAAGATTATGAAGGAGGAGTTTTTAGTGCCACCCATTTTCAAAGTGGAGATGAACTAATGTATTTTAATGGATTCTCTTCAAATAAATAAGATGAAATTTTACTACTATATATTCTTTGTTCTACCAATTTTTGGAGTTGCGCAAATAGAAATTAAAAACCAACCTTCTTCAAATTGGTATGAAACAACATGGGCAATGCACCAGGAGAAAAAAATTAAAGGAGATAGTTTGCTAAAAATGAAAGCAAGTGCTTTTTCTGATAATTTTCAAGATACACTTCGCAAATATGATTGGGTTGATTTAGGTGGTTACTTATACGTAGATAAACATTTTAGTGTGTGGTATGATACAGAAAGACCAATGCAATATGATGTTTTTCGCTTTGCAGATGGCGATACAATTATTAATTTTAGCTATAATACAGGAAACAATTACATAACGCATACTAATTTTAAAGATACGTATTGGATGTTGCCAACTTATACCTTTAAAAAGATTGGACCTGCTAATGTGATTGAGTTGTGTTATCAAAAGACCTCTAAAGAAGTTATAAAACTCATTTCGTATAAAAATGGTGTATTGGTTTATGATATACCTATGAATGGGAAGTTAACGGATAAAAAAATATTTAGAAGATGTGTATATATGGCAAGAAAAAAAGAGTTTACTTGGTCAAAAGCAGAAAACAAATAACGATTATTTCATTTTGAAAACTAAATAAAATCTCTAAATTTGATTAAGAATTTGAAATTTAAAAATATTTTAAATAACAACGGACTCAACGATTTAATAATTAAATATAAAGTAGCAAAATAAAAAACAAACAGTTATGAAAACAAAAACAATTTTAAATTTAGTAGCATGCGCATCTCTTGGTGTATTCATGGCTTCTTGTGGCGCAAAAGAAGGTAAGAACGAATTAAAGGTAGATAAAGCTACTGTTAAGGCAGGAGAGCAAATCACAGTAACCTTTGTTGCTCAAGAAGGAATGGATAAAAACGCTTGGGTTGGTTTAATTCCGTCAAATACTCAACATGGTTCAGAAAAAGTAAATGACCAATTTGATGTTGCTTACCAATATTTGAGTGGAAAAACAGCAGGAACATTAACATTTACTGCGCCTTTAGCGGGTGGAAATTACGATTTTCGTTTGAATGAATCAGATTCAAAAGCAGATGCAAAAGAATTAGCTACTGTATCATTTGTTGTTGAAGCTGTTGCTCAAGAAAATTTGCCAAATGCAATTACATTAGATAAAACAACTTTTGCTCCAGGCGAAGCAATTGTAGTTAAGTATACATCAGAAGCGGGTATGGATAAAAATGCGTGGATTGGTGTTATTCCATCTGAAATTGAGCATGGTTTAGAAGCAACAAACGATCAACACGATGTTTCTTATTCTTATTTAAAAGGAAACAACAATTCAACTTTAACTATGTATGCTCCAACAAAGCCAGGTTCATATGATTTAAGAATGAATGAGTCAGATTCAAAACAAGGAGCAAAAGAATTAACTTCTATTACTATTACAGTAAAATAATTTCAAATAAATTTCGGGAAAATTGAATTAAGCGGGGCAGAAATGTTCCGCTTTTTTAATACATACTCTCCAATAAATTTTGAGCGTTTTTTTTAGAGAATTTTTTCGAGTAAAGCAAAGACAAGCTAAAAAAATTACAAGTGAGGGTTTACAATTTTATAATAAACTGCCGGCTCTCCTCCACAAATACTTTCTTTGAAAAGACGCATCCCCACTTTCTCCATTACCTTGATTGATGCAGGGTTTGTTTTCATTGCCTCAGCATATATTTCAGGCATATTAAATTTTTTGAAACCCAATTCTAAACATGCTTTTGAAGCTTCAGTTGCAAACCCTTTTCCCCAATGTTTTTAAAGAAACGATAGCCTAAATCAAATTCCTTTGTGTCTTCGTGATATTTTAAACCGCACCAACCTAAAAACTCACCATTCGATTTTTGAATTACTGCCCATCTTCCAAAACCATATTTTTTGTAATGGTCGTAATTGATAAGAAATTTCTCTGCGGCTTCAACTGATTCAAAAGCTACATCACCAGTGTATTGTACTACTTCAGGGTCAAGATTTAATGCATAAGCTGATTGAGCATCAGCGGGAGTCATTTCTCTTAAATAAAGTCTGTCAGTTTCGGCAATCATTATAATACAGGAAGAACTTTCTCTAATTTAATTCCCCTTGAACCTTTTATTAAAATTGTTTTATCCTTTGATGGATTTGATTGCAAGTATTCTTGCGCTTTGTCCGAATCAACAAAACTTTTTTCAGTTTGAATAGAGTGGAATATTGGTACTACCAACAAATGATTATTCAAGTTTTTTTCTTTTAGCAGTGCAATAATTGCTTCATGCTCTTGAATTGATTCTTCTCCAAGTTCAAGCATATCACCAAGTATGAGCATTTTATTTTCTGTATTAATATTTGCAAAATTTTCAATTGCTGCACGCATGCTTGTGGGATTAGCATTGTAATAATCTAGTATCAAGGTGTTCTTTTCCGTCTTATGTAATTGCGAACGGTTATTACTTGGTTCGTAATTAGAAAGCGCATCATTAATGTCTTTCTCTTCAACCTTAAAATAGTTTCCTACACATGCTGCGCATAGTAAATTATAGTAATTATATATTCCAACAATGTTTGTAGGAATAAATTCGGCTTTTTGTAATTCAGGCGCCGTATATCTTGTGCGCCAAGCAAACTGAACTTTTTCCGCTTCAGGTTTTATTTTGCCGACTACATCATACAATTTTTTTGTACCGTAAGTTATTTTGTCGTTGTCTTTAGATAGGTCTTGTAATACATCGTCATCACCATGTAAAAATATTTTACCTTTTTTCTTTGCAATGTATTTGTATAGTTCGCTCTTGCCTTTTTTTACACCTTCAATGCCTCCAAATCCTTCTAAGTGTGCTTTTCCAATGTTTGTTATGATTCCAAAATCAGGTTCAGCAATTTCAGATAAATCGTTTATTTCTCCTTGGTGATTTGCTCCCATTTCAATAATGGCAAATTCATGTTCTTTAGTTATGCTTAATAGAGTTAAAGTAACACCAATGTGATTATTTAGATTTCCTTCGGTTGCAAGTGTTTTAAATTTTTTAGAAAGAACAGCGTTTATCAATTCTTTAGAAGTTGTTTTTCCATTGCTTCCTGTAATTCCTAAAACCGGAATACTTAATTGTTTGCGATGATGATTGGCAATAGCCTGCAATGTTTTTAAGCTATCTTCAACTAAAATCGTTTTTTCACTTGTTTTAAAATTAGCATCATCAATAATAGCACAGGAACAACCTAAGTCTAATGCTTTTTGTGCTAATTCGTTTGCGTTAAAGTTTGGACCGCGTAATGCAAAAAACAAAGCACCTTTTTCTGCTTTGCGCGTATCCGTGCAAATTTTTTGCCCAGCTTGTAAATAGTAAGTATATATTGTTGAAATAGTATCCATAATTGCTCCCTAAATTTTATACAAATATGCAAAATTTGGTGCAAATGAGATTTGTTTTATATATTTGCTACGTAGATGAAAAAGAAACTTCACATATTTATGAGTTTAGTGCTTTTGGTTGTAGTGCTTTTTACAGCATTACCCAAAGTGTACATTCATAAATTAATGGGCCATAATCACATGCTTGAGCAAAGCATAGGAGATGGTTCGGAAGATACTTTTACAGATGATAACACCACTCAAAATTGTGATTTAGAGAAGTTTGAAACTCCAGTTTATTTTACGGTTTTTAAATTTATTATAGATTGTTCGCCTCTTAAGCAAAGTGGAGAACAAATTGTTTTTTCTTTTTATCAGGAATCCCTTCCAAGTTTTTTCACTAGCTTTTCTTTTTTAAGAGGCCCGCCTGCAGTTTAACATTACTGAGTTTTATTCATTCATTGTTAAACCAAAAAAATTGAAGTATTTATTTATAGCATTGGTTAAGTTTTACCAATCTGCCATTTCACCCCATACGCCTGCCGCATGCAGGTTTCAGCCTACTTGCTCTCAATACAGTATTGAAGCATTAAAAAAGCACGGGGCATTAAAAGGTGGTTGGTTAAGTTTAAAAAGGATTTTCAAATGCCATCCCTGGGGACCACATGGCTACGATCCAGTTCCATAAATAATACTTCGTACAAACAAAGTGCGAAAAATAATACATACATTTTTATTCCTACTCTCATTTGCAAGTGCCTTTGCTCAAGAGTGTAATTTTACACTCACAGGAAAAATTACCGATAAGGATGATGGTGAACCATTGGAGTTTACTATTGTTTCGGTGAAGGAAATTAATTTCAGTACCAATTCAAATGAAGAGGGAGAGTTTAAAATTGAAAACCTCTGTGCAGGTGATTACACTATTCGTATTATACATTTAGGTTGTGCTGATACTTCTATTAAAGTAAGTGTAAGTAAAAACACACGTGTTAATTTTAAATTACCTCATAGTTTGCATGAATTAGCCGATGTAGAAATTATTGAAAGAGTTGATTACAAACCAACGCAAACAATTGATAACATCAAACAAGAAGAGATTGATAAAGCAAAAGGTAAAACACTCGCAGATGCTTTAAAAGGAAGTGCTGGAATTACAACGCTCAATACAGGGGCAAGTATTTCTAAGCCTATGATTCACGGTTTGCAAGGATATCGTATTTTGATTTTAAATAACGGAATACGCCAAGAAGGTCAACAATGGGGAAATGAGCATGCTCCAGAAATCGACCCATTTATGGCAAAGAAAATTCGTATCGTAAAAGGTGCCGCAAGCGTTCGTTATGGTAGTGATGCTATCGCTGGAGCCATTTTATTAGAACCCGATGCTTTGCCTGATACCGCTGCTGTAACTGGCGAAATAAATGCGATTGGACTATCGAATGGCAGAGCGGGGGTTGTATCAGGTATTATGCAAGGTAGTTTTGAAAAAGTAAAAGGCTTTGCGTGGCGTGTGCAAGGAACTATTAAGCAAGGTGGCAATATGAAAACACCTGAGTATTACTTGAAGAACACAGGAGTTCAAGAAAAAAACTTCTCGTACACATTAGGTTATCATAGAAAAAAAGTGGGGATAGAATTATTTTATTCTCAGTTTAATTCTACCATCGGTGTTTTTAGTGGGGCACATATTGGCAATCTTACCGATTTAAAATCTGCATTTGCAAGTGCTAAACCACAGGATAGTTTAGCTCCTTTTTCTTATTATATCGGAAGGCCAAAGCAAGAGATTGAGCACGAATTAGTAAAGTCAAAATTCCATGTGCACACAGGAATGCGCTCGCGATTGTATGTAACAGCAGCGTATCAATACAATATTAGAAAGGAGTTTGATAAACACATTCCTAAAAATTCTAGCTCTTATGATACAACAAAGGCAGATTTGGATTATCGTATTACATCTAAAACCTTTGATGTTGCTTGGGAGCATGATAATATAAATTCGTTTCGTGGGACTTATGGTGCAAGTTATATGAACCAAACCAATGTGTATTTAGGCAGGTATTTGATTCCTAATTTTATTAATAATACTTGGGGTGCATTTGCAATTGAGCGTTATATAAAACACAAGTACGAATTGGAATTAGGTGTACGTTACGATGAAAAGTACTTGCAGAGTTATTATTACAAAGGAAACGACTTACAATCACCCTACCTAAAGTTTAAAAACCTAAGTGTAAATACTGGCTGGATTTATAAACCAACACATCAATTACATTTCTTTACTAATTTAAGTACAGCTTGGAGAGCGCCTGCCGTAAACGAATTATACTCAAACGGATTGCATCATGGTTCAGCATCTATTGAAAAAGGCGATGAAAAAATAGAACAAGAGCGCTGTTATAGTTTTATATCTACAGGTAGTTTTAAAAACAAACGTATTGAAGCAGACATTACAGTTTACTCAAATTACTTCAAAGGATTTATTTACTTAAGCCCTGGAACTGTTCCGGAACTTACAATTAAAGGTGCTTTCCCTGTGTTTTATTATAAGCAAACCGATGCATTGATTTCGGGAATTGATTATAAAATTAATGTGGAGTTTGTGAAAAATACGTTTGTACAAGTGAAAGGAATGTTTTTACGCGGACAAGATTTAACAAACAACGATTGGCTGGTTTGGATGCCTTCTGATAGAGTTGAAGCAAGCTTAACGTATAAATTAAAAGACACAAAACGTTTCAAAAAAACATACGCTTCAGCATCTTTTGAGTACATAACAAAACAATGGCGCATTCCTCAAAACAGTGATTACGCAGCACCTCCAAACTCATACTATTTAGTAGGCTTTGATGTTGCAACAAAAATAAAAGTAAAAAATCAAGAGATCGGAATTGGAATTAGTGGAAGCAACGTTACCAATAAAATTTACAGAGATTATTTAGACAGATTCAGATATTACACAAATGCAGTTGGAACAAATATTCAATTTAGGTTGAATGTTCCTTTTACCATTTTTGACAAGAAGACACAATAAACAAAACTAATTTAAAACAAAAAACATGAAAACAACATTAATCACTTTAGTAGCAGCAATTGTTTTAATTTTTGCAGCATGTAAAAAAGACAAAAAAGAAGACCCAGCGCCAAACAACCCAGCGCCAACAAATCAGGGAGAGGTTATTACAACAATGAAGATTTACATTAAAGATTCAGTGAGTGGATTGCAAATTACGGGCTCTCCATTTATTTTTAAGGATGCAGATGGTGATGGCGGAAGCGCTGGTGGTTTTTTACCAAATGCTGCTGATTCTTTAATTACGTTAAATGATACAACTACCTATTTAGCGGAAATTATTTTGTTGGATGAAACTAAAACACCAGCGGATTCTATATCAAATGAAGTAGTTACTGAAGGACAAGAACACATGTTCTTTTTTGAGCAAACAAACCCAATAGGTACGCCTTACTCAGCAATGTTAACTAGCTCGGGAGTAAAAATTACTTATTTAGATTTAGATGCGAATAGTAGAGGTATTGGTCAACAGTTTAAGATTCGTACTTATGGAAATACAACTGGTTCTCAATACCCGTTTAGAGTTACATTGCGCCACCAACCGAATGCAAAAGATGGAACTTTCGCTCCTGGAGAAACAGATGTAGAAATTAGATTTAAAGTAAAGGTTGATTTATAAAACTTACCACGGAGACACAGAGAGTTTAACGAAATCTCTCTGCGAAACTTTGTGTCCTCTGTGTCTCCGCGTTAAAATTTGCTAAACATCAATTACATAATCTTTTCTAAGTCACTTGAGTAATCCGCCTGTATATCTTCGTGCAATGAGTTAACAAGTGTAGTAATCTTTTTTATTTGCTGCTCATACATATTTACAATCAACTTGCTTTCATGATATGGAATTCCTGATTTTTTTAATTTTAAACAGAAATAAATAAGCAATTCAATGCTCGCAGTTTTTTCTCCAAGGTATTTGCTGTATTTGCCAATTAAGCGCAACACTTTTCGTAAACTCTTTTTGTTGTAATACAAATTGCCTTGCCCCTTCATTAAAATAAAAGCCTCATCAATTTCTTCTTTTATTCTGTTGATGTAATCTGTTTTATTATGAGCTTCGAAAAGCAAAAAATCTAAATATTCCTTATTGTCTTTTTTGTATTTAGCCAAAGCAACGCACATCTCAGCCAACTCTTTCGGAGTGAGATTTAGTAGTTCTTTTTTTACTTCGTTTAGGCTAGAGGACATCATTTTTACAAAGTTAGAATTAAAAACAGCATATTGATTGAGTTTAACGAATCAAAAAAATCATAAAGAGCTAAAAATTAAGCAAATAACTTGTCTGTTACAATAAATTAGCTAATTTTACATACATGAGAAAGATTTACTTCCTTTTTACCTTAATGCTCAGTCTAGCAGCTTTTTTTAAAACTACTGCGGCAACAATAACGGCAACTAATGCAACATCTAGCAATTGGTCATTAACCACAACTTGGATTGGTGGTGTTGTTCCGCAAACCGCTGATAGTGTTGTAATACCAGCTGGAGTAATTGTAAATATTAACCTTACAGATACGTGTAAATCTGTGAATTTGCTTGGAACCATTCATTTCACTGTAAATGCAAGAACTTTGCGTATTACTGATGTTTTGGAGGTTGGTACCACAGGTGCAGTTACTACTTCTGCCCCTAATGCAAATAGAGATCTAGAAGTTTTAGGAACTTTCAATTTAGTTTCAGGAGCTAGCCTTTCATTACCAGGAATTGATTTTAGAGTTGGTTCAACTTCTGCTATAGGTGGTTCTTTGGCTTTTGCTAATGCAACAGGTGCAAAAACATTAACAGGAAATGTCACCTTTTCTAATGGAGGAGCAATTATTTTTAATGCCGCAGAAACCTTAACAATATCGGGTTCTTTTACTTGTAACGGAACAAATAGTATTACTTACAATAATGTTGCAGGCATTTTAGCTGTTAACTCTACTGTTATAAATGGAACAACTACTGTAAACAGTGTAACCTCGGCAGGCTCTTACACGAATTCTACAACTCTAAACGTTGTTGCAGGTGCTACTTTAAATGTTAGTGATGCTACTTTTACAGTTACTACACTTTCCACAATAAATGGCATTTTAAATATTAACGGTGCATTAGGTAATAAAAACTTAACAGGCGCTGTAACACTAAATAACGGTGGGGCAATAAACATGAATGCTGCCGAAACCTTAATAATGTCGAATAGTTTTACTGCTAATGGAACAAATACTATAGACAATACGGTAGCAGGGGCAATAATAGATGTTGCTGGATCAGGTATAATAAATGGTACAACAACAATTGGAACAAGCACAGCTTCAACAGGAGATTTTACAATTGGAACCACTTTAGGTGTGCCGGTTGGTGCAGTTTTAAATATTGGCGAGGTTAATTTCGCAGTTGCTGGTTTAACTACACTTGATGGAACAATTAATCACACAAGTGCAAATGGCACGAAAGATTTTGGTGGATTTAACATAACTGCTACAGGTAATTGGGATTGCTCTGCGATTGATGAACTTTTTACCATTTCAGGTAATATTACTAATAATGGGACATTTTCAGCAAGTAATAGTTCAGCGGCAGGTAGTAGTTATACTATAACAGGGACCCGTCAAGCAACTGGTACATTTTTAATTCCAAATTTAGTTACTGGAACAAATCTTACAAATAATGGATCCATCACAGTAACAAGTACATTAGGTGGTGCAGCTTTAACTCAAGGAGCAAATTCAAGTTTAACTTTGGATGTATCGGATGCAAATTATTCACTTACTACATTAACTGCAACAGCAAATGGAAACACGGTTGCTTATGATTTTGCTGGAGCGCAAACAAGCCACACTAATTCATATTATAATTTAAGTATTTCTAAATCTGGAACCAAATCATTAGCTGCTGCAACCACCGTTAGCAATGACTTATTAATTTCAGGCTCAGCAGTGTTGGATGTTACAGTGAGTAATAGACAGCTTAATGTAGCAGGAAATTGGATGGTTACTAGTACTGCACCTGATCCTTTCGTAGAAAATAATGGAACAGTTCAATTGAATGGAACAACTGTATCACAAACAATTACTACACCTCTTGCTCAGGAAACATTTTATAAACTTACCGTAAATAATACTTCAGGATTGAGTCCAGCAATAATTAGTAATCAAAATATTCTAATTACATCCGAATACGACCACACTGCTGGAGTGTGGAATTTACAAGGGAACGATTTAACAATAACAAGTGCTCCTGGTGTTGCCAATGGTTTAATAACATGCACTTTAAGTGGCGGTTCTATTATTTCTGATGCGCTAGGCTCGGCAATATCTTTTACTGATACGGATGATTCAACCTATGTTAATTTTACTGGAACTGATGTTGGAACTGCTAGCTTTCCAATACCCTTGACTATAAATACGGGTAAGGTATGTATTGGAAACATGGAGTTGCATGGAGTTGGAAGTTTTACTAAAACACTTGCTAATGATGATGTGTGCGCTTTGGGAGGAAATAGATTTTATAATAACGTAACCTTTACAGCTACAAATTCTGCTTCGCGTTGGAGAATGGGAGATGGTGGTACTCCTGACACTTGTTTCGCAAATGCTACTTTTAATGCTTTCGCTAACGGTGGAACAAATAACAATTTTATTATTGGTGTATCTAGTTTGGGTAATTGTTATTATGGTACCACTTCCATGAATTCTACTACTGTTGGTGGGTTTTATGTAGGCAGATCAAATGGAGCCACAGCTAATAGTCACACTTTTAAAGGACCAGTTGTTGTTGATGTTTCGTTAACAGGTAATATTACTTTTGCAGAGGCTAATGCAAATCCTAATAATTGTACATTTGAAAGTACTTTAAGGCTTAATTCATTAGCTACTTCTACCGGCGATATAAATATTGGGGCAAACAATGCAAATTCAAGTATAACCTTTACTAATACAGGTAGATTAATTGATGGAACAATATTAGGGGCAACAAATGTGAACTTCTATCATGTAACGCAAAATGGAGCATTAGCCCAATCAACTGTAAGTGGTGCTGCAACAAATAGTATCATTACTGTAGGGAGTTTAAATGCACCTTGTACATGGAATGGAAGTTTAACTCTTACTTCACCAAATATTAATTTAGCATATAGTACTTTTAATGGTACCACTAATTTGTTCACAGCAAATGGCACGGCATCACAAAACTCAACTGGAGGAAATACATTTGCTAGCGGAACAACTACTAGGTTTACTAATGCTGGAGCAGGTAATTGGAATTTAGGAAATACAGTTGCTGACGATTTCAATGGCACGACGCAATTTTTACGAACTAGTACAGGAGCTTTGGTTGTATCAACAAATACCAATTCAACATTTTCTGGTAATATAGAAATCAGATCAACCTCGGATTCTGTAGTATTTGGTACAGGGGCAGCTTCGCGGATTACTTTTGATGGTAATGCAACAACTACCTTTACTAATAATGGAACTAAGGACCCAAGTTTTTTAAGAGTAACAATGGATAGAACAGGTGGGAATCTTACTCTTAACGACCCACTAATAATTAGGGCAGGTGGAAATCTTACTCTTACTAACGGAAATATAACTACAACTTCTGCTAATTTTTTAAGTTTCCTTGATGAGAATGTCACAACAAATTTAGGCTCTGCTGCAAGTTATGTTGATGGACCAATGAAAATAAACATGTCTACAGGTACTGCAGGTACTAACTTAAGTTTTCCTGTTGGAAGAGGTGGCTACTCAAGTCCATTTGAATTAACAATGGATCATGCAACTGCTGTGAACACTATTTACACTGGTGAAGCAGTTTTTACAGATGCAATGGATTTAGGATATACATTTGGTTCAGCAAGTATTGATACCGTTTCACAAGTAAGATATTACCAAGTTGATTGCGATTTAGCAAGTGCAATTACAAGTGGTGCGATTACTATTTATTATGATGGAACAGATGGTGTTGTTGATCAAACTCAACTGCGCGTTGCAAAAACAATTGGAGCAGGCACTGTTTGGTTTGATATTGGAGGTGCTGGAAGCGCAGCACCTGCTGGTCAAATTACTTCCTCAGTTAATTTCACCACCTTTAGTAAGTTTGCTTTAGCGGATATCGTTACTGGTTCAAATCCATTACCAATCGAATTGGTTAATTTAAACGCAGAAAATTGCAAGGAAAATGTTTGTTTAAATTGGACAACAGCTACCGAAATAAATAACGATAGATTTGTTGTGGAGAAATCGATTGATGGTGTAAACTTTATTGCAATTGGAGAAGTAGATTCAAAAGCATTAAATGGAAATAGCACTTCTAACCTAAACTATAATCTAGTCGATTACAACTCTTCAAAAGGAACAAACTACTACAGATTAAATCAATTTGATTTTAATGGGCAAAACGAATATTCATATATTGTTTCTGTTGTTAAAGATGAAGCAAGTAATGTTTCATTTAGTGTTTATCCTAATCCTTCAAACGGAACATTTGCAATCGATTTTTCTGATATAGAAAACAACCACGATGCAATTGTAAAAGTGATGGACATGAAAGGTGCTTTGGTTTATTCAAAAGTGATTGAAACGAACGAATTAAAAACAACAAAGTTTTTAGTGTCTCCTGAAAAACAATTAGAAGCGGGGCAGTATTTGCTTAATGTTTCTTTCAATGGTTACAGCCAATCAGTAAAAATTATTGTGCAGTAAATCTGTATTAACAAAATTTTAAGTCTTGTTACTGTATATTTTCTTACTTTTATAATTATTAATTCTATGTTAAAAGTAAGGTTCATATTTATTCTATTAGCAGTTTTGGTTGCAGGCAATTCTTTTGCTTCGCAAGTGATTGTTCCTATGGATAAAGACCAAAAAAATCATTTAAAAGCATACGGAATTGCCTATTGGATTTTGAAGCATGATGTGGAAGTGTATTGGCTATTAAACTACAGAGGCGGTAGCTTTATGTTTAATAATAACAAAGCTTTTACAGATGAGTTAACTATACGTGGTGTGAGTTATGAAATTATAGCTGATGCAAAAAGCACTGCTATCTTAAATGAAATTGCGAACCCTGAAGTGAACATGGACGCAGTTAAGTTGGAGAAACCACCAAAGGTTGCGGTGTATTCTCCAAAAACAAAACAGCCTTGGGATGATGCAGTAACAATGGTTTTAACCTATGCTGAGATTCCTTATGAAGTAGTTTACGATGAAGAAATTATAAACGATAAATTATTAGAGTACGATTGGTTGCATTTGCATCACGAAGATTTTACGGGACAATACGGAAGATTTTATGCGGGTTATAAAAACACTGCTTGGTACATTCAAGATGTAAAAAATAATGAAGCAATGGCTGCGAAGCTTGGTTTTAAAAAGGTTTCGGAGATGAAGTTAGGTGTTGCAAAAAAGATAAGAGATTTTACAATGGGCGGTGGATTTTTATTTGCCATGTGTTCTGCAACAGATTCATACGACATAGCTCTTGCAATGGAAGGTGTGGATGTGTGCGAGAGTATGTACGACCATGATGCTGCCGACCAAAACATGAATAAAAAAATTGATTACACAAAAACCTTTGCTTTCGATAATTTTACTTTAAGCACTAATCCTTACGAATACGAATTTTCAACTATCGACACGTATAACTCTCGCCGCCAAAAGCAAGGTGTAACTAAGGAAAACGATTTTTTTACCCTATTCGAATTCTCGGCAAAGTGGGATCCAATCCCAAGTATGCTATGCCAAAGCCATGAGCAAATGATTAAAGGTTTTTGGGGACAAACAGTTGCTTTTGAAAAAACATACATTAAAAAAAATGTTTTAGTAATGGGCGAAAACAAAGCTGCCAACGAAGCACGTTACATACATGGCGAATACGGCAAAGGCACTTGGACCTTTTACGGAGGCCACGACCCCGAAGATTACGAACACAGAGTAGAAGACCCACCAACCGATTTAAGCCTACACCCAAACTCTGCTGGCTATCGTTTGATTTTAAACAATATTTTATTTCCTGCAGCGAAGAAAAAGAAGCAGAAGACTTAGAATTCTATTCCCTCGAAGGAAATGCTCCATGTATACAAATTTGATATTTCATTCCGTACGGAAGATTAGGATTATCATTTAAGTTTGGTAGTTGAAAATTTGCAATTCCATCGCCACCAAACTTAGTTCCTAATAAAGTTGCTAGTGCAGGGTTTTGTGAAACTGCTAATAATTTGCCATCACAATAATTCCAACCTCTTAATTCAAAGTCATAAGGAAACAAACAAATTCTTCCCATAATAGGTGCTTCTGTCATAATTTTCTTTCTTTAAAATTAGGAAATAATTTTTATCTCTCTAAAGAGTTTCGGTTGAAAAAACCAACTAATTAAATAAAGTATTAGATAGAATATTTTTTATTAGTTGTTAATTTTATAACACTTCTTTTATCAAGAAAAATGTGTCAGCCAAAAACGTTAGTCAGGTCGAGTGTTTTTTGTTGGCCGGAGAATTATACTTTAGCAGACAAATCACAACAGCCAACAAAAAAAGTATCGAGACCTAACGTTTCTTTTTCTTAGCCTTCCCCGATGGCCATTTTTTATCCGATTTCTTTTCTTGCTTCTTTTCGTCTCTTCTTTGTGGGCGTGGGCCCGAGCTGCGGTATGAAGTAGCGTCTCCAACATCCGACCTTGTTTTTTCTCCACTCTCAGGATCGCTTACAAAAGCGTAATCTAATTGTTTACGAATAACATCTGCTTTCTTAACCTCAACCCAAACTGTATCACCTAAAGCATAAATAATTCCTTTGTTGCGGCCAACGTAACGATAACTCTCTGCTTCAAAATAATAATTATCATCGCGCATATCACGCATACGAATCATTCCTTCGCATTTGTTTTCGTTTATCTCCACATAAATTCCCCACTCGGTAACGCCCGTAATAGTTCCTCTAAATGACTGCCCTACTTTATCCGACATAAACTCAACTTGTTTGAATTTAATAGATGCGCGCTCAGCCTCTGCTGCCATACGCTCCATGTCGGATGAGTGCTTACACAACATCTCTAATTCGTTTTTATCCGAATACGTTGTCCCTGTTAAATGCGCTTGTAATAAACGATGTACCATTACATCAGGGTAACGACGGATAGGTGAAGTAAAATGCGTATAAAATTCAAAACCTAAACCATAATGACCTGCATTGTTAATGGTGTAAATAGCTTTTGGCATCGAACGTAATGTAAGAAGCTCAATCATGCTGCCTTCTTTTTTTCCTTTTACATCAATCAATAATTTATTGATTGAATCAACGGTTGACTTTTTATCTTTTAAACTTACATTGTAACCAAACTTATTTACAAATTGAGAAAGCGAATTCAATTTATCTTCATTAGGCACATCATGTATACGATACACCATTGGTTTACCTTCTTCTTTTTTGCCCCGCTTCTCTTCCTTAGGTTTTCCAAGTAATTCAGCAACTTTACGATTTGCAAGCAACATAAAGTCTTCAATTAATTTATGCGCATCTTGCTGTACTTTAAAGTATACACCTAATGGTTTTCCTTCATCATCCAAGTTAAATT
This sequence comes from Bacteroidota bacterium, assembly GCA_016702705.1. Classification (GTDB taxonomy): domain Bacteria; phylum Bacteroidota; class Bacteroidia; order B-17B0; family Aurantibacillaceae; genus JADJDM01. The sequence continues at coordinate 600,510 of JADJDM010000001.1, read as the reverse complement.
TCACTTCTTCCTTATCAAAGAAAATCGAACCTTTACGTGTACGCTCTGCACGAAGTTTTTTAGCTAATCTATCTAATATTAAAATCTCCTCTTTAAAATCCCCTTCTTTTGTTTCAATTATTTTTTGTACTTCTTCGTAAGCAAATCTTCTGTCGGAATAAATAATTGTTTTACCATACCAGTCTTTTACAATCTTAGCATTCTCATCCATTTCAAATACTGCACTAAAACAATATTTTTCTTCGTTAGGACGTAATGAACAAACAAAGTTACTCAACACTTCAGGTAACATCGGAATTACTCTATCTACAAGATACACAGAGGTAGCGCGATTTACAGCTTCTTTATCAAGAATAGTATCTGGTTTTAAATAATGCGTAACATCTGCAATATGAACACCAATTTCATAATTGCCATTTTCTAATTTTAAGAAAGACAATGCATCATCAAAATCTTTTGCATCATGCGGGTCAATAGTGAAGGTGGTAATTTTTCTAAAATCTCTTCTGCGTGCAACTTCTGTTTCGGTAATCTCTGTATTAATTTGTTTTGCTGCTTTTTCAACCTCCTTCGGAAACTCAGGAGGCAAGCCATATTCAGCCATAATTGCATTTATCTCTGTAGTATGCTCACCAGGGAAACCAAAAATTTCAGTTACTTCGCCAGTAGGGCTAGTTTTACCTGCATCCCAGTTTAATAATTTAACTAATACTTTTTGTCCGTTTTGTGCACTTTTTGTTTTCTCAACAGGGATATAAAAGTCAACATGAATTTTATTACTATCAGCAACAACAAAACATGTTTTAGGAGTTACTTGAATGGTTCCAACAAAATGGGTACGATTACGTTTTATTACTTCTTTTACTTCACCTTCTTTTTTGCGTTTGCTTCCTGGATAAATATAAACCTTTACTAAATCCCTTGTGCGTCTTTTTTTTTTTTCTCAGGAAACCCCCTCTCCCTTTGATCCCCGCCCCCGTGGAAATCCACCCGTTGTTGTTTGTTCTCTATACATGTATTTACCCACTTCGTTTGTATAAAAAACCTGAGTAACTATTTCTTTTTCTATTCTTCCAACTTCCGACTCATTGTCAACTCCACTCCAACTTGTTTATAGTTAGCTTACCAGTTGCATGAGGTCCAACACTTCTTCAAAAAGATAACGTTGCTTAGGTTTATTTGCTCTCGACATAAAATAGATTTGTATAAAGTTAAAAAACTAAATGCGTATTAACTAGCGGGTGAAAAATAGTATTAAGAGAATTATAAACATCGTGATTCTTCAATAAGCCATCGACCTTGAGTTGCAAAGTAATTTATATAACTCTTAATAGTAATTCAATTATTTTGATTGAGAGAAAGGAAAAGTGAACCAGCATCGCTCCAATTCGGCCCCCCTCGTTCGGGCCTGTTTTTCCTTTTCTCATCATAGTTCAAATTAGAAATTCTAATCCAGGGCCCAAAAAAAAAAAAAAAAAAAAAAAAAAAACAAAAAGGGAAAAAAAAAAAAAAAAAAAAAAAAAAAAAATCCTTTAAAAAAAAAAACCCAAAAAAAAAACAGGGGTTTGGATTGTTTTTTGTATGGAAAACACAGGCTACTACTGGCCATGTTTAGAAGCTTTGAAGGAAGAAATGGTTTATTTGTTGTAAATCCATGCATTAAAAACAGCATGGGACTTGTGCGGGGCAAAACAGACTCAATTGATGCAAGTTTCTCTCCCCAAAAAAAAAACTTAAAAAACCCTTAATTCCCCGGAAAGATACAAGTTGCAAGTCTGTTGGCGCAACGAAACAGATTAGTTGAGACGAAGAAAAATTTGTCCAATGGGCCCTAAGGGGCGCCCGAAGTTAACATAAAATAAGATTATTGCAGTTGAAGCGCAGCTAAAAGAACTAAATTGCAAACGATGAAGATCTAAAGCAACAATACCAATTTATAACGAGCGTACAAGGAGAAAGTATTAGCTGACGATGTTAGTTAAACAAATGAGTTTAAATCAATAAACAATCCAAGAAAATGGCTTGTGATTACTTTGAGTTTAAATCGGAACCTCAATCTATAAAAGGCCAAGAGTATCATTTATGGCTGATAAAACATTAAAAAGTCACTTATCTGCTAGGGTCATTCAACTAAAAGGTGAACTACAAACCTATTACCAGCGAAAAGTAAGTGAGGGTAAAAATAAAATGCTTGTATTAAATGCTATTCGAAATAAATTGGTCGCAAGAATATGTTCAACAATTAACAATAAAAAAATGTATGAAATTAATTTGCATTTGTCATAGAAATCGAAGTGACAATGGAAAGGTATTGATTTAGATCTTTAGTTTAATTATTACAAACCTGCAATCACCTTATCAACAGCCTTTGGCAAGAATTCGTATTCTAATTGGTGAATTTTCTCTGCAAGGCTTTCAATAGTGTCATTTGTGTTTACTTCACATTTAGCTTGCAAAATAATTTCGCCTTTGTCGTATTCTTCGTTTACGAAATGGATAGTGATTCCACTTTCTTTTTCTTGCGCGTCAATTACAGCTTTGTGAACATTTGCCCCGTACATTCCTTTACCGCCAAATTTCGGAAGCAAAGCAGGGTGAAGATTAATAATGCGGTTAGGAAAGGCTTTTACCAAGGCTTCTGGCACTTTTAATAAAAAGCCAGCAAGTACAATTAAATCTACTTTCTCTGTTTGCAAAAAATCGATTAATTGCTCGGTATAATTAGTTAGAGCTGTTTTAGAAATGATTTGAATGTTTTTGCGGTAACGGTTTGCTCTTTCAACAATCCCAGCATTTTCGTTATTCGTAATAACGAGCTTAATTTTTACATTGGTTGAATTTGCATAGTAGTTAAACAAATTCTCAGCGTTTGAACCGCTTCCCGAAGCAAAAATGGCAATATTTATCATACACAAAAGTAAACAATATTTTATGATTTCTGCGGAGACAATTTATGCTTTGCTACTTTTTTAATCTATTTACAATCCATTACAAATTAGACTTATCTTTGCTCTAATGTCGAAAACAAAAACAACATTTTATTGTCAAAATTGCGGTACACAATCGTCCAAATGGGTTGGTAAATGTCCTAGTTGTAACGAGTGGAACACCTTTGTAGAAGAAATTGTACAAAAAGACACTAAAAACAATCGACTACAATTATTTACCGGAAATAAAAATGCCAAGGGTGAAACCAATAAGCCTGTTTTGTTACAGGAGATTGGAACTGCCGAATATCCTCGCATTGCTGTCCCAGGAAAGGAATTAACTAGAGTACTAGGTGGTGGTATTGTTCCAGGAAGTATGGTGTTATTTGGAGGCGAACCTGGTATTGGTAAGTCAACATTAATGCTTCAATTGGCTTTACGACTAAAAAATTTAAAAGTACTTTATGTAAGTGGTGAAGAAAGCGAGCAACAAATAAAAATGCGCGCCGATAGAATTGGTGTTACCACTGATAATTGTTTCATTCTTCAAGAAACCAACACTCAAAATATCTTTCATCAAATAAATGAAATTCAACCACAGCTTGTAATTATAGATTCGATACAAACACTTCACACTAGTTATATCGAAAGCAGTCCGGGAAGTGTTAGTCAGGTAAGAGAATGCGCTGCGGAGTTTTTACGTTTCGCAAAAGAAACCAATACACCTGTTTTTATGATTGGCCACATTACCAAAGAAGGTAGTTTAGCAGGACCAAAAGTATTGGAGCACATGGTTGATACGGTTTTGCAATTTGAAGGAGATAGAAATCATGTATATCGTTTATTGCGTACAACAAAAAATCGTTTTGGTAGCACCAACGAATTAGGAATTTATGAAATGCAAGGTGAAGGTTTAAAAGAAGTAACCAATCCTTCCGAAATATTAATTACCAATAGAGATAATCCAACTAGTGGCGTTGCTATTGCAGCAAGCTTGGAAGGTAATCGCCCTTTACTTATTGAAACACAAGCTTTGGTAAGTAGTGCTGCTTATGGCACTCCTCAGCGTTCTTCAACAGGATTTGATTTACGCAGATTGTCGATGTTACTTGCAGTACTCGAAAAACGTTGTGGTTTTAGATTAGGTGTAAAAGATGTTTTCTTAAACATTGCTGGTGGAATTAAAATTGAAGACCCTGGAGTTGACCTTGCATTGGTGTGTGCAATTTTATCATCTAATGAAGACATGAACATCCCGCAAAATTATTGTTTCGCTGGAGAGGTTGGTTTAACTGGAGAAATAAGGCCTGTAAGTAAAATAGATCAACGTATTGCAGAGGCAGAAAAATTAGGCTTTGCTAAAATATTTATTTCTGGTTATAACCTTAAAGGATTAGAAAAACGTAAATCAACTATTGAAATAGTTAGCGTTTATAAAATTGAAGAAGTGTTTTCTGCAATTTTTAGTTAATTCTCTTTTTTAACACTCCTTGAATTAGTGCATTATCATTGGCTTACAAGGCCTTCGCTTCTACTTTTGCTTAGGTTATTAACAAGGGCATGTAAAAAAGTTAATATTCCATGCTTTATATAGCGCTGTTAATGTTCGCATCTTAGCTTATCAAAATACTCCCATGCTAAAACGAATTTATATAGTCTTTTTCTGTTCCTATTAGTAGGTGCAATTAAGGCGCAACCGAAAAACGAGAAGATTTCCCGTTTGGCTGAAGATGCTGAAATATATATGGAAGACGAGGATTGGGATAGGGCTTACGAGACCTATGATAAAATTATCAAAATCGATAATTCTAACCCGTTTTTTAAATTTAGAAAAGGTGTTTGTGCATTAAGAATTGCAGATAAAAAAGAAGAAACCATCCAGATATTTCAAGAAGTATTAAAAGAAAGTCCAGAAGATAAAATTGTGTTATACTTTTTAGGAAGAGCATTTCATCATAATTACCAATTTACAGAGGCAATAAAATATTTTGACGATTACTTAGCAAGCGGCCCAGTTGATGATCAATACATTGACGAAGCAACTCAATATAAAACTAATTCACAATTCGGTATTAACCTTACAAAAACAATGGTTGAGGCTGATATAAAAAATTTAGGTGCCCCATTAAATACTGTTGATAACGAATATGTACCTGCAATTTCCGCAGATGAATCGATGATAATTTATACATATAAAGGTTCGAAAAGTATTGGTGGTTTGCAAAACGAGAAATTTAAAAAAGACGAACATGGTGTGTTTTACGAAGATATTTATATTTCACGAAAAGCTAATGATAGTGTTTGGGGTGAGCCAGAAAGCATCGGAGAGAACATAAATACAAATCATAATGATGCTTCAATAGCTTTGTCGCCAGATGGACAAGAACTATACATATTTTATAGCGACGAAAAGAACGGAGGCGACATTTATGTTTGTAATTTAGAAGGAGAAGCTTGGAGTAAACCAAAACCATTAAATGGCAATATCAATACTAAATATTGGGAAGGAAGTTGCTCAATCACTGCAGATGGAAAACGTCTCTATTTTGCCAGTGAAAGGCCAGGTGGTTTTGGTAAAAAAGATTTATATGTCTCAAGAAAAACAGCTGATGGTAATTGGGGCGCTGCAGAAAATTTAGGCCCAATTATTAATACCAAATACAATGATGACGATCCATTTATTCACCCTGATGGAATCACTCTATTCTTTAGTTCTCAAGGACACAAAAGTATTGGCGGTTTTGATATTATGTACACAATAAAAAAAGATGGTAAATGGATAGAGCCAACGAATATGGGTTATCCTCTTAATACTACTGATGATGATCGTTATTATGTTATCACTGCAAAAGGAGATAGAGGTTATTTTTCTTCAGACAGAAATAGCAAATTAAGTGGTGGACATCAAGATATATATACTGTTACTCCCGGAATCGTTGGAGAAAAACCCGTTTTAGCAATGGTTATAGGTAATATATATGGAAATGATGTTCCAATGGAAGCCACTGTTGAAATCGTTAAAAAGAGTTCAGGTGAAGTTATTGGGCCTTTCCATTCCAACAAAAAAACTGGTAAATACTTAGTTGCTTTAAGTCCTGGAGAAAATTATACTTTTAAAATTAAAGCTGAAACCTTTGCTGATTATCAAGAAGATTTTGATATTGCTCGTTTAAGCAAGTTTGTTGAAATTCGTAAAGACTTTCATTTAGTTAAAGATGGTTATGTTGACCCACACATTCAAGATGTTAAAAAATTAAATGACATTCTTACTAACATGCTTGATACGGTTACAAGTGTAGCATCCTATAATAAAATTGTTGATTCATTAAAAGTAATTGAAACAATTGCCAATAAAGACACAACAAAACCCACAACTACTACACCAATAGAAACAGTTGATATGTGCGCCGCTTTTAAATCGTTAGATTTCTCAGCGTTAAAAAACAAAAGTTTAAATAACCCTGAGGTGTATAAAATGTTATTAGCAATTGGAGATAAAGTTTCTTGCAGCAAAATTCAGTTTAAAGTACAAATAGGTGCTTACAGAAAGCCTGAAAATTATAAGTGGGATCACTTAGCTAGTTTTGGGATACCTGAAGAAGTTCCATACCCTGATGGAATAACTAGATTCACCCAAGGAAAGTTTAGTACTATTACAGAAGCTGAAAAGCTAAGACAAAAGGCAATTGGAAAAGGTCAAAAAGATGCTTGGATTGTTGGTTTTATTGATGGTAAACGTTACACCTTAGAAGAATTAATTATGGTTGATTTCTTCAACAAAAACATCACACAATTCAACGAAAACCTTCAGTTGTTAAGAGACTACATCGTTTTCAAGTAATAGTAGTTATATCCCATAAAAAAACCTCTTCTTTATAGGAAGAGGTTTTTTATTTTACTCAATATTAGTTCTATATCACGTAACTTAATTTCATCATATTGGTTCTGCCTCTCTCATTCATTGGCATACTAGCAATATTAATAATCATATCATCATCCTTTACTAAGCCTTGATCTTTCACGTATTTCTGTAAATCAGCAAAGGTAACATCGGTGCTTTCGTATTTATCATAATAAAAACCACGCACACCCCAAACTAAGCTAAGTGCAGTAAGTAACGAATTGTTATCTGTAAATATATAAACGTTTGCTTTAGGGCGGTGACTTGCTAATTTATATGCAGTGTAACCACTGTTGGACATAGAAATAATAGCTTTTACACCAGCAGTTTTAGCTAAGGTACAAGCACTGTAACAAATCGTATCAGTAACATAAGTTATTGTTTTCATTTCAGGTGCATGCTCGCGATAGTATATATCTTCTGATTTTTCTACTTGAGTAATTACCTTTCTCATAATCTCTACAACTTTTACTGGATATTTACCTACAGATGTTTCTGCACTAAGCATTACTGCATCCGCCCCATCCATAACAGCGTTGGCAACATCATTAACCTCAGCACGCGTTGGAGTAAAACTAGTAATCATACTCTCCATCATTTGTGTTGCAATAATTACAGGTTTAGATGCATTAATACATTTTTTCACCATCATCTTTTGCAGCATAGGAACTTCTTCCATTGGTAACTCTACACCTAAATCACCACGAGCAACCATTAATCCATCCGTAACATCAATAATATTATCTATTTCACGAACAGCTTCTGGCTTCTCTATTTTAGCTATAACGCGTGTTTTTTTACCTTTGCTTTTAATGATTTCTTTCAACTCAACAATATCTGTAACCGAACGAACAAAAGATAAACCTACCCAATCAAAATCGTTTTCCAAAACAAAATCTAAATCGCGTAAATCTTTTGGAGTTAAACATGGAAGTGAAATTTTTGTGTTGGGTAAATTAACTCCTTTTTTAGAAGAAAGTGTTCCACCCGAAATAATGCTTGCTCTAACTTCATCGTTTCCATTAGTAGAAACAACTTTTAGATGCAACTTACCATCATCAATTAAAACCAATTCACCAACCTTAACATCCTTTGGAAATTGTGGATAGGTAATATAAATTTTATGATCATCACCTTCGCACTCTGTTGTTGTAATAATTATTTCTTTGCCATTAACTAATTCAACAGCATTATTTTTTACCATCCCAATACGAAGTTTTGGTCCTTGCAAATCTCCAAGTATACCAACAAATCTTCCTAATCTTTTATTTAATTCACGAATGTTATTTACAGTTTGTTGTACTGCACTATAATCACCATGCGAAAAATTGATTCGGCAGATATCTAAACCTGCATCAAACATTTCTTCTAATACCTTAATATCAGCAGTTGCCGGACCCATTGTGGCAACAATCTTTGTTTTATTGTAATTTAATCCCATAATCTAAATTGAGTAAGATACGAATGTACAAAATTACACTCAAAAAAGCAAAGATGATGTTAGCTAAAAGCTATCCTTTAGTTAAGCCAGCACCTCAAACGCTTTTGCAAAAGCTGCAATTGTTTTTTCTAAATCTTGTTGCGTGTGAGCTTCGCCAATAAAACCTACTTCATATCCTGAAGGACCTAAGTAAACTCCATTTTCGAGCAATGCTGCGTGCAATAAACGAAAATGCTTCATACTATCGCTATCAATTGCTTCAGCTGTTTTAATATTATCATTGCTAAATGCAATCCAAAATATGGAACCTATTGCATGAATTTTGAATGGAATATTTTTATTGGTATAGGCAGCTTGAATTCCATCAACTAATTGTTTTGTTTTGTCAGCAAGATTTTTATAAAAATTCGGCTTTAAACATTCGCTTAGTTGCGCAATACCCGCAGCCATTGCAACAGGATTACCACTTAATGTTCCCGCCTGATAAACTGCACCATCAGGAGAAATGTTCGACATTATTTCTTTACTAGCGCCATAAGCGCCTACTGGAAAGCCACCACCTATTATTTTACCATAAGTAACAATATCAGGTGTTATCTCATAATACCCTGCTGCTCCTTCAAAACCAACACGGAATCCAGAAATAACCTCATCAAAAATTAAAAGTGATTTGTATTGTTTAGTAATATCTCTTAAGAATTGTAAATAATCTTTGTCCTGCAACAACAAGCCATTGTTTGCTGGAATTGGTTCAATGATAATACAAGCAATATCATTTCCAAATTGTTCAAATGCTTTTGTTACTGCATCTTTATTATTTAAGGAAACAACAATGGTATCGTTAACAACACTCTCAGGCACACCCGCAGAAGAGCTATTACCAAATGTAACTAAACCTGAGCCAGCCTTTACCAATAATGAATCGCTATGACCGTGATAACAACCTTCGAATTTCAAAATTTTTGATTTGCCTGTATAACCACGAGCTAAACGAATTGCGCTCATTACCGCTTCGGTTCCACTACTTACAAAACGAATTTTTTCTACATACTTATTATTGCTAATAATCAGTTTGGCTAGTTCATTTTCTAATTCGGTTGGTGCACCAAAAGATGTTCCGTTATACATTACTTCAGATACTTTTTTAAGCACTGTATCATTTGCGTGGCCCAAAATAAGTGGCCCCCAGCTTGCACAATAATCAATAAACTCATTTCCATCGGCATCCCAAATATGAGCCCCTTTTCCCTTTTTAATAAATAATGGAGTTCCTCCTACGCTTCTAAATGCACGCACGGGTGAGTTAACTCCGCCTGGAAAATAATTTAATGCTTCGGTATATAGTTCGTTTGATTTTGTGCGATTCATAGTTTTTTTATTTGTGCAAAAGTACGAATAGAAATGTTATTGTAATAAGTACTTGACGAATTAAGTTTTTATGTATTTTCGCTCCCAATTACGAATGATAATTGATTTATTATCGTCTATAATTGGGATGGGTTAATTCCCTAATCAAAATGAAAGCTTTAATTGCCATATTATTATTGGCTGGAATTTTACTACAAACTTCCGCAAAGCTTGCTATCATTATTAATTTCGAGGCTAACAGAGAATATATTGCCAAAAATCTTTGTGAGAAAAAGGATGAGCCTGATTCATGTTGTAAAGGTTCTTGTCAACTAAACAAAAGTTTAGAGGAAGAAGAAAAACAAGAAAGTTCTGTTCCAGGGGCTGACCTAAAAGAAAAGTTTGAAACGCATAATTGCACTTTAAATGATAAGGATCAGTTTTTTGTTTATGAAACAAAGTTCAGCTTTGTTGAATATTACATGCTGAAAAAGCCTGTTAAATTAAGCAATTCTGTATTTCATCCGCCTAATCTAATTGCTTAAAGCAAAACCTAATCTTAATTTATAAACCATTTGTATTATAAAGCGCTTTAGCCTAATTTTATAGTATGAATGTGCGTTTATTTCACTTAATCATTAACTGAAAAATGACGGTATTACTTTTTATACTGTTCATACAACTATGTATTGTAGTTGGTGAACTAAGAAGTATTAATAGATACTTCGCTAAAATTTTAAATAAATAACATTCAAATAATAAATATAATGAAAAAAATAATTTTCGCAATCGCAATACTAAGTACAGTGTTTACATCATGTAAAAAAGACCCAGTTGATGAGGTTACACCAACTCCTACGCCTGCGGCAACCACGGGTTCAATTAGTCTAAACTTTGAACATATGGTTGACACTAATGCTTTAACTTTAAATACAGTAAACTATGTAACACCAAATAATGATACATTGTATTTTACTAAATTTAAATACTATATCAGTAATGTAAAATTTACAAAATCTGATGGGTCTATTTTCACAGAACCTGAAAGCTACCATTTAATAGATGAAGCAACTGCTGCTTCTAAAACTTTTAGTGTGGCTAATGTTCCTTTTGGCAATTACACTGCTGTAAGCTTTGTAATTGGAGTAGATTCTTTAAGAAATGTTTCAGGAGCACAAACAGGTGCTTTAGCCACTACTAATGGAATGTTCTGGGATTGGAACTCTGGTTATATTATGGCTAAACTTGAAGGGCATTCAAATCAATCTGGAGCATCGTCAAAAGATATACTATATCATGTTGGAGGATTTAGCGGCGTAAACAATGTACTAAAAACAGTTAGCCCTTCTTTTAATGGTTCAACTGCTAACGTTAGCAGTAGTGTAAATCCGGAAATCCATTTATCTTGTGATGTTTTGGAATGGTTTAAAAACCCTACAACAATTAATTTAGCTACAACACACACTATACACATGCCAGGAACATCTGCAAAAAATATCGCTGATAACTATGCAGACATGTTTTCGGTTGAACACATACACAACTAATGTATAAAAAACTAAATATAATATTACTTTGGAGCATCATAGGTTTTTCATGTAGTGTTGATCCTGAAATTAAACCTCAACTACCTGTCGAAAATATTCGACAGGTAGTGCCAGAGGGTTGGCCAAGTCCAGTTTATACTTATCAAAACAATCCCTTAACAGAAGATGGATTTGCTTTGGGTAGATCCTTATTTTATGAAAAAATGCTCTCACGTGATAATACTATTTCGTGCGGATCTTGTCATCAAAATTTTGTCGCTTTTGCTCACTCCGAACATAAATTCAGTCATGGAATAGATGGTTTGTTAGGCAATCGAAATGCCCCAGGATTATTTAACTTAAACTGGAATACTTCCTTTATGTGGGACGGAGGCATTAATCATATTGAAGTTCAGCCTTTAGGTCCAATATCAAACCCTGTTGAAATGGATTCTGATTTGAATGCAGTTATTTCTAAACTTTCGTCAAGTAATAAGTACAAGCAATTGTTTCTTCGAGCATTTGGAACTGATTCTATAAATTCTCAAAGAATATTATTTGCACTCGCACAGTTTCAAGGAATGTTATATTCTTACAACAGTAAATATGATTATTACAAAAGAGTAGAAGTAGGTGGAGAAATGAATGCGCAGGAGTTGAGTGGTTATAACTTGTTTGTGCAAAAATGTAACTCTTGTCACAAAGAACCATTGTTTACAGATTATGAATTTAGAAACAACGGCTTGAGTATGAACCCGATTTTGCAAGATACTGGAAGAGCTCATATTACAGGGAGCCCAAGTGATAGATATAAATTTAAAACTCCTAGCTTAAGAAACATTGCATTAACAGCGCCGTACATGCACGACGGAAGATTTAATACATTAGATGAAGCTTTAAATCATTATACTTCTGGAATAGTCAATTATGGCACTTTAGATCCTATTTTGCAAAATGGAATTACATTAAGTTCGCAAGAAAAAGCAGATATTAAAGCTTTTCTGCTTACTTTAACTGATTATAAACTTTTAAGCGACGAGCGGTTTAGAGACCCTAACTAATGAACAAAAATATTTTTTATAGTATAACCTTAATCCTATCACTCTTTACGGCATGCGAAAAGGATAAAGAACTGCGTGAACCTGTTGATCCAATTACAAGTTCTTCTGTTACTATTAACTTTGACAATATTTTTGATTCCTTAAATCTTATATTGGATAGTGTAATTATACATTAAACTCTGGCGAAAAATTAAAAATCACTACTTATAAATATTATATAAGTAACATTAAGTTAATTTCTTTAGATAACAAAGTGTATGAAGAAGTGGAGAGTTATCACTTAATTAATGAATCTGTTGTTTCCTCTCAAACTATTTTACTAAGTAATGTGCCTTTTAATACTTATTCTTCAATTGAGTATGTTATTGGTGTTGATTCCACGCGTAACGTTTCTGGTTCTCAATCAGGCGACTTAAGTCCCAACCTTGGCATGTTCTGGAGTTGGAATACTGGTTACATAATGGCGAAACTAGAAGGTTATTCTCAACAATCAGGCGCACCTGATAAATCGCTTGCTTTTCACATAGGTGGTTTTAAAGGAATAAACAACGCTTTAAAAAAAATCACTTTAAATTTTGCAGGAGGACCGCTAACATTGAATCAAACGGGTAATCCAAAAATTACAATTAACTGTAATGTTAAAGAATGGTTTGTTAATCCAAATACAATTAGCTTTACTACAACACATAATGTTTCTAGTATAAATCAAACATCGAAACTACTTGCAGATAATTATGCAGATATGTTTTCAATAAAATCTATTCAAAATTAATTTATAAATGAAAAAAATATTTTTCTCAATTCTCATTTTACTTGTCTTCTTAGTAGGGGCATGTAAAAAAAACGAACTCGGCGGTAAGTCTTCTATTAAAGGCAAGGTTGTTCATCATAGCAAAGCAATTCCAAATGCTATCGTTTATATTAAGTTTGATTCGAAGGAGTCAGCCGGTTCAGATGTAAGCAAATACGACACAAAAGTTACTGCTGATATAAATGGAAACTATGAAATTCCCTCTTTATACAAAGGAGATTATTATTTGTATGCAGTAGGAGAAGATTTTGCTATTCCACCGCCATACATTGTTAATGGAGGAATTCCAGTTAGCTTACGTACCAAAGAATCTATTGGCATCGATGTTCCTGTAACTGAAGGAGATTAATTAAAAAAACACTATATGAGAATTCTAGTTATTCTCACCTGCTTAAGTTTAAATACTTTTGCATGTGATATTTGTGGTTGTTTTATGGGAATCACACCTTATGATAATCAAAGTCAATTATCCTTTTATCATAGATACCGTGTATTTAATGGTTATAGAACTTATGATCAGAAAGGAACATTTTTTCCAGTCGGAGCATATAAGGTTATGCACGGAAGTCATGACTCAATTACACCTACTGGTTTTACAAGAGTTTACTCGAGTAAGGATTTTGAATCGTACAAAGTATATGAATTAAGGGCGAAATATTTTATTCATCACCGAATAGAATTGAATGCAATTATTCCAATAAACAGTAATAAAAGCAAAGAAGATTCTTTAACAAGACAATATACCGGTTTAGGAGACCCTACGTTTTTCGCTGGATACCATTTAATTAAAAAAGTAGATTATGAAAAATTTCAGCATCGATTAATTGTTGGTTCAGGCATAAAATTACCCAGCGGCAATTATTATGCGAAAGACGAAAACAAAAACCGTTTGCCCTTTTTAATGCAAGCGGGTACAGGAAGTGTTGATGGATTTTTTTATGCAAACTACTTATATGGTTATCGCAAATTTGGATTTAGTATAAATTCGGTTTACAAAATAAATGGTGAAAACTATTATAAAGAAAGGATTGCTAACAGTACAAGTAATTACTTAAATGTGTTTTTTAAATTTAAGGTAAATGATTTTATTATTATTCCTTCTGTTCAATCTTATTACGAGTATACCAAAGGTCTTTTTATAAATAAAGATTTACAAAAAGGAACATCGATGAATTGTTTGCTAACTGGTCCGGGCTTGGATTTATATTATAAAACCTTTTCGCTATCAACCACATTTCAATTTAAGGCGTATGAAAAAATTGAAGGCAATAATTTAAATTCAAAAGGAAGATTTGTTGTAGGCTTAACTTATAATTTTAATCAGAAAAAATATTTGTTCAAAAAGAAAGAGGAAGACGTTTAAAACTTAATACCAATAACAAGGATATCATCTACTTGTTCGTAAGTGCTTCCCATCCATTCAGTAATTTCAAAATCAAGCGACTTGTGTTGCATTATCATGTCTTGATTTTGAATACCGAGTAATACTTCTTTAAATCGTTTAGTCATTAACTTTTTACCGTTAGTTCCACCAAATTGATCTGCGTAACCATCACTACTCATATAAATGGTATCACCTTCGGAAAACTGCAATGTATGTGTTGTATAATGTTGTGATTCATCAGTGAATCCACCAATAGCACATTTTGTTGCTTTTATTTCTTCAACTTCAGTTGCACCATCTTTAATTATCCATAAAGCCCGATTTGCACCAACGTATTTAACAATTTTGTTATTATAATCTATTGCACACAAAGCCAAATCCATACCATCACGTGTTTGGTTTTCTCTTTGTTTTAAAGCATCTTGAACTCCTCTGTTTAATAAAGATAAAATTTCGGAAGGATCTTTTGTGTGCATTGTTAGTATAATCTCATTCAATAAGGAACTTCCAACCATACTCATAAAAGCTCCTGGAACGCCATGACCAGTACAATCAACCGCTGCAATATAATCAATACCTTCTCTATGACTAAACCAATAAAAATCTCCAGACACTACATCTCTTGGTTTAAATAAAATAAAACTTTTTGGCAAATTCTTTTGGATTGTTACATCAGAAGGAAGCATTGCACGTTGAATACGTTCCGCATAGTTAATACTATCTTTAATATCATGAAGTGCGTCAAACAATTTATGATTTGACTCTTTTAACTCTAATGTGCGCTCTTCTACTTTTTGTTCTAGCACTTTCTTTTCTTTTTCTAACTGCGCAGTTCTATATCTAATAAAGGTTATTATACTTGATAAAATTAAAATAACACATAACGTATAGAACCACCACGTTTTCCAAAATGGAGGAGTGATTTCAAAAGAATAACTAATACTCTCTGCACTCCATATACCAGAACTGTTTTGAGCCTTTACCTTAAACGTATATTTTCCTGGCGGAATATTAGTATAAACTGCTTCGTTCTTTGTTGTTAATGGCGACCAGTCATCTTCATACCCCTCTAACATAAATTGATAATGTATATTATCAACGGTAGTTGCTTGAAATGAAAAGGAAAGATTATTATTCTTATACGATAAAGAAAGTCCAACAGGCAGGTCATTACTTGGGTTTAAAGAATCTGCGAACTTTGTCCAATCTACACGTTGATACGATAATTTTATATCATTCAAAACCAATTTTGGTGGAATACTGTGCGCCCAATCCAATGATGGGTCATATCTGGTAATACCTCCATTTGTACAAAACCAAATATTTCTATTTTCATCTATAAAAACACCATTTTGATTTATTTCATTAGATATAAATCCATTTTCATTGTCAAAATAAGTAATTGTTGAGGCATCTAAATTAGCTGTTAATTGGATTTTATCTACACCCTTGTCTGTGCCAATCCACAAATTATTTTCTCTGTAATCAATTCCATTAATCAAGTTTGAGCAAACACCTGCTTTTGTATTAATTGATGTATACTTTCCTTTACTATAAATTACAATACCACCGTCTTGGGTGCCAAAAAACACATCACCCTTTTCATTCCCTGTAATTGAAAACACAGTGCTTAAGGTTGAAGGTGCATCGTCCATTGCTTTAAACGATTTACCATCATATTTAAAAACTCCATTTTGAACTGCGGCAACATACAAAATATTATCTTTTCCAAAATAAAGTGAAGTAAGATCATTTGAGGTTAGGCCTTCATCCTTTATTCCAATTGCATCCTTTTCAGTAAACTTAAATAATCCATGTCCGAACGTTGATACCCAAACATTCCCAAGATTATCTTCTACAATTTTATATGCAGGTTGCACACTTTTACCTTCAATCTCTTTAAATGCCTTTACTTTTTCAAAAGAGGTTCCATTGTGCCTAATAACAACAATTCCTTCTGATTCTGTTGCTACCCAAATGTTTCCTAATTTGTCTTCATGAATAAAAGTAATACTCTCTTCATCTAAAGGTTTTATTTTTACCTTTTCAAACTTACTTCCATTATAGTAATCTAGTCCGTTTAAAGAGCCAGCTAAGAGGATTTTATTTTTGGTATTACATACTGCATAAATTTTGCTATTGCTTAAACCATCCTTTTGTGTGTAACTTAAAATCGCCTCGTTTCTAAACATACAAACGCCACCACCATAAGTACCAATCCAAATATTTCCTTCATAATCTTTTGATAGCGTTTGAACTCTAATTGTAGAAAGTCCCTCTTTTTCACCAAAAACTTTTACTCCACTATCCTTATCAATCCTTAACAATCCATTCTCGGCAGCAACCCAAATATTATCGAATTTATCTTGAATGATTTTTCCTATTAAATCTCTTTGGATTAAATCAATTTTTACCTGCTCTAACTGACCGTTTTTGATTTTAAACAAACCATTACCCGCACTTCCAATCCACAGCGTTCCATCTTTTGTTTGCAATAAACTAAATGCCGAACAATCTTTTAATTCAGATTTAAAAACTTTATACTGATTAATTAATTTGCCTTCCTTAGAAACATTTACTAATCCCTGATAATAAGCTCCCACCCAAATAGAACCGTTTGCATCTTCTAAAGTGCAAAACACATCATTTGTTGGTAAACAATTTGTAGTATCCAAACTTTGAACTAGCTTTCCGTTCTTAAACACTTTTACACCAGCTCCAAATGTAGAAACCCATATAGACCCATCTCTATTTTTATTAATGCCATAAACAGTATATTTACCTAATCCATCTTTCTCAGTAAAATTTTTAAAAGTTTTACCATTAAATTTTGTAAGTCCTTCAATACTTCCTATCCAAATATTATGCTCGTCATCTTCATAAACAGCAGTAATATCGTTGCTTATTAAACCATCTTCTTTCGTAAAGTTTTTAAATGATTTTCCATCAAAGCGACTTAATCCACCACCCTGTGTTGCAAACCAAATATATCCTTCATTACTTTGATAAATTGCATTAATTGTAGAATTTGCGAGGCCATGCTTTGTGTTGTATGTTTTAAAATTATACAACTGAGCATACGTATTGCTAGTAGCAAAAACCAATAAAAGAAATACTATTTTAAAAAATCGTAGCACAGATGGTAAATATATAAAATATATGGCTTTTTTAAGCTGCCGTTTATCATTTATTTTACATTAATACAGTCTTATTTACAAGTAGTTACCATGTTAATAGCAATGTAAATAACTCCTTTAAAGTGGAGAGATTGATTTATCATTTAATCTCTAACTTGCCCTACTATGGAAAGCAATCAACAAAAAACACCTGGTTCATTTTATGTACTCATCTCTGTATTCTTTTTTTGGGGATTTGTGGCAGCAAGTAATACGATATTAATTCCTTTGTTCAAGAAACATTTCGATTTAAGTCAGTCGCAATCGCAATTGGTTGATTCGGCTTTTTATGTTGCTTATGGAGTTGGTTCTTTAATTTATTTTTTATGGTCGGTGCTGGCGGGAGACCCACTAAATAAAATTGGTTACAAAAAAGGATTGATACTTGGTTTACTCATTTCTGCCGCGGGAACTTTAGTTTTTATTCCAGCAGCAAGTAGTAGTTCGTTCCCATTAATGTTAGCCGCACTTTTCTTGGTTGCCTTTGGTTTTGCGCTTCAACAAATTGTTGCCAATCCTTATGTAATAGCACTAGGAAGCCCAGAAACAGGGGCGCACAGAAACACATTAGCAGGGGCTATTAATTCTTTCGGAACTACAATTGGTCCTTTACTTGTTGGTTATGCAATTTTTGGGGGCACAGGAAGTACAGGGGAAACAGTAGGATTGGAAACAGTAAAAACACCTTACCTTATTTTAGGAATTGCTTTTGTTCTGTTTGCAGCACTGCTTGCTTTTTCAAAACTACCTCCCATAAAAAACGAAGAGAAAGCAAGTTTTGATTTAGGTGTTTTTAAATTCCCTCAGCTAATCTTAGGTATGATTGCCATCTTTATTTATGTTGGGGTTGAAGTTGGGGTGCAAAGTAATTTACCTGAACTAATGAGACAGCAAAGTTATATTGGCGTAGAAGCAAGTAAAACAGTACACTTTATTTCATTATACTGGGGGTGTTTAATGATTGGCCGCTGGACTGGTTCAATAAATGCATTTAATCTACGCAAGAATGTAAAAAACATTTTAAATATTGTGATTCCATTGGTTGCATTCGGCGTGATAGTTTTAGTTAATTATATAAAAGGAAGTCCAATTATGGATTTACTTTATTTTAGTCCATTTATTTTAATTTTAATTGGCGTTTCATTTATTGTGAAACAAAAGCCAGCGTTAACTATGATGGTATTTGGAGGCCTAGCAGCTGTTATGATGTTAATTGGCATTTTAACAGTTGGGAATATATCCTTGTATTCATTTATTAGTGCAGGTTTATTTTGCTCGGTAATGTGGCCTTGTATTTTTGCTTTATCCATTGCTGGTTTAGGAAAATATACACCGCAAGGTTCGGCATTATTAGTAATGATGATTGTTGGAGGTGCTTTTATTCCTTGGTTACAGGGGAAATTATCAGAAAGTATTGGAATACATTTATCCTACATTATACCCGTTGCTTGCTTTTTATACTTAGCATTTTTTGGTTGGAAAGTAAAACGTGTATTAAAAGCACAGGGAGTAGATTACGATGCAGAAACAACAAGTGGAGGACATTAAAATGATACAATTTATATTAGCAACACCAGCGGATTTAGAAAAGATTGTAGGTACATACAATGCAAGTATCCCCGGAAGGCTTGCAACTGCTGACCTTACAGAAGTAAGTGTAAAAAGTAAACAAAAATGGTTTAATGATCACAACGAAGCAAAAAGACCATTATGGATTATTACTTACAATAAGGAATATGCAGGTTGGATGAGTTTCAGTAGTTTTTATGGAAGACCAGCTTACGATGCAACGGTTGAAGTAAGTATTTACATTGAACCGAACATGCAAGGAAAAGGCATAGGAAAAAAAGCGTTAAAGTATGCTGAGCCCGAAGCAAAAAAAAGAGACATTAAAACGCTACTAGGTTTTATATTTGGGCATAACGAACCTAGCTTAAATTTGTTCTACAAACAAGGTTATGCCAAATGGGCGCAATTGCCTGAAATAGCTAATATGGAAGGTGTTTTAAGAGATTTAATAATACTTGGAAAGAAATTAGATTAATATTTCTTTCAACAAAATTCTTTTACGGCTTTTAATCTTTAAATTTGTATAAGTAGAAATTACTTTAATATTACAACATGTCACAATCCAATATAAAATGTCCTAGTTGCGGGCATCAGTTTGAAGCTACTGATGCACTAAAAGATGAAATTCAAAAAGAATTTAGAGCAAAGGCAAGTGCATGGCAAGCGCAAAAAGAAGAGGAATACAAAAAGAAAGAAGAAGCCTTTAACTTACAATTAGATGCTGCATTGCAAGCGCAAAAGAAAACAGTTGAGGAGCAATTAAGAAAAAATATTGCAGGCGATTTCGAAAACCAATTAAAAGCATTAAGCGAAAGCAATAAAGAAAACGAAGAAAAACTAAAAGCTTCGCGCGCAAAGGAATTAGAATTCATGAAAAAAGAAAATGAATTCAAACAAAAAGAAGCGGAACTTGAAATTGTATTACAACGTAAATTGCAAGAAGAACGTACAAGTTTAGTTGAACAAATAAAAAAACAAGAGCAAGAAAAAAACGCATTAAAAGACAATGAGTTTCAACTAAAACAAAAAGAGTTTGAAAAACAAATTGAAGATCAAAAAAAATTAATTGATGAAATGAAACGCCGTGCTGAGCAAGGTAGCATGCAGTTACAAGGGGAAGTACAAGAATTAGCTTTAGAAGAATTACTAAAATCTGCTTTCCCTTTTGATACTATTTCGGAAGTTGGAAAAGGTGTAAAAGGTGCAGACGCTATACAAACTGTAAGAAATAAACAGGGGCAAGATTGCGGAAAAATAATTTACGAAAGCAAACGTACAAAAGCGTTTAGCAACGATTGGATAGAGAAATTAAAAGCTGATATGCGCTCACAACAAGCTGATGTAGCGGTGTTGGTAAGTGAAGTGTTGCCAAAAGATATGGATACTTTTGGAGAGAAAGATGGAATTTGGATTTGTCGTTTTTCGGAGGTAAAAGCACTATCTGCATTGTTACGTGATGGTATAATTAAAATATACACCGCAACCCGCTCGGAAGAAAACAAAGGAGAAAAAATGACGATGCTATATAGTTATTTAACCAGCAACGAGTTTTCTGAACAATGGAAAGCAATACGCGAAGGTTTTATGAGTATGAAACTTTCGATACAAAAAGAGCGTGATGCGATGGAAAAATTATGGAAGTCTAGGGAGAAACAACTAGAAAAAGTTTTGTTGAATGCTGCTCACATCAAAGGCTCTGTTGAAGGTATCGCTGGAAATGATTCGGTAAATTTAAGTATGAATGAAGACGATGAATTATTGTTAGAATAATTAAATGTCCAGTTCGGAAAACACACATCAACTAATCTATCTTTCCGACCCGAAGGAGTTTAAACACTTGAACGAACTTTATATTAAAGTAAGAGGCAAAGAAAAACGATTGTTAAGTGATGCTGTTGTTGCAAAACTTCCTTTCATTAAAAAACAGGACAGCGTTTATTTTAAAGAATGGAAAGCCCGCTCCTACTCCTTTTCCCGACTTAACAATTATCTTCAAAAAAAAGAAAAGCCTTTACACATTCTCGACCTTGGTTGTGGAAATGGTTGGCTAGCTGCAAACTTGGCCACAACAAAAATCTTTACTGTAACTGGACTTGATGTTAATGAAGAAGAATTACAACAAGCGAATCGGGTGTTTCAAAAGCCGAATTTAACTTATTGTTTTGGCGATATTTTTAAAAACATATTTCCTGAAAAAACATTCGACATTATTGTTTTAAATGCCTGCGTGCAGTACTTTGGGGATTTATCTATATTAATAGGGCAATTGTTCTATTATTTAAAATCAGGTGGAGAAATTCATATTATTGATACTCCATTTTACACAAGTGAAGAAATTGAATTTGCAAAAAAAAGAAGTTTAAACTACTATTCCTCCTTAGGTTTCCCTGAAATGACGGAACAATATTATCATCACCAATTAAATGACTTATCTAAATTTAACTACACCATCTTGCGAAAAAGTAATTTCCTAACACAAATTAAATCGAAAATAAATGGTGATGTTCCAGCTAACTTTGCTTGGATTAGAATTACGAATTAATAAGAATATACGAAAGGGAATACGAATTCATACAAATATACTAATCTGTGTATGTTTTGTATTCGTAAAATTCGTAGCATTAGTATATTTGCAAAGAAATTTGTAATCCTTTAGATTTCTTTACGCAAACGAGCGACAGGAATATCAAGCTGTTCACGGTATTTAGCAATGGTACGACGAGCAATATTGTAACCCTTCTCTTTTAATGCAACCATAAGTGCATCATCTGTAAGTGGTTTTTTCTTGCTTTCAGCTTCAATACAATCTTTCAAAATTTTCTTTACCTCTCGCGTTGAAACTTCTTCGCCACTTTCGGTACTCAGTGATTCGGAGAAAAACGATTTAAGTAAAAAACTTCCGAATGGTGTTGTTACATATTTACTATTTGCCACACGCGAAACAGTAGAAATATCTAAGCCAATAGATTCTGCAATATCCTTTAAAATCATTGGTTTCAGCTTGGTTTCATCGCCTGTCATAAAATACTCTTCTTGGTATTTCATAATCGCATTCATGGTAACCAATAATGTTTGTTGACGTTGAAACAATGCATCTATAAACCATTGCGCTGATTCTATTTTACTTTTTACAAATGTTGTTGCCTCTTTACTTGAGCGGTCTTTATTTTTAGAATACTCGGTAAGCATTTCTAAATAATCTTTGCTCAACTTTAACTCAGGCATGTTGCGCTGATTTAAAGAAAGCTCTAATTTCCCTTCTGAATTTGCAATTACAAAATCAGGTGTGATAGCTCCTGCAATGGTTGAACCTGCCGATGAACCACCTGGCTTAGGATTTAAATGGGTAATTTCAGCAATAATATCTTTTAATTCTTCATCATCCGTAATTTCAAGTGCCTTTGCAATTTTATCGTAATGCTTTTTCGAAAATTCATCCATGTAATGTTTAACAACATCAATAGCAAAATGTACTTCTCTAGTTTTCGTTACCTTTTTATCTAATTGCAACAACAAACATTCTTGCAAATTACGCGCTCCAACACCTGCAGGGTCAAAGGTTTGAATAATCTTTAAAACTTGCTCAATCTCTGCAACATTGGTTTGTATGTTTTGAGAGAAAGCTATATCATCAACAATCGAATCAATATCTCTTCTTAAATAACCATCGTCATCTATACAACCAATAAGATACAACCCAATTTTATATTCATGGTCGCTTAAATCACGTAAACCTAATTGTTGTTCAAGAACATCATGAAATCCAGGGCCAACAGTTAGTGGCGACTCTCTTTTATCATCGTCTTTTCCTGCATTGGTTATTTCATATTTATATTCAGCTCCTTCCTCTTCATCTATGAAATCCTCAAAAGTAACTTCATCATCCATTCGCTCCGCCTCTTCCATTCCACCCTCATCCACTTCAAAATCATCCTCTACTACATCCTCATCTTGGTCTAAAATATCATCTTCAAAATCTTCTTGAATTTCATCATCTGCATCTTCAGCACCCTCTTCTAGAGCTGGGTTTGCTTCTAGTTCTTCTTTAATGCGTTGCTCTAATGCAATAGTAGGCAATTGCAACAATTTCATTAACTGAATTTGTTGCGGAGAAAGTTTTTGTTGCAGCCTAAACTGCTGCGATTGTTTCATTGCCATGCTACGAAGATAAGAGTTTTATCAGAAATTCTAATTCATTTTTTAAGGTTTATTTTAGCAATTGTTTGGCTTTTTGTTGCACAATTTCTTGCATGGTTTTGTTTTCAATCTTACTCTCGAGCCACGAAACCATATCAAAATAAATAAACGCCCTTTTTTCAAAGCGATTGTTCTCTATTTTTTTCATTTGTTGCTTTAATAAAGCAAATTGTTTAATGGTTTTTGTTCGTGTATCGGTCTTTTTAATGTTTCTTAAAAACTTCATAATTAATTGCTGATAGCTTACAAAATTTTGTTTTTTCTGCAAAAAACGATAGGTCGACAAAATGTTGTATTGTATCATCTCCGAATCTTCTAATTCGTAGTAACAAATAAGTCTAAGTATTCGAGCAAAGGACTGTAAATCCTCACGTGTATCGGATACGCGTTCATTAATGATTTTGTTTAACCATTTTAATGCTGTTTTAAATTGATAGGCGCCAAAATACAAACAGGCAATTTTGTAATAAAAAATCATTACCGTGTTTCTGTTTAATTTTGGAATAAAATTTAAAAGGTCTTTTTCCAATGCATTTACAATGCGTGTTCCCGATTTAAACTCACCTAACATAAAATGCCGATTCATTTCATGAATATAAATTGCCTTAAACAAATTAAGGTTCAAGTTTTCGGTAAACACAATGTCTTTCTGCCGTTTTAGAGATATGAGTAACAAATGCGTTTCTTTAAATTCGGCATACAGGTGCAATTTATTTTGTGCAACCAGTAAGTTATTAAGTGCTTTAATATAATGTTCGGTTTTTACCTTTTTTAATTGTGGATTTTCTTCAAAAACAGCTAAGGATTTTTTTGCATACTTATATCCTTCAGTAAAATTTTGCACGAAGAAATAAAAAGCTGTGACTGTTCCGTACAAATAAAGATTTTCTAAAACTGACAATTGTCTTGGATTAAAGCTAGGCAAGTTAGATTGGTAATACTCTCGTACTTGTTTTAAATCCTCTGTGTTCCTAATAAAACCAACCTTTTGGTAATAGGTTGTTAAACTAATGGATAAATTAGAAAATCGATTTATGTTTTGTAATTGCCTACCTACCTCAGCAATTTCATCAATTAATCGTTGGATTCTATTATTTGTATTGGCATCCGATGCTTGCAGTACGGCTGCCTTTTCAATTTCCAATAACTCCAACAACATTATAAGCTGAAAGTTTTCTCGAGCAATAATTTTTGTTTTGTCGATTAAAGTTAAACTTTCGGTATATAAACATTTGTTGTATAAAAAACGTGCGTACTCCACCTGCCTTGCTACCATGTTATTTTGTGTCATGGCAGAATTATTTAATAAACTTGCTAATATTTGTTTATACAAATTCACTTTCAAATTTGGAATCTGCTTTTCGTTTAATCCTTTTATTTTTAGTAGTTGTTCTTCATCATACATTTTTTGTTTTTCAACCACATCAAAAACTTGCACAAATTTTTTATCATTCGCGCTATATGACCTTCCTGCATAAATCTTAAATTGTCTCTTTTCACTCTTAGTAAGCGATTTTATAAGATGAAAAAGAAACTCATTTTTGTTCTTAGACATTGTATTTAAAATATAATTAAACCATAAATATATCAATAAAATCAATATATAAATACATACATTTGTAAATAATGTGTGTTTTGAACATTGTATTAGTTTTTTAAATAATTTCCCTTTTATCCATGGAATGGAATATATTTGGCAAAAATATTTTTGATGATTAGAGCAGCTATAACCGCAGTTTCTGCGTACTTACCCGAATATGTTCTTACCAACAAAGAACTAGAAACCATGGTTGATACCAACGATGAATGGATTACATCTAGAAGTGGTATCAAAGAAAGAAGAATTTTACGTGATAAAGATAAAGCTACTTCCTTTATGGCAACTGAGGCAGCGAAATCATTATTACAAAAAAGAAATATAAAAGCAACGGATTTAGATTTAATTATTGTTGCTACTGTTACTCCCGATTTTCAATATCCTGCAACTGCAAATATAGTTGGCGACAATATTGGCGCTACTGGTGTTTGGGGTTTTGATGTGCAAGCAGCTTGTTCAAGTTTTATTTATGCATTGGAAGCTGGCACACGTTTTATTGAATCAGGTAAACACAAAAAAGTATTGGTAATTGGTGCTGATAAAATGAGCAGCATTATTGATTATACAGATAGAAACACTTGTGTTTTATTTGGCGATGGTGCAGGCGCAGTATTATTAGAACCGAGTACCGACGAAACAGGAATTATTGATAGCAGAATGTATAGTGATGGTTCAGGTAGAAAAAGTTTGTACCAAAAAGCTGGTGGAAGTTTACATCCTTCAAGCATAGAAACTGTAACTAATAAAGAACATTTTGTAAGTATGGATGGTCAAGCTGTGTTTAAAATTGCAGTAGTTAAAATGGCCGATGTTGCTGAAGAAATGATGACACGTAATAATTTAAAAGCTGAAGATATTAAGTTTTTAGTTCCTCATCAAGCAAACAAACGTATCATTGATGGAACAGCTGCTAGAATGGGTATTGATGCAAGTAAAGTAATGCTAAATATTCAGCGCTTTGGAAACACCACGTCTGCAACACTTCCATTGTGCTTATATGAGTGGGAAAAAGAACTGCAAAAAGGCGACAATATTATCTTAACTACTTTTGGTGCTGGATTTACGTGGGGCGCTACGTATATTAAGTGGTCTTATGATAGCAAATAATAATTAAGAATCTCTTACTAATATACGAAGAGCATTACGAATTTTGTACGAATATACTAATACTACGAATTGTTTCAAATATATAACGTTTATCAATTCGTACTAATTAGCGTTGATTCGTATATTCGCATCGATTCGTAATCCTAATCGACCAGATTAACTATTCGTAAACTAATTTCCAATTTTGTTTTTCTGCACTATTGTACATGTAAATCGACTTACACAGCACAATTCATTTTTATCATTGTAAATTTTTATATCCCACACGTGGTTACGTCCGCTAATATGTATGGGTTTACAAATTGCTGTTACTATTCCTGATGTAACTGCTTTTACATGGTTAGCATTTATTTCTATTCCAACGCCAATAAATAATTCTCTATTAACTGCCAGCCAAGAAGCTATGCTACCAAGTGTTTCAGCAAGTGCAACAGAAGCACCACCATGTAGCAAACCAAAAGGTTGTTTGGTGCGTTCGTCAACAGGCATTGTTCCTTTTAAATAATCAGATCCAATTTCTGTAACACGTATGTGAAGAGATTGCGCTAAGGTATCTTGATTCATCCACTCTAAATCACTTAGAGTTGGCGTGCCATTCCAGATTGTTTCTGTTTTATTTTCCATTATTTCTGTGCTGTTTTATATAAATAAAAAGCAATAAAACCATAAATTACATTTGGCATCCACACTGCAATAAATGGCGGTAATAAGCCATTAATGGCAAATATAGAAGATACATGTAAAAACAATTCGTAAGAAGCCGCAAGCAATAAGCCCAATGCTAAATGCATTCCTAGGCCTCCTCTTATTTTTCTTGACGATAAACAAACTCCTATAATAGTAAGTATGAATGTAGAAAATGGGATTGCGGTACGCTTATAGTTTTCTACTTCAAAACGTTCTATCCCATTACTTCCTTTTAGTCTTTCTTTTTTTACAAAACGTTTTAATTCGGGATAAGTCATGATATCAACTTTACTTTCTATCCGTCCCATATCTTTAGGAGAAAAATCGATTTTCAATTCCTTTTGAGTTCCAAATTTCAACTCCTCTTTATAGTTGCCTTTTGCTCCAACTGGATTGCTCTCGATTGAAGAAAGTTTAATCTCAGGCACAAATCGTTCATAATAATTATTTGCTTTCCATAATTGTTTTATACTATCCCACATAATATTATCTGCACAAAGCATATAATACAATTTACCATCTCTTGTTCTTTCTAAAGTAAACTTGTACCCAGTTTTCATTCCGTTATTAAATGATTCCATGTAAATAAAAACACCTGGCTCAATTTGCCGATGTATATTACTTTCCTTATTTTCATAAGTATGATTAATGTATTTATCTTCAAAAGCTTGCCTACTCTTACTTGCTTCAGGTATTACAAAATGACTTAATACAAGTGAAACTAATGCTATACAGCTTGCACCAATAATATATGGCCGTAAAAATCTTAAATAACTAACTCCGCTACTTAAAATAGCCACTGTTTCATAACGTGCGGCAAGTTTAGACGTGAAAAATATTACCGCAATGAATGTAAACATTGGGCTAAGTAAATTTAAAAAGAAAGGAATGAAATTAACATAGTAATCGAAAATAATTTCATGAACGCTTGCATAAATAAAATTATCAATCTTCTCAGAAATATCAAAAACAATAATGATTGTAATAATCAATATATTCGAAAACAAATACGTTCCTAAGAAACGTTTAAGAATATACCAATCTAATGTTTTTAAGCCCAACTTCATAAGCATGTAAAGTTAAAGCTTATACTTTAATTCTTACTTTTTATTGTGCAAATAAGTACTAAGAGTCTGTTTAAATTTCATCTTATTTCTTTGTTATGCGTCTTTTTGCTTATGACTTCGTTAGATTTTTTCGACAGAATCATTCCATTATGCCTGCAAAATCTGCCTCGCCCTAAGCTAAAAGCCACTATAACAAATTCATAATATAAATTTTAAACAGACTCAAAAAGCCCCAACAAATGTCAGGGCTTTTTGAATCTAATCAATAACAACTATCCGTTGCGTATATTTTTTGTCCTTTGTGAGCATACTTACAAAGTAAACGCCTCCATTAAGATGCAAGGATTCTAAGTCCAGAACAAATATATTCTTCCCTTGCGGGTAGTTTCTTTCTTGCTCTACTTTTATTTTTTGTCCCATTGCATTTATTACCTCAAAAGAAACTTTCGCTCTTTCCGTTAATTCATAATTTAAATAAATAGTTCCTTTTGCTGGATTTGGATAAATAGAGAAATTGTTTTCGTATGCTTTTTCGCTTGCGTATATTCCTACTACAATATTTTCATTAATGTAAATACTTGAATCATCAGCGAAATAATTATTTTGAATACTTGAATCAGCTCCTGAAATAACAATCGACCTTGTTGAGTCCATTGGTAAATTCGGGATATCAACATATATTTTATATCCGCCAACTGGTATGCTATCAAAAATATAAAAGCCTGTTGAATCCGACATTGTTCTGGCTTGAATACCACCTCCAGGATTCTTTCCCAGTTTCACATCAATTCCTTTTAATGGTCCTCCTGGCACAAAAGGAGTATTGTTTCCATTGCCACTTCCATATCTATTATTACCAAAACCTGCTTCTTCTATAATGTACCCCGAAACTGAAGCCACTCCGGTTGGTCCAGAAACCTCTACAATTTGAATATCAGCAGTGTATGGCATATCACAACCATGTGTAAACACAACTGATGAATCCCATTGAAATGCATTTCCATAATATGTTGGCACTGAAGCAGGGAAAGCGTTTTCATCAGGCATTACTTTTATTAAATAATCTCCCGCTGTTAAAGGAACAAAGGAGTAATTTCCATTTGCATCTAAAGGTGTATATCCAACCGTATCAAAACCTGCATTACCTGGCTGATGTTTAAACACATAAACAAAGCCGTTATCTACATTTAATGATGTAGGTGGCGGTGTAGAAATGTGCCCAGTTAAATCTGCACTTGCTATATCACCCACAATATTTAAATATGCTCCTTCAAACGGACAACCAATTGCATCATATCCGTAAACATCAACGTTGTTGTTTGAAGTACCTACATTAATATTGTAAAAACTTGAGTTTGTTGTATCAGCAGGAGAATTACCTACTTGCCAAATAAAAGTGAAAGGTGGAGTTCCTCCAGCCGCCATAGCGTCTACAACATAATCACTGTTTTCACAAACATGAATAGAAGGTCCTTTAAGAGTTGTATTTGATGTAAATGCTGGTCCAACTTTTACTAAAATAGAATCTTGAACTAAACATCCGGTTGTGTTATCAGAAACATACACCCACTCCTCTGAGGCAGGGGTAACATTTACAGAAAAAGTTTGAACTGTCCCTAAAGTTATACTTGTCCATGTTGGTCCATTTATTGGTAGATTAGACATGAAATCTAACATTGCAGCATTACCACCACACGATGCAGTAGGATAGCCATTTAAACGTAAAAACGCTGGTTCTACTTTAAAACTATCTACAACTAAACAGCCATAGGTATCAGTATATTGAAGTGCATATTGGGTGTTTTGAGTTGGAAAAAATTCAGCTGTATTAAAACCAATAACATTCATGCCTGGTGCGTTTACCCAAGTAACAGGTGTTGGACTCACAAATGTTCCTGTAACTGTAGCCGTTAAATTACTTGCACTTGCATCAGCAGCGGTTACACCAGATGTTTCTAGTAATTCATAATGATTAATTAAATTAGGATACACTCCAGCAGGCAATTTATGTTTATCTGCATATATTGCTGAGTCAGTTCGTGCAACATTCCAAATTCTAATGTCTCTTATTTTCGCAATAGAATTTCCTTCAGGAAATGGATTAGAAGAACTCATTAAAAATTTAAAAGCATCATTATATCCTGCCGCAGAAGGTGGTGTATGATTAAATCCAGAATTAACATACCCACCTTGATATCCATTAACTAAACCATCTAACACTTTAGTTGTAGCATTGTATCTTAAAACCACATGGTTCCATTGATTAGGATTAATGTAACCAACAAAGGTTGAGCCAACACTAGGTAATTCAACATAAAATTCATCCGCATAAGTTCCAGAAATTCGCATAATTGCAAAATCATTTTGCGGCCATAAGTAACTAGGATCATACTCAGTTGCAATAACACCTGAAGTATTTGGCTTAATCCAAGCTTCGATTGTTAGGTCAGATGAGTTAAAACTTGGACCCGTTGGAGTTGTAAGTCCCATATCTGCTGCGTTTGCAAATAAACAATTGTAATCGTTGGCAGGATCTAAAGCGGTAATTGGTGCGGTAGTGTCACCTGAACAAACAACACCGCTAAACACTTGATAATAATTTTCGTAAACGATTGGTGATTGAGAAGATGGATTAAGAATATATGCACCGTCCGAATTTCTACAACCACTACCTTCAACGCCTGTTACCGAATAATAACCTGGAGTTGTTGTGGATAAAAAGGCAGATGTATTTGCATTATTCCAAAGATAATTTGATGAGCCAGTTGCAGATAATGTTGCTGAAACTCCTGAACAAACAATTGTTGTGTCACTTTCAATAATCGTAACTGGCGGCATTGTGCCTACCAAACAAGTTCTGTAAATTTGAGCTCCGTAAGAGTTTATATTTAAAATCGAGTTGCCTCCATTATTTGCTAAACGGAAACCGCCCATATCATGAGTTGTAGCAACATACAAATGATCGTTAAAAATCTCCATTGGTGCATGGCTTTGCATATCTGTATTAACGTCTCCCAATTCTGTATTATCTTCTAATACAAATGTAGAGCCATCAACAGTGCTATATATTTCGTAGTACCCACTAAAATCTCTTACTATCATATATAATTTTGAACCTGAAGATTTCATAGAAACCAAAGTAGGTATTGAAGGGTTTACTACTCCTAAAGAATCAAAAGTAATTCCATCTGCAGTCCTCCATAATTGTGCTCCTCCAAATGAAGTATGTGTTCCAAAATATAAATAACCACCAAAACTTTCCATCGACACAATTCTATCTACACCTGAACCACTACCATATCCCATTTCTGTATCATAAGCTGGATTTAAAGAAAGGGTTCTTCCATCAGCAGTTTCGTACAATTCGTTATTATCCATTGCATAATAAAGCTTATTATTAAAAACAATAGATGCTTTTACTTCACCGGCTGCGCCAAATGGAGATAGTATATCTGCAACAGTATCCCAAGTTAAACTTGAGTTATAAGGATCATTTTGATCAACTGAGTTTCTAATCAAAAAGTTATACCCCATATTATTTCTAACAACTAAATAAATTGAATCAACTGTTTGAATTCCTTTGAAAGCATTTATAGCTTCAACTCTATCATATTGATTGTAGGTTTCAAGATAATTTTCCCAATTTATGCCATCGCTAGTTCTTTTTGCATAATGGTAATAACCTGCATCATTATAAGTTGCAGCATAAAGATAACCGCCATTTTCGGCAGTAGTTTCAAAATTTCCCATTCTAAAAGTGCCTCCCTCAGAAAACACTTTTTGAAAAGTACCTAAATCACCAGTTGCTGAACGATAAACATATCCGGAATCTTCTCCCATACCAACATATAGTTTTCCCTTAAACTCTTTCATATCAATTACACTAGAGTTAAAACCAACTCCACCTTGTAATCGTCCAAAACCATGGGTTTCAGCTGGCCCAAAAACGCTTTGTGAAAAAGCATTGAGTGCAATGAAACACGCTAGAATACTAAATAATTTTTTCATTATCTGTTTTTTAAAATCAAGCAAAGATACTCCAAAATTTGAAATTATCCCTTACTTTTTTGCGTTTAATGGTTATTAATCAGCCGTTTATGTTAATTTTCGGCTTTTACCAAATTCATAAGTGCCTTGGAAGTGCTTGTACTACTATTTACTAAAACAGATTTATTAGTTACTCCTTTATTTATCAAAGTTTTTAGTCTACTAATCATTTCCTCTTTTGATGAAACTGCAAAAAAAGCATCAGGCACGTTTTCTGCTGGCACAGTAAAACTTACAACATTGCATCCATAATACAAGGCTTCTAAAATAACAGTAGATGCCCCTTCGAAACTTGAAGGATGTAAAAGAATTTTAGATTTATTCATCCACCGCAAACAGTCCTCATGTTTAAGTTCACCCAGCATCTGAATTTGGTTTTGTAAACCTTCACCAATAATTTTTCCTTCTATTCTTTTTCTCTCTGGTCCATCGCCAATAATTATTGCTTTTATATTTTCATTGTTCAAAGCAACAACTGCGTCTATCAACCAATCAAAACGCTTAAAATCATTTAATGAACCAACACATAAAATATCCACTTGTCTTTCGATAGTTACAAGCTGCGGAATCGAATCTACATCAATTCCGTTATTTAAAATTATGTCGGCCTTTATTCCATGATTAGAAAAAAGTAAATCGCATGAGGACGGCGAAACAACAGCAGTTTTAAAAAGATTAAACCTTAATAGTTTTATGTACTTGTTTTCTTTTTTTACATCCTGACCCCAACTCCATGCAACTAAAGGGATGTTGTTTTTTGCTGCAATATTTTGAGTAATGTAAGTACACTCGGTTAACCACATCGAAACAACACCAATTACATTTTCATTTTTAATAATCGACTTAATTGCTCGCTTTCCTTTGTACCAAGTTAGTAAACGATTTGATTTTTTGTTTTTCCCTCCACAGGAAATTACCTTACACGAGTGCCAACTATATGTTTTAGAATAAAATGGATATTGCAATGAGACGATACTAATCTGCAAATCAGGATTAGCCTTTTGCAAAGCTTTAATAAACATTTGAATATAAGGTAAACAGGTACTTTCCGACTCATCCTTCGGAAAGCCAGGACTAACTATAATGAGACTTTGCTTCCTCAATTTTAATTATTCAAACTCAATTCGTTCTTATTGATGATGCCAATTACTTTTCCTTTTAATGACATTCCAATAAAAGGAGAATTACTTGATTTAGATTTTAGTTGCTTTTTCTCAAGTGTCCAATCTGCTGTTGGATCAAACAATGTGATGTTCGCTTCTGCACCTTCTTTTATTTCTGGAATATGAATTCCTAAAATAGTGCGTGGGTTATGGCAAATTTTTTCGATTAAATGTGCTTGTTCTATTTTTGCTGCACAAGCAGTATTTGCCACGGCATAAGCC
Source organism: Bacteroidota bacterium (assembly GCA_016702705.1). Classification (GTDB taxonomy): domain Bacteria; phylum Bacteroidota; class Bacteroidia; order B-17B0; family Aurantibacillaceae; genus JADJDM01. Next base: position 567,280 of record JADJDM010000001.1, on the reverse strand, counting down.
GTTTCCAAACTACTAATTCCAAACCGCGCTAAATCAAATTCCAATTCTTTGTTCTCTATATCTTCAGGTGTGTGGTCGCTCACAATAACATCTAATACATTATTTAGTAAGCCTTTCTTCAAGGCTTCAATATCATCTTTTGAACGCAATGGAGGATTTACTTTAAAGTTAGAATCAAAATCGCTTAACTTAGTGTCATCCAACAATAAATTATGCGCAGCAACACTTGCTGTAACCTTTAATCCATCAGCCTTTGCACGTTTCAACAACTCAACACTATTTTTAGTAGATAAACAATTGGAGTGCAATCTTCCGTTTGTGTATTCTGCAATTTTAAAATTACGTTGGAGCATTAATTCTTCAGCTAACGCAGGCATACCTTTTAAACCAATACGTGTAGAAGTTTCTCCTTCATGCATTTGTCCGCCATGAGAGATGCTTAAATCTTCGCTATGCGTTAATACCAATGTATCTACATTGCTTGCATATTGCAATGCACGCATTAACAATCCCGAATCTTTTACTGGGCGTTTATCATCAGAAAAAGCTACTGCACCCGAAAGTTTCATGTCGTACATTTCCGAAATATCTTTTCCTTCTCTGTTATGAGTTAATGTTCCAACAGGGTACACATCAACAATTGCATCTTTGGTTTTATTAATCACATAATCAATTTGTGATTTGCTATGCAAAGGCGGCTCGGTGCTAGGCATCATACAAACAGCTGTAAATCCTCCTGCCGCTGCTGAGCGTAATCCACTTTGAATATCTTCTTTGTGTTCTATACCTGGATCACAAAAACGCGCCTGCATATCTAACCAACCTGGAGAAACACACAAGTTGTTTGCTTCAACTGTTTTGTAGCCTTTTTCGTTTTTAATGTTTGAACGAATTTGGGTAATAATTCCCTTTTCAATTAATACATCTGTTTTTTTTCCATTCAACGGAGAACGGCTATCAACAATGGTTGCGGACTTGATTAGAATATTCATTTTAATAAACGGATTAATAAAATTTCTATTAGTATAAATACGATGGTTAAAATTAAAAACAATTTCCACAGCTTTGTTCCCTCAGCAGCTTGAACAATAGAACTTGTCAATGATTTTTCCCCTGCTTCAATGGTGTTAAAACTTTTAAGTCCTGTTTCAGTAATCACTTTTTCTAGTTCTTCTTTTGTTAAACTGCTTAAATCCGACTCTTTACGCTCGTAATTAAATGAAACACCTTCTTGATTTTTTTCGGCATAGTTAATCAAATAATTTCCAGCCTCTTTAATTTGCCCCTGTGTATATAAATTTAATAAGCCTGGTTCCTTTCTCATTTCAGGAATAATATCAATTGCTGCATTTGCAGTTTTAATGTGAACCATTCCTTCTTCTCCTGCCCCATTATCTTTTATCGAAATCATTTCATTACGTCCTGATTTGTAATAAATAGGTCGGATGATAGAACTATTAATTGCCATGCGTATTACAGTAGGGACAAACAATGCGTGCTTTCCAAAATTAGACGCTTCATCTTCTAGCGGGGCAGAACAAAAATATATTTTACTGCCATTTGAATTAGTGTATTGAGATAAATAATTACTTCCATTTAATAATCTCATAACAACATCTTCGTTGTTTCTAATTCCATTCGCTTGCTGATAGTATTCGTATACCTTAGGTAAATCAATATTCTCTTGCTTTTTCTCAAATACACCATCATACAACCCTTGCTCGTAATTTATTTTATCTGCTTTGGTATTTGCAGTGTCTAACTTTACAAGTGGATTCAATCCTAAGCTTGCAAACAAAGCATTATAAGAAGTAATGTCAGCGTTTAAGGACGGAGAAATGAAAATGCTTCCACCGTTTGTTGTAAATTTTTTTATTTCTGAAACTAACCCAGAGCTAATATTTTTCACTCCATTTAAAACAATAAAATCAATGGAGTTGAACTTTGCGTACTCAATGTTTTTATCTGTACTCTCCGAAAAAGAAAACAAGGAATCATTCTTCATTAAGGATGTGAAATAGCTGCCTGACTTGGCTTCTGAACCATTAATTACTAATGTAGGAATACTGCTTTTTACATTGTAACTAAAATACAATTTATCATCAAAGGTAATTGGATGGTCTTCTATTTCTAGTTTACAATTTTGTATTCCTTGTTCTTTTAATAAAAATGAAACCTCTACTTCTGCACTTGTATTTGGTTCTGCATTAAAGGTAACGGGAGTAATTAATTTTTCGTTTGCAAACAATTTAAGCGATGCATTCTCTAAATTATTTTGTGAGTTATTTGCAATTTTCACATGCAATTTCTGTGTCATACCTATTTGCTGCACGGGTGAATCAAACCAACAAGTATCAATGTAAACATTGCCTGTAGAGTTTGATAGCAAAGGAATTAAAAATGCAGAAACAGTTGTGTCTTCTTTTATTACTTTAAAATCTCCTGATGTTTTTTGATAATCGCTTATGATATAAATTCGCTTATCATTTGCTCCTGATGAGTTTAATAAATCTTTTTGTCGTGCGTAAATTTCCGACATTGTTTTAAACGATGAACTTGTTTTGCATTCATCCAATGCTTGTAAAAATTCTTCCTTAGAAACTAAGCGTTGATGCTTGCCTTCAAAATCGTTGGTGAGTAATTGAAATTTATCGGCATCACTAAAAGCATTTGCAATTTCTCTTGCTCGGTTCTTTGCGTTTTCAAACAGCATTCCGCTTTTACTCAAGCCTTCCATGCTAAAAGAATTATCAAGAAAAATACTTACTGCTTTTTGTCCCTTTTTACATTCGAAGTTTTGCAGGAATAAAAGGCTGGGCAAATGCTAATACCAAACAAGTAAGCGCTAACAAACGTGATGCTAAAATGAGGTAATTTTTAAGTTTGGATTTAGATTCACTTTCTTGTTTCAGTTCTTTTAAAAAACGAACATTGGTGAAATAAACTTTTTTGTATTTCCTAAAATTGAATAAATGAATAATAACCGGAACCGCGAGCGAAAACAAACCGAATAGAAATGCCGGATATAAAAAATTCATCGCTTAAAAGTACAATTTTTATCGAATAAAATGACGCATTTTATTCCACAAAACAATCTCATTATTTCACTTTCAGCTTTTGTCCTACCGAAATACTGCCTTTACTACCAAGCTTATTAAGTTTTTTCAAGTCTTCTACACTAATACCGAACTTTTGAGAAATCTTAAAGAGGTTGTCGCCCTTTTTCACCTTATAAATACTTGCTGTGGTGGTAACGTTCTCCGCCAATTTAGTTTTGTCCTTTGTTTTAGTATTATCGTTAACAGCAATATTTGTATTGTTGTTTTGCAAATTAAGATTTTCAGGTTCCTTTTTAGCAACTGGATTTCCAACTGAAGGCTCCTTAACATAAAGCACTAATTTTCTTCCTGGCTTCAATCCCTTCTTACCAATGTAATTCCAATTGCGTAGGTCTTTTGATGACACACCATACTTTTTCGCAATAGAAGCTAAATTTTCGCTTTTCTTTACAACATGTGTAATTTGTTTTTCCTTTACTCCTGCACCTTCTGCTAATTTTTGTTCTTCATTACGCTTGTGAAGCATTGCATATATTTCCTGCTCATTGCTCACAAATTGGCCTATTTTTGCTTTAGGCAAAGTAAGTAAGTACCCACCCGATGGAATAACGTTCTTTTTGTAAACTGGATTATAATATTCAATATCATCAATTGGAACGTCCAAAATGCTCGAAATTTGTTCAAAGGTTAAAGGCTCTTTAATAACAACCGTATCTAACTCGAAATAATGTTTTTTTGGAACAGCTGGATAAATATTGTGTTCAGCATAATAATTCATCACGTAGTTTGCAGCAATAAATGCAGGCACATAACCTTGTGTTTCTTTTGGTAAGAAGGGACGAATTTCCCAATACGTTTTCTTTCCACCACTTCTTCTAATTGCATGATTAATTGTGCCAGGACCGCCATTGTATGCCGCAAGTACCATTTGCCAATCACCAAACATTTTATATAAAAATTGTAAATATTCTGCTGCTGCAATTGTTTCTTTGTATGGGTCACTGCGTTCATCTATGTATGAATTAATAACTAATCCATTCATCTTAGCTGTTGGATACATAAACTGCCACAAGCCTGTTGCTCCAGCTTTTGATTTTGCTAAAGGATTTAATGCAGATTCGATAACTGCCAAATGTTTTAACTCTAAAGGCAAATTATATTTATCCAACACTTCTTCAAACATTGGGTAATACATTTGTGAAACTCCTATCATTCTACTAACAGATCCTCTTTTTCTATCTGCATACAAATTAATGTATCCGCGAACAGTAGGGTTGTACTCTAAATCAAAAGGAGATACAGCATCTAATTTTGCTAAACGTGCTTCGTAAACAAAATCATCAAAAGTAGGGATAGAGTCGGGCGCATAATGGTATTTGCTCGACTTAGGCGATGTGGGTTTTGACCATGCTTTTTCAAGGAATTTTTCTGTTGCAAAACTATCTAAAGCAACTACAACAGGATCATCATTGGCAACAAAGGTTTGCGCTTTTAAAGAGCAAACAGAAGTAAGCAAGGCAAAAAACAGGAATATATAGTTAGTACGTTTCATCAATTTAGTATTTATGTAACGGCTGTAATGCACAAACGTTACACTTTATCTTTGCAATAATATCAAATGAAAGCCGCATAAAAAAGCCAAATTTTCCTTTTTAGCCTTTATGTTTAAACTTTTTATTGTTCATAATGAATGAATTATTTAAAATATAGAAAATAAGTTTCAATTTATTTTGAAAGTTAGAGAACTTGTTTTACATTTGTATCAGCAATTAGATTATGAACTACGAAGAAGCAAAAGAAAAGTTTTTACAAGCCTGGGGAACATTAGGTAGCAGCTGGGGAATCAGCCGCACCATGGCGCAGGTTCATGCACTTTTGCTTATTAGTCCGGAGTCACTTTGCACCGAAGATATCATGAAGGAATTGCAAATCTCAAGAGGCAACGCAAACATGAATTTGCGCGACTTAATTGATTGGGGGTTGATTTTCAGAGAGTTAAAGGCGGGAGAACGAAAAGAATTTTTTAGAGCTGAAAAAGATATTTGGAAAGTGGCCAAGCAAATCATTAAAGAGCGCCGTAAACGCGAGATTGAGCCAGTTTTACAAATCATGGAAGATCTTAAAACCATGGAAATAGAGCCAAATAACAAAAAACACTTGGCTTTATTGGAAACCGTAAATCATATTGAAGGTGTAGTGGAAAAAGCTGATTTTGCTTTGGAAAAGGCTATAAAATTGGATGAAAACGCATTAGTTGGTGCTTTATTTAAGTTGTTTAAGTAATATTTTTTTTGATTATATGTTTCATTAATTACTGAAAGTTTAATAACATGAACAATACAATAGCATATCTTTTTTACCTCAGCGCAAGTTTATTTGTGGTGATTTGGGTTGGCAAAATTTTACATCGCAACGGAAAATTATTTTTAGAAAGTAATTGTCCCGATACAGAATTAGCAGATAACACCAACAATATTTTATATATCTGTTATTGTTTAGTTAATGGTGGTTTTGCTTTTTACTCATTAAACGCATGCGAAACACTAAAAAGTATTGATCAAATTATTGCCTTTGTTGGCGAAGAACTTGGTAAGCTTCTTATCACACTTTCGATAATGCATTATTTAAATATGCTTATTGTTCCAAAAATCATTTCCTTATTCGCAAATACAACAAATACAATTACTAACCAGTTGGAAACAACATCCAACACAAAAACAACAAAGCCATGAACTACAATTTAATTGCTTACACTGTGTATGCACCAATCGTAATTGCTTTAACTATTTGGGTTGCTAAAATGCTACACAAAAACACAAGCGCTTTCCTTATCGAAATTTTTAGTGTGAACGAAAAAGTTGCGCTTGCTACAAACAACTTATTGCAAACAGGATTTTATCTTATCTCATTTGGTTTTGCATTTGTTAGAATAAAAATAAGAGGCAAATCTAATTGGAACGGCAATACTTGGGAATATGCCGACATAAACTCATACAGAGAAACCATTGAAGAATTAGCGGTAAAGCTTGGTGGGTTTACATTGTTTATAGGATTTATTCTTTTCCTAAATTTATTTTTAATGTTAATCTTAAGAAAAAGCAGCAAGAATAAACACATCCCACAACAAATGCATACTTTTATTCAACCACAAAAGTAAACATCATGAGCTCTTTTTTAATATACGATAATCACTGCCCACTTTGCAAAGTGTACACCAAGGCATTTGTAAAAATGGATTTTTTGGAAACAGAAGGTCGTGTCGCTTTTTCTGAATTAGAAGATGAAAAAGTAATTGCAATGGTTGATTGGAAAAGAGCAAAGAATGAAATTCCATATATCGACCTAAAAGAAAATAAAACATACTACGGTGTAGATGCTTTATTAAAAGTATTGGGAGGTAAATGGAATTTCTTTAACTGGTTTGCAAAACAATCATTGTTGGTTGCAGGAGCAAAACAACTTTACAAATTTGTCTCTTACAACAGAAGGGTTATTATTGCTGGAAACCCTGCGCCATGCAAGTTTGATTCAGCCCCTGATTTTAATACAACTTACCGCATAGCATACATTTTATTTGCATGGCTTGTTTCATCTTTAATGCTTACACAATATGCATCAGCATTAAATCCATATTTAGCAGAAGGTTTTTTTGGAAGAGAATTTTTAATTGGTGGCGGGCAAATTATTTTTCAAATTGTGTTGCTGTTATTATTTACTCGAGATAAAGTAAAAATATTCGACTATCTAGGTAATTTAATGACTGTTTCCATTGCAGGTTCTTTATTGCTGTTCCCTTCTTTAATAATTGGTGAATGGTATTCAAATGCTTTGTTCGCATTACTTTACTTTGGTTTTATTGTAATGTGGATGTTTGTTGAGCATTGGAGAAGAACGAAGTTACTTAGATTACCAATTATTATTTGCTTTACTTGGGTTGCGTATCGAATTGCGATTTATTATTTACTCGATTTAAATTAATTTTTATGAGCACTATTATACATTTAACAACACATATTAATGCTCCCATTACTAAATGCTTTGAACTTTCCATTTCAGTTGATGTTCATCAACAAAGCACAGGTAACACCAGAGAGAAAGCAATTGCAGGAGTAGCATCAGGAATGATGGAATTAAACGATACGGTTACTTGGGAAGCTGTTCATTTTGGAGTGAAACAAAAACTCACATCTAAAATTACTAAATATCAATATCCATTTTATTTTGTAGATGAAATGGTAAACGGGGCATTTAAAAAAATTTATCATCAACATGTTTTTACCGAATCGGGTAACACAACTACTATGACAGACATTTTTGAATACGCTGCGCCGCTTGGTGCACTGGGCAAATTAGCCGAGAAACTTTTCTTAAATCGTTATTTGAAAAATTTTTTGATTGAAAGAAATAATTACATTAAACTACTTGCTGAACAAAGGATGAACAATTAATGTTGTGATTTTTTTAAATCTGCTGTAATTATCTTACATTAGATAAAAAAACCATGAACAAATTTTTACAAATTTCCATAGGAGTATCAGCGATGCTTTTATCTGGAGCTTTTTTAATTAAAAGCATTCAACCTGCGCATGCAGAAGTTGCGCCAATGAAACAATTGACCAGCAACGCAATGGCATCAGGTAAATACATGATGAACCAAGCTTGTGTTTACAATGCGGAAGGCACAACAGTTTATCATTATGTGTTAGTTTGGGATACAGAAACTGGAAAAAGCAGAATGTATTGGTTTGATAGAACCGACAAAAAAACCTACGAGTGGGAACAATTTGGTAAAGATTTACCTGCGGTGCCACTTTAATAAAAGTACTGATTACGAATGTTGTACGAATATACTAATGCTACGAATCATTGCGAATAGGTAAATACAGCATTCGTATCAATTTGTAATGATTCGTATATTCGTAAGAGATTAGTAATTATTTTAAACAATGCCGTTATTAACGACTTTACTTTTTATTGTTTCAAAAGTTTTGTCTTTAACGCCTAATTCTTTTATTATTTCTGCCCAATTTTTCTTTATGCGGTTGGCAGTATAAAATTCTGTGATTTCTTCTTTTGTTTTATTAAGTGCCGATGCTATTTCAAACACCATTAGCAAATCTCCACCTGAAAGTTTTGTTGTGAAGGTTTGTGCTTGTTCTTTAGTAATGTTATACTTTCCTACAATTGCATCTTGAAACGCAGCCATGTTTGATCGGCCATACTTTGTAACAGCTGCTAATGATTTGTCAAGTTCTGTGTCACCACTTGTAAATTTAGTTTGTGCATTTAAATTACCTAGCCCAACAAATAATAGTAAAACGAAAATTGCAATTGATTTTGACATGGCTTTATGTTTTGTATATCAAAAATACATTATTTAGTTAAGAAGTCAATGATATTAAGATAAATTATCACTTCTTACATCATTTATTCCTTAAATTTACGTCATGTTAAAAGTCAGTTATATTATTTTGTTTTCCCTATTCGTTTTTGTTTCTTGTAATAAAGAGGCGGGAAAAGCAGAAAAACCAAGTGATTTGTTGGATAAAAACAAAATGGCTGCTATTTTAACAGACATAAGTTTAATGGAAGCTGCGGCAAACATTCAAGTAACACAAAACGCTAATGCTCCTATTGAAGAAAATCTAAAATTTAATATTTACAAACAACATTTAATAACTAGGGCACAATATGAAACTAGTTTAAAATATTATAGTGCAAATGCCAAAGAATTTAAAGAAGTATATGATATTGTACTTCAAAATTTAAACAAGCAAAAAGGTAATTAAGCCTCTGCTATTGGTTCTGTAATAGTCTCTTCCTTTTTAGGTTTAAAGAATTTCTTCTGAAAAACTAATATTGCTCCCACTCCGAAAGAAATTGAGGCGTCTGCAAAATTAAACACTGGTCGAAAAAACTCAAATGGTTCGCCTCCCCAAATTGGAAACCAACTTGGAAATTTACCTTGAAGTACAGGAAAATAAAACATATCTACTACACAGCCATGCAAAAAACCTGCATAGCCTTGTGATGAATATTCAGCTACACCATAATAATCGATATACCTACCTGTTGCCATATCTAGTGTTGTTCCTTGGTCGAATATTAAACCATAAAACATACTATCAATAATATTACCTACTGCTCCTGCTAATATTAATGCAACACATACAACATAACCATTGTGTTCCTTCGCGCGAACAATTTTTATAATGTAATAAACACCAAAAGCGGCGGCAATAATTCTAAATACACTTAATAATATTTTACCAAAAGAACCGCCAAGCTGCATGCCAAAAGCCATTCCTGGATTTTCTACAAAATGTAATCTAAACCAATCGCCCGCTACCTTGTGTTCCTCACCAATCATGTAGTGAGTTTTTATATAAAGTTTAATGCATTGGTCGATGAGCAAAACCAAGAACACTGTAATGATTGGGTATTTATATTTTAGAATTTTTTGAAGCATAAAAAAAGGCTATCCTGCCTGAGCAAAGATAACCTTTTTATGAGATCAACAAATGTTGATTAATTGCTTTGACTTAATTTAGCATCTATACTTAATGTTGCATGCGGCACACTACGTAAACGCTCCTTAGGAATTAACTTTCCTGTAGCTCTACAAATTCCGTATGATTTATTTTCGATACGAACTAAAGCGTTTTTCAATGAAACAATATATTTTTCTTGACGAGAAGCTAATTGCGCTGTTTCCTCTTTAGATAATACATCGCTACCATCTTCTAACAATTTAAATGATGGTGATGTATCGTCTGTTCCGTGGTCATCAGCGTGAGATAATGTTTGTTTTAGCAAATCAAAATCTGTTTGTGCTTCTTCCAACTTTTTATTAATTAGTTCTTTAAACTCCACTAATTCTTTATCAGAATAACGTGAACGCTTGTCGCTATCGTTAATGTAAGGCTTTGGTTGCTCAACAGGTTGTTTTTTTAAAAGTGATTTGCTTAAATCAATTTTTACAATTTGTTTTCTAACAAAATCTTCAGAGTCGTATTTTTTCTTTGATTCCTTAGCTTTAGGCTTTCTACCTTTACGCTTAGGCTCATCTGGTTCAAAATCATCATCCTCTTCAACCTCAACGTCAGCTTCAACATCTAATCCTTCTTCTAACAATCCGGCATCCAAATCTAATCCTTCTGCTTCTAACTCATCATCAGCAGGCTTCACTTTTTTCGTCTCCTCTTTTCCCTTCTTCTTCATGCTCTTCTCTTCCTTTTTCTTCTCTACTTTAGATATTGGTTTGCTAGCCGCCACTTTAGCGGGCTTAACTGCTTTTTCAACTTTTTTAGGTGCAGGTGCTGCTTTTTTAGGAGCCGGGGCCGCCTTTTTTGCAACAGGTTTAACTGCCTTTACAACCTTTTTAGGAGCTGGTTTTGCTGCCTTTTTAGCAACTGGTTTAGCTGCCTTTTTTGGGGCTGGTTTAGCTGCTTTTTTAGCAACTGGTTTTACAACCTTTTTTGGGGCTGGTTTAGCTGCTTTCTTAGGTGCAGGCTTTGCCGCTTTTTTTGCTGCGGGTTTCGCTGCCTTTACTGCTTTCTTAGGTGCTGGTTTCGCCGCCTTTTTTGGGGCTGGTTTCGCCGCTTTTTTGTTCTTAGCCATGATGTTCAACTAGTTTTTTTGAACTGTAATTAATGTACTTATATTCTCATCTACCTCAACATTTATCCCATCCGTTTGTGAAATTGTATCCACAACCTCAAGGTTATTTGTCAGAGTTTCAGTACAAATATAACTTAAATTGTTTTTTATTGCCGTTTCAATCGAATTATTTCTCTGTATTTTTATATTTATCTTATCCGTAACCTCAAAACCTTTGTCTTTGCGGATGTTTTGGATACGATTTACTAATTCACGGGCAATTCCTTCGTTTATTAGCGCTTCGTTCAAGTTTATATCCAGCGCAACTGTTAATGCCCCACTGTTAGCTACTTTCCAGCCTGGGATATCAACTGGGATGATTTCTACGTCTTCTGTTTCTAAAACGATTATATCACCTTCAATGTTCACTTCGTACTTCCCAGTTTTTTCGATAGCCGAAATAATTGCGTTTCCATTGTCCTTTGCAAAAGCCTGCACCGTTTTCATGTGCTGACCACATTTTTTGCCTAAAGTTTTAAAATTCAACTTCAGGTTCTTTACAATTTGGGTTTGACTTTCATTTACAAACTCAATATGCTTAATGTTTACTTCCGACATGATTAAATCCTGAACTGCAGTAATTTTCTTTTGCATTTCATTATCCAACACTGGAATTTGAACACGCAATAATGGTTGACGCACACGTAAATTTTCTTTCTTACGAATAGATAATATCATAGAAGAAATACGTTGAGCTAAATCCATTTGCTCTTCTAAATTCTTATCAATTACCTTAACATCAGCTTTTGCGAAATTGCTTAAATGTATTGATTCTGCAGCTAGTTGAGTGTTATTCTTAATAGCTTGCTCTCTTATTCCATCCGTTAAGTTTTTATACATCCACTCTGCAAAGAACGGGGCAATCGGACTCATTAACTGAGAAACAACACGTAAACACTCGAACAAGGTTTCGTAAGCAGCTTTCTTGTCTTCGCTCATCTCACCTCTCCAGAAACGACGACGTGCTAATCGAACGTACCAGTTACTTAAATGCTCATCAACAAACTCTTCTACATAACGCGCTGCGCGGTGTGGTTCGTATTCATCATAAGCTTCAGTAACCGATTGTATTAAACTGTTTAGTTTTGAAATAATCCAACGATCTAACTCCGAACGCTCGGCAACAGGACTTAAATTGTTTTCATCAATTTCAAATCCATCAACATTTGCGTACAAAGCAAAGAAACCATAAGTGTTATAAAGTGTTCCGAATAATTTCCGTTGCACTTCAGAAATTCCTTCCAAGTCAAATTTTAAATTATCCCAAGGTGCTGCATTTGCAATCATGTACCAACGTGTAGCATCAGGGCCGTATTTAGGAAGTGTATCAAATGGGTCGATAGCATTTCCTAAACGCTTACTCATTTTGTTACCATTCTTATCTAATACTAATCCATTACTTACTACGTTTTTGTAGGCAACCGAATCGAAACACATAGTACCGATAGCATGCAAAGTAAAGAACCAACCACGTGTTTGATCAACACCTTCTGCAATAAAGTCAGCGGGGAAATATTTTTTATCGTCGATTAATTCTTTGTTCTCGAAAGGATAATGAACCTGTGCGTAAGGCATGGCGCCACTATCAAACCACACATCAATTAAATCAGTTTCGCGGAATAATTTTTTTCCGTTTTGCTCTAATACTATTGAATCAGCATAAGGCTTATGCAGATCAAACGTATTATAATTTTCAGTACTCATATCACCTGCTTTAAATGCAGCAAGTGGATTGCTTTCCATAAATCCTTTAGCAACCGAATTAGCAATTTCTTTTTGTAATTGCTCAACCGATGAAATAACCAATTGTTCCGTTTTATCTTCGCTTGTCCAAATAGGAATTGGAATACCCCAAAAGCGTGAACGAGAAAGATTCCAATCGTTTAGGTTTTCCAACCAATTACCAAAACGACCAGTACCAGTAGCTTCTGGCTTCCAATTGATAGTTTTGTTAAGCTCTATCATGCGTTGTTTAGCCGCTGTAGACTTAATAAACCAACTATCTAAAGGATAATAAAGAACAGGCTTATCAGTTCTCCAACAGTGCGGATAACTATGCTCGTAAGTTTCTTTCTTAAATAATTTTCCTTCTTCCTGCAGTTTTAAAACTATACGCTCATCAACACTTATATAGGCTTTAAGTTCTTTTATTTTTCCTGCAGCTTCTAATACTTGCTTTTGATGTTGGAACTCTGCTTCCTTTTCTGCATCGGTTAAATATGCTTCTTTCACATACTCATGACCATATAAGAAAACACCATCTTTAATTTCGCTAACAAATTTACCTTGCAAATCAACTAATGGAACCATATTGCCATCAGCGTTTTTTGTAAGCAATAAAGGAATGTTTGATTCTTTAGCAACACGCATATCGTCTGCACCAAATGTTGGCGCAATGTGCACAATACCTGTACCATCGCTGGTAGTAACGAAATCACCAAGTATTACTCTAAACGCATCGCCTTCTGGTTGAACAAAAGGAAGCAATTGCTCGTAACGAACACCTTCTAATTCAGAACCTTTAAACTCAGCAACAACTTTATAAGGAATAACTTTATCACCTGCTTTAAATGTCCACTCAGACTCAGCGCCTTTAGGGTTAAGGTATGCAGCCAAACGCTCTTTTGCAAGAATCACGCTTATCTCTTTGCGTCGTACTGATTAAATGTTTTAACTAATACATAATCAATGTTTTTTCCTACTGCTAATGCAGTGTTTGAAGGCAAGGTCCAAGGTGTAGTTGTCCAAGCTACGATGTATATATCAGATAGATTTGCAATTTTAGACTTATCTAATTTTTCCAAATCAGAAACCTTAAACATTACCGTTGCATTCTGTCCTTTACATCCTTGTAACAGCCTGGTAGGTTTATTTCGTGTGATGATAAACCTGTACCTGCTGCTGGTGAATATGGCTGAATAGTAAAGCCTTTGTACAATAAATTCTTTTGGTGCAAGTTGCCTAATAACCACCACACACTCTCGATGTATTTATTATCGTAAGTGATGTAAGGATCGTTTAAGTCGACCCAGTAGCCCATGTTATTGGTAACATCTTCCCACTTATCGGTAAACTTCATTACCTCTTTGCGGCAAGCTTTGTTATAGTCTTCAACCGAAATATATTTAGGGCTGTTTTTGTTGCCAATATCTTCTTTAGTAATACCTAAGGATTTTTCAACGCCTAACTCAATTGGTAAACCATGTGTGTCCCAACCAGCTTTACGTTTTACTTGAAAACCTTGTAATGTTTTGTAGCGACAAAAAATATCTTTAATGGTACGACCCATAACGTGATGGATGCCGGGCATACCATTAGCGCTAGGCGGGCCTTCATAAAACACCCACGGGGTTTTTCCTTCGCGGGTTGAAATAGATTTTTCGAAGGTTTGGTTGTCTTTCCAAAACTTAAGAACTTCATCTGCAATTGAAGGCAGATTTAAGCCTTTATATTCTTTGTATTTTTTACCTGTACTCACAAGCTTAATTTTAGGGCGTGAAGATACGGTTTATTTGGGATTTTTTAGGGGGTGGATGCGAGGTTTGAGAAGGATTAGGAAAGGAATTTTGCTGAAATTGATAAATTACTGAGATAATGAGCTCTTAAACTAAATTTCTATTTAATAAGAACCAGTTTTTGCACAAACTGTTGTTTTCCATCCTTTAGCAAACATAGATTATAAATACCGTTTTGTATATTGCTTAGGTTTAATTTAGTAAGATAGTTCTCAATGTTATAATTTGCAATACTTTCTCCTAATAAATTACATAAGCTCAGTTGCATGTTTTTTTGATTTGAAAATCCACTAATTTCTACATTTAAGATATTGTTTGCAGGATTGGGATATATGTTAACTTCGGTTATATCTATCCTTTCAGTTACACCAACACCACAATTTATTACTGATATATTAATACTATCTTTTATATCATTAATGTTTGAAACGCTATTTGTACTATCGATTAGATTAACATAATAGGTTGTTGCTTGCATTGGACTTACGTTTATGGTCGCGCCAGTTCCAATTAAATTGCCGAATTCATCTCTCCACTCAAAATTATTTCCTTGCCAACAACTGACGCAAGAAACTTGCAATTGTTTTACCTCGCCCAAACAAATACTTGTATCATTATTGGCACTAATTACAGGTAATTCAAATACAGATACATTATCAATGAAGTAATATGATTGGTCATAGTTAGGATTACCACTGTTCATAATTACCCAAGAAGTAGCAGAATTCAATTTGAAGTTCCCTAAATTCAAATATACTTCATCGCCACTAGCAACATAAGTTCCTTTTATTAAAACCCAGTTTGTTGTATCCGTTAGAAAATTACCTTGAGTGTTTTCAATGTCAGGAATAGCTGGAAACACAAGATTACTGTCCACACCAAAGTAAATACCAATATCATCTGTAGCATAATAAAAAAAAGAAGACAAATTTACATAGAAGGATACGCAATACCTTTTTCCAAATCTTAAAGTGTCATTAAGTTTACACTGCACAGATTCCTTATCATAATTATTAGGACATATATTTACTGGACAATACACGTCAATGCCAACAAATCCAAGTCCATCATTAGCTAATTGATAATTACTTATATCACCTATAACTGGACATGGTGGTGAAAAAGATGAGTGAAAATAATCAGGCGAACCTTGCAACTGCTTCCAATCTTGAGGAGAAAAATTCACACCGAAAGGGTCACATGTGGCGTTTTCAAAACTATGATTTGGAACCAAATTCACTGGCTGTCCCAACAAAAAGAGTTGGAATATAAATATAAAAAGTATTGAAGTGCATAGTCTCAAATCAAATACTGCTTTTAATGATTAAACCCTTCCACTTCCTTTGGGTCGTGTTTGTGTTTAAACAGGAAGAAGAAAAATATTGCAATTACTAGTGCATAGCCAGCAAATGTTAACCAAATTGGTTTCCAATCAAAAGTGTTATCGGGTTTTAAAAAGAAAGCTTCGATAATGTATCCACTTGAGAAACTTCCAATAACTGCACCAAAACCATTTACCATCATCATAAATAAACCTTGTGCACTTGAACGTATTTTTGAATCGGTTTGAGTTTCTACAAATAAAGAACCTGATATATTGAAGAAATCGAAAGCCATTCCGTAAACAATACAAGACATTACAATCATCCATAATCCGTCTGCAGGATTTCCATAAGCTAAAAATGCGAAACGTAATACCCAAGCTAACATGCTTATTAGCATTACATATTTTATTCCAAAACGTTTTAAGAAAAATGGAATAGCAAGAATAAATAATGTTTCAGAGATTTGTGATATTGACATGATGATAGTTGAGTACTTCACAACAAACAAATCTGCATACTCAGGTACTTCTTTAAAATTATCTACATATCTATCGCCATACATGTTTGTTAATTGTAATGCTGCGCCTAAAAGCATAGCAAACATAAAGAACATCGCCATTTTACCATTTTTGAAAAGAGAAAATGCATTAAGACCTAATGTTTCGGATAAACTTTTTGATTCAACCACTTTGTTTGGTTTGCAAGCTGGTAAGGTGAAAGAATAAATTCCCAACACAAAAGATGCGATAGCTGAAATATAAAATTGCCCAGCTGTTGCTTTATTTCCTGTTAGATTAGTAATCCACATAGCAGCAATAAAACCAACAGTACCCCATACACGTATTGGAGGAAAAACTTTTACTACATCAAAATTATTTGATTTTAAAGTATTGTATGCGATAGAATTTGAAAGTGCAATGGTTGGCATGTAAAAAAGCATGGCAACTAACATGCACCAAAAAAACATATCGGGGTCGTTTACTTGCGGAATATAAAGTATTACTAAACCTGCAAGAATGTGTAATACTCCGTATAATCTTTCTGCATTAATCCATCTATCAGCAATAATACCAGTAAGAGCAGGCATGATGATAGAAGAAATCCCTAAGGTTGTAAATATTTTACCAAACTGAGAAGGGTTTCCGATATTATTACCAAACCAATAATTTGCAATTGTAATAAGCCAAGCTCCCCAAATAAAGAACTGCAAAAAACTCATTCCAACCAATCGAATTTTTAAATTCATATAAATAATGCTTTGTGTAAATTTAATAAAAAATCTATGTTATGGAATATATAAGCAAGATTTTTGCTATTAGTCGTTATCATCCAAATCAAGATGGAATTTATGAAGGAAGCGATGTAAAATAGGAGCAAATATAACTGCAACACAAGTTAAAAAAGCAACTCCGCTATACAATGCATAAACAGAGGCAAAGATTTTTGCTGCATCTGTTTTAGCTATATCAACTGGCCCCATTCCTGTTAAAATCATGGAGGCATTTAGTAAACCATCAACCCAATTCATATCAAAAAAGTACATGTAACCAACTATCCCCACAACTAGCGAAAAAATTAACAAAGCAGTTGCTAAAACAATGCTTTTTGTTACCCTTCTTCTATATTCTACTCTACTTAATAATCTGCTCTTTGCCATGTTGATTATTGTTTAACAAAAAATCCCCCGAATAATCGAGGGATTTGAATTTATTTTTTTAACGAGTCTCTAATTTCTGTAAGAAGTATCTCAGTTTGTGTTGGCTCAGGAGGAGCAGCAGGAGCTTCTTCTGCCTTTTTCCTTGCCGCTGCATTCATTCCCTTAATAATTAAGAATAATACAAACGCAATTACTAAAAATGAAATCACAGATGCGATAAATTTACCTAACAACATTCCACCTGGCGCCCATTTTTCTATGTTTTCTGCACCAGCTGCTTTTAATGCTGGTTGTAATAAAAGAGGCGTAATAATATCCTCAACCAATGAATTTACTATTTTACCAAATGCAGCTCCAATAATAACACCGACTGCTAAATCAACTACATTTCCGCGCATTATGAACGCCTTAAATTCTTTAATCATTCCCATAATCTATTCTGTTTTGTTTTTTTGTTTTTAAATTAATTACCTTCTAATACTTTAAATAACTCATCTAACTTAGGAGTTAGGATGATTTCTGTTCTTCTATTTTTCTTTCTTGCTTCAGCTGTTTTAGCAGGGTCGATAGGGAAAAATTCTCCACGTCCCGCAGAAGTAATTCTTTTTGGGTCTAACGTTTTTGCGCTTTGCAATAATATTTTAGTTACTGATGTTGCACGCATTACACTTAAATCCCAATTGTCTTTAATATCTCCTTTACCTGCCATTGGCACATCATCTGTATGTCCTTCAACAACAATATTGATATCAGCATTTTGTTCTAAAACTATAGCTACATTTTTTAATGCTTCCACTCCTTTAGGTTCAACTGCCGTTTTACCACTTGCAAATAATAAACTCTCATCTAATGAAACATATACTTTGCCATTCTTTTGAGTAATAGTTAAACCTTTGTTTTCGAAATTAAATAAAGCATCTTGCAATTTCTTTTTTCAATCTGCTGAGGCTTGATCCTTTTTCTTTAGGATGTCTTCCAACTCATTAACACGTTGCTCGCGTTGTTTTAATTGAATTGACAAAGCATCTAACTCTGCCTTTTGTTTGTTTAACTGAGCTTCTAATAGTTTAAGCTCGTCTTCTTTCTTTAATAATTGCTCTTTGGTCATTTGTAAATCGCCACTTAGCTTAGCATTGTCTTTTTCACTGCTTGTAAGTAAACGGTTCAATTTATCCATCAATTGTTCGTTTAATTGATTTAATTTATCATACTTAACAGTAAGGTTTCTGTAATTTGACCCTACAATAGCAGTATCTCTTCTTAAACCGTCAATTTCTTTTACATCTTTCGCAAGGGTTTCGTTAAGACCTTTCATCTTTTCTTCTATTTGCTGATTGCTTACCTTAATTGCAGTAAGTTCATCCTGACAAGCTTTTTCTTTAGCTTGAACTTCATCAAATTTTTTGCCTGGTACGCAAGAAGTAAATACTCCAATTGCAATGGCTGTAAGGATAACAAGAGTTTTGTTCATTTTCATTTCTTTATTTTTTTTGTTCGTTGCTTCTAACACAAAATTATGCCACAATTTCTTTTTAAAAGCTTATTGCAACTTTTTATTGTTTTGAAGGTATAAAAATAGGAATTAATCTTGTTATTATGGGAAAATTAAGCAAAGATTGGTTAACAGAGCAACATATTGACCTGGAACTAAAACAATACGTGTTATTAGCTTATCTACAGGAAGTAAAAGAAAGCTATCAAGCAACAAAAATTTATCCCTATTTGGGTGAATTGATAGAGCATTACAAAAACCTGCTTTTAATAAAAAACATCAGGAAGATTTAATCGACCAAACTCCTAAGGAGCTAAAAGGTTTCGACTTTAAAAACGGGAAAATAGAATACAAAAACCTGAATTAGAAAGTGAGTTAATTGAAACCATAAATAATATTATTGATTTTGCGATGCCGCTATTGGCACAAAACATACAAGATGGAAAAACAATTTATGATTTGGTAGAAGAACATTTCTCTTTTAAAGCAGTGGGTATTTCTCCATTAAATCATGATGAAGGATATTTACTTTTGCATTGTGCAGATGAAAAAGATGTATATGCTTACCAATATCAATTAACCTTATTTACTACTGCACAAAAAAGTTATAGAGGATTGTATGTAAACGAAATTGAACGTTATACAAGCACTTTTACATCATCGTACGAAAGCATAAAAAGCGATTTAATTCAGAAGCACAAAGACCTGCCAAACCCTGCTGTTTATGCAGTTGATTGTGGCTTAAACATTCCTTTACAAGAAACCTTTTTACCAATTGCGAAAAGATATTTTGTAAATAAAATTAGTGCTTAAATTGTTTGGTAAATTCCCAACAAACAATCCCAATACTTACTGCCACATTTAAAGAGTGCTTGCTTCCATATTGAGGAATTTCTATTACGTAATCGCTTTTATCAATCACGTTTTGTTCTACTCCATACACTTCGTTACCAAAAACCAAGGCGTACTTTTTTTTCTTTATCAACTTCAAACTCGTTAAGCATAACCGAATGCTCGGCTTGTTCTGCAGAACAAATAGTATATCCTTGATTTTTTAATTCGGTAATACACTCTAAAGTAGAAGTATGTTTTTTCCAGCTCATTGTTTCGGTTGCCCCGAGTGCTGTTTTTTGAATTTCGGGATTTGGTGGTGTACCAGTAACACCGCACAAATGAACGGCTTCTAATAAAAATGAATCAGCAGTTCTAAAGGCTGAGCCAACATTATTTAAGCTGCGAATATTATCAAGCACCAAAACAATTGGCGTTTTTTGTGCTTGTTTAAATTCATCAACCGTTTTTCTGTTTAATTCTTCGTTAGCTAGCTTTTTCATATAATTATGCGAAGATATAAATTCTAAAACTTATAACTCAGCCCATTTCTCAACGAATAAACTAAATTAGGAATTCCAGTTGGTTGGCGAGTATCGTATAATAAATTAAAGCCTGTTCTAAAATTTAATTTTTTGCTTATTACTAATTCAAACGAACTATCATTTGCAATACGATAATCATTAAAATTTTGAACGTTGGGTTGGTAAAATGTGGTGCTTGTAAAATCTGCATTCTCACCAATGCTTAAAGAGAAGGTTACATAAGAACTTAAACGATGTGTATTGTACTGATTAGTTTCACCAGAAATTCTTTCATGCTCATACATATAAAGCGTAGCAAAATAAAGTCGTATGGTTTTGTTCTTTACAATTTTTAATCGTGGTCCAGTACCAGCAAGTAAACGCAAGTCTAAACGTAAAATAGGATTGTATTGTGATTGAATAAATGCTTCCCAAGTTAATCTGTTCTTTACTTTGTAATTATAACGAAAGTGCTGAAAGCCTGCATTAACAAAGTTAGTTGGTCCTGCTTTTACAAAATTAATATCATTCAACAATAAAAACCTGCTCCTATCTTTTTGATATTGCAAATGCACATTGTTTCCGAAATTGATTATTTGCTCGGTATTTTGGGTGATTTGAAAATTAAAGTCAATTTTTCCAACAAAGCCGTTTGTATCATTTAAAAATCTTTTTGATTCTACATTAACAACTTGCGCAGAAGCTGAGAATATAAAGAAGAATAGAATTATAGAAAGAAGTCCCTTTTTCACGGCTCAAATTTCAGACAAAATTGTTTGATTACCAAATACCGAAATGTTCGCGTATCATACTTTTTCCCCACTTCTCTTTTCCGAAATCTTTTTCCAAACGTTTTTTTAATTCGTCGCTAGCGTAAATTTTTGATTTTGTTTTCTTCATCAATAACTTTTCGGTTGGTGGAGTTTCAATTGTTACTGATTTTGCAAAATAAATTACACCGCCATCTTCGGTGGCTAAACCTAAAATTACTCCTGGCAGTCCAACAAAGCTTTCGGGGCCAATGCTTGGTTGTATTTCATTACAATACCAAGCATATAACCGTGTGCTGTCATTTGCTTGCCATATTGCTTTTCTACATTCGTATCCTGCAATTTTTCGTTTGCTTTCAGTAATTTTCCAAGTACGTTTATAGAGCGAATCTTGAACAATTAATTCTTCACCCCAAATTGTTTTTATAGTAACGCGTTGTTTTGTTTTACTGTTTTGATACACTTGGTTTTTACTAGTTGCCCAGCTCATCTGCTCTTTTAAATCACTTTCCTGTGGTTTAAATACAGAAAGTGAATCGTTGAAAATTAATTCGAAAACATCTACTTTGTTTTTGTCCGATTCCTTTAACCACTCTTTTACATCATCGCCCTTAAATTTTTTATACAAATTTGTTTTACGCTCGTAAACTATTTTTCCCGCTTTAATTTGCGCAGAAACAAAAAGCCCACTTAACATAGGTACACAAAAAAGAATGATCCTGATGTATTTACATTCCCCAATCATCATCTTCCTCCTTTGCTTTAGTACTGTTAAATTTATAAGTAAGCTGTAATAAAAAATATCGTTGGATTATGGTTGTTTTACTATCTGTAATTACGTTTGTTTGTACATCTCTTCCCGCACTCACATTTTGATTTAAGATGTCGTTTGCCTTTATTGCAAGAATTAGATTTTCTCTTTTTAAAAATTTCTTGTCGACACTTGCGTTCCAAGTAAAATAATTAATATTATATCCATCACTACGCTTGCTATTAATTGTATATATTCCATCCGATGCTAAACTAAATCCTTTTGGTAATTGCCAAGAAAATTCAAAATTTACGTGCTGAGTAGTATATGGTAAGTTTGTTTCATTGTTTAAAGTTGTTTTAGGAATATTATATTCGTAATCGGTTCCAATAGTTAATGATAAATCTTCTGTTTCCAACTCTACCTCAAGAGAAGAAGTAAATGATTTGTTAAGTGTTATGTTTTTTTGACCATTAATAAAATTTGTTCTGTTCGAATAATTTGCATTTAAGTTTGGATCAAGCTTTATTAACTTTTTAAACAAAGGAACCGACATCCCTAACCAACCATTTACATTATGATTACCATTTACATTAACGCTTTGTGTTGTTGTTCGCCCGTAAGAATCAAAATTTGTTGAAGTTGTAATGGCATTATCGGTATAATTTGCATTTATCCCCGACCACATGCTAAATCCACTTATTGGTTTAAAAGAATAAAAGTTGTTTTCTATTGTATGCATAAAGGATGGAACCAAGGCAGGATTACCAATTGTAATATTATTTGGGTTTGTATTATTATAAACAGGTTGCAATTGATTTATGCTGGGCAAATTAGAGGATGTGTAATAAGCAAAGCTGTAGTTTTTATTTCCACTAAATTTATATCTGTATGATAAAAATGGCAATACATTAGTTACATCCTGCTTAATAACCTGATTGGTTATTTTGTTTTCGTTTTTACCTGCACATTTCTAACTCTTGAGCCAACTGCAAAACGAACTTTTTTAGTTTCATAAATAAATCTCAATCCTGGGCGAATAGTGTTTCTTGAGTTTTGAAAACTATTACTTAATAAGGAATCTTTTTGAGAGTATTCGCCGTTTATAAAGTTAAAAGCTGTTTTTTCTTGTTTACCATAATTGCTCATGAGGTCGAGCATAAAATCCAACTTGATTTTATTGGTTAGCGGCTCGGTAAATGTTGAATTTATATTGTTGCTTAAATTATCGTTATAGCTTGTTTTTTCTTGATCAACATTGCTCAAAAACAAAGAAGTATCAATGCTGTTGATGGTTTTTAATAAGCCTTTCCCCGTTGAATTGCTATAATTAAAATCATAGCTTACAAATAAGTTTCTGTCTTTCTTCTTAAACTTTCTTCTTAAATTAGAATTTAAACTTGCGTTTTTAGATTGATTGGTATTGTTATTTGTAATAGCTGTTTTTCTTGTGATTACATTGTCTTCCGAAACATACACATTGTCTTCGTAGTGATTGTTTTTATTGTTAGAAAATGAAGCCTTTGGTTTTATGGTAAGTGTTGTTAAGGAATCAACATCAATAGTAAAATCTAAATTTACCGAATGAGCATCGTTAAAAGTAGAATTGTTACTTGCGTTGTTTACTGTATAAGTAGTATCTTCTAAAAAATATTGGTCTCTTGTTTCTGAGGATGCTTTTAGTAAGTTTTGGTTGTAACTGTAATTAGTTAAGAGTTTAGTTTTTTTGCTTAACTTATCGGTAAAATAGATTCCTGATTTTAGTGTCCGGGGCAACCCTTCTGCTTCTTGTGAAGAAAAATAATAAGAGCTTCCTTCCTCACTAAAATCCATCGTCATTTCATTATTAAGTCCGTATTTATATACATCACCAAAATTAAAATTAGTACGCGGTGTATTTCCTACTAACCCGAAAAGTGAAACTTTTCTACTTTTGTTAAAACGGTTTGCTAAAAATTCCCCCTCATAAAAATTTTTAAAATCACTTGCCCCGCTTACTTTTCCAAAATAACCCTTTTTAGCATCTTCTTTCAATTTAAGGTTCATTACCTTTATTGTTTCTTCATCCTTGCTACAATCTGCGCTTACCTCGTTCTTTTTGTCATATACTTGTACTGATTCTATATTAGTTGCGTTTAAGTTACGAGTAGCTACAGTTGGGTCACCGCCAAAAAACTCATCTCCATCAACCAATACTTTTTCAATTGTTTTTCCCTGAGTGGTAATTTTTCCTGCGGCATCAACTTTAACACCTGGTAGCTTTTTTAGCAAGTCTTCTACGGTAGCGTTTGGTTTTACTTTAAACGAATCGGCTGTATAAATTAAGGTATCGCCTTTGTAGTAAATAGGATCCTTAAAACCAAGCACAGTAACTTCATTTAATTGTTGAGTTTTTGCTTGCATTACAATTTTACCTAAATCAAATTCAATATTCTCTCTAGTCCCTGCAATAATATAAAGTCCATCAGCAAATTGCGGGTGAGTAATGACAACTTGATAGGTATCAATAGGCATTTCCTTTAGCTCAAATACACCTTCTGAGTTAGACCTAGAAAAATCAACTAAAACGGAATCATTTAATCTAACTGCAATAATTACAGTATTTTCGAGAGGTATATTAGCGCTAGTATCTTTTATACTTCCTCTTATCTTCATGTTTCCATTTTGTCCATAAGAACAAAAGGCTACAAATAAGAAAAATAAAACAAAGCTAAAGCGCATACATATAAAAAAGGGTTTTCAAATATAATTGAAAACCCTTAATATTTACAGATTAATTATTGCTTAACAAATTTTGTAACACTCATTCCTTTATTTGAAACAAGCTTAATAGTATAAACACCCGAAGCATAATTAGTAACATCAATAGTATTTACAGCTGATTGTGTTTTCAGCTCCGCAATCATTCTTCCTAATTCATCATGAATTAATAAAGTAGCATTCCTTTCTGCAAAACTTATTTCTATTTGATTTGTTGCTGGATTTGGTTTAATAGAAATTTCGCCAAGTGATTTTAACTCATTTATTCCAATAGAACTTGGACTCTTAATGTTTGAACGCGTTGTGTTGATTGCTCCGCGTGTTGACGTACAAGTTATTCCCCACTGTGCTTCTACCCTCCAACGACCTGTTGGGAAGCTTGAATAGGCAGGGTCAACAATGGTGTTTTGTGTTCCTGCTGTACTTGCTATTTGAAACCAATTTCCATCACTAATATTATCACGCATTAAAACATAATTAGCTACGGGGTTTGGATTATTCTCAATTGTATAAATTGGATTCCAAGTAAATTGCCCCGCACCAACATGAATAATATAAATGGTGTTATGATAATTACTTTTTGGTCCTTCGTTGCCACAGGTATCTAATACAGATATTTTATATCGTTTAGTAGTTACATTTGGATCAACACCATTATCATGGTATTCAGATAAACTGTCATAGGCAACCGTTCCAATGTGAGTATAAACATTTGTTGCATCTTCACGATAAACAAAGAAGCTATCAATAGCCGTAGTTACTGGCTTTTCCCAAAAAATAACATTATGCGTTGATATGCTATCTACGGTAACTGCGCAAATTTCTTGCGTTAATGCTTGAGTAACAAAAACAGAAACCTCATCAGTATTAACACAATTGTTTCCATCTGTTCCTGTTACTGTATAAATAGTGGTTGCCAATGGTGCTGCTGTTGGGTTGGCACAATTTGAACAAGATAAAGCAGTGGATGGCAGCCAAACAAAAGAAGTCGCTCCTGTTGCATTTAAAGATGTATTACTATTTAAACAGATATTAGCATCTTGCCCAGCTGATACAATTGGTTTTGGATTAACAGTGATAACAATTGTTTGATTTGATGATGCTCCGCTTTGATCAGTTGCTGTTAAAGTAATATTTGCTGTTCCTGATAAAGTAGGAGAAACCGTGAATGTAATGGTACCTCCAGTAACTGTTGTAGTTGTAGTAATGTTTGTTATTAACGTTGTATTATCAGAAATAGCAGAGAAAGTAATGCTTGCATTTCCACCATCATCACTTGCTGTAAAATTTAATGGGCCTAAAATATTTGAAGGAGAAAGAATTCCTTCGCATAATGTACTGTCCACAACATCTTGCATTATTGGTGCAGCATTAGGCGACAAATAATGGGGCTCTGCGCTTCCCATACCCATTCCACTACTTTGAGAGGATGCTGAGAAATAATACTTGCCATTGTAGAATGTTATATAATTAGGATTTGACCCATTAGTCCCAGGAAACACATCTATTTCATGTGTTCCTAATGTTGTTCCATCAGTGTAAGCAATTTCACGATTGGTTCCAGCATTTGTTGCAGTTTGAAAAAATAATTTATTATCAAACTCAAAGAATTTACTCGGCTCTGAGCTTCCAGTTCCTGGATTAATATCTTTTACTAAACTTGTACCACCAATGGTTCCATCCGTACGATAAAGTTCTGTTCCAATCCCCGACATGTCTGATCCTTGAAAATAAACATAGCCATTATAATAATAAGGTATAGAGGCCATTGCTGTTGGAGCTACAAAAGCATCAATAAATACGTTTGTTCCAGGAGTTGTCCCATCTGATTTCCATATTTCTGAACCTGTTACTCCATCATTTGCAGTAAAATATAAATACCCATCTGAACCATTGTGAAATGAATATGGATACCCTCCATTAGAACCTGCATAAATATCTTTAATCATACTAGTACCTGGAGCCGTTCCATCACTTGCCCAAAGCTCAGTACCATTTACCCCATTATCCGCATTGAAATAGAATTTATTCGCATAAACTATTCCATTTCCTGAATAATAACTTCCGTTAATTCCAGGATTTATATCCATTACTAAATATGTGCCAGGGTCAGTCCCATCAGAAACCCAAAGTTCATTTCCTGTTGTTCCATCATTTGCAGAGAAAAACAATTTATTTGCTACCGAGAAAAACGGTTCATAAACGTTAGAGCTGTTAGGGCCAGGATTAATGTCTTTAACTAAAACAGTTCCTACTGGGCTACCATCTGTTTTCCATAATTCGGTTCCTACTATACCATTGTCGGCAGTAAAATAAAGTTCATTATTAAAAACATAAAAACCTGCTGGATATGAACTATTAGCTCCTGGATTAATATCTGCTACAAGCGCAGTACCAGCAGCTGTTCCATCCGTTCTCCATAATTCAGTGCCAAATGTTCCCGCCGCATCACTATATGAATAATAAATAAAATTATTATACACAATTAAATTTTGAGGTTGAATACCGCCCGAACCTGGAACAAAATCAAAAGCCAGTGTTGTTCCTCCAGGAGTTCCATCAGATACCCAAAATTCTCCGCCACTTGTGAAGTTATATGCTCCAAAATAAAGCATATTATTGTATACTACAAAACCAGTAGGATCAGATGCTGGAGTTCCTACATTTACATCTTTTAATAGGGAAATTGTTTGTGCATTAGATAAACTAATTATGCATAACGCAACCAGAGTTAGAATTTTTTTCATTTAATTTTCTTTTACATCATTTTCTATTCAAAGGTAATAAAATTAAGAAAACATGTGAGTTCCACTTAATATACCTATAACAATAGCAATAAAAGACAAAACAACGCCCACCCAAGCAAGTTTACTTTTTGTTTTTAGTGCTGGTATAATACAAAGTATAAAAGGCAATATCCCTCCAAACAATGTTATCATACCTAAATTTACTTTCATAGAATGAGCTTGAGCCCACATCATGCTCGATAAGCCTGATTCATCACTATAATCAATCATTCTTTCTAAAGATGCAACTGCTGGAACAACCACAAACTGTAAATACATTGCTAATAGGAATATTAAAATTGAAATAATAAACCCTGTTATTGATAAACCTTTCATGTTTTTGGTTTTTTTAGTTAGTACTTAATTAGTTTTTTTGTTGTTTGATTTTGCTTCCCATTTAGTTTTACAAAATAGGTTCCTGCTTGTAACTCTGATATCAAAATTTGAGTTTCAGTGTTTTCTAATTTTTGTTCGATTACTTTTTGACCAAGTGTGTTGTAGATTTCAATTTTCATGTTTTCTTCTCTACTGTCAACAGAAATTGTTACGCTTTCGTTAGCTGGATTGGGGGTTATTGCAAAGGAATTCTGATTACTTAATTCATTTATCCCAACTGATGTTGGCGTTTTTATGTTTGAACGGGTGGTATTGATTGCTCCACGAGTTGCCAAACAACTAATGTTCCAAGCCGTTTCTACCCTCCATCTGCCTGTTGGATAGGAGGCATAATTTACATCGTTGATAATAAATTGAGTTCCTGCAGTTGATGCAACTTGAGTCCAGTTACCTGTTCCCGCATCATCTCTCATTAATAAATAATTATTTACTGGATTTGGATTGTTCTCAATTGTATAAATTGGGTTCCATGAAAACTGTCCCGTACCATTAGAAACAATGTACAAGGTATTGTGATAATTACTCATAGGGCTTTCTTGTCCGCAAGTATCAACCGCTGTTATTTTATATCGTTTTGTTGTTGTGTTTGGATTTGCACCGTAATCATGAAACTCAGATAAACTGTCGTAAACTACTGTGCCTATATAACTATAAACATTAGTCAAATCTTCACGATATATATTAAATGCCGAAGCTCCAACTATAGATGACTTATCCCAAAAAATAATATTATGTGTGCTTAATGAATCTACGGTAACTGCACAAATTTGAGGGGTTGAAGGAACGGGTTTTACTAATACATTTATTGTATCAGAATTTTTATAACATCCATCTGATTTGTAAAGTGCACAATAATAGCTTCCTGTTGCAGATGCAACAAGAGAATCATTTGTAGTTGTTCCATTACTCCACAAATACGAATTGCTATTAGGTGCAACTAAAGTTACGTTATCTCCTGGACAAATATTTTGTGTTTGATCTGCCGTGCTTAATGTTGGTTGAGCAATATCACAGAACTTTAAAAGAGAAAAATCAGATGCTGTTCCGTTTCGGTTACTCATACTTGCTGCAATATAAATTCTTCCATTATTAGTAACATCCATTGATTCGGCATAACTATTCCCTAGTGTTGCTCCAGCTTTAGTTGTTATCCACCTCAATACACCATTATTACTTATTTTACCAAGTACAATTTCTCGTCCATTTGTAGTGAATACCGATTGTCCGGTGAAATAAATATCGTTGCTTCCATCAAGTCTAACAACTTTTGCACCAGCAGGAATTCCAATAGCTACATCGTTTTCCCAAATTATTGCCCCATTTGAAGGGTCTATCTTTCTAATGACATGATAACTAGTGCTTGCTGAGTACATAATTATATCGCCATTAGAATTAAATCTCATATCACCAGATGTTTCAAACCAAGTACTACTTCCATCATAATATACGATATAAACTATTGTTCCATTGTCACTTATTTTTGCAAGAAATGCTTGAGCATGACCTGAAATAGTTGGTGTTCCTAGTGTACCAAAAACATAAGTGTTAAATAAATCATCAACTAACACCTTTGAAACATTTGAATAGTAAAAAGCTTCAGTAGATGTAGAATCTGACATTGGTAATTCTCTATGCCACTGAAGAGCTCCCGTGTTTGTAAATTTATCTACTATAATTCTCGTTTTTTGACCTGGCTGACCCGCTGCATAATTCCTATGTCCAGCTGCAATAATTCTTTCATTATCATCTACAACCATTGATCCAATGTTTAATGAATCATCAGCTTCTTGAACAATTGAACTTTCGTAAACAAAATTTCCAAGATTATCTAATTTTCCAACTTTGAATACTTTGTATAAATTTCCAAAAAGTTCACCTTGACCAGCAAGGTAAGCGTTTCCTCCATTTGCAACAATCATTTTACGATATAAACCAACTGTAGGACTTGTCCACGCAGGTGAACCAATCGAATCATGTTTTATTATTTCACTTCCTCCTGATTTTGCCTTCAATAAGTAAATATTAAATACCGAATCTTTACCCATATCATAAGCGTTATCATAACCTGCGTTATTATCAAAAGTGTTTTGCCATAAAATATTTCCTTGCGTATCATATTTACTTAAAACAGCATCTATATAAGTATTTGCATTTGTTAATTCTCCTAGGGCATAAACAGAGTTACTTCCTTGAGCAATCGTTTTAACTGCTACATCTCCTCCATTACCTTCACCTGAATAAATTCCTTCATATTGGTATACTCCGGCGTTATTAATTCGAAACATAAATAAATCATTAATGTTTGCAATCACATTAAAAAAGCCATTTGGTTCTGCCACTATTCCCGCTATACTATAAATGTTTGGAAATCCATTGTGATCATATTCATTATAAAACAATGTATGACCTAAAGGGCCGTATTTCGCATAAAATAATTTTGCTGTTAAATCAATATTTCCAGCCGCATAAATATTTGCGTTTTGATCAACATAAATATCTGTTAGAATATTTCTATCATACAAAGGGTCATCAATTGTGTATATTTGAAGCAAAGTACCAGTTGAATTGTATTTATTGATTACAGAATATCCAAAACCCGCTGAGGACATAATATTTCTTCCCAAATAGGTGTTACCTATATTATCGACATGCAGTTTTACTGCCGATGAATGTACTTGTGGGCTTTCGTGGAATTTCTTTTGCCATTGCTGTGCTCCTGAAGCATTATATTTAGTAAGGTAAACCGAATAGTTATTAAAAGCACCTAGTGTGCTATCTGCAATATTTGAAGCCACATATACATTGGAACTATTATCGATTCCAATATTTATTGCCTCATCAGCCTCGTTATTAAAGCCACTAATTGTTTTAAACCATTGTTGCGCTCCATTCGAATTAAATTTTACTGTAACAGCATCATTATTTAATAATGAGTTTTTATATGATCCAGTAATATATACTGAACCAAATTGATCAATTGCAATATCTTTACCCGAACCAATATTACTTCCATTCACATTTGCCGTTGTAACCCAAGCAATAGTTCCAGCAGAACTTATTTTACCAGCAATTAATGAATCGTTTACAGAGCCTGTGAAAAAAACATTTCCTGAAGCATCTAAAGCAATAGCATTAGCAGAAACACTAGTAGGATAAATCCAACTATTTGAGGGTAAATAATTAATTACCCATAATTGATTTCCCTGAGAATCAAACTTAACAATAGTTGCCCAATACATATAATTTATAAATGCTGAACCCGAAATATATACATTACCCAAAGCATCAACTTCCAAATCCGCTGCGTAATCAGGTGCATTGGAAGAATTATTATAAATATATGTTTGTACTACTTGTGCATTTGAATTAAATTTTACAACTAACATATCTTCATCACTATTTGCCAAAGCATAAGTGTTACCGTTGATGTCAATTTTTGTTTTCACAAAATAATTGTTCCTGCCAATTACTCCATTTTGCGAACGCTCCCATTGCAAAGTTGCAGGTGTAGTTTGAGCAATTAGTTGAAAGGCAAATAAAAAAGATAAAAACGTGATGAATAACTGTTTTTTCATGATGAATTAGGTAAAATTTACGTCAAAGATAGTAAATTTACATAAAACACAACTTAGCTTTCATTAACTGGTTACAATGTACTCTGCTACTTTTCGGGTTGCGTTTTCTTAAACTTATCAAAGTTTGCCTTTTGATCATCAGCATCATAACCCATCTCATTCATTTTTGTTCTGATTTCTTCAATGGTGATTTTTTTAGAATTGTAAACCACATAAACTTCATGCTTTACATAATCGCAATTTACTTTTCTTATTCCTTTTACTTTTTTCAACGACTCTTCCAAATTCTCTTTACAATAGATACATTCAGCCGAGGTTTTAATAGTTGCCTTCACTCTTCTGGGGTTACCTGCCGAAGCTGCAAATGAAGAAACCACGAAAAAAAGTAAAAAAAGAGGTGTAAGTAGTCGTATTTGCATGGTTTTCATCATAAATTCATTGCAATTTACAAAAAATATTGATTTTAACATACAAGTCATAATCCCACTAAAATTTCGTATTTTCGTTGGCTTATTAAACCTAGAGATTTAGCGATGAAGAATATCCGTAATTTTTGTATCATAGCCCATATTGATCATGGCAAAAGTACTTTAGCAGATCGTTTATTGGAATACACCAATACTATCAACAAACGTGAAATGCAGGCTCAGGTATTGGACGACATGGATCTTGAAAAAGAACGTGGTATTACCATTAAGAGTCATGCCATAAAAATGGATTATGAATACAAAGGTGATCTTGCCGAAAAAGGTAAATACGTTTTAAATCTTATTGACATTTATACTTAGCATTGGAGCATGATTTAACAATCATTCCTATCTTAAATAAAATTGATTTACCTAGTGCTGATCCTGAATTGGTAAAAGACCAAATTGTTGATTTACTTGGTTGCGACAGAGATGAAATTATGGCTGCATCTGGTAAAACAGGATTAGGCGTTCACGAAATGTTAGCGGCAATTGTAGAGCGCATTCCTGCTCCAAAAGGTGAAGAAAAAGCTCCTTTGCAAGCATTAATATTTGATTCTGTTTTTAATCCCTTTAGAGGAATTATTGCCTATTTCAGAATTTACAACGGAGAAATAAAAAAAGGCGAGAAAATTAAATTTGTAAATACAGGTGGTGTTTATAATGCTGATGAAGTTGGAGTGCTTCGATTAAGACCCGAGCCACGCGATGTTGTAAAAACAGGTGACGTAGGATATATTATTTCAGGTATTAAAGAAGCAAAAGAAGTTAAAGTTGGTGATACTATTACTACTCTTGCAAACCCTTGTACAGAAGCGATTCAAGGATTCGAGGATGTAAAACCAATGGTATTTGCAGGTATTTATCCTGTAGATACAGAAGATTTTGAAGAGCTGCGTTACAGTATGGAGAAGCTTCAGTTAAATGACGCGTCATTAACATGGGAGCCTGAATCATCTGCCGCTCTTGGATTCGGATTCCGTTGCGGATTCTTAGGAATGCTACACATGGAAATTATTCAAGAACGTTTGGAGCGCGAATTTAACATGACAGTTATTACAACCGTTCCAAACGTATCTTATCTAGCTTACAAAACAAGTGGCGAAGTTGTTACCGTAGGTGAAATTGTATTTGATTTTTACGATCGTTTAAAATCAATTTCTAAAGGTTATGCATCTTTTGATTATCACCGCACAGGTATGAGACAATCTGATTTGGTTAAATTAGATGTGTTATTAAACAGCGAACCTGTAGATGCTTTGTCGGCATTGATACACAAAAGCAATGCACACGAGTTTGGTAAAAAAATGTGTGAGAAATTAAAAGAATTAATTCCAAGACAACAATTTGAGATTCCAATACAAGCTGCCATAGGGGCAAAAATTATTGCCCGTGAAACCATCCGCGCTATTCGCAAGGATGTAACTGCAAAATGTTATGGTGGAGATATTTCTCGTAAGCGTAAATTATTAGAAAAGCAAAAAGAAGGTAAAAAGAAAATGAAGTCGGTAGGAAATGTGGAAATTCCGCAAAGTGCATTTATGGCTGTACTTAAGCTGAATGACTAAACCAAAAACTTAGTTTAAATTTTAATTGAAAAACTTGTTGCTTTATTAAAGTTTTACTACTTTCATTTAATGAATTTAAGAACTTTTATAGTTAAAGCTTTTTGCTTTGTTATTTTATGGTGCTCTTTTATTTGCAATTCAACTATTGCTCAAAACTTAACTTATACTGGCTATACAAAATTTGAAGAAGAAGCTTTACCAGATGTAAAAGTAAAAGCAATGGTTGGCGCTAAAGTTTTTGCAGAAACAACTTCAGGTAAAAACGGCTTTTTTTCATTAAAACTTGATTACAATTTAAATTATTCCATTTATTTCGAAAAAGAAAATTACGCAGTAATGCACGCCGATATTAATGGAACAATTCCCGAAGACAAAACAAATTACAAAATTAAATATGAAATTACTATCCCGTTTTATCACATTCGAAATCAAACTATAAATCAAAAAACTTTTGAAAAACCATTTTCAAAAATTTATTTCGATGGCAAATCGAAATTTGTTGATAACACAGAATACATTAAAGATTTTTTGGTTCAACTAAAAAATATTCCTGAAACAAAATCATTTGTTACGCCAACGATTGTTGCAGAGAAGAAACACCATATTGCTGGTAAAGTTGTTTGCGATAACGAATCAAAAACACCTTTTAATTTAGCTAAAGTAGTTTTGTTGGACACAAACAATAAAGAAATAAGCACCACTCTAACTAATAGGTTTGGTGTTTTTAGTTTTTCTAATGTTGGTATAAAAAGTACTTCTAAAGTTATGGTTTATCCCGCTGATAATAGTTTAATGTGCAAAGTTCTTATGTACAACATCAACAGAGAGAAAGTTGCGTTTTTAAACAATATTGAAAAACAAAACTTACAGTTTTTGAATAATGATGAAAGTAAATTAATTGAACATTTAATTGATGATACCTATATACCATTTTTAGCGGGGAAAATAATGGTTGAAGAAAAGGGCGAAAATGTTTTATTAGCAGATAAAAATGTTTACTTACTATCTGACAAAAACGAAATTATTGAAACAACACAAACCAATATGTTTGGTAATTTTTTGTTTAGCAAATTGCCTCCCGATAAAAATTTTATTATTGCTATTGATGAAGCTGAATCAGGGCTAAACGACAATAGCCATTTACATCTGTACTCATATAAAGATGTTGAGATTAATAAAAAAGATACTTTACAAAAAGGTAAGTTTTTATTTAAATTCCTTTCAAACGAAGTAAAATCATATAATGAACTACTAATTGAGGATATTAATATAAAAATGGATTTGAAAGGCAAAATGGTTGGCGACAATGAAAATAATCCTTTACGCAATTTAAAAATTCTCCTGCTCGACAATAACTACAAAGTTGTTGATACTGCAACTACAAATAGTAAAGGGGATTTTACATTTAGATATTTACCTTACAGCAAAAACTTGGTTTTGCGTTTTGCCGATACTACGGACATGATTAACTACTCAAGTATTATTATTTATGACCCCAATGGAAAAGTTGTAAAATACCTATCTGTAAAGAGAGGGCAACGTTTTGATTACAAATTATTGCCTGGAGATTTAAACAAAATGAATGATTTATACATTGATGATCCTTGGTTAAACCTTGCAAGTAAAGACCCTAAAAAGCCTACTACAAACAATTTAGTAATCATCGAAAATATTTACTTCGAATTTAATCAGGCAATGCTCCTTCCTGCTGCTAAGCAAACATTAGATAAAGCTATTCTTGCTTTAAAAAACAATCCAACTATGAAAATTGAAATTAGCGCACATAGTGATAGTAAAGGTAGCGATGATTATAATTTAAAACTTTCAGAAAAAAGAGCACAAGCTGCGCTAGAATATATTACATCTAAGAATATTGAATCAAAACGTATTAGTGCAAGAGGTTACGGAGAAACAAAACTTCTAAATAAATGCGGAAACAAAGTTGAGTGTACCGAGGAAGAGCATGCAAAAAATAGAAGATTGGAGTTTAATATAATTGTAAAGTAAAAATTGATTACAAAAGCTGAAATAACTTACGCTGAAATTATTTCTATAATTGGGAAACAAACTTTTTTTGAAGCACATGAAACAAGCGCTCCTAAAGAAGAATTGGAAAATTACCTAAATGAAAGCCTTAGCAAAGAAGCAATTTCAAAAGAATTAAATAACCCTGTCAACATCTTTCATTTACTTTTTCATGAAAATGACTTAGCTGGTTATAGCAAAATAATTTACAACACTCCTCCTCCTCAATTACCTGATACCACTGATGCCTGTAAACTTGAACGTATTTACTTCTTACAAAAGTTTCATGGGAAAAAATTAGGATTAAAACTTTTTAATTTCAATAAAGAACTCTGCATACAAAATAATCAATCAGGCATGTGGCTAACTGTTTGGATTGGTAACGAGCGTGCAATAAATTTTTACGAAAAGCTGGGTTTTAAAACTATTGGGGAAATTATATTTAAAGTTGGGAATATAGAGAGCCCTAACCTAGTAATGTGGTTGGCTTTATAATTTATAACCCATAACACACACATCATCCACCTGCTCATAATTTCCTCGCCATTGCTCAAGCTCTTTACTAAGCAACATACAATGTGATTGCGGTGTTTCTTTTGCTGTTGCCTTTATAAAACTTTTCAAATTAACTGATTTGTATTTTTTATTAAGCTTCCCTCCCATTTGATCTGCAAAGCCATCAGAGAAAACATAAAAACTATCTCCTTTTTCTAATTGTATTTTATGTGTTTTTGGCGCTTCTATTACATGCTCCTGAACCGAACCTACTGTGCATTTGCTAGATTTAACTTCTTCTATTTCTCCTTTACTTATGACTAACAAACTTAAATTTGCACCCGCATATTCCAACTCACCTGTTTTGGTATTTAATTTACAAAAAGCAACCTCCATTCCATCTCGTAACTCTTTATTCTCTTCTTGTTGCAGAGCTCCTTTAACATACTCATTCATTTTATCCAATATCTCCGAAGGGTTTGTTCGATGGTCTTCTTTAACAGCCTTATCTAACGAATATTTTCCCACTAATGATAAAAAAGCGCCAGGAACACCATGACCCGTGCAATCTACAACTGCCATATATAAATTTTCTCCATCTTTATGCGCCCAATAAAAATCACCACTTACAATATCCTTTGGTTTATAAAACACAAATAAATTGTTACTTAATTCATTCAATAAGTTTTTAGATGGCAAAATAGAATTTTGAATTCGTCTTGCATAGGTAATACTCGAAACCATATCGTGGTTTTTTTCTTCGATAATTGCGTTTTTTTCCTTTAATAATTTATTGGACTTTGTTTTAATACGAATAATAAAAAAGCCCAATGTAGTTGATAACAAGGCGAATCCAATAATGGAGTAGAAAAAGTTTTTGTGATCTTTTGGATAACAAACCTGATAATCTTCTTCGCTCCCAAAAAAAGTTTCCGAAAATCCAATATGCTTTTTAAAATGTTCATCTGCTTGCAGCGACAATGAAAAAGACATTACACAAATTAATACTATAAGTTTTGCTTTCATAATTTTCACTAATTTACTACTTTTACTTATTATGTACAATCATAAATTCTTTTCATGAAACAGTTCTTATTAATTCTCCTTTTATTCACAAGCGCTTTAGGCTATGCTAAATTTGTACCCGAAACTCCTGGCTCCCATTGTACCGATAGAGTTGGTGTATTACAAAAAGCCACTATCGATTCATTAAACATTAAATTACAACAGCTACAACAAGAAACAGGAGCGCACTTTTTAGTTTATGTTGATGATAGTTTGTACGGAGAAAATTTAGAAGAATACGTAAACAAACTATTTAATTCGTGGGAACTTGGCGATAAAGATAAAAACAACGGAATTTTGTTTGCTGTTTTTGTTAAGGATAGAGCCTTTAGAATTGCTGTTGGTTATGGTTTAGAAGGATTACTCCCTGATTTAAAAATAAATAATTTTCAAAATGATATTCTAATTCCAAATTTAAAAGAAGGTAATTTTGATGCGGGAATTTCTGGACTTGCACTTGCAATAATAGACCAATTAAACGGGGCAGAAGCAAAAGCTTATAAAACTGCATTTAGATTACAAATTAGTGATCCAAACAACATTTTAAGCGAAGAAGAAAAAAACCAATTATTTACTATGGAAAACGAAACCAGGTTTGGGGTAGATTACGAAACAATTTATAAATTTTATCATATACAATCAACTGGATCGGCAGAGGCACTTAACTCAGAGATTGAGAATCAGTGGAACGAAATTAAAAATACCTACCCCGAAAAAAAACTTAAAATTCTTTTTGCTTACTCTGTAATAGACCATTGCTACGCAATAAAAATGGACGATGAACTTTTACCTTTTCTAAATCTTCCTTTATTAGGAAATGCATTTGATTTAAAAGATAGCGGTTATTTAAAAGAGCATATCATTAGTAAAAGCAATCGCTATATTTTTGCTGGCATAAATTATATTATAAATGTTGATATGGAACGTAATCAATTTATTTCATTTCATCCAATAATATATTATTTAGGTATTCCGTTTTTTGATGAGTATTACTTAATGACTAGGCCAATAATAATGTCGATTCTTTTACTTTTACTCATATACACTACTATCATCGCTACGCTATCTAATTTGTTCATTCTACTTTTTCTTTATAAAGAAGATAAGGAATCTAAAATGGCATTTATTGGTTGGACAATTTTAAATAGTATTGTTCCAATAATTGGAATGCTTTTACAAATACGCATCCTTTACAAACTCATAAAAATTTTGAAAAAGAAAGGCGACTATTTAAAATATATTGCAGCAGCCAAAAAATTGGGTGTAATGGGGCACATTAAAGAGTTTAATAAAAACAGTGGAGGAGGCTCTAGTGGCAGCACCTACTCTTCCTCTGGTAGTTCTTCCTATCGAAGTTCGTCGTCCTCATCTTCTTCATCAAGTTCTTCTTACTCGGGTTACAGTGGTGGTGGTGGCGGACGAACTGGCGGCGGCGGTAGTAGCGGGCGCTGGTAAATATCTTATTTTTTAAAATCTGTGTACTTTTTTTGGGAAGCATTCTGCTATATGTTTGCTAAAACCTAAAACCGAAACACATGCTTAACAAAAAATTTACAACACTACTATTTTTATTTATTGTTCTTGTTGGCTTTGGTCAAACGCCCGTTGGTCATACAACCATAACATTTAACGACGCTACACGTACTGGAGGCTTTGGTTCGGGAGGCGGTGCTGGCCGCCAAATACAAACTGAAATATATTACCCAGCTGCTTCGGCAGGGAATGATGTTCCTGTTGTTGGAACTAATTTACCAGTAATTTCATTTGGACATGGTTTTTCAATGTCGTGGGATGCTTACACGCCTGTTTGGGAATCGTTAGTTAATGAAGGATACATTGTTGCGCTTCCAAGAACAGAAGGAGGCTTATCTCCATCTCATGATAATTTTGGTAAAGACTTAGCTTTAGTTGTTACAAAAGTTCAAGATTTAAACACAAACGCAAGTTCCTTATTCTTTGGAAAAGTTGGAACAACATCTGCAATCATGGGCCATTCAATGGGAGGCGGTTCTTCCTTTTTAGCAGCTAATTATAATTCATCTGTTACAACTATGGTAACATTTGCCGCAGCAAACACTAATCCGTCTTCTGTAACAGCCTCGCAACAAATTACAATTCCTAATTTAGTTATTGCAGGCCAAAACGATTGTGTTGCCCCTCCTATTGATCATCAAAACGATATGTATGATTCTTTACTATCTAACTATAAAACAGAGATTACCATTTTAGGTGGTGGACATTGTTATTTTGCAAACAGTAATTTCAACTGTTCTTTTGGAGAAGGAACATGCTCGCCTAACCCAACAATAACTAGACCCCAACAACAAGATGTAACAATGGATTTAACTAATTTATGGTTGCGCAAATTCTTAAAAAACAATTGCCCAGCTGCAGATGATTTTCAAGATTCTCTTTCACTAAGTCCGCGTATTAGCTATCGACAAAATAACCCTATTACCTGTTCATCAGTAGGAATTAAATCAAACACATTATTAAATAACATTGTATTATATCCAAACCCTGCAAAAACTGCAGTTCATGTTGGGAATATATCTGAGGCTACATCTTACACAATTATTGACGTGTTAGGAAAAGAGATTTTAAATAAAATCGATTTATCAAACAATGAAACAATTGATGTTTCTAACATGAATCAAGGTGTTTATTTTATTCGATTAAGCTCAAAAAGTGGACAAAGAGTTGTAAAATTTATAAAAGAATAGTCATGATAATTATTGGCATCATTTAACATAGAACCCTACTTTTAATTATTTGATAGATAAATTTGTACTTTCTGTCGAACGTTTAACATTTTTAATATTTTTGTATTAGAAATGAAAAACAAACAAACTCTTTTATCGGGCAAATACTTATTGCAATTATTATTTTTGTTTGCTGTGCATTTGGCTTACTCTCAAAAAGCTGAACTATCTGTTCAAACAGGGCACTCGGGAAACATCAATAAATTAGCTTTTAGTCCAAACGGAAAATTACTTGCTAGTTCGGGTAGCGACAATAAAGTTGTAATATGGGATATTGCTAGCGGGAATCAGTACAATTCATTTGTTGTTACAAGCAATAGTACATCTGGATTAGTCTTTTATCAAGACTCAATTGTTATTACATCTAATTCGGATAGTAGTATTTGTTATTGGAATGTACATTCAGGTAAATTGTTAAACCGCACACAATTTCCATCTTATATATATTCAATAGATGTTTCTCAAAAAGCAGGCAAATTATTAGTTGGTTCATTAAATTTAAGCGTAATTGATTTAGTTAGCTCTAAAGTCTCCAATTTTGATGTAAGTTCTTCAACAGGATTTAACGTGGTTAAATTTGATGCAAGTGGAACCGAAATTTTTACTGGAGGTAAGGATGAAACGTTTTGTTATCTTTTTAACTTCGATGCAAACACAAACAAACTTACCCAATTAAGGAAGCTTCGTAACTCCGCTATCTCTGCAAATTTTGATAGTGAAGGTACTATTTACTACACCACAAATGATGGCAAAGCACTTGGATACGATCCAAAAAAAGAAACAAAGTTTGGAACCACAAGTGATTTTCCAACAAACACATTTAATGATATTAAAATTAATAATAACATTGTTTATACCTGCAATAACAAAGGTGCAATAGATGCCTACCAAAAAAGGAATTGGGTAAAACAAATTTCACTTATCGACCATACAGAAAAAGTAAATGTGCTTGCGTTAAACTCAGATGGCAGCATATTGGCAAGCTCGGGAAATGATAAAAAAATTATTCTTTGGAATACAAGTAACTTTAAACCAATTAAAGTATTAGAGGGTTCTGTAAAACAAATTAACGTTGTTAAGTTTACTCCTAACTGCGAAAATATTTTAATTGGTTATAACGATGGTGCATTTCGCGTTTCAAATATTAAAACTAATGCTTCTAAAAGTGCACAGCTTACTTTAGGTACTTTTAAAAAGAAAACGGGTTGGTCATATTTTATTTACGATTTTAGTTCCATTAGCAACGACTCAGCAACCGTGCACTTTGTGCTTGCACATCGTTCAGGATTTTATGATGGGGTTTTTGATGAATTGGAGGAGTATACTGGTTTGTGGAGCCTTAAAACAGGTGTTTTTACAGTCAACAAAAACCCTTTAAAAACAGAAAGATTTGAAAAATACATCAGCAACTTAAAAAAAGGTAAAATTCCATCTATAACAGATGCGCTTAATAATGAATTGTTAAGTAGTAAAAGTCAAAATACAACCATTACCTCAAAAGGTAAACTTCTACTAATCGAAAATGCTTCTCAACCACAAAATAAAATTGAAAGCTCCCATGCAGATTATGTTTCATCCCTTGCTATAAATGAAAAATATGGATTTTTTGCCAGCAGTAGTTGGGATGGGCTTATTAAATTTTATGATATTAAAACAGGCGAACAATTATGTTCGTATGGAGCTTTTGGTAAAAGCAACTTCATTTATATAAACAAAGACAATTATTATTTTGCTTCAAAAGGCGCCTTGGATGATATATCTTTTAGATATAACAATCGTATTTATGCTTTTGATCAATTCGATTTAAAATACAATAGACCAGACAAAGCAATTGCAAAATTGCCTTACATTAATAAAGTCGTATTGACAAATTATGAAAAAGCCTATGCAAAACGATTAAAAAAACTAGGTATTAGCGAAAAAGATTTAAATGCGGTAGAAGAGCTTCCTGAGCTAAAAGTTACACTTCCCGAAAATCTAATAACAACAACAGGAGGCTTTTCTTTCAAAGTTTCATGTACTGAGAAAAAATTGAAGCTTGAAAATTTGCATGTACTTGTAAATGGCGTTCCACTTTATTCAAGATATGGAAAGCCAATACCGGGTAAAGAATTTAGCGGTGATGTTCAATTAACACTTCCTTCGGGTAACAATTACATTCAGGTACATTGCACAAATAGCAAGGGAACCAACTCCTTAAAAGAAACCTTTGTAATAACATCTGAAGTAGAAACAAAAAAACCTGATTTATATTTAATAACTATTGGTGCTTCAGAATACCAACAAAAAAACTTCAACTTAAAATATGCAGCTAAGGATGCAAACGATATTGTAACAAGTCTTTCTAAATTAAAAACGTTTAATTCAATCAAAACCAAAACACTTGTTAATGCTGACGTAACTTTAAACAACGTTAAGGCCCTCGAAAGCTTTGTTGCACAAGCAAGCGAAAACGACATGGTAATTATTTTTGCAGCGGGGCATGGCGTCTTAGATAAAGAACTAGATTATTATTTTGCTACTTATGATATCGACTTTGCTAACCCAGCAGTAAATGGAATTCCTTATGATGTGTTTCAAGATATTTTGGATAAAACTAAGAGTAGAAAAAAAATTATGTTTTTAGACGCTTGTCACTCGGGTGAGATTGATAAAGACGAAGTTAAAAAAACTCAGGAAGTAAAATCTGACAACGGAGTTGTGTTTAGATCGGCTGGTGAAAATATCGAAAACCAAGAAATGGTTAACACCTTTGAACTATCTAAAAACACCTTTGCTGATGTAGGATTAAGCAACGGGGCAAGTATGATTTCGAGTGCTGGAGGAACAGAATACGCAATGGAAGGCGCACAATGGAACAACGGTGTGTTTACTTATGCCTTACTTAATGGAATAAAAAACAATGCTTGTGACCTAAACAAAGACAAAAAAATAATGTTATCCGAGTTGCAAGAATACTTACTAAATGAAGTTCAAACCCTTACTAAAGGAAAACAAACTCCAACATCTAGAAACGAGAATTTAATTTTTGATTATCAAATAAAATAATTATGAAGAAATATTTACTACTTACTATCCTTTCTATTTCTGTTCTTATTGCAAACTCACAATCCTTAAATTTTGGGATTGAGTTTATGCAACGAAATAATAAGCTAAGTGGCACACAGAGCTATTTAAGTGATGCGAATTATAACAACGCCTATTTTCACGTAATGGATAGAACAAACGATACGCTTGGGGTTAATTTTAATAGATTCAAGGTTTCGAATAATTTTGAATTACCATTATACCTAAGATACAAATTTAAAAAACGTTTTACTGTTGATATAAATTTTTCTACTAGCAAGTATAACATTACACTTGATGGAACAAGTAATTATAACGAACGTTTTTTTACAACATCAGGATATTATCTAACACAAGATGAGTTTGTGCAAGGAGGATATGGAGATAGTACACAATATACTAGTTACTTAACTACAAATAAAAACAATGAAGAATCAGAAGTAGAATACATCGAAAAATTTAAGCTAACCACATTAGGAACAAACATCAGTTATTCTTTTTCTCCTCATAAATTAATTAGACCTTATGTTTTTGCAGGACTTGGGTATCGCTCGAAAAGCAAACAATACAGCTATGATGAGATTGATGTTAGAAGTAAATGGCTGTTAAACAAACAATATTTAAGCGATGGTGTTGTTAAGTTCGCTAAAAACTCTTATCAATTTCGTTTTGGAGGAGGTGTTGAAACCTATCGTTTCCGTGCAGGATTTTCTTGGGATTACAATTTTAATGGCGAATACACTATTCTAAATGATTCTAAAAAAAATGTATATCAAAAAACAGGGAAAACTCCTTATGAAAACTTAAGTTCCTTCTCCTTTTTTATCTCTGCTGATTTACTAACAAAAAATTTATCTGCTAAAAAACAATTAAACACTAACACAGATGTGTTAAGCATTGATAAACTTGAGTTAAAAAAGAACCGCCATCAATTTGGAATTAGAATGCAAAAAGTTGGAGCGAGTAAAGTAAATGATTATGACTATGCTAAAAAACCACTCACTTTTGTAAATGCTAATTACGCTTTCCAAGGCGAAAACTATACTAAAGATTCGGTTACATCCAGAGCATACATTCAATCCATCTCTTTCCGTGGTATCTCATTAGTTGACTTTAGTCCAAAATTTGAAGGCTTTTATAAACTTACATTTTTTAAGAAATTTGAATGGGAATCGAGTTTAGGATGGCAACGCTTAACAGTGGATATGAAAACCCGTGAATCAGATGAAAGCTATATCTACACTTCTCAAAATTATTCGAACGGAGATTATTACGAAACGTATACACCCGACTATAACAAATGCAGGGTTTTTTCAGGAGCATACAGAAGTCAATACGGAATTATAAATATTGA
The DNA here is from genome assembly GCA_016702705.1 of Bacteroidota bacterium. Taxonomy (GTDB): domain Bacteria; phylum Bacteroidota; class Bacteroidia; order B-17B0; family Aurantibacillaceae; genus JADJDM01. Next base: position 523,378 of record JADJDM010000001.1, on the reverse strand, counting down.
TCAAGCTATTAATTACACTATTATAGAAGATGACTTTATTAAACTTAAAGCTTCTGCTGGCCTTTCATTTAATTATTTCTCAAAAGAACTAATTGGACGAACAACGGATAAAAACAGTAATAGCTTAGATTTAAGTAGAACAATTGATGACGTTTATATATCAAATAGCGAATTAACTACTGAAAAATCTGAAAACACGTATGTAACTACCGATGACATAAATGTTGATTTTAAACCTTTGTATGAATACTACTATGAATATGCTTCAAATACTGAGGTTTATGAGACTGAAAGTGACTACAACACCAAACTTAATGCAAACAACAAGTTCTCTGTTTGGAAATCCAAGTATTCAACCAATGATTACATAACCACGTTTAGATTTGGATTAGATGCTGAAATAGACCGTTTTTCTTTTGGAATTAATTATGAGAAATCGCTTGGTAAAGGCGATGGTTTAATCATAAAAGATTTTTCTAGATTAAACTTCTCTATCAGTTATATTTTATATAGAAAATAATCCCTACTCAAAATCTTCATACATCAAATACTTCTTACGTATTAATTTGAATTTTTTGATATCCTCTTTCCAACTCTTCTGAATTTCTTCTTCTGTTTTGCCTGCTTTAATTTGTGCTTGCAATACATCGTTACCTGCATGCCAGTTAAAATTTTCGTCAAAGTAATTTGGGTCGTTTAGGTTTTTGTATGTTTCCATTAACCAAAACAAATAAATGTGGCGCGATGTTTTTATAACCTCATCACCAAACACTCTTAAATCAAATCCATAACAGGTTTTACCATCGAACTTCGGGGTTTTAGCTCCTGCTGTGGGTTTTGGAACAAAGGACATTTTTCCGTCCTTAATATTTGGGTGACCAATTAGTTGAAATGGATATTCAGTTCCTCTACCAACACTCATTACTGTTCCCTCAAACAAACCTAAACTTGGGTACAAAAATATGGAGGTCATGTTTGGTAGATTGGGTGATGGCTTAATTGGTATTTCGTAACTCACATTATGATTGTAGCCAATTAATGGTATCACAGTTAAATCGCATTGCTTTCCTGCTGCTAACCATTTTTCTCCGTTTACCATTTGTGCATACTCACCGCAGGTCATACCATATACAATGGGAACAGGATGCAAACCTAAAAAGGATTTCCATTTCATATCTAATACTGGGCCATCTACATAATATCCATTTGGGTTTGGTCTATCCAACACAATCATTTTTTTATTGTTCTCTGCGCATGCTTCCATGCAATACGTCATGGTAGAGATGTACGTGTAGAAACGAACTCCTACATCTTGCATGTCATAAATTACAATATCAATTCCTTTTAAATCTTCGGCAGTAGGTTTTTTGTGTTTGCCGTATAAAGAAACAATTGGCAAACCTGTTTTTGTGTCCTTTTGGTTTCCTACTTTTTCGCCAGCATCCGATGTACCTCTAAAACCATGCTCGGGCGAAAATATTTTTTTTACTTTAATATTTAAGGAAAGTAACGTATCAACCAAATGTGTATTATTTATTTTAGAAGTAATGTTAGCAACAACAGCCACGTTTTTATTTTGCAGTAAAGGAAGAAATTTATCGATGCGTTTTGCACCTACGGTAATTTCTTTATCAGTAAGTACTTTTAATTCTTGCGCAAAACAAGTATTTAGCAACAATAATAATCCTAAAAGATACTTCATAAATAATCTATTTTTTTGTTTTACAAAGGTCTTAATACTTACCTTTGCTTTAAGCAATACAAATTAAGTTCCAATTTTTGAATTTTCACAATTTCATATCTAAGAAGTTATTCGCAAACGAAGGCTCAAAAAAAAGCATTTCGCGCCCAATTGTGAAAATTGCCATTGGTGGTATTGCACTGGGAATTGCTGTAATGATACTTTCCCTAGCTATTGTTACGGGTTTTCAAAACGAAATTAAGAACAAGGTTATTGGTTTTGGCAGCCATGTTAGCATTGCTAAGTTTGATAATAACGTTTCTTACGAACCACAACCAATTCCTCAAAAACAAGATTTTATTGAAGATCTTAAGAAAAACCCCGACATTAAACACATACAAGTTTTTGCCACCAAAAACGGAATTTTAAAAACCAATACCGAAAACGAAGGTGTTGTGTTAAAAGGAATAGATACCGATTACGATTGGACTTTTATAGAAAACAATTTAATTACAGGTAAACGCATCAGCTTTAATGACACATCGGCTTCAAAAGACATTCTTATTTCTAAAACCATTTCGGATAAATTAAATTTAAAAAACGGAGATAAACTACTTGTTTATTTTGTTACCAAGAAAAAAGCAAACGACTCAACTGAATTTGTTGAGTTTGAACAACGTGTGCGCGATTTTAAAATTTGTGGTATTTACGAAACAGGCTTTGAAGACCTTGATGCGCAAGCGGTTTTTGTAGATATTAAACAAATAAAAAAATTAAATTACTGGGAACGAGATTTAGTAGGCGGTTTTGAAATACAATTAAACGACCTGAGCAAATTAGATGAAGTATCAACTCAAATAAACGAATCATTAAGCTACGAGTTAACTGCACAAAGCATTAAAGAAAGCAACCCCGGCATTTTTGGTTGGTTAGAGTTGATGGACTCCAATGCAATTATTATTATAACACTAATGGTTATTGTTGCCGCCATTAATATGATTTCTGCTTTACTCATTTTAATTTTAGAAAAAACAAACAGCATTGGTTTATTAAAAGCCTTAGGAGCAAGTAACCAAAGCGTGCGCAGCATTTTTTTAAACCTTGCCTTTAAACTCATTGCCAAAGGCCTACTCTATGGAAACATTATTGGCATCAGTATTTGTTTTATACAAATGAAATGGAAAATCCTCACCCTACAAAAAGAAACCTATTACCTCGACCACGTGCCTATTAATTTCGACATCCTACACATTGCCCTGCTAAATGCTGGTACTATTGTGGTATGCATGGTGTTTATGCTGTTACCAACTTTGGTGATTAGTAAGATAACTCCGGTTAAGGCTTTGAGGTTTAATTAAATTAAGTCACCAAATTAAAAAAAATTGTATTTTCACGCTAATGAAATTATCAATACTCATTCCTGCCTATAACGAAGGGAAAACAATTATACGTGTGCTTGAAATGGTTGAAAGCGTTTCGTTAATTAACAACATAGAAAAGGAAATTATTATAGTAAACGATTGTTCTAAAGATAATACCAAAGAACTTGTGGAGGCATATATAAACCAACATAATGGTTCTATTAAACTTTTTAATCAAGAGATAAATCAAGGAAAAGGGGCTGCTTTGCATAGAGGAATAAAAGAAGCAAGTGGTGATTTTATTATTATACAGGACGCCGACTTAGAGTGCGACCCACATGAATTTAATTTATTATTAAAACCAATTTTAGATGGCCATGCCGATGTTGTATATGGTTCAAGATTTATAGGAGGCAAACCGCATCGCATTTTATTCTTTTGGCATTCATTTGGAAATAAGTTCCTCACTTTATTATGCAACATATTTGGGAATTTAAATTTAAGCGACATGGAAACCTGTTATAAATTATTTAAATCAGAGGATTTGAAGTCCTTCAGTTTAAACGAAAAACGATTTGGTTTTGAACCCGAAGTAACCCTTAAAATTTCACGCATTCCCAAAATTAGAATTTACGAAGTAGGAATATCTTTTTACGGTCGTACTAGCGAAGATGGTAAAAAAATTGGCTGGAAAGACGGCTTTAGAGCTATTTACTGTATTTTAAAGTATGGTTTATTCAAAGCTAAGTAAATTATAGACTAATCAATGGTTGCAATAATGAATAATTTTAGAAAAATATATGGGTCACCATCTATTATTGTTATTATCAGCATCATGTTATTTGTTGCTAGCGTAAATAATAATCAATCACCTGCTAAAAATGGAAATATATTACAACATGATATAGTTAACTACTATTCGTATTTACCTGCGTTTTTTATTGAAAAGGATATTGCTTTGAGTTTTCTAAATAAAGATAACGAAACGAAATACTTTAATGAAAACAAATATGCTCCTGCTAAAACTGAGGAAGGCAAAAGGGTAATTAAAGTGACTATGGGAATGTCCATCCTGTATGCGCCTTTTTTTGCTATAGCACATTTACTTGCCGACCATTTAGGATACGAACCAAATGGATTTTCATATCCGTATCAATTGATGCTACTAGTGTCCGGTTTATTTTATTTAACGAGTGGATTTCTTTTCTTGAGAAAATCTTTGCTGAAATTTTTTAATGAAAAAACAACTGCAATCACCATAGGAATTGTCTACTTTGCCTCCAATTTAGTGTGTTATTCTACCTTGCAATCTGCATATAGTCATCAGTATACATTTTGTTTGCTTTCTGTATTAATTTTTGCTTCAATAAAATGGCACGAAAAACCTAATTGGAGATACACCTTTTTAATTGGGTCTTTGCTGGGTTTGATGTCTTTGGTAAGGGTTATAAATGTAATGTTTATATTAGTATTTGTATTTTATAATATCAGTACGCTTGAGCAATTTAAGGACCGAATAAAATTATTTTTTAGAAATTATCTACTCATCATAGGAATAGTAATAAGTGCAGTTTTATTTTTCACCCCACAAATGATGTATTGGAAGTATATAACGGGACAATATTTCTTTAATTCGTATGTGGGTGAAAAATTTTATTTTTTAAGCCCTCACGTTTTGCAATGCTTAGTGGGTTTCAGAAAAGGTTGGTTGATTTATTCGCCTATTTTTATATTTTCTTTTATTGGCATTTATTTAATGGTAAAGCAAAAAGAAGGCATGTTTTTGTCAGTTCTTATATTGTTGCCTTTGTATTATTATATAGTTGCCAGCTGGTGGTGTTGGTGGTACGGTGGTTCTTTTGGACTTCGATCAATGATAGATTTATATCCTCTTCTTACTTTTCCTTTAGCAGTTTTAATTAAAAGAGCTCTGGAATCACGGAAATGGGTAAAAGGATTGATTATAGGTTTTTTTGCACTTTTTATAGCACTTAATTTATTCCAAACCATTCAGTTTCATTATAACATTATAAACTATGATAGTATGACTTATGAAGCATATAAAGACCGGTTTTTTAAGATTACTAGGGCTGAATGTGATAGAAGTTTATTGAGAAGACCTGATTATGAAAAGTGCAGGTTGTTTGGTACAGACGACACAATTCCATATATTGGCGAATAATTGAAAACATATGTACGATTTCCTTGTAATCTGTTTTCAATGTAGAAATTTGCCGTTTTGGAAACTATTTATTTTAAACTACTGGGATTAATTCCGCTTATTTTATTGGGATTAAACTAATTTAACGTATTTGCGTTTTATTATGTGAGCTTAACATATTTTAACAGCTTTAACAACTAAGCCCGTATTAAATTTGCACACTACCAAAAAAGGCTATTTATATGGATGTTAGAGAAATAAACGAAAAGATTCAGCGCGAAAGTGCGTTCGTAGATTTGTTGTTTAATGAAATGGATAAAGTAATCGTCGGACAACGCTACATGGTTGAACGATTATTAATTGGAATGCTCTCAAACGGACATGTGTTGTTAGAAGGTGTTCCAGGCTTAGCAAAAACATTAGCTATTAATACGCTTAGTAAATGTGTTGGCGGTCAGTTTAGCCGTATACAGTTTACTCCCGATTTGTTACCTGCCGATTTAGTAGGTACTATGATTTACAATCAAAAGAAAGAAGAGTTCTCGATTAAAAAGGGTCCTATCTTCGCTAACTTTGTGTTAGCTGATGAGATTAACCGTGCTCCTGCAAAAGTGCAATCTGCTTTACTAGAGGCAATGCAAGAGAAACAAGTTACCATTGGTGAAACAACATTTAAATTACCAAATCCCTTTTTAGTACTTGCAACACAAAATCCTGTTGAACAAGAAGGAACCTATCCTTTACCAGAAGCGCAAGTTGACCGTTTTATGTTGAAGGTAGTTATTGGTTACCCAACTAAAGAAGAAGAAAGAAAAATTATCTTATCAAACATATCTGCTGCAGGTATGGCAACGCCAAACACCGTGTTAAGTCCTGAAAGCATTGTAGAAGCTCGTAAAATTGTTCGTGATGTTTATATGGACGAAAAAATTGAGCGTTACATTGTAGATATTGTTTTCGCTACACGTTTTCCTAAGGAACATAAATTAGAAAAATTTGCCCCGCTTATTAGCTTCGGTGGTTCGCCTCGTGCAAGTATTAATTTAGCATTAGCTGCAAAAGCCTATGCCTTCATTAAACGCAGAGGTTACGTTATTCCTGAAGATGTACGCGCTGTTTGTATGGATGTTATGCGTCACCGTATTGGTTTAACCTACGAAGCAGAAGCTGAAAACATTACCTCAGAACACATCATCAACGAAATTTTAAATACTGTTGAAGTACCATAACGGATTTTTGAATTAGAGTTATTGAGTTTGAATTTATTCAACACTCTCAACTCAACAATTGTTTAACTCAACATCTAACTAGTGGATACCGCAGAACTATTAAAAAAAGTACGCAAGATCGAAATTAAAACACGTGGTCTGTCTTCTCAGGTTTTTTCCGGAGAATACCACAGTGCTTTTAAGGGACGTGGTATGGCTTTTAGTGAAGTGCGCGAATACACGCCAGGCGATGATGTTAGAACAATTGATTGGAATGTAACAGCTCGTTTCAATAGTCCTTACGTTAAAGTGTTTGAAGAAGAGCGTGAGTTGAATGTTGTGTTGTTAGTTGATGTAAGTGCATCGGGGCAATTTGGAACATTAAAACAAAGTAAAAAAGATTTAATTACTGAGTTGTGCGCGGTGGTTGCTTTTTCAGCTTCAACTAATAACGATAAAATTGGTGTTATCTTTTTTAGTGATAAAATAGAAAAATACATTCCGCCTAAAAAAGGTAAAACACATATACTTCGTATCATCAGAGAATTGGTATCGATAGAGCCAACTAGCACTAAAACCGATATTTCTCAAACATTGCGTTACTTAACTAATGTAATTAAGAAAAAAAGTATTGTGTTTGTAGTGTCTGATTTTATTGATAATAATCCTTTTGTAGATGCAATAAAAATTGCCAACAAAAAACATGACATCGTTGCTTTAGAAATTTTTGATAAAACCGAAAGAGAAATTCCTCCTGTTGGTTTAATTAAATTAAAAGATTTAGAGAGCGGAGAAATTAAATGGGTAGATACTTCTTGTAAAAGTTTTCAGAAGGAGATGAAAATTCAAAATTTACAATTAGAAGCAAGATTAAAAGAAGGTTTTAATAAAGCAGGAGTTGATCATGTTCGTTTAAGAACCGACCAATCCTACATTCAACCATTAATGAATTTATTTAAACGCAGATAATTAATGAAAACGCTGATTAAAATAGTAATTCTACTTTTTGCTTTTGGGCTGCAGAAAACTGTTGTGGCACAAAAGATTCAGGCATTTGCATTAATTGATACAAGCAAAATAAAAATTGGCGAGCAAGCAAAAATTGATTTATTCATCAACTACAGCGGGGCAAACAAAAAATTAAACATTCAGTGGCCAACAATTGGCGACACGCTTACTAAAGAAATTGAAGTGGTAAACGTATCTCCTATTGATACAACTATTCCAGATAAAAACGACCCAAACAATATTCAACAACATCAAACGATTTATGTTACTTCTTTTGATTCGGGTTATTGGGCAATGCCGCCGTTTCAATTTATTGTAGATGGTGATACTGCACATCCAGTTTTAACCCAAGCATTATTATTAGAAGTACAAACCATTCCTGTAGATACAGCTGAAGCAAGCATAAAAGATATTAAAGCTGTTTATGACGAACCTTTTAGCTGGAAAGAGTACTTGCCTTACATCTATTGGGGATCGGCTATTTTAGCGGTTCTTGTATTAATCTACTTTATCATTTATAAAATAGCACGCAACAAAAAACCAAAACCTGTTGTTATACAAAAACCAAAAATTGCCCCGCATATTATTGCATTACATGATTTAGAAAACATACGAAACTCGAAAATTTGGCAAGAAGGAAAAACAAAAGAATACTATACTGCTATTACTGATACATTGCGTGTTTATATTGAAGGTCGTTATAACATTGCTGCAATGGAACTTACAACGGATGAAATCATGACCATTATGCGTTCGCAGGTAATTGATAATTTAAGTAAAGACAAATTAAGACAAGTATTATCCTTAGCCGATTATGTTAAGTTTGCTAAGGCGCAGCCAATTGATGTAGAAAACGAATTAACACTTAGCAATGCTTTTGATTTTGTAAAAGGCACGCTAAGAGAAGAAATAACAGTTGAGAATTCACAATTTAATAATCCCGAACAGAAGTGATAGGTTTTTTTAACGACATAACATTTTCTAATAAGGATGCATTCTACTTCTTTATCATACTGCCTTTATTGGTAATATGGTACATTTGGAAGAATAGAAAGAACGAAGGTGAGATGAATTTTTCTTCTTTATCGGGGATGAAAAAAATTAAATCATCAACACGTGCTAAATTTCGTCATTCATTATTTGTTTTGCGTTTAATTGCATTCTCTGCTTTAATCTGCGTTATGGCTCGCCCACAATCACGCACCAGCTGGAAAGATGTAAAGGCAGAAGGAATTGATATTGTATTGTGTATGGACGTTTCTCACTCCATGCTTGCAAAAGACTTTGACCCAAATCGTTTAGAATCTGCAAAAGCTGTTGCAATAGATTTTGTCGATTCACGCCCTAATGATAGAATTGGTTTAGTAGTTTTTAGTGGCGAAGCTTTTACACAATGTCCGCTTACAACAGACCATACCATTTTAAAAAATATTATTGCAGATGTGAAAACGGGGCAAATGGCAGATGGTACTGCAATTGGTTTAGGTTTAGCCGATGCTGTTTCGCGTGTTAAAGAAAGTACTGCAAAAAGCAAGGTAGTTATATTAATGTCGGATGGTGTAAGCAACGTTGGTGAAATTGCCCCGCTTACAGCAGGTGAAATTGCAAAAACATTTGGAGTAAAAATTTATTCTATCGGTGTTGGTACAATTGGTAAAGCCTTAACTCCTGTTGGTATTTATCCAAACGGACACATGGAGTTTGCTTATGTAGATGTAGAAATTGATGAACCCGTAATGACAGAAATTTCGGAGATGACAGGTGGAAAATATTTTAGAGCAAAAGATAACAAAGCCCTTAAAACTGTTTACAAAGAAATTGATAGATTAGAAAAATCAGTAATTAACGAGCGCAATTTTAGTAATAAAGCCGAACGTTTTTTTGTGTTTGCGTTAATTGCTGCTATTGCCTTATTGTTAGAGTTTACATTAAAAAACACTTTATTTAAAACATTGCCATAAATGTATAAGTTCGAAAATAAAGAATATTTGTGGGCTTACCTGTTAATTCCGGTAATGATTGTGTTTTATATTCTATTAATAGAAGGTAGAAAAAAGCGTTTGAAAAAATTAGGTGATTATCAATTGGTACAATCCATGATTCCTAATGTATCAAACGATAAAAAAACCTGGAAGTTTATTTTATACCTTTTGGGTTTAAGCTCCGTAATTTTTGCAGTCGCTAATTTGCAAACGGGTTCTAAAATGCAGGATGTAAAACGCGAAGGCGGCGACATCATGGTTTGTTTGGATGTATCCAACTCTATGCTTGCCGAGGATTTATCGCCAAACCGTATTGATAGAGCAAAACAAGCCTTAGAAAAATTTATTGATAAATTAGAAGGTGATAGAATTGGTTTAATTGTGTTTGCAGGCGAAGCGTATGTGCAATTACCAATTACAGCTGATTATAGTGCTGCGAAATTATTTTTAAGTTCAATTGGTCCTGGAATTGTTCCTGTGCAGGGAACAAATATTTCGGCTGCTATTGAGCAATCGATGGAATCGTTTGGAAGCGATATTGGAAAAAATAAATCCATTATTATTATTACAGATGGTGAAGACCACGAAGATGGCGCTATTAAAGCGGCTGAGGAAGCGCAAGCTAAAGGCGTAAGTATTTCAACCATTGGAGTTGGTTCTTCAACAGGTGTTCCTATTCCATTTTATAAAGATGGAATGAAATCTGGATTTAGAAGAGATAAAGCTGGAAATACTGTTGTAACAAAATTAAATGAATCCCTATTAAAGGATATTGCTGCTGCAGGTAAGGGCGCTTATGTTAAGGCCAATAATACCGATGTTGGTTTAAGTGCCATCATGAGTAAGTTACAAGAAATGGAGAAAAAAGAAATTGAATCTAAAATGTACACCGATTACGATGATCAATTTATTTGGTTCATATACTTAGCAGCAATTTTATTGTTAATCGAATTCTTTATTAGTGAACGCAAAAGTGAGTGGTGGAAAAAATTAAATTTATTCGAGAAAAAAGCATGAGACTAATAACTACATATAGCTTCGGAGTTTTTCTGTTGATTGGAGCCTTGCTTTTATCAGTAAACAATGCTTCTGCACAGGCAGAGAAAAAAACATTGCGTGCTGGTAACGACAAATACGAAAAAGGAAAATATGCAGATGCAGAAAAAAAATACTTGCACGCTATTAACGAAAAACCAAACTACTTAAAAGGCGAATACAATTTAGGAAACGCATATTACAAACAAGGAAAATATGCGGATGCCATTTCGCAATACGAAACTGTTGTAAGGTCAACAAACAACAAAGATACACTTGGACCAACCTTTCATAACCTTGGTAATTCTTACTTAAAAAAGAAAGATTACGAAAAGGCAATTTCTGCTTACAAAAACTCATTGAAGATTAATGCAAAGGATGATAGCACACGTTACAACTTAGCTTGGGCACAAAAAAAACTACAAGAGCAGAAAAAACAGGGCGGTGGCGGACAAGACAATCAGGATAATAAAAGCAATCAAAACAAAAACGAAGAGAAAAAAGACGAAAACGGTAAACAGGATTTGAATAATAAGAACGACGAGAAAAAAGAGAATCAGCCTCAACAAGGCGCCATGAGCAAGGAAGAGGCTCAACGTATGTTAGATGCATTAAAAAATAACGAAAAGAAAATAGCAAACGGCAAAAAACACAAAGGCGAAAAAGGGCGAAAACACTAAGCCCGAAAAGGATTGGTAATTTAGATTTTTTAACAGCCAAGCCTTATTAGATTAACTAAATTAGTATCGTGAAAAAAGAGATTGAAATAATAAAGCCTACCAACAGAATCCTGCCTAAAGCAAGTTTGTTGTTTATGCTTATTAGTTTATTTTCGTCTCAATCTTTTGCACAAAAATTTACAGCTCAAACAAGTAAAAATAAAGTAAGTGTTGGTGAAGTGTTTCAAATAGCTTTTACCATCAACACCTCTGCAAGTAATTTTAAAGCTCCTAATCTTTCTGATTTTGATGTTTACTCTGGCCCTAATCAATCGTCAAGTATGCAAATTGTAAATGGTAGCATGTCGCAGTCTATTTCATTATCATACATGCTGAGTGCGAAAAAAGAAGGTAAGTTTACCATTGGTGCCGCAAGTATTGTTGTTAATGGTACTAAATTAGAATCGAATGTAATTCCAATAGAAGTAAAAGGCGCAGCGCAACAGAATAATCAAAATAATACCCAAAACTCGAATAACGCTTACAATCCTTACGCTAATCAACAAAACACAACTGCAACAACGCCACAATATTCTTCAGATAAATCGAATGATGATGTATTTATTAGAACATTCGTAACAAAAAAATCCTGCTACATTGATGAACAAATTGTGGTTACACAAAAAGTGTATTCTCGTTTAAATTTAAGAGGATTTCAAAATTATAAAATGCCTAGCTACAATGGTTTTTGGAGTCAAAACGAAAACCAGAAAAATAAACAGATTGAGCTTGGACAAGAAAATATTGATGGCGTAATGTATTATGTTGCTGAGTTTACTAAGTCCTATTTGTTTCCTCAACGCGCTGGACAACTTACTATTGAACCAATGGAGATTGATTGCATTGTAAGAAAGAGAAGCGGGAAACAACCACAAAATATATTCGAGCAATTTTTTGGTGGTGGCGGTTATGAAGATGTAGTTGTAAAAGCTAAAAGCAAAGCAATTACTATTGATGTAAAAGCTCTTCCCGAAAAAGATAAGCCAGCTAACTTTAGTGGTGCTGTGGGTAATTTTAGTTTAAAAGCAGAAATATCGAAAGAGAAAGTAAAAGCTAACGAAAGTATAAATCTAAAACTAAGTGTTGCTGGAAAAGGAAACATTAAAATTACCGATGCTCCTAAAATTACTTTCCCTGATGGGTTTGAAACCTACGAACCAAAAATAACTGAAAATTACAATGAAGGTGGAAGTTTTAGCGGAACAAAAACATACGATTACCTTTTAATTCCGCGCAAGCCAGGAGAGTTTGTAATTAAAGATTTAGACTTTAGTTATTTTGATCCTGAGAAAAAAACATACGTTCATGTTCCTGCACCCGAATTCAACATTAGTGTAAGTCCTGACCCAAATGGTTCAAATGCAACTGTTGCGGTTGACCCTAGCGTTTCCAAAACAAGTGTTGAAGCAAAAGAAAACGATATTCGTTATTTGAAAACTAAAGATATACAATTAGAAAAAGCTGATACTTTCTTTTTCTCTTCGTGGAAACATTATGCGCTAATGGCTCTACCTATTTTATTATTTGCAGGCTTTGTTGTAACGCATGGTAAAATGCAAAAACTAAATAGCGATATAGTTGCGGTTAAAGAACGTAAGGCGGCTAAGCTTGCTCGTAAACAATTAGTAAAAGCAGAGGTGTTTAAAAAACAAAATGACAAAGATGCTTTTTATCAAGAAATTTCAATTGCCCTAAATAGTTATATCAGTAACAAGTTAAATATTCCGGTTGCCGAATTATCAAAAGAAAACATTGAATTGCAGTTAAGCAAAAAACAAGTTCCTACTGAAACTATTAGTAAACTAATTTCTACATTAAACGATTGCGATGTTGCACGATACGCTCCTGCTGCTGTAAGTAACGATATTAATGTGGTATATAATAATACGGTTGAATTAATAACTAAAATTGAAGATGAAACAAAAGCTTAGTATACTCTTACTGGCTTTATTGCTCAGTTGCTCTGCCAGTTTATTTGCAGATAATACTGCCTTGCTTTCATCTGCAAAAAAATCGTATGATAAAGCGGAGTATGAAAATGCAATAAACGATTATAAAAAAATTGTTGCAAGTGGCGAAGTGTCTTCTGAATTATATTACAACCTTGGTAATGCTTATTATAAAAACAATGAAATTGGAAAAGCAATTTATCATTACCAATTAGCACACAAATTAAATCCCTCTGATGAAGATGTAAAACACAACCTAACCATAGCAAACAAAAGAACTGTTGATCAAATTGAAATTAAGGAAAACTATTTCGCTAAAAACATTGAGTCGGGGATTTTGCACATTTTTAGTACAACAGGCTGGGCATGGTTTGGTATTGTTAGTTTGTTTTTAGGCATGCTGTTTTTTGTGTTATTTAGAATTAGCACACGAATGAGAAAGCTACATTTTTGGCTTGGAAGCTTTAGTGTTTTAATGTGTGTGATTTCATTTGTACTTGGTTCATTTGCTTTAGCAGAAATAACAAGTCACAAAAACGCAATAGTGTTGGAAAAAGAAGTTTCCGCTTTAAGTATGCCAGTTGCAGAAAGTAAAGAACAATTTAAATTGCACGAAGGAGCTAAAGTTGCTGTACTAGAAAGTAATACTGATTGGACTTCGATACAATTAGATAACGGAAACGAGGGTTGGATTGAAACCAAAAATTTAGGCTTGTATTAATCAATCCTTTCAATTAGCGCAACTGCATAGGCATTCACACCATTTTCAGAACCAACATAACCAAGACCTTCATTGGTTGTAGCTTTTATAGAAATATCTTCTACTGAAATTTTCATGATGGGCGCTAGTACTTCTTGCATAGCTGTAATGTGTGGATTTATTTTTGGTTGCTCCATACACAAAGTAGCGTCAACATTTCCTATGCGGTAATTTTTAGCTTCTAATAAGGCAACAACTTCTTTTAATAAAACTTTACTATCAATGTTTTTGTATTTCGAATCGGTATTTGAAAAATGAAAACCAATGTCCCGTAAGTTTGCTGCACCCAATAAAGCGTCGCATATTGCGTGTAGCAACACATCAGCGTCGCTATGTCCATCAGCTCCTTTGTGATGATCTATTTTTACACCACCTAACCAAAGTTCTCTGCCTTCAACTAATTGATGCACATCAAATCCAAATCCTACTTTTATTTTCATTTCGTTTGTATTAATTATCCCAACACATTCATATCCTTGCCCAGCTCTTTAAAAAAGGCTTTCACACGCGTAGCAGTTACTTCATCGCCTGTTGCACGAATGTAAGTATCTGTTAAGGTCATTACGTTTTGATGATAAAACTTTTTCATTTCATCCACGCTCATGTCTTTTGTCCACAAATCAATACGCATAGTATTGTTCTCTTTTTTATCCCACATAGCAAGCATAATGCTTCCACAATCGCCTTTTTCGCCTGCTTCTTTAGCTTCCCACTCTAATTTATGAGGTAAATGGTTTTCATCTACCGTTACTGCAAATTTTATTTCTGATGTTGTCATGGTACAAAGATACCTATTTCGGCAATATTAATTGAAAACTATTTGTTAGGTTTTTTATAGAATATAGTAAATTAGCGCATGCTTTTTTCAAACGTTCCAGGACAATTAGAAATAAAAAATCGTTTACGCCGTATGGCCGACGATGAGCGTATTCCTCATGCTTTATTGTTTTTGGGAAGTGAAGGTGTTGGGCATCTTACAACTGCTGTTACATTTGCCCAGTATATTTTTTGTATTAATAAAACTAACGGAGAGCCTTGTAATACTTGCCCCGCTTGTCAAAAAATTAATAAACTAGCACATCCTGATTTACATTTTGTTTATCCTATTGCAAGTAGTAAGGATGTAAAGTTGAGTTTAGATGTAATAACTGAATTTAGAGAAACTTTTCTTTCTAAGCCATTCATGAATCAGCAAGATTGGTTTAATGAACTAAATGCAGAAAACAAACAGCCTACGATTGCAACAGAAGAAAGTAACAACATCATCAAAGCATTGAGCTACACCAGCTACGAAGGTGGTTATAAAATAATGGTGATTTGGCAGCCCGAAAAAATGAATACTGCTGCTGCAAACAAATTGCTGAAAATATTAGAAGAACCACCTGATAAAACGATTTTTATTTTAGTGTGTAATAGCGCCGAGCAATTGCTTACTACTATTATTTCACGTACACAGTTAGTTAAATTTGGTTTAGCAAGTACCGATGAAATAAGTGCGTTTTTGCAAGAAACAAAAGGATTAAACGCACAAACAGCTGAATACTGCGCTAATTTATCAGAAGGTAATGTGCGTGAAGCATTGCACATTGCAGGAGAACAGGATAGTAATACCGCCTTGCTAGAACACTTTCAGGTATTTATGCGTACTGCTTTAAAATTTAATGCATTTAAAATAAACCCTTGGATTGACCAAACAGCAACCATGGGAAGAGAAAAACAAAAATACTTTCTTACTTATAGCTTACAATTATTACGCGAGTGTTTATTATTAAACAGTGGCGGAGAAACCTTGGTGCGAGCTAGAAACGAAGAATTAGACTTCTTAAAAAAGTTTGCATCCTTTGTACACATGGGTAATTACGAGCTTATTGTAGAAGAGTTTAATAAAGCTTATTACCACGTAGAAAGAAACGCAAATCCTAAAATTTTATTTATGGATATGAGTTTAAAAATGAATGAGCTGTTGAATATTAAGAAGGCGGGTTAAATTCTTATTCCTATTACCATTACATCATCTACTTGCTCTAAACTACCTTTCCAATTATTAAACTGTTCACTTAAAATTGTTGATTGCTCTGATAAAGGTTTATCGCTATTTTTTGCAAGCATTTCGTTTAAGGGTTTGTATTTAAATTTCTTGCCCCTTGGTCCACCAAATTGGTCAGCATAACCATCGGTGTATAAATACAAAATGTCGCCTTCTATAACTTCTATTGTATGTAATGTAAAGTTTTCTTTGCGCTCCCCTACTCCAACTGGCATGCGGTCTTTAGGAAGTTCTTTAAACTCACCATTATTAATTATAAGCGGGGCATTGTTTGCTGCTGCGTATTGAACGGTGTTTTTGTTTTTATCAATACACACTAAAATTCCATCAAAACCATCCTTTTGCCCTTCTTTACTTACACTTGTTGTAAGTCGTTCACGCACGTAATTTAATATTTCGTTTGGTTGTTCAATTCCTCTCTCGGTAATTGCTTCATTTAAAAAACTTATGTTTAGTAAGCTCATGAACGCGCCAGGAACACCATGTCCTGTGCTATCACAAACTGCTAAATAAAATTTATCTTTGTGTTTTGTTGCCCAGTAAAAATCTCCACTTACAATATCCTTAGGATTAAAATACACAAAATGGTCTTTTAAATTCTCTTTCAATAAAGTATCATGCGCTAGCAAGGTATATTGAATACGCTTCGCGTAATTAATACTATCAATAATTTCTTTTTGCTTTTCTTCAACCAAATGTTTTTGTTCGGTAATAATTTTATTCGCCCTTTTGTTTTGTTGCAGACTGCGGAAAATAATAAAGGCTAAACCAATCAGTAAAATCAAACCAAAAGAAACAGCGATTAAAATTGTACGTTGATGTTTAAATTCCTCTTCCTTCTTTAGTTTCTCTGCTTCAAATACTGCGTTTTTCTTTTCTTGTTCTATTTTAAATAAATCTTCTTTTCCTTGGTATTCAAGCGCTGCAAACTTCTTTACTTCCTCTTCATTTCCAATTTTTTCTTTGGTGTCCAAATACAGTTCGTGCATTTTTAAAGCGTTTTTATAATCGCCATCATAGGTGTAAAGCCGGTAAAGTAAATGAGCTGATAGTTTGGTGTTTTCCAACAAACAATTCGACTGTGATTTTTCCAAAGCCATCAAGGAATATTTTTTTGCATTTGCATAATCTGATTTTATGATATAACATTCGGCCATGCTTATGTATGCGTCAATTTCTCTATTCTCAAATTGATACTCTTTTGCAATTTGTATAGCCTTTTCATTATACTCTATTGATAAATCATACTGGTAAGTGGCCAAATAAAGCCTTCCCAATGAATTATAGCAAAAGGCCATTTGTGCCGATTCATCTACAGATGTAGCAAGTTGCAGGGCTTCCCTAAAATACTTTTCTGCTTTATCATATTTTTTCGCTGTAATGTTTGCTTCTCCAGT
Source organism: Bacteroidota bacterium (assembly GCA_016702705.1). GTDB lineage: Bacteria > Bacteroidota > Bacteroidia > B-17B0 > Aurantibacillaceae > JADJDM01. The sequence continues at coordinate 506,070 of JADJDM010000001.1, read as the reverse complement.
TGAACTTAAGGTAAAAATAATTAGTAATTTATCGTTTATCTCCCTCGCAATAACAGTACTTTTTTCAAGGTTTTCAGTTGCTTTATCTGCATCGCCTTGCATATTATAAATATTACCAATTGATGAAAGACAGGTAACAATTCGTGTTTTATCCTTTATTTCATAAGCAATTAATAAGGCCTTATTAAAATACTCCATTGCCTTAGAGTAATTATTTTGCACACGATAAATATCTCCTAGGTAACTATAACAGGTGGCTAATTTCATTTTTTCATGATTTGCAATTGCTAATTCCACTGTGGAACTAAGTGTTGCAATTGCTTCGTCGTACTTATTATGAACCCTATACATATCGCCTAATGAAGAAGAAACAGTAATCAAGCGTATAGTGTCTTTTATTTCCTTCGCAATTTCAATTGATTTATTAAAAAAATATTCAGCAGTATCCGAATTATTCTTCACTTTATTAAACTCTCCTAACCAATGATATGATTGTGCTAGTAGTTTTTTATCGCTCATTTTTATTACCATTCCATGAGATGCCTCCAATAAACTATCTGCCAAGTTAAAATCAAACTTACGGTAATAGTATATAGATTGCCTGCATAGCGCATCTGCCTTGCCATACTCATAATTCAACTCCCTACTTTTTCTATATGTTTCTTTACTAAGCAACAAAGTACTTTCACCTCTCCAGTATTGGGCAATATCGTTTACAATATTTATTGATTCCGTATCTGTAATTGCATTATTAAGTAAAATCTTTAGTGAATCCACAATGTAATTTACTTTACTTGTGTCACTTAATTTCGCCTCCACTTCAGGCGACCATTTTATTGGCTTTTCTGTTTTAGTTTGATTTTTACATGCATAAAACATACAAATGCTCAACGCATAAACAAACAGAACTTTAGGTATTTTAAATTTGCTTAAAATCACAATAAGTGCCAAATATACAATAAGTTAGGTAAAAACTTATTCCCCTTTTGCAAATAGCTTTTCAATCAAATTTTAGTATCTTTGGTTCTTGTATAAATGTAATCATGGGCTGTAGTAGTTGTAGTACAAACGGAAGAGGGAATTATAACGATCCTAACGAGAAGGTAGCGGGTTGCGGAAGTGCAACTGGTACTTGCTCAACTGGAGGCTGCAATAAACTCAATGTTTTCGATTGGCTTTCTAATATGGAGTTGCCTTCGGGTCAAGCTCCTTTTGATATAATAGAAGTTCGTTTTAAAAATTCGCGTAAAGAATTTTTTAAGAATGTAAATAACCTAACCCTTAGCGTTGGCGATGTAATTGCTGTTGAGTCCTCTCCGGGGCATGATATTGGCGTTGTTTCGGCAATGGGTGAAGTGGTACGTTTACAATTAAAGAAAAAGAAGATTGCTTTAGATAGTGAAGAGATTAAAAAAATCTATCGCAAAGCAAAACAAACTGATATTGATAAGTGGCAAGAAGCGCAAGAGCTTGAAACGCCAACCATGTACAAAGCAAGAACCTTTGCTATACAACATGGTTTGCAAATGAAGATTAGTGATGTAGAATACCAAGGCGATAAAACAAAAGCAATTTTTTATTACACAGCTGATGCACGTGTAGATTTTCGTCAATTAATTAAAACATTAGCTGATGAATTTAAAGTACGTATTGAAATGCGTCAAATTGGTGCACGTCAGGAAGCTAGCCGTTTAGGGGCAATTGGTTCATGCGGAAGAGAATTGTGTTGTTCAACTTGGTTAACTGATTTTCGTTCGGTATCAACATCTGCAGCACGTTACCAGCAATTATCATTAAACCCACTTAAGTTAGCGGGGCAATGTGGTAAATTAAAATGCTGTTTAAACTATGAATTAGATTCTTACTTAGATGCTATTAAAGATTTTCCTACAACAGATAATCTTAAATTAAAAACAGCTAAAGGAACTGCTTTCCATCAAAAAACAGATATCTTCCGTCGTATTATGTGGTTTACTTATATGGGTGAACACGATAATTTTATTCCGGTAAGTGTTGATGATGTAAAGCGTGTAATTGAATTAAATAAAAACGGTGAAACTCCTGATCAGCTTGCTGCTATTGTTGTTGAAGCTGCCGAAAAAGAAATTATTCCTGATTACGAAAACGTTGTTGGACAAGATAGCATCACTCGTTTTGATAAGAGTAAGAATAAAAACAATAACAACAATCGTAACAAAAATAATAATAACCGGCCTCAACATAATAAACCGAAAAATCCTAATCAACTGCAAGGCGAAGCTAAACCTCAACAACAAGGGGAGCGTAAACCTAACCCTAATCAACTTAATAAACCACAGGGAGAAAACAAACCTAAGTTAGAGCGTAAGCCAAATCCTAACCAACAAAATAAACCACAGGGTGAGCGTAAACCAAATCCTAATCAGCTAAACAAGCCACAAGGAGAAGGTAAACCTCAGCATAAACCAAAACACAATAATCAAAACAGAGGTCCAAAACCTCCACAAAATAACCCAAACAATAATCCTCCTAAGCCAACAGAATAAATGAAATACGCGTTTTACATAGCAGTAGCTCTTTTTCTTTTTTCGTGTAACAGTGATGTAGTGTTTAGCGAATACAAAAGTATTCCTGAAGATAAGGGTTGGGAAAAAGCAAATAAAATTGTTTTAGAAGCTGATATACAAGACACCGAAAACCGTCATGATGTTTACATCAATGTGCGTAATGCTGATAGCTATATGTATCGTAATTTGTTTTTATACTTACACACTAAATACCCTGACGGTACTTTAAAAACAGATACCTTGGAGTGTTTGCTTGCTGATGAAAAAGGAAATTGGTTAGGAAAAGGTGCTGGTGATTTATGGGATAACAGCATTTTATTTAAGAAGAACACTAAGTTCCCTCAAAAAGGAAAATACACTTTTACATTTGAACAAGCCATGCGTTTTGGCGACCAGCCCTCACTTGACCCATTACCATTTATAATGGATATTGGTTTGACGATTGAGAAGAGTAAGAAATAAGATGAGATTAATCTCTTGTTATGTTTTTGTTCGACAAACTTAAATCAATTCATCCTTTATTAATTCTATTGCTTTTTCCATTTCTAAATAAAACCAATTTGTTGTATCATTTGATTTTATATCTTCAATAACAAAGACACTTCCATTATATTTTATTGCAAATTTATGTTCATCATCTTCAGAGCGAACATGGAAATTGCGAAATGCATTGTTTCCATTTTTTCTGATAAAAATGAGTTTAATTGGTCTTCCTTTATAAGTAGTTTCTAAAATATATTTGTTTCTATTCATGTTTAAGTCTTCTACAACGATAATTATTTCAATAATTCAATAAATCTAATCACTTATAATACCGTATATTCAGTTAACTATATTATAATTGTTTTCTAATTCATCCAAAGAAATTGATGCAGTACCAGTATATATGGCTGTATTTGCAAAAGTGGGAGGTTCAAAATCTCTAATAAAAAACTCAACAAATATTTCCCAACTATCATCTGCAGTCGAAGTCTTTTTTATAAATAGTTTATCTATAATTTCGCCGCGAGGATTCATACTTAATTTAAGATGAACTCTTTTTCCAGCTAAATCTTTAACTAATATTTCTATTTTTTCTTCGGCTTCCTGTTTGTGCATTTCTAATTAATTATTAGAGGTTATATTTATTTAAAATTTTCTTATTGGCCTCACATATCTAATCAAATTTTTCGAAGAGGATATTTGTTGGCCTGTTGAAAAAACTTGTGCCCAAGCATAACTACCATTCGCACATTCTGTCGAACTCCAATAAACAAATGAATTAAAATTTCCAACACCAGATAAATAAAGATTATTTCGTAAAAGATTAAGTTCAAACTTTGAGGGTAAAAACCAATCGTTATATGAATTCATAGTAGAATTATAACAAACACTAGCTGCATATGTACTAAGTGTACCTGAAATGCTTATTATTTTGTTTGTATTGATGTCCCCCGTGCCTAATACTGAATCTAGTGCATTTGTTGTGTAACTAAATCCACTAGTCCAACCAACGCTATTAATATAATCATTTGTTGCGGCAATTAAACCATGTTGATTTGTATTGTCAATATAAAAAATTATACCTCCTTGATAATTTTGACCTATGGAAATTGCTGAAACATTTCCTGTCATAAAGCTAACTTCATTGCCATAAAAAACTCCATTGTTTGTTTCAGCAAAAGCCCTAACATAATATGTTGTGTTTCCTATCATACCTGTTAAGCTACAAGTAAATGAATTTATTGCACCATTATTTAATACCTTTAAATTATTAATCGTTGGATTAGCCGAAGTACCATAACAAATTCCTTTTGAGATTATAGTATAAGAGCTCGTATTAATGATAATACTTCCTACCACACTTGCTGAATTACTAGTAATTGCTGTTGGTTGGCTTGTTATTATTGTTAATGGGCCCTGCAAAGTCGCAAAAGTAATATCATTACCATAAGCAATAGCTGTTTTATCTTTTATATAACCACGAACATGATATGTTGTTTCGGGTGTTAAATTTGTAATTGATATTGTATGGTCACCACTTGCATTAAAGTTGCCTGTAATTGCATTAACATAATTATCAATTGTAGGGTTTATTGATGTTCCATAACAAAAGCCCTTTTCTATAAAACCTTCGGATGATTTACTTGTGCCTGTTGTATGATAATAATCCATGGAAAACGTGGCAGTGGTTGTTGCAACTGAACTTACAGGTTTTGTTGTTACCGAAGGTGGGCAATCGGGGCACGAGCCGCCACAATCAATTTCTCTTTCGTCTCCATCCTTTCTGCCGTTGTTACAATCTGATCTATTACAAGCCGTGAAAACGAACAACAATAATAATGGTATAAAATATTTTAATCTTGATTTCATTATTACAAATTTTATTTTTTTAAGTCGAATCTATATCCTAATAATAAACCTAATATCGCATCAACTTTTTTAGTTCCTGAATTATATACTACCCCTGCATCTGCCGACAAACATATTTTACTTGTGAAATAAAGTTCTATTCCAATCTTTGCAGAAGGTAAAATTCCATTTGTTTTGGTTTTTTCTTTAGTATAATTTGGTGTAGTAAGGTAAACCCCGTTTTGTACAAATTCTGGTTTTGAAAAATCTTTCACAATACTTGCAGCGCCTAAACCAACAGCACCATAAAAGCAAAGGGGAAATGAATTATCTGTCCATATACCTTTTAAATCAGCACCGAGGTAATTATAGTTTAATGAATAAGCTCTGTCTTTTGAGAAATTTTGGTATTGGTTTGCATATTGATAGTTTGGTCGTATTGAGATTTTATTCTCTTTAAAATAAAATTCAGCGCTAGCTGTAATTGTTTTTGCATCGAATTCCCACATTGAATTAGTGCCTAATGAAAACATTGTATTATAAAGAACACGTGGCGTTCTATTTTTTAATTGAACACTTGGTACATAATTAGTTTCTCCTTCCCTTAAAATTACATGCGGCTCATCTTTGTACTCCTTTTGTGTTTCATTGGGTCTATTATCAAGCCCTATTATGCGACATTCTTCTTTCTCAATATTTATTATTCCACTCCATATTCTGCCGCTTTTGTAATCTCTTGCAACATAATAATGCTCACCTTGTGTTACATATCCCGATAAAGTTCCTGGCTGTCCACAATTTGGCAACTCAGTAAAATATGATGTGAGTTTACCTGCGTAAATTCCATCAACAAATAAATAAATTTCATTTCCTGTCGTATTGTAATTCATGTAAAAAACTTAATTTCACTCTCAATTTTGTTTCATCAAATATTTTTTCCTTATTAATAAGAGGAAGGCTATTGAGTTCACCAATCCATATCGCAAAATTTATATGTAGTGATTTTTCTGCAGCATCTTTTCTCCCTCCAGATGTAACTCCTACAATTTCTCCCTTAGTATTAAATAATGCGCCGCCACTGCTTCCGTGATATATTTCAGCATTCATTTGAAGAACCTTTCCCAAGGAAAGTCCAGGATAACCATTGAAGTATGTTTTAGAAATAATTCCCTTACTCAAAGTATTCATTAGTATTGTATCTAAAGGCGAACCAATTGCCCAAATTTGATTGTCTTTCTTGGGAAACTGGTTGGAAATTTGCACACGTGGGAATCTTTCGTTTGGAACATGTTTTTTGATTTTAAATTTAGCCAAATCAATTTCTTCACTACCAGCAAGAATCTTTTCCATTTCATACATTGCCCCATCTTCTGTTTTTACCTTTATTGCATAAGCATCCTTTAAGACATGATAGTTTGTTACAACAATTCCTTCCTCGTCAATTATAAATCCACTTCCGTGACCAATGAATTCTCCAAATTCATCAAAACGCATAACTAAGACAACGGCATCGTCTAGTTTTTCAAAATCCAACTTTTTGTTTTGCCCATAGGCAAGTAGTCCAAAAATGGAAATCAATAGGGTTATAAATAATTGCTTTTTCATTAATTATTAAGCTCAACTTCCTTTTATATCTCTTTTAGTTTTATACATAAAATCAAAAACGAGATAAAAACAAATCAATACTCCTTTAAATACTCAAAGTAAATCTAAATAAAAAAGTTGATTTGTGCAATATATGCCGTAATTAATTTGTGGCATTAATTAAACATTTACACCACAGTAAATGTCGAAAAAACTTCACAATATCACCGACGAAAATATTCGGAAAACGGGAGAGAGAATAAAGGAACTTCGTATAAAAGCTGGTTATAACAGCTACGAAACCTTTGCGCTAGATCATAACCTCGACCGTAAACAATACTGGCGCATGGAAAATGGTTCCAATCTTACATTACGCTCTCTCTTAAAAAATATTAGAACTTCACAATAAATCTCTTAAAGAATTTTTCTCAAAAGGCTTTGATGAGTTGTAGTTTACTTAAAAGAATCCCAGCCTTGCGCTTTCAATGGTGCAGAAACTAAGTTCTTTGTAATTAAGTTTAATCCTTCGCTTCTTGGTGTCATGTGGCCAATGATAGTGATATCTGGATGATTAGCTATTTTCTCATGATCTGCTAAAGGAACAGTGAAAAGCAATTCGTAATCTTCTCCTCCGCTTAATGCACACAAAGTAGGATCTAAATTAAACTGACGCGCTCTATCATACGTCATTGGATCGATAGGAATTTTTTCTTCAAACAACTGACAGCCTTTATCGGATTGTTTACACAAATGAAATAATTCGGAAGCTAAACCATCGCTTACATCAATCATAGATGTTGGTTTTACACCTAATGCTTTTAATAAGATAGGAATATCAATTCGTGCTTCTGGTTTTAATTGACGTTCTAAAATATAATCATTGCCTTCCAAATCAGGTTGAAGATTTGGATTGTCTTTAAATACCGATTTTTCTCTTTCTAATAGCTGCAAGCCCATGTATGCCCCGCCTAAATCGCCTGTTACACAAATAAGGTCTTTATCGTTTGCCCCGTTGCGAAAGGTAATATCTTCTTTTAATGCTTCGCCAATTGCGGTTACACTAATTATTAATCCTGTTAATGATGTTGTAGTATCTCCACCAACTAAATCTACTTTATAGTTATTGCATGCTGCTTGTATTCCGCTATACAATTCTTCTAATGCCTCAACTGGAAAACGTGAACTTACTGCAATAGAAACGGTAATTTGTTTCGGCATTGCGTTCATAGCACATATATCCGAAAGGTTTACTGTTACTGCTTTGTAGCCTAAATGTTTTAAAGGAACATAACTCAAATCAAAATGCACGCCTTCTACTAACATATCAGTAGAAACCAATGTTTGTTTTCCAGAATACTCAATTACAGCTGCATCATCTCCAACTCCTTTAATGCTTGATTCATTTACAATTTCAAAATGTTTTGTTAAATGATCAATTAATCCAAACTCACCAAGTGACGATAAATCCGTCTTGCTACTATTTTCTAACATGTAATTCTATTTTAATTTTATACAAACATTCTTTGGTTCTGTAAAGAACTCAATTGCTTCGAAACCTCCCTCACGACCTACTCCTGACGATTTAACTCCACCGAAAGGTGTACGCAAATCACGCAACAACCAACAGTTTACCCAAACTATTCCGGTATGTAAATTTTGTGCAACACGATGCGCGCGAGTTAAATTTTCTGTCCATACTGTAGATGCTAAACCGTAAATGGTTGAGTTCGCATACATCAATACTTCTTCTTCTGTATCAAAAGGCATAATGGTAACAACAGGTCCAAAAATTTCTTCTTGGTTGGTTCTGCAATCGTATGTTAAACCTTCAATAATCGTTGGAGCAATATAATATCCATTTTCAAATTCTCCTTCTAACACTATTTTATGTCCGCCACATAAAACTTTTCCGCCTTCTTCTTTTGCCAATTCAACATAAGATAAAACCTTTTCTTGGTGCGGCTTTGAAACCACTGCCCCGATTTTTGTTTTTTCTCCAAATGGTTCTCCAACAACTAATTTTTTTGTTTTCTCTACAAAGTCGTTTTTAAACTTTTCATAAATAGGACGCTCAACAAAAATGCGTGAACCACATAAACAAATTTGTCCTTGGTTAGCAAACGATGAAAGCATTGTTGTTGAAAGCATCTTATCATAATCGCAATCAGCAAAAATGATGTTAGGATTTTTTCCTCCCAACTCTAATGACATTTTCTTAAACATAGGAGCTGCAACACGCGCAATATCTGCCCCGGTTTTAGTTCCTCCAGTAAATGAAATAACAGGAACATCTTTATGAGAAACAATAGCAGAGCCAACCTTGTGCCCTAAGCCATGTACAATATTTAAAACACCTTTTGGTAAACCTGCTTCAATACATAGCTCAGAAAGCAAATAAGCCGTCATAGGCGTTACTTCTGATGGTTTTGCCACCACAGTGCAACCAGCAGCTAAAGCAGGCGCTATTTTCCAGCTAAATAAATACAGGGGCAGGTTCCAAGGAGAAATACAACCTGCAACACCAACTGGCTGACGTAAAGTATAGTTTACAGCACTATCTTCCATACTGTGAGATTGCGCAGAGTAATGCATAATACCTGTTCCATAAAAACGGAAATTAGCTGCAGCACGAGGAATGTCAACTGTTTTAGATAAATGCAATGGTTTTCCATTATCCAAAGATTCTGCTTTTGCTAAACGCTCCAAATTAGCATCAATCAAATCAGCAATCTTCATTATATAAGCTGCACGAACATCTTTAGGCGTAACTGACCAAGAAGGAAAGGCTGCTTTTGCTGCTTTTATAGCAATTTCCACATCTTTTTCATCCGAATCGGGAATTAGTGAATAAACTTTTCCTCTTGAAGGATCTATGTTATCCATGTACTGTCCGCCAACAGGAGCAACTAGTTCACCATTAATATAATTCTGTATTTTTTGCATTACCGAGCTATTTGGACCGTAAATTTACCCTTTCTAATTAAGATTTTTGCAATAAAGCAAATTAATTCTAAATTTGCATTCCCTAATTGGTCCTATAGCTCTCCCGATAGCTATCGGGACGGTTAGAGAAAAAACATTTGGTCCTATAGCTCATTCGGTTAGAGCAACTGACACCCCCGATAGCTATCGGGGCAGTAGGTGCGGAGGATGAAACGTTCTTTTTTGTAATGATATTTTGGTCCTATAGCTCATTCGGTTAGAGCAACTGACACCCCCGATAGCTATCGGGGCAGTAGGTGCGGAGGATGAAACGTTCTTTTTTGTAATGATATTTTGGTCCTATAGCTCATTCGGTTAGAGCAACTGACACCCCCGATAGCTATCGGGGCAGTAGGTGCGGAGGATGAAACGTTCTTTTTTGTAATGATATTTTGGTCCTATAGCTCATTCGGTTAGAGCAACTGACTCATAATCAGTAGGTGCTTGGTTCGATTCCAAGTGGGACCACAAAAAAGCCTCAGAGAAATCTGAGGCTTTTTTATTAAAGAGTATGCTCTTTTCTTTAATTCTATTTTAACATAAAAACTTTATTAATTCATCCATTGTTTTTATGAACCACTGAAAAAAATTGGAAATTATTTAGTACGTATTTTTTTACATTAAATAAAAAAATCCCCGCATGAGAAGGGCTTTTATTTAGTTCGTCTTTAATACTTTAAATATATTTGTTTTACCATACTTGTCTTGAACTTCAAAAATATACATACCAGGGTTAAATTCATTTAATGATACCTGAATTTCATTATCTGAAAGTTTTGAAAGTTTTGCAGGTATTGATGTTCCAATTAGATTTTTAATTACAATCGTGCTTACATTATTTTCGCCATAAATTTTAATCGTTAAATAATCAGAAGTTGGATTAGGGAATAGGCTTATTTCAGTACTAAAACTTGCTTCTTTTAAAGAAACAAATAAACAATTAGGCGTATATGGATTTTGTTCAATAGGCACCGTAGGAATAAGTGTTTGTCCTGTGAATGCTGGATAATCTAGAGCATATTTAGGGGCTCTGAATAACCAGTTTAGTGTACCGTGAACTGCAAATGGTGCAGGTGAATCTCCTTGATTTAGAATTCCTGTTGGTGTAACGGGGTTAACATATTTCCATATAATATTTTTTGCCGTATCAATTTCAAAAACTGTTCCATGAGTACCGTCATCAATAAGCGTGTGTCCGTTGGGTAATCTTTGTGCTCCCGAAATATATTGTGCATGAAAATCAGGTGGGTTCGGCGCAACATATGACCACTCTGCAGAGTCAGGTCCATATACATTATTTACATTTAAAGAATAGTTACCATTAACATCAGGATTTGGATTTATAATATCCACTGATGAATATTCAACCGGAGTTCTACCCGTACCATTATTGAAGATCATCAATTTTCCTGCATCTGGTAATCCATCTTTTATCCAATGAACATTATGTTGAGCATGTAATTGTTGACCTGAAGGCGGATATTGGCTATATGCAGCAGGATTTCCCCAACGAAACAAAATGTCTCCTCCTTTACCAGAATTGCCTCCTGCATGTGTTGATGCTTCTGCTAAAGTTGTACTATGATCAATAATATAAACTTCATGGAATAATCTACAACTCATTGCAATTTGATCTAATGCTGGATTATAGTCAATTGCATTTGCGTGCAACCAATCAGCCACTCCTAAACTCCAGCCTAAATAATTAATGTCAAATAATTCTGGATGGATACTTGGGTCTCCATAATTAGGTAAACCATTATCAAAATTTTGAATTAAATGATCCCAAACATCCCATTGCCAAATCACTAATGCGGTATCAGGATACACTGGTTGATATTCAACAATTTTCTCAGACCAAATGCCTTCGCTACCTAAATTAGCAGGATTTCTTCCCATTGCAACGCATTCTGTCGAATCGTGGAAATTCCATATCAAAGCTAAGATATTTCCATTTGGAAGATATGTTATTTCATGATGTTGAGTCGAGACGCTATCAGATATTACATAATCCCATAATAATGTTCCATTAAAATCCCATAACTCAACACCCCCTCCTCTTCCTCCTGCATTAATAAATGGATGTGTAATACTATATGAACGTAATAAATTACCGTTTGGCATCAATTGGGCGGTTAAACCTGGTGCAGTTGTGGTTGGCCATTGGTGAACAATATCACCACAATTATCAATAAGGTAGGTCCCACAATTATTTGTTGGACATTGAATAGGTGCAATTAAAGTGTATCCTTCATAGGTTTCTGGCGAACTTTGAATTAAACCAACAGTTGGTGTTTGGGCTTTCGCCAATCCAAATAATAAGCAAGAAATTGCAAATAATTTTTTTTTCATCTTTATTATAGTATATAATTAAAATTAAATGTTTGAGTTGTTAAAAATTAATACATGAGCTGTTCCTAAGTCTAATATTTGGTCAGTTCCTAAAACGCGTGATTGTAACGTTTGAAAAAGTAAACGATTGCTTAGTAAAGTTATACTTGGCAATACAACTATTGAACAAGTCCAAAATCTATCTGAATTATTTATTCCTTCTATATTCGTTGTGCATATAGAAAAATAGAATAAAGAACACAATAAAAGAAAAACATATTTCATTAATAACCTAAACCTATTTTTTTGTTAAGCGAATTTAAGAAAAATAGCTGAAATGAGTTGTTAAATAAGACAAACGGTAATTGCTCTTTATTCACAATGGGTTTTTAATATGTAATTGGTTTAATATGTTTTTGAGCTTGTAATGCAAGTACCTTTAGGTAATATGCTTAGGCGAATACTTTTTGCTGTTTTTATCTGTGCTGCCATTGGCGGAACTATATTTGCGTACTTATATCTTAAATCGGCTAAAAAACCCAAAACCTCTGTATTGGAAGTTATTCCAGGGCAAGTAGATTTTTTAATGGAATGTGATAATCTATTTTCTTTCACTAATAAAATAACAGAAAACAACCTTATTTGGGAAGAACTTTGCCAAGAGCCATTTTTCGCAAGCTTAAATTACGACTTGCTATACATTGATTCTATCGCCTCTTCTAAAGATGAATACAAATCTTTCTTTAAAGAAAATCGTATTTACTTTGTAGGAAAAAAAGATGCCACCTATAGCAATTACATGCTTGCTTTTAATTTGCAAGATATTAATCAAGGCGAAGCTGTAGTTACTTTTCTTAAAACAAACTGCTCCGTTTTCGAAAGTATTAAAACTCCTAAAAGCAACGAGCCATGCTATAAAATTCAAATCAAGAATAGAAGCTCAACACTATATGCATATTGCAATAACGGTTTAGTGTTACTATGCAACTCACTTGAGTTTATCGAACGCTCTATTTCAAACAAAGGACTCAGCAGCTTATCTACTAGCAAAAAATTTGTTGAATTAGAAGAAGGTGGCTGTAATAACATGGATACACGAATTTTTATTCGTAACCAATATTATCGCGAATTGCTTTCCCCACTTTGTTTACAGAGTGTTCCTATTCATGCCGATAATTCATGGACAGCTCTAGATTTTGATGCACAAGCTAATGAATTTCGTTTTAATGGTTTTGTTGAAAGTGATAGTGTGGCTTTGTTTGACGCCTTAAAAACACAAGAACCCATTGAACAAACATTTACTAAGTACTGTCCTAAAAACACGGAAGCTTTTTACTTCCTAGGTATTAACGAACCAGCAAATTTTGCAAAACAATTAACTAAAACCTTTTCACCTGAATTACAAAACAATATTGATGAGCTGGGCAAGTTAACGGATGCTGGTTTATATAATGAGTGGTCGGATGTTACAAACGGAGAAATTGCATTAGCCAAAATAAAGATTAATAATGTGCAACAATCCTTTGGTATTACTTGTGTTAACGATAATGAAAACGCATACAAATTCTTAAAACAAGTTAGCGATACCTGTGTTTCCCTTTCAACTAAACACAGCGATTCACTTTATCACCTTTCTAATTCATCTTTATTTTCTGCATTAAGTGCAGGATGTTTTGAAGAAGTTTTTACCTCAGCTTATGTGTATGAGAATTGTATTGTATTTGGAAAATCTGACTCGCTTTTAAAAATTTACTTAGATGAATTACTTGATTTTGGTAGCCTTGCAAAGAGCGAGCGTTTTATGCAAACAGGTGAAAGTAATTTAAACAGCGCTTGCAATTTTTATTTTTATCAAGATTTTACAAAGGAACAAGACGAAGTACAATCCTACTTAAACCTTGCCACGCTTTCTGTTTTTAGTAAACCAAAAGAACGTTTAAAAAAATTTGGTTATTTCGGAATTCAACTAAGTGCTCACAAAGGAAAACTTCTTACACAATCCTGTTTGCATTACAATCCAATTTCTAAAGAACAAAACTTAACACTATGGGAAACCGCACTAGATACGACATCTAGTTGCATACCACAAGTTGTTATCAATCACAAAACAGGAGGGAAAGAATTATTTGTGTCTGACGATAAAGGAACCGTTTACCTCATAAGTAACACCGGAAAAATACAATGGAAGAAAAATTTAGATGACAAAGTTATGAGCGATGTTGTGCAAATCGATTTCTTTAAAAATGGGAAATTGCAATTGTTATTCAATACTAAAAACGCTATTCACCTCATCGATAGAAACGGAAACTATGTTAACGGATACCCAATAAAATTAGTAGCTGCAGCCACTAATCCAATTGCTATTTTCGATTACGAAAACACAAAGGATTATAGAATACTTGTTGCCTGTGAAAACAAAAAAGTGTACAATTATTCGGTTAATGGTAATATGACAGATGGTTTTAATTTTCCTGAAACAAAAGACATTATTGTAAATAAAATAGAGTTTAAACGTATTGCAGGAAAAGATTATTTAATAGCAATTGATAAATCGGGTAACATCTATGGCACCGATCGTAAAGGTGGAATACGCTTGAGTTTTAAGAATAATATGGCCAATAATTTTTCTTCTTACCATTACGAAGAAGGTAAAGATTTGCAAAAATCTAAATTCTATTTTGCAGATATGAACGAAGCTGCACTAAAACAATTAACCTTAGACGACAAACTAAAAAGCAATCAAATTGAAACAGAAATTAAAACTAAAAACATACAATTCAGTTATATCAATGAAGACAAATTAATTGATTACATCCTCTCCGACGAAACAGGTTTTGAAGCCTTTGATGATGAAGGAAAAAAGTTAATTAGTTATGTGAGCAAAAGCGATTGCAAATCGCCTATTAAAACTATAACCTTAGACAATAATTTGTATTTCCTTTTTATTGATGCCAACGACCATTTACAGGTAATTGATGTGGCAAGTAAACAAGCCGAAGAACCTATCAAAAAATTCTCATCCCTACCTGTAATAACTGCCATCAATAGCGACGCAAAGCTTTATGCGCTGGGCATTCACAAGGATAAGCTGAACTGTTATGAGTTTATGATTCCATAATCTAAACCGTTTCTTAACTATCTTATTTCAAGGTAACAATTATCACTTTTCAATCCGCAATAATTCACTAATTTGCACCATAAATTTAAAACACAAAAACGATGAAAGGTAGATTTTACTGGTGGAACGATTGGATGGATCGTAAAAAGAAATACTGTGCAACTACAGAAAAACAATTAGATGCCGATAAGTTTAATGCAATTTGTGCAGGCACAGGTTTACCAAACATTCATCAAAAATCTACTTTTAAATTTAAAGACGTTGCCGATGGAGCTGCTCGTTTTGTTGGGCATTCGCCAAGTGGAGAAAAACCTTATGCACGTATTTATACTCGCTTAGGAAATCCTAATACCGAGTATTTAGAAAAAGTTTTATTTCAATTAGAGTGTCAGCATATAATTGAAAACGCATTAGCACACGATGAAAAATCACCAACAATCGCTTCCTTAGTGTTTTCTTCTGGTATGGCTGCTATTACTACAACTGTAATGGGTTTTGTAAGACCTGGAGATGGAATTATTGTTGGTAATGTATATGGTTGCACCGATTCGTTCATGCGTTTTTTACAAAACCGTTTTGGTGTAAATGTTTATTTTGTTGATGCTACCAATAGCGACAATATTAAAAAAACATTAGAAGCTCATCCCGAAATTTGTGCTGTATTAATTGAAACACCTGATAATCCTACGCTTGCTATGTGCGATATAGAAGCTATTTCAAAACACACTGAAGCACACGAAGCCATATTAATGGTTGATAATACTTTTTGTTCTCCATATTTACAACAGCCTTTCCGTTTGGGTGCTGATATTGTAATTCATTCACTAACAAAATATGTTAGCGGTCACTCAACATCCATTGCAGGTGCTGCTTTAGGGCCTTACGAATATTTTAGTAAAGAAGTTTTTCCTGTTTATAAAGACTTCGGTCCTACTCCATCTCCTTTTGATAGTTGGTTAAATAGTTTAACTATTCAAGAAATGGGAGTGCGTATGGAACACCAATGTAAAACAGCTGCGCGTGTTGCCGAATTTTTAGAAAACCATCCTAAAATTGAAAAGGTTTGGTATCCTGGATTAAAGAGCCATCCACAAAACGATTTATGCAAAAAACAAATGCGTAATGGTGGCGGTATGATTGCCTTTGAAGTTAAAGGTGGTTTTGATGCAGGCGTAAAATTAATGAACTACTTTGCTCGCCCCGATACACCAATGGAATTAGCAGTAAGCTTAGGCTCTGTAATTTCATACATCGAACATCCTGCAAGTATGACGCACTCTGCTATACCAGAAGAAGACAGAAACGAAAGAGGTATAACAAGCTCATTAGTTCGTTTATCTATTGGTGTAGAAGGTTATAGTATTTTAACGCAGGCGCTAGATGAGGGATTGAGTTTGTAATTTTTTATAATATATTAAACAATGAAAAACAAAATTCTATTTTTTTTTGCATTAACATTCAGCTTCTTCATTGTAAGTTGTGCTAATCCATTAGGAAAAGGGACTTGGTGTCCACTTCCCTTTAAGTCTATGCAAAAAAATTGCAATTGCAAAACACCTCAAAAAGACTCTATTCAAAATATTAATAAAAAATAAATTTTTTACATTTATAAGATATAAAAACTTTGTTTTTAGCTATCCAATAACTATTATGACAAAATTTGAAGAACTCTGCGCGGCTTACAAAAAAGCTCAATCCGAATTTAAGCAGTATAAAGATGATTGCCATGATTTTGCTGCTGATTTATGGAATAAAGTTGCGCTCTATTTTCAAATTCCTACATCTCAACTTACATTATATAATATAGATGAAGAAGGCGAATATCTGGCTACAGCACCACCAATAATTAATGCTCTTAGTTTATGGCCCGATGCATATTGGCAAATTGGTTTTGGTATTACACTTTTCGAAAAGAAGGATACATACCCTCAAGAAACTATTATTATTGGCCTGCGCTTAAAACGCGATTTAGAAAATAATTACTTTGTTAGGTTAAATGGGTCAGACCAGGAATTTCAAATTGATAGAAAAAGCGAAACTGACTTTAATAAATTTTTCGATTACCTTTTTAAAGAGGTTCAAAAAAGCTATTCAACAGGCCTACAAACCTTTATTGATCAAGACACTACTTTTAGAAAAATAGGATTTAAACTAAACCAAGAACCTGAATTATAATAAGGCGCGCAGCGCCCGAAAAATTCTAACAATCAATCTTCTTCAACCTATCTGCATGTCTTCCACCCTCAAAAGTCGAACTTAAGAATGCATCAACACATTTCTGAGCCATTTCAACACTCATAAACCTTGCAGGTAAAGCCATTATATTAGCATCGTTGTGTTGACGGGCTAAAGCTGCTATTTCATCGTTCCAACAAAGCGCACTGCGTATACCTTTATGTTTGTTTGCAGACATATTAATTCCGTTTCCGCTGCCACAAATTACTATACCTAGGTCAACTTGCTTAGCTTCAACACTTAAAGCAACTGCGTGTCCAAAATCTGGATAATCTGCACGGTCAAGTGAATAACATCCTTTATCATCTACCTCAATGTTTTTAGATATTAAGTACTTTCGTACTGCTTCTTTTAACTCAAAACCCGCGTGATCACTACCAATTGCTAATTTCATATGATTATAATTTACTATACCTATTATTTACTTGTGTTCAGAGAACAAATTTATCGTAATTATACAAACAGCGAAATTTGTTTGTAAATTAATGTGCTGATAATTAAGCTATCACTCGCAAGGTTATTCACACAAAACATGTGTACAAATTTTATTTACGTTAATAACTTATTAAGTCAAAATCATCACAATGTTAAGTACTTTTTATATGCAGAAGGTAAATGTTAGCTGCAATAGCAAAGCACATTTATTTTGCACCAATTTCTTAACAAGTTACAAGCAATATAAACAGCAGCTATTTCACTATTTTTATAACAAATAAGAAACTAACACGTTGTTAATTATCGTATTTTTGTGTTGTTTATCAGTAGCTTAGTATGTTACTTAAATGTTGATGAGTATTTAATAAGCACAAATGCAAGTAAATACCCAATTATTACTTAACCATACTAACAGGCTATAATAATAACAGCTTTTTTATTTTAAAAATTTTAAATATTTATATTATATGTTATTGAATAAAGGATATCTAGAAAAAGAAATTGATCCAACTCTTGATTTGTTCGAAGAAATTAACCATCTTAAGAAAGAAAAGAATGCAGTTATTCTTGCGCATTACTATCAAGATGCTGACATACAAGATATTGCGGATTTTATTGGTGATAGTTTAGGTCTTGCCCAGCAAGCAGAAAAAACAAAAGCCGATATCATTTTATTTGCAGGTGTACATTTTATGGCAGAAACCGCAAAAATTTTAAATCCATCAAAAAAAGTATTGATTCCGGATTTAAAAGCGGGATGTTCTTTAGCTGATTCTTGTCCGCCCGATAAATTTGCAGCATTTAAAGCTCAACACCCTGATCATATTGTGTTAACCTACATAAACTGTACTGCAGATATTAAAGCGCTCTCAGATGTTATTGTAACAAGCACAAATGCGGTGCAAATAGTTGAATCATATCCTAAAGACCAAAAGATAATATTTGCTCCCGATAAAAATTTAGGAGCTTACATTAATAAAATTACTGGTCGTAATATGTTGTTATGGGATGGAAGCTGCATGGTTCATGAAATTTTTTCATTAGAGAAAATTACTAAACTAAAACATCAACATCCAAATGCTCTATTATTAAGTCATCCTGAGTGTGAAGCTGCTTTATTAGATATTTCTGATTTTATTGGTAGTACTACTGCTATTTTAAATTATTCAAAAAAATCGGAGGCTACTGAATTTATTGTAGCTACAGAAACTGGTATTATTCATCAAATGCAAAAAGCTTCTCCAAATAAAACCTTTATACCTGCCCCGCCTAATAATACCTGTGCTTGTAACGATTGTCCGCATATGAAGCTAAATACCTTAGAAAAAATCTACATTGCATTAAAATATGAGCAACCAGAGATTTTTATGGATAAGGATTTAATTGAAAAAGCTAAGCTTCCAATTAGTAAAATGTTAGAATTATCTGCTAAATTTGGATTGTAGTGAAAAAGCTATTTTACATATTTATTTTTTGTTTGCCATTAATTTTTAATGGACAAGTAAAGAATGATGTAAATCCAAATGGATACAATAAATTTTATTATGATAACGGAATTGTATCTAGCGAAGGAACGATGCGCGATGGTAAACCAGATGCTTATTGGAAAAACTATTATGAAAATGGTAAAATAAAAAACGAAGGAAATCGTAAAAATTACCAATTAGACAGTATCTGGAAATTCTATAATGAAAAGGGCCAAATTACAAGAAGCTACGAATATAAAGAAGGTAAAAAAACTGGTTTTGTTTGTACCTATGATACTTTAGGAAAAGTAATACAGCGAGAAAGTTTTGTAGAAAATATTAAATCTGGTAATTCATATAATTATTTTAAATCGGGTAAAACAAAACAATTAATTCCGTTTAAAAATGGAAAAGCTGATGGCTGGGCGTATGAATACACAGAGGATTCAACCATTATATCAATGACATTATATAAAATGGGTTTTGTAGAACGTTCAGAAAAAATTAATCGTAAAGATGAGAATGGAAAGAAACAAGGTTTATGGAAAGAATTTTATGCAGATGGTAAAGTAAAAACAGAAACACGTTATAAAGCAAATGAAATAGATGGTTATAAAAAGGAATACAACGATAAAGGTGATTTAAAAAACATAGAAAAATTTGATAATGGTAAAAAAGTAGAAAATGCTAAAGAACTTATTATACCGGATGTTATAAAAGCATATTATGAAAATGGAAATGTAAGATATGAAGGTTCTTACTTAAATAAAATGCCAATTGGAACACATTATCATTACAAACAAAGTAAAGAAGTGTGTGATTCCATTTTAATATACGATGATACAATTTCACGTAAAATATTTAAATGTGAAAGAGTAAGTATACCTGATTCGGCAATTGTTTATGATGATGGATATTTATTAGAAAAAGGTGCAGTTGATAGTATCCGCCGTAAACAAGGCATTTGGACAGAGTATCATTTAACAGGTGAAATAAAAACAAAGGCTTTATATAAAGATGATAAGAAATCAGGTGATTGGATTTATTATTATCCAAGTGGAAAAATAGAACAAAAAGGTAAATACAATAAAAATGGCTTACCAACAGGCGAATGGATTTGGTATTACGAAAATGGTAATGTGTGGATTAAAGAGAATTACAAAGGCGGTAAACGTGAAGGTTTAATGGAAGAATTCACCATTGATGGAAAAGTAATTACCAAAGGCGAATATTCGGATGATTTAAAAGAAGGATTTTGGTATTATGAAATTGCAAATTATAAAGAGCAAGGTAATTATAGATTAGGTGAACCAGATAGTATTTGGAAGGCATATTATGTAAGCAACAATCAATTATTATTTACAGGTAATTTTAATGCAGGCGACCCTGATGGTAAACATACCATGTATTATGAAAATGGTAAACTAATGGCTAGTGGGAGTTATGCAGGTGGAATGAAACAAGGCAACTGGGCATATTTTGAAGAAGATGGAACACCTATTATTTCTGTTGATTATGATAATGATATCGAAACTAAATGGAACGGAAAAGTTGTGTTACCAACTTATGAAGAATCATTAAGAGCTTATGAAGGAAAAGTAAAAAAAGCTGATCCTGGTAAATCAACAACTGAAGTAAAAAAGGATGAATCTGAAAAATAAGACAAAAGTAGATCTTATTAAAGAAATTAATGCACTTAAAAAACAAGTGCAAAAATTAACGCATCCTGTTGTTCAGAAAAATAATGTAAAAATTAAAAAAGAAGTTGATATAGATCCAAGTGTTTTTGAAAATATTCCATTTTGCTATGTTTTATATGATGAGAAAAAAGTTTACTATTTAAATAAAGCAGTTATTGATTTATTTAAATTAAGTAAAGAACAAGTTAAAAACCTTGATAAACTTAGTATCTATGATATTGTAAGAAAAGAAGATCATAAAAAAATTAAGAATGCTAATAAGGATATATTAAATGGAAAACCCTCTGTTGGTGTTGAGAGTAAGTGTTACGATTGTAAAGGAAATAGTTTAATAATTGAGTCGTTTGCTAAACCTGTTTATTATAAAGGTAAACAAGTACTCCAAGGATTTTTTAGGGATATAAGTGAAAGAAAAATAATACAACAAGAATTACTAAAATCAAAAAATAATTTTAAAAGTATTATTTCTAAAATTGATGAAGTAGTTTTTTATTATAATAAAGTTGAAAACAGAATTGAATATATATCTGAACAATTAGTCGATTTAGTAGGAATTACGGCTACAGATTATATAAAAAATCCAAAGCTTACTATTGATTTAGCCCATCCTGATGATTTGACTAAACTATATGAGGCAAATAAAAATTAAATAAATTTAAAACTCCACAGTCTTTTACTTATCGTATTTACCACAAAAAAAAAAAACAATATATTTGGTTAGAAGAGAAAATATTTCCGCAGTTTAATGATAAAAGGAACATATTGCAAACCTTGGAATATCTCGGATATAACTGCACGAATTAGTGATGAAGAAAAACAAAAGAAGCGGTAGAAAATATAAATTGCTTGCAGATAATGCTAGTGATGTTATATTTTCATATTATTTTCTTCCTCACCCACATTATGCTTATATAAGTCCTTCAATGGAAAAAATAACGGGTTATCCGTTAAAAAAGTTTTATGAAGATCCTTATTTCGGTTTTAAAATAGTTCATCCAGAAGACCAGAAAAAGTTGAGTGTTGAACAAACAAAAAAAACTCTAGAGGAGAAAAAAAACGAATTTGAAGATATTAATAAACCACAAATTGTAAGGTTTATAACAAAAACTGGAAAAACTATTTGGCTTGAAACACGTTATACTCAAATAAAAAAAGACGGTATAACCATAGGACAGGAAGGTATTTCACGAGATATTACTGCACAAAAACTTGCTGAAATTGAACTTGAAAAAAAGGAAAGTACACTAAAAAATTTATTTAATAATTTGCCTGGTATGGCTTATCGTTGTTTAAATGATAAGCATTGGACTATGCAATTTTTAAGTGATGGCTGTTATGAACTTACTGGATATAAACCAAAAGATCTATTAGGAAATTTGAATAAATCACTTTCCGATTTAGTTCATCCAGAGGATAAGTTTCTTGGAAAGGAAGATATTTATTTCGCAATAAAAAATAAAACTGCATTTGAAATTGAATACCGTATTATTTCTAAGCAAAAGAAAGAATTATGGGTGTGGGAAAAAGGTGAAGGCGTTTATGATGAAAAAGGGAAGTTATTATACATCGAAGGTTTTATTACTGATATTTCAGAGAGGAAAAAGGCTGAAGATGAATTAAACCAAAAGTGGATTGATTATAAAAACTTGCTTGAAAAAATGCCTGTTGGTGTTTTTATACATGAAAACGGAACTGTTTTATTTGGAAATGAAGAGGCATATAGAATTGGAGGATTAAAAAAGGAAGATAAAATAAGTGATGTAAATATATTCGATTTTTTAGATGGTGAATATAAAAAAATTGCCTTGAATAGAACTCTTGCCGCTATTAAAGGATGATTTGCTCCAAATGCGTTTATCCAATAACAAATAAAAGGGCGAAAAATTTGTTGTAAATTTAACTACAAGTCCAGTTATTTTTAATGGAAAAAAGCTGCTCAGTTAATTTTTCAAGATATAACAAAAGAATACCTATTCGAAAAGGAACGAAAAGGGCACAAGAAGCTGAATTAACAAACGAAAAATTACAATTAGAAATTCAGAATAGAATAAAAACAGAAGAGGAATTAAATAAAACAAAAAATTATCTTCAATCTATTATTGATTCATCCTTAGATATGATCACGGCTAGTGATAAAAATGGATATATAATAGAATTTAATAAAGCTGCATTAGAAAAGTTTGGATATGCTGCTAACGAATTGATTGGACAAAGTGCAGATATAATGTTTAGCAATAAAACCAATCAAAAGGAAGCTATAAGTAAATTATTTTCTACTGGATATTTTAAAGGTGAAGTTGTAAATAAAACAAAAGGACGGTAAAGAGTTTATAAGTTATTTATCTGCGTCAGTTCTTAGAAATGAAAAGGGTGAAGTTGTAGGAACCATGGGTGTTTCACGTGATATTACAGAAAATAAAAAGCAAGAAGAATTAATTCGAATAAATCAAGAAGCACTTATTCAACAATCATCACGTTTAAAAGCAATTTTTGAAAATTCATCGCATTTAGTTTGGACAGTTAATAAAAATTTTGAAATAGGATTTTTTAATACAAATTTTTCAAATGTTGTTTTTTTCAAATATGCTGTAATCGTTCAACAAAATCAAAATTAGAAGACCAAATAAAAGATTTAAAGAAAAGAAATGATTATATAGCATATTGGCAACCACTTTATGAACAAGTATTTAAAGGAGAAGCTCAAAAATTAGAAAGAGTAGAAAGGGATGATAATGGTAATGAAACATATCGTCTCATTTATTTAAATCCAATTTATAAAAACGGAGAAGTAGTTGAAATATCTTGTTTAGCTAATGATATCACTGATATACGTAATTATGAAACGCAAATAAACTCAAAGCTATTTTTGAAAACGGTGAACAATTATTCTGGTCTGTAAATACTAACCAAGAACTTGTTACATTTAATTCTAAATATTCAAATGCAATCTATTCGCAATATGGTTTTTATCCTGAATTAGGAAAAAAACTTGCGAAAACAAAGGAATCTGAAATTGCAGAATATTATGTGGAATTTTGGGATGCAAAATACAATGAGGTTATTACAGAAAAAAAGCCAATTACTTTTGTTACCGAAAGAGGCATGCCTGATGGAAAAAAGGTTTTTAGGCAAATAAATTTATATCCAATTTTTGGAAACAATCTTGAGTTAACAGAAATAGGTGGTATGGCAATAGATATTACTGAATTAAAGTATTATCAAGAAAAAACTATTGATCAAGCAGCAAAATTAAATGCAATTATTGAAAATTCTCATCATCAGATTTGGTCAATGAATACCAAATTTGAACTTACTTCTTTCAATAAAAACTATGAAAAATTTATTGGGAATATTTTCGGAATTAACCCGAAAATAGGTGATTGTATGATTAAAGAACCTTTTGTTACAACAAAAGAAAAGAATAATGAAATAAGTAATTACTTAGTAAAAGTTGCAAAGGGAGAAAACGTTGAGTTCATTTATAGTGTAAAAGATAAACAAGGCAAAACAGTTTGGCGTGAAACGTTTTTATCACCAATTTATGATAAACAAGGCAAGCTTGTTGAAATTTCAGGTATTGCAAATGATATAACATTAAGGAAACAAATTGAAGAAGAAAAAAACCGCCAAACAGCTTTAATTAAAGCGATTTTTGAAAGTTCTTCGCATTTAATTTATACCATTAATAAAGATTTTATTCTTACTTCATTTAATAAAAATTATTTCGAAAGTATTAAGGAAGATTATGGCTATGAAACTCATATTGGTAAGAGAATAGGTGAAGGGACAATTTCAAAAACTGCACCAGATGAATACAAAAATTGGGCTAAATTGCATAAAGATGCTATTAAAGGTAAACCAGGATTTTATACAACTAGTGTTGTAAAACCAACTGGTGAAACCACATTTTATGAAACTTTCTTGGACCCTGTTTACCTACCAAGTGGTGGTATTGAAGAGGTTTCATATATTACTTTTAATATCACTGATAAATATCTTTCTGAAGAAAAATTAAAAACTTCTCTTAAAGAAAAGGAAGTACTTTTAAAAGAGGTTCATCATAGTGTAAAAAATAATTTACAAGTAATTTCCAGTATTCTTAACCTGCAATCTACATACGTAAAAGACGATAATACGCTCTATATTTTACGCGAATGTCAAAACAGAATTAAATCAATGGCCTTTATTCATGAGGCATTGTACCAAAATAAGCAGTTTGCCGAAATTCCTTTTGATGAGTATTTAATAATGCTAGTAAAGAATTTATTTCATTCTTATAGCATCGACCACGCCCATGTAAAACTAAATTTTGATGTAGAAAGAGTGTTTTTAAACATTGATACTTCCATCCCTTGTGGCTTAATTGTTAACGAATTGGTATCAAATGCATTTAAATATGCTTTTCCGGGTAAAAAACAAGGATTTATTTTTATATCTTTGAAAAAGCAAAACGACGACGTAACTTTAATTATTAAAGACAACGGGGTCGGATTAGCAAACGAAATCGATTTTAGGAACACCGAAAGCTTGGGTCTACAATTAGTTGTAACACTTGTGGAACAAATTGGAGGAGAAATAAAATTAGATAAGAGTAATGGGACTAAATTTGAAATAACGTTTAAACAAATAACAGATAAAAATGTCTAAAACAAACATACTGGTAATTGAAGACGAGAGCATCGTTTCAAAAGACATTCAAAACAGTTTAAAAAAATTAGGATACAATGTTGTAGGCGCAGCAAACAATGGTGAAGACGCTATTAGTCTTGCTCGCGAACATCATCCTGATTTAGTATTAATGGATATCATGCTTAAGGGCGAAATGAGTGGTATTGATGCCGCTGATGTAGTTCGTAAAGAAATGAATATTCCTGTTATTTTCTTAACAGCTTATGCAGATGAAAGCACTTTAGCAAAAGCAAAAATTACTGAACCTTATGGATATATCTTAAAACCATTCAAAGAAATTGATCTTCATTCTTCTATTGAAATGGCTATTTACAAGCATAAAAAAGTAAGCGAAATTAAAAAAGAGCGCGACTTTTTATATTCTTTAGTAGAGAATAAAGAAGGCGCAAAGGATATTTTGTTTGTTAAATCAAACAGTCGTTTAGTAAAAGTAAATACACAAGATATTTTCTTTATCGAAGCATTAAAAGATTACGTTGTAATTAATACAGAACTTACACGTTATACTATTCATAGCACAATGAAAGATATTGAAAAGCGCCTTGCTCCTAACGAGTTTATGCGTGTTCATCGTTCATTCATCGTTCGTATCGATAAAATTGTTGCTATCGAAAATCATAATTTGGTTTTAGAAAAAGATAAAAAATCTGTTCCAATAGGAGGTTCATATAAAGATGAATTACTTCAACGTTTGAACATGGTTTAGTAGATTTATGGATTTTTTACAATTATTTCTTAAAGTAAAGATTGTTAACATTATTATGGTGATTTCAATCTTTTCTTGTTTTACATCATTTGCGCAGCTTTCAGAAAAAGAATATGCAAGCAAACGTTGGAAATGTATTGATGGAAATTGTAATGACGGAAAAGGAACCATTGAAGATGTAAATTTTAAAGAACATAAAATTACTGGTCAATTTAAACAAGGATTACTGGACGGACTTGCTCATTGGGAGTATAAGCCAAGTTTAGGTAATTCGGGATTTGTTTTTGACGGATATTTTATTGAGGGAAAGAGACAAAAGGGAAAATGGATTTGTAACGACAGTAGTTCTTATGAAGGGGAGTATTTAAATGGTGAGATGAATGGAGAAGGTAGTTATAAGTCAATTTCTGTTATTTCCAAAGGCACGTGGGATAAAAACACATTAGTAATTGGTAAACATAACTATATTACTGGCCTTCAAATTACTCTGAAAAAGAATGATGCAGGTAAAAGTATTGCTGAAATAAAATACGAAAATGAGGATTATTATGAAGGAGAAGTAAATGGATTAAGAAGGGATGGAAAGGGAAAGATAAAGGAAGCCAATTTGGAAACATATATTGGCGATTGGAAATATGATAATAAACACGGTAATGGTATAAAAACATGGCCAAACGGTGATATTTATGAAGGAAGCTGGAAAAGAAATAGTCGCTCAGGATTTGGAAAAATGGTTTGGACTTCACTTAATAAAGAATATGTAGGAGAATGGATTTTAGATAAACCAAATGGTAAAGGGATTTATAATTTTAAGGATGGGAATAAAATTATTGGGCAAGATTCGGGATACTTTTATTTAGGTGTTAAAATAGCCGATAATAAAGAAGCCTACGATAACTACATAAAAAATATTGAAGAAAAAAACCAAGAAAATATCGAGTTTTTTAAAAAATCTAAAGAGGATTATAACAACTGGCTTAATAAAACATTTAAGGTTGAAACAAAAAATAACAACTGCGTAACTTATATTTTATCTCATTCAAGTATCAGTGTTTTTGGAACCGTTTCAAGCGATTCTTATTTAATGTTAATACAAGTTGAGGATAAAACAAATAAAGCAACAGAAGAGCAAATAGTTAAGCAAGCAGAAGAAGAATTTAATAAACATGGTATATCAGGCTATACTAGTACAAAAAAATTAATTAATAAGAATTGTAATTGTTCGGATGTACTTAAGGCCGTAAAAGCTGAATACAAAGGATTTGCGACAATTAATTACGAAATATCATATTCACTTCCAATTGAAAAATAAAATGAAAACAAAAGCATTTAAATTAGCATCATTACTATTTCTTTTTAGTTTTGAATCACTAGTATCACAAACGCATAAAGCTCCAGTAGCTGACATACAATTTTCAAATGATGGTAAGACTTTAATGAGTTTTGCAAACGATGGAGAAGGAACAAAATACTGGGATTTAGCCACAGGTAATTTTATTAAAGCTGTTAAGGAAACAAACAAAATCAATTACCAGATGGTAAACGTTATATTACTAAAACAGTTGAAAACAAAGAGTTAATTATAAAAGTATTTGAAAGCGAAACAAACAAAGAGCTCCACACAATATTTTATGACAACGGAAAAATATTAAAATCAAATTTTGCTGTTAGTCCTGATGGTAAATATATAGTTTGCCATGGCAGCGATTTTTATCTCTTAACATTTAGTGTTGAAACAGGTGAATTAATAAAAAAATGGGGTTTAACATATAGTGTGAATGGTGTTGATTTTCATCCGAACAGTAAGGAATTTTATCTCGTTCAAGAAGATGTAACTATTTTTAGTTACGATTTAGCAACATTTGAAATAGAGTCATTTAAACTGAAAGAAAAAGAAGGATATAGACTAAGCTCTTTTAAAGCTAACTATACAGTTTATATAGCAACATTTGTCGCGCGAAAAATGGGTTATGAAAATGAATTTGTTGTATATGCTGATAAAGGAAAGAGTGTTATATCAGAAAATTATGTATCGCTAATTAGTATAGTGGATGTAATATTACATCCAAAAAGAGACGAGATTGTTATTGCGTTTACTAGCCAAACGGTTCATATTGTTAATATAAAAACAAATCAATCGACTATCCTTACGATTAAAAACCCATTAGATAATAAACTAAAAAATGTAACGGATAAAAAAATAAAGGGATCAATAAATTCAGTTAAAATAAGTGCAGATGGTACTAAGTTAGCAGTTGGAACAGGAAACGCTTTTGTGGATAAAGAAGATTTTTGGGTTTATCTGTTTGATTTGGAAACAGGAAAAAGAATCTATGAACTCAAACAAAAATAAAAATTTATAACAAAAAAGGACAAATTTTCTGTCCTTTTTTGTTATAAAATAATCGCTTAATTACCATTACACTTTACTATCTTTGCAAATTACAATAAAAAATAATTTGCAATATTCGTACGATATAATTGTTGTTGGTGCAGGTCATGCTGGTTGCGAAGCCGCAGCTGCAGCTGCTAACATGGGTTCTAAGGTTTTACTTATTACCATGAATATGCAAACCATTGCACAAATGAGTTGCAATCCTGCAATGGGTGGTATCGCTAAAGGCCATATCGTTCGCGAGATTGATGCATTGGGTGGTTATTCAGGAATTGTTTCTGATAAATCAGCAATACAGTTCCGAATGCTTAATCGTAGCAAAGGCCCTGCAATGTGGAGCCCGCGCACTCAAAATGATCGTATGATGTTTGCGGGCGAATGGCGCTATATGCTTGAGCAAACACCTAATGTTGATTTTTGGCAAGATATGGTTAAAGGACTTATTATTTCTCAAGACGGTAAACGTGTTGAAGGAGTAGTAAGTGGAATGGGTATCGAATTTAAATCAAAAGCCGTTGTACTTACAAATGGTACCTTTTTAAACGGCATTATACATATTGGAGAAAAACAATTTGGCGGTGGACGCACAGGTGAAAGCGCTGCTTACGGAATTACCGAGCAATTAGTAAAACTTGGTTTCGAAAGCGGTCGTATGAAAACCGGTACACCTCCTCGTATTGACGGTCGCTCATTGAACTACGATAAAATGGAAGTTCAAGGAGGAGATGAAGTGGTAGACAAGTTTTCTTATTTAGATGGGACTTCTCCTTTTATTCCAAACGAAAAAGGTGAAGTAAAAAAACAAGTACCTTGTCATGTAACCTACACCAATCAAGAGGTTCACGATATATTAAAAACAGGATTCGAAAAATCTCCAATGTTTGCAGGCCGTATACAAGGTTTAGGACCTCGCTACTGTCCAAGTATTGAAGATAAAATAACACGTTTCTCAGAAAGAGAACGTCATCAATTATTTGTTGAACCTGAAGGATGGAACACAGTTGAAATTTATGTAAATGGATTTTCAACTTCCTTACCCGAAGATGTACAACAAAAAGCATTAGAATTAATTCCAGGTTTCGAGAAAGTAAAAATGTTCCGTCCTGGATATGCAATTGAGTATGATTACTTCCCTCCTACTCAATTAAAAACCACTTTAGAAACACAAGTACTTGATAATCTGTATTTTGCAGGTCAAATTAATGGTACAACGGGTTATGAAGAAGCTGCATGCCAAGGATTAATGGCTGGTATGAACGCACATTTAAAGGTAAAGGAGCAAGAACCATTAATTTTAAATCGTTATGATGCTTATATTGGAGTTTTAATAGATGATTTAGTTACCAAAGGAACAGAAGAACCTTATCGTATGTTTACCTCTCGTGCTGAGTATCGTTTATTACTTCGCCAGGATAATGCTGATATTCGCTTAACTCCAATTTCGAATAAATTAGGGTTGGCTTCTAATGAAAGATTAGAAGCTGTAAATAAAAAAGTAGCTTCTGCCGAAAAGGTAGTTGACTTCTTTAAAAATACAAGTGTTGAGCCAACAGAAATAAATACATATTTAGAATCAATCGACTCCGCTCCTATTAACCAAAAGGTACGTTATTTTAATGTGCTTTCTCGCCCTAATGTTTCTATTGCTGATATGGCAAAGAATTCAGTTTCACTAAATGAGTTTTTAAAAGATACTCGAATAGATGCAATTGAAGAAGCAGAAAATGAAATGAAGTATTCGGGATATATTGATAAAGAAAAGGAGAATGCTGAAAAGATGGCTCGATTAGATAATTATGTAATTGGGGAAGATTTTGATTTTACTAAACTAGCAAGTTTAGGTGCGGAAGCAAAAGAAAAGTTTAGGAAATTAAGACCAAGAACAGTTGGACAAGCAAGCAGAATAAGTGGAGTAAACCCAAGTGATATTTCAATATTATTAGTTCATTTAGGAAAATAGTATGACACAAAACAAAAAAATACTTTATATATCAATATCAGTAGCTTTATTACTTATAGGATATTTTGTTTTCCGAGTAATTAAAAAGTCGAACCCCAATCCTGATTATGCAGTTGGACAGGTTTTAGATTCTTTAAATGGTGTATATGTTTATTACAATGGAAGTATAGAAAATATTGAAGATGAAAATGTTGCTAAAGATGGATATAAGTTGGGATTAAAACACCATAGTGAAGAGTTTATTAAGAGGTATTATTACGAGAAGTATAAACATAAGATGCCTAATGTTGCCGGTAATCCGGAGGAGTTTTTTGATCCCAAAGTTGCAGACGGAGAGTTAAATACTAAGAGAGATTTATTGCAGTTTACAAACCCAAGCTTTAGTTTGCCTTCCGTTGGAGATTTTTTGATCTTAAAGAAGAACAAAAAACATGTTCATGGACACATAGCAATTATATCAAATGTATATGATGGAGCTTTAGAAGTTATCCAACAAAACGCAGGACCTTTCGAAAGTTCTCGTGCTCTTTTTGGATATGGCGATTTTGGTAATAAATATAAATTAGATAATAAAGATGTATTAGGTTGGTTAAGAATTAAAGAGGCTCCTAAAACAGATTCTATTTCTACTCCTTAAAAGAAACATAAATGTTCCACGTGGAACTTAAGATATGGAAGAAGTAAATAAATGTTTAGTATGTGGTTCAACTGAGTTTGTTCCTTTTATTATTTGTAAGGATCATACTGTAACAAAAGAAGATTTTCAAATACAATCATGTAAGGCTTGTGGATTTAAGTTCACCTCCCCTCGCCCATCCGAAAGCGAAATTATTAAGTATTATAAGTCGGAAGATTATATTTCACATACCAATACTAAAACAGGTTTAATACACCGACTTTATCATTGGGTTCGTTCTTATACTCTTATTAAGAAACTACAATTGGTAATGCACCATTCCGTTAAGAAGGGAACAATTTTAGATTTTGGTTGTGGAGTTGGTGCTTTCCTTTCTGTATGTAAAAAGAATGCTTGGAATACTTTCGGGATTGAACCAGATCCGGATGCACGTAAAGTTGCAAAGGAAACAAATGGTATTTCTTCAGCTTCTTCTATATCTGATTTCGATTTTACATTTCCTAATGAGAAGTTTGACGCAATCACAATGTGGCATGTTTTAGAACATATACATGATACGGATGCTTTCTTTAATTTTATTTCTAAACGCTTAAATGATAAAGGCGCTTTACTTATTGCAGTCCCAAACTGCTCTTCTTATGATGCAAAGAAGTACGGACCATTTTGGGCAGCTTATGATGTGCCACGTCATTTGTATCATTTTACGCCAAAGGATATGAAGACCTTGTTTGAGTCTAAAGGTTATAAACAAGTAAAGGTTCTTCCAATGGTTTTTGATTCGTATTATGTATCTATGCTTAGTGAGAAATGCAAATACGGTAAAATTTCTTACTTCAAAGCTTTCTTTACTGGACTTCGTTCAAATCTTAAAGCAAACAAAACAGGCTTAGAGTTCTCTTCTCAAATATACATTTTCAAGAAACGATAGACTTGTTCCACGTGAAACTATACTGAATTTTTGCCCAGCTATTTATTGGCTGGGCTTTTCTTTTTACTTCTTGCGTTAGTTCAACTGAGGAAAGGAAACGCGAAACTAGATTTGATTCATTAGGAGAATTTATAAGGGATTCAGTTAATAAGGAGTACATTGTTAAGGACACTAATTCTGTTTTGTTTGTACATGATGATGAGTGTACTGAATGTTTGGAGGCTTATGTGGATAGTGGTCAGATTTACATTCCGGAGTATGTAGCTTTACAAATGAGACAAAACTACCAGGCCAGAAGTTCTAAAGGACAAAGCAAGATTCTATATGGAAGGGATTTATTTGTAACAGGTAAGAACTATGCTAATATACACTTGTTTGATCCGGAATGGTATATGAAGATACTCTTAACTTTGGAACCAATTATAAATTTTTCGGGAAGGTGATTGGTGTTTCAGGCCACGGCTTAATCTTTAGATTAGATTCTTTTAAACGAAGTAAATAGAATGTTCCACGTGGAACTAAAAAAGGCCCAACCATATAGGTTGGGCCTTTTTGTTTATCCTCATATAGAAGTGATTACTTATTATAACTCCACCTCACTCCAAGGAATACTTTTATTCCTTGAACAGGAGCATAGTTATAACTTGGATCAAAGGTAAATCCATTTGGGTTGTTCTCCCCTATCTTCTTATCAAAAGGATCTTCAGGACGAAGGATTGGATTCTTTGGTATAAA
This sequence comes from Bacteroidota bacterium, assembly GCA_016702705.1. GTDB lineage: Bacteria > Bacteroidota > Bacteroidia > B-17B0 > Aurantibacillaceae > JADJDM01. The sequence continues at coordinate 473,292 of JADJDM010000001.1, read as the reverse complement.
GTTTAAAAGGTTTTTAGCGCCACCATATACCTCAAGTTCATTCTTAAACTTACGACTTAGTTGTAAATTAACTAAGGCAAACCATGGCGACATTTTTGGGCGAAAATCATTTGGCACTACCGGCAAGTACATTGGACCTTTCCAGTTGCTACTTAAGTCGCACACTATCTTTGCTTTTGGTATAGTATAACTTAATACAAATGTGCCTGAATACATCGGAGCAAATTGCTGGGTTCTTCTTACCAGGTTTCCAAGTGTATCCTTTTCCTTTTGGAATACATCCATAATTGTAATACCTGTTTTTAACTTCAATCCTTTTGTAAAGTTTAAGTCTAAGTTCAAAGTTGTTCCACGTGAAACAGCAAAGCCTTTTAGGTTGTCGTAAATAATTTGCTGGGCATTTGTTGTGTAGTCGGCAACAATCTTATTTGTGAAGTAGGTGTAAAAGATACTAGCGTCAACTTCTATGAATCCTTTCTTATGGAAGTATTGTGTGGTGTAGTTTAAGTTTCCATTCCAAGACTGTTCGGGTTTTAATTCCTCTGTTATTATAACCTTTCTTGCCCCGGTTAAAGCTGCATGATCTTCGGTAAATAAATTCACCACTCTAAATCCATTCCCTCCGCTTAGGCGAATTGTATTTAGCTTATTTGGTTGCCATTTAAAACTTAAGCGGGGAGTAAATATACTTCCATGTTGATTGTGGTAATCATAACGCAAACCAATAAGTGTTGTTAGCTTTTCCTTAAGGCGGATCTCATCTTGTATAAATACACCAGGTAAAATAGTTTGGCTAGGCGCATTTGTTTGGCTTATAGAATCACCTTGGCTTGTTCCTGGAGTATTATCATCATAATGAATAAAACGGAAGGGGAGGCCCATTAATAAATCGTGCTGTTTTATTTTTTTATCCCAACGCAATTGTGTAAAGCCTGTATGCTGTTGCGCGTAGTATTTGTTTGTTCCATAGTAACTATCCTGTTGGTGGAAGTTGTAAGAGTAATCTAGGGTAACATTTTGTTTAGCAAATGGCAGTTCCCATTTACCAATTGCTTCTGCTCGGTTGGTCGTAATACTTTCTCCATAAATACTATCTCCGCCTCTAAATTGTTTGGTCCAGTTTCTTTCTCCTCCCCAACGGTCTTCCAATAAATATCTAAATGCTATACTTACTGTACGCTGTGGTTTGTAGGCAAAATTTATTTTATTGAAAATCGAAAATCTTTTTTGTAAAGTGATGTCGGTGAAGTTGTCATTGTTGATATCGTGTATCTTATCAAACCAAAATCCATTTAAAGCGAGTAGGGCAGAAACCTTACCTTTTTCTCCCTTTGTTGATATATCCATGTTGTATTCGCCCAGTCCTGTTGCAGAAAGATCAGTATAGAATTTCGGAACCGAATAAGCATCTTTTGTAATGATGTTAATTAATCCACCAACAGCCTCGCTACCATAAAGTGTAGAAGCTGGGCCTTTAACAACCTCAATTCTTTTTATCATGCTGTTTGGTATTCCTGATAAACCATACACAGTTGCAAGGGAAGAAACAATTGGCATCCCATCAATAAGCACCATGGTATATGGTCCCTCCATACCGTTAATGTGGATATCTCCGGTGTTGCACACATTACAGTTTAATTGCGGTTGAACTCCGTTAACAATACTCAAAGCTTCAAAAATACTGGGAGTAGGGTTTTTCTTAAAGTAATTGGAGGTATAAACTTCTACGGGAATTGGACTATCGAGTTTGCTTGTTTCTTTTTGCGTTCCGCTAATAACAACTTCGTTTAGTGTGGATTCGCTTTTGACGAGATAAAAGTCGTTTATAAGGGTAATAGAATCCTTTATTTCAATATTCTTTTCTTGGGCAACATAACCAATAAGGCTAACTACCAATTTGTATTTCCCTGGCTTAATCTTATTAAGTTCGTAAGTTCCATCTTCTTTACTTAAAGTTCCAATTCCTAGCTCTGGAATTCCAATATTTACAAACTCAGCTTTGCTTTGCTCAAGCTCAATCGTACCAATAATTTTTCCGCTTTGAGAAATGCCAAGCTGCCAGGAAATAATTAATAGAAAAATTAAAATTTTATTTAAAATCATAATGCAAATATATAAATAGTTAGATTAATCTAACAAATATATTAAACTATGCTTATTATGATTTGCTTATAGAAATAAAAAAACCGCCTTGTGGGGCGGTTTAAATAATTTATTTAAAGAAACGAAATAGAAAACCTACTCTTTAATAACGCGGTAAGTACTTGCGCCAACTCTTATAAAATAAACACCTGCTGCAAACGACGATAAATCAAGCTCAGTAGCGCCTTCGTTTATATGTTGTTTTAAAATGCTTTTACCTGTAATGTTAAACACACTTAACTCAGCTTTGCTTATTGAGCTTACCTTTAGCAGGCTTGTAAAAGGGTTTGGGAATAAAGAAATTTTATTGCTTTGTTGTTTAGTGTAACTAAGACCAACACCTGGGTTTACTGTTATGGTGCCATTCCAAGTGCCGTTAATGCCAAATGTATTATCACCACTCACAACAACATAATATCCAATATAATAAGGGGATGTATTACAAGCATGTGGAGCAATAACTACTGAGCTGCCTATAGACACACCATAAAAGCCAGGTATTGTACCATAAAATTTTAATGTATCCCCAATATCACAAGTTACATTTGAAGTAGAGTTATAAGTAACAGTATAAGTTTGCTGAGAAAATGCATTAACGCTAAAAAAGAAGAGTAATCCAAAAAGTAAATTTTTAATCATATTTATTTGTTTTTAGGGGGTTAGTAATTGTTATAAATTGCGGTTTTCAGCTGTTATTTTAATTATTGTTTGTACTTCAACAGTGTAATCATAAGCATGACCTTGTAATTGTGCGTGAATCTCTTTTAATTCAGAATCAAGGTTTGTGAGGTCATAATTTCTATACAAAAGTTTACCCACAAACTTCTCATCTACATGTGTAAAAAGTTCGTGTTGTACTTCAGTAGCATCAGAAATAATTGGAGATAAAATATCACGTAAATTAGGCATGGAAAAAAAATTGGTTTAAAATAATAAATTCACAAAAATATCGCTAAGAACAAATATAAAATATTTGTTCTTACAAAACAATTTAAACATCAAAAAAACCAAAGAGAATAAGCTTGGACTTTACATTATTACTTTTACCTTAGCAATCATGAATTCTCTTACCGAAGAAAACTATTTAAAAGCCTTATTCAATCTTTCGCAAGAGAATGGAGAAGTGAGCGTAAACGAGCTTAGCAAACACTTGCAAATAAAAATGCCAACGGTTACCAGTATGATGAAAAAACTGGGTGAAAAAAAGTTGGTTCATTACGAAAGTTACAAACCTTTAAAACTAACCGAAAAGGGCAGGAGGGAAGCCGGATTAATTATTCGTAAACACCGCCTTACCGAAATGTTTCTTGTGGAACAAATGAGTTTTGGCTGGGAACAGGTTCATGAAATTGCTGAACAAATCGAACACATTCATTCTCCTGAGTTTTTCGAGAAAATGGATGAATTACTTGGTTATCCAAAGTTTGATCCGCACGGCTCTCCTATTCCAGATAAAACAGGTAAAATGGAGTGGATTCACTTTAGTAAATTAAGCGATTGCAAAGTAGGAGATACATTAAAACTTTCGGGCGTTACTAATTCCTCTGGAGATTTTCTTAAGTTTTTAAATACCCGTGAATTAAAACTGGGTATTAAAATAAAAATCAAATCCATCGAAAAATTTGATGGTAGCATGGAAGTAAGTTATGGCAAGCGTACCTCAGAACACCTGAGTGGATTGGTGTGCGAGCGTTTACTTGTTGAGAAAGAATAAATAAAACAAATTATATGCGCATCTTATCCCTTTTACTTTTTGTTTCTTTTTTAGTTTTAACATCGTGTTCAAGCGATGTTCCTGAAAAGGAAATTGTTACTGTATCTAAACAAGATTCGGTAAAAGATACGATAGCTGCCCCGCTTGAAGTAATTGAACCTAATCCTGCATTGGATAGTTTGATTAGCTTTTTTACCACAACAGAAACTTTACCTTTTAGCATAGAAGCAAAAAACATAGAGAAGATAAAGCTGGGCAAAAAATTAAGAAGAAAGCAAGTAAACATGCTTGCTACATCTGTTGTAAAAAACGACTTGTTTATGGATGTGGATTATGCAGTAGAAAAATTCAACATCATTGATTCGGTTAAAGCATTGGGAAAATACGAAGAGTGGAAACAGCAATTGGATATGGGTGCGGTAATGTATTCAAAAGCCTTTTGTATTACACAGATTAAAACTAGCGAAAACACTTCCTTATTGTTATAGATGTTGGATTACCAAACAGAAGACGCTTGTCCCTTCTCTTATTCGAAAACAATTTATGCTACTTCTATTTACAAAAACAAAATTACCGAAACCATTGTTTTTGCTGAGCAAACGGGTGGGGGCGACGCGCCTATAAGTTTTGATGGCGTATTAAACGGAACATTAACTAGTGATTTTAAATTTATTCTTTCTCTAAAAAATGAATTAGATAATGATGAACCAAAAATTGAAATTACAGAAGGAAATTACGAGCTTGAATTAAAAGAAGGGAAATTTACTTTCACAAAAGAGGAAAAGAAAAAACCACGATTTGTAAAGAAGAAACAAAATTAATGAGAGGATTAGTAATAATAATTTTATTTGTATTCGCTCAAAAAACACTAGCCAATGATGGCTCATTCTTCGCATCTGGCAACAACCTTATTCCATTACAAGAAACAGAAATTTCCTTAAAAAAGAGTTGCTTAAATTTTATGTACGCGATTTTGAGTGGATGGGCGTAGATATAAATTTTGAATTCTTTAATCCTGGAGCCGAAAAAAAACTAACCGTTGGTTTTGTTACACCACCTGCAGATGGTGATGTTACAGATGAGCAAATGAAACATCCTTCTATTTCAGATTTTATTGTAATTGTTAATGGTGTAGAGCTCGAATACAAAATTCAGAAAATGAAAGAAACTTCTTTCTCCTCTAAAACAAAAATAGACGGAAATGATTTTGTGTATTATTTTGATGTAGTGTTTAAACCTGGTTTAAATACCATTAAGCATACTTACAGCTATAAGGCAGGAAGCTCAGTTGAATTGCAACGTACCTTTGATTATCAAATAACAACAGGTAAACGCTGGGCAAATAAACAAATAGATGATTTTGAATTGCAGGTGCATTTAGACCAAGGAATTTTTTATGTGCCTTCAACCTTTTGGAAAGACAAGCGCGCCATCGATTGGAAAATAATTGGCAAAGGAACAATTAAAAAGACTTCTGAGTCACTTTTTACTCCGGGTTTTGAGTTAGGTAATAAAATTAAAATGGTGCATTTAAACAGCGGTTATTTATCGTTTAAAGCAAAAAACTTTGCACCTGATTATGATATAAGTATTGGCGAACATGGTTGGCACAGCTGGGCAAGTAAATGGTGTAAAAGCAAAAAAAATTGTATTGGTTCTGAAGAACTCTCTGCTATTGCAAAATATTGTTCTTTACAACCTTATGCACCCGACTCAACAACAGCAGAAGAATTAAGTTTAACACAATTAGGTATTCTCCGTAATTACACTTACGCATTGCGTAGAGTAGTTTTTAAAAACAAAACCTATTCAAGTTTTTACTCCCAATTTTTTTGGTACACTCCCGACCCCGCAATTAAAGCAGAAGATGTAAAATTAAAATACGCAGAAAATAAATTTATTGCGCAGATAAAATATTTGGAGGGGAAGAGGAAAAAGGCTAATGACTAGTAGAATTAATTTTTTTGTATCCTAATTCAAAACCAAAAGTTAGGTTAAAGATAAAACGATGAATTTTTTCAGTAATTGGAGGTTTTTGATTTCCGAAATATCCTGCATATCCAGATAAGATTGTTCTTTCACCGAACAAAAAACTTTGAGTAAGATTAAAATAAAAATTGCAATCAAATTTGCGATTGTTTCCATCCCACTTATATTCTATTCCACCGCCTGGGCCTTGCAGAAATGCGTTCTGTTTTAGGCTAAATGAATAACTACTCGATAATGAAACACCATCAACGGGTATTTTTTGATTTTTAAACCACCATAATCGATAAATTAAAATAAGTCGAAAGTGTTCGTTATTTGGTAAATTAGGTTGAAATAGAAAATTGTTGTTTAGTCCTTGATAAAAATATCTGTCATTCTTAATTCCTGTCATATATGGAACACTTAAATTTTTGGTCCGTATAGTATAAGTTGGGCGGAACTCAAATTCACAATTTTTGAATTGATAAGCTATATACAAACCAGAACTTCTTGATAAAAATTGGTATGGAACAACGCCAAAACGAATGTATTTATTAGTATCAAGTTTATTTAGGGTCGCATAATATTGAGCATTCACTTTTTGCATAAAAACAAAAAGCAATAAAAGAAGGGTTATTTTTATTTTACTCAATAAACCCATTATTTCTAAAGTAATCTATAATTGCTTCAGTCATTAATTTATTTTGTTGTTTGCCTTCTAGGTGTGGTATGGTTTCTTTAATGTTCCAATGTGGCCAGCCGTCTTCATCTCTTCCTGCAAATTCGTAAAAGCCATAAGGTTCTAATAAAGTACAAATAGCAATGTGCATTACTGCAAGCTTATCATCTTTCTTAAACTTTTTATAACCCATGCCCAGCTCTTGTACGCCAATTAAAAAAAGGATTCCATCTATTTGCGGTTCCTCGCCATATAGTTCTTTTAGTTTTTTCGAAACTAAACTCCAATCACTTTCTTTCTTTTCTTGCACGGTTATGTTTATTTATGTAGAATTTATCTTATGCGATATATCGAGGCGAACAAAAAATTAAAAACGCAGTTTACTTGTGTAAATGAGGCTTTTAATTTTGCCGTTCAACGATGAGAGATTGCATAAGATAAATTCTACTCTTATCTTTACAGGGTGCAAGTTACCAAAAAACACAGAGCAAATTAAATGGAGCAACGATATTTTATAGCCATTGTTCCACATGAAAAACTGTGCAATGAAATTGTAGCCATCAAACAAGATTTTGCTGACACCTACAATAGCAAAGGCGCCTTGCGTTCACCCGCACACATTACTCTGCACATGCCTTTTTGTGGAAAGAAAACAAAGAGGATAAATTAATAGAGCAACTAGCAGCTTTTACTTTTGAAGAAAAAAACATCGAAATTTCATTAAACAAATTTTCTCGTTTTGGCGAGCGTGTAATTTTTATTGATGTTGAGAAAAATGAAACACTAAACAAACTTCAAAAGCAATTGGTGCGTCACGTGAAACAAATGTTGAATCTGTTTAATCAAGATGAAGATTTGCGCGGATTCCATCCACACATTACTGTTGCATTTAGAGATTTAAAAAAAGAACTATTTGCAAAAGCGTGGCAAATTTATAAAGAGAAAGATTTTAAAGCTGCATTTAATTGCGAATCCTTTGCATTATTAAAACACGATGGCAAGCGCTGGAACGTTTATAAAAAATTTCCTCTGCATGTATAGTAAATCAAAACATACAGCCTTTATTAAACAAGAAGCAAAGCGCTTGGGTTTTGATTATTGCGGTATATCAAAAGCTGATTTTTTAGCAGAGGAAGCTCCACGTTTAGAAAAATGGCTCAACAACAACATGCACGGCGAAATGAAGTACATGGAAAATCATTTCGATAAACGTTTAGATCCACGTTTATTGGTTGAAGGTTCTAAATCTGTTATTTCATTATTATTAAATTATTTTCCTGCTCAACAACAAAACCCTGATGCACCAAAGATTTCAAAGTATGCATACGGCAATGATTACCACGATGTAATTAAAGCAAAGTGTAAAGAATTTTTAGAACGCATGCAAGAAGAAATAGGTGAGGTGAACGGCAGATGTTTTGTTGACTCTGCACCTGTACTCGATAAAGCATGGGCAGCAAAAAGCGGATTAGGTTGGATTGGAAAAAATGCAAACCTCATTAACAAAGGCAGCGGCTCTTTTTATTTTATTGCCGAAATTATTTGTGATGTAGAACTAGAATACGATTCACCTATAAAAGATTTTTGTGGCACATGCACCAAATGCCTTGATGCTTGCCCCACACAAGCTATAGTTTCTCCTTATGTTGTTGATGGAAGCAAATGTATTTCCTATTTAACAATTGAATTAAAAGAAAACATTCCGAGTTCATTTAAAAACAAAATGGATGATTGGGTTTTTGGTTGCGATGTGTGTCAGGATGTTTGCCCTTGGAACAGCTTTAGCAAACCACACAACGAACCTTTATTCGAAAATAAAAACGGATTGTTAGATTGGGACAAAAACCAGTGGCAAGAAATTACAGAAGAAACATTTAAAAAAGTGTTTTCTAAAAGCGCGGTTAAAAGGACAAAATATAATGGACTTTTGAGGAATGTGAAGTTTATAGGAAAAGAGTAAATCACGGTAAACAAGGGTCTCGATACATTTTAATTACATCATACTTCGCCAAGCGAAGTATGATGTAATTAAAACACTCGACCTGACATACGTTATGAACCTTGGGGGCGGGCGGGGGGCCGCGGGGTGGGGTTTTTTTTTTTGGCCCTCTTTTTTCCCGTGTGGTTTATTTTTAAAGCCCCAAAAAATATCCCGCCCCCCCTCCCGAATAAAACGCAAACACTCAGCCTGACATACGTGTAATGAACCATTACAAATTAGTTCAAAGAACTAAGAGCGAATCCGTATGTCAGGTCGAGTGTTTTTTGTTGGCGCCGTGATTACGCATGTGCATAAATTGTTAAAAGCCAGCAAAAAATGTATCGAGACCCCCCCATTGCCGAATGGAAATTTAAGCCTATCTTTGGAAGTTCCATTTTTTGAAAATTTATGCAAGAAGCAGAAGGCTTAGTTCAAACACAACAAGCAGTTGAACCAAAAAAATTATATCCTTATCAGCAAAAAGCTGTTGATGAGATTTTTTCAAAATTGGTAGACCTTCCTCCAAACAGTAATGTATTGTTTCAATTGCCTACTGGTGGCGGTAAAACAATTATCTTTGCTGAGATTGCAAATCGCTATATTGAGCAATACAAGAAAAAGGTCTTAATTCGTACTCATCGTATTGAGCTTTCTAAACAAACATCTGATATGCTTGCTGAGAAAGGCATTAAGAACATGGTGGTAAATAGCTCTGTAAAAATTTACCAAAGGATGACGAAAACAATTGTTACACGGCTTTAGTTGAAACATTAAATAATAGATTACAAGAAAACGATAATTTTTTAGAAGGTATTGGATTAGTGATTGTGGATGAGGCGCATTACAATTCGTTCCGAAAAATATTCCATCATTTCGAAGACATTAATATTTTAGGTGTTACAGCAACACCTTTAAGTAGTAACAAAAAACTTCCTTTACGTGATACCTACAATGATATTATCATCGGAGAAAGTATCAATAATTTAATAGGAAATGGATATTTGTGCGAATCAACAACCTATAGTTACGATGTAAATTTAAGTACACTAAAAATTGGCTCAACAGGTGAGTTTACGGTTGGTTCATCGGAGTTATTATATAGCTCAGCAATGATGCAAAGTAAGTTAATTGATGCTTACGAAGAAGTTGCAAAGGGAACAAAAACACTAATTTTTAATAGTGGTATTTTATCTAGTAGGTCAGTATGCGAAATGTTTAAGAGAAAGAATTATCCAGTAAAACATTTGGATAGTACTTTCACAGATAGAGAGCGTGCAGAAGTATTAGACTGGTTTAGAAATACACCAAACGGAATTCTAACATCAGTAAGTATTTTAACTACTGGTTTTGATGAGCCTGGTGTTGAAACGATTATGCTGAATCGTGCAACAAAATCACTTACACTATATCATCAAATGATTGGTCGTGGTTCACGTGTGTTGCCTCATAAAAAAACATTTAATATCATCGACTTAGGAAATAACGCACGCCGTTTTGGTTTGTGGCAAATTCCGGTTGATTGGAAACATGTATTCATTGCCCCTCAAATGTATTTAGAGAATAGATACAAAGATGAGTGGGATTTTGAAATGGAGAACGATTATGAAATGCCTGAAGAGATTAAGCAGCGTTTTTTAAGTTCATCCATGGAAGCATTTATTGTGCGTGATCATTACATGAGATGCATTAAAAAAGGCTTACGTCCACAATCCGTTTTAGAAGATTCTTTAGAAGATCATTTCCTTAGAATACGTGAAAACTCAGGTGATTTAGAAGAAGCCTTTGAATTATTCTCTTTATTAGGTGAAGAAAAAAAATACCGTATTCGTCAGTTTTGCAAATGCATTAATGCAACTGATAATTATGCTGAATGGCAAATTCAAACATACAACAGTAAATTAAGAAGAAGATTAATTTCTTGGTTTGCAGTGTTGGGCGATGATGAAAATGAACAGGAAGAAAATTAATTCTTCTTCGAACTCACCATTAAATAAGCTTTTATCAGCTCATCTAAATCTCCGTTAAGCACACCTTCTGCATCCGTAATTTTTAATTCGCTACGTACATCGTTTACCATTTTATATGGATGTAAAACATAAGAACGAATTTGTGAACCCCACTCAATTTTCATTTTACCATCTTCAACCGAATCTTTAATAGCCATACGTTTACGCATTTCTATTTCATACAATTGCGATTTTAGCATGTTCATAGCACGTTCACGATTTCCTAATTGCGAGCGTTCTATTTGGCAAACAACAATAATTCCAGTTGGTTTATGAGTTAATTGTACTTTGGTTTCTACCTTATTTACATTTTGTCCACCTGCTCCACCCGAGCGCGATGTATGCATTTCTATATCTGCTGGGTTGATATTAATTTCAATAGTATCATCAACCACAGGATATACATAAACAGAAGCAAATGATGTATGACGTTTAGCATTTGAATCAAATGGACTAATACGCACCAAGCGATGCACGCCGTTTTCAGCTTTTAAATATCCGTAAGCAAATTCTCCTTCTATCTGTAATGAGCAAGATTTAATGCCCGCCACATCACCTTCATTTATATCAAGTTGATTAACCTTATACCCTTTTTTCTCTGCCCACATGGTGTACATACGCATAAGCATACTTGCCCAGTCGCAGCTTTCGGTACCACCTGCCCCAGCGTTAATTTCTAAAATACAGTTTAATGTATCTTCTTTACTGCGAAGCATGTTTTTGAATTCCAAATCTTCCATTTTTTTGAAAGCAGTATCAAATGCAGCTTGCACTTCTTCTTCGGTAGCTTCCCCTTCTTTAAAAAACTCATAAAGAGTAGATAAATCATCTACACTGCCCTGCAAATCAGTAAATGCAGTAGTCCATGATTTTTTTTGCTGAATTTTTTTTAGGATTTCCTCCGCTTTTTTAGCGTCGTTCCAAAAGTTGGGATCGTGGGTTTTTTCCTCTTCTTCTTCAATATCTTTTAGCTTGCTATCGTAGTCAAAGATGCCCCCTCAACGCACTTGTGCGCTCCAACACTTCACGTAATTGGTCTGTAGTAAACATGAGGCAAAGATAATAAAAAACACAAACAAAAACCCTTTGTGAATTTCACAAAGGGTTAAAGAAAAGCAATGCTTAGTTTTGTAATATTACTTAGTATATCTTAAAACTACTCCTGATGAAGAAACAGGTACGTTTAATGTTTTGTTCATTGATTCTGTACCAATAAAAATTCCATCACATGGTTCTATTTCTTTTTTCTTGATTTTCTTTTTTGTTTTTTCAACTAAGCCGTTAACAATGCGCTCTAAATCATCACCAGTATTGTTCATTTGCCCAATACCAAAATTATTTATTTCCACTGTTTCCCCTTTTGTGCTTGCTTGCACAGGTGTTGAATAAATAAACACATCAATACCATCTACTTTTTGGGCTTTGCCCATTGATTTTGCGTATGTGTTGGTTTTGTATTTTACAAGTGTTGCTTTGTTTGCTTTGTCAATAATAATAGCATCAAAGTCTTTGGTTTGTTTTGCCGCCTTTGAGGCAAGAGTTACAATTTTATCCATTCCAAATTCTGAATCACCCGCTTTTTTAAATACTTTTTCTTTTACATCGTCTACTTCTACATATTCATTCATTGGTACTGCACGAATAAATACGGGTTTGCCAAGCGATGAATCGGCATAACAAGGAGTGATGTATTCGTCACCTTTAGTAGTTATTGTTTTTGGGATAAAACTGCAAAGTAAAATAATACTAAATACAGATACTAAAATTGATTTTGTTTTCATGGTAATTTTGGTTTTGATTTGTTATACAAAGGTGCTTATTAGTGAAATGAAACGATATAGTGCATTTGCACTAAATTAAGATTGTTTATTTTTCTTTGGTCTAACTAAACTAATACCAACAACCATATTCATAAATGTACGTGGGCCAAAAGGTTTAGATTTTACAGCAACATATCCAGGGCGTGCTCCAAGTTCTAAGCAATAAGAAATACCAATACCATTTGTTTTTTTATATTGATATCCTATTCTCCAACCAATATCTTTTGTGCGGTCGGCTTTTACAGTTATTTCATAGTTTTTTGGAGTAGTGATGTTTTCAAAATTCCACCCTCCAACAAGTAAATCTGCATAAAATGTTTGAAAAGCTCTATTACCTCTTTTTCCAAACCCACTGTAAACTTTTTCAACGTTGGTGATTCTTCGTTTACTTAAACCAATTGAGAAAATGTATGATTTTCCTTGCGTATATGCTTTTGCTCCTGGCTCAATATTTACAACACTTGTAGTATATGTTGTAGTTGTTGGAGTTATTATAGTATCAGGTTCATTTGAAACATAAGTAAATGCTTTATTCGCGTCATTGCTTCCTAAATCAATTGGAGTATTAATAAAGTTCATCCCAATTTTTAGTCCTAGGACTCGTTTAACATTTCCAATTTCGCCAGTAGATGTTGTAGTTGTGGTTCTTACATTGCCACTAGTTGATGATGTTTGACTTAACCTAATACTTAGGCTTTCTCTTTTTATTGTAGTTCTTAAATGAAAAGTAAGGGAGGGCTCAAAACATTTGTATTTGCTAATGCCTTCACTTGGTCGCATATACTCATCTGCATTATAAGTTTTAAGAAGTTGGTCGGAATACCTTGCCGAGCGAAACTTTAAATCAAGAGATAAAAAGCGTTTAAACATAATTTCGGTTCTCCATCCAATACCAACGGATGTGTTTGTACCATAAGCTTCTGTATAAATTGGGTCGATGTGAAAAGTAAGCGCTCTTGTTTTTTCAACATCATCATCTTGCCCAAAAGCATTACATGTAAAGGCAATTAACAGCAGTGCAATAATCTTTTTCATAAATAAAATTTTATTACAAAGATTGTAAGTGTGCACTAGCTTAGAAATAGTGCAAATGCACTAATTAAACTAATTTATTTTTTAGTGCAATCTTAACTGCATCTACTTTAGATGTTACATGCAGTTTTTGATAGATGCTACTTATTTGATTGCGCACAGTGTTTGGGCTAACAATTAATTTTTCGGCAATCTCTTTATAATCTAATCCTTCTACCATGCCTTTTAATACTTCAATTTCGCGAGGAGTTAAATTACTCGAGTTAGTTGGTTCATTAGAGATTTGCGGAGAAGAGCAAAGTAAACGCAATGCTTTACGTGCAATGGCAGGGCTCATAGGCACAGTTCTAAATTCTTTTACCTGCTTAATAAAAGTGATGATGTTTTCAGAGCTTTCGTCTTTTAATAGATATCCTGAAGCGCCAGCCTTCACTGCTTCAAATATTTTTTCATCTTCATCAAAAACAGTAAGCATTAAAAATTCAACCTGAGGATAAATTTGTTTAGCATCACGTACAGTATCAATTCCGTTTTTCTCGGGCATATCAATGTCCATTAAAACAATTTCAGGAATTTCAGAAGTCTTTAATTCCTTCATTTTTTCTAGAAATTCTTGTCCGTTTTGTGAAGTAAATAACACTTCAATTTCACCCGAATAAGTTAGTTCACGAGTACGCTCGGTTCTCATGATTCTTTTGTCATCAACTATAGCTATTTTTATCATGCAGCTAAATAACTTAACTTATTTCTTTTGTGTAATAGTGCAAACGCACTATGCTAATACCTTAATTCTATTCGTGTTCCTTTGTTTAGCTCCGAAACTATTTTTACTTCTGCGTTTATTTTTGACATCCTTGCTTTAATGTTTCTTAAACCATACGATTCTTCTTTTTCACTTTCAGTAAAACCAATGCCATTATCTTCAGTAATTATTCCAAGTTTTGTTTGTGCATCAGAAATAAAACTAATATTCACTTTTGTTGCTTTACTATGCTTATTAATATTGTTTATTATTTCCTGGCAGCATCTGTACAAGGCAAGTACATCTTCATTAGGAATAATATATTCTTCATTAATAGCATCTGTAATAACACATTCGCACATCAAATGTTTTTTAATATATACTTTCAATTTATCGCAAAAATCGAAATTACTAATACTCTTTGCATTCAGCGTCCATAGTGTTTCGCGCAAACCACTCATTACTTCTTGTGCCGAGTTTTTTAATAAACTCAATTCCTTTTTACTTTCATCGTTTAGGTTTTGGTGATGTAGTAACCAATCTATTTTTACACTGATAAAACTAACTGATGAACCCACGTTATCATGCAGCTCTGCAGCCATACGATTACGTTCATTTTCTTTGGTTTCAATTTCTTTTTGTTTCAATAAGTTCTCTTGTTTTATCTTTTCAATTTCCGATTGTATTTTTTGTTTTTGTTTTATACGGAAATAAATAATCAAGCTTATTAATAAAATAAAAATGATAACAGCGGAAAAGATAATTTTTGTGTAGAACGATTTTTGATTTTGTTCCTTAAGTTCTGAAGCTTGCAGTTTTAATTGTAAATCCTTTTTTTCTGTATCATATTTAGTTTGTAGTTCGGCAATTTGCTGTGTAACATTTTCATTCAGTACACTGTCTTTTATGTTGTTGTATAAATACAAATAGTTATATGCCTGTTCATACTTTCCAATATGATTAGCTGCTTCACTAAGTTTTTTATATACTTCTTTCAAATTTTCTTTGTTTTCTATTTCTTTAAAAATTTGTTCAGCAGATTGGAGATGAATAAACGCATTAACAAAGTCTTTTTGTTGAATTAAAATAGAACCAATGTTATAGTTTGATAATGCAATTCCTTGTTTATAGCCTGTTTCAGTTTGAATTATAAGGGCTTTTTTGTAGTAAATCAATGCTGTATCCAGTATGTTTAATTCATCATAAGCCAAGGCAATATTATTGTAACATCTTCCTTGGTATAAATTGTTATTTAATCGTTGAAATATCCCAAGAGCTTTGTTTTGGTAGGAAAGATTTAAATTGCTTTTCCCTTGTTTTTGAAACGCTAAACCTAGATTGATATAACTATTGCCCATGCCAAAGCTATCCTTTAGTGCAGAGCTTATTTTTAAAGAAGATTCATGAAAGGGAATTGCCTTTTCTGGCTGAAGTAATTTTAGGTAAACGTTGCCAATATTATCAGAAGTTTTTGCAAAACTTAATGAATCCTTAATTTCTTCACTCAACTTTAAACTTTTTAAATAAAAACTCAGCGACTCAGTAAAATTGCCTAAATAATAATTTGCGTTTCCTAAGTTATTGTATGATTTAGATATTGCTTTATTGTTCTTTAGCTTTATGTTGTTTTCTAGTGAATTGGAAAAATAATAGATAGCCGAATCCATATCACCCATACTAACCTCTATCATGCCAAGTGTATTGCACGAACGAGCAATAAAATCATAAGAAAGATTTTTGTTAGAAAGAGATTTACTTAATGTTAGTGCCGTTTTGGCTTTTGATGAGGCCGCATTTAAATCCGTCCCTTTTAATTCTAGTGCTTGTTCTAAATACTGTTTAATTTGAATAGTATCTTTTTTTGGTGAGTTTTGACAAAACAAGCTAGATACGTTTATTAAAAACGAAATAATAAATATAAAGAATGGAAATATAGCTTTAGTTAGCATTGTTCGAATTTAAGAATGATTGTTAAAACAACAAGAGTATAATGAATAAAATAAATTTACTTTTATTGAAAAAATAGAACTTAATATTATCCAAATTAAAATTTAATTGGTTGAATAAAAGAAAAAACATATTTTTAGAAAAATTAATTTTTATGAAAAAAGCTTTCTTCTCACTTTTGTTCTTATCCTCATTAGTAGTATTAGCTCAACCACATTGTTTTGTTGCAGGATTTAATTATTCACAGATGACAACCAACATTAAAAACTACACGTTTCAACGTACTTTGGTTACCGACCCTGCAACAGGAAATCCGAGTACTACATTTGCAAATCTTAAAGATCAAAAAGTTGTTGGGGCAAGTGGTGGAATTAATTTTGATATTTATACAAAACACTGGCGTATCGCTTCCGATATAAATTTCCCATTCAAAAAATCATATAGCAATTTTTTTAATTTTAATCTTGCATATGGTGGATACATTAAAGATAAGATTGGAATTTTAGGAGGAATTGTTTATTACAGAAACACTAAAACATTGAACTATACACCAGTTCAAGACCCTACACCTTTTGCGCCGCAATACAAACAACACCTATTTAATACAGATGTGAAAGAAGATGGTTTATATTATTTTAATGGAGTTCCCGTTCACTCAGCAGGGCTTAACGCAATGCTAACATATGCTCCTGCCGAAAACTTTGTTGTAAGAGTTGATTATGCTTTTATGCTAACAAATATTTTACATCAAAAAGATGTGGAAGTTGAAGGATATGATTGGGATCAGGATAAATCTAGAAAACTAGAAGTTGGATTGGTTTGGCAAATTTCGGATTACTTTGGTTTAGGAGTTAAATATTTAACATGGAATGTTGCAGGGCAATATAAAACAGGTTATAATTACAATGGCTTTACAAATGTTAATACAGATATACTTACAGATGTTGTTCCTCAACGTGAGTATAGGATGAAGAGCTTTATGGTTTCGCTGATGTTTCCAACAGGAATGGCAACTTCAACTAGAACTACTGTAAAACTTGCTGACTAAACGATTTTAATTTTAACAAAAAAGCCTAAAAAGAGGTTAATAGCTAATAATTTCACTCGAAATCCTTATATTTGATGCTCATTTTTAAAAGCATTAAATATGGCAACTCTAACACAACAAGTAACAGATATTAAACCCGTATTAGCGGCTTTAGGTCTTAAAGAAATAAACGATGGTTGTTCTACTGGAACAAACGATTTCGCTTCTGGCGATATCATCGAATCATATAGTCCGGTTGACGGAAAATTAATTGCAAAAGTAAAAACTGCAACTAAAGCAGATTACGAAAAAGCAATGACTGCTGCAGAAGCTGCGTTTTTAGAGTGGAGACATGTTCCTGCTCCTAAGCGTGGAGAAATGGTTCGTCAATTTGGAAATAAATTACGTGAGAAAAAACAAGAATTAGGAATGCTTGTTTCTTACGAAATGGGAAAATCATTACAAGAAGGTTTAGGTGAAGTACAAGAGATGATTGATATCTGCGATTTCGCAGTTGGTCTTTCTCGTCAGTTATACGGTTTAACAATGCATAGCGAGCGTGCTGATCACAGAATGTACGAGCAATACCATCCATTAGGAATCATTGGTATTATTTCTTCATTCAATTTCCCAGTTGCTGTATGGAGCTGGAATACTGCATTAGCTTGGGTTTGTGGAGATGTTTGTATTTGGAAATCATCACCAAAAACTCCTTTATGTTCAATTGCATCACAAAAAATTTGGGCAGAAGTAGCGAAAGAAAATAATTTACCTGAAGGTATTTCTTGTTTAATTAACGGAAAAGGAATTGGAGAATACATTTCAACTGATAAGCGTATTCCATTAGTATCTGCAACAGGTTCAACTCGTATGGGTCGTGAAGTAGGTATGAAATTAGCTGAGCGTTTTGGACGTGGTTTATTAGAGTTAGGTGGAAACAATGCAATCATTGTTACTCCAAATGCTGATATTCCAAATGCTATTCCTGCAATCGTTTTTGGTGCTGTAGGAACAGCGGGGCAACGTTGTACAACTACTCGTCGTTTAATTATACACGAAAGTATTTACGATGGTTTAAAAGAAAAATTAGTAAACGCATTTAAACAATTACGTATTGGTAATCCTTTAGATCAACACAACCATGTTGGGCCACTAATTGATAAAGATGCAGTAAAAGATTATTTAAATGCAATCGAAAAATTAAAACAACAAGGTGGAACAATGATTGTTGAAGGTGGTGTAGTAGAAGGTGAAGGTTACGAAAGCGGATGCTACGTAAAACCTGCAATTGCTGAAGCTCACTCTCAATATGAAATTGTGAAACACGAAACATTTGCTCCAATTTTGTATTTAATGAAATACAAAACAATTGAAGAAGCAATTGCTTTACAAAACGATGTACCTCAAGGTTTATCAAGCTCAATCATGACAACAAACATGCGCGAATCAGAAATGTTCTTATCTACTGCGGGTTCTGATTGTGGTATTGCAAACGTAAACATTGGAACTTCAGGTGCTGAAATTGGTGGCGCATTTGGTGGAGATAAAGAAACAGGTGGCGGACGTGAGTCAGGATCTGATTCTTGGAAAATCTACATGCGTCGTCAAACAAATACAATTAACTACGGAACAAAATTACCTTTAGCACAAGGTATCAAGTTTGAATTATAAATAACAGAGTAATAACTAAAAGGCTGTAAACAGCCAAACAACAACAACATGACAATTGGAAAAAACACGGTAGTTTCTGTAAATTACCACCTAAGCTCAAAGTTTGAGGATGAAGCAGAAGAGTTAGTAGAACAAACATCAACAGATAAACCTTTTGTATTCTTATATGGTGCAGGTGGTATTATTCCAACATTTGAAAAAGAATTAGCTGGAAAAAAAGCAGGAGATACATTTGATTTCAAAGTAAAGTCGGTTGACGGTTACGGAGATTATAACGAAGAGTACGTTGCTGAAATTCCTAAAGAAGCTTTTTTAGTTGAAGGAACTTTTGATGAAACACAAATTGCAGTTGGTGCTGAGGTTCCAATGATGGATGCTGAAGGAAATCAAATGTACGGTTTGGTTTTAGAAGTTGCAGAAAAACATGTTGCAATGGATTTTAATCATCCTTTAGCTGGTCACGATTTACATTTCGTAGGTGAAGTGTTAGATGTACGTGAAGCTTCGAAAGAAGAATTAGATCACGGACATGTTCATGGCGAGCATGGTCATCATCATTAAAAGAAAACTTTAATGATAAATAGAAAAAGCGCATTCCGAAAGGTTTGCGCTTTTTTGTTACCACTTACAAAGTTTTTAGTACCACTTGTTAGTTTAATTAACCTTTCAAACAAAACAACGTTTATCTTGCAGCGAAAATCAAGCTTATGAAAAGGATAATATTTGTTTTAGTTTTATTAATTGCACAGCTAATAATAAAAGCACAAGCGGCATACGATTCTTTATTGATAGGAGGAACTTCATGGGGCGGCGTTGCAAAGATTAAGGATGTTTTGATTGATAATTCTAATAATGTGTGGATTGCTTATTCAAACACAATCATTTCTCAATCAGGTTTAAAAAGGTTCGATGGAACAACTTGGACTCAATATCAAACAACTAATTCGGGCTTATCGAGTAATTTTGTGAATTGCGTTGTACAAGATAGTACAAGCAACTATTGGATTGGAACAAACAACGGTTTAACAAAATTTGATGGAACTAATTGGACAATATATAACACTTTAAATTCAGGAATTGCTGGAGATGTTATTAACTCTATATTATTAGATGCAGATACAATGTGGCTTGCAACAAACACAGGAGTTAGCAAATTTTTTAATAATACTTGGGTAACATATAATCAAGCTAATTCTGGCCTATTTCCTGAAGACACATATAGTTTGCTAAAACATAA
Organism: Bacteroidota bacterium; assembly: GCA_016702705.1. Classification (GTDB taxonomy): domain Bacteria; phylum Bacteroidota; class Bacteroidia; order B-17B0; family Aurantibacillaceae; genus JADJDM01. The sequence continues at coordinate 453,326 of JADJDM010000001.1, read as the reverse complement.
TGATACCTTATATATTGGAAAATCTAACGGCATTTCTATATTATCAAGTGGTGTAATTACAAATTTTAATCAAACAATAATAAATTCCGGAGGGAATGGTTTCATTAGTAAAATAATATATAATACAAACTTTGGAATTACATTTTGCACCAACTATGAAGTATACCAGCTTAAAAACGACCAATATATTAACTTAGGGGATATATTAAACTTTTGCATTGGCTCTCTTAATAATCAATCCAATTTGATTTTTTATAAATCGATACAAAACGGGGCAAATGGAGAGTTATTAGTAAATAAAAACGGAACGGTTGAAAGCTATAACAATTCTCAATATGGTTTGATCTACTTGAATTCATATTCTTCTTCTCCATTTAGTAGCTTGATAGATTCTGAAAACAATAAATTTGTTTTTTTAAAAACAGTAGGTGTATCAAGGTATTTAGTAATGATAAATCCAAATGTACTTCCTGGGCCAAATCAAAACTTATTATATTATGATAATAATTGTGGTCAAAGAGAATTGAATATTAATCAAGTTAAAGCAAGAGTGTTGCCTTTAGGAGATATGTTTTGGGACATAAATTCAAATCCCAAATATGAAGTGCCAAAGGGAAGTGGTTCAATGGCAAGCTTTGGAGGAAGTATTTGGATTGGAGGTAAAGTGAATAATCAATTAAGAACAGCTTGCCAAACTTATCGTCAAAATGGAATTGATTTTTGGCCAGGCTCATTAGATACAACTGATGCTCAAAATCCACAAGGAATCCAAGGCGGAAAAATCATTAAAGTGAATCGATTTGACATAGAAAATTTTATTTACAATTTTAATCAAGGAAATGTGCAGTCAGGAAATTATTTACCTTCAACAGGTATTATGTATTGGCCTGCACACGACACAGGAAATTGCTCTAGAAACACTGCTCCATTTGTTGACGTAGATAATAATGGAATGTATAACCCTCTAACGGGAGGAGATTATCCAAAAATAAAAGGCGATCAAGAATTATATAATATTTATAATGATGCAAGTGGCCAGCATTTAGAGTCGGGAAGCAGCGGGGCAATGGGAATAGAAATTCACCAAAGCTCCTATGCTTACACCTGTGATGAAATAGCTGATAGCATGAGTGTTTTAAACTACACCACTTTTTATGAGTTTGAAATAATCAATAGAAGCGATACTTTAATTGATAGCATGTATGTTGCGTTTTGGAACGATGTGGATTTAGGTAATTATCAGGATGATTATGTTGGTTGCAATGTAAATGAGAATTATGGATATGTTTATAATGGGGATAATTATGATGATGATGGAAACGGTGTTATAGGTTATCACGAATATTTACCATGTTTTAGTACTGCAATTATCGAAAGCCCAAAAGTTATATCTAATGATGGAAAAGATAATAATCATAATGGTTTGATAGATGAACAAAATGAAGATACCGGAATGTCTTCCTTTATTGCATACAATAATACAGCTGATCCAATAACAGGAAACCCATCATCATTAAATCCTGAACATTACTATAATTACATGCAAGGAAAATGGAAGGATGGAAGCACAATGAAATATGGAGGAACTGGAACAAACGGAACAATTCCTACTACTTATCAATTTCCATCAACTAGTGACCCTGTTGGTTATGGAGTAGCGGGAACAGTTAGTAATCCAAATCCACAACCAGCTTGGACAGAAACAACCGCGGGAAATGTTCCGGGCGATAGAAGATTTTTAATTGGCTCAGGGCCATTTCAATTAGCAGCAAAGGATACTACAAAAATTGTGTATGCAATGGTATTTACAATTGATAGCGCTGTAACCGGAGATATGACTCACAATATTATTAAAAGTGAGAGTGATGTTAGAAGAATAAAAGCTTGGTATAGAAACAATAATTTCCCATCTTGTTTAGATATTTCAAGTGTAAGCGTAAAAGAAATAAAAGCAAACGAACTATCAGTAAAAGCATATCCTAATCCTACAACTGGCTTAATCACTATTCAAACCGAAGATTTTAATTCTTCAACCAAAATAGTGGTAATAGATTTATTAGGGAAAACACTATTGAATAAACAAATGTATTCGCAAACTGAAGTAATAAACATGAGTCAATACGAATCAGGTATTTATTTTATTAAGGTATACGATAACCTAAAACAGAAAACAATTAAGATTATTAAATCGTAAAACAGAAAATTAATAAATCTAAAAAAGCGCATGCCGAAAGGTTTGCGCTTTTTTATTTACATCAAATTAAGTGTAGTTTACCACAAAAAAGCACTGTTTTACCAACAAAGGAAAGGATTGCAAGAAATAGTTTTTATATTAGTGTAATTAATTTACACCATGAAAAAATTCATATTTCCTTTAATTGCAAGCGCATTATTATTTAGTTCATGTGAAAAGCAAGAACCTGCGCCAGATGATCCAAATGCTCCTTCAACAAATTATACGGATGCAGATTTTACATTAAACTGGAAAAAATCCTGGGGAACAAATTACGCCGATGATTTTGGTGGTGGTGTAGTTGATGCATCAGGTAATATGTATTTTACAGGCGCAACACAACCCGATGGCTCTTATGCTGATATGTTTGTTACTAAAGTAAATTTAGCAACGCAAACATTGGTTTGGTCAAAATCCTTTGATGGAGGAAATCAAGATTTTCAAGCAAGTCCAGGTGAAAACGGACACACACAAGGCGGTGCAGGTTCACGTAACATTGCAATAGATAGTAATGGAGATATTTATGTTTGTGGAAATACTAAGCAAGGATTTTATGAAGTTGTTGTAACAAAAATTAATTCGGCGGGAACAGTAGTATGGCAAAAATTTTGGGAAGCAAACTCAAGTGGTGTAGCAAACGGAGAAGCAAAAGCGTATGCACTGCACACAGCAGGAGGCAAAGTTTTTGTTACTGGACAAATTGCTTCTTCTTCTGCATTTTTACTTACACTTAATTCAAATGATGGCTCTGTTGCTAATACACATGAGTTAGATATTTCTGCAGGTTATAATGATAGAGGTTACACTGTAAAATCAACAGACGGTATAACTGTTTACATTGCTGGCTGGGAAGGACAAAACAATTCGGGTATGGTTGCAAAGTTTAAAAATGGCGGAAGTCAATTAGTTTGGTCAAAGCGAATTGATATTGGTTACGCAGCTCGTTTTACAGATATAGATATAGATGCAAACGAAAATCTTTATTTAGCAGCCGACCATAGAGGTGTTTCTTCTTTTGTTGGTGTAGTAAAAACAGATAGTAGCGGAACAGTTTTATGGTCGAAAAAATTCCAAGGCTTAGCAAATGATAGAAATAATATTTCGTGCCTTAGATTGATAAATAGTAATTTATATGTTGGAGGAAAAGGAAGTTTTGATGCTTATGATAATTCCCAATGGGGCGATGGTCTGTTATTAAAATTCGATTTAAATGGAAACTTGGTAAAGCAATATAATTTCTTTACAGGCGAATTATCAAGTGATAAATGTGGCGAAAGAATAGAGGCAATTTTTCCGTACAACGGGGCAATTATTGTTGCCGGAGAAACTTGGTCAGATGGAACGCGTATTGATGGAACGTGGTATATTCCTGCAGGAACATTAAGTTCTGTAAGTTTAAACTCAACAGGTGTTGTTTCGCCAACATCTCTTAATGTTACAGGCTCTCTATCAACAACAACTCTTGTAACAAACACCTTAAGTAATGCTGTAAATAATATGTCGGCGGGTACAATGGGCTCTTGTGATATTATGATAAATAGTATTACAGAGTAGAAGCTTAATTTGAAATTTCGAAAATCCCGTTCCTACGAAAAATTTAAGGGCGGGATTTTTATTTAAGCTAACTAACAGAATAAATAAATCGTAAATTCACACATTGTAAATCTCTTCTATGAAAGTAGTAATTCAACGTGTGAGCCAAGCATCGGTTACAATTGATAATGTTGTGAAAGCATCTATTAACAAAGGTTACATGATATTACTTGGAATTGAAGAAACCGATACTACAGAAGATATCGAATGGCTTTCAAAAAAAAGCGTTGGACTCCGAATTTTTTCTGATGCAGAAGGAAAAATGAATTTAGATATTAAAGAAGTTAATGGAGATATATTATTAATAAGTCAGTTTACTTTACACGCACAAACTAAAAAGGGAAATCGTCCATCATACATAAAAGCAGCGCGCCCTGAGCAAGCAATTCCATTATACGAGCAATTCATAAAACAACTAAGTGTTGATTTAGGCAAACAAGTTTTTACAGGAGAGTTTGGTGCTGATATGAAAGTTGCTTTGGTAAATGATGGTCCTGTTACTATTATTATTGATTCTAAAAACAAAGAATAATGACCTTAGAAAACGCTCAACAACAAGTTGATGAATGGATAAAAACCCATGGTGTTCGCTACTTTAACGAGCTTACCAATATGGCAATGCTTACCGAAGAAGTGGGTGAAGTAGCTAGAATCATTGCCCGCAGGTATGGAGAACAATCGGAAAAGGAAAGTGATAAAAACAAAGACCTCGGTGATGAAATGGCAGATGTATTGTTTGTATTAATATGTTTGGCAAATCAAACAGGTGTTAATTTAACCGAAGCTTTGCAAAAGAACTTAGATAAGAAAACAAATCGCGATAAAGACCGCCACAAGCAAAACGAGAAATTGAAGTAAGCGTGCAAGAAAAAGAAAAGAAAAAATTATCGCCCGAAGAAGCTTTTTTAAAAGCGCAAGCGTATTGCGCTTATCAAGAACGATGTCAGCAAGAGGTACGAGATAAATTGTATGAGTATGGTTTGTGGCCTGATGCAGTGGAAAACATCATTGCAAATTTAATTACCGAAAACTTTATTAATGAAGAACGTTTTGCCATTGCTTATGCAGGCGGAAAATTCAGAATCAAAAAATGGGGCAGACATAAAATAAAAGCAGGATTAAAGGTTAGAAAAATCTCCGACTACTGCATAAAAAAAGCAATGAAAGAAATTAGCGAAGAAGATTATATTAAAACACTTCGTAAAGTTTTAGAGACAAGAGCCAAACAAACCACCGAAAAAAATCCAATCAAAAGAAAATACAAACTCCTCCAATATGCATATTCCAGAGGCTTTGAGCAAGATTTGATTTTGGATATTTTGAAAGAGGAGGATTAGAGTCAGGACGGCAAGACACAAGAGCCAAGACAATATTTTGTAATTTTGTTAATTAGAGTAACTACAATCGGTGCGGTCTGCGTCCTGTTTCTTGGCTCTTGTTGTCTTGATTCTAAATAATATTAGCTTTCGGATAAAATCAATAATTGAAATTGTATTTTTGCAAATCCTTAATTCTAAAATATGCAAGAACCTAAATTAAACGAAATCGAAAAAGATGGAAAAAAGTTATCTCCAATTCTTCCATCAACAGTTAAAAATTACCTAATTGATATCGACGGAACCATTTGCGATGATATTCCGAACGAAGAGCCAGAGCGTATGATTGATGCGGCACTTTATCCAGATGCATTAGTTACACTAAATAAATGGTTTGATGAAGGTCACATCATCACTTTTTTCACTTCTCGTACCGAAGAACATCGCGCTGTTACTGAAGCTTGGTTAGCAAAACACGGCTTTAAATACCATGCAATGTTAATGGGCAAACCTCGTGGTGGTAACTACCATTGGATTGATAATCACATGGTGCGCGCAACCCGTTTTGAGGGAAAATTCACCGATTTAGTCATAAAACAAGCAAATGTAGAGGTTTTCGAGGCTTAAAAAGCTTATTTTCTCCTACAGCTGTATCTGTTTTTTTCTTATTTTTAGGCTTAAATTTAAGATCAGATACTATGTGTGGAATTGTAGGATATATTGGAAACAGAGAGGCGTACCCAATTTTAATGAAAGGGTTACAACGTCTTGAATACCGTGGATACGACAGTGCAGGTGTTGCAATGATTAATGCAGCAGGTGCAATGAATGTTTACAAGAAAAAGGGTAAGGTATCTGACTTATCAGATTTTGCAAAGGGACAAGATATTACTGGAAACATTGGTATTGGTCATACACGCTGGGCAACACATGGTGAGCCTAATGATGTAAACTCTCATCCTCATTATTCTCAAAGTGGCGATTTAGTCATGATACACAATGGTATCATCGAAAATTACGCTTCAATAAAAGAAGGTTTAACAAAACGCGGACATACTTTCAAATCTCAAACCGATACTGAAGTTCTTATTCATTTGATTGAAGATATCAAAAAAAGTGAGAACATGAAAACGGGGCATGCTGTGTTAGCGGCATTAAATCAAATCATTGGTGCTTACGCTTTAGTTGTGTTAGATAAAAATGATCCTGATACTTTGATTGCTGCTAAAAAGGGAAGCCCTATGGTTATTGGTATTGGAGAAGATGAATTTTTTATTGCATCCGATGCTTCACCAATTGTTGAATACACAAAAAATGTGGTTTACTTAAATGATGAGCAAGTTGCAATCATTCGTCGCGGACAAGAAATAAAATTACGTACAATTAAGGATAAAGAAATTCCTTTGTATGTTCAAGAATTAGAAATGGAACTAGAAGCCATTGAAAAAGGCGGCTACGAACATTTTATGTTAAAAGAGATTTACGAGCAACCACGTTCGGTTAAAGATAGTATGCGTGGTCGTTTAAATGCAGAAAAAGGAATTGTGCAATTAGGTGGAATTGTTGACCACATTGCAAAATTTAAAAACGCTAAACGTATTATCATCATTGCTTGCGGTACATCATGGCATGCTGGTTTAGTTGCAGAATATTTGTTTGAAGAGTATGCGCGTATTCCTGTTGAGGTTGAATATGCTTCAGAGTTTAGATACCGTAATCCAATAATTTATCCTGATGATGTTGTTATTGCTATTTCACAATCAGGAGAAACTGCGGATACATTAGCAGCAATAGAGTTAGCGAAATCAAAAGGCGCAACGATTATTGGTGTTTGTAATGTGGTTGGTTCATCTATTCCACGTGCATCACATGCTGGTTCATACACGCATGCAGGACCAGAAATTGGTGTAGCATCAACCAAAGCATTTACAGCGCAAGTGGTAGTTTTAACTTTAATGGCTTTACAAGTTGCTAAAGAAAAGGGAACAATGGCAGAAAGCAAATTCAGTCAGTTGTTGTATGAGTTAGAATCTGTTCCTTCTAAAATAGAAGATGTATTAAAGCAAAAACGATTTAATAAAACACATTGCCGATATTTATAAAGATGCTGAAAATGCATTGTACCTAGGTCGTGGTTTTACTTTCCCAGTTGCTTTAGAAGGTGCATTAAAATTAAAAAGAGATTTCTTATATACATGCTGAAGGTTATCCTGCTGCAGCAGAAATGAAACATGGTCCAATTGCTTTAATTGATGAGGCAATGCCAGTGTTTGTAATTGCAACAAAAGGACCTAACTACGAAAAAGTAGTAAGCAACATACAAGAAGTAAAAGCACGTAAAGGAAAAATTATTGCAGTTGTAACAAGTGGCGATAAAGATGTAAAAGGAATGGCTGATCACGTTATTGAAATTCCTGAAACTGATGAATCATTGGTTCCATTAATTGCTGTGGTACCTTTGCAATTGTTATCCTATCATGTTGCTGTAATGCGCGGCTGTAATGTTGACCAACCAAGAAATTTGGCGAAGTCGGTTACTGTGGAATAATTTCAATTATTGATTATAGAATTTCTTTTCACATAAGTGTATTGATTTGTTTATGAAAAGAAAATCCAAACTTAATTCAATTATCACATGCAAGTGCCCTCGTTGTAGGCAAGGAAATTTGTTTGTAGAAAAAAATCCTTGGGATTATCGCACAATGCTTAAAATGCCCGACAATTGCCCTGTTTGCAACCAAGATTTTAAAATTGAACCAGGTTTTTATATTGGCGCTTTATGGACAAGCTATCCTATCGTGGTTGTTGTGGGAATTATTTTGTTTGTGATATTGAGTTTATTATTGAACCTTTCTTTTTTCCCAACTGCTTTTATTATTGCAATAAGTTTAATTGTATTACAACCTGCAATTATGCGCTGGGGTAGGGCAATTTGGATTGGTATTACTGTTAAGTATGATCCTAATTTAAAGAAGAGTAATTCCTCGATAATTAAAAAAATAATTTCTATATTTACTATACACTTAAACATTAAAGAATTATGAAATCATTATTTACTCTTGTTATTGCATTGCTAATTGGATTTACCGCAACTGCACAAAAAGTAGAAAACAAAATAAAAGAAGCGGCTGTGCCCGCTGCAGTAAAAGATGCTTTTAAAGCCAAACACCCAGGCATGACAGTAAAACAATGGGAATTAGATAACGGTAAATACGAAGCAGACTTTATGAAAGGTAAAGCAAAGTACACAGCAGTATTTAGCACAGAAGGCCTTTGGTTAATTACTGGAACAGAGTTAAAAACAAGTGCTATTCCAAAAAATATTTTAGATCAAATTAAAGCGGGTGCTTACAAAGATTGGAAAGTTAACCAAGCACGTAGCGTAGAAACAGCAGAGGTTCCAAAAGAAATTATTGTTGAGGTTGAAAAAGGCGATGATGACGTTATGTTGTATTTCGATGCAGACGGCAAATTTTTAAGAGAGAAGAAGGAATAGAGCCAAGACGCCAGGAATCACACTTCGACAAGCTCAGTGCAGGAGAGTCAGGACTTATCCTACTAAACGAAATCCCTCCGTGTAACTCAGCGACCTTAGTGTCTCTGTGGTAAAATTTGCTAATCATTATGCAAAGAAAACTCACCACTGAGACACGGATTACACAGAGGCTCACAGAGAAATTTCAAGAGAGTAAATCACCTTTGAATATTATTTACTGACTAAACGAAAAGATGATGTTAAATAAAACACAAAACAAACTATAACTAGGAACATGAAAAAGAGAATTTTATTATTTATTGTTTTAATAGGTTTTATTACTACAAAAACACAATCACAAATTTTAGTTGCAGCAGCAGGTAAGCTTATTAATTCGGGAGATATATTATTTACAAAAGATGTAAATACACTTGAAAAGAAAAAAGAAGTATCGAGCTTAAAAGTTTCGCTCTCGATCAATCTGTTTACGGAACAATTTATCTAAATAAGAAAATAAATAATCATACTGCGTTTTCTCAAAGCGGAGGTGTTTTATCTACTTGGCTTTATATTAAATCAAAGGACGGAAAACAAACGAGTTTCAAAATCGAGTTGAAGTCAGAAGATGGTGAAAAAAAATCGTATTGTTTTGAAATCATTCCAGCAAAGCCTTCTTTAGAGAATGAAACGCATAGAGAATTAGCAGTGTTTTTCGGACAGTTTTCACCTGGAGTTTATCCAATGACATTTTATATTGAGAGGAAAACGGGATTAATGGAAAGGCAGAAGTCGATTTATCAAAAGGTATTGGCAATTTCCAACAATTAAAAGAAGAGCAAGCTCGATTAGATAAAATCAAAGCGGAAGAAGATGCAAAAAAGGCAGCAGAGGCAGAGAAAAAAAGAAAAGAAGAAGAAGCAAAACGCGCCGCCGCAGTTAAAGTATTTCAAAGTTCAAAAGACATTGTAAAAGTTGCGGTTAAAAATAAATGTCAAAACCCTGGAACGATTTATTATGAAACAGGCGATTCATACACTGGAACAAGTTTTACTCTTAACGGCGGAGATCAATCAAATTACATTATTTGTCGCCCAGGAAATAAAATATATTTGGGTAATGAATTAATACACACTGTTGCTGCAGGTTCAAATAATAAAGTGATTGAGTTTTGTCCACCAAAAACAGCAGAGCAAATAAAAGAAGAAGATTTCCAAAAAGGAATGGAAGGAATTTCATTTGATGTGAAAAACAGTTGTAGTGCACTCGTTTATTATTTAATTGAAGAGGGAGGAAGCACATTGAATACATCATTAAATGGTAATTCTTCAACAGGACATCAGTTTAAAAAGAAAGGCACAAAAGTTTGGTTAAGTAACGATAAATACCAAAAAGTTTCTTTACTATTTGAAGTCACCAGTTATTCTCAAAAGGGCTCCTTGGTTATGTTGTGTAGGTAATAAAAGAACCAAGACTGCAGGAATCAAGAGTCAGGACTTATCCTACAATACTCTGTGTAACTCGGACAACTTTGTGCCCTCTGTGTTAAAACCTTTGTGTGCTTTGTGGTAATAACTGTAAGCAATTAATTAATCACTAACTTTTCAAAGTAACACAAACCATTTGAGTTCGTTGAAACAACAAAATAAATTCCTTTTGCTAAATTTAGAGAAAAGTTTTTTCGACAAGGTTCAAACTATTTTCTTCATAAACAATTTGCCCTGCGATTGATTTAATTTCAATTGTACTTATTGACTTTGAACTTTTAATTGAAATGTTACCATTACTAGGATTTGGAAAAATTTCGAGAGCAGATTTATTATCTATCAATTTTACATAATTATTTCCAACACTATTAGTACAAAAACCAGCATCAGAAATGGAGAAAAGATAATTGGGAGAACAAATGTTTTGTAGAACAGAATCGGATTCATTCAAAAGTGGGTGAAAAAGAGAATCAGACCAAGAAATGCTATAAGGAGGATAACCATCATTTATATTTAGACTTATAGAATCGTTACAATTTGGAGGCACATTTGCTGCGGGGTAATAATTCCCACTAGTTGAGAATAATTCTAGATTTTGATTCGCACCATAAATACTGGTAAAATTTGACCAAATAGTAAAACCAAAATCTACATAATTCAAATTAGCATCACTAACCACTACGGTATATGAGCCAGAACACAATGGACTAATGAAAGTAGAATTTGAGTTTATATTTTGGCCACCTGATGTATAATAAGTATAATTACCACAACCACTTAAGCGAATAAATCCATTACAATTGCCATCTCCTCCATACGCCTCAACTTTAACCTTAAATAAAGGAGGAGTTTGTGAGTGGGAAAAACTGAAAACGAACAAGAAGGAAAAGAGTAAAATGTATTTCATTTAAAAAGAAATTATACAATCTAATATACAAAATAAATTTTTAATGCATCATTATCTACTTCCCCGTAATCATTTTCTTAATTTCATTGAGCTTCATCAAGGCTTCAACCGGAGTAAGTGTATTAATTTCCGTTCCTAAAATTTCTTCGCGTATTTGTTTTAAAACAGGATCGTCTAATTGGAAGAAACTTAATTGTAAATCATCCTTATTATCTTGTTTTATCTTAATGGAGGGTTTATTTCCTTCTGCCAATTCGGATTCGTGGTCTTTTTCTAATTTTTTAATATATCATTTGCACGGTCAATCACTTGTTTAGGCATACCCGCTAGTTTTGCAACGTGTATACCAAAGCTATGCTCACTGCCGCCTTCAGCTAGTTTACGCAAGAAAATAATTTTATTGTTTACTCTTTTACACTTACATTATAATTTTTTAATGCGTGCAAAATAATTACACATTTCATTTAATTCGTGATAATGTGTAGCAAATAATGTTTTCGCTTTAAATTTTGGATGCTCATGTATAAACTCTGCAATGGCCCAAGCTATAGAAATACCATCGTAGGTAGAAGTGCCTCTTCCAATCTCATCTAATAAAACTAAACTACGATTGCTTAAATTATTTACGATACTTGCAGTTTCGTTCATCTCCACCATAAAGGTTGATTCGCCCGAAGAAATATTATCGCTTGCACCAACACGTGTAAATATTTTATCTATGATTCCAATCTCAGCGCTTTGTGCGGGCACATAACAACCCATTTGTGCAAGTAAAACGATTAAAGCGGTTTGGCGTAACAAGGCTGATTTTCCCGACATGTTAGGGCCAGTAATCATTATTAATTGCTGCGTATCATTATCTAAATACACAGAGTTAGAAACGTAATCTTCACCAATCTTTAATTGTTTTTCAATTACAGGATGTCTTCCTTCTTTTATATCAATTGCAAAACCATCATTTAAAACAGGCTTCACATAATTATTATTTTTAGCTAATGAAGTAAATGAAAGCAAACAATCTAAACGTGCTATCAATGAAGCGTTTTGTTGAATAGGCAAAATATAATCTGCCATATCGCGCACTAACTCTTCATACAAGCGCATTTCCAATGGCCGATATTTTTTCTTCTGCTCCTAATATTTTTTCTTCGTAGGTTTTTAATTCGGGAGTTATGTAACGCTCGGCATTGGTAAGCGTTTGCTTACGAATCCAATCGTTAGGCACTTTATCCTTATGCGAATTGGTTACTTCTAAATAATAGCCAAACACATTGTTAAAAGCCACTTTCAAGGAAGGAATACCAGTACGCCTGCTCTCGCGCATTTGCACTTGTAACAAATAATTTTTTCCCGAACCAGAGATTGCTCTTAACTCATCTAAATCAGCATTCACTCCATCGCCAATTACATTTCCTTTCGAAACAACAACAGGAGCATCTTCTTTAATTTCTTTTCTAAACGCTCACGTAAAGGAATGCAAGTGTTTAATTTATTTGCAACATTAACTAATTGAGGATTCTCTGATTTTGATGCAGCCTCTTTTACTTCTTCAATTAAATACAATGCGCGTTTTAACTGCACTAACTCTCTAGGATTTACTCTACCCGCTGCTGCCTTTGATATCAAGCGTTCTAAGTCGCCAATTAAACCAAACTTTGCACTTAGTGCATCACTTAATTCATGGTCGTAAGAGAAATATTCTACAATTTGTAAACGTTCATTTATTTGATCAATGTCTTTTAAAGGCAATGCCAACCAACGTTTTAATAAACGCGCACCCATTGGAGAAACGGTGTGGTCAATGACATCTACCAAACATTTTCCATTTTCATGATTGGAGTTAAACAATTCTAAATTACGAATTGTAAATCTATCCAACCACACATAACGCTCTTCTTCAATACGAGAGATAGAAGTAATGTGTTTTATTTTATCGTGTTTGGTTTCGTTTAAGTAATATAAAATAGCACCACAAGAAGCGATGGCATCGTTCATTTCCTCTATGCCAAAGCCTTTCAGGGTTTTAGTATTAAAATGTTTGTTTAAGGATTCGTAACCATAATCATAAGTAAAAGCCCAATCATCTAAACCAAAAGTATAAAATCGTTCGCCCAACAATTCATTCAATTGCGCACGATTCGATTTTTGAAAGATAACTTCATTTGGTTTAAAATTTTGAATCAGTTTTTCTACATAGCTGAAAGAGCCTTCTGCCACAAGGAATTCACCCGTTGATATATCTAAAAAAGAAACGCCTGCATTCTCTTTTACAAAATGTACAGAAGCTAAAAAGTTGTTCGAACGATTTTCTAAAACTTTATCGTTGTAAGATAAACCTGGAGTAACCAACTCGGTAACACCACGTTTTACAATGGTTTTAGTCATCTTAGGGTCTTCCAATTGATCACACACTACGCGATAACCTGCCCGAACTAAGCGGGGCAAGTAAGAATCTAAGGAGTGATGAGGAAAACCAGCAAGCTCAATGTAAGAACCCGAACCATTTGCACGGCGCGTTAAAACAATACCAACAATAGAAGCTGTTTTAACAGCATCTTCTCCAAAAGTCTCATAAAAATCACCCACTCTAAATAACAAAATCGCATCCGGATATTTGGATTTAATTTCGTTGAATTGCTTCATCAAAGGTGTTTCCTTGTCTGCCTTATCTTTTGTACTCGCTGCCATAGAGAGTAAAAAGTACAAAGGCTTTGGGCAAAAACAGGCATTAAGATTTACATAGTTTTTAACAGGAATTTAAATAGAATCAAGACAGCAGGAACCAAGAGACAAGACGCATCACGTTAAACGAAATTTCTTAGTGAAACTTTGTGTGCTTAGTGTCTTAGTGGTAAAAAACTATCGCCTAGAGCTATTAAATAATCTTTGCTCTTAAGCCTTCATTAAAAACAAGGTCGAGAATACTCATGTTGGGAAGGAATCCTGTTTTATCTTTAAACACTTGGTAGTAAGGAGGAAAATCAATTTTTTCGAAAGCATCTGTATCACGTAAATCCACAAAATCACCCGATGCTTGGTATTCAGTTGTAAAAAGAATTTCTCGTTTCAATCGCAAAATATAAAGTAGGTGTTGAATCAATTCTAGATTTAAATCAAATAAAAATTCGTGTTTTTTTAAAAGAATAGTTTTCAAGTCTTCTTCAAAATATTCGAAATAAGCTGATTTATTGTAGCTACTCTCAATTGCCCGCCAATGCTTTGCTTGCCAGTTTTCGGTATAAGCTATTTTTTTGTTTGCAACACTTGTTTTGTTCCCTTCATTAATGAGCGGAATGCTTAAATGCAATGGACCTTGTGTAGTTGCAATAACACATCTATTGCGATGGGTTTGTTTTACAAAATGCTCATGCTTCTCCATTAAAACAGCCTCCTCTTTCATTAAAACGGAAAAGTAAGCTATATCAGGAAAATAAGCTGTGGAAAGCAATTTCATGCGCCAAAAATAGGGTTTAAATTAATAATTGCATGACAATTTTTCCTCTTATCTTTGTTGGCAATATATTTGAATTCAAGGGGATAACCCGAAATAAGGGCTTAAAGTGAAAAACATATTTAATAAGTTAAGAGGCATGAATACCAATAAAGACGAGGTGTTGAGCGAAAACGCGCACGACAATAATGAGCAGAACCAGAATCAGCAAGAGAATTCAACTGAAAATACGACAGAAGAAGCATCTGCCAACGGAAATAATGACATTGTTGAGGTAAACGCAAGCAAAATAGCTGAATTGGAGGCAAAATTGCCAAAAGCAAACGATAAATACCTGCGTTTATACTCAGAATTCGATAATTTCAGAAAGCGCAGTATTAAGGAAAAAAGCTGATCTAATAAAATCAGGTGGAGAAGATGTTTTTAAAGCAGTTCTTCCTGTAATTGATGATTTTGAAAGAGCAATGAAAGCTTCTGAAAACGCAACTGATATTGCAGCAGTTTCTGAAGGCGTTCATTTGATTTATAACAAATTCAAAAGCACTTTAAAGCATAAGGGTTTAGAAGAGATGGAAGCAGCGGGAAAAGTTTTGATGCAGACATCATGGAAGCAATTACAAGCATCCCGTCTCCAACAGAAGATATGAAAGGCAAAGTAATTGACGAAGTTGAAAAGGGATATTCACTTAACGGTAAAGTAATTCGTTTCGCTAAAGTAGTTATTGGAGCATAAAAAATTTGAAAATGAGTTGATTTGGAGATTTGAAAATTCAATAAATCATTAACTCAACAATTCAATAATTCAACATTTGTATAATGGCAAAGAGATTTTTACGAAATATTAGGAATAAGCAAAAACGCTAGCGACGATGAGATTAAAAAAGCTTATCGTAAGCAAGCTATTAAATTTCATCCTGATAAAAATCCAGATGATAAATCTGCTGAAGATAAATTTAAGGAAGCGGCAGAAGCTTATGAAGTATTAAGTGATGCAAATAAACGTCAGCGTTATGACCAATATGGTCACGCAGGTGTTGGTGGAGCAGCTAGTGGTGGTGGTTTCCAAGGTGGCGGAATGAACATGGATGATATCTTCTCGCAATTTGGAGATATTTTTGGAGATTCATTTTTTGGCGGAAGAGGAAGAAGCAGTGGAGGCGGAGGAAGACGAGTTAATCGTGGAACAAATCTTCGCATAAAAGTAAAATTAAATTTACAAGACATTGCAAATGGAGCTGAGAAAAAAATTAAGGTAAATAAAATGGTTGCCTGCAACACTTGCAGTGGTTCGGGTGCAAAGGGCACAGCTTACGAATCATGTAAAGTGTGTAACGGACATGGAGTTGTATCGCGCGTTACTCAAACCATTTTGGGTGCAATGCAAACACAAAGTACTTGTTCGTCTTGTAGTGGTGAAGGAAAAATAATTAAAGATAAGTGTAATACATGTCATGGAGATGGCGTGGTACGTGGCGAAGAAACCATTACTATTAATATGCCTGCGGGTGTAGCTGATGGAATGCAGTTATCTATGTCGGGCAAAGGAAACGCAGCAGTGCGTGGTGGAGTTAACGGAGATTTATTAATTGTTGTAGAAGAAGAAGAACACGCGGAGTTAAAACGCGATGGTGTAAACTTGTTTTATGATTGTTATGTAAACTTTGCGGACGCAGCTTTAGGCACAAGCGTTGAGGTTCCTTTAGTTGAAGGTAAAGCAAAAATTAAAATAGAGCCTGGAACACAAAGCGGAAAAGTATTGCGTTTAAAAGGCAAAGGAGTTCCAGAAATTAACTCTTATGGAAGAGGAGATTTATTGGTAAACATAAATGTGTGGACGCCAACATCATTAAGCAGCGACGAGAAAAAAAACATTGGAGCAATTTAGAAACTCGAAAAATTTCCAACCTAATCCAAATCATAAAGACAAAGGGTTTTTTTGAAAGAATGAAAGAGTACTTTGATTAATAAATGAATATGCATACAATATCAGTAGAAGGAATACAGGTTTATGCCTACCATGGTTGTTTGAGGGAAGAAGGAAAATAGGCGGAAACTATTTGGTAGATGTGCATATGAAAACCGATTTTTCGGAAGCAAGCATTGCTAGACGATTTATCTAAAACCATTGATTACGTGGATGTTTACAATATCTGGGTGACAAAAAAGTCTTTATTAAAATTTACTAAAATTAATTTAACCTAACTAAATGCTTGAATTACAACAATATACAAAGGCAAAAATCACTAAGTCTGGAAGCATTGATTTTGCTGTAAAATGGGGTCTGGTCGGGACCTCAAAAAAGCCCAACTAATTAGTTGGGCTTTTTATTTTATAATTATTCCTTATATCGTTCTATCTTTTTCTTTAAGCAATTTTAGTCTTTACTTTTTTAAATTTGTAATTAAAATAAGCGGGTAAATATGTATCAACGATTTTATAATTCACTTTCGGCTAAAAAAGCAGTTGCTGATGATTCTGTTTATCTTTTGAATGATGAGGAAGTAAAGTATGTAAAAAAACGTGAACGTATCACCATTTTTCTTGCAGCCTTGATAGGAGCAGCGATGGTACTTTTGCTTTATTTGCCCCAATATTGGTTGCCAAATTTATTTCCGGTAAATAAGTTTGATCTGCCGTTTATGGATGAACCATTTGAGTTTGGTCTAGTATCCTTTGTTTATGGAATGGTGTTGGTGTTTGGAGAGATTGTACTGTTAACTCTTTTAAACATTTATTGTACACACCACATAGCTTTTTCTATTGGTTTCATAACAGAAGAAACCAAAAAGCATAAGGATAAAAAGGATCTCTTACTAAGTATTGGACAAGAAAAGAAGAATAAGGATATTAAAAAACTCGGGATTGATCCACATTATGGTCAAAAGAAAAGTCGAGTTTTCTTTTTGAATTTGTTGTTTACCCTTAAAGCAACATTGAGTAATTTATTAGTGAAAATTTTGATTCAACGGGTTCTGGGGCGTTATGCAGTTCGTGAGGTAATGGATATGTTAGGTCTACCCATATTTGCATTTTGGAACGCATGGGGAACAAGAACTGTATTGCGCGAAGCACGAATTATTATTATGGGACAGAATTATCTTGATCATTTCAGAAATCAGTTAGATTCATTTCGAGAACTAAGCATCCAGGAAAAAATATTATTATATGATACGCTTCAGCTTGTTGCTATGAGTAAGCGCGATTATCATAAAAATCATTACCTGTTATCTAAACTAATTGTGGAACATTTTAATATTACCACAGTGGAAAAGCATGCCGTTTCTACAAATTACAATAAGCAGCTTGTTTCAGGCGAGGCAGATTTTAAGGAGCTGAATGAAACAATTTTATTACTTGGCTTTGTGTTGGATGGCTCTATTTCTTATCGCGAAAAAACACAAATAAGGGAACTGAATAAAAGCAAGGTTATTTCTAAAAACGAAAAAGAGGTAGTAGCTTTAGCGGAGAGATTTGTTTACGGGAAGGGCTTGTTGTAAGGGAATAATATTTTGGTTAATTTTTTTATTCTCAATTTTTCCATCGTAACCGAATGAAAGAAATATTGATTTGGGTTTTTAGGTTAAAACATTTTACCTTTGCAATAGGCTTGATAAGAAATAACAATGAAGGATTGTGGAACTATTATAAGAAAAGCAGAAGAATCTGATTTTACAAATTTGTCAGTTGCAATAAAAGAAATGCAACTTGATGATACATCAATGGATTACCATCAATTTATTATTGCCGAATTAAACGGAGAGTTTGCAGGCTTCGGCCGAATAAAAGAATACAATGATGCAAAAGAACTTTGTTCACTCGGAGTTTTACCAAAATATAGAGGTAAAGGAATTTCTAGATTATTAATTAAGGAATTAAAAACAAAAGCCGTAATAAAACCTTTGCACGTTGTTACTATAATACCCGCTTTATTTAAAAAATTTGGATTCGAAGAAATTATAAAATACCCCACATCCTTATTGCCAAAAATAAATTATTGTACCAACACGCTTGGTGGTTGTGATAATGGCGAGCAGTATGTTGTGATGAAAAGAATGAAGGTATCTATCTAGAATAATGAACAAATATTAAAGCATCTGTCCCACAAAAATTTTAGTGTAAATATTAATTAATAATTTCGAATTACTCCAAGCATTCCTGTTTACATTAGAGATAATCAAAGAGCAAATCAATGTTGGATAATAATTTTTCGTTTTTCAATTGTACTACCATTATTTAATTCAATAATATAAATTCCTTCGTTTAGCATGGAAACGTCAATTATGTTTTCTTTATGTTTAAAGTTGTCATTATAAACTAAATTTCCTAAAGCATTGTGTATTTTCACAAACAATGGAGATTCATCATTTTGTTTAATTGTAATAATGTTTTTTGCTGGGATAGGATAAATGGTAAAGCGGGACTTGGAAGAATAATAACTTAAACCAGTTGAAAATCCAACCTCAATGGAATCAGAATACGCACAACCATTAAAATCACTAATTGTAACCATATATTTACCAGGAGCTAAATTAGAAGCGGTTGGTGTATTTTGAATGGGATTTGTATGCCAATAAAAATCATATGGAGATAATCCGCCATTAACTATAGCAGTTAAGTTTCCATCATTACAACTAGAGCAACTTGCGTTGTTTGATGAAAACGACACAGAGAAACCAACACAATTAGGTTTTGCAAATGCATACCAACTTTCATGTCCATAAACCATATTATCATTTACAATAGTTGAATCATAATCATTGAGTTCATTAAATGAATTATCAAGTGCTGTAACAGCTAGAGTATCAAAAATAGAGATACCGTTAAAAATGTAACTAGTGTCAAGTCCAACATTTAAAGAATTGGAAAATGAATAGCCATTAAATGTTCCGTAATAAATTTTAAAACTATTAAAGTCGCTTTCAGGATTTTTATGCCATGTAAGCTTTACTTGACCACCACCTAAATTCGTTTTTGTTAATCCATAAGGAGTTGAAATAGGCGCTGAAACATTTGCGCTTAATAAAAATGGATCATAATTAACAACTCCAAGCACTGCTGTGTCTGTCCAATTATATATCTTGGTTCTTATAATACTATCAGTTTCTGATCCCCACCAATTGTTTTCTACATTTACCGTATATGTAGTATCTATTTCATAATTATATAATTCGTATCCAGCGTTATTGTTAAAAATATTATTATTATTTATGCTGTAATCTTTTTTTATGAGGAGTGTGTAGTCGGGAAGAATACTAGTATCTGTGTTATTATTCTGTGTGATGGTGTTATTATACATTGCTTGTGTTCCGGCATCAAAATACACAGCTGATGCATCTTTCGCACTGTTATTAACAATTTGATTATTGTTAAGACTATATGACCCACAACATCCCCACCAGTGAATTCCACCTCCAACGCCATTACTATTATTGTTCTCAGCAATAACATTTCTATAAATATTGGTTCCGTATATTACACCAACCCCCCCTGCATAATTTTCAGAGGAATTATTTACAATAACATTATTCTCTAATTGAGATTCGTAGTAAAGAAACGCTCCGCCAGCTCCATCTATAGCAGAATTATTGTAAATAATATTGTTTTTGGCATTAGTAATAGCTAAGGATTTAATGCCCCCAGCCCCACTACCTAACGCACCTCCTTCACAATGATTTCCATAAATAAAATTATTTGATACAAAAGCATTGTTAGATTCAGTTAAAATTCCTCCGGCAGGATTCATTAAACTGAATGGGCTGATATTATTATAAACCTTATTATTTATTATTTCACAATGCGAATAAGAAGAAGCGTAAATTCCACCTGCATTGTTTTGAAAATTAGATTGGGATGCTGTATTATTAAAAATCTCATTTTCACTAATGAAAATTTGTCCAATACCTGTTATATAAATTCCCCCAGCATTATTATAGTCAAAGTTAGTAGAGGTATTGAATGAAATGTGGTTGTTTTGAATTTTTAATGTGTCATCTAAGTTTAATCCAATAATTCCTGTGGAATAATTATGTGAAATATTACAATGATTTATGAATGGATGCGCATTTCTTAAAATAATTGCAGCTTTATTTTCTGCATTATAATTTGATATACCAGCATATTTAATGTTACAAAACTCTAAAACACTTCCTTCTAAGTAGTTTGTTTCGTTAAACACTGCATCGTTACTGCTATTAGCAAATTCTAAATATCCCCAAGAAAAATCATTTCCTGTTAAATGTGGAACAAAGGAGATACTATCTGAAATTGTACCTATTGCAATCAGCGTCCCGTTTATACGGATAAATTTACCAGTATCTAATTGCACAACAACATTGGGTTCAATTGTTAATGTTGTTGCACTATCTACAATAAGATTACTTGTAACGATGTAAGGACTATTTAAAGAAGACCAAGTTGTATTAGTTGATATATTACCTCCAACAATTGTTTGGGATTTTAAATTAAGCGTAGTAAACATTACGAGGCATAGAAAAAGAATTGTTTTCATAATAAAAATTTTAGCAAAGTTATTGCATAGGAACAAATTGAGTACACTAAAGCATCCTGACAATTATCAGAAGTTGACACAAAACACTATGACTTTTAGCAGAAATAAACCTTGTTAATTAAAACAACAGTGAAGAGTTATATTGCAATTATTTGATAAAATAACTACTTCCAACTTTTCCCCTTCGCCACAGCATCAGCTGTCCAAGGGTCATCGGGCCAGGCGTGTTTTGGGTAACGGCGTTGCAATTCTTTTTTTACTTCGTGGTATAAATTATTCCAAAAGCTTTTTAAGTCGGTAGTTACTTGAACGGGTTTGTAGCCTGGAGACAATAAATGCAATACTACTTTTGTTTTTCCTTTGTTAAGCATTGGTGTATCACTTAATCCAAATACTTCTTGTAAACGAACAGATAATACCGGAGTTGCCCCGTTTGCAAAATATTCAATCGGAATTTTAGAACCACTTGGCACTTCTAATTTTGAAGGAGCTAATGTGTTTAATTCATTTTGTTTTTCCCAGTCTAGTGAATGGTATAATGCTTCATATAAATCAACACGCTTTAAATCATCCGCTTTTTTAATATTTTTAAGATATGGAGAAAGCCATGTAGATGCATTCATTACTAGGGTTTCGGTGCTTACATCTGGCCAGTTTTCTTCGGGATTCCAACTACGCAAACTTAAAATACGATATTGCAATTGTTTCATCTTATCATCAAAGTTGAGTAAGTTCTCTCCTTCTTTTTCAATTGCTTTACATATTGCAGTTATAACTTGATCTTCATTAAATTTTGTAATGGGTTTTGATTGCAGTACTATATTTCCAATTCGTAAATCTTTACTTGCAACAATGCCGCCTTTGCGTCTATCCCACACAACACTTTCAACTTCTTTCACCATTGGCAATAAATCTTTTGGATTAAGCGGGGCAGCTAAAAATATTTTTCCCAAGCCGTCACGCAAATCCATATTTGCAACTGCAAGCCAAGCCTCGTGCGCTAAATCATCTCTATGCCCCGCTGCTGCAATTTTTCCGTTTGCTAATTGAAACTGAGCATTGTTGCCTGGTTTTGCAGAGGCAATGCGTTCGGGATAAGCATAAGCAAGTAACAAACCTGCATCGTGCGAATCGTAAGTACTATTATCTGCATCTAAGTTTAATAACTTACGATACGAAGCAGCATTTTTTTCGATGCGAGAAAATTTATTCCCTAAATTATTATTTCCTCTTAGCCTTCGTAAAGTTTCAATGCGCAAATTAATATCTATTCCGCTGTCTCTTGGTAAAGGATCTCTTTCTTCTAATACAGCCGCAATGTCTGTAGCCAATTGTTTTGCTTTTATGTCTTCTGCCATTAACAACATGTGTGCAATCCTTGGGTGACAAGCCAATGCATGAATTTGTTTTCCGTGTTCTGTTATGCGATTGTTTTCTAATGCATTTATTTGATGTAATGTTTCGCTTGCTTGAGCCAATGATGTTTTTGGTGGAGGACTTAACCAGGTTAATTGTGTTATATCATGCACGCCCCACTTCGCCATATCTAACATTAAGGATGCTAAATCAGCTTCCATAATTTCGGGAATACGATGTTCGGCTAAACGTGCATGCGTTGCTAATGTCCACATACGATAACACACGCCTGCACTCAATCGCCCAGCGCGGCCTGCACGTTGGTCAGCAGCATCTTTTGAAATGCGATTGGTTTCTAAACGAGATAAACCCGATTTAATATCAAATTTAGAGTTGCGCCCAAAACCTGAGTCAACAACAATTTTTATTCCCTCAATGGTTAAACTTGTTTCGGCAATGGATGTTGCAAGAACAACTTTACGTTTACCAAATTTATTTGGAACGATTGCTAAAAATTGTTCACGTTGAGGTAGCATTCCGTATAGTGGGTGAATGCAAAAATCGTTTAATTGATTTTGTAAGATTTCAGCACATTTTTTTATTTCTGCTTCGCCAGGTAAAAAAAGTAACACATCTCCTTCATGCTTTGTAACTGCATTAAACACTATGCGTGCAGCTAATTCGGGCAACATGGTTTCATCCGCGTCGCCTGCATAAATTACATTAACAGGATATTGCCTTCCTTCACTTACTACAACAGGCGCATTTAATAAAGCTTTTAGTTGCGGCATGTTTAATGTTGCCGACATAATCATAATGCGCAAATCAGGACGTAATACTTGCTGCGCTTCTCTGCACAATGCTAAGGCTAAATCAGCATGTAAATTGCGTTCATGAAATTCATCAAATATTACAATGGCAACATTTTCTAATGCATTATCATGGTGTAACATGCGAGTTAAAATTCCCTCTGTTACAACTTCTATTTTTGTATTTGCACTTACCTTAGTTTCAAAACGAATGCGGTAACCAATTGTTTGCCCCGCTTCTTCTCCCAACAAATCAGCCATACGTGCTGCAATTGTTTTAGCAGCTAATCGCCGAGGCTCGAGCATAATTATTTTCTTTCCATACAACCAATTTTCATCCAACAATGCAAGGGGTAGCAATGTACTTTTTCCTGCGCCTGGCGGAGCATTAACAATAAGTGTATTGCCTGAAGCAAGTTCTTTTCTTACATCAGCAATAATTTCGGTAACGGGCAATTCTATTTTAAATGGGTCGAAGGGCAATTTGCAATGTGATTAGTGTGTAAAGATATTTAATTTATGTGATGATGAAATTTGTCGTTATCGTTAGTCAAATCACATAAAAATTAATACTTGTGTATTTATTTTCCTTATTTTAGCTAAATATATTCAACAATAGCCATGAAAAATACATTCCGATTAATACTACTTTTTGTATTTATTACAACCTTTAGCAAAGCCAACATTTATACAGTAACAAATAATTCGGGCTCAAACGTTGCGGGTTCATTGCTTGAGGCGGTTGATAATGCTAACACGAATCCAGGACATGATGAAATACATTTTAATATTTCATCTGGCTTTCAAACTATTGAATTAACCTCTGAAATAATAATTACTGAGTCTGTTTATATTGATGCAACAACACAACCAGGTTATAGTTTTGTTACCTACGCACCAATAATATACCTAAAAGGTAATTTATTAGTTGGACAAAATATAATTCGTTTGGATTCAGGAAGCGATGGTAGTTCACTAAGAGGATTAATTATTTCTGGTTCTTCATCAATTGGTGTTGATATTTCTTCTAGTGGGAACAAAATAAATAATTGCTGGATTGGATTGGACTCTGCCGGCACAGCTTCAAACGCTAACCTTGAGGGTATTACTATAGGTTTTCTATCTAGCAACGACACAATAGGCGGCAATGGTGTTTGGGACAGAAATGTAATTAGTGGAAACACTAATGGTATTAGAGTTTACGGTTCGAGTAACATAATTTCAGGAAACTATGTTGGAACCGATTTTAATGGAGTTACCGCAGTTCCCAATCTGCAATCTGGAATTGATTTGAACGGGGCATTGAGTAATACGATAGGAGGTACTATGGGTTTTAATCTAATTTCGGGTAATACCCTTGGTTCGGGGGTTAAACTCTCAAATAACTCAAATTACAATTCCATTCAAAATAATATTTTTGGGTTGCAGGTTAACTTAACGGATTCATTGCCCAATCAAGCTTCGATAGAAATTTATAATTCAAAACATAATTTAGTTGGTGGCGCAAATGTGATTGATAGAAATGTTATTTGTGCTTCAACGTATGGTTTAAATTTATTTACGGGCGCAGATAGCAATGAGGTTATTGGAAACCACTTTGGATATACTCCAAATTCTAATTTAAAACGAAATGATCAAAGTAATATTTATATAAGTAATTCGCACTATAATTTTATTGGTGGAACTAATACCGGAGAAGGAAATTTGTTAGTTCCTATTCCTACAGTTTCTTTATGGATAAACAATAATTCTCATGATAATTTTATTAGAGGAAATATGTTCGGCACTGATCCTGCAGGAACTACTGCCTTAGGATTAAGAATGGGTTCTGCAATTCAATTGAATGATGCTTCTTATAATATTATTGGTGGAAACACATCTGCACATCGTAATATTATTGCGAATTCATCAACTGGAGTTTATATGGTTGGTATTTCTGTTTTCAATTTAATCATGAATAATTACATTGGAGTGGGTGTTTCTGGTTCAAACGTCATCTCAAATAATGGAGGTATCTACATGGATAACGGACCAGCTTTTAATAATATAAGAGGAAATGTTATCTCAGGAAATAATAATAATGGAATAACAATTGATTGGAACGCGGGAAAGGATAATATTATTCATGGGAATAAAATCGGAACTGATCCATCTGGCACTGTAGCTATTCCAAATAATGGGCAAGGAATTTTTTCAGCTACAAGAGTAGCAATAGGTACATATTTTGTTGGCGATAGAAATATTATTTCAGGAAACGGTGGTCGTGCAATTTGGTTGGCAAGCGGAGCTGGGCATATAGTTAGAGGAAATTATATTGGTGTTGCTGCGGATGGAATTACTCCCTTACCAAATTATACTGGGATTGAAGTAAATTCAGACAGTACAACAATTGGAGGTATTAATCCTGGCGAAGGAAATATTATTGCTAATAGTACAGATGAAGGAATTTTTGTTTTGCCTACTAATCCTCAGGTATACACAAATGCACGTGTATTAGGAAATACTATGTATAATAATGGAATTTCAAAATCAAGTATAAATATTGTTGACGCATCGCCAATTGCTTTTTCTCCAAACGATGATGGCGATTTAGACACGTCAGCTAATCGTGGGCAAAACCATCCCGAAATTAAATGCGTTAGGTTGGATGGAACACAAACAAATTATATTGTAAGATATGTATTGGATACAGAACCAAACAAAGATTATATTATAGAATTTGTTACCGATAGTAGCGCTAATGAACAAGGGCAGGGAAGATTTTTTGTACAAAGAAAATTCATCAATTCAGGAGCAACAGGATTTGTGTTGGATAGTATTTCTGTTCCATTAAATACATTTACTAGCGGAAGAAAAATCTCTGCATCAGCAACTGATACATTGTTTTATGCAACATCTGAATTTGGAAGGGCAATTAAACCTTTAAGTTCAAGTTTTATTTCAGCTAGCACTCTTAATTGTTCTTGGGATAAAGCATCCGTTCAAATAACACCAGCAACAGGTGGCGCAGGTTATGGTTATACTTATAATTTTGAACCAGGAACTCCAGAAGGAGATTTTGATAATTACGCTTTATATCTTGGACCTGGAACCTATACTTGTTATGTAAGTGATGGATTTGGATGTACTATTCCTACAGCACCATTTACTATTACAGCTCCTCCAGCAATTGTTATTAATCTTTCGACAACACCAAGTTCTTGTGGCACAGCATCTGGTTCGGTAACAGCTAACGTTACAGGTGGTACAGGGGCACTTACTTATTATTGGAACACGGGAGATTTTTCAGCAAGCGTTAGTAATTTAAGTGCTGGTAGATATTATTTCCAAACAAGTGATGCTAATGGTTGTATGTTGAATGATGCAATTAACGTTATTAATACAGATGGTCAAACAATTACAATGGATAACATTACGCACAATACTTGTTATGGACAAAATAATGGAGCAATTAGTATTAGTGTAACAGGCGGTGTTGCACCATACACGTATATTTGGTCGAACAATGCAGTAAGTGAAGATGTGAGTAATCTAACTGCAGGATATTATGATGTTGTTGTAAGAGATGCAACAGGTTGTGCAACATTTATGAATTTTCAAATTAACGAACCAACGCCAGTTGATATTTTATTGAATAGCTCAACAGCACCAAGTGCATGTTTAGCAAGCGATGGTTCGCTTAATGTGTTAGCAATGGGCGGCACATCTCCTTATTCTTTTCAATGGGATGCTGCAGCAGGAAATCAAACAAGTTCTATTGCTAGTGGATTAGCAGCGGGGCAATATAAAATTAGTGTAACAGATAATTTAGGATGCGTGGATTCAACTATCTACACATTAAATGATTTAGTACGACCTATCATTGTGATCGATTCATCAAGTAACGCAGGTTGTGTGCTAAATGGTGGAACAGGATTTATTTATGCAAGTGCAATTGGTAATGGTCCTTTTACTTATCAATGGTCTAATGGTGCAACAACAAGTTATGTTAACGGATTAGGAATAGGAGTGTTTGGACTTACAGTTACTGATACTGCAGGTTGTACAGGAACAATGTCGAAATACATTTCGGGCGAAAGACCAGGTACAGCTCAAATATGTGTATTAACAGTAGATACAGCAATTAACCGTAATGTTATTACTTGGAATGATACCGTGCAAGGAATTGCGGAATATAGAATTTTTAGAGAAGGAACAACCCAAGGAAGTTTTAATTTAATTGCTGTTCAGTTAGCAGGAAACGGAAATACATTTGTTGATACTTTGGCAGATGCTAATCTTGGTCCTTGGAGATATAAAGTGCAAACAAGAGATAGTTGCAATCAAATTTCGGATTACACCTTAGCTTACAAAACAATTCGTTGTAATGTAAATTTACAAGGCGGTGGATTTAATATTACTTGGGATCCTTATCAAGGAGATAATCTATCTTTCACCTATTACAGAATTTATCGTAAGTTGCAAGATTCAACTTCTTGGCGTTTGATTGATTCGGTTTCTGTAAATGCAACTTTAACGTATTTAGATTTATCTTCTCCTGTGCCAAGCGATACAAATTATTATTTTGTTGAAGTAAACTCAGATGAAGGCTGTGCTAGCACGCTGCGTATGGCAAATGGAGGGCACAACGAAATACAAACTGTTGTGGTAAAATCAAAATCAAACATTAAAAATAATCGTCAAGCATCTACAGGGATTAAAAACGACATAGATAGTTTTAGTTTTAGTTTGTACCCTAACCCTGCAAGCAGTGAGTGTAAATTAATTGTGAATGAAGCAATGAAAGATGCGGTTATTGAACTGTTTGATATAACAGGACGCAGCATAAAAAAACTAAGATTGCAAGGCAAGCAAGTGATACTCTCAACTTCCGAATTGGCAAATGGTGTTTATACAATAAGCGTTTCAAGTGTTGATGTGCGCTTGGTGAAAAAATTGGTTATTGAAAAATAATAAATGCCAATACGATTTGCCCCGTTTTTAGTCGCTTAAAGTAGGCTTAGAACGGGGCTTTTTTTATTAAAACTAAATTCTAGAATCCAAAAACTTTTAGTAATTTTTCGGGATGAAAAGAATGAATATACTTCAACAGCAATTGCTCAATATAATTGCCCCTATGTTGTTATTTGTTCTCGTGTTTTTAGGATACAATTACTATTCGGGAAAACAAAAACTAAGTGAATCCAAACAAGAACAAATAAATCACCTTACCTTAGAAATTAAAAACTTGGTTGATTTATACGACCAAGGAATGGTGCTGCACGAAGCTTCGTTTAACAAACGAATGGAGCAAATGAGTAAACTAATTGTTGAAGAAGAAGTAAAGGGAATCGACCTCTCAACAGTTGATCTTTATAAACTATCAGTAAAACTTGGATTAGATACAGTAACAGAAAGTGTTTACATCATAGATACCAACGCGATAATTTGCAACACTACTTTTAGAAACGACTTGGGATTAAATTTCAGAAAAATCGCCCCCGACTTCGCTAAGTTTTTTGATAAAATTAGGGAAGAAGGAAAATTTAGTGCAGATCGTTTCGGTTTAGAAATGAGTACCAAAAAAATAAAGAAGTATTCATTTATTCCTTCAAAAACAAAACGATTTGTAATTGAGCTAGGTTTTTATTCGAGCAAGGCCGATGACTTGCAAGCTATGATGCTTAAAAAAGTTCAAGTATCGGCAGCATCTTACTCTTCTTTAAGAGGAGCGAAGATAGATGCTGTAATTAAAAATATTCCTTCACTTGTATTTGAAAAAGATTTGATTCTATCATAAATAAAGTGATACAAGAAAAGAAGGATCAAGTTTTAACGGAAGAAAAAGATGGTTTAAAAGTAAGTAATCACTTTGTTTGTATCGAAATAGCTAATACTGGATTGTATGATAGTTATATTTTGCAAGTGGTAACAGATAATATGCAAGAGCGCGAATTACTTAAGTCGGAGTTTATTAAGTTTATAAAGATTTTAGTCTTTTTTATTTTTCCTTTATCCTTGTTTATTGTTTTTAGGGCAAGGGTGCTTATTAAGCCAATTAAAAATCTTTCTGAAAAAACCAAACGCATTAGGCAAGGAAATTTAAGTGAACGAATAGAAATAAGCGGGGCAACAGAAATAGCAGAGCTCAGTTCTAATTTTAACCACATGGTGGAAGAGTTACAAGAATCTTACAGAGGCCTTGAGGATAAAGTAAAAGAGCGTACCAAAGAAATCGAACACCAAAAAGAAATCATTGAAGAGAAACAAAAGGAAATTGTTGATTCGATAAATTATGCAAAACGAATTCAATATAGTTTATTAGCACATAAAGATTTTTTAGAGCAAGAATTGCAAGAACATTTTGTGTTCTTTCATCCAAAGGATATAGTAAGCGGCGATTTCTACTGGGCAGCTTCGACAGGCACAGCCACCAATCGGAAGTTTTACATTGCAGCTTGCGATAGCACAGGCCATGGAGTTCCTGGAGCATTTATGAGTTTGTTAAACATTGGTTATTTAAACGAGGCAATTAAAGAAAAGGGAATTGAGAAACCCAATGAAGTATTAAATTTTGTTCGTCAACGATTGATAGATAATATTAGCAAAGAAGGACAAAAAGATGGTTTTGATGGAATATTATTGTGTATCGACCAGCACACAAAAAAACTAAGTTATGCAGCCGCTAATAATGCTCCACTAATTGTAAGAAAAGATGGATACGAAGAATTAGAGGCAGACCGCATGCCTGTTGGTATGGGCGAACGCAAAGAAGATTTTAAGTTGCATGAAATAAATTATGAAAAAGGAGACGTGTTGTATTTATATACCGATGGCTACGCCGATCAATTTGGCGGACCAAAGGGGAAGAAATACAAATACCGCCCACTAAACGAAATGCTTCAAAAAATGAGTGTTGATAAAATGGAAGTGCAACGCACGGCACTAGCAAATGAATTTGAAAATTGGAGAGGTGAGTTGGAGCAGGTTGACGATGTGTTGATTATTGGGATTAGGCTTTAATTACATTAATTCCAAAAAGTAATTTGTATATTTAACTATGAAAAAGTTAATTTTTGTATTTCTTTTTGTATCGACCACTTATTTGCTTAATGCACAACAACAAAACAAAGCAAAGCTCTTCGCTTCTTTTGTAAGTAAATTACCGGAGTTAACAGAAAACACAACTTATAAGGTAAATTCGAGCTTGGATGCGTTTACTCACAAAGTAAGTAAAGAAGAATTCGAATTATTTAAGCCTAATTATTCTTATGCACTTTATAATTATGGAATAACTGGTCTTGTGCTTGGGTATTCAAAGCATTGCGATAGTTTATTTTCTATCATTACCATTGGTTATGTAAACGATAGTACACATCATACTCCTCGTCTTTTTCTGTTTAATAGAAACGGAATTATTATTCGTGAAATTCCTTTAGGAGATTCATTTAACTTTTCTAAAAAAACAATTACTCAAGCACTAACTATAACAACACCTTCAATTAAAACAAAGCCAGATAAAACAATATTAAAAGAAATAAAAATAAAATTAGACCCGCTTGGTTATGTTTTTTATAACAGTAAGGATTATCAAATTAATTTGCTCGGTATAAACACTAGTATCATATACCCTGATAAGAGCGTTTACAAAGGAAGTGTGAATATAGTACCCGAAAAAATGGATAATGGAATTTATGATTATGTTGTAAAACTATCCTTTGCAAGTGGAACGTTAACTGATAAAACAGGAAAAGTATTGACAGGATATTTTTGTGGGGATAAGTTAATATGTAAAAAAGAACCAAAGGTTTATATAGATAATATGGAACTAGAGGGAGAAGCCCCGCTAAAAATAAGCAAACAAAAACTGTTATCTATTAACGAGTTTACTTTGGTTAATGACCCTACAAATCCTAAGGAAAAATATACTATTAAACAAATACACTATACAGGATTAGTGAAGGGCGTTATTTTTAGTCGTCCTTGTAAGGATAGACAAATATGCAGTGAGATTGCAGAAAAAATTAAAGACGCGCAACCTAATAAGAAGTTATTTTTAGAAATTAAAATAGATTCTGAGTTGGGATATACTTTTTATTTGCAAAGAGAAATTTTATTTGTGGAATAAATGGATTAGGTTGTAAAGGTTTGTGTGTATGTTTCGCTACTCTGTAGCGATAGGGTTTTTTGGTATTGTTTGTTATTGAGATGTTGCCCCGATGGGGCAATTTATTAAAATTGTATCGAATATATTCGATGCTGCACAGTAAAATAGGATCCTTTTGAGTTGGTTTAGTACACTTGAGCCTAGCTTATATTTATGTTAAACTTTAGCTCCGTAGGAGCTTTATTTCAACATAAACAAACACTGGTCCCCCTCTGTTTTAGCTCCAGCGGAGCTTTATAGGACTACTAGTAAGAGGCCTTAAATGCACAAAATTAGGGTAATTTAAATTTTAATAAACCTAATTACCTAAAAAAAACAATGATTTTATTGAAAAACTACTTTCCAGCTCCTAATTTCTTAAACGCACCTTTCATAGAGTTATGATTACGTTGAAAAACATCACATAAAAAATCGAGATCATTGGTGTATTCAATTGCTTGTATAAATGCATTGGTTTCTTCTTCGCTCCAAGGTTCAAAAGCGCGACAATGTGTTTTGCGTTGTTCCAAAATGTAGTCGGCAGTAATTTCTTCGGTTTTACGTAGGATAGGAATAGCGGCAACAGTACGTTTTAATTTTTCTTTTTGTGCTTCAGTATAATTATTAAAGATGGGTTCGTTAAAAAAACCAGTAGTATCTTCTAATTCAATTTTTCGTAGTTTGTTCAGATGTATTTTTATTTCGATTCTTAACTCATCCACATCATCAGGATTTACTACGCCAAATGTGTTTAACGAAAGTGCTTGGTATTCCGTATTTCTGCCGCTTTTACCAATTAGTACATTTGATATGTTTGCTAGTGTTGGATTAATTTCGGCATTCTTCAATTCGTTTATGCAACGTATAATTAATTCTTCACTTATTGTTTCGTATTCTATCTTGTTGTTTGCTGGACCAACTAAAGAAATTATTTTCTCTAAAAACAAGTAACCATATTTTTCAAACTTAATTTCTCCAACACCCGAAATGTTTAGCATCTCTTCTTTTGTTCGAGGCAATGCTGATTCCATTTCTTTTAAAGATTTATCGCTAAATACTACATAAGGTGGCATATTATCACGTGTTGCGAGTTCCTTACGTAATTGACGCAAATGCTCAAAAATATCGTTTGGCTCAGCAACAGAAAGCGGGGCAAATTTCTCCGCTTTGGTGGCTGAGGCCCTCGAAGCCACCTTTTTCTCTGCTTTTTCACGAGCCACAGCTTTCGTTAATTGCAATGCATCATCAGAGCGCAATACTTTTTGTCCAAGTGCTGTTACCTTTAAAATAAAACTTTCATCATATGCCATTTCAATAATGCCTAGCTGTAGCAATTGTAAAATGTAAAGCGACCACTCTTCATACGTAAATTCTTTTCCTACGCCGTATGTTTTTAATTTGTCGTAACCCGCGGCAAGTAAATCTTTGTTTTGTGAACCTCTGAGGATATTGATTAACATAGTGTTTCCAACCTTCTCTTCGGTACGAATAATTCCTGAAAGAATTTTTTGAGCAATTATTTTTCCGTCGATATAAGTTGGAGGGTTTTTACACACATCGCAATTACCACAATTCTCGGTATATTCTTCCGAAAAATAATTTAATAAAATTCTTCTTCTACAAATTTTAGCTTCTGCATAATCTTGCATGCGACGCAGTTTTGCAATATTTATATCTGCAAATTTTCCATCTTGTGCAAAACGCAAAAGCATTTGTAAATCGGCACTATTATAATATAAAATGGTATCGCTTGCTAAACCATCTCTTCCTGCACGACCAATTTCCTGATAATACCCTTCAATTGCTTTTGGTAAATTAAAATGTATAACCCAACGGACATTCGATTTATCTATGCCCATTCCAAATGCTATGGTAGCGCATACAATTTTTAAATCATCATTAATAAATAATTCTTGTGTTCTGGAGCGGTCATCATTACTCATTCCTGCATGGTAAAACGAACTTTTAATTCCCGCAGCATTTAACGCTGCACTTAATTTTTCAGTTCCTGAACGAGATAAACAATAAATAATACCTGACTCGTTTGGCTTAGATTTTATGAATTGAACAATTTCTTTTAATTTGTTTTCTGGTTTTAATCCAGCTCTAACTGATAAACTTAAATTACTTCTATTAAAAGAAGAAATGTAAACATCAGGTTCGTTTAATTGCAATTGAGTGATGATGTCTTTGCGTGTAATTTTATCAGCAGTAGCTGTTAAAGCAATAAAAGGAATAGTAGGAAACACATCGCGTATCATTCCCATTTTGGTGTATTCGGGTCTAAAGTCATGTCCCCACTGCGAAATACAATGCGCTTCATCCACTACAAAAAGTGAAATAGGTAATTCTCTTAATAAACCATTGATAGAACTGATTAATTTTTCGGGCGATACATATAATAATTTAATTGCGCCGCTTTTGCATTTATCTACTATATCGTATTCTTCAATTGATGACAAACTGCTGTTTAGAAATTCAGCTTCTATTCCGTTTGCTTTTAAACTCTCAACTTGATCTTTCATTAAAGCAATGAGCGGAGAAATAACAATGGTAATTCCCTCCTTTATTAATGCAGGAATTTGAAAGCAAATGGATTTTCCACCGCCCGTAGGCATTAAGGCAAGCACATCTTTGTTTTGTAAAACACTATTAATTATTTCCGCCTGATTTTGCCGAAACGAATCGTAACCAAAATATTTTTTAAGTAATAATTTACTTTCTTCAGTATGTGTTGTAGTAGAAATCATGTATAATTTAAAGAATCAAATATACAATGTTTTGTTGTTTAGTTTGGCTACGAATTGTAGTATTTTAAGAATTGTGAATAAATTCACTTGTCACTTCTCGATACAATTTTTGTTGGCAATCCAGATTTGCAATAAAAACAGCTTTATCCGCCAACAAAAATCACTCGAACTGACAAGGTGGGAAATCACAGCAGTATGTAAGTTCGAGTTTTTTGTTGGGCGAGAATTAAAGCTATTAACGAAATAACGATTGCCAACAAAAAGTATCGAGAACAGGCACACGAAATTTTAGTTTCTAAACCTGCTTACTTGCAGTTTTCTTTTAAAAGGATATCCACTTCATCATCATAACTATCAGCGTAACCGAGGTCTATTGCTTTTTTTAGATTCACGCAAGCATCTTTGTTTTTCCCATCTTTTAAACAAATCTTAGCAAGGTTTTTAAAGGCGTAAGAATTAGTGTTGTCAATTTCTATCGATTTTTTAACATCTTTATATGCACCTTTTATATCTCCAATCATTAATTTTGCATAACTGCGATTGCTATAAGCGTAGGAGAATTTAGGATTCATTGCAATTGCCTTGTCAAAGTACTCTATAGCTTCTGCATATTGTTTTTGTTCGAGTTTAAGAAAGAAACCAAGATTATTATAACCAACGTAAGTAGAAACTGTATCTAGCCTCATAGCTTTTTCAATATCTATTTTAGCATTTGAATAATCTAGCATGTGAGATTTAACAATACCTAAGTTATAATAGGAACCAATGTCGAGAGGATTTATTTCAATTGCCATATTGTAATAAACAGCTGCACTATCCCACAATTTTTTATACATAAAATTATTTCCTATTCCTTTTATTGCGCTAATTTCTTTGGGATTGGTTTCTAGCACTGATTTCAGAATTACGTTTGAGTCATCATATTTTTTTTGTAAAAATAAAATAGTTGATTTTGTTTGAAGTAATTCTAAATCATCGGGTCTATATTTTAACCCAATATCAATACTCTCAATACTTTTCTCGTATTTTTTTTGCGCATTATACACAAAGGTTTTAAACTGGTATGTTTTTACATATTCGGGTTTAAGTCCCATTGCTTCATTAAAATCATCAATCGCACCTTCAAAATTATTAAGATTATATTTACACAAACCTCTATATAAATAAGCATCAACAATGCGATAACGATTACTTTCTTCCATTTTATAACTTAAGGCTGTGCTAAATTTTTTTGCAGCCTCATTGTATTTATCAACTTGTAGGAGATTTGCACCTTCATTAAAATTTTTAGTGAAATTTGATTGGGCAATCCCTAGAACACCAATACTTAGGAAAAGGAAGAATAGAAAATTTTTCATAACTAATTTATTTTTTGTCGAATACAATGCTCTTTTTATTGAAATCGGCAGCGGCATTTAAAACCGCAACAAAATCATTAAAATTTGCAAGCGCATACTCTGTTAGTTTGTAATCTTCATATACTGAAACAATTATTTTATTGTCTTTAATTTGATAAGAAGAGGTAAACACTGCAGTTTCTTTTCCATCAATCATACATGTTTTATTAATTACAATATCGTTTAAGTTAGATGGAGTGTATCCATCTGGAATATTAATAATAAGCTCACGTTTAAGAAAATGAGGATAACCCATATCTGCTGGAGATACACGACTGCTTTCTTGATATAATTCAGCTTGCTTTCCAATAAGTAAACCTACTTTAAAAACAAATTTATTACCAGCATTTTCTAAATAATCGTTTTGTTCACCAGTAAACTTAACCGTTAAGGGTTTTACATATACATCACTTTCTTCGATATTTAAAACAGAAACATTTTTAATGTTTTCCATGTTCTCACTTAAGTAATAAGCTTTTTTAATGTCTTCCTTTTGTTCGTCACTTAGATATCTATAAATGGGTTGAATTGAGTACGCCGAGTATCCAAATAAATTTTGCGTAACATCAAGAGTAACTGTATTTGATGAGAAGTCTAAAATTGCAATTACATCTGTGTTGTGATAGGATTGGGTGTAATCGGTAGATTTAAGTTTTTTAGTTTTGGAAGAAGAAGCTGATATATCTCCAATATTAACCTCTTTCACAAACAATCCTTCGTTACCTAAAACATCTGGGTCGGGAAATCCATATCTACTAATTATATTAGTTGGAGACATTAACTTATCATTTTCTGGAAAATAAAATAGGTAATCAGAAGCAAAGATATAAGACGGAAATTTTGGATCGAATCGAATGGTATGACGATCACGAGTTAAACAAAACTCAAATGGAATCGACATTGCTTTAAATGCAGCAATATATAATCGCACTGCATTTGCTTCGTTTAATTTTTTTGAATCGATTGATTTGGAGAGGCTTTCTGGTGGAAAATTATCGCTTACTTCAAAAGTAGTTTTAATAAGAGATTCGATAGCTTTGATTTTAGCTTCGTTTCCATCTAATTTAGAAATTTTGTTTTTATCAAGAAATTTAGTAACGCTTTTTTGTTCGGATGATTCGGTAGTATAATAAGATGTATATAAATCTTTTGAAATAATATCCCAAGTATAAATTTTGGCATTTCCTTTATTATAATTATACATTAGCTGAGCAATGAAGCTCATTACATTTGATTTGCCTAAAGAGTAACGTTCATCATTAACTTTTTCAATATTGTCGTGTATAAGCACTAAATGATTTTTTTCTTTATTTGTGGTGTCTTTTTTAAACGCATTAAGTCCATTATATCCTTTGGTTTCATAAACTAAATTTTTCGGAGAAAGTATATGGGCTTCAAAGTGTAATATTTTAGATGAGCCTGCTACTCTACTAAATAAGTTAACTTGATATTGTTTTTTGTTTGTATATAAAACTTCTACATCACAACCAACCTCTACACCATCAATTGCAAAAATTTTAAATGGACCAGCATTTTCAAAATCTTCAACTGTTTTCATCGAACTTTTGTTGAAATAGATAACCTTATTATCTGCTGTTATACAACGTGCTTTTACATCAATTTCCTCATTTACCTTGGTTAAAGAAATGTAAGCCTTATTAACTTGGTCAATGCCTTTTATACTGTTTACATGATGCAGCGTGTGAGTGGTTTCATATATAGCGGCTTGTCCATCAGAATCGTAAGCAACTTCATAAATATTTTTTTCGAAAACGGTTATCAGGTCCTGATTTTTTTCGGCATCGGTAGGTTTATAAACAGTTGGTGTTTTTTCTAAAACAATATCTTGAAAAAAATAAGTTTGTGAATGTACTTTTAGGATTGCTAAAAGAATTAAGAATGTAGTTAGTTTAGATTTATTCATAATTTATTTTTTGATTGAAAGTGCCACCAAGTTACTTTTTGCTTTTTTATATGAGTTTATTGCCTCATTAACTTGAGAAAAATCTCCTTTAGGAATTTCTATTTTATGAATAGAAATGGTGTTTTCGAAAAGAATACTCTTTTCGAGTTTGGAATATTTTAAAGAATAATCAAAAACAGAATCACTGTAGTTTGTATCTGGTGGCAAATAATCAATTGTATAATTACCAATGTTGAATGTAACAGATAATTTGGTTACGTTATTATTTGTAAAACTAAAGGGATAATTTCTTTTTGTTAAGGTAAACTTATCGAAGTAGGTTTTTAAAAAATTAAGGTTGATGTATTTTGAATTATTATTTTCAGTAATGTAATCATTTATGGTAAAAACATAATTCAACAACAATGGTTTATCAATGTCTTGGTCAACAATATCAAAAGTATCGAGGCTAAACTTATTATTCCCTTTTTCTAATAAACTTTGTAGGTATTCCTTTTGCCATTTATAGGATTTGTTTCCAAACAAATGCATTAGACTAATTTTTTCATATCCATATAATTTATAAAAGCCCCTTCCAGTTACTTTATTTCCGTCGGCTAAACTTAAAACAATACTATCATGTTCCATGTTGATTTTGGTTTCTTGAACAGGAACCTTTTTAAGAATAAATTCCGTTTCACTTATTCCAATTAAACCCTCTTTGCCTTGTATCATAGAAGTTGGCATTCCAAAAGGATAAAACCTACCCGTAGCATCTAAAAAAATAGTGTCTTTTTCTCCAAGGTATGTTGCAATCATGTGGTTTGCACAATAGGGAGCTGGGAATTCAGAAAATTGGAAAGGAATATCTCGAGTTCCAATCCATGTTCTATAAACCGGTAATTTTGCAATTTGTCCTAAGCGCGTGATTAGATTAGCCATGTCTTTACAATCACCAAATCTTCTTTTTGCCACCAAAACTGCTTCTCTTGGCACATATCCACCTAAACCATCTTCATAAGCCAAGTAAGCTATTTTTTCTTGCACCCAATAAAAAATACGCTTAATTTTTTCTTCGGGCTTATCAACTCCATTGGTAAGTGAATCGCAAAGTTTTACTAAGTATTCATCATTTGAAATATCAACATCCTTAAGTAATTCATTATACCATTTGTATAAGTTTTTTAAGCTTCCGCACACAGGAATGGTTTCGCCATTTTTTTGATAGCTTTCGATGCTAAAATTTATGTAGGAAGCCTTTTTTTGAAACTTGGATCATAATCTTCATCCACTATTGGTTTAATGGTATCGATCTCCCAAGTAAGTATTGATTTTTTCGACCCTGGAATTTTAGTGTATTTATATGGGAGATTTTGGTTGTTGAACTCTTTAGAATTTAGGATAATATCATTTTGGCATGTTATGTTGTACTTGGTTTGAAGTACAGGATAATAATCACTAAAATAAAGTGATCCAAAAAAGCGTGGTTCAATCCATTCTTGATCGTATTCAATTTCTATAATATCGCCTTCGTTTGCGTCATAAAAAGTAATGTTGTAAAATTGAGCATTATCATAAAAAATTCCATTTTCATCACTGTGTTCAGATTTTAATTCGATACTATTGAGCTCTTTTCGCGAATGCTTTTTGCCATTATAAACATATAAATATACACGTAGGTTTTTTACTTTTACAAACTCGCTTGTATATATTTTTTTACTTCGAACGTTACTTAATCCTTTTTTTAAAAGCAACATTTTTTCTGAATTGTGACTGATTACACTTAGTAAATTTTTTTCGGTTTTGATATCAATGTTTTCTTGTCGGTTTAAATAAATCAATTGTTGATTTGGATACAGAGAAAACAGGCGCTCTACGTCAATAGCATTTTGCGCTTTAATAAACGTAGAAAAGCCAAACAAAAAAATACATATTATGGTTACAAGTCGCTGCATTTATTTAGCAAGGATAGACTCATCATTATAATAAAGCAATGATTTTATTGGTTTACCAGTTTCATCATAGTAAATAGTCCAGCCATGCTTTTGACCAAGTTTGTAGTTTGTGATATGTTCTAGTTTACCATTTTCACGATAAAACTCAAAGGTCCCGTGTCTTTCACCATTAACATACACCTCTTTAGATTTAAGTTTGCCGCTTGGATAATAAGCTTTAGAATCGCCAATAGATTTACCAAAATAAAAATTGTCTTCCGTGTCTAATTGACCATTAGAGAGATAAACTAAACGTTTACCATTTAAGTCTCCGTTTGTATAATCTGCTTCTAAAGATTTTTTCCCATTTTGGAAATAACACACAGCTTTGTAATTGCCTTGAGGCAGTTCCATAGGCTTAACAAAGTTTCCTTTTGTATCCTTATAAGTGAAATTTACGAGCGCATCATCAACAAAAAAACGTTTGTAAACTAGTTCTCCAAACTCATCATAAACACTTGACTCACCTTCAATTTCGCTATAGCTGTAAGTCATGTCTTTATAAACTTTTCCGTTGGTGAAGTAGATAATAGCTTTGCCATGCTTATCGCCATTATTATAACTAAAATCTGATTCAACTTTACCGTCGGGATAATATTCTATTTGTTTACCATCAACTTCTCCATTAAAGTAATCGGTTTCAACTGTTTTTCTTCCTAACTCATCATAACTAAAGCCTTTACCTTCTTCTTTACCATTAACGTATTTCACGCTATAACTTACTGTTCCATCTGCATAATAAACTTTTACGTCACCTTCTATATAATCCTTAGAAAATTCTTTATGCATGTGTAGTTTACCTGCTAAGTTTTTCTTATCAAGTGTTCCACTTCCTTTCAGCAAGTCAACGTTTTGCATAATATTTCCAAGTGTATCGTAATATACCACCTTAATTAAACAAGTTTCGCTGTATAATTCTTCACGTTCTATTTTACCATTAACATCATAATGACTTGTCCAACCATCTATTTCACCATCTACATAGTAATAAATTCTATCAATAGTCTTGTCAGTTTTGTAGTAAATCCAATATCCATCCCTATCACCGTTTTTGATCATGCCTTCGTAATCAACATTTCCATCTATAAAGTATTTTCTATAAAGTCCATTTTGCGAATTGTTTTCATAATTTGTTTCTGATAAAACTTTGCCGTTAGGATGGTAGTTAATGGTTTTACCTTGATATAAGCCATCTTTATAATTTGTTTCTGTTTTAAGCACGCCAAAGTTTGTGTAATCATTCCATACACCATCTAATTCCCCATCACTAATTGCTCCTTCTCTTCTTTTAACGCCATTAGGATAGTAGAGAATAACTTTAAAATTTTTCCCGTTAACTTTATACTCAGCTATTACACTACCATCTTTTTTGTAAGCTTTGTACTCTAACATTTTACCTTTTTTGTAAGTAAATTCTTGCCAAAGTACTCCATCAATATCGTAATATTTTTGCAACCCATTTAATCTTCCACCATCGTATAATTCAATCTCACTTAAAATTCCACTATCGAAATACGATTTCCATTCGCCTGTTTTGCGCCCATCTTCGTCATAAGAACCTTGCGAAGATAGCTTACCATTTTGATGGAAGAACTTCCATTCACCCGAATATTCAGAATCCTTGTAGCTTCCTTCTGAGTAGGTTGAACTAGCGTCGTTATTGTAAAACTCTTTGGCAGCACCTTGTCTTTTACTTTTAACAAGTGTATATTTAAGGTAAGGCTTTCCGTTGTCAAAATAGTTGGCTAATTCACCATCGTATATATCATCTACATTGCGTATGGTATATTTTTTATTACCATTTCTATAAAATTGAGATTCCGTTCCATTAATTTTACCATCCTTATATTCTTTTATGTACATAATGTTTCCATTTGGGTAATAAAATTTAACTGGCCCTTCAATTTTATTGTTAGCAACACTAAGTTCATATTTCATATTTGTATTTAGGTAATAAGCTTTATTTACTTTTTCAACGCCCATTTCGAATACCGTTTCTTCTTTAATACCGCCGGTTTTATAATAAAATTTCCATAAACCATTTTTAAGTCCTTTTTTAAATTCGCCTTCGGATTTTTTAATGCCATTGGAAAAATAGT
The DNA here is from genome assembly GCA_016702705.1 of Bacteroidota bacterium. Lineage (GTDB taxonomy): Bacteria > Bacteroidota > Bacteroidia > B-17B0 > Aurantibacillaceae > JADJDM01. Next base: position 411,926 of record JADJDM010000001.1, on the reverse strand, counting down.
AATTCCAATAGCCATCATTTTCTGAATTACTGTTTTTTGCTCCAGCTGCAACAATTCTGTTTTCACTATACCAATGAGGAACTGAAATGGTTTTACCATTCAGGTTCTCCATAAAGTTTCCATGGTTTTGGCATATATACATATATGACCAATTGCTAAATTCATTTACCTCTGTTTTATTTCTTTCCATCCATTTATCAACCTTCTCTAATTTCATTCCACTAAGGCAATAATATAGATATGGTTCCATGTGTTTTTTAGCATATAATTCACTAAAAAACTTACCATAAAATTCATTATAAAAACCTTTTACATCCTTGTATTTACCAATATTTTCAATTACTAATTGCATTTGTTTGGTTAAATCGTAAGCTAAATCAGTTTTTGATTTATATTTTTCACCTAATGCAACTTTAGATTTAATAATACTTTCAAGTTCAGAAAAATCATTTTCGTTTTCGAATTGTGGAATAGATATTAAAGTGTCTGATTCTAATTCCATTTTAGAAATTTTTTCAAGATCAACAACAAGGCCTTGAGCTCTTTTACTGCTTACATCACACATAAAATAATATTGTATGGCAAGCATGGATGCGGTAACATTGTTTTGACGGTAAGCTAAAATACCAAGTTGAAAGTGACTCAAAGCGTGCGTTGGATTTAACTTGGCTGATTTTACAAACCAATTATACGCTTCCGAGTAATTTTTTTTGCGAAGGTTTAAAATACCCATTTCATATACGAAGGAATGATTCAGCGGATAGTCTTTTTGGCCTTGTAAATAAACAGCTTCGGCTTCTGATTGTTTTTTTAAGTTGTCGAGGAAGTTTCCTTTATAAACTAAAATAGTTGGAGTAATATCATTTTTTAGTTTTAATAAATCGTTACAAGAAGAAAGACCTAACGAGTCCTTATCAGTAGTTAAGTAGGTGTTTAATAACCTAAGCGAAGCTACAAAATAGTTGGAATCATTTCTGTGTACTTTTTTGTACTGATCAATAGCCTCATCATACTTTTTGTCTTCGAAATATTGGTCGCCACTACTGATTAAAGTAGCGGAACTTTCAAGATTTAATAAAGTATTTTGGGAAAAACCAAAGTAGAATTGAATTAACAAAAGAATTACAAAAATTCTTTTTTTGCGAAGGTTGAGGTTTGATTTCATAATATTTTTCTAAAATAATGAAATAATGCAAGTTTTACAAGAAAAACCCCAAAACGAGTAATTTATTTTGTATGCGGTAGCTTAAAACAACATATTATTTCAAAATTAGATTAATATGGGGTTCATTTTGGCGAATAAAATATTTTAAGCTAATATAATTGAAAATGGGGGACTATATTAATCTAACTATGTAGTAGACTTCGTAACAAAAAACACAAAGACACACATAATTACACTATTAAAACAAGCTGCCCTATTTTCTTAACCTAGATTAATAATTTTGATTTTATAACGCTTTACCTTTGTATCAACAAATTCAAATAAACATGGAACGAAAAGATTTTATAAAGAAAGGATTGCTTGGAACTGGAATGTTTGTAGCATCTTCGGCTCTTGGAAATATTTTGTCGAATGACATAGATGAATTAAAACAATTAGAACCAATAGGTTTTAATCATATACCTAATCCAACAACTACAATTATGGCAAGTACAGTTTTACACAAAGCCGATACACGTGGTCATGCAAACCATGGGTGGCTAGATTCGCATCACACATTTAGTTTTGCAAATTATTATAACCCCGAGCGTATGCATTTTGGCGTGTTACGTGTGTTAAATGATGATAGAGTAGATGCAGGTATGGGCTTTGGAACTCACCCGCATGATAATATGGAAATTATTTCGATTCCTTTAGAAGGAGATTTGGAACACAAGGATAGTATGGGAAACACCACTATTATTAAGCATGGCGATATACAAGTAATGAGTGCAGGAACAGGTATTCAGCACAGCGAGTACAATAGAAATAAAGATAGGCTTACTAAATTTTTACAAATTTGGGTTTTTCCTAATAAGAAAAATGTAACTCCACGTTACGACCAAATAACCTTGGATTTAAAAGATCGTCACAATAAATTCCAACAAATACTTTCTCCAAATGCAGATGATGCAGGAGTTTGGATACATCAAGACGCTTGGTTTCATTTGGGAAAATTTGATAACGAAGTAAAATCATCGTACAAAGTAAAACGTGCAGGTAACGGAGTATATGCTTTTATGATAAAAGGAAAAGCAATCATTAACGGACAAGAATTGAATGAAAGAGACGGATTAGGAATGTGGGATTTAGGTTCTTTTGATCTTGTTTCAAAAGAAGCGGGTACAGAAATACTTTTGATGGATGTACCGATGACGGTTTAAAAATAATTGGTGGCTTCGCCCTTCGTCAAGCTCAGGATGACTCAGCCACCAATTACTTTATTGAATCAACACTTTTCTTGTTATCACTTCATCATTCGTTTTTAGAATAACGAAGTAAACACCTTTATTGTTTTTACTTAAGTCGAATTCTTCGCTTACAGCAATACTTTGTTTTATTTCTTTTGAAAAAACTTTTTTGCCAAGCATATCTGTTATTTCAATACTGAAATCTTGTTTTTGTTTTAAGTCAACATTCACTGTAATATTTCCTTCGCTTGGATTTGGTAAAACAGCTAATCTATTTTGTGAAGTAAAAATATAATCTGCTAATCCAACTAAAGAAGCATCCGCATTAAACTGTTGATATACTTGTCCACCAAAGTCAGAATTAAAATTAGTTAATACTGCGCCTGTGTAACCATTTTTAAATTTAATGGTTCCCGAACCCTGTGCTGTATTTGCCCACCAAGTTAAGCCATCTTCACCTGTATCTCTTAAATCAAATAAATAACAACCGTTAACTAAATTTAATGTATCAGAGTAGGTAGTATTTGCGCTTAAACCATTTCTTTGAAAAACAGTTACCCCGCTTCCGTCTTTCAACGTATAAGAGTTTTCTGATGGAACTGAATTTGTTTTTAATTCGATAACTAATTTTGAAGGAATTTGTGGAGGAAGATTGTAAACACTTTTCATGGTATTATTGAAAGCATATTGATCTGCACCGCCATTTGGATTACTTAGTGTAACGTAAAACTCCGTTCCTCCTGTGTTGCTTGCAAAATTTCCTAAAGTAACTTCCGCAATTTGCATAAAGGCTAAACTGCCTGTCCAGTTGTAAACAGAAGGTGTTGCGCCAGTTACACCATAGGTGATAGTTAAGTTAGTAAGTGTAGTTGAACCAGTGTTTTTAATACGAATAATTGGATTGGTACAAATGGGATTTTTTCTTAACCACATTTGATTTGTTGTAGGAGATAAAATATCTTCCATTGCTACATCTAAACTAAAATTAGGCGCGCCGTAACTTACAACTTGATCTTCTATTTGATAATAACTCCATTCTCCATTGTTCGTGTAAGCTTGCACATCATGATCTAGTGTTACGGTTGTGCCAGCAGTAGTAAATGGAGTTAATTCAAAATCATAGGTCCAAACTTCTGCACCAGGACACCAGTTTGCTCTATCATATACCCAAGTTCCTCCTTGTGGATACAATGGATTTACATCACAATTATCTCTCCATACTAATTTGGAAAAACGTGTTGTTCCATTTACTTTATAGTAATGTGTTTTCGGACAAAACTCCGCACAGTTTTGTGGTGTATCCATTCCATGCCCTGTTACGCGCGATTTCCAACGAGTGTTGACTGCATTAGCAGGAATGCTTATTTGCTTAGGCGTTAAGTGAGATTCAATAGGGTCATTTGTATGTCCGTAATCAAAAGAACCTGTGTACACATTTTGTATATCTACAACATCACGCGGAGGTGTTCCTTTAATCATGATGAATTGCATATCTAATAATTCTTGCCAGTTACCAGCAGCAATATGAACGCTATCTGCAAGCAAAGTTCGATAATCACTAACATCAAAAGTCCATGTCCAGCCATTACCTAAACTTAATCCATTTCCATAAGGAGTAATGTAACGCGCTAGTTCGTAACGTAACACTTGTGGGAATTTGCGATACCAAGTATAATATGATAAAGTAATGGTATCATGTGGCGTTACTAATGTAGAATCAATTGCAACACCTTGTGCATTGTAAAGGTAATTAGAATAATAGCTTGGCCAAACGGTTAATGTGTCGGTTGGAGTTCCAGGATTATTAATTGAATCACCATAAATAACTATTTGTATAGGACTTTTCGTAACAGAATCAATTACAAGAGAAGAGTCTCTATGAGAAGTATAAACTCCTTGTTCGAAAATAATATTTGGGCGGGAGTATGTTTCAGTAAAATTTGTAACTAATTCTTTTGCTGGTTTTAATGGATTGTTTACTCCATCATTTAGCGTTCCGAGTGCATGAGGAACAGGTGATTCATCAATAGCAGTTAAATAATTACCATCATCAAAATTATAATTTAAAATTAGGTTGTTGTAATTGGGATGAGTAAGATCAATTTTGTTTCTGTATAGTTTTTGAACATTAGCAAGCGTTAGGTCCTTATTGAAAACACAAAATTGATCCATTTTACCTTCGTATGTTTGTGAGCCCGACCAATTACCTTTACCAATTCTAAATTTATCGATATTCAACATTCGTTTGCTCATTCCTGTAACAGTTTGCACTTGTGTTCCATTTAAAAATGTTTTCATGGTATTTGTAAGAACATTTTTTGTAAAGGCCCAATGATTCCATTGACCCTCTATTTGTACAGTTGTGGCAAGTTTAATTGCGCGGTCATATCCACTTTCATTTCCTGCATCCCAATATATTCTACTATCACTCCAAGGAGTGTGTGAGTTAAGCACACGGTTTCCAGCTGAATCAACTGCTTCAAAACAAGTTCCATCCATTGGTTGATATTGAGGAGTACCATAAGCCCAAAAGGAAACAGTAACAAAGGAATCAATTGCAGCAACTTGATTGTTAACTGGAGCATTAACAAAGCCATTCGAATGAAACGACAAACAGCGATCAGCACCTGCATTAACTAAACCCGATTTAAAATTAGTAAGTGTTGAGGCAACAACATTGTTTGTTCCTACAGTTGTGTTGTCATATAAAAGTTCAACTAATAAATTAGATGTACCATTCCAATTAAAAGGTGTGGTAAATTGTAAACTATTCCAGCCAGTTGAGGTAAACAGTTTGTTGTGTGTGTATACAGTTGTGTAGCCAGTGTTACTGAAATTTATTTTTGTAATACTATCTGCACTTGTAGTTTTTAATCGAATAGTTAAATTTCTTAATTCACTGCCTAATGATTGCAAGTATAATTGTAAACCAGTAATATTTCCAGCAGTCATTCCTGCACTTGTCATTTCCGAAGCTTTCCATAAATATTGTGAACGCGAAACAGGGGCAGATGCACCAAGCGGGTGATTAGAAGGAGTATTATCAATACCAATAGTTGCTGTATTTAAACTTGTTGTATTAGTTATTACTGTTTGATACTGCCATGAAGTAGTGTAATTATAAGAAGGAGTATTCATGTACATTACACTGTTTGGACTACTTCCATTAGCAATATAACTTGGTTGAATAACAGCGGAACTATCTATTAAACCAGTGTGTTTGTATAAATAAGAATAAGTTAGGTAATCCCACTCACCACAAGCTGGACTTTGAGCTGGATTACATTTTAATGTGTATTGCATTAATATTTTTTCGAAACGAACAGTGTCCGAAGGAAAAACAAACCAAGCGTCTTGTGGCGAACCAAAAGTAAAAGTTTGAACTTTAATGGTATCGCCTGTTTGAGAAACCAAGCGATTTGTATTTAAAACAAATAGAACCGAAAAGATAAAAATTAACTGTTTCATGAAAGGCGAATTTATAACAAATGTATTAATCTTAACCGATTTAGGTGGGTTTTTTATGTTAATTATTTGCTTTCGGATTTTGTGTAATTTTGCGGTATGAGTTTCAAAGATGGTGTAATTGAGATTGAAGAACCAGAGATTAAAATCCCCAAACCAAAAATTGCGGAGGAACTAACTTTATTACCTGATACCGAGGGGCAAGTTACAGTACATGGTTTTTCAAAAACAGAGGCGATTGGCCAGAACTTATTAGGATTTGGAGCACCACTTTTTTAATAGCAAACAACTCATTTCATAAAAGTAGACTAGTTCATTTCGAAAATATTACACTTTATCCTTACTGGACACCCATTGAGGTGGGTGTAACGCATCGTTTTACCTTAATATTTACTGGATTACCAAAATCGTGTAAAACATTCGATTTGGTTGAGGAAATTCCGCAAGCAGGCGGTTTTGAGATAAGGAACATTCTTCGAAACAGAACAGATGTGTATCAAATAAATTTTGGAGAGTAAACCCAATTTACAATTCACGCTATTAAATCAACAGTTCATCGCTTTTCTCTTTCAGGGTGTTTTTAATGGAGTTAGTTTTGCTTTAAATTAATTCAATATGAAAAAAGCACTATATATTTTTATTCTTCTTACGATTGCCTTTTATGGCAATATGGCTGCGCAACAAAGCAGTCAAAACATTAGAGGTATTATTCTCGATAAACAATCACAATTTCCAATACCAGGTGTAAATGTGATTGTGATGAACTCAAGCCCGCAAAAATTTGCCTCTAGCGATATAGATGGTAAATACAAAATAACAGAGCTTGCCCCAGGCAGATACGATTTAAAAGTAAGCTACATTGGTTATAAAGAGTTGTATTATCCAATGTGGTTGTTACATCAGGTAAAGAAGTGGTAATGGATATTTCTTTAGAAGAATCAGTTAGCACATTAAACGAAATAGAAATTTCGGCAAGTAAGAAAAACGAAACAAATAATGAATTATCAAGCGTAAGCGGACGTTCTTTTTTCGATGGAAGAGGTAAATCGTTATGCAGGTGGTCGCTCTGACCCATCACGTTTAGCAGCTAACTTTGCAGGTGTTAGTTCTCCTGATGATTCGAGAAACGATATTGTTATTAGAGGAAATTCGCCTACAGGTGTATTGTGGAGAATCGAAGGATTAAACATTCCAAACCCAAATCACTTTTCTACAATTGGAACAACGGGCGGACCTGTAAGTGCATTAAACACTAATGTTATGAAGAATTCTGATTTTTTCACCTCTGCTTTTCCTTCTGAGTATGGTAATGCAAACGCAGGTGTTTTTGATTTAGGTTTTAGAAATGGTAATTCAGAAAAAAGAGAACACACCATTCAAATTGGCGCGCTTACTGGGGTTGAGGCAATGACAGAAGGTCCAATAAATAAAGCAAAAGGTTCTTCCTATTTAATTGCTTACCGTTATGCGTTTACAGGTGTTGCACAAAAAATTGGAATTCCTATTGGCACAACAGCAACACCTTTTTATCAAGATATTTCTTTTAAAATAAATGGTGGAATGACAACGCTGGGCAAGTTTACATTATTTGGTTTAGCAGGAAAAAGTAATATAGAGTTTTTACATGATAAAACAGATAGTACGGATTTGTTTGCCGACCCAAGTGTAGACAGCTATTTTACGAGTGATGTAGGTCTAGTTGGATTAAAACATTTTATTCGTGTAGGTAAAAAATCTTATTTCAATACAGTGTTGGGTAGTTCGTATGCTTCATCTACTTATTATGAAGATACTATTTCTGTTGCAGATGATGGCGCTACTCGAGTATTGGATAATACAACGAAACGCTTAAATCATTCCATTAACACTTCCTTTAATACTAAGTTTAATTCGCGTTTGTTCTTAAAGGTAGGAGCAATTACAGAAATGATGAATTTGGTTTTGTTTTACAGAAACAGAGAGTTTACCCAACTTGGAATCAAATTTGGGATTATAACGATAACATTTTTAATTCAAGGCTATGCGCATGCAAAATACAATCCATCAGATAAAATAACTATTAACCTTGGTATACACAGCCAACATTTGTTGTTGAATAATTCAAATTCGATTGAGCCAAGAATAGGAGCGAAGTATCAAATTAATTCAAAAAATACGATTAGTGTAGGTTACGGAATGCATAGTCAAATGCAACCATTAGATGTTTATTTTTATCGTTCAATCAAAGCAGATGGCACTTACGACCAATCCAATAAAAACTTAGATTTTACTAGAAGTCACCATTTTGTTTTGGGTTACGATGTATTACCTATTAAAGATTGGAGAATAAAAACAGAAGTGTATTATCAATATTTATGGAACATTCCTGTTTCAGAAAAAGCAAGTAGTTTCTCCATGTTAAATGCAGGTGCAAGCTTTAGTCCTAATGAAGTTGGTTATTTAAAAAACACAGGAACAGGAACGAATTACGGAGCAGAGTTAACGATAGAGAAATTTTTCAGCAAAGGATATTATGGTTTAATCACTGGAACTATTTACGAATCAAAATACAAAGGAAGCGACAACAAAGAACGCAATACTGCATTTAATGGGAAGTTTGTTTACAATGTGTTAGTTGGAAAAGAATTTAAATTTGGAAAAGAAAAACGTAATTCATTTACTATCGATGCTAAAGTAACACAAGCAGGAGGAAGATTTTACACGCCTGTTGATTTAGCTGCATCGCAAATGATTCAGCAACAAGTTTTAAAAGGAGATGATTATGCGTTTTCTGCTCGTAACCCAAACTTTTTTTAGAATGGATGTTAAAGCCGGTGTAACATTTAATAGCAGCAAACGCAAATTAGCACAATCTGTTTTCTTTGATGTACAAAATGTAACCAACAATAAAAATGTATTTGCTCAACGTTATAATCCACTTACAAATACTGTGAATACAGCATATCAAATAGGTTTATTTCCAAACTTTGTATATAAAATTCAATTCTAAATTGCATGAAAAATATATTAATAATAAACGGTCACCCAGTTAAGGATTCATATTGCAAGGCTTTAGAGAAGAGTATAAAAAAGGCGCTGAAGAATCCGGCAACCAGGTAGAGTTAGTAAACTTAATTGATATAAAATTTGATTTAAATCTCACAGGCGGTTTTAGTTCGCATACCGAATTAGAAAAAGATTTGCAAGATGCGCAAAAGAAAATTTTAAAAGCAAATCACATTGTAATTGTTCATCCTGTTTGGTGGGGTTCGGTTCCTGCATTATTAAAAAAGGTTTTTTCGATAGAACATTACTCCTGGTTTCGCTTTTAAATATAGAGAAAACAGCCCAATGTGGGATAAATTATTGAGTGGACGAACGGGAAGAATAATTTATACCGCAGATACACCAGTATTATTTACAAGTATTTCTTTAATGCTCCATCGGTAAATCAAGTAAAAAAAACGAACCTTGCAGTTTTGTGGTATTAATCCTGTTAAAGTAACAGCTATTGCTCCAATTAGAAAATCAACCAATGAGTTCCGCGAAAAAATTTGAGAATGGTTTATGAATTAGGAAAAGCAAGCGCATAAATGTTTATTTTTATAAAATGCTAAAAGTAGTTTCAAAATACACAGGAATAATACTTGTTGGAATCATCATTTCTTTATTGTTGGATGTGGTTACTTATGCAAACGATCCAAATCACAATAAGATTTATGACTATGTAGCAGCTATTTTAATCACATTTTTAGTGTGGGAAGAAATGTACTTTTAGATAAATGGCAGACAAAATAGTGCTTGGGAAAAAAGCCCTAGTAAGCGACTGCTAATGCAATTTCCATTAGTTGTTGTGTATAGTGCAGGAATTATTTTTCTCTCCATGCTTTCATATAATAAATATGTATGCAGTTTACCAGAAGCGATGAAAGAAAATTTATGATGACTTCAATAGTTATTGGCGTTTTAATTTCAATCATACTTTCTACTAGTTCTATTGGAGCCCAATTTTTCAGCAAATGGAAAAATCCCCTAGTTGAGGTTGAGCATTACAAATCTGAAACATTGCAGGCGCAATTACAAAATTTAAAAAATCAAATAAACCCACATTTTCTATTTAATAACCTGAGCGTGCTGTCATCATTAGTTTACAAGGATCAAGATAAAGCGGTTTCATTTATTAGTCAGCTATCAAAAGTATATCGTTATTTGTTAGATAATAAGGAAACAGAATTAGTTACTTTAGAAAACGAATTAACCTTTATTAAATCCTATACTTTTTATTAAAAATCCGATTTGATGAAAGCATACAGTTTAATTATGAAATAGCCGACGGAGCAAAAATTTTATTGCTTCCTCCTATGGCACTGCAAATATTAATTGAAAATGCTATTCAACATAACGAGTGTTCTTCTGAGTATCCACTCACAGTTAATATTAAAGCAGACAAAAAACACTTTAATTATTTCTAATAATCTACGATTGAGAACAAATGAAGAGCCTGCTCAGAAAACAGGATTAAAAAAACATTAAAGAACGGTATTCTTATTTTGCGGAAAGAAATATAGAAATTGTTTCTACTAGCGATACCTTTGAAGTAAGCATTCCATTATTAAGAGCACAATGAAAATTGTAATACTAGAAGACGAAAATTATCTGCAGAACATTTGCAAACAATGCTTAAGCGTGTTGAGCCTTCTATTGAAGTATTACAAGTGTTTGATTCGGTTAAAAAAGGTAGAGTATTTTAAAGAACAATGATGCTGATTTGCTTTTGTAGATATACATTTAGCAGATGGGATCAGTTTCGAACTATTTAGTAAAGTAAAATAGAAGTCCCTATCATTTTTACAACTGCTTATGATGAGTATGCAATTAAAGCCTTTAAGTTAAACAGCGTTGATTATTTACTCAAACCAATCGACATTGAAGAGTTAAAAGTAGCCATCGAAAAATTTAAGAAAGGAATTCAAACTAAACAATCAATGATTGCAGAAGATATTTCGGCAATTCTCCAAAACGTTCATAAAGCAATATAAAAATAGGTTTATGGTTAAAATTGGAGACACCATATCTTCATTAAAAACTGAAGACATTAATTATTTTTTATCGGAAGACGGATTGGTATTAGCAATCACATCACAAAAGCAAAAAAGTATCCTATTGATTATACACTCGATCAACTAGAAGAAATAATTTCGCCCGAATTGTTTTTTAGAATAAATAGAAAAGTGTTAATCAACATAAACTCAGTTCAAAAAGCTAGCGCCTATTTTAATAGTCGATTAAAACTTACAATTATAGGATTATGCGAAAGAAGATGCAATTGTGAGCAGAGAACGAGTTGGATTTTAAGAAGTGGTTAGATAATTAATTTATTAAAACAAAAACCCAGTGTCGTCCTTCGTCAAGCTCAGGATGACACTGGGTCAAATAGGATAATTATTAATTAAATTAAAAGTGCCGTTCTTTTTGCGTCTTTAGTTTGCTTTATCATTCTAGTTGTCCAAAAGCTAACAAACAAAAAAATAAGCACCCAAAACGGATAGTTATAAATATTCCCGATTGGTTTCATATATTGAAACGTTGCTGTGAAAAATCACCAATTCCTGTCCAAAATTCAGTATATGTCATAGCTTAAAATTGTTAAGTTTGTGGCACAAAATTACAAAGAATTAGGAATTAACTAAAATGGTAGCAGGTTTTTTAGGAATAAATGATAAACTAGGCTACGTTTTTACTGCCTGTTGCGGCCATTTTTGTATGGGCTTTTTAGCCTTATTTTACCTCCTTTTCATCAAGTTTCTGGATTAAAAACGAGTTTTATTTTTCTCGATCTTTCTTAATAATAGCTCGGTAAATCTGTTTTGGGGCTTAATTTATTGTTTAGCATAGCAAATGGCTACCTTATTTCCTTTGTTTGGACAAAGGCATGAAATAAGCGATAAACAAAACCTCCTACCTGGCTTTTCTTTATTTTATTTACTGGGCTTTTAAACCTTTCTGGCGCTTTTCACCCAATAATACCTGCATCAACTATTGTATTGCTCGCCTTATTTAGATTATTTTCGATTTATCGAGAAGAAATGTCGCTTTCGGAGTGTTTGATGCTTTTTTTTTATTGTCGCTAGCAGTATTGTTTTATGCCCCGTTTATTGTATTTGTAAGGCGTTCCATTTATTGCAATGTTGATTTTAAAGCCATTTAAACTGCGAGAATGGCTCTTGAGTTTATTAGGAATACTTACCCCTTTAATTATTGCTTCTGCCTTACTGTTTATGGGTAATAGAGACTACATGTATTATTGGCAAATTATTCAGGAAAGCATTGTCCCTATTCATGCTTTTAGTTTCGGAAAAGGGACATTTTTGATTCATACAACTGCTGTTTTATGTTTTTCTTATCAATTATTTACATGTTAGGAAGAAGTAATTCGCAAAAATAAAAACTCAAAAAGTTAAGTATGTATTATTGTGGATGTTTTGTTTTTGGCTTTTTGTCCATTTTTGTAATGGCAGAAGCGCAGTTTTTATGGGAGGCTTGGTTTTAATTCAATTATCTATTTTATAGGAGATTATATCGGTGGCACCAAAAAGAACGGATTGCGTGAGTTTTTAACTTACTTTTGTTGCAGCTTATGTTTGTTCAAATCTTCAAGCAGTAGGATATTTGTAAATAATGTACCTTTGACCCTTAATTAAATAAGCATTCGTATGAAGTTTGGAGTAGTAGTTTTCCTAGGATCTAATTGTGATGAAGACATGGTTTACGTTTTACGTGATATCATGAAACAAGAAACAGTAAAGCTTTGGCATAAAAATACCGACCTTGAAGGTTGTGATTTTATTGTGTTATCATATGGGATTCTCATACGGAGATTATTTTAAGAAGCGGGGCAATTGCTCGTTTTTCTCCAATTATGGAAAGCATTGTTGCCCATGCAGCTAAAGGCGGATTTGTGTTTGGTGTTTGTAATGGTTTTCAAATTTTATGTGAAGCAGGTTTATTACCAGATTGCTTTATTACATAACAATGAACGTAAATTCATTTGCAAAAATGTTTTATTAAAGAGAAAACACGGATTCGTTGGTTACTAATCTTATTCCAAAAGATAAAGCTCTAAAAATTCCTATTGCTCATGGCGAAGGAAAATATTTTGCTGATGAAGCAACTTTAAAACAGCTGAACGATAACGACCAAATTCTTTTCAGATATTGCGATGAGCAAGGAAAAGTAAGTGCAGAAGCAAACTCTAATGGTGCATTGGAAAACATTGCGGGTGTTTGTAACGCAGGTAAAAATGTTTTTGGAATGATGCTCACCCTGAGCGCGCTTCCGACGCAGAATTATCTAACGAAGACGGACGTTTGTTGTTCGAATCAATCTTAAGAAAGTTGCGGTATTAAGCTAGGCTTCGAGAGCCTCAGCTGCTCACGAAAAAAAATTTAATTAAAGTACGATGTCAGGTCGAGCGCAGTCGAGACGTGTTTAACGAACTATTTATTTAAAACTCTGCATATCATATAGCTTTTTATAAGTGCCTTTATTTGCAAGTAGTTGTTGGTGATTGCCTCTTTCAATAATTTCACCTTTGTTGCATTACTATAATTTCATCAGCATGAACGATGGTAGATAAACGATGTGCGATAATAACAGATGTTCTGTTTTGCATTAAACTATTTAAAGCATCTTGCACTATACGTTCGCTTTCTGTATCTAATGCTGAGGTTGCTTCATCTAAAATTAATACGGGTGGATTTTTAAGAATAGCACGCGCAATAGAAATACGTTGTTTTTGTCCACCACTTAGTTTACTTCCTCTATCGCCTACATTGCTATCGTAGCCTTCAGGTGTTTGAGAAATAAATTCGTGAGCATTTGCAATTTTAGCAGCAGCAATAACTTGTTCGCGCGAAACGTTTTCTAAACCAAAGGCAATGTTGTTATGAATACTATCATTAAACAAAATAGATTCTTGCGAAACAATTCCCATTAATTCACGCACATTTTTAAGTGTCATGTTTTTTAATGATACACCGTCAATCAGTATTTCTCCTTCCTTGGGTCATAAAAAAAGCGGGGCAACATATATCTGCTAAAGTAGTTTTCCCAGAACCCGATTGTCAACTAACGCAATGGTTTTTTCTTTTTCAATAGTAAGATTTATTTTCTTTAATACATGCCCTGCATCACCTTTAGTATACGCAAAGGAAACATTCTTATATTCTATTTTATTGGTAAAGCCACCAACATAAACAGGTTGTATAACATCCATTATCTCAAGCAAAGCAAATAATATTTTTCAATTCGCTCCTCGGAAGCAACACCTTTTTGAATATTGTTGTACGCCGTTGTAATTTGTTTTATTGGAGGAAGTATTTGTGATGCAACAGCAAGTATCCCATAAAGGCCGCCGCTGTTAGCACACCGTCACCACTTAATACCATGCTACCACCTAAAAACATTACAAACATTAAAACACCCACAACAACCGATTCGCTTATTGGCGAAGCTAAATCTGTTTTACGATAAATACCAACCGATAATTTATAATGTTGTTGATTTACATCTTCGTATTTGCGTTGCAAAAACTTCTCCGCGGTAAAGGCCTTAATAACTTTTAAAGCGCCTAATGTTTCTTCCATTATGCTGAACAAAGTTCCGTAAACGGCTTTACTTTTAATTGCTGAGCGTTTTAAGCTTTTTCCTACAAGCGCAACAATTGCCCCTGCAATAGGTAATAGAAGTAAAACGTATAACGTAAGGTATGGACTAATACTTAACAACATTACAACCGAAATAATAATGAGTAAAGGTTCTCTAAAAATTAATTCCAAGGTTTGCATGATGCTCCACTCAATCTCCTGCACATCAGTTGTCATGCGACTAATGATGTCTCCTTTGCGTTCGTCGCTGTAATAGGAGAGTGGAAGCTCTAATGATTTTTCATCATTTTTATTTCGTAAGTCTCTTACCACACCGTTACGAATAGGAGCAAGGGAAATACATAGCTAAGTAGCGAAATAGGTTTTTACAGAAAATTAATATGGTAACGGAAATACAAATGAAAATTAGAGCTTCTAGTTTCCTTTTGAAATGTTTGCGGCGTCTGTTTCGTGTTGTGTTATAAACGATGACATACGATAATAAAAATAGTCGGAAACCGAAGATGCTGATAAACTTAATTTTGGCGCAGCTTTTAAACTATACTCAATTAATTTCTCGTTTTGTTGAAATAACAAATCGAGAAAAGGAATAACAAGTGTAATAGAAAAAACAGAAAAGAAGGAAAATAGAATATTGAAAAGAATATTTAATGAAGCATAACCCCAATATCCTTTAATGTATTTAAAAACGCTAAATAGTTTTTTTCATGGTGCAATAACGCTGTAAATATACATATAGTATTGTGTTTGATGAAATACCTTATCAATTTAGGGTTTCCTTAAGTACTTGCAAGGATTTAATCTCTTTTATTCCCGAAACGTGCAGTCGGTAAAAAGGTAAGCAAGCTATTCATTAAGTCATCACGCTCCTGCTTGGCAAGCTGATAGTACCTAATGTTGCGCAAATCAACCATTAGTAAATCCGATAATAATTTCCCGCTTTCAGGAAACAAATAGTCGGGATGTTGCGGCGATTTATTAATAAATGCACCTTCTCTTAAATCAAAGAAAGTTTCTGCAGCAGTAAAAATTATTTTGAGGGAAAACCCTAAATGTTTTGAAAGTTCAATTAAAAAAGTAAAGATGAAAATTACTAATGTGTTCATGACTTTGGTCGAGCCACTGAAAAGCAATGGTAACAAACGAAAACATATTTTCATTAGGTTCTTCTTCTTTTAAACATGAAAACATTACTTCATTTAAAAACATTGCAATGGTGTTTTTATATATGTTCTGACTTAAATCAGTGTATTGATAGTTGCAATGAATATCTTTAATACTAGCAAACTGTTTGTTGGGTTTTATGCTTGTTTCAATTTCGATTTGAGTAAGAGGTTGTAAAAGTGCAGGTTTTATTTTTGCTTTTGACGAAGTGCCCATGGAAACAAAAAAGGATTGCAAGCCATGCGTATTAGTATAGATTTTTACAATAAGCTTTCTATCGCCATACTTAATTGTTTTTAGAACGATCCCTTTGGTTTTACTTTGCATGTTGCTAAGGCAAAGATATTGATATTTAAATCATGTTTTAGCAACAATTAATATAATCTTGAACATTGATGTATCATAAAAAATTAACGGAAAGGTATTAATTTAGCACGGAACAAGGAAAGGGAAAAAGCACTTAGCTGAAAAGGTTATTTACTTTTGTAACTATGAAGAAAAAACACAGACTGAGATTATTGTACAAATTAAATTTCGCATACTGACCGAAAAAAACTTTTAAACTAAAAACAGAGGGCGCACCATGAATCCAATTATTGAAAACATCAAAGAATTTATAGAAGAATCTCAGGTTGCATCCGTATGCTTTGTTGATGAATTTGGGCAGCCATATTGTATAAATTGTTTTTATGCGTTTGATAAAGAAAAGGGGATGCTTGTTTTCAAATCTTCCTTAGGTACAAATCATCATGCAATGATTAAAGAGAAAAAGAAAGTAGCAGGTACAATTTTACCTAACGAGGTAAACACATTAAAAATTAAGGGACTTCAGTTTGAAGCAGAAATACTCAGTCAAAGCTTGGTTGTAGATTTTCAATGCCCAGGTACTTATTATAAAAAATATCCATTTGCATTGGCAATGCCAGGTTACATCTGGGCAATTAGTTTAGATAAAATGAAACTAACTGATAATACCTTAGTGTTTGGAAAAAAGGAAAAATGGGAAAGATGATTCTTAGAAATAAAAAAAGCGAGTGAAATTTCACTCGCTTTTTGGTGCCTCCAGGAATCGAACCAGGGACACACAGATTTTCAGTCTGTTGCTCTACCGACTGAGCTAAGGCACCGAACCATTTCCCCTTTCGGGGCTGCAAATATAACAATTTTATTAAAACCCAAAAAAAATACAGCATTTTTCGTTCTTTATCCTCATTTTTGTACAAAATATAAAGGAACAAGGTGAATTTAGTAATTGATTTGGGCAACACAAGAGCAAAATTGGCTCTTTTTGAGGGTAAAGTTTTAAAAGAGCAGTTTTCTTTTGAACCAAGAATTTCATTAGTGCAACTTCAAAAGGTGTTTAAAAACCATCCAGGTATAAACAAAACGATTGTTTCTTCAGTTATTAATCACTCTAAGGACATAAGCAATTTTCTTTCTAATCATACACAACATATTTTGTTTGATTCGAACACAAAAATCCCAGTTCAAAATAAATATGGAAGTCCTGAAACACTGGGCAAGGATAGGCTGGCTGCGGCAATTGGAGCATACTCAATGTATAAAAACATTCCTGTTTTAATAATCGATGCAGGAACTTGCATAAAAACGGATGTTGTAACAGCCAAAGGAGAGTATTTAGGAGGGTCAATTTCTCCTGGTATTAATATGCGGTTTAAAGCACTAAACCAGTTCACAGATAAGCTCCCTGTATTAAATATAGATAATAATTATCATTCTTTAACAGGCAATAATACCAACGAATCTATACTAAGCGGGGTTCAAAATGGGGCACTATTTGAGGTAAAAGGCTTTATTGATGGGTATTTGAAACAATATCCCGAATTAAAAATCGTTTTAACGGGCGGAGATGCAGCTTTTTTTGAACTTGAGCTAAAAAATCACATCTTTGTATGCCCCGAATTAGTGTTGATTGGGTTAAACGAAATAGTAGAATTTAATGCTTCGAAATAAAATATTTTCCAGTTTCTCGATTTTAATTTTTGTATTCTGTGTTAACGCATCGCTTGCTCAAAAATTTACATCCTCTCCATACTCTCGTTTTGGTATTGGTCAGATTACTAACCGCAGTTTTGCCCAATCAAATGCAATGGGAGGTAGTTTTGTTGCCCTAAAAAACGACACTTTACTACCTGTTTTTTTAAACCCAGCAAATCCAGCATCTTATTCATCAATGGGAATTACAACTTTTGAAGCGGGAGTTAATTCTACTTTTAATCAATTTAGTAGTAGTACGTCTTCTAAAACTAATTCAAATAACACATCCTTAAACTATATTTCAATAGGTTTTCCAATGGGTAAAAGCATGGGAGGGTGTTTTGGAGTGATGCCTTTGAGTAGTGTTGGTTACGATATTTACCACACAAAAACAGTTGAAAATATTGGCGAAGTAAAAGAAAACTATGAAGGCGATGGAGGAGTTAATCAGATTTTTTGTGGAACCGCATGGAAACCCTTTTCGAAATCATTTAATAAATATAGAAACTCGAAAAATATAAAACAGACGATTCTATAAGTGTTAGTATGGCACGAAATAAAGTTTTTTTAAAAAGATGGTTATCTACACTTTCAGTTGGAGCAAATGGATATTATTATTTCGGAACCATTAATACAATAAGTAGAGTTATTTTTCCAGATGTAAACAATACGTTTAATACAAGAGTTAATCGTCAAGCACATATAAACTCGTTTTCTGGATCGTTTGGATTGCAAAGTAGTTTCACTATTGATTCTAAAAAACTTTCTGAAATCGACACCGTAAAGACTTCACGTAATTATGGCAAACACAAACGCCGTGATTTAAAAGAAGATATATATGTTACTTTGGGTTACACCTATTCTATGAATAATAAACTAAGGGGTTATTATTCTGATTTTGCAAACACGTTTTTATATTTTAATTCCGGAGCAGAATCATTTAGAGACACCATTTTTTATAATGCCGACAAAAAGGGAAGTATTACTTTACCAACTATGCACGGACTTGGTATTTCTATTAGAAAAGGAAGTAAATGGAATATTGTGGCTGATTATGAAATGCAGTTGTGGAGTGGTTTTAAATATTTTAATGATGTAAATTATTTGCAAGACATGAAGCGTATTTCTGTTGGAGCAGAGTTTGTTCCAAACAAATTTGCAAACGGAAAAGGAGATTATTTGAAACGTGTGCATTACCGTTTAGGAGCAAGATACAACGATGGTTTTTTATTAATTAATAACAATAGGATTAATGATTATGCTGTTACAATGGGCTTTGGCTTTCCTGTTGGTGCAAACAAAATATTTAACACCTTCAATGTTTCTGTTGAGGCCGGACAAACAGGTACGACTCAAAACAATCTGATTAAGTACCAATATATTAAAGCTACATTAGGCTTTACATTTAATGATAGATGGTTTCTGAAATATCAACTCGATTAGGATTTAGATGAATAAGTCGGGTAAAATAACGCTTGTGTTTTTATTAGGATTAGCTTCGTTTTTTATTTCGTGTGAAAATGATTTAAAGGAAGTAGCACTACTTACACAAAAAGGAAAATTAGTCCCTACCGAATCTTCCACCCAATTAAATGTGTTATACACCGATTCGGGGGCAATGCAATTTAGGTTGAAAGCTCCTTTGATGGATCACTATTTAATTGGAGTAAAGGAAACATATTCCGAATTTCTTAAGGGAGTGTACATCGAACATTACGGAAAAGAGAATACTGTAAAAACAACCATTAAGGCTGATTATGCAATACGTTATGATGTTTCACATAAGATGGAAGCAAGGTATAAAGTGGAGATTGTAAACGAAAACGGAGAGAAATTAAAAACGGAACACGTTGTTTGGGATGAAGAAAAACATAAAATTTATACCGATGCGTATGTAGAAATTACAACAAAGCGCGAAATTATTAAAGGTACTGGAATGGAAGCAAACGAAGATTTTAGTGAGTGGGAAATTAAGAATGTTTCGGGAACACTTCCGCTTGATGAAAAGTAATAGCAGCGAACTAAATAAAATATGGAGAAAGATTTTTTTGAAATGGTTTACCAAGTTGTTCGTTTAATTCCGAAAGGAAGGGTAACGAGTTATGGAGCTATTGCAAATTATTTAGGAGCAGTAAAATCATCTCGTGTAGTAGGTTACGCAATGAATGCAGCTCATAATCAAAAGCCTAAAGTGCCTGCGCACCGTGTTGTAAATCGTTTAGGTTTGTTAACAGGCAAACATCATTTTTCTACTCCTCATCAAATGGAGGAACTTCTTAAGAAAGAAAAAATCAAAGTAGTAAAGGACAAAGTAATTGATTTCGAAAAACTATTTTGGGATCCAATGAAGGAATTAAGTTTATAAATTTTTATAATACTCAATCGTTTTTTCTAAGCCTTCATTAAACGTAATTACAGGACTGTAACCTAACATTTTATTTGCTAAATAAATATTAGCTTTAGAGTTTTTTACATCCCCAAAACGCTCTCCTCTGTGCGTTGCTTTAGCATTGGAGTTTAAAGCGTGGCAAATTAAACGGTACATCTCATTTACACTTATACTATCTCCACAAGCAATGTTATATACTTTGTTTGTGGAATCAGGATTGTCATTTAATAAAGCTCTTATGTTTGCTTGCACAGCATTGGCAACAAAAGTAAAATCTCTGCTTTGTTCACCATCACCATTTATAAAAACTTCTTTATTAGTTAAAGTGGATTGTATAAATAATGGAATAGCTGCAGCATAAGCTCCCTCAGGGTTTTGGCGCGGGCCAAAAATATTAAAATAACGCAAGCCAATAATTTGCATGTTGTAAGTAGTGGAAAAAATAGCGGCATACTGCTCGTCTACTAATTTACTTACTGCATAAGGTGATAGGGGTTTTCCAATGCGTTCTTCTACTTTTGGCGATTCGTTTAGGTCGCCATACACAGATGATGAACTAGCATACGAAATACGTTTAATACCTGCGTCGCGAGCAGCAATCATCATGTTTATAAAACCAGTTGCATTTACTGCATGAGTTGCTAATGGGTTCTCAATACTTCTAGGTACCGAACCTAATGCAGCTTGATGCGATAAATAATCTATTCCTTCACAGGCTTTTTTGCAATCATCTAAATTGCGAATATCACCTTGTATAAAATGAAAGTTTTTGTGCGAAGTAAAAAGCTCAATATTCTTTATATTACCAGTTGATAAATCATCTAACACTACTACTTTACCAGCGCCATGGTGTAATAAATATTCAACAATGTGCGAACCAATAAAGCCAGCAGCGCCCGTTACCAAAAACGATAACTTAGAAATATCTTTAGTATGAAATGCGTGTTGGTACATTAGCGCGCGTATTGTCCGCTATAATATTTTTGATATTCACCCGAAGTAACATTGTTTAACCAATCTTCGTTTGATAAGTACCAATCAACCGTTTTTTCTAATCCCTCTTCAAATTGTAAACTTGGTTTCCAACCTAAATCATTTTGAAGTTTAGTGCTATCAATTGCATAACGCAAATCATGCCCCGCTCTATCAGTAACAAAAGTGATGAGTTTTTCGTTTGTTCCATCTGCACGATTTAATTTCTTATCCATTATTTTGCAAAGCAAACGAATAACGTCAATGTTTGTCCACTCGTTATGTCCACCAATATTGTATGTGCTGCCAGTTGCAGCACTATGAAAAATAACATCAATAGCACGTGCATGGTCTTCTACAAATAACCAATCGCGCACGTTTTCACCTTTTCCGTAAATAGGAAGTGGTTTGTTGTTTTTAATGTTATTAATACAAAGTGGAATTAATTTTTCAGGAAAATGAAATGGACCATAGTTATTACTGCAATTAGAAATAACACAAGGCATTTTATAAGTATCATGATATGCACGCACAAAATGATCTGAACTTGCTTTAGATGCAGAATATGGACTATGTGGGTCGTATGCAGTTGTTTCTGTAAACATTCCTGTGTCGCCTAATGAACCATATACCTCATCTGTACTTACATGATAAAAACGGTTAAAGCTTTTTTCGTCAGCTTTAAATAATTCTTTTGCAGCATTTAAAAGATTAACTGTTCCAATAACGTTTGTGTAAACAAACTCTAAAGGATTTGTAATACTTCTATCTACATGACTTTCGGCAGCCAAGTGAATTACTGCATTAAACTTTTCTTCCGAAAACAACTTGTTAATGAATGCTGCATCAACAATATCACCTTTTACAAATTTGTAATTTGGTTTATTTTCAATATCGGTTAAGTTAGCAAGGTTACCTGCGTAAGTAAGTTTATCTAAATTAAAGATAGTGTAATTAGGATATTTGTTCACTAACAAACGCACCATGTGCGACCCTATAAAACCTGCTCCTCCTGTTACTAATATTTTCATGTGTTACAATTAGTTATTTAATTTTCAATCTTACTTCTTCAATAGTTACAAGCTCCAATAAGTTAACCCCTTCATCTTGCCCCTGTACATTCCTTTAACATCAACTAATACACCTTTATTTGAAAGAATAGATTTAAAGAATTTTTCATCTAATGTTTTGTATTCTTTATGATTTACGGCAACAATAACTCCGTCATAACCTTTACCTTGTTTGTTTAAACCAAAACCATATTCGTGCATTAACTCTTCGTTATCAGCATGTGGGTCAACAATTTCAACTTTAACTCCAAAAGATTTTAATTCTTTTACAATATCAGCAACTTTACTATTTCTAATGTCACTTACATCTTCTTTAAATGTAGCCCCCATTACAAGCACTTTTGATTTGCTAATGTTTTTGCCAGCAGCAATAATTTTTTTAACGGTTGTTTTAGCAACATAAAAACCCATGCTATCATTCACATAACGTCCGCTATTAATAACACGCGCGTGGTATCCTAAAGCTTCTGCTTTGTAGGTTAGGTAATAAGGATCAACACCAATGCAATGTCCGCCAACTAAACCTGGGAAGAATTTTAAGAAATTCCATTTAGTACCTGCGGCTTCTAATACATCGTAGGTATTAATTCCTAAACGTGAGAAGATGATGGATAACTCATTCATCAATGCAATGTTAACATCACGTTGTGTGTTCTCAATAATTTTTGCAGCTTCGGCAACTTTGATACTAGCAGCTCTGTGTGTTCCTGGTTCAACAATAATTTCGTAAGTTTTAGCAATGTTTTCTAAACTTTCTTTATCGCAACCCGAAACTATTTTTAAAATTTTGGTAATGGTATGTTCTTTATCTCCTGGGTTAATACGCTCAGGAGAATACCCAACTTTAAAATCTTTTACAAATTTTAATTTCGAATGTGCTTCTAACACAGGAATACAATCATCTTCTGTACAACCTGGGTAAACAGTTGATTCATAAACAACGTAATCACCTTTTTTCAACACTTTACCAACTGTGGTTGATGCACCAATTAGAGGTTTTAAATCAGGCAAATTGTGTTCATCAATTGGAGTAGGAACAGCAATGATAAAAAAGTTAGCCTCTTTTAATTCTTCTAATTTGTGCGTAAAAGTAATATCTGCACCTTTAAAATCAGCTTTCGTCAATTCGTTACTTGGGTCAATTCCTTTTTTCATCATATTAACGCGTTTTTCGTTAATATCGAAACCAATTACTTTTACTTTTTTAGCAAATGCAAGTGCAATTGGTAAGCCAACGTAACCTAAACCAATAACAGCAATCTTTGCGTCTTTCTTTAAAATTTTGTCGTAAATATTCATATGTAAATGTTTATTGCTTTCTAAAATTAGTTGTTTGATTTTAATACACTGCTTGGTCTTAATTCATAAATACGTTCGATGATATCTACAACTTTTAAACCTTCTAATGCGTTTGTTGTAATTTTATGTTTTCCTTTAATTGTATCTACAACATTTTCAATTACACTACTGTGATTGTTTGCAGAACCTTTGTAAGCACCATAATCATTTGC
Source organism: Bacteroidota bacterium (assembly GCA_016702705.1). Classification (GTDB taxonomy): domain Bacteria; phylum Bacteroidota; class Bacteroidia; order B-17B0; family Aurantibacillaceae; genus JADJDM01. The sequence goes on along the minus strand of JADJDM010000001.1, from coordinate 388,318 downwards.
AGGATTAACAGCGGCTAGCTCGGGCATTACATAATCTTTTATATTGCACACATCCACTTGATCCATGTATTGTCCGCCAACTTTAACGCTTCCTTTACTTCCAACAATGGTTAAAGAGCTTTCTAAGTTTTTGTCCCACACAGCAGTACTATAGTTAATAGAACCCATGCCACCATTCACAAAATCAAAATTCACAAAACCACTGTCTTCAAAATCAGTTGTTGTTTTGTGATTAAAATCGGCAAACTTTGCTTGTATGTTTTTTATATCACCAAACAACCAATACATAATATCTATCCAGTGACTGAATTGTGTAAACAAAGTTCCTCCATCTAAATTTTGTGTGCCTTTCCAGTTGCCTGGTTTGTAATAACGTTCGTCACGGTTCCAATAACAGTTAAGTTGAACCATGTAAATATCACCCAATGTTTTGTTATCCATTAATTCTTTTAACCAAGCGCTTGGTGGAGAGTAACGATTTTGCATTACACAAAAAACAGTTTTATGTTGGTGTAGTGCTTCGTAAATTAATTTTTCGCAATCAGCTTTGCTTAGTGCCATTGGTTTTTCAACCACTACATTTTTTCCTGCTTCTAAAGCTTTGTGTGCGTGTTCAAAATGTAAACCGTTTGGTGTACACACATTCACAACTTCAATCTCAGGATGAGCAGCAAGCATTTCGTCAACTGATGTATAATGTTTTTCTGTAATAGACTCTAAACCTAATTTATCTTTTGGAAGAACATCACACACAGCAACTAGTTCGCAGTCAGCATTTCTTCTAACCATTTCAGCATGTCGCTTTCCTATATGTCCTTGGCCTATTACAGCGAATTTTATTTTAGTCATAATATAATTATACTATTCTTGTAACTGTGTTACTATCTAATCTATATTGATGTGTTGATTCGGGACAAGTTGCAATGTTATTTTCATCAAACTGTAAACGATGGCCATTTTCACTCATCCAACCTATTTGTCTTGCGGGGTTACCAACTAACAATGCATAAGCAGGAACATGTTTTGTTACAACAGCTCCAGCACCAATGAAAGCAAATTTTCCAATATTATGTCCACAAACAATAGTAGCGTTTGCGCCTATCGTGGCTCCAATTCCAACATGTGTTTTAGCATATTCGTTTTTACGATTAACGGCGCTACGTGGATTAATTACATTTGTAAAAACCATGGATGGTCCAAGAAAAACATCATCATCGCAAGTTACGCCGGTATAAATAGAAACATTGTTTTGAACTTTTACATTGCGACCAAGCACTACTTCAGGAGAAATAACAACATTTTGACCGATGTTACAATTTTCGCCCAAAACACAATTGGGCATAATGTGAGAGAAATGCCAAATCTTGGTTCCTTTTCCAATAGTGCAACCTTCATCAATTATTGCAGATGGGTGCGCAAAATAATCCTTGTTTTCCATACTTAAATTAGGATAACAAAGATAAGAATTTGGGGGAGATAGGGTGTTTTTTTAAGGAAAATGTGATTATTTCACATCTCCAATTTTCTTCTTCAACTCCTCAACAGCTTTTTGCTGTTCGGCTTCTTCTTTTTTCTTAGTTTCTATCTCTTTTTTGTTCTCTTCTATTTTACTTTCGGCCTTTTTAATTTTCTCTTTATAATCAACAATATCTTGGTCTAAATTTTTATTGTCTTTTTCAAGACCTTCTCTTTTATCAGTTGTTTTGGCAAGTAATTTGGAAGCATCTTTCATTTTTTCTTCTAAATCTTGTTTCACCATTTTAATTGCAAAATCTTTCATAATTACTTTAAAATAGGCAATTTCTTTGGAGTGTGTTGATGAGTTTGCATAAGCTCCACCTAAATCAAAAGCAGCCATTAAACGTATTTCACCGTCTTTTCCTAATACAATCGAATATACATCAATGGTGTTTGCGCTAATAGTTGTAAACTTTGTGTTATCAAAAAAGTATTCATGTTTTTTATCGCTAACATGTTCAGGATTAAAATCCTTCATTAAATTTTTCCATTCTTTTTCTACCTTGTCTTTATCGCTGTGTTTAAAGGTTGCAACCACTGCATTTTGTTTTCCAGTAGAAAAGTTTTCGCTCGATTCGGAAATATTTACTGCTTGTGAAAAACCTAATAGGCTTAAACAAACAAATGAAAGGGTAAGTGCGATGTTTTTCATGATATAAATTTTTGTTTCAAAAAGCATTAATTATGCCACATTCAAATATATGAATTTATTCCTCTCCTACATCTGCAACACCACCGGTTACAATAAATTTCATGGTGTCGCCTGATTTGGCGTCAATTATTTTAATGTGCTGTTTAGGTACAAAAAGCAATTTACCTGAAAAAGCATACGAGTGTGGCATATATACAGCTACTTTATCTTTTATATGAAAATCGCTTAAATCTTCGTTGGTAATAAATCCCATTTCTTCTATTTCGGCAGCGGGGTTTGTCATTACTAAAACGGGTTTGTTAAATTTCTTTTTATTCCCAACAAAGGCTTGCATAAAATCTTTTACTGGAGAGTAAACATGTTTTATGCCTGGAGTGTTTTCAAGTATTTTTTCGAAGAAAGAAAACATACCTTGAAACAAAAAAGAAGAAGCAAAAATTCCGATAAGTATAACTGCTGCAACAACAATTAAGGCAATTGCAATAACACTTATAAAATTATCGGCAGGCAAATTAAGCTTAACAAATAATGCACTTAATACCGAGTAAATTTTAAGCAAAATCATAATGGTAATACTGATAGGAACCAGTACCAATAAGCCTTGCGTAAAATACCTGAATAGTTTCATTTTCTATTTTATTTAAAAAAAGAAGGCGCATAACTCAATGAATCATGCGCCCGCTAATAAATTAAATCTTATTAAGCAGTTCCTGCTTTTCTAACACCAGTAGTTTTTCTGTTACCTGCAGATGTTTTTACTTTTGCGTTATCTTTTTTAGCACCTGCACTTGCAGCAGCAACTTTTTTCTTTTCTTCAGCTGTTAACTTTGGTTTTTTTCCTTCTGATTCCTCAGCAGTTTCAGCAACTTTTAAATTATCTGTTTCGTGCAATAAATTATACCAGTTAAAAAGTTTGCGCATGTTAGATATATAAACTCTTTCTTTGTCATAATCAGCAAGTATTTCAGAAAAATAAGCTTCAACGGCTTTATCATCAGCTTTGTGGTCTAATGCTTTTCCACCTTTTTCTTTATCAAAAATCGATTTCATGATTTCAGAAATAGGTTTGTCGCCACTTTCAGCAAACATGCTAATGTCTTCTAAAGCACTAATTTTACTTGAACCAAAAACAGGAAAACGTTTTTTTTCTGTTAACGATTCAACGATTACACCGTTTTTAGAGCTAGCAACAACTTTAAACAAGCCAGCCATGCCATTGATTGAAATAATTCCACTTAAGTTCATAATATAGTTTTAAAGGGACTGCAAAAATAACAATTTTTTAACGCTTTACAAGTTTATTGCTGCCTAGATTTCCATAAATAAATTCCGCCAGCAATTACAGCAATAATGGTAACAACTAACAAGATAATCTTTATAGCACTGTAAGGGCGCTCGCCATGCACTTCTCCAGTACGCGCATTAATGGTAAAACGATAAGGTTTATCACCATAACGGTAAGCACTAATCCAAAGCGGTAATAAAATATGTTTAAAGGTAACATCGTTGTATTTAGTGTTAACCGTAACTATTTGTTGTTCATCACCGCCAATATCACCTCTAATAGTTTCTTTTATTGGCTCTTCCATTACTTTTTTAGCAACATCAAAACCTTCTTTTACTTCTATTTGATAGCTTTCGGTCTTAAAGCCGCTTAAAAAACCTTCGTTATAATTTACTAATTCGGGTAAATCCCAAGGTTCTAAGCCACGTGTCATCTCATCGGGCAGAGCTTTACTTGCACAGACTAAAATATCATCAAAGGTATTGTGCACATATCCACTTGATGGCGTCCATGCAGTTTTTCTTACTTCACGAGTTTGCGAATTTCCTTCCGAGTCAGTATAGGATTCACTAACATAATAATAATCACCACGCATACCACTATAATCAGTGCTTGTGTTAGAGTCGTAAGTCCAATAAGGCATATACATGCCGTTTAATTTTTCTTTCGAATGTTCTACATAAGCTTTTAAATCATTGGGAGCAAACCATAAGCCGCCAACCCAATCTTTAAACAATCCATCTGCCTTTTTCTATCGATTTTAAAAGGCAACATGTATTTGGGTTTAACAATACTTTTTATTGAGCTATTAGCAATAATAAGTGGTGTTGCACAAAACGGACAATTATCAGAAGTAACGTTTGGAGCAAGGGTTGTAGATGCACCACACTCGCCACATTTAACGGTACTTATTTTTTGTTCTTCTGAAGTATGTACTTTTTCTGAAAGAAATGTTTCGAAATCAATTTCTTCTGCATTTGCTTTTTCAATAACAATTTCATTATCTGTACCGCAGTACTGACATTTAAGGTGTGAAGTGCCAGGAGCAAAATTTAATGTACCAGCACAATCTTTACACTTAATTTGATTTTTATTTATTTCCGCAGTTTTTTCGTCAAATCCGTCGCTCATAAAATTTTCTATAATTTAATTAGTACAAATTATTTAATAAAAAAAGTGCTGCACTTGCGCACAGCACTTATTAGTTTTATTTATTAGCCAATTGGCGGCGGTGGAGGTGGCATTGCACCAAACAACGCTTGTAACTCAGGAACGCTAGATGCAGCTCCCCAAGCAGGCATACCATTTTTCCAAACTTGTGAGTTTGCATTAAATTGCCCAGTTGCAATCATTGCTTGTAATTGTTGAGGTGTAAACGGCCCAGTTTGCGCACCGTTAACAGCAAGAAAATACTGACTCATTTGTGGTGGCGGTGGCGGTGTATTCATTCCACCCATTTGTTGGTTGTTTTGTTGTTGGTTTTGATTGTTCATCATACCACCCATCATGTTACCCATCATATTTCCCATTCCCATTCCAACACCCATTCCCATTCCTGCTCCACCCATGCCTTCGTTACCAGCAGCAGTGTTCATAACATTCATGGTATTCATCTTCGTCCAATTATCGCCTTGTTTATTCATACGAGAGTAAGCAAAAATTTCTTTTTTGATATCCTCTGGCATCGAAACATTTTCAACGTTGAAATCAGAAATTTGCAAACCTAAAGTCATGAAATAATCATTCAACTTTTCCTTTGCCATATCAGATAATTCATCTAGGTTACTAGCGAATTTATCTATAGTAAGATTGCTACTTGCAGCAATATCAGTAAACTTACGTAATACTTTTGTTTTTAATTGATCAGATATTTCATCAGTTGTAAAATGTGTATCAGTACCTGCAATTTCTTTTAAGAATAAACCTGCATCGCTTACGCGGTATGAAAAATTACCAAATGCTCTTACTTCAATCATACCAAAACGTTCATCATCAATTGTGATAGGATTTTTAGTTCCCCATTTTTGATCAACAAATTGTTTAGTAGAAACGAAATATACATCTGCTTTAAAAGGGCTATCAAAACCATATTTCCATCCTTTTAATGTAGCAAGTATTGGCATGTTTTGAGTTTGTAGCGTATGCATACCTGGTTTGAATACATCTGCTAAAACACCTTCATTTAAAAAAACAGCTTGCTGGCTTTCTCTTACAGTAAGCTTTGCATTGTTTTTAATTTCATGATCTCCATTTTTACGTGGAAATTTCCAAATAATAGTATCATTACTTGAGTCAACCCATTCAATGACGTCAATTAATTCGCTTTTTACAAAATCAAATAATCCCATGTTTAAAAATTTTAAAAGTTTAAGTAAATATATAAAAAAGGAATTACAAAAAAAAGATTGAAATAAAAAAAACCCGCTGAAAATGAGCGGGTTTTGTAAAAATTAACTAAATCTTATTGTTTAATCAACAGTTGAGAGGTTTTTCCAGCCTCGTTATAAAGCAAAACAGAATAAACACCACTAGCTAAAGTAGAAATATTTACGTTGTGTTTATCATCATTAAACAATATGTTTTCTGAATAAACTATTTTACCTAATGCATCAATTATTGTTATTGTATGATTTCCCTTTTCTGTAACATTTAATGTAATGATATCATTAGCTGGGTTTGGAGCAATTGTAAATGAATTTAATTTTTTCACTTCTTTAATTCCAATTACAGAACTTGGTGACTTAATGTTAGAACGTGTTGTGTTAATTGCTCCACGAGTAGGGTCACAACTTGTTAACCAATCAACCTCAACTTTATATCTTCCGTTTGGATGAGGAGTATTATCAACCCAAACAGTAACATTAGGATTAATTGCGCCGTCTAACAATTCCCATTGGTTTCCTGCAATTGTTGTATCGCGATAAATTTGATAGAAGTTAACTGTTTGACCAACATATAAATTCCAATTAAGATTTACTGTACCTGTTCCATTACTTGTAGATAAAAACATGGTTCTATGATAAGCCGATTTTTGTCCTTCGTTACCGCAATCATCAACTGCAGTAATTGTGTATTCTTCAAAGTTCGAATTTGGGTTGTAATCAGTTAATGTATCTAATACATAAGTTTCGTCTTCATAAGCAACTGTTGCAACCAAAGTATCTACGAGCGCACTTACTTTTCTATAAACTCTAAAACTATCAATATCATTGGTTGCTGGACGAGCCCAATAAATTTCATTATATAATGATGCTGTATCAACACTAATGATACAAAGGTCAACAACAGGTACAACACTAAACGATAAATTAAATACTGGAGAGCTATCTCTTACTCCACAGCTATTAGATGGGATTGCTTGAATCGTTACATTCCCAGTAACCCCTGTAAAATCAACAGAGATAGCATTAGTTCCGGTTCCTGAATTAATTATTCCAGCACTTACATTCCAAGTATAATTTGTTGCATTGTCAACAGCTGAAAGTGAAAACGCTTCTGCAGCAGCAACGGGACATAAATTAAGTAATGTGTTGCCACTTATACCTCCAACATTTGCAGGTAGTGGATTAATGTTTAAGTTAAAATTAACTGAATCGCCATTTCCGCAAGCGTTTACACCTTTAACATATACACGTCCGCCAATTTCATTTAAACCAATATCATAAGAGTATGAAGGAGTACCCGTTGTTGTTTGTGAACCATCTAACAAAGTCCATTCGTATGAAGTTGCATAAGTTATACTTGGCACCGTTAAGGAAACATTTTGTTCGCCTTGACATGCAATTGATGCACCATTTATAGCTCCTGGCATAACAGGTAATGGAGATATGTTAATCATTAAATCAGAATTAGCACTTGTACCACATGAGTTAGATGCGTTTACACTTAAATTACCAGGAACCGCATTTGCAGCAAACATTAATACAACAGATGTATTAGAAGGATTTGCAACAATATTTGCGCCTGTTGGTAAGGTCCAATTGTAGTTAGTAGCATTAGTAACCGAAGATAATGAGTATGCATACTGATTAGGAGAGTTTGCGCAAATACCATTCGTTGTTCCGAAAATCATTCCTGGAGTTGAAGGAGCGCCAACAACATTAATTACTTTTGTAATGTTATAAAATTGCGATGTTGCATTACTATATATGTTTAGGTAAACAGAATATGTACCAACTGTATTGTATGTATATGAAGGGTTTTGCGAAGTCGAAGTATAATTAGCTGAACCATCATACTCAAAATCCCATTGCCATTGATTTGCGCTTACAGATAAATCGGTAAAATTTAATTGTGTTCCAACGCAAACTGTACTTGCAGAAACATCACTTATTGGCGAGTAACTAAAATTTGCTGATGGTTGACAACTAGGATGAGCCCAATTAGTATTTACAATAACTGTATCTCTTTTTGTTGGACAAGAACTTCCAGTATAACTAACATTCCAAACATAAGCGTATGAATTAGGAGAAATTAATCCAGAAATTGAAGTTGAAGACGATACTGCGCTACCAATAGATGGAGTAGGAGAACCACTTGCTAATGTCCAAACTCCAACATTTGAACCAGTAACTGTATTAGCACTTAAAAAAGCAGTTCCTCCACATAAATTAATTTGATCAACTCCTGCAACAGGAGTTGTTGGATTTGGATCTACTTGCACAGCTCTGGAAGTTGATGTTCCATTTCCACATGAATTAGTTGGTGTAACACTGATGGTATAATTTGTAATAGCAGAAACAGTGGGAGTTGAAACAGTAATAGAGTTTGTGTTGGCTCCACTAAGAATAGTTGAACCAGCAGGTATATTCCAATTATATCCTGTTGCAAATGAAACTGCAGGAATGCTTGCTGTTACATTTGTGCCGCCACAAAAAACTACCGTGCTAGTACCAGTATTTCCGTTAATTGTAGTAGTACCTGCAGCAAAAGGTTTTGGGTTTACAGTAACGTTATAGTTTACAGTTGTAGTAGGAGTAGTTGCATAACCATCATTGGCAGTAATCGAAATTGTTGCCGTTCCATATTGACCTGTTGCAGCAACATAAAGAATAGTTGCGGTTCCTGCTCCTGCATTATAACTAATATTTATGTTTCCATTAGGAATTAAAGAGGTGTTACTAGAAGTTGCGCTTAATGTTACAGTTTGGTTTTCCAGAGTACTTCCATCGGTAATGTTATTTAGTGAAATTGCTTGCCATGAAACATCTTGACAAATACTACTGCTTGATGCCCCACTAAAAGTAATAGTAGGCGGGTAGTTGGCAGTTGAAAAAGAATAACCACTTCCTGTATAATAGTTTCTAGAATTATAAGAATATGCAGAAGTTGTTGGATACGTACCATCAGAATAAGCATGAGAATAAACGGAATAAGTTGTTGCAGGCATTAAATTAGTAACAGCAACACTAGTAGCAGTGCTTGATGAAACAACGTATCCACCACCTAATAAGGCGCCACTTCCAAACGTTGAAGATGCAGTATATGCGTAACCATCGCTAGGATAGGCGTTAGTTCCTGCAGAAGGTCTTAGGTATATTAAACGTCCATCTGCTCCTGTTCCAGTACTAACATTAATTGTTGCGCTAGTATAACTTGGAGTAACTGAATTTACTACAGAAGCAGCAGAAGGAGATGTATCCAAAGTGCCAAAAAATTCATTCATACTAGAGTTTATACTAGTATTGTAGTAGGTGGTGGTTGTCCCGCTAATCCAATTAAGATAATCGTTCCACTCATACACATATGCATAATATAATGTGTTAGCATTTAAGCCAGATATAAAAACACTTGTTCCTGTTCCTTCATAAACTATGTAATTTCCAGATCCAAGACTTGTTCCACTACCAAAAGTTGTACTAGGATTATAGCTAGCTGTAGTTGATAGAGGCGGCGTTACATTAGAGTTTGTGAATAAGTGAACTACCACAACACAACCTTCACCATTTCCACGTGTCCAACTTATGGTTGCTCCGCTTGTTGTTTTATATGTGATTTGAACATTTGACGCTTGAAGTGTTGGAGGAGAACTTTGAGAAAGTGCAGTTAAACTTAAAACTAATCCAATGGCAAATAATAATATTTTTTTCATGTTTATCGATTTCAGTCAACAAATATAATGCTTTTATCTACAGTTGTAATTGTTTAGTCGTAATGATAGAAATCAGTTAATTACTTTAATTATTTAATTATCAAATAATTAGACTAATTAACAATGTATTCAAAGAAGTTTTTCGTTTATTTAACGTACATTTAGTTTAGTAAACGCAATTCTTAATAAGAGAATATGAATATTGATTCAGTTATTACATTTCTTGCAGAGTCGATGGAAAGAGCATCTACCATAGATGAGTTATGCTGGGATTTGGCAAAAAATTGTATCTCAAAATTAAGCTTTGAAGATTGTGTTATTTACATGTATGATGAAAAACGGGGCAAATTAGTTCAAAAAGCTGCATTTGGCCCTAAAAACCCTGATGGTAAAATAATTATCAATCCTATTGAAATTGCGGTAGGGAAAGGAATTGTGGGCAATGTTGCACTTTATGGTATAACAGAATTGATTAATGATACCAGTAAAGATGCTAGATACATTGTTGATGATAAAAGACGTTATTCAGAACTTACGGTTCCAATAAAAGTTGGCGCAAAGGTTATTGGAGTTATTGATAGCGAACATACTTCAAAGAATTTTTTCACAGCACAGCACTTAAATGTACTTACAGTTATTTCCAGTTTTTTGGGCAATAAGGTAAAGGAGATAACCGAGCACAATAAAACAATTCTTAATCCTTCTAGTACTCAAGAAAAAATTAAATTGATATCTGAGCAAGAGAGTGATTATTTAGTTTTAAATACTCAATCAAGAACATATAAATTACACAAAAACGATATACTTAGAGCTGAAGCCGACGGCAACTACTGTGTTATATACACAGCAGGAAACATGAAAATAATGACTGCAAAAACATTAAAGAATCTTGAAAAGAAAATAGATTCAACTTTGTTTTTACGACCACATAAATCACATTTAGTTAATATAAATTATATTGATGAATGTGTTAATAATGAATTGATTTTATCAGATAAAACATCAATTACCATTTCTGTAAGAAAACAACCGATTATAAAGAGAAGTCTATTAGAAAAATAAATTACGCCTTAACAAAGTGATTTTAATGAAATTAGCATAGCTTTGTAAGCCTTGAAAACCAAAAACTATATTGCTTTAATATTATTTGTGCTTTTTTCTTTAAGCATGAAAGCAACACATATTGTTGGGGGCGAAGTTTATTATGATTATTTAGGTAATAACGATTACCGCATTGTAATGAAAGTTTACAGAGATTGTATTAACGGTGTTCCTAATTTTGATGGTTTAGCAGGGCCAGGTGGTGTTATTTATCCTTGCACAATTAATATTTTTGATGCACAAGGGGGATTGATACAAACCATCATCTCTACTCCAGCGCCTAAAACTCAATTAGAACCAAATCAACCAAACCCTTGTATTGAGCCGCCAAATAATATTTGTTATGAGGAAGCAGTGTATACCGAATACGTAAATCTACCTCCAAGAACAGGTGGTTATACAATTGTATATAAACGTTGCTGTAGAAACAACTCAATTTTAAATTTAGTTAACCCAGGTGGAGTAGGAGCAACTTATTGGGAACACATTCCTGGACCAGAAGAGGTTGCTGTTAATAGTTCTCCTCGATTTAATAATTTTCCACCTATTTATATTTGTAACGGAATTCCGATTGAATTTGATCATGGCGCAACTGACCCTGATGGCGACCAATTAGTTTACTCAATTTGTTCAACATATAGTGGGTTAGATGTGTGTTGTCCGCTTATTGCTGGTGGCGTTAATGGTGGAGCTGGATGCCCTGCAGTTTGTCCATCTGTTAATTCACCCCCTCCTTTTGGCAACGTAAGTTATTTAGCGCCTTATAATGGTTCATACCCAATGAGTTCTAATCCAGCAATGAATATTAATCCAGCTACTGGATTTTTAAATGGAATACCAAACATCAACGGGCAATGGGTTGTTTCTATTTGTGTTCAAGAAATAAGAAATGGAATTGTTATTGGAACACATACGCGCGATTTTCAATTTAATGTTACGCCATGTAATGTTACAAGTTCAGCTGCTGTTGCAGAGCAAACAACATATTGCTCAGGGTATAATGTAGATTTTAATAATTTGAGCTTTAGTAATATTGCTGGCCCAACAACTTATTCGTGGGATTTTGGCGTTTCTTCTATTTTAAGTGATACTTCACATTTGTTTGAACCTACCTATGTTTATCCCGATACTGGTCGTTATACAGTGCAGTTGATTGTGAATGAAGGAAGTCCATGTTCTGATACAACTGAATTGGATTTTTTAATTTATCCTTTACTAGATCCAAGTTTTAATTTCTCATATACAAATGCTTGCTTAAATAATAATTCTTTCGATTTTGTTGGCGCAGGAACTTTTGCACCTTATACAACTTTTGATTGGAATTTCGGTCCAGGTTCAGTTCCTCAATCGTCAACTAATTTAGTGCAAAATAACGTGCAGTTTTTTGGTAATGGACCATTTCCTGTAACATTAACGATGACGCAAGCAATATGTTCCGATTCTGCCACGCAGCAAGTAATGGTGTTTCCGCCACCAACAGCGTATTTTCCACCGTTAAATGTTTTAGGTTGTCAACCCCAAGGGGTTCAATTTGTTGATAGTAGTAACGCTGGAACCAGTTTAACGTATTTGTGGTTGTTTGGTGATGGACAAACAAGCACTGAGCAAAACCCTTTTCATGTTTATGAAGATATAGGAACGTATGATGTTACTTTAATTGTAGTAACAACAAGTGGCTGTTTGGATACAAGTGTTTTTAATTTACAAAATGCAATTGAGGTGAAACCTTCGCCATCTGCTGGATTTATTGTTAATCCAACAATAACCACAGTGTACGACCCTATTTTTTATTTTACTGATACAAGCTTTCAAGCTGTTAGTACACAAATGATAATGGGTGATGGAATGATTTATAATTATACACCCGAGTATCATTATTACGAGGATTATGGCGAGTATGAAATTACACAAGTTGCTTATGGTAGTAATGGTTGCCCCGATACATTTAAAGTAAAAGTAAAAATACAAGAAGAGTATTTGTTTTATATTCCAAATGCATTTACGCCTAATGGAGATTATATTAATAACGTATTTAAACCTGAATTAATGGGTGTATATGAATATGAATTTTATGTGTTTGATAGGTGGGGAGAAAAAATATTTGAAACAAATGATCAGCTAATTGGTTGGGATGGCAAGTTGAGAGGAAATAAATGCCAGCAAGATGTGTATGTTTATTTAGTAAAGTATAGAGATGTTGTGAATCATGAAAGTCATCAGCATTCAGGAACCTTTTCTTTAATTAGGTGAAAAAGTAGAATAAATTTTAGACTAACTCGAATGGTTTTGCGCTAAAAAATCAACTAGTTTTTTTACCGCTAATGCACGATGTGAAATCTGATTTTTTATTTCAGCGTTTAATTCAGCAAATGTTTTTTCAAAGCCATCAGGAACAAAAATTGGATCATATCCAAAACCATGTTCACCTTTCTTTTCGTTAATTATTTGCCCAGAAATAATTCCTTCAAAAGAATACTCTTTTCCATCTAAAATAAGCGATATAACAGTTCTAAAACGCGCTTTTCTGTTGGTTTGTAGGGATAAGTTTGCTATTAATTTATCCATATTTGCATTATCATTTTTTTCGCTTCCCGCATAACGAGCCGAATAAACTCCTGGTTCATTATTTAAGGATTCTACTTCAAGTCCTGAATCATCCGCAAAACAATTCAGATTAAATTTTTCGTAAATATGTTTTGCTTTTATTAATGCATTTTCTTCTAATGTTGCCCCTGTTTCGTCAATTTCATCAGTATAGTTGAGGTCGTGCAAACCAACTAATTCGATATGTTTAGGAAGTATAGCTGCAATTTCTTTTACTTTGTTCTTGTTGTGAGAGGCGAAAATTAATTTCATAATTATGGTTTAGTTGCTACAAATATAATTAGTGATAACAAAAGCTTTACGTATTTTTGTAAACATGCAAGATTTAAGCGACGAACACTTTATGAAAGAGGCTTTTAAAGAAGCCAAATTAGCTTTTAATGATAACGAAGTACCTGTTGGCGCTGTTATCGTTTCAGGAAATCAAATCATTGCGCGTTCGCATAATTTAACCGAACGATTAAATGATGTTACAGCACATGCCGAAATGCAAATTATTACTGCAGCAGCAAATTATATTGGTGGAAAATATTTAAACGAATGCACTTTGTATGTAACACTCGAACCTTGTGTAATGTGCGCAGGCGCTTTGTATTGGAGTCAAATTGGGAAAGTAGTTTACGGGGCAAGTGATGAAAAGCGAGGCTATTCAAAAGCGGGAAATAATTTACTTCATCCAAAAACAGAAATTGTTTCTGGTGTAATGAAAGATGAATGCGGTGAATTAATAAAAACATTTTTTAAGTCTAAGCGCTAATGCCAATCATCAATTCCATAGCATCTTGGCTCATGAAAAAGCGCATGCATCAAATAGAGCTATTCATGAAATATCCTATTGATGTGCAAGATGAGTGGCTTAGAAAATTATTAAAAAGCGGGGCATCAACAGAGTTTGGAAAAAAACATGGCTTTGAATTTATTGATAATTACGAGCAATTTAAAAAAGCAGTTCCTCTTCAAGATTATGAAAGCTTGAAACCTTACATAGAACGCGTTCGTAGAGGAGAACAAAATTTATTGTGGAACGAAGAAATAAAATGGTTTGCAAAATCAAGCGGTACCACTTCTGATAAAAGTAAATTTATTCCTGTTAGCCATGAGAGTTTAGATGGTTGTCATTACAATGCAGGACGCGATATGGTAACCATACATTGCGTAAACAATCCTGAAACAAATTTATTTAGAGGAAAAAATCTTGCATTGGGTGGAAGTCATCAAACCGATTCCTTTGGCGATTACCAATCATTTCAAGGTGATGTGAGTGCAATTGTAATTCAAAATCTCCCCATGTGGGCCGAGTATTTTAGAGCGCCCGACATTAATATTGCATTAATGAGTAATTGGGATGATAAATTAGCAAAGATGGTTGAAACCACTAAAAACGCTAATGTTACCAGTATTGCAGGTGTTCCAAGTTGGATGTTGGTATTGCTTAAAAAAGTAATGGAAGCAAAAGGCGCAACAAGTATGCGTGAAATTTGGCCAAACTTGGAAGTGTATTTTCATGGTGGTGTAAGTTTTACGCCATATGCAGAGCAGTTTAAACACTTGTTTGATAATGATGCTGTTTCTTATTTAGAATTGTACAATGCGTCTGAAGGTTTTTTTGGAATACAAGATCAAAAGGATTCGAAAGATTTATTGTTGATGTTGGATTATGGAATCTATTATGAATTTATTCCTGCAGAAGATATTGGGAAAGAAAATCCACGCGTGTATAATTTAGCTGAGGTTAATTTAGGTGTTGTGTATTCTATGATTATCACAACCACAGCAGGTTTGTGGCGTTATGAATTAGGAGATACCATTCAGTTTACATCATTAGAACCTTATCGTTTTATTATTACTGGTAGAACAAAACATCACATCAATGTTTTTGGCGAGGAACTAATGATACACAATGCAGAGCAGGCATTAAAAATTGCTTGTGAAAAAACGCATGCGCAAATTACAGAATACACTGCTGCGCCGATATTTATGAAAGAAGGTAGTGGGGCACATGAATGGATTATAGAGTTTGAACGTTTACCAAATAATGAAGATTATTTTATAGACATCTTAGATAAAGAATTAAAAAAATTGAATTCGGATTATGAAGCAAAACGTTTTAATAATTATGTGTTACATTTTCCTAAATTAGTTGTCGCTACCAAGGGAACGTTCTTACAGTGGTTAGAGAGTAAAAACAAATTAGGTGGACAAAACAAAGTGCCTCGTTTATGTAATGAACGTAAATATGTTGAGGAAATTAAAAAAGTAATTAGCGAACAATGAATCAATATGTAATAATAGTGGCAGGAGGAAGTGGAAGTCGCATGAATAGCGATGTTCCTAAACAGTATATGGAAGCTAATAGATTGCCTATTATTGTTCATACCATAAAACGTTTTTTCGAGTATGATAAAAATGTACATGTTATTTGTTGTGTGCACGCCAATTATTCAGACTATGCAGAAGGATTAATGCAGAAATATTTTCCCTATGCAAAAATTAAAATTGTATTAGGTGGAGAAACTCGCTTTCATTCGGTAAAAAATGGACTAGCTGTAATTAAGGATGACAATTCATTAGTTGCTATTCACGACGCAGCAAGACCTTTAGTTTCAAAAGAAACAATAAAAAGATGTTTTGTTTCAGCACAAGAAAATAATTCGGGTGTTCCTGTTATTAAAGTGAGCGAATCGATACGCAGTGTTGATGGAAAGAAGAGCATTGCAATTAACAGAGATAACTATCGCATAGTGCAAACACCACAGTGTTTTAAGACCGATGTATTACAAAAAGCATTTGAAGTAGAATATAAAAATTCGTTTACCGATGATGCAACTGTGTTTGAAAACGCGGGGCATGTGGTAAATTTAGTTGAAGGAAATATAGAAAACATAAAAATCACCTTGCCTTCAGATATATTGATAGCAGAGGCATTGCTAAAAAAATAGAATATGATTACCGAAGAAATTTCAGACTGTTTGGAAGTAACCGCCAAGTTAATGGAGTTACATGGAGAGAATCCATTTAAAGTAAAAGCACTTGCATCAGCAGCGTACCGTATTTCAAAAATGAATGCGGATTTAAGCGGAAAAACATTGCAGGAATTAGAAGCAATGGAAGGAGTTGGAAAAAGTGTTGCAGGTAAAATAATTGAATTAGAACAAACAGGAACTACAAAAGAACTTGCAACACTTATTTCAAAAACTCCAGAAGGATTGATGGAAGTGTTGAAAGTGAAAGGCTTGGGGCCTAAAAAAGTTTCTTTGCTTTGGAAAGAATTAGGAATAGAATCCTTAGGAGAATTATTATATGCTTGTAACGAAAACCGATTAATTACTTTAAAGGGTTTTGGTGAAAAAACCCAAGCCGAAGTAAAAAAGGGAGTTGAGTTTAGATTTGCAAATAAGCACAAATACCATTATGCTTATGCACTTGCGTATGCGAATGAATTAGTTGATGCAATAAAACAAAAACATCCTAATGCTTTAGTTTCCTTTACTGGGGAGCTACACAGAAAATGCGATGTAATTAATTTATTTGAAATCTTGGTTGAAGAAAAGATTTTAAACGATGCAAATGAATTAGCAGCGAAACAATCGTACACAACAAAAATACATACATCTAAGCCAGAAGAGTTTTATTACGAACTAATAAAAACATCTTCAACCGAAGAGCATTTGAAAAAAATTGGCTTCGAAAAACTAACGAGTAAAAATTATTCTTCGGAGCGAGCAATTTATGAAGAGCTTGCTATTCCTTATTTTGAACCGGAGTTAAGAGAAGGTTTGTTCGAAGAAAAGATAATTGCTGCAAAAAAAGAACCAACATTAATTCAGTTTACTGATTTAAAGGGATGTTTGCATAATCACTCAACGTATAGCGATGGTTTAAATTCGATTGAAGAAATGGCGAACGAATGTATTCGTTTAGGATATGAATATTTTGGTATTTCGGATCACTCGCAAACTGCTGTATATGCAGGCGGTTTAAAGCCTGAAAAGGTAATTCAACAACATGTTGAGATTGATGCTTTAAATAAAAAATTTGCCCCCTTTAAAATTTTAAAAGGAATAGAATCAGATATTTTAGGTGATGGTTCATTAGATTATGAAGAAGATATTTTAAAATTGTTTGATTTTGTTGTTGCTTCTATTCACCAAGGGTTTAAAATGGATGAAGAAAAGGCAACCAATAGAATTATTAAAGCAATCGAAAATCCGTACACTAAAATTTTGGGCCACCCAACAGGTCGTTTATTATTGGCTCGCCCTGGTTACCCTATCAATCATAAAAAAGTAATTGATGCCTGCGCAGCAAATGGAGTTGCTATTGAGCTAAACGCACATCCATATCGTTTAGATGTTGATTGGCGTTGGATGCCTTATTGTATGGAGAAAAACGTGATGGTTTCTATTAACCCGGATGCACATGAAAAAACAGGGATTGGCGATATGTATTATGGTGTTTGTGCTGCCCGAAAAGGGATGTTAAGTGTTGGCAACTGTTTAAACGGCTTTTCTGTAAATGATCTTATTGAAGATTGGCAACATAAATAAATTATTATTCACGTTAAAGTGTTGTTTTTCAATTAATTAATTCTATTGCTAAGAAAATTTTATTTATTATCTTAGCGCCTCAAAATTTAACTATATCATGAAAAAAATATCATTTGTTTTAGGCTTAGTCTCGGTAGTTTTTGCTTGTAACTTAGTTTTCACTTCTTGCTCTGAACCAATGGAGGTAGAAAAGTATACAATATTAGAGAAAAGAGTTTATAGCGCTGAAGATTCAATGATTGATCAATACAGTAGAATAAAGGGAGATGGGCATGGTGGCTCTTACTTCTCAAGAACAGACAGTACAAATCAATACGGTATAGGTACTTTCTTTACTATTAACGATACCATGCTTAATAAGGATATAAGAATTAATATTGATGCTTGGTTTAGAGCAAACAAAATAGCCCCAGGATACGTATTTGCTATTGCGTTGCATGATGGAGACAAGGTGGCTTTGTGGCAAGAAATTGATGTAAAAAAGCAAATGAAAGCAGAAAATGCTTGGACAAATGTTGTGGACAGTATTACAATTCCCGCTGCAAGTATTAACAAGCCAGGTTTGATATTAAAAGCGTTTGCATATAATGCTAATACTGATAAATCAATTGTTTTTGATGGAGATGATCTTCAAATTACATTTAAGAATGTGCAAAAAGTATTAGAAGAGTAATCTAAAAAAATGAAAATAGCTGTAATTGGAGCCGGACCGGCCGGCATGACTGCGGCCTATCAGCTATCAAAAAAGGGTCACACCGTTGACGTTTTCGAAGCCTCAAATGCTGTTGGTGGAATGTCTAAAACCTTAAGTATGTGGGGTCAAAAAGTAGATATTGGACCGCATCGTTTTTTTAGTAATGATACCCGAATTAATGAATTATGGTTAGAGGTAGTAGGAAACGATTACGAAATGGTAGATCGGCTTACACGAATTTATTATAATAAACGTTTTTTTCATTATCCAATTAAAGCTTTTGATGCATTAAAAAATTTGGGTGTTTTTAATGCAATGAGTTGTGTTGTAAGTTATGGTGTAGAGAAGCTGTCTCCAGCAAAAGACAAAACAACCTTTGAGGGTTGGGTAACAAATAGGTTTGGAAAAAAACTTTACAATGTTTTTTTTAAGACATACACAGAAAAACTTTGGGGAATTCCGTGCAATGTATTAGATGCAGATTTTGCAGCTCAAAGAATAAAGAAATTTTCTTTGGGAGAAGCTATGAAAACGGCAGTATTTGGAAACAAAGGAAACCATAAAACCTTAGTAGATCAGTTTGCCTATCCTCATGGTGGAACAGGAATGGTATATGAGCGAATGGCAGCTTTTGTGAAAAATCACGAAGGAAATATTTTTCTTAACAAGCCAATTAAAAGAGTTCTTACAAAAGATAAACGCGCATATGCAATTGAATTAGAAGATGGAATAATTCAGGAGTACGATTATATAGTTTCTTCAATGCCCTTGAGTTTATTGGTTTCAAGATTACCGGAAGTTCCAGAAAAAGTAAAAACTGCTGCGAACGCGCTTAAGTTTAGGAATACTATAATAGTATACTTGAATGTAAATGCTAAAAATCTTTTTCCAGATAATTGGCTCTATATACATTCGGCTGATTTAATGATGGGAAGGTTAACTAATTTTAGAAATTGGAGCCCTCATTTATATGGAGAACAACAAAGTACAATTTGTGCCTTAGAATATTGGTGCTACGATGAAGATGATTTTTGGAGTTGGGATGATTCGAAGCTAATAGAACTTGGGAAAGAGGAATTAAGAAAAACAGGATTAATAGGAAACGCCGAAATTACAGATGGGAATGTTTGTAAAATACACAGGTGCTACCCAGTATATTCAAAAGGCTATAAAGAAACTTTATCAAGTGTTGTAGATTATTTAAAAGAAATAGAAAAATTGCAAGTAATTGGACGATATGGAGCCTTTAAATACAATAACCAAGATCATAGTATTTTAATGGGGAAATTAGCAGCAGAAAACATAGCTGAAAGTAAAAATCATAACCTTTGGGATATAAATACAGATTACGAAGATTATCAAGAGCAAGTGTAATAACAAAAACAGGATTAAAAAAGGCTTAATAATTATAAATGTATTAATCCTAAAACAAGAGATTCAATTAATGTCAAATTAAAGCATGAAAGAAAGAGGGACAAACATCTTAGATGCAATAAAGAATAGTTTATCTAAACCGGTATTCTATATCCTCCTTTTTTTTACAATTGTTTATATACTTCTTTCCTACATCAATCATATAAACTATCGAACCGCAGCTTTTGACTTAGGTATATATAATAATTGTTTATACCAATACGGACATTTTCATAAAAATCACTATCCGTATTTACATTACATGTTCGATAATTTTTTGTCTGACCACTTTTCATTATACACGGTAATTCTATCTCCACTACATTATGTTTTTGGCAACGAGACATTAATTTATATCCAAATTATTTCAGTTCTGTTTGGCGCCTTTGGTGTGTTTAAAATAGTCCAATTTAAAAGTAACATAAAGTTTTTGCCCGAAATTGCAATGATACATTACTTATGTTTCTTTTCAATATACTCGGCTCTATCTTTTGATTATCACGACAATGTTATTTCTGCAATGTTGGTGCCTTGGTTTTTCTATTATTTCATTTCTGGGAAAAACAAAATGGCAATTTTATTTGCAGTATTAATTGTTATTGGCAAAGAAAACATGCCTTTATGGTTTTCGTTTATTTGTTTAGGCTTGTTCTTGTTAAACTATAAAGATAGACCAAAACGTAAATTAGCATTCATTTTATCTATAAGTTCGATTGTTTATGCATTGGTAGTTATAAAATTAATAATGCCAAATATTGGAACTATAAAGCACGATGGAGGTTATTATCATTTTAAGTATTCTATTTTAGGGAACAGTTTAGGAGAAATGATAAGTAATTTTATTCACCATCCTTTAAAAATAATTAAAGCCATATATTATACACATTTAGTTGGCCCCGAACTGCGTGGAATAAAAATGGAGTTATATAAATGCTTGGCTTTTTCTGGAGCGGTTTTACTACTAAGAAAACCAGCATATATTCTTATGCTAGTGCCAATTGTTGCACAAAAGGTATTTTCGGATGATTTTGGTAAGTGGGGAATTAATGTTCATTATTCCATTGAGTTTGCCCCAATAGTAATAATTGGTTTTTATGATGTACTTACCACTATTAAGTTTGATAAAGTAAAAATGCCTTTGGCAATTATGTTTGCAATATTAACTGGGTATACAACGTACTCTAAAATGGAGAAAAGAGAATCAATTTACTATAACAGAGTGAATGGAGATCTTTTTATGGCAAAACATTATACTTCTGAATTTGATAAAGATGAGGTAAAAAGGGTTATGAAATTGATACCTCAAGATGCAAAATTAAGTTCACTTACCTATTTTGCTCCACATCTTTCATTCAGAAAAGATATTTATCAATTTCCAGATGTGCACGATGCAGAATATATATTTATTGCAAATTGTGAATTGCCGTATCCTCTAATTGCAAGTCAAATGAACGAAAAAATAAATTTCTACTTAGCAAGTGAAGAGTGGGAAACGGTTTCAAAAGATAAAGGAATTTATTTGTTTAGGAAAAGGTAGTTAAAAGTTTTGTAATCGATGAACTAGTTTTACAATTTAGTATAATAAATGAAATTAAAAGTTTTATATTCGTTACTACCTTAATGCAGTATGCTATTTAATTCTGTAGATTTTATATTATTTTTTATAGTTGTTACGGCGCTGTATTTCGTCTTGCCATTTAAGTTAAGAATACCAATGTTGCTTATAGCAAGTTGCTATTTTTACATGGATTTTGTACCTATCTACATTACAATACTATTCGGAACAATTATAATAGATTATTTTGCAGGAATATTAATTGAAAAATCGACTGGGAGAAAGCGAAAACTTTATCTAGTACTTAGTTTAATATCCAATATCGGGATACTCTGTTTTTTCAAGTATTTTAATTTTTTAAATGCGAATCTCTCAGATTTGCTACAACTTTTTGATGTAAAAAATGGAATACCAAACTTGAGTATATTACTTCCTATAGGGCTCTCATTTCATACCTTTCAAGCAATGAGTTACACAATTGAAGTGTATAGAGGTAACCAAAAGAGCGAACGAAATTTTATTACCTATTCACTTTATGTAATGTTTTACCCACAACTAGTTGCAGGCCCAATTGAACGACCGCAAAATGTATTACATCAATTTAAGGAGGAACATAAGTTCGATTATAGGAACGCTGCAGATGGATTAAAATTAATGGCATGGGGGCTTTTTAAAAAAGTTGTTGTTGCAGATAGGCTTTCTGAAATGGTTGATTTTGTTTATAATAATCCAACCAATTATAAAGGTTTGCCTTTGATAATTAGCTCGATTTTTTTCTCTGTTCAAATTTATTGCGATTTTTCGGGCTATAGTGATATTGCGCTTGGTTCTGCAAAAATGATGGGTTTTAAATTGATGAGAAATTTCGATCGTCCTTATGCTTCTAAGACTATGCCTGAGTTTTGGAAACGTTGGCACATCTCATTGTCCTCTTGGTTTAAAGATTATTTGTACATTCCTTTAGGTGGAAATAGAGTAGTAGTGTGGAGAAAGTATTATAACCTGCTTATAGTTTTTTTAATTAGTGGTTTATGGCACGGGGCAAGTTGGAATTTTATTATTTGGGGAGGAATTCATGGAGTTTTATTAGTAATTTATATGCTAATAGGTAGTTTTAAAAGAGGAAAGCCACTTAATAAATTATTTTCTGCATTATCTAGTTTCTTTTCTATACTAATAGTGTTTTGCTTATCTACTGTGGCTTGGATATTTTTTAGAGCCAAAACGTACGATGACGCAAAACATATTTTAAGAAAATTAATTATGTTTCCTAAAACTCAAATTCCATCTATAAAAGCAGGTAACGAAGAGGCAATAACAAATTTTGTTTACCTCGGAACAAATGGGTTTAATTTTAGTGTAGCGCTTGCGTCTATTTTCTTCTTGTTTTTAATGGAGTATCTTCAGTCAAAGTATTATGTTACACAAAAACTCTCTACTGCCAATCCAATTTTGCGCTGGGGGAGTTATGCATCCTTAATACTAATTATATTGTACTTTGGTGTGTTTAATAAAAATGTTCAGTTTATTTATTTTCAATTTTAATGAAGAAGCCTATTTATACTTTTTTTAGAAGTACTTTTCTTGTAGTATTACTAGTATTTATAGGATATTCGCCTGTTTTTTATTTTAACATCTACGAAGATCCTTTTGGGATTTTTACTTCAAATTTTAGTGCAAAGAGAATAGAACCCAATAATCATTTTATTAAAATGAGGTATTTACTTTCTAATAAAACAGATTTCAATTCATTTATTTTTGGGAACTCACGAGCAAATAATGTTGACCCAAAAAAATTTAGCAATGGGAAGTATTTTAATATGTATTATTCGCTAGGTGTTCCAAAGGAACACATGGATGATATTAATTTATTACTTAAGGATGGATATGAAATTAAGAATGTAATTGTTTTTCTAGACTATGGTTCTTACACAATGACAGATACAAATAGAACAAAAGACATGTTAAGGAGACCATACCCAATAGAATCGCTGGATATATTTAAAACATATATTGATTATGCTTTTCAAATACCTAGTCAAGAATTTTATGAGTCATATTACAAGAACCCTGTTGTTCCAATATATACCAATATGTTTGTTTCTGGGCGTGCGGAAAACGCAGCTGTAGAAGCCTTTATTGAAGCTAATAAGGAAAAACACATTAGCGACGTTAAATTTACTTGGCCATATTTGGGGTATCAAAACAACATTAGCGGCGCAATTCAAAATTTAAAAGATTTAAAACAACTATGTTACAAAAACCAAATAAATTTGATTTTTGTAATGAATCCAACTCACAAAACCACTTACCTTGCTAATAATCAAGAGTTGTATTTTGACTTTATGAAACAACTTGCAACTATTTCTGATTATTATGATTTTAGTGGAATAAACAAAATAACTACCAATAATTATTTTTATTATGAAGCTTCACATTACAGACCCATTGTGGGAAATGCGATGGCTGATTTTATTCAGTATAATAGGAGAATTGATTCTATACCAGATTTTGGGTTTGTCGTAACTAATCAAAATGTTGGCGAGAGAATACTGTTTCATAAACAACAAATCGAAAAATTGGCGAAGCCATAGTTTAAAAAATTGATTAATAAATTGTAATAGAGAGTTAAATTATAATCCTTATTTTTGATACTAATAAAAAACAAATGAGTCAACCACACATTATAGAATTTCCAAAGTTAGGTGCACCCGATTTGGGATATATTTCAGTTGCTGAAAACAACAAAAACATACCTTTTGATATAAAGCGTGTGTTTTGGTCATATCATACACCCGACAATGTTGTAAGAGGTAGGCATGCACACCATGATACTGAAATGGTTTTGATCGCTGCATTAGGTAGAATTGTTGTAAACACAGAAATGCCTGATGGACAATTAAATGTTTTTTCGCTTGAGTCGCCAAATCAAGGATTGTATCTTCCTAAATATTGTTGGCATACTATGCAATATAGCCATATTGCAGTTCAATTAGTTCTTGCTTCTACACTTTATGATGAGAGCGAATACATAAGAGATTATGCAGACTTTAAAAAAATAGTGATAAAGTAATGGACTATTTTAAACACCCGCTTTCACAAGTTGATTCAGAAAATATTGGTGAGAACTCGAAAATATGGCAATATGTTGTTGTATTAAAAGAGGCTGTAATAGGTAAAAACACTAATATTTGTTCCCACTGTTTTATAGAAAATAAAGTAACTATTGGGGATAATGTAACTGTTAAAGCTGGTGTTTATTTGTGGGACGGCATTGAAGTACAGGATGAGGTTTTTATTGGACCAAATGTAGTTTTTACAAATGATGTTTTTCCTAGAAGTAAAAACTTTAAGGAGCCAGAAAAAACAATTATTAGCAAAGGTGCTTCATTAGGCGCAAACTCAACAATATTAGCTGGCCTCACAATTGGTAAATACGCAATGACAGGAATTGGAAGCGTAGTTACGAAAGATTTAAAATCACACGGCTTGTATTATGGCAATCCTGCCAAGCAACACGGTTGGATAGATGAACAAGGAGAAAAATTAGTGTTTGATGAAATTCGAAAAGTTTGGGTTGGTAAGGATAAGCAAGCGTATATTGAAGTTGAAACTGGATTAGAAAAGACATAGACCGCAAGAACGAATGTTGGCTTATTGCGCAAAAAAATTATATTTGTACTAATTACAATTAGTTATGCCAAAGCTTTCGATAATAATACCATGCTATTTTAATGAAGAGAATATTCCAATTACTAAACAAAAGTTAATTGAGAACGAATCTCTTTTTGATACAGATGTATCATTTGAATATATAATGGTAGATGATGGGAGCAAGGACAATACTTTATTGGAGTTAAATAAATTTAGAGAAGAACACCCAGGAAAAGTAAAGGTGGTAAAACTTGCTGGAAACGTTGGTTCCTACAATGCGATTTTAGCCGGAATGAATTATGCGACGGGCGATTGTTGTTCTGTTATTGCAGCCGACCTTCAAGATCCACCTGAGTTGATGGTTAAAATGTATGCGTATTGGAAAAGCGGAGTAAAATTTATTGTTGGAAATAGAGCAGATAGAGAAGAATCTTTTTTAAAAAATCCTTTGCTAACACCTATCATAAATTAATAAAAAAGTTTGCGTTATCTAACATACCTGACGGGGGCTTCGATTACGTTTTTTTTTGATAAGCAATTAAAAGATGAAGTAGTTAAAATTAATGAGAAAGATACTAATACACTTTATCTTTTGGCTTGGCTTAATTATGATATGGTAACCATCCCATATACGCGCGTAAAACGCGAAGTAGGAAAATCAAGATGGACACTAAAGAAAAAAATAAAATTATTTATCGATTCTTTTATTTCGTTTTCATATGCCCCGCTTAAGTTAATTTCAATTTTAGGCATTACACTGGGCTTAGCAGCTTTTATATATAGCATTGTAATAATTTATCTAAAACTATCGGGAAAAGAAGATTCCTCAGGTTGGTCAAGTTTAATGGTGGTTATTCTTTTCGCAGCGTCTTTTCAAATGATTGGACTAGGAATTATAGGCGAATATGTTTGGCGTAATTTAGAAGCAAGCAGAAAACGACCTGTTTTTGTGGTGGATAAGGTATATGAATAGGTTATTTCCCATTAACTTCAACTTGCCATTTGGCATCCTCATAAATTAAGGTATCAAGAGGGATTTTGGTTGCTACTGATTTTTTCTTTAACTCGATCATCCAATTAGAATCTTCTTTAATAAAAGAAATAAATTTATTAATTCGTTCTGTTTTTAATTGCGTTTATGGAGCTATTGTTAAACGGTAAATAAAACCCATTAAGGTCATGTTGTTTTTTGACCTTAATGGGTTATTATTTAAAATATAATAATTTTCTTTTTTTCTGAAAAACTATTTGTGGTTAATATCACTATATAAATTCCTTTTGGTAATTCTGAAATTGAAAAATTACTTTTTTCGGGGTCATTATTTTCTTTTTCAAATACTAATCTACCAAGATTATTATAAACTTCAACATTAAATGTTTCCTTTACCTTTTCTGATGTAATTGAAAATGTACCATTATTTGGATTTGGGTATAAAATAAACTCGCCACTCATCTCCTTTTCATCATTTATATCTATATTATTCGCAATTCTTGCATTGCCTTGACCACAAGAAACTGGAGATATTGTATAAGTTAACCCAGAAATTGGAGAATTTTGCTCAGAATTTATAAAACCCAAACCACATATTTTCATAGAACTTATGAGAAAATTTGATTGTAACGAAAATGAGCCGTCTGATTTTGTGTAGGTTACTTTATTTGAATTCCAACTTCCATCCCAACCAATGATTAGAGCATCTTTAACAAGATTTTGATTTACATCCTTAACAATACCATTTATTGTATACAAAGGATTTGAAATACTTTGATAATAGTTGTTAGAGGGGAATAAACAACTACATCCCATATTAACTTGATAGTTCATAAAAACATTATTTGTTATCGGTAGCCCACTACCCCCAACAATTGGTTTCAAGCTTCCATCGTGAGCTTTGACCCCATAATAATTTTCACTATTGTGCCAATTTTGAATACTTGGATAAATTGCTGTCAAACTAGTATCTGCACAACAATTTGGTATAATTCCCGGCCAAAACACATTTTTATATTGCCACCAAGCTAAGCCACTTGCTCCAGCAGAGAAGGCCTCATCTAATACAAATTTCGCATAGTCTTTTTGTTGCTGATACGTGCCAGTATTTTGAATATTTGATGTTAATGAGTACCCTGGAAAGCTTGTTTCCCCAATTATCCAAGGTTTACCAATTGGTTTCATAACATTTGATATCCAATTTATTTCTCTTCTTACTTCTTCGTAGGTATTATCTGAAAGGTTACTCAAATCAGGATATGGATGAAAAGATAAAAAATCTACATTTAATATATATGGATCAAATGTTATAGCCGATAAACTATTAATTAATGACATACTGATTAAATGGTTAGCATCAATTGTTCTAATAGCATTGTAGTGCTGATTTATGTAATAACAAATATCTCCTTTCCCTCTAAATGCTGATGCATCGGTGTCATGAATACGAGGATTATTATCCGCTTCCTGGAAAATAGCATATGAGTATATTGTGTTATTGTTTTTGTAGCGTTGAGCAAATTTTTTTAAATATTCAGTATAGTTATTCTGGCAGTTTGTATTTCGTTGCCCAGCAGATAGACCAATGAAAAACTTTACTTTAAGATTGTAATTAGCTGCTCGACCTAAAACATAGTCATAAAGATTAAATAAATTGTCTATAACAGTTTGATCTACTTTCTTTAAAACAAGTGGATTCCACCAATAAGTTGGGTCTTTATAAAGAATATATAAATCAGGATCAGTATTATCATTAGGATTTGATATTAACTCCAAACCATTAAATCGGATTGAATTAAATCCTAAAGAAGCCATTTCCGCTAAATGTTGATCAAATACGGTTTGACACGAGGTCTGAGTATTAAAAGTTGGATTAGTAAAGTCATTAGCATAATGTCCATCTGGGCCATTAAAGAAAGTATTTCCACCGTCTGTTGAATAAATTCTTGAAATATAGTTTATACCAATTGGGGTGAAAAATGTATTGTTTAAATATAGTTTATCTCGTTTCTTATAAACAAATCCCGAAGTTTCTGAGGTGTTGTATAATTTAATAAAACTGGGACTTGAATAATAGAGTATTTTATTATCGCTTGTTTGAACGAAACTTTTGAAACTAATATTATTAGAATTTGTTAATTTATAATTAGACCAACCGCACCCATTCCAAAACAAAGCCTGTATATTTCCATCAACTCCAATATATCTGCATTCATTGTAAGAGTTTAAATTAATACTTGATTGACTCAGAACATTTGGAGCAGCTTGTAAAAGAACTGCAAATCCAGACCCAATACCTGGGTTCGTATTGCTAAAATATTGCGAAATTTTATTATCTAAACTGACATAGAAAATTGAAAAATTAGAATTATCCCCATCTACTTGAATTTTTGAATTAAGTGCAATAGAATTAGGTGCTGGTGCATTTTGAAAAGTAACCAAATTCCAAGTCGAGCCATTCCATTCTAAACATCCTAATTGTCTAGTAGAGGTTATATAATAAACTCTGTTACCCTTAATGACAATATTACTGCCTACAGCAACACTCGGCGCTAAAGTATTTAAAGGTCCAAAGCCTTGAGTAGTTGTTGTTTTCCAAAAATTACACAGTTTATTATCAGCAGCTCTAACATAAAAAATTTGGTTAGTATTAACTGCATTAATTGACATTTGGGAATTTATAACATCGGTCGTAACATAAGAATTGTTATTAGTCCAAGTACCATTTGTGTACAAGTACTCAATCAATCCAATTTTGTTATCTGATCTAATGTAAAATAAATGATCTCCAATGGCATCAGGTATATGTACTAGATTAGAATTCGACTTTGCTTTAAAAGCACTACTAAGTAGTTTACCATATTGCCAATAAATACAATTTAAGTCCGTTCCATTTATATAGAAGACCCTCTCATATTGATCTACAGTAATTCCACTTGAAGCCGAAGGAATTCCTATTGGATTATACGTAGCATTTCCAGACCATTTAAAATAATCATATTGGGCTGATAATTTTATAATTGAAAAAATTAAAAATAGAAGAATGGTGGTTTTTTTTGCTTTCATTTTGCTTTTTATTTGGACTCAAAGTTATAATTATTTGTTGGGGCGCAGAAAGAGCAAGTATTTTTATAAAAAACTGTTGTTAGTATAGGGTTGTGAGCTTGGAGTAGCAATTAGTTTTTCCAAAAACCAATTAAGTAGCAATATGATTTGTCAGGAAAAAACGAAAAATTTTGTAAAAATACAATACGCTTTTTATGAATTATAAACTTATTTGTAAATTCACATGGCAAAAGTAAACATTCAAACCTATTCAACTTCAATTTCTAATATCTTTCCGATGATATCTTTTTTAGGAAAGGGTAATTGATTTTGTTTAAATGGAGAAAGCGGCCACCAGTCTTGATGATGTCATTCCTGAGTTACCATAGCAATCATTTGATTGTTTGGGATTGCAGAAACCGTATTATCCATAATACAAATGATTCTCATTTTATCTTTTGCAGGACCAATTCTCCAAATAATTTTAGTAGGTAACCATTCTATTTCGAAATAATAAAATTCACTTTCAAAAACATCTTGGTGGTTAGCCGATACTTTTGTTGTTAAAGCTTTGTACCAAGGATTCCATCTGTGTGTGGTAACTTCCTTGCCGTCAATAATGTTCTTTTGTGCACCACTTCCAAAGTATTTTGGTTCGTGACAGGCTAAATCCCAATTAGTGCAAGTGATAGTAATATCATTGTTTTTTGCAGGAGCATCTTTTGGTCCGTTTATTTTGCCTGGGTAAGATGTCATTGGCCAAAATTGTGATTCCTTTAGTATTTCAAAATCAATCTCTGAGTAGGAATCCGTTTTATTTGCCTTTTTTAATGAAGCTTCAATGTCTGGTTCATATTTTGGAATATAACCT
Organism: Bacteroidota bacterium; assembly: GCA_016702705.1. Classification (GTDB taxonomy): domain Bacteria; phylum Bacteroidota; class Bacteroidia; order B-17B0; family Aurantibacillaceae; genus JADJDM01. The sequence continues at coordinate 358,297 of JADJDM010000001.1, read as the reverse complement.
ATGGTTGCATTGCATTCTCGTCTCGCATTCCATTTAGATTTAGTTTCTTCGGAGAGTAACCAAAACGCAGCCGTTATTCCGTTCCACACATAATTTTTATTTATTAATTCGGGGAATTTAATCTTTGCTCTCCATTTTCCATAGGTAAACCCAATTCTGCCCATTATCCCAACTTGTTCCTTTTTATATTCGCCAGTATCATTTCCAGGGTTTATTATAGTGATACTATTATTAAGAGAGTCCGATTGAACTGTTTTACAAGGGCAGTCTGAGTTGCTTACGATTGTCTCAACATATAGATTATTTTTTTTACTTTGAGTATTTAAATCATTATAAGCACTTTGGTTGAACGATGTATCCATTACATCTAACACTGATTTTATATTTTTAAGTGGGTAAGACGTATTTATATAATGAAAATATTGTTTAAAGTGAGCTTGGCTAAACAATCGATAGCTTTCCCCGCAACTCCTATTGTAATTATTAGTTTTGTTTTGTGGTGTATTTGCTAATTTTCTATCTATGAATATACCTGAACCTAAATTGAATTTACTTTTAGTTTTTAAAATTATTTTACTTTTTAATACAATTAAATTTAGAGAGTCTGTTTTGTATTTCGCAGTATAATATTGAAATGGGTTAATAAACTTTTCTTTCTCTCCTTTTACGCTAATTTTTTTTGCTGCAGTTGGAATTTTATTTAGTAAACTTTCTGTAACAACAACTAGGATGAATTCATATTCTCCCATTCTAGGATTGCGCCACGATCTATTATTAATAAGAGAATCTGGTTTATATTTTTCACGAATACTCCATTCTGCATCTAGTCTTAATTGTTCAATCTCCGTTCTCCCTTCCTTTTGCGCTTTTGCTTTTATTTGGTCATACCAGGATTTATTTTCTTTGATATATGCAATTGTGTTTTTTAATTCAATATCATTAATGATATCCAGCTTATTACTTTTTCCATAATAAAGCAATTCATTCCTGGGATTGCCATTTATTCGGAAACTATCTATAATAGTTATTTCATTTAAAAATTCTGGTAGGAGTTTGAAGCTATCAATATCGTTGCCCCAACTGCTGTAAAAATTCTCATCACAAAGGGCAGAGGTTTCGTTGAACTTATAAGATCTGTTTTGGTAATATAATCGATAATATAATCTTTCTTTAGTTGCGCTTTTTTTTGTTACTTTAAATTTAAAAGCGAAGCAACCATTTTTACTTTGATTAGTTGAAGGGATTTCCACGCCATTCAATACAGCATCGCTTAAGTCTGTTTCAATTTCGATAGCATTATTTCTATTAATAAAATTTTCATTTATAATGGGTAAAAACTCTTTTGCTTTAAAATTTTGAGAAAGTATAGGAAAAGCTAAAAGCGATAAAATTAAACTGAAGAGTAGCGACTTTATTTTATTTTTCATCTAATTCCAAAAATAGGAATAAACTATGGAAAAACCCAAAAAAAGTAACTCCCGATTGAGTTTCCAGTGTGTCTTCATTTATCATCGATAATAAAGATATTATGAAAAACGCAGTAAATAGGTAATGTTTCTTTTTGATTTTAATAACAGGATAAAACAGGTAAACTATAAAGACAATTAACCCAATAAAACCAAAGGCAATGGTGATAGCCATAAATTGATTGTGACTTCTTTTTTGCCACTCAATGCTTAATTTGGTTTTGCTTTGGATATATTGATTGATGTATGCGTTTTTAACATCGCCGGTTCCAACTCCAAATATTGGTTTTCTTTTTATTATTTCCCATCCAATTCGCCAAAACTCTAAACGCATTAACAGTGAATGGCCTGTTGGGTTTTTTCCTTTTTCAAAAGCATTAAATTCATATAGTATTTCATGAATTCTACTTTCTATTCCCGACCGATTGGTGAACAAATAGTTAGCCGTTCCTGATTCTATTAATGAAACATCTTTTTTAGTTAATTTTGAAACACCAATCGAATCTTTTGACAAGCCTTTTGAGCTCATATAACGAATGATAGTAAAATAGATTTTATTACCCTTTAAGTCTTTTTCATCATAGTTTAAATTGCTTTTCTTTGCCCATTCCTTTTTTAATTCATAATATGAAACGTTTGCCCAAATTAAATTTCCATTTTCTGTTTCCAAATTGGTCGAATCATTAAAATAAGGATTACCATTTATTGTGTTTTCTAGTCTAACTAAAGGCTTAACTGGAATGGATTGCTCTTTTATTTCTTTAATAACAAGATATATTGCGAATGAAGCAACGATTCCCATAATAGCAAAGGCACTAATTTTTAAATACGGTTTAGGTAGTTTTTTTAAAAACTGCAAGCTATATAACGCTAATACTATAGATAGAATAACAATCCCCGTAAAGGATTGCATAATTCCTAAAAAAACAATAAGCCAAGTAATTAATGTGATTTTTAGCACGTATAAAAATAAATTCCCCGTTTTAAAAAAATCGTACAACAAAAAGCAAACCGTCAAATCTATCATCAAAGCAAATCGTATGTGCGAATGAAAAATAGAAATATCGCGAATATCAATCACTTTATGTTTGGTGTAACCAAGCCAAACCATTGTGCATGCTATGCTTGCAGCAAATACAGAAAGTGTAAAAACCCACAGTAAAGTATTTAATTCTTTTAGACTTAGTTTGTGTTTAGTTGTTATAAATAAAAGTGGAAACAAAAGAAGTGGCAACTTAATTTTTATATCATTCGCTGCATACTCAAAGTCGGATGTCCATAAAAGTCCAATTAAATGCAAAATAAAAAAACTACTTAGCACCCAAAGCAATTTGGATGTTTTCATCACTTGCCATTTTCTCTTGAAATCCAATTCCAAAATCCAACCGCCAAGCATTACAAACTGACCAATACTAATTACGCCCCTAAATAACGGTAAGCCAAAAACTTCGAGAAGTAAGCCTAATAAAAAAACATTTCGAAATGTAATATATGGTTTAATTAAATCCATTTAATGAGAACGTAAATTCTAGCTCTTTATTGTTCAAAAGCCCTAATTTACGTACAAAAATTAAATAGTAAAGCCAATCAACAAAATGTCATCGGTTTGCTCCGTTTCTTGCTTCCAATTTTTGAAAGAATATTCTAAAAAAGCTTCTTGTTCATCCCCATTCATATCACTTATGGATAGCAGCAATTCTTTAAAAGCTTTTCTGTTTAGCTTTTTATTTTTATCGCCACCAAACTGGTCGCAATAGCCGTCGGTAAACAAGTACACTGCATCACCTTTTTCTAAACTCAAGGTTTGAAGTTCGAAATCCTTTTTAATATGATGAAATCCTAAAGGGAATTTGCTGCCTTTTATTTCTATAAGTTCATTCCCTTTTCTTACATATATTGGGCGCATAGCGCCAGCAAAGTTTAGTTCGTTTGTTTTTTTGTTTACTGCACAAAGCGCAATATCCATTCCGTCATATCTCATTTCATCGCCATTACCATTGTCTTTATTTAATGCTTCAAACAATAATTCATCTAATGAAAATAATATTTCAGCAGGGTTTCCCAATTGTTTATTAAAGAAAACTTCTTTTAATAACGAATTAGCAATTACCGACATCATTGCACCAGGTACACCATGCCCAGTACAATCTATTGCTGCAACATAACGATATTCTTCTGTTTCATGGAAAAAGAAATAGTCACCACTAATAATATCTTTAGGCTGATACAAAACAAATCCATCACTGAAATTCTTTTTTAAGAAATTCGTGTTTGGCAAAATGGCTTCCTGTATACGCTTTGCGTAATTTATGCTATCCGTAATTTCTTTATTCTTTAATAGTAAATCACGGTTAACATCCATCATACGTTGCTCCGAATATTTCTTTTCAGTAATATCCAAACCAATACCTATAAGTTGGTTGTCATTAATTATTGCAGAGTTCCACTTAAACCATTTTATGCTTCCTTGAGCAGTTTTTAAAGCGTGCTCAAAAACTTGATTGCTTTGGTGAGCATCATGTAAAAGAATAGAGCGAATTTTTTCTCTTACGATATTCCCTTCTGCCTCATTAATACGAGGTTTAATCCACCATTGCTCGCCAGTTAATTGTTCGGGTTCGTACCCAAGTAATTTTTTTGCCGAATCACTTACGTAATCAACTTCGCCGTTTTTGTTTACGACTACAACCAATGTGTTTAACTTGTCTAATACAAGTTCTGAAAAAGTTTGCATACTTTTTAATTTAAAAAAACAATAAAATGGGAAATGAAAATGGCTATTAAGCCCAGAAACTAAAGCAATTGGAGGTCATGCAATATCGAATGATACGCATGGTAATGGGTTGATTATGTTGAATTGCTTTTAACATTGAGGCACAAATTAAAGCAAAAAATAATAAGCATGCAAGTAAATGAATGAGAAATAATGTAATTGATACATTTTTGGCGCAACAATTGTATATTTGAGGCATGCAAAAAAACTTGCTCCTTATATTGTTGTTTGTTTTATCATTAAATCTGTTTTCACAAAATGATAGCATACAATATACGCGCGACTTTGTTTTTAATGAAGGGATATACATTACCTATTCCGATTTTAGAATGAACCGTCCAATATCTAAAAGTGTATTAGAATCTAAGGAAGATAAAAGTCAGTTGGATTTTATTGGTAAGGTTGTCCAGAACAGTGAGTACATAACCTTTAATTTTGGTGGACATCTTCATAAAGTAAAAACAGACAGTATTTGGGGCTTTGCACAAAACAATACTATTTTTATTAATCATGATAAAAAAATGTTTCGTGTTCCTGTGTTTGGTAATATTTCTCAATTTATTGCTTCAGTGGAAGTAATAAATAATTATGGAGGAAATTCTATGTCGCCCTACTATTATAACTACGGAATGACGGTTACCAACATGCCAACAAAATCAAGAGAAGTAAAACAGTTTGTGTTGGATTTTTACTCGGGGCAAGTGCTAGATTATAATCTTACAAACATTACTGAAATTCTTAAACGTGATGAAAAATTGTATAAAGATTTTATGGCTTTAAGTAAAGGAAAACGTAAAAAGCAAATGGGAATGTTTTTGCGAAACTATAACAACACTCATCCAATTTATTTTCCTAAACAATAAATTAAATTGAACTTAGTTTAGGGGCAATTGTTTTTAAATACTTGTATCCAACTGCTATAATTTCACTTACTTTTTCATTATCCATTAATTGATATTTTTCTATACCACTTGGTTCTATAAATATATCGCATGAAGCAGCATTGCGCATTACATTTTCCTTTAAACACAGTTGTATAGTGCGATCAACGGTATCAATAATTCCTGTTTCGCTTGAGTAAGGAGAAATTGGATTTACATTTACGCCAATAATTTTTGTTTTGTCTTTGGGGAGAAATGGCTCAACTGGCAAGTTGCTGGTAACGCCACCATCAACATAAGGTACTTTATCAATATAAACAGGTGGAAGTAAAATTGGAATAGAGCATGATGCTACAACACGTTCTGTAATTGCCCCGGTGTTAAAAACAATTCTATCTCCATTTAAAAGATTTGTTGCTGTAACAAAAAAGGGCATTTTTAAATCTTCAATATTTTTAGTTCGCAAATTCTTACTAATGATTTCGTTGATAGAATCGGAGGTAAATATTCCAGCTTTAAGGTTGGAAAAATGGAGACTCTTTTTGAATTTATGTTTTTCGAAAATTTCTTTTATTTCATTTGGATGAAACCCATCTGCAACAAAAGCGCCGACTAAACTTCCCGCACTAGTTCCGCTTATAGCAATGGGATTAATTCCAAATTCGGCTAATCCAATTAAAACACCAATGTGAGCAAATCCCCTTGCTCCTCCGCCTGATAAAACTAATTTAACTTCCATTTTTACGCCTTTGTCTTCAAATATTAATAATACAACAAATTTGACTTAATTATTTTCAAATATCAGCATAAAAATCACTTTTTTCACGATTAGAAATTGTTACATTTGCTCGGTTCCCGAATTATTCATTTTTTAATTAAATACAATGTCTCAAGTAACAAGTACCAACAGAGAGTTGCAAGTTTCGAAACTAGCAGAAAACATTATTGGATCAGAAATCATTAAATTAGCTGGAGAGGTTAATGAGAAGATTAAACAAGGAGAAAAAATATACAATTTAACTATTGGTGATTTTAATCCTAAACAATTTCCAATTCCTGCAGAGTTAAAACAAATGATTGTTGATGAGTATTTTGCTGATCAAACAAACTACCCTGCTGCTGATGGTATGCTTGAATTGCGTAATGCAGTTAGTAAATTATTAAAGGAGCGTGGTGGATTAGATTATAAGAACGATGAAATTTTAATTGCAGGTGGTGCGCGTCCTGTTATCTATTCTATTTTTAGAACATTAGTAGATGCAAATGATACAGTAATATTTGCAGTTCCATCATGGAATAACAATCACTACACGTATTTAAATAATGCAAAGCCAGTTATCATTCAGGCAACACCTGAAAATAATTTTATGCCTAAAGCAAAAGATATTAAACCTTTTATTCAAGAAGCATCTTTATTGGCACTGTGTTCACCGCAAAATCCAACTGGAACTGTTTTTTCTAAAGAAGATTTAGAAGAAATTTGTGATATGGTTTTGGCAGAAAACATCAGAAGAGGTGATAGTGTAAAACCATTGTATGTTATGTATGACCAAATTTATTGGGCACTAACACATGGCAACACTAAACATTACGATCCAGTAAGTTTACGTCCAGAAATGCGCCAATACACTGTGTTTGTTGATGGCATTTCAAAGTCACTTGCTGCAACAGGTGTACGTGTTGGTTGGAGCATGGGACCAAAAAAAATCATTGATAAAATGAAAGCTGTTCTTACACATGTTGGGGCTTGGGCTCCAAAGGCAGAACAAATGGCGACTGCAAAGTATTTAGATAATTTAAGTTTATACGATGCATTTATAGTTGTGCAAAAAGAAAAAATTAGCGCTCGTTTAGATGGCTTTTACAATGGCTTTATGCAATTAAAAAGTGAAGGTTACGGCGTTCATGCAATCATTTTGCAAGCAGCAATTTATTTAACCATACAGTTTAATTTGAAGGGTAAAAAAACTGCTGAAGGAAAAGTGCTAGAAAACACTGCGGATATTACGCGTTATATTTTAGATGAAGGCAAAATGGCTGTTGTTCCTTTTTATGCTTTTGGTGCAGATAAAGACAGTACTTGGTATCGTTTATCTGTTGGTACTTGCAGTATGGATGATGTAAACGGGGCAATTGAAAGCTTGCGTAATGCATTAAAGAAGTTGAGTTAATACAACAGCCTAAAATAAAAACAAAAGAGCTTCTTGATTATCAGGAAGCTCTTTTTGTTTAACAGTAAATTATTTTTTCAGAATAGATTTGGAAGGATTACCAACAACTGTATCGTTGCTTTCAATATCTTTTATTACTACTGCTCCTAATCCAACAGTAACATTATCACCAATTGTTTTTTTGTTTAGGATAGAAGCTGAGGGAGCTATCCAAGTGTTTTTCCCGATTTTAACACTACCTGCAATCATTGCATTTGCAATTACTAGAGAGTTTTCTCCAACTTCAACACCATGTGCAATGTGAACTAGGTTATCTATTTTCGCATTTTTTTTAATTAGCGTACTTCCTAAAACAGCTCTATCAATGCATGTATTATTTCCAATCTCAACGTTGTCTTCAATAACTACATTTCCAAAATGATTGATTACTGAATAAGAGCCATCATCCTCTTTAACGTAACCAAAACCAACTCCACCGATTGTATTGTTGCAACCAATTTTTACGTTTTTTCCAACCTTAGTGTTTTTATGTAAAACGGTGTTTGAGCCAATAATACTGCCTTCTTCAATAATAACGTTTTCTTCAATAACAGCATTGTGGCCAATTTTTACTTTTTCACTTATTTTGCAGCTGGCATCTATAAATGCCGATTTTTCAATTTTGTATTCTATGCTTAAATCAGCAAAAAACTTATCTCCAATTAATTTAAAAACAAGTCGAGGGTTTTCACACAAAATATAATTGCAGTTCGAGTTAAAATAGGCTTCAGGAGTAGTTTGGTTACAAATAATATTTCCAGCATTAACTGCCTTCAAAGATTCAATGTTTACATCTGAACACCAACACAAGTCTTCTTTTGATAAAGAGCTGTCCAATTTTGCTAAGCCTTTTATAGTTTGTAAAGAGTTACCCTTTATAATGATATTAGGAATTGATTCAGCTATGTGTTGTAGTGTGGTCATTTTTAATTATTTAATTATCCATCTAACTAAATCAAATGTTTCGGCATATCTTGAACCTATTTGCACTCCACGTGTACGAGCAAGCGAACGAATAAACTCTTCGTTTGCGTAAGTACGATGTGCTTGAGATTTGTACTCATTAAGCGCATCTACTTTTGATTGCACATGCTTTTCATCTAACAAAATGAAGGTGGAAGTATTGAAAGAAAAATTATTCCATGGAACCTCGTAACAAAAAATGCTACAAAATTTAAACGCACGTAAGCCTTCATTTGCAATCGTTTGGTGATCTTGATGAATATCGTTTAAGGCAGGCATAAAAACTAAGTCGGGATTAATATCTGTTCTTAGTTTAATTAAATCATCAAGTATATCTTGTCTTCTAAAATTAAAAGTACGTACATCGTAATCAAAAAGAATTAAATTTTCAGGTTTAATCCCTAATTTTTTTGTTGCTGCTTTTACTTCGGTAATAAGAATATCAGACGGGAATTCTTTTAGTACAGATTGTTGACAAGCCGAAAATGCTGCATAATAAACATCAATACCTTCTTCAATAAATTTTGCAATTGTTCCACCGCAACCAAACTCACCATCATCAGTATGTGGAGCAAGTACAAGAACTTTTTTTGGGTTAAAATTTTTCATTTTAATTAATGTTAGATTTAGAAGCTTGTGAGCTTTGAAGCCGTAAATTTAATAAATTAACAAGCTCCTTAGTTGTAGAAGCTCTGCTAAATTGTGTTATAAAAGTAGCACTATTTGAATCTGTTTCTGGATTTTTAATCACTTTTAATAAAACTTTTTTAATTTCTTCAGTATTTCCAGGGCTTACAATATGTGCATTACTAATGTTGTTGATTAGTTTTGCCGCATCGCCTTCTGTATTTCCAATTACTAAAATTTCATTTCCGGTTGCAATGTACTCCATTAGTTTGCCCGAAATAAGAATTTTTGATTGTTCTTGTACAGCTAGACAATTTAAAAGTAGATTGGCATTCATCATTTCCTGAAGTGCTTCCTTATGTGAAACCTTGCCTTTAAAATCTAAAATTAAGTTGGGTATACTTTTTAGTTTATCTAAAATTTCTTGTTCTATGTTACCAGCTACAACAAAGCGTATTTTTAAATCAGAATTATTTTTTAAGATAAAACTTAATGCATCTATCACTTCCTGATGAGCTTGTTTTAGTGTCCAAACGCCAATGTGTGCAATAGTAAATTCATTATATCTCTTTGCACTTATGTCTTTAAATAATTCGGAGTCGTAGCCATTATAAATAAAAAATGTTTTTTCTTTTAGACCACTAAATTTGTTGCATAGTAATTCTCTCATAGATGGCCCAACGGTGAGAATTGTATCAGCTGATTTTAGGACAGCTGTTTCAAGGGCTTCATCTTTAGCATCAGCTTTTTTAGTGCGTTTAAAAATAGAGTTGTAATAGATATCGTGCCAAGGGTCTCTAAAATCGGCAATCCAGTGAATTGGGAACGTTTTTTTCAGCTCCAATCCAATTAAGTGTGTTGAGTGTGGCGGACCCGTTGTTATTATTGCATCAAAGTGTTCGGCTTTTAATAGTTCTTTTGCTACTGGTATAACTTGTTTATTCCATCCTACACGCGCATCGGGAATAAAATAATTGCCCCGCACATAAGCAGATAGTGAATCAAAAAGTGTTTTTTTTCTTCCGCCAACATCACCTACTGGAACAATTTTTTTTGATTTACCTGATTTTAAAAACGAGTATGCTTTAAAAAGATTGAAACCTGGTTTAGTTCTAATTACTCTAACATGTTCAACTTTTTTGCTTAACGAATGATCGTATGCTGGGTAAGCTGCCTTTTCCGAATCTATTGTAATTACAACTGGAATCATCCCATTTTCTTCCATGTATTTTGCAAAATACATCCATCGCTGAACCCCCGAACCACCACTTGGCGGCCAATAATAAGTTATGATGAGTATTTTTTTCATTTCTTTTTTATGAAAGGAATATGTTTGTGAAATTCAGGAACAATATTAAATAAATAAGTTAAAATTAAAAAAGAGCTTGTAACAACTGAACCGTTTACCAGAATGTTAGTTAGGTGATTTTCTGTTTTTGGAATAAAGAAACCAAGCGTTAAACATATTGCAATCACCAGTAAGGTTTTAAAAAAGGGTAATTGAAATGGTTGCATCTTAAATTCTTTTAATATAAAGATATACTTAAGCGCATTAAAAACAACAGCGGCAACAGTAGTTGCAATGGCAGCGCCCATAATGCCATATATTGGAATAAGTAGAGTGTTTAAAACAAAAGAGGTAATCAACATTATAGCAATAAAAATTGCCCCGTAGTAATATTTATGTGAATTAAATAAAATGGGATAATTAATGCCAGTTGCCATATTTACAAATGCACTAATACTAATGATCATTGTTACTTTAATTCCACTGGAGTAATCATTAGGGAGCATAAGTAGTAAATCTGCAATATTTAATATTACAAGTATTGTTAGCAAACCTCCAACAATCGTAAGATATTTACTTGATTGGTAATAGATGTCTTTTACTTCTTTATGATTGTTTTCTGCTAAACCATGGGCTATTTTTGGATTAGCAATTCTTTCTAATGAATTTAAAGGAGTTTCAATAATGGTTGCAATAAATGCTGCTATGGAATAAACGCCCACATCTGAATCGCTTTTATAATGACCAATCATTATCATGTCTAAAAACTTTAAACCAATAGAAGTAATTGTTGTAATAGTTAAAACTGCCCCGTACTTAATTAAATTTATCGACCCAATTTGTTTTATTACTGCTTTGTTAATTTTGAAAGAGGGATTCCCATAATAAATGATGTACCCAAGAAGCAACAGAGCTTGCAAGCCATAACTTAAAATAAATGCCCAAATAAATTGTTGATAGTTGATATAACCTGCAGCATAAAGTAATACAAGCAAAACAAATATAATGCGGGTGAGTACATCGTTTAAAAAAGAAGGAACAGTGGTTTTTAGTAATGCATTGCTATAAGAATTTAAAGCAAGAATAAGTGAAAGAATAAAGGAAAAAAGGAAAGTGTGATAAAAATAAAACACAAATACTTTTGATTCGGACGAGTAATATTGTATGATAGAATCTTTAAAGAGTAATAATAGTAAACAGCCAATAGCGCTTCCAATAGCGGGAATGATTACCGTTAAACCAAAAAAGCCATTGTGTTTATTGTTGTAATCTTTAAAGTAAGGAAAAAACTTTACGGTGATGTTGCTTATACTAAAGGCGAAAACGGATGAGAATAAAGAAGCGAAAGCAAGTAAAAGCCTTGTTAAACCCATTTCCGCTTTTGAAAGATAAATGGGTTGAATAATTAACAAACTTATAAAGCCGATAATAATACCAAAATAAATGATGATGGTATTTTTAATGCCTTGTCGTTTTACTATTCCCATTAGCTTAAATCAAAGGCTAAAGGTACATTATAAGCTAATAAAAAGCAATTTGCAATTTGTAAGCTTAATTCCAATTATTTCTCAGCAATAGCAATGATTGTATCGGTTTCGCCAATTGCATCTAATCTGTTAGCATAGGCACGATTTAACTCATCCGTGTTAAATTCTTTTAAAATGTTTTGTCCACCAGGCTTACCTTTTTGTAACCAATAAAGATGATTAGCCAAAGGAAAACGCTGAAATCCTTGAACTTGAACGTTTTTAAAGCCAGCTTTTTCTAAATAGGTTTGTAAACTTTTATGTGTATGAAGTACCAAATGCTCGCTCCATAAAGTAAATGCTTTAAAGGAATCTAAGTCAAACGATTTTAAAAGAGCATCATTTGCATGCGGCACCTCAATAATAACTTTGCCGCCCATTTTAACTTTACTATGCAAGGTTTTTAAAAATGCAAGCGGACTAATAATATGTTCGAAAACATGAAACATGCTTATTACATCAAAGTCATTATCAATTTTATCAATAGAGTCTGAAACCTTAAATCCAGTTGAATTCAAGAAGTCACGAATTTCTTTTTGTAATTCTACCCCTTGTGCTTGTGAAGTTAATTTCGACATGCGCTCTAAAACTCCGCCCAGTCCGCAACCGATATCACAGTATTTTTTGTTTTCTACTAAAGATTTAAATTGATTAAATCTCCTATCATCATCTTCTTTTGTTTCAAGCAGCGCTTGATTTCGGCCACCTTCGTTCCAGTATGAAGTTCCTGACTTTTCATTATAATATGATTCAGCCATGTGATCCACACGATTCAAAAAAATCACACCGCTTTCTCTGCATTTTAAAACTGAGACATCTTCTCTGTCTCTAACACGTGGGAAGTATTCTGTTATATGTTCTTTATTGATAATGTTTAAATCAATCAGTTCTTGGACGAGTGGGTTCATATTGGCAGAGTACTTTTACTTTTTCTCAAAAATACTATTTTATTAATTATAATTAATTATAAAGTAACCTTTTTTAACCGAACCACCACAATCAATTGTATAAACAAACAGACCATTTGGAAGTTTTCGTATTTGCGATTTAATTTCACTTTCATTTTCAAAAGAAAAATTGTAAATCTCTTTTCCTGTAATGTCATGAATAGTTTTTATTGCTGAGTTTTTATTTTGTTTTTCTAAAAAAGCTTCCAAGGATTGGCTAGATGAAAACAAATAATTTTGATTATTAATTTCAGAACATTTTTCTGTTTCAAAAGATGAAGTCTGTATTCCAGTAGATTGAGCACATTCGGCGTTTATTTCTGTATCATTCAGCACACAATTATATATTTTAAGTTCATCTATTTTGCCATTAAAAAAATGGCTATTGGTACTTACCATTCCTAGTGCGGCAAATATATTATTACTTTGATTTGAAACCGTATTTGACATATCAAATTTTGTCGCAATTAATTGACAATCTAGATAATATCTAATTTCAGAAACATCTCTCACTATTGCAATATGGTACCAAGTATTAGTTGTTATTGAGGGAGTTGCCCAATTGTTTGCAGATGCACCAACACAAATAGAAAGCTTATTTGTACCACTAATGTTCCTAACACCAATTTCTGTTTGCGCATTACTCATTGCATTATGATCTGCTTCAAACATGCAACCTAAAGTGGTCGAAATATTACTTGCATTAAACCAAAACATAATAGTACGTTGGGCAAAATCGAAGTCAGTAGGAAAATCTACATGATTACTTATTCCATCAAAATATAATGCACTATTCGGGTTTCCATTTATATCAGACACGAATGTTGCACCATAATTTGTACCATTAAAATTGGAGCTAATTGTATTATTTGTTGTATTTGAAAAATTATAATAGGCAAGTGGAGAGCAGGAAACGCTGCATGCTTCTTGAATAACATTTGTACTAACAGCACAATTATATATTTTAAGTTCATCTATTTTGCCATTAAAAAAATGGCTATTGGTACTTACCATTCCTAGCGCGGCAAATGTATTATTACTTTGATTTGAAACAGTATTTGACATATCATATTTTGTCGCAATTAATTGACAATTTAGATAATATCTTATTTCAGAAACATCTCTCACTATTGCAATATGGTACCAAGTATTAGTTGTTATTGAGGGAGTTGCCCAATTATTTGCAGATGCACCAACACAAATAGAAAGCTTATTTGTACCACTAATGTTTCTAACACCAATTTCTGTTTGCGCATTACTCATTGCATTATGATCTGCTTCAAACATGCAACCTAAAGTGGTCGAAATATTACTTGCATTAAACCAAAACATAATAGTACGTTGGGCAAAATCAAAGTCAGTTGGGAAATTTATATGGTCATTGATTCCATCAAAATAATATGCCGAGTTTGGATTTCCAAAACGATCAGTTGTTGGTGTTGCACCATAAGCAACACCATTATTTGAAGAAACTAAATCATTTGTATTGTTATTAAAAGGATAACTTGAAACAAGGCAAGATTGACTTATTCCTTTAAAAGGCAGTAAGGTCAAAGCAAACAACAAAACATAAATGCATTTTGGCATAATAGACTTATTTTATTCAAATATAAAGAAAAAATTGGAAAACTAACGTATATTAGGACCTATTGTTATCTGATTAATGGCAAAAAAGAAGTAGTTTTGCCATTAATAATATGCTCCGGATTTTCCTTGTTTCATCGCACTTTAGCGCAATACTGCAAAGTATTTATGCTGCTTCCACTAAAAAGGAAGGTGATGTGGATGTATTAATGATTGATTACCCGCCTAAGAAAACGGCACTTACTCAGTTAATTTTAGACACAAAATTCATTCATAATTGGGATGTGATATTAAATTATGCCCCAGAGTTAAGGGATGAAACTAACATGAGGCCTAGTTTAAAAAAGAGGCTTACGCGAAAAGCGAAACAATTACCTCTTTTAAAAGACATATATAACAAAATGCTTTCTAGGCACATGTTTGCTTTTTTTAAAGACTTTGAAAACCGAATAAGACAGGATTTAAGTAAGGTGAATTCTGAAACTGTTCAGCTTAATATGCTTACAAAAACTGGCTTAAACGGGGTGTTGCATAAAATATATCCAAAAGCAGAAATAAATTATTTTGAACATGGAATAGGCGATTACTTGTATTATGAACAAAATGAAATTCAGTCCGGCAACTTGTTTTGCTTGTTTCCAGATGAGTTTCAAGCCTACCTAAAATCAATAAACAATCCTAATGAAAAAAAGATAAATGGTTTTATTTATGGAGATTTGTTTTACAATGCAGTACAAAATCTTGAAACAAACAAAGTAATTAGCAATGAAAAGGAGTTCGAAAAATTAGGCAATGAAAAACTTGTATTTATTCTTATTGAAAGCATGGAAATTTATGAGGTGCCTTCCAATTTTTGGCAAGACTGCATACAACTATATTTAAGTAGAATTGATGTACCCGATGATTATACTTATGTTCTGAAACCACATCCATTACAGTCTTTTGAAGCAATTAATACAATCGAAAGTTATTTTAAGCAAAGAGGATTGAAGTACATTTTATTAGGTAATAGTAAATTCATAAACGTGGGTGCTGAGTTAATTTTTTACTTCTTCTCAAAACAAACAAAATACGTTTTTTCCCTTTTCTCATCAAGCTTGTATTATTTCACAAAATTATACCCTTCATCAGAGATTAAATATTATCACGGGTACAAGTTGTTCGAGAAATACACAAAAAATTCGCCAAAACAATTTGTTGATATCTATAATGCTTGTGAACCAATCATTACAAATGTATTGGCAAAGGATTGTTTGGAGTTGTAAAGAGTTAGATTATGGTTAAAAATCTTTTCTAATGTGTTGATTTTCAAATAAATTCTTCGGGAGTAAATCGCTCAATTTCAACACTTTTTTCTTAACTTCGTCGCCTATCTAAACAATCCTATCAAAAACTATGGATAAATTTTCTTACCTGGGTACAAGCGATGTTAACGCAATTGAAAATTTGTACCAACAATATGTGAAAGACGAAAACTCAGTTGATGTTACGTGGAGAGATTTTTTCCGTGGCTTCGAGTTCGCAAAAGCTAATTATGATGAGCCTGCAACAGGCGGGGCAGTTCCAGAAAATATTTCGAAGGAATTTAAAGTAATTACTTTAATCAATGGCTACCGTCAACGCGGACATTTGTTTACTAAAACAAATCCAGTTCGTCAACGCCGTACCTATGAACCAACTTTAGATTTAGTTAATTTTGGTTTAAGCGATAAAGATTTAGAAACTGTTTTTCAAGCCGGAAATGAGCTTGGACTTGGTTCGGCAAAACTAAAAGATATTGTAGCTCATTTAGAGCAAACCTATTGTCAAAGTATTGGAGTAGAATATACCTTTGTTCGTGAACCACAAGTAGTAAAATGGTTGCAAGATAGAATGGAGAAATCTCGTAACACTCCATCGTTTTCATTAGATGAAAAAAGAACTATTCTTACAAAATTAACTCAAGCAGTTGGTTTCGAAAATTATTTACACACAAAATTTGTTGGTCAAAAACGTTTCTCATTAGAAGGTGGAGAAGCCCTAATTCCTGCAATGGATACACTAATGGAGCATGCTGCTGATTTAGGTGTAGAAGATTTTGTAATCGGTATGCCTCACCGTGGGCGTTTAAATGTGCTTACAAACATCATGAACAAAACATACAAAGATGTGTTCACTGAGTTTGAAGGTCGCCCGAGTGAAGATAGTTTATTTGATGGTGATGTTAAATACCACATGGGTTATAGCAGCGATCAAATAAGCAATTCAGGAAAAAAGATTCACATGAGTCTTACTCCAAACCCTTCACATTTAGAAACAGTTAATCCGGTTGTTGAAGGCATTGTTCGCGCAAAAATCGACAATAAATATTCAGGTGATAACAGTAAAGTATTACCTATTCTTTTGCATGGTGATGCCGCAATAGCGGGGCAAGGTATAGTTTACGAAGTTTTACAAATGAGCCAGTTAGATGGTTACAAAACTGGTGGAACGATTCATCTTGTTGTAAATAATCAAGTTGGTTTTACTACTAATTTTATTGATGCTCGTTCTTCAACTTATTGTACAGATGTTGCAAAAGTTGTTTTATCACCAGTGTTTCACGTTAATGGCGATGATATTGAAGCAGTTTGTTTTGTTGCTAAATTAGCAATGGAATTCCGTCAAGCATTTAAAAGAGATGTGTTTGTTGATTTATTGTGTTACCGTAAATATGGTCACAACGAAGGAGATGAACCACGTTTCACTCAACCAGTTTTATACAAAGCAATTGCTGCACATTTAAATCCTAAAGAAATTTATGTAAATAAATTAAGAGCAGAAGGCTCACCTTTAGCAGATGAAGCAAAAGAAATTGAAACAAAGTTTAAAGCTGAACTAGATGCAAACCTTGATGAGGCTAAGAAAACAGAGAAAGCAAAAATCACTTCTTTCTTAGATGGCGTTTGGAAAGGAATTAAAAAGGCAAACGGAGATGAGTTTGATTCTTCTCCTGATACTGCAGTAGATAAAAAAGTGTTTTTAGATTTAGCTAACAAAACAACTGAATTACCTAAGGATAAAAAGTTCTTCAATAAAATACAAAAAGTATTTGATGATCGTAAAGCAATGATTGCTAACGATGCTTACGATTGGGCAATGGGCGAATTATTAGCTTATGCCTCATTAATGCAAGAAGGAAATCATGTACGTTTTAGCGGACAAGATGTTGAGCGAGGAACTTTCTCTCACCGTCACGCAGTTGTTAAGGTTGAAGATAGCGAAGAAGAATACACTCCATTAAATAACGCCGGAACAAAAGGTGAATTAAGAATCTTTAATTCATTATTAAGTGAGTATGGTGTGTTAGGTTTTGAATATGGTTATGCATTTGCCTCTCCAAACATCTTAACTATTTGGGAAGCGCAGTTTGGTGATTTCTTTAACGGAGCACAAATTATATTTGACCAATACCTAGCGTCTGCCGAATACAAATGGCAACGTATGAATGGCTTAGTAGTATTGTTACCTCACGGTTACGAAGGACAAGGCCCTGAGCATTCATCAGCACGTATGGAACGTTTCTTGCAAATGTGTGCTAAGAATAATATGCAAATTATTAATGCAACAACTCCAGCACAACAATTCCACGCAATTCGTCGCCAACTAAAACGTGATTTTAGAAAACCATTAATTTGCTTTACTCCTAAAAAATTATTGCGTTACCCTTCATGTGTAAGTACTTTAGAAGATTTTACGAAAGGTAAATTCCAAGAAGTAATTGATGATACAAAAGCAGATGCAAAGAAAACAACGCGTGTTATTTTCTGCTCAGGTAAAGTATATTATGATTTAATTGAGAGAAGAGAGAAAGAAGGAGCAGAGGACTTAGCTGTTGTTCGTATTGAGCAATTGTATCCTTTCCCTCACAAGCAAGTAGATGCTATTTTGAAGAAACATGCAAAAGCAACTGATTTAATGTGGGTACAAGAAGAGCCTGAAAATGCTGGCCCTTGGAGACATGTTGACCATGCTGTTCGTTCATTAAATTTAAAATACATTGGCCGTGCAGAGGGAGCTTCTCCTGCAACAGGTTATAGTAAAAAACATGCAGAGGAAAATGAAGAAATTATGACAAAAATTTTTTCGAAAGTATTAGCTAAATAATTAAAACATTAAACATTCACCATTCAAAATAAACAAAGTATGGCAATCGTAGAACTTAAAGTACCAAGCCCAGGCGAATCAATAACAGAAGTAGTAATTGCTCGTTGGGTAAAAAATACAGGCGATATAGTAGAAAAAGATGAAGTACTTGCAGAAGTAGATTCGGATAAAGCAACATTAACTTTAAATGCAGAAGAAAGCGGTAAGATAGAAGTATTAGCTGCTGAAGGCGATACCGTTAAAGTTGGACAGGTTGTTGTAAAAATCGACACTTCATTTAAACCTGAAGCAAAAAAAGTAGAAGCACCAAAAGCGGAAGCTAAAAAAGAAGAACCTAAAAAGGAAGCAGCTCCGGCTGTCACTTCGAGCGCAGTCGAGAAGACATACGCAAGCGGAACACCAAGTATTTCTGCTGCTAAAATTATGGCAGAGAATAACGTAAGTTCTTCTCAAATAAATGGTACAGGAAAAGATGGAAGAATAACTAAGCAAGATGTTCTAGCTGCATTATCTAATGGCTTACCAACTGCTGTTGAGGTTTTATCAAACTCATGGAAAGGTGGTCGTGATACGGATTCTCAAAAAATGACGAACCTACGTAAAGTTGTTGCTAAGCGTTTAGTTGCAGTGAAAAATGAAACTGCAATGCTTACTACTTTTAACGAAGTTGATATGAGCGCTATCTATGCTTTGCGTGCAAAATATAAAGAGCAGTTTTCTAAAGTTCATGGAACAAACATTGGTTTCATGAGCTTGTTTACAAAAGCAGTTACCGAAGCATTATATCATTTCCCTGCTGTTAACGCAATGATTAACGGAGAAGAAATTGTTTACCATAAATATTGTGACATTGGAATTGCAGTGAGTGCACCAAAAGGTTTAATGGTACCTGTATTGCGTAATGCAGAGCAAATGAGCTTGGCACAAATTGAAGCTGGCATTAAAGCGTTGGCTGTAAAAGCACGCGATGGTAAATTAACTATTCCTGATATGGAAGGTGGTACATTTACTATTACTAATGGTGGTGTGTTTGGTTCTATGATGAGTACACCAATTATTAATCCTCCACAAAGTGCTATCTTAGGTATGCACAATGTTGTTGAGCGCCCAATGGCAGTTAACGGACAAGTTGTTATACGTCCAATGATGTATGTTGCTTTAAGTTATGATCACCGTATTATTGACGGAAGAGAAAGTGTTGGTTTCTTGGTAAAAGTAAAAGAAATGTTAGAAGACCCAAGCCGTATGTTATTTGGCGGCAAACAACCTGAAGAGGTTTTATTGGGATTGTAATTACAACCCTCTTCCGAAAGGAAGAGGGTTTTTTTGTGAAATAAAATTTGCTCGTTCAAATTATTGAAAAGAAAAAATGAGTCATATTAGAAAAAACAAAACAAAGCTTGTTTCTTTAGTGGTAACTTGTTTCACCCTGCTCCTTTGCTCGTCATGCAATAAAAAAGAAGTTCAATTTTTTGCACAAGGCAAAGGCCCAGATTTAGTTTTTAAAATTACACCAAAGGATTCCGCACTATGCTATATCTCCTTTCAAAGTGAACCATATAAATTAAGTGAGGTAAACAAGGAAGATATAACACTTAATGGAAATATAGATATATCATGGAAAAGTAAAAGTATGCCGAATGATGTTGTGCTGAAATTAAAAGTCAATGATAAACAAGTTTCTTTAAATGACACCTTTAGTTTAACTATTTCAAGCTTAATAGGTAAAAGAGAGCAATTTTTCTATTACAATGATGTATTAAAAAACGTTCCTTTATTTATAGCCAATATACATGAATCGCATCAAGAAGTCGATAGTCTTTTTTATGTTAGAGCCGCACAACAAATAACCGTTACTAAAATAAATGTTTCGAATCCGTTAAATATTGATTTGTCAACTGTTGTAGGTAGCAAACAAGAAAGCAAAAAAACAAATCAGATTATAGAAGAGAGAGAGTATATAAACCCAGCTGATTTTCCAGGTGTAAAATAAATGGAGTGATTATTTCCACTAACGAATAAATTAATTACTACCAAACACAGATTAGTATATTCGTAAAAGATTCGCCATCATTCGTATATTCGTAAACAATTCGTAATCCTTTTTAGAACCAACGATACTTATCTTTTCCTTTAAATAATTTTCTGGAATGTTTTTTCTTTTTACTAGACTCTGTACTTTTAGTTATAATTGGAAATTTTATTCCTAAATTATAATTAGCATCAGTGATTCCAAATCTATTGTCGATGTTGGCAAATCGATACCTAAAATCTCCAAATAAATTAAATCCTGGGAAAGGTCTTTCAAATCCGATGCCTAAATCAAGGCAAAGATTACGGTTGCGTACATAAGTATTATCCGAATAGTAAAATTGTGCAGTACTAAAATCTTGCAAACCTGTATAATATCCTTTCCAAGATTGAATGCAAAGACCTGAAATAGTATAGATCATAACATCTTGGTCAACAATATAGCCAATTGCATTAGCGGAAATAACAAATGATTGGTTTCGAATATCTAACCAAGTTGGACTTAAACTAAATTTAGGAATACGATTGTATTCAGTTGTAAACCTAAGGTTATCACTAAAATTATAAGTAACACGTGCATTCCAACCAAGTTTGTAGGGATTTTCTTTATAGTTTCTAAATACATTTACACTCGAAAGATTTGCACCAAAGCCAAAAGAAAAAATGGGATCATTTTGTTTTTTCTTGATTTCTTTAACTGCAGGAGTTTGCGAACTTATTAAAAAACAAGAAAAAGTAAAGACAAATATGAGCAAAAATTTCATTAGTACTAATCTACAAAAAAATCAAACAACATCCAATTAATTTACAACTTCTATAAAGAATTTTGAGTCAAGTAAGTCTTGTGGCGAAACTACTTTTTCCTCATAAGGGATTGCTGTTCCGTACCTCATTTGTAATTGTTGTTTAACAAGTTTGTGGCTTAAATCAAAATCTCTTAATTTTTTAGGAGTTGAAATTTCTAGTCCAATGTTTTTATACATTTTCCAAACCAGTTCTGAGCAATAGATTTTATCATCGCTCCAGCCAAACACATGGTCGTATGATTTACCTAAATAGTCAATAGCTTTTACTTTCCATGCCTTTATTTGCAGTTGAGAAATTGCTCCAGGATTTTTTAGTCGATATGCTTTAAAAGAATTGTTAGCCCCATGTTTTACCCACTCATTAATTGGGGTGTATTGCACTGGCCCAATTGCTTCAAACACTTGAACACTGTTTCCTTCTTTAATCACCATGCCGCAATGACTATATTTTGATTTTGTCGCAATTTTAATTGCTTCCCCTAAATCTCCACCTGTATCTTGAAAAAGTATGTCCCCATCTTTTAACCAAGCGTAACTAGCTGTTTTTTTAATTCCTTTCTCTTGTTTAAAATTGAAATTAAAAAAAAGTGCAGAAACGAATAGAAGAAAGGCGGTAATTAAGCTTATTCTTTTCATGGTAATAAATTTTAACTAATTTATTACCATTGCAGTTGCCATCCAAACAATGTGAGTTAAAAAAACAAAAATGCAAATAAACTACTTTATCAATTATGCTTATCTTTAAGCATTAGCAAGCAATGGCATTTAAAGAAAACATACTACTTTTAAAAAAATTAAGTTTGAAAAAGCTTGGTAATGCCTTTAAAGTGTATCGTTCTTTTCATTCATCGCGCAAAAGTGGGATAGATAAACACAAAGGCTTTCCTATTAGTATATCTATTGAACCCACTACTAGCTGCAATCTTCGTTGCCCAGAATGTCCAAGTGGATTAAGGTCTTTCTCTCGCCCTATAGGAATGTTGCAACAAGAGTTATTTGAGAAAATTATTAATCAACTGGCAGATAAACTTATTTACTTAACTTTTTATTTTCAAGGGGAGCCATATTTGAATCCTGAATTTTTAAAAATGGTAAACATTGCTCATAAGAGAAAAGTGTTTACTTCAACTTCAACCAACGCACATTATTTAAACGATGCAAATGCAAAAGCAACAATAGAAAGTGGTTTGGATAGATTGATAATTTCAATTGATGGCACTACTCAAGAAACATACGAACAATACAGAGTAGGAGGAGACCTCTCAAAAGTTATAGAAGGAACGAAAAATATTATTAAGTGGAAAAAGCAATTGAGAAGTAAAACACCACATATTATTTTCCAGTTTTTAGTTGTAAAACCTAATGAGCATCAATTGGAAGAAGTAAAGCAATTGGCAAATGAATTAGGCGTTGATGAGGTGAAGTTTAAAACCGCTCAAGTATACGATTATGAAAATGGAAATCCATTAATTCCTGATAACGAACAATACTCGAGATATAAGAAGGGAGTTGATGGTAAGTGGCGCATAAAAAATGAATTACTAAATCAATGTTGGCGCATGTGGAGTAGTTGTGTAATTACTTGGGACGGCAAAATTGTTCCATGTTGTTTTGATAAAGATGCGAAGTATCAATTGGGTTCTTTGCAAGAAACTACTTTTGAAAAAATTTGGAATTCGGAATCATACAATAAATTTAGAGCTTCGGTTTTAAAATCGCGTAAGGAAATTGATATATGTGCCAATTGTAGCGAAGGCACAAAAGTGTGGGCATAAAAAAGCCAGCTGATTCAGCTGGCTATGGGTTTTAGTAATGTATATCAATATTAGTTTCCAGGAAAATTAGCTTTTCTTTTTTCTAGGAAAGCTTTTACACCTTCTTTAAAATCACCTGTTCCAAACATTTTTCCGAATTCTTCTATTTCAACTTCGTATCCGTTTTCTTGTTTGTTATAACCTGCATTAATTACTTTAATTGCCGTACGCACAGCTACTGATGAACGTTGCCCAATTTTACTTGCGATTTCTTTACACTTATTTAATAATTCTTCTTGAGTTGTAACATGATTTACTAAACCTAAGTGTAAGGCTTCTTGTGCGTTAATCATATCGGCAGTAACAATCATTTCAAATGCTTTTCCTTTGCCAACTAATTGGGCTAAACGTTGTGTTCCGCCATAACCTGGTATTACTCCTAAAGTAACTTCTGGTAAACCCATTTTAGCATTATCGCTTGCAACACGTATATGACTTGCCATTGCTAATTCTAATCCACCACCTAATGCAAAACCATTTACGGCAGCAATAACAGGTTTAGAATAGTTCTCAATAAAATTAAATAATTTAAAATGCCCAGTTGCACTTAACTGACGGCCTTGTGTTACATTAAAATCAGCAAATTCTGCAATATCAGCACCAGCAACAAAAGCTTTTGTTCCGCTACCAGTAATGATGATTGATTTAATTTCTTTTTCATGCTCTGCTTCTAACAAAGCTTCATGCAACTCTTCAATTGTTTTATTGTTAAGTGCATTTAATTTATCGGGACGATTAACAGTAATGATTAATGTACCATTTTCTATTTCTGTTAATACGTTTTCGTAAGTCATAACCATAGTTTTCTTTTATTAATGATGCAAAGATAAGGGCTAAATCGTTGTAAAAGCTTTTATTTATTAACGGCTGTTAATAGAATTTATTTTACGTTGGTTGCAAAATTTACTTGGAATATTCTTTTCTAAGCTGACTTGCTGTTTTCTTACTTCCATCATGACTCCAGCCTGGAGGCGCAAACATGTATTTTAATTTATGTTTGATTGATTTTGATTTTTTTAAGTCAGAGGCAATTCCTTTCCACTCATGAAATACAACATTTAAAGGATTATGGCTTTTAATATTTTCTGTTAAACCATAACGCACGGGCTCTTCTTCTTTTTCCTCCGCAAATGTTCCAAACATCCTATCCCAAATAATTAAAAGCATTCCCATATTTTTATCCAAGTAAGGAATGTTAGAAGCGTGATGCACACGGTGATGTGAAGGTGTTGAAAGAAACCACTCTAAAAAGCCTAATTTTTTTACATATTTAGTGTGAATGAGAATGCCATAAATTTGTGTTGCGGAATAAATAAACATAATGTCTTTTCCCGCAAAACCAATTAGCGAAAGAGGAATAAAATAAACAAAACGATACAATGGTTGAAAAACAGAAGAACGAAATCCAACAGTTAAATTAAATTCTTCCGACGAATGATGTGTAACATGCACTGCCCAGAAAAAGCGACTGTAGTGGTCTACATAATGCAATACATAAAACAAAAAATCTTGACCAATAATTAGTGCAATCCAATATATCCATTGGTTTTGTATCTCAACAAAATGAAATTGGAAAAAGAAATTCAAAATCAGCAAACAAACCCCGCGCATTAAAATATCTAAACCCATGTTTAAAAACATCAGGTAAATATTTTCGATAGTGCCTTTTTTGCTATAGTTATGATGTTGATGAAAATATGAGAAAAGAATCTCGGCCCCAATTACTATTACATAAATGGGCGTAGAAATCATAATTAAGAGCGCTTCTCTAAATTCCTCAAACATGGCGCAAAAATAAGTGAATTTCTTTTTAAAACAGAATAAAAAAGCTGATTTTCGTTATGTTTCAAAGCATAATAATAGCGAATGAAATAAACCCTTTCTTTCCAATTAATTTTTATCTTTGTTAGCTATTCAACGTATTATGAAATTAGCCAAATCCACCTGTATTTTATTGTTTGTATTTATTACAGCGAATTTATTTTCACAAGTACCTTCGCCTGGAATAAAACAAAGCAAATCAATTATGCTTAAAGGCGCTACTATTCACGTGGGTGACGGGAAGGTATTGGCAAACGGGGCAATAGCTTTTGAAGATGGTAAAATTACCTTAGTGCTAAGTGAAGATGATTTGAAAAAGGTTAAGTTAAAAAAATACGATACTATAATTGACGTTTCGGGAAAACACATTTACCCTTCTTTTATTGCGGCTAATTCCACTCTTGGTATTGGAGAAGTTGAATCGGTAAAAGCGACTTTGGATTTTGCTGAAATTGGAACCTACAATCCACATGTACGTGCGCTTATTGCCTTTAATACAGATAGTAAAGTTGCTTCAACGGTTCGAACTAATGGAGTTCTTTATATTCAGGTAACTCCACGTGATGGTGTTATTAGTGGCAAATCAAGTGTTGTATCCTTAGATGCGTGGAATTGGGAAGATGCAGTGTTAAGAACAGATGATGGTATTCATGTAAATTTCCCCAACATGATTCAGCGTCACGGATGGTGGGCAGAGCCAGAACCTTCTTCAAACAACTCAAAATACGATGAGCAAATAAACGAACTAAAAAAATTCTTTACCGAGGCAAAATACTATTGCGATGCTGCTGATAAACAAGAAACAAACCTTCGCTTTGAAGCTATGCGCCCTATTTTTACTGGAAAAGCAAGTGTTTACATTCATGCAGATTACGTAAAGGATATTATTGCAGCAGTAAATTTCTCGAAAGCCTTTGGTTTAAAAAAGACAGTAATTGTTGGTGGAAAAGATTCATGGAAAGTAACATCATTACTTAAACAAAACAACATTGCTGTAATGGTTAATCGTTTACATGATTTGCCTGGAGCTGAACAAGAAGATATTGATCAAGCATTTAAATTGCCTTATTTATTACAAAAAGACAGCGTTTTATTTTGTTTACAAAACCAAGGCGATATGGAAGGGATGAATACACGCAATCTTCCTTTTCTTGCTGGAACCGCTTGTGCCTATGGTTTAACACAAGAACAAGCTGTTGCATCCATTACACTTAATGCAGCAAAAATTTTAGGTGTTGATGATAAAATTGGAAGTTTGGAAGTAGGTAAAAACGCATCGATTATTGTTTCAAATGGGGATGCTTTAGATATGCGCACAAATAATATTGTATTGGCTTTTGTAGAAGGAAGAGTGGTGGTATTACACAATTCACAAATCGACTTGTACAATAAGTACATGAACAAATATAATTTGCCAAATAAATAAGAATACAATTTTATATGAACGTTTTAATTTTAGGGTCGGGTGGAAGAGAGCATGCTTTTGCATGGAAAATTGCACAAAGCAAAAATTTAGAAAACTTATACATCGCTCCAGGTAATGCGGGTACAGCATTGTGTGGAACAAATGTAAATATTGGAGTAAACGATTTTGATGCAATAAAAAATTTAGTTTGGGAAAAAGGAATTGACTTAGTATTGGTTGGTCCGGAAGATCCATTAGTAAACGGAATTCACGATTATTTTTTGGCTGATGATGTTTTAAAAGATATTCCAGTAATTGGTCCAAAAAAAGACGGGGCAATTCTAGAAGGCAGTAAAGATTTTTCGAAACAATTTATGATTCGAAACAATGTACCAACTGCACAATACAAAAGTTTTACCGAAGCTAATTTAGAAGAAGGATATATTTTTCTTGAAACACTAAGTCCTCCTTATGTTTTAAAAGCTGATGGATTAGCAGCGGGTAAAGGCGTTTTAATATTAAGTGATTTAGCTGAAGCCAAACGCGAACTAAAAGCAATGATCACAGAAGCTAAATTTGGCGCAGCAAGTGCAACGGTTGTTGTAGAAGAATATTTACATGGAATCGAACTTTCTGTTTTTGTTTTAACAGATGGGAAATCATATAAAATTTTACCAGCAGCAAAAGACTATAAGCGAATTGGTGAAGGTGATAAGGGATTAAACACAGGAGGAATGGGCGCAGTAAGTCCTGTGCCATTTGCAGACGATGCTTTTATTAAAAAGGTAGAAGAACAAGTGGTTATTCCAACCATTAACGGATTAATAAAAGAAGGCATTGACTACCGCGGTTTTATTTTTATTGGTTTAATGAATGATAAAGGTGAGCCGAAAGTAATCGAATACAATTGCCGTATGGGCGACCCAGAAACAGAAGTGGTTGTGCCTCGCATTAAATCCGATTTATTAGAATTATTAAAAGCAGTTGGCGAACAAAAATTAAATCAAACTACTTTCGAAATAGATTCGCGCATTGCAACAACCGTTATGATGGTTGCTGGTGGTTATCCAGAGGAATATGCAAAGGGTGATGAGATAACAAATTTAAATTTGGTTGAAGGCAGCATTGCATTCCATGCAGGAACAAAAGAAGTAGATGGTAAAGTTGTTACCAATGGCGGACGTGTAATTGCAGTTACTTCTTTTGGAAATAGTATTGCTGAAGCAGTTTCAAAAAGCTTTTCGAATACCGAAAAAATTAGCTACAAAAATAAGTATTACAGAAAAGATATTGGTAAAGATTTGATGTAAATGAAAAAACTCTTGGTTTTATTGTTTGTTTGTGGTCAGCTTATGGCTCAAGATAAAACTACATTTACTAATTTGACTTTGCAAAATTGTATCGACTTAGCTTATGCAAGAAATCAGGAAATCAAAATTGCTAAGTTAGAAGAGCAACAAGCAATTATAAACAAGCGAACAAGTTCTGAAATACCAAAGGCGGCGGTGTTATATACACAGGGGCAATTCAATTCAATTTATAAGTTTGATAATAGTGTTACGGTAACGCAAACTATTCCTTTTCCTAGTGCATTTGGAGCAAATAAACAATTGGCAAACGCAAGTATAGAGCAAAGTCAATACAAAACAAAAGCAACCGAAGCTGATATTATATATAGAGTAAAGTTGTCGTATTATTCTTTGCAGCATCATTATGCTATCAGGGCTTTACTACAAAAAGAAGATAGTATCTATAATGTTTTTGCAGAAGGAGAAAAGGAAAAATTTAAGCAAGGAAAAGGAAGTATGTTAGAGATTTCAATTTCGGAAAATAAAACTTTTGAAATTGCAAATATGAAATATGAAAACGAAGAAGCAATTGTAAATCATAAAAGTGAATTGCAACGTTTATTGCAAACGAGCGAATCAATTACCATTAAAAGGGAAGAACTAAAACCACTTTGGATTAACTATGAAACTGACTCATCTGCATTAGCAAAACATCCATACCTTCTTTTTTACAATAAACAAATTGATGTTGCTTATAAAACAAAACGCTCGGAAAAAAATAAAATGTTTCCTGATTTAACTTTTGGATATACGAACCTTTCTATCTATGGTCCAGCAAATATTGGAACAGGAGAATATTTTTTAAATACATCTAGAAGATTGTCTGTAATTGGCGCAGGTTTAAATTTTCAATTGTGGATCCGACCATACAGAGCAAAATTACAAAGTTTGGAATTGCAAAAGAGATTTCAAATTCAATTTATGAATCGCAGCTAATGGTGTTTAGGTCGGAGCTTGACCAAAATTTAAAATTATATAATTTATATGAAGAAGGTATTAATGCTTTTGATAAAGCCACCTCAACTAATTACCAAGAAATAATTCGTGAAACATTCGAGTCGTATAAAAAAGGTGAAATAAACAATGTGGATTATCTAACAATTGTATCTACTGCATTAAGCACAGAAACACATCATTTACAAGCAATACATCAAAACAATTTAGCATACTTACGCATCAATTATTTAATGCAGAAATAAGTTAAACCTTCGCTAAAAAATAATTCTTCTTGCCTTTTTGAATCAAAAGATATTTGTTGTTTATCAAATTTTCGGCAGTAACAACTAAAGTTTCGTTTTCTATTTTTTGTTTGTTTAACGAAACGCCTCCACCAACAATCATTTTGCGTGCCTCACCTTTACTCGAGAAAACAGTTGTTGTAGCAGTTAAAAAATCTGTAATGTTAATTCCAGAAGCAAGTTCTTCTTTATTTATTTCAAACAAAGGAACTCCGTCAAACACATCTAAAAATGTTTGTTCATCTAAACTTCCCAATTGCTCAATAGTTCCTTTAAATAATATTTCCGAAGCTTCAACAGCCGATTCGTAATCAGCTAATGAATGCACGCGAACCGTAATATCTTTTGCTAATGCTTTTTGTAATACACGCAAATGAGGAGCTGTAGCGTGTTCTGCATCCAAAGCTTCAATTTCTTCTTTACTCATTAATGTAAAGTAGCGAATGTATTTTTTCGCATCATCGTCACTTGTGTTTAACCAAAATTGGTAAAATTTATATGGCGAAGTTTTCTTTGGGTCTAACCACACATTACCTGATTCAGATTTCCCAAATTTTGTTCCGTCAGCTTTTGTAATTAATTGTGTTGTTAATGCAAATGCATGTCCGCCCGCTTTTCGTCTTATAAATTCTGTTCCAGTTGTAATGTTTCCCCATTGGTCGCTACCACCCATTTGTAGCATACAGTTTTTTTCTTTATACAAATGAAAGAAATCGTAACCCTGAATTAATTGGTAACTAAATTCTGTAAATGACATTCCCGTTCCAGTTGTTCCATTGATTCGGTTTTTTACCGAATCCTTAGCCATCATATAGTTTACTGTAATGTGTTTACCTGCATCACGAATAAAATCTAAGAACGAAAAGTTTTTAAACCAATCAAAATTATTTACCAGCTCTGCACTATTTGCCCCGCAGTTAAAATCCAAAAATTTCTCTAATTGTTTTTGTATGCTTGCAACATTATGATTTAAAGTTGCTTCATCTAATAAATTTCTTTCTTGCGATTTCCCGCTTGGATCGCCTACCATTCCTGTTGCCCCGCCTACCAAAGCTAATGGCTTATGCCCCGCTAATTGAAAACGCACTAAAGTCATTATTTGTGATAAACTTCCTACATGCAATGAATCAGCTGTTGGATCAAAACCAATATAAGCAGAGGTCATCTCTTTATTTAATTGTTCTTGCGTTCCAGGCATTGTATCATGTAACAAGCCTCTCCATTTTAATTCTTCTACAAAGTCAGTCATAACAAATAATGATAAAGTGCGAAAATACTAATTAAGGTTTAAGAAAATGGAAAATTGGCATAAAATATAAATCGCCACTACTCGTATTTTGAACCGATGGGTTAATTTTTAACATTTAACTTGCTATTTCGTGTATTCGTAATTTTTCGTAAATTTGATTTGAAATTCAAAAATCATGAAAAAACTTCTACTTCTATTAGTTGCAATATTGTCAACGTTAAATTATTATTCGCAAACAAACATTAATCCTCAAACTGGTTGCGGACCATTAAGTGCTAATTTAACCTGCAATACAATTGCAGGCGCAATTAATTATGATTGGTATGTTAATGGTGTTTTAGTTACAACGGGACAAAACGCTAATTATACATTTACTCAAGTTGGTTATAATGCAGTTGATTGCCGTGTTTCGGATGGAAGTAATGCCCAAATGGGATATTTTTATTCTTACGTAAATGTTTATGGTTTTAACAACATTACATCACCATTATTAAATGGGGAAACTTGTTTGGGCGATAGAGCTGGCTTTAATATAAACTCCTATTTTCCTAATAATAATTATTCAATTACTTGGGATTTTGGAGATGGAAGTCCTACTGTTTCTGGAACTAACAATTGGGCAGATCATGAATATAATACACTTGGAACTTATACCTTAACTGCCAATACAACTTCTTCGTGTGGCGCACAATCTTTTACTTATGCTGTGAATGTTACTAATTCGGCTCCAATTGGTAACGTTTATGTTCAAGCAATGTTAGATACTGTTTGTCCAGGAGACTTGATTTATTTTAATCACCCTGCAGGAAGTAATAATTATTTAATGGATTATGGCGATGGTGTTTCTGAAGTTGGGACACGTCAGCATAGTTATTATGTGCCTGGAACTTATATTATTCGCGCAACATTTTTTAATAGTTGCGGAAGTTCTGCAACTGCAACTGATACAGTAGTAGTTAGCAACAACGTTCCAATTCCAACTAATTCAAATTATTTTTCTGTTAGTGATTCCACTGTGTGTCCTACAACGCAAGTTAATTTTTATCCTTATAGTGGGTTTTCAGCTTATGCTTGGAACTTTGGTGATGGAACAAGTTCAACAATTTCAACACCATCAAAAACGTACTCCTCAGTAGGAACATATCCTGTAGTACTTGAGGTAAGAAATGGTTGCGGGTATACAAGTACAATTTCACGTAATGTTTATGTACAAAATGGACTTCCTGTAGATCCTTTTTCTATTGGTGTTCCTGACTCTGTTTGTCCAAGTACATCAGCAATTTGTATTATTCCTGATGGAATTAATGATCAAGATAGCCCACAGATTTATTTTAATTTTGGAGATGGAGGAATAGCAACGGCGCAAGGACAAAGGGAAATAACGCATCAATATGCAACAGCTGGAACGTATACAATTACTGCAAACGTTGTTAATGGTTGTGGTTTAGCTTATAGTTATACTACAGAAGTAGTTGTAAATAGTCAAGCTACCTTAGGAGCAAATAGTTTTGTAGCAGGTACTCCTTTAAGCAGTGCGTGTCCAAACGATAGTATTTTCTTTATTGTTTCTCCTCCTGATATTGGAACTATATTTTATGATTTTGGAGATGGAGCAACTTCGTCAACACCTAACACTTATGTTGCTGGCCCTGACGGAGTAGTGTATGCAGTGTTTAAACATGCTTACCAAAATTTAGGAAACTATAATCCAACTGTTCAAGTTACATCACCTTGCGGCTCTTCTGTTACTATACCGGCAGGTAACATTACTATTTCAACAAACAATTCACTCGATGACGAAGCAGGATTTTTCTTTAATGAATCAAAATATTATTGTTTAAACGAGCCAATTGAGTTTTTGGCTTACGGTGCAAGTACGTATGAATGGAATTTTGGAGATGGAACAGGAACATTGGTTTCTAATTCCTCATTAACTCCTGTAACTCATGCCTACACTGAGCCAGGCACATATTCTATAAACTTAATAATGAGAAATAGTTGCGGCGCGGTAGATACCTTCACAAATGAAGTGTTTATTCCAGATTCAAGGGTTAATATTTCAACAAGCACTGTTTCTTCTTCTTGCGGACAACAAAACGGAAAAGCAATTGCAATTGTTAATGGAAACAATCCTCCTTATTCTTATAACTGGACAAATGGAGATCATAATTTCCTTGCAGATACACTTACTGCAGGTATTTATTATGTTACTATAACCGATTCAAAAGGGTGTTCAAACTTTGCAGTTGCAACAGTTAGCGACCAACAAGCGCCTACTATTTCATTAAGCAATGTAATTGATGCAAGTTGTAACGGACAAGCATCTGGAGCAATTGATATTACATTAATTGGTAGTTCTTCACCTTATACAACTATTTGGTCAAATGGTAGAACAACTGAAGATATTAATCAACTAGTTGCGGGACCTTATGAAGTAATTGTTACTGATGCAAACGGATGTAAGTCAACAAAAAGTATTTTAGTTGAGGAACCAGAAGATTTTGACATCACTTATGTTTCGTATCCTTCATTGTGCGGATTTAGTACAGGTGTAATTCAAACATCTATTCAAGGTAGTTCAGGGCCTTATAATTATTTATGGAGTAATGGATTTACTGGAGCTTCTGTTAGTGGTTTAGCAGTTGGTGTTTATTCTTTAACTGTTGTAGATTCTAAAGGATGTTTAAAAGAAAAAGTTATTCCTGTAAATGAGCAAACAGCTCCAATTGCTGTCCTTGATTCGGTTTCAACTTTAGATTGTAATGTTAGCGGTGGCGCAAGCGTATACATAAGCACATATCTTGGATCAAGTCCTTACACTTATTTATGGAGCAACGGGGCAACTACACAAGACATTACAAATGTGCAACCTGGCTTTTATTATGTAACTGTTAGAGGTGCGAACGGCTGTAAATCAGTGTTGACAACAACAATTGATGAATCAACACCAAATGGACTAAACATTTGTGCTGTTACCGTTGATAGTTTAATCAACACAAATAAAGTAATTTGGGAAATGTATAACAGAACAGATATTGAATCATTTAATATCTACAGAGAAAGTTCTCAAGCAGGTTTATATTTCTTAGTTGGTAATGTGGATGCAGATAGTTTACATGAATTTACTGATCCTTCAGCCGACCCATCAATTAGAGGTTGGAGATATAAAATCTCAACAGTAAATGCTTGTGGCGAAGAATCAGCTCAAAGTGATTTGCACAAAACGATACACTTAACTTTAAACCAAGGTTTGGCAAATACAGTAAACATGCTTTGGGATAGTTATGAGGGATTAAATTTTAATGAGTTCTTTATTTGGAGATACACCAATGCAACTGGTTGGGTTAAAATAGATAGTTTGCCTTCTAATTTATTCAGTTATACTGATCTTACTGCGCCAAACCCAGCCGCTACACCTGATTTGTTTTATTATGTTGAAGGAGGCCCGATTGTAGAGTGTGATCCAACACGTGGTGCAATTAATACAACGCGTTCCAATATAAAATCACCATCATCAGTTAGTCCAACTGGATTGCTTGAAAGCAAAAAAAGTATTGAAGCAAAAGTGTTCCCAAATCCTGCAAATTCATTGTTAAACGTAGAGTTTAAAATTGCAATAGGTACAAAAGCAATAATAAGTATAGAAAATATGCTGGGTCAAAGAGCTTATTCATTTGAAACTGCCAATGAAAAAAATAGTTTGGACATAAGTTCTTTAAGTAACGGGGTTTATTTTATTAAAATTGCTTCTTCTGAAGGTCAATTGGTGCAACGTGTAGTTATAAGTAAGTAATAATTGAGGAAAAGAAAATATTTTGTAGTTTTAACCTTAAAATAGCCTCTTGGCTAAATAATTAATAGAAATGAAAAAAATAGCCATTGTAGCTCTTGGTCTTTTAGTATCAGGAATCGTATTTACATCATGTAAAAAGGATAATAAGGAAGTTGATAACGAAACCCAATCTGTTGTGGACAACGCATTGTGTGAGCAAGAGTTTATGCGTATTGGCCCAGCGGTTAGTGAAAGAGCCGTTTCAACACAAGGAGTTAAACGAATGATAGAAGGCTTTTCTTATAAAGTTTTTGCAGCTTGCCCGCTAGATACTTTAACTGGAGATACTACAACCACTACAGATGGCGTTACATTTAGTAATACGGCAAATTTACCAGCAATTACCTTAGATTGGGGTGTAGGCTGTACTGATCCAGCTGATGGAATTACACGCTCGGGTAAAATCAAAAGCACTTTCACTAAAAAGTATGGAACAGTTGGTAGTGTAGTAACTGTGGAAATGATTAATTACAAGGTAAATGGCATTGATTATTCAGGAACTGTAAGAATTACTCGCTTGGCAACAGGGCCAAATTCTTCTTTTAGAACAGAAGTTATTGATGGTAAATGTACAAATGGAAGCTGGAATATAGCTTGGTTAAGCGATAAAACTGTTACTTGGAAACAAGGGTACGACACACCTCAAACTTCTGACGATATTGTTGAAATTACAGGTACTTCAAGCGGTACTAACCGTGAGGGAAGAGCATTTACTGTAAACATTAAGAATGCTTTAGAAAAGCGTTCTTGGTATAAATACATTGTTAAAGGAACCTTGGAAATCACTCCAGCAGAATTAAAAGTTAGAACAGTAGATTTTGGAACAGGAACTGAAGATAATATTGGTACTTTTACGGTAAATGGAAATACTTTCACATTCACCATGCAATAATATTTGCAGTTTAAAATGTTTTATTATATTTGCTCATAAGAAAAAGCCCTTCAGAGTATGATGCTTGATATATTTGATTTTTACGACAAAATGGAAAAGCATAATATTATCCTTTCGTTTAAGGGTGATGTTACTTCTGAACTTTTGACGTCCATACTTCAGATAATGGAGAGCAAGATGGATAACATGCAAGAAGAACCTAAGATGAAGAAGAAGGTTTATAATGTTCTTGTAGAGTGCCTTCAAAATCTTTATCATCACATGGATGATACTGCTGCAGAGTCAGGAGAAAAACGTTCGGCTATTTTTATGATTGGTAAAAAGGATAATCTTTATAACATCGTTACTGGTAATTACATTGCAAACGAAAATGTTGCAGGTATGAAAAGTAGATTAGACGAAGTAAACGCGCTAACAAAAGAAGAGTTAAAAGATTATTACAAACAAATCCTTAATAATGGCGAAATGTCTTTAAAAGGTGGAGGTGGATTAGGTATGATTGATATTGCAAGAAAAACGGGACAAAAATTGGGGTACCACTTTCAAGCAGTTAATGATAAAATTTCGTTCTTTAGTTTAAATATAAAAATTTCACAAATATAAAATAACAAATAAATAGGTTCAATATGGAAAAGTTCTCGATCGACGGCACACCAAAAACTCCTTCAATTAGCTTTGATTTAGCTTCTGGAGTATTAGAAATTAAAGGGCGTTCAATCCCTGAGAATTCAATCGAATTCTACAAGCCTTTAGTTGACTCTCTTGAAAAATATGCAGGAAGTCCTAAAAGCGCTACTAATGTAAATATTCAGTTAGAATATTTTAATACATCTTCTTCTAAATGTATTTTAGATGTATTCAAAAAATTAGAGTCTATTCATAAGGGTGGAAGCGCAGTTACTATTAACTGGCATTATGAAGAAGATGATGAGGATATGTTAGAAGCAGGTGAAGATTATCAAGCAATCATCAGTGTACCTTTCAAAATGGTACAAATAGAAGAGTAATCTTCTGGTTTTTATAGAATTAAAGCATGTCTTAATTTTAGGGCATGCTTTTTTATTGTATATAATCAATAAGTAGTAAATTTGAACATGAATAACATTCTTATTAAACTTTTAGTTTTCCTTTCTTTAATAGCCTCAATAAATATGAGCGCTCAGTCGGCCAAAAAATTTGCAAAACTGGCTAGGGCAGATGAAAAGAAAAAAAACTACACTTCAGCTGTAACTAATTACAGCAAAGCAATAGAACTTAAACCAACAAACTATAAATACCTAACTTATAGAGCAAACTGTTATCGCTTAATCGATAATAAAAAGGAATCCTTAAAAGATTACGAAGCTGCGTTTCAAGTTAAAAAATCAGATAAATGGTTGTTTTTGCGAATAATGGATTTAGCAATTCAACTAGAAGATTTTGATAAAAGTATTAAGTACGGTGAAGAATTAATTGAAAAGGATAAGAAAAATATTGAAGCATATCAGCAAACAGCTTGGTCTTATATTAGAATAAAGCAATTTCAAAAAGCAATTGATAAATGTGTAAAAGCAATTGAATACGAACAATATTCCCCCAAAAACCACTACTTAAAAGCACTTGCTTTGGATAGTTTAAAAAGACATGCAGAGGCAAACATTGAATATGTTATTGCAATTAAATTGCTAAAAAATTATGAGTTGGACGAGAAAAAGCGAGTAAAGGGTCAGTATAAAAATTACTTTTTTAACCATGCTTTTTGCTTGTACAATTTAAGGGATTATGCTGATGCAATAAATGAATACAATTATGCATTAGAAATTGACCCTAATGATATATATGAACCTAAAAGTTATTTGGTTTATTATAGAAGAAGTCAGGCCTATTTGGGAAAAGAAGATTATTTAAATCCTTTAGGGGATTTAAATAAATGTTTGGTGCTTAATAATAAGTTTGTTGAAGGATTTTATCAGCGTGCAGAAGTTTATGTTAAGACTAGTCAATTTCAAAGCGCTATTAGTGATTTTACAAAAGTAGTTTTGCTTGATCCTAAAAACAACAAGGCATTTCAAAAACGTGGAGAGAGCTATCAAGAGTTAGGAAATTTTACAGACGCAATTAATGATTATAAAACGTGTTTAACATTAACACCAAGCGATAAAAATATTCAATCAAAATTGGATTTTGTTACCAAGAAGTTATACGAAGCAAATAGAGAATCAGATAACCCGGATGTGAAAATTACTTATCCATTTATTGATGGAGCTGGATATGTTAATGTTTATACATCGCAAACTTCTATGATTATTGAAGGATCGGTAAAAGATAAAAGTTTAATAGGTTCCATTTCGGTTAATGGTGTAGATGCTAATTTTGCGAAAAACGATAAGAATCCAGATTTCACAGTTGCTATTCCTGTTCCTAATGCTAAATATATAGAGGTTAAAGTAAAGGATGTTTATTTAAATGAAACTACAAAAAAAATAAAGCTGGGTAAAATTTTTGACGAAACAAGAGTATTGGTTAATTTCGCAGGAACCATTGTATCCGAAGAAAATAATAAGCAAGTGCTTTCAGGAAAAAAGGTTTATTTAACTAACGAAAAAGGTGAGGTTTTTTATAGCACAACTACAGATGTAAATGGTAAGTTTAATTTTGAAAGATTACCCTATGATAAAAACTATTTACTAGCCTTTGATGTAGAAGACAATACTCAACTTAGCGGAATAAAATCATTTGTTGTACTAAACAACAAAGGTGAAACGATTTTAAAGAGTGAGAAAAATGAAAAAGGGAAATTTACTTTTGAAGTCTTAAAAAATGATCAAATGGCTTTAAGTTTAATGTCAGTAGAGGACGCAGCTATTGAAGTAGACATGAAAGGTAAGTTATTGTCGGGTGAAATAGGAAATAAACCACTTACAAATATTACCATATTGTTGATAAATGAAAAAGGAGAAATTATTGGTACACGTAAAACAGATGAAAACGGGTTGTTTATTTTCAAGAATTTACTTCCATCTCAAAATTTCATCTTTAAAATAGATGAAGAAGATAGTAAAACGATAACCTACAATAGGATATTAATTACAGATGATAAAAACCAGGTAATAAGGGAAATTAGCCGCGATGAATTTGGAAAGTTTTCTTATAAACTATTGAAGAGCGAAAGTATTATGCTGAGCAGTATTTCGGAAGATATTGCAGACCCTTGGATTGGAGCTATAAAATTGAACTTGAATAAAAAGGAAATGAGCATTATCGAAAACATTTATTATGCTTCGGGTTCCTTTGTTATTCCTAAAGATGCTGAGGTGTTGTTAGAGAAAACAATTAAAGCGCTTACCGAAAACCCTAAACTAATTTTAGAGGTTCAATCGCATACAGATGCAGTTGCGGGAGATGACTATAATATGGAGCTTTCTCAAAAGCGTGCAAATGCAGTGGTTGATTATTTAATTCAAAAAGGGATTGATAAGAAACGTTTGATTGCAAAAGGTTTTGGCGAAACAATGCTTGCTAATACTTGTGGTAACGGAGTTGAGTGTTCGGATGCTGAGCACAAACAAAATCGCCGTACAGTATTTAAATTGAATTACGAAGGAACTAAATAGCCTACTAATTCTTTTTATTATCTTTGCCCATGGAAAATGGTAAACTCGTAATATTTTCAGCACCTTCAGGTTCGGGCAAAACAACAATTGTTCGCCATTTATTAAAAACCTTCCCCGAGAAGCTGCAATTTTCAATTTCTGCTACAAGCCGCGCTAAACGCGGTGTAGAAGAAAACGGAAAAGATTATTATTACCTTACACCCGACGAGTTTAAGAAAAAAGTAGAAGCTGGTGAGTTTTTAGAGTGGGAAGAAGTGTATGCTGGCGATTGTTACGGAACACTGCGCAGCGAAGTAGAACGCATTTGGGCAAGTGGTAAACACGTTATTTTTGATATTGATGTAGAAGGTGGTTTAAATTTAAAAAACCAATTTAAAGACCAAGCCCTTGCTATTTTTGTAATGCCCCCATCTCTTAAAATATTAGAAGAACGTTTACGTAGCCGCAGTACTGATAGTCAAGAAAGTATTGCACGTCGTTTAGAGAAAGCGGAGAAGGAATTAAAAACCGCAAAACTTTTCGATCGTTTTATTTTAAACGAAGAGCTTGAACAAGCTTTTGCTGATGCTGAGAAGATAGTTGGAGATTTTTTGGAGAAGAAGGGTTAGTTTTTAATCTGCTTTGATTTCTTTTTAAAATAAAAATTTTTGTCGAAGCCTAAATTGAACATGAAGTGATGATAACTTGGTGTGAAATTAACTCTGGCGAAAACACTGGATTTAATTTTTTTAATAGGTTTACTAATGAATAAGGAGAATGAGATATAATGTAATTTACTGTAGTTCTTAAATTCATATGGTTCACTAGGGCTTGTATATGAGCTGCTAGTCCAACCTAATCCAGTAGGACTATTGGGAACTGATCCAACCCCAGAATAATACCCACTTTTTGTAATATGCGCGTTGTAATTTTTTACAAGCTCTAAATTATAAGTAAGACCTGTGCCTATATAAAGAAATGCGGCGCTAGTTAAAAAGGATAATTCATATTGATTTAAAAAGATGAAATTATTTACACTAATTGTTTCTCTTGAAGAGGAAGAATGTGAAACACCACTAGATGTTGAACCATTAGTTATAGCAAAAGAGGATTCATAATAATGGAAATATGAACTTAATGAAAAGGTAAACTCCTTTTTTCTATATTTTAAAGAAAACTTCGAGCCAATATTTCTTTTTATCCCTTTATCAGTTGAAATTCCTGTAACTATTGAAGTCGAATCTTTTCCTAAGAAATCTGAATTATGAAAATTTGTTGCAAAACCATTTGCATTGTTGTTAACCCCACCAACAATCCCCGCTGACCAATAAAATTTATTTACCGAATCTTTTTGAGCGGTTAGTGGCAGTATTCTTAATAGTAATATGAATAAGAATAATTTTTTCAATAAACATAAATTTAACTCAACTTATCACTCAACAATCTCATTTCAATTGCTGGAGCAATTTTTTCGTAAACGATATTATACACTGCATCTGCAATGGGCATATCTACTTTATATTTTTGGTTAATCTCGTGCACACACTTTACTGCGTAATAACCTTCAGCAATCATATTCATTTCTAACTGCGCCATTTTAACTGAGTAACCTTTGCCTAACATGGTTCCAAACATACGGTTACGGCTAAATTGCGAGTAGGCTGTTACTAATAAATCACCTAAGTATGCAGATGCTTTAATATCTCTATCAATTGGATGTACAGCTTTTACAAAGCGCTCAATTTCTTGTATAGCATTTGATACAAGTACACTTAAAAAATTATCTCCATAACCTAAGCCGTGGCAAATGCCACCGGCAACAGCTACAACGTTTTTAAGTACTGCAGAAATTTCTGTTCCGTAAATATCATCACTAGCAGTTACTTTAATATAACGGCAACGCATACTCTTAGCAAGTGATTCTGCTTTTTCAATATCACCTGATGCAATGGTGAGGTAAGATAATTTTTCCATTGCAACTTCTTCTGCATGGCAAGGCCCTGTAATTACTCCAATGTTTTTTAAGGCAACGTTCCAAATAGTGTTGAGGTATTCGCCAACAATTAAATTATGCTCGGGTATAATACCTTTAATAGCAGAGAAAATTATTTTATTTTGTAATGCATCAGGCGCAATGCTTTTTAAGGTATCGTGGCAAAATGCAGAAGGTACCGCAAGTATCAATATATCTGCACTATTTACGGCAGTAGCAATATCGCTTGTTAATTTTATTTTGTCTAAGTCAAACTCAACTGAACTTAAGTAGCGAGGATTGTGTTTGTATTTAGTAATGTATTCAATGTCTTCTTGATTACGTGTGTACCAAGTAATTTCATCAACATTGTTTAATAAAATTTTAACGATAGCAGTTGCCCAACTTCCACTTCCAATAACTGCAATTTTTTTGTATCCTTCCATAATCAATTATAATGTAGCAAATATTAATTGCTCGTCTAAAATAGCTTCTTTTCCAGTAATTAAACAATAAATGCTTGCAAGTGTAATTACATCTTTGCCGCAATAGGTTTTTAATAATTCTAAATCCTTGTCTTCCCAGAACACACGCGCTACATCACTTCCATCAATTTCACCTTTAGGCGATGGAATATTAAAAACATGCGCTAATAAATCTAGTGAAGTATAACTTTTATAATCGCCAAACTTCCACATTTCCATTGTGTCGAGCAGTTTTACTTCCCAAGGTTTTTTCCCTGAGATATTTAAAATCTTTGACAACTTCATTTTATTAATCAACATACGACGGCACAAGAATGGAAAATCAAATTCTTTTCCATTGTGCGCGCATAAATTGCTATCCTCGCTGCTATAAAATTTATTCAAGTGTTCGCTTACTAACTCTAACAGATGTTTTTCATCATCAGACGCAAATGACTTCACATAAAATTTCCCATTATGAAAATTTCCCATCGATATACAAACCACCTTTGCAAACTCAGCGTAAATGCCCGCTTTTTTGTAGCGCTCCTCGGGTGACTCACTTTCGTTGTACATCCATTTTTTATCCCACAAGGCTTTTGTTTCTTTACTTAAGTCTTTGTACCGATAAGTAATTGGTGCAGTTTCAATATCTAAAAATAATATTCTTTCTAATTTTATTTCGTCTTGCATAGCTAATAAATTAAAATGTAAAACTTATTTGTTTATCAGGATTTGTGATCTTACTGCTTTGTCTGTTTCCACCATTCACCATCACATGCATCATGTTTATTTGTTGCGAATAGTATTTGTAAAGCAATGTGTTTTCAATCTCTACTATTTTTGGTTTAATATCTTCTTTAATTTCTAAGTATGTCCAAATAGCATCTTCCTCTTTCTCGTAGCCAATAATATCAAAGCTTTTCAGCTCTCCGTTTATTTTTATTTTAAGGTTGCTTTGTATGTACTGTAATA
This sequence comes from Bacteroidota bacterium, assembly GCA_016702705.1. GTDB lineage: Bacteria > Bacteroidota > Bacteroidia > B-17B0 > Aurantibacillaceae > JADJDM01. Next base: position 316,487 of record JADJDM010000001.1, on the reverse strand, counting down.
ACAACAATTCAACTTCACGCTTATCTTTTGGATGAAGGATATCAACTTGTTTGTTGTATGTTTTTTCTAATGCATCCTCTAAATTATCAGTAAACATGCGGCAAGTAATTTCTACCGACTTACTCTTGCTATTAAAATTCATTTCAGTAGTGCTTACATAAAATGGATGGAAGGATGAAAACACCAACCAACTAAAAGCACATACAAATAACAATTTAACCGCAGGTACTATTTTTATGTTGTTAAAAAACTTATTCATTAATTTAGACGAAGTAATTTAATTCAAAGATAGCAAAAATGAGCGATTTTAGCTTATGGTTTACAACAGGTTTGCAGCACATTCTGGATAGGAATGGCTACGACCATATTTGCTATGTACTAGTTTTAGCAATTTCGTTTCCTATTAAAGAATGGAAAAAATTGCTGGGTTTAATTACTGCATTCACTATTGGGCATTCGCTTACTTTAGCTCTAAGTATTTTAGATATTATAAAAGTGCAGCAAACGATTATTGAGATTTTAATTCCAATAACTATTTTGATTACCTGCGTTTATACTATTGTAAAGAGAGAGGAAGCGATGAAAACAATTTCTCTGAACTACTGGTTAGCTCTTTTCTTTGGATTAATTCATGGAATGGGCTTTTCTTATCTACTCAAATCAATGCTTGGTAGAGAGCAAAGCCTTGTTAGTCCTCTGTTTTCATTTAATTTAGGATTAGAAGCGGGGCAATTAGTTATCGTTGCTGCGGTTATACTTATTTCGTTATTTTTGGAAAATGTTTTAAAGATAAAAAGAGGCAATTATGTGTTCTTTTTGTCGGCAGCTGTTTTTGGAATAGCAAGTGTTTTATTATTAGAAAGAATATAATATGAAGTTAAGAATTAGTGTACTATTTATTGTGTTAGTTAACTTAGTTGTAGCACAAAACATTAAAAACAATCCCACATCAAATCACGGGAATAAATTTGAGCAACTGGGAACTATACTTCCTGATGCAAATGTGTATCGTGCTGCTTCGGGTGCGCCAGGCCATAAATACTGGCAGCAAAAAGCTGACTATGATATTGAAGCAACACTTGACGAAAAAAACTTAACACTTATCGGTTCGGAGTGGATTACTTATTTTAATAATTCACCAGATAAGTTAACCTACTTATGGTTGCAGTTAGATGAAAATCAACACGACCCAAACTCTGACAATAATTATTTTGATAACAATAAAATTAATGCCCCGTTTACTAACGATGATATTACAGCATTAAACATTAAGGAAAAAGCAAAAGACCTAGGAGATAAAATTTTAGAAGTGAGTGATGAACTAGGTAAGCCATTAAAATACACCATCAACCAAACTATGATGCGTATTGATTTGCCAAAAACATTAGCTGCAGGTGGTAAAGTAAAGTTTAAAGTAAAATGGAAATATAAATTATCTAACCGTATGGAAACAGGCGGACGCGGCGGTTACGAATATTTTCCCGAAGATGGAAATCATTTGTTTACAATGGCGCAATGGTATCCACGTATGTGTGTTTACTCTGATTACCAAGGTTGGCAAAACAAACAATTCACAGGTCGTGGAGAGTTTGCTTTAGCATTCGGAAATTTTAAAGTAAAAATGACAGTTCCATCTGATCATGTTGTATGTGCTACTGGTGTAGGATTAAACTATGCACAAGTATTGAGTCCTGCACAATTAGCGCGTTGGCAAAAAGCACAAACATCAAAAGATGTTATAGAAGTAGTGACATTGGAAGAAGCAAAAGCTGCTGAATTAAAAAAAGCAACTACCACTAAAACGTGGATTTTTAAAGCAGATAGCGTGCGTGATTTTGCTTGGGGCACTTCTCGTAAATTTGTTTGGGATGCAATGCCATCTATTGATGCTGGTAAAAAAACAATGTGTATGAGTTTTTACCCTAAAGAGGCATATGCATTGTACAGAAAGTATTCTACTAAAACAGTTGCTCACACAATTAAAACGTACTCTAAATACACAATCAAATATCCTTATCCTGTTGCACAAAGTATTGAAGCAGCAAACGGAATGGAGTACCCAATGATTTGTTTTAATTTTGGCAGAACTGAAAAAGATGGAACGTATTCAGAAGCTACTAAATACGGAATGATTGGAGTTATTATACATGAAGTAGGCCATAATTTTTTCCCTATGATTATAAATAGTGATGAGCGCCAATGGAGTTGGATGGATGAAGGTTTAAATACATTTGTTGAGTTTTTAACGGAGCAAGAGTTTGATAATAATTATCCTTCTAATCGTGGGCCAGCGCATAAAATTGTTGACTACATGAAAATGCCGAAAGAGCAATTAGAACCTATTATGACAAACAGCGAAAACATTGCTCTATTTGGACCAAACGCTTATGCGAAGCCTGCAACTGCATTAAATATTTTGCGCGAAACTGTAATGGGTCGCGAGTTGTTTGATTATGCTTTTAAAGAATACTCAAACCGTTGGGCATTTAAACACCCTACACCTTCCGATTTTTTCCGTACCATGGAAGATGCTTCGGGTGTTGATTTAGATTGGTTTTGGAGAGGTTGGTTTTATGATATTGAACCAGTTGATATTTCATTAGACTCGGTGAAAGCAGTTACTTTAGTAAACAACAAACAAGTGCCAGTAAAAATTGATAGTATGTACCCACGTCAGCAACCAAAAGAATTTGTTCACGTTAGTCGCATGCGTAACAAAGAATCGGGAATGAAATTTTTAGTTGACACTGACACAACAATGCGTGATTTTTATTTTTACTACACACCTGAACCAGTTGATACAAAAACTAAAACAGGATTTGATAGATACAAAAATATCGAACCATTAAGTGATTCAACTTATAAAGCTGAAGGTTTACAAAGTAAGTTTGTTTACGAACTTAACTTCACAAATAAAGGTGGTTTAGTAATGCCATTAATTATTCAGTGGAATTATAAAGATGGCAGCACAGAAGTTGACCGCATCAATGCATACGTATGGCGTAAGAACGAAAAGAATGTGGTGAAGACCTTTGCTAAAACAAAAGAGGTTGCTTCAATAGTTCTTGATCCATTTAAAGAAACTGCAGATATTGATGAGAAGAACAACACTTGGAATGTAAAAGATGCACCAACAAAGTTTGATGTATTTAAAACAAAAACAGTTGGCCGCGGGCAAAGCACAGGAGGTAATCCAATGCAAAAAGCTAAAAAGTAAAAGGATTACGAATTTTCTTACGAATATACGAAGGAGATTACTAATCTGCGGGTGCTATGGGGATTAGTATATCTCATTAGTACAAATTCGTACCATTAGTATATTCGCACAAAATCTGTAATACTAACCTATTCGTATAAATTCGTACCATTAGTATATTCGTACAGAATTCGTAATACTCTAGTTAACACATTTTAATTCCATCCTAAGTATTAAATAGTATTTTTGTGAAAGAATGCTATGATAAAAACAATCTATCTATATCTAATTAAAAAGTACATCCCGCCTTTTTTAGGAACGCTGTTTATTACTGTGTTTGTGTTTTTTATGATATTTGTTTTTACTTATATTGATGAGATTGCGGGTAAAGGAATTGATGCTATTACCTTGGTAAAAATGTTTGGCTACACATTCTTAATGTTTATTCCGCAATCCATTCCTTTAGCAGTTCTACTTTCTTCTATCATGACCTTTGGTGGCTTAGGCGAAACTTATGAGTTAGCAGCAATGAAATCGTCGGGCTTATCATTATTAAAAATAATGCGCCCTATACTTATGTTTATCGTTGTGTTGTCTATTTTTTCTTTTGCCTTTAGTAATTACACAATGCCTTTTATACATTTAAAGCAATCATCTATATTGTATGATGTGCGAGGAGCTAAACCAACATTAAACATTAAAGAATCAGTTTTTTATAATGGTATAGAAGGGTATAGTATTCGTATAGGAAAAAAAGATGTTGATGGGCAAACAATCAGAAATATTACTATTTACGACCATCATGAAGGGAAAGGAAACCTTGTTCAGATGTATGCAGACTCAGGAATGTTGCAAACAAGCGGAGATAAAAACGCTTTGGTGATGACCTTGTTTAATGGAAATAGATATCAGCAAGTATTAGAAAATCATTTGGATTATCAGCGTCGTCCAATGATATCAGCTGCCTTTCAAAAGCAAGTAGTGTTTTTTGATTTAAGTGGTTTTCAATTAAAAAGAACGGATGAAGACTTGTTTAGAAACAATGCAGAGATGATGAATGTATCTCAGCTTACAAGCTATATGGATACTATTAAGAAGGAGAACAAAGAGCTTGCTGAGAATGTATTTGTAAATTTTGCGCAATATTTTAATCCTAGAGCATTACGCGTTTCAAACAAAATTGATTCGTTGAATTTGCCGTATATGAGTGTTCATGAATATATAAGCCGTTTTGATCCAGTTGCTAAAAAACAACTTTATGAAATTGCCCTTAATCAAGCAAGAAGCAGTAGTGCTTTTTTGGATGGTAAAATGAATGAGGAAAAACAACAACGAGAAGAGCAAGCTAAATTTGAAGTAAATTGGCATAAAAAATTCACCTTATCTTTTGCCTGTATTGTTTTGTTTTTTGTTGGAGCACCTTTGGGAGCTATTGTACGTAAAGGAGGTTTAGGTATGCCAGTGGTAATTTCGGTTGTGCTTTTTATTATCTATCATGTTATTTCATTTACTTGCGAAAAAATGGCTCTCGAAGGACAAATGAATCCAACCTTAGCCATGTGGGTCGGCCCTACTATATTTTTACCTTTTGGAATTTGGTTGTCAATTAAAGCAGCAAAAGACTCGGCTTTATTTGATATTGGAGATTATTTCAAGTTTTTTGGAAAAATAATTTCTGTTTTTAAGTCCAAAAAAACCGCTTAAAATCAATTTTGCCTTTTAACTTTTAACTTCTTACTTTTGGCTTCCTATGCGTATTCTGCAAATAAGTAATAAAGCACCTTATCCTCCAAATGATGGAAGTTCGATTGCTGTTTACAATATGGCTAAAGGATTTATAAATAACGGGGCAGAGGTACATTTACTTACCATCAATACGCTTAAGCATTATAAAAAGGAAAACGAAATTCCCCAAGATTTTTTAGAGCAAAGTCATTACATAGCAGTGGATAGAGATACGGCGGTAACACCAGTGGGTGCGCTAATGAATTTATTTTCGCGCGAATCATTTTTTGTTTCTCGTTTTGTATTTAAGGAGTTCGAAGAAAAAATTATTGAGAAGTTAAAAGCACATCAGTTTGATGTTGTGCATTTAGAAGGTTTGTTTGTTGCTCCTTACATTCCAATTATAAGAAAGCATTCTAAGGCCAAAATCACCATTCGCACACATAATGTGGAGCATTTAATTTGGGACAGATTAATTGAAAACGAGAAAAGTGCAGTAAAACGAAAATACCTTTCCATACAAAATGCTCGTTTAAAAAAACTGGAGTTACAAATATTAAAAGAAGCAGATGGAATTGTAACAATAACCGATTACGACAAAAAAATATTTGAGCAGCTGGGCATAAAAACAAAAGCGGTTGTTTCTCCTACAGGAATTGTGTTAGATAGATACGCTATAAATCGTTCTATTACAAAAACAAACTCAGTGTTTCATTTAGCCTCAATGGATTGGATGCCTAACACTGAAGCGGTAGATTGGTTTTTAGAAAAAGTGTGGGCAAAGTATTTAAATAAAGAAAACAATCTTCAATTTACCTTAGCAGGAAGATTTATGCCTGATTCGTATTTAAAACAAAGCGAAGGAAATTTAAAAGTGATTGGCTCTATCGATGATAATATTCAATTTTACAATGAGCATGAAATCATGATGGTTCCTTTGCAATCAGGAAGTGGTATGCGCATAAAGATTATTGAAGGAATGGCAATGGGAAAAGTAATTGTTTCTACAAGTATTGGTGCCGAAGGCATTCCTGTTACTCACAACCAAAACATTATTATTGCTGATACTCCCGAAGATTTTGCAAAGGCAATTAAAAATCTTTCTACTAATCAAGAACTAAAAACCGAAATAGGAAACAACGCCCGTAAATTTATTGAAGACAATTTCGAAAACACAAAACTTATTGCTGAGCTTTTGAAGTTTTACGAATTGCTAATAAAAAACAATTAACGGGATTTACTTTTTTAACACAGAGTTCGCTGAGAAAACAGAGTTGCACAGAGGGGCTCTGTGCAACTCTTAAAAACTCTGTAGCTCTGTGTTAAAACTAATACAAGTCTAATTGTGAGTTTTTTATTAAAGGAGTTTAGTAGTTTACGTCCTGTATCTTGAATTCTGCAGTCTTGGTTCTATACTAAACCCCAACCATCTCCTGCTTATCCGTATCCCAAACTTTTAGTTTAAAACAAGCAATAATATCTTTAGGTTTAAGCGAAGTTACTTTTGGATTTTGTAATTCTGGAAAATGAGCCATTACTTCAGGCAATCTATAAAACGGAATACGTGCGTTTAAATGATGGATGTGATGATAACCAATGTTTGCAGTTACCCAATGCCAAAAAGGGTGTAAATCCATGAAGCTTGATGAATCTAAAGCTGCGCCTTCATAAGTCCATTCCTCATTACCCACAAACTTAACACCTGGGAAATTATGTTGCGCATAAAACAAATAAGCACCTAATGCACCTGAAATAAAATGAGGAAGGATACTAAATAAAATTAAACCTTCCCATCCAAAATAATACAACAACAATGATTGCCCAGTGAAATGAAGAATTAAAGCTAATAAGGAATCAGTATGTTTTTAAAATTATTAATCAATGCTTTAATACACATGCCATACATAAAAGCAAAGATGTACCCGAAGAAAATAGTTGCAGGGTGACGGATAAATAAATACAAACGTTGTTGTGATTTACTACATTGCTCAAATTTCTTTTTTGTAAAAACAGGGTATGAACCAATACTTGCACTAAATAATTTAGAGTTGTTTGTGTGATGATAATCGTGCGAACGTTTCCAAATACTAGTTGGCGTTAAGGCATATAAACCAAACAAAGTAAAAATGGTTTTTGCTAATGGAGAACGTTGTAAAATAGTTTCATGTAAATAATCGTGGTAAATAACAAATACACGTCCAAAAGTTAAGCCTGCAAAAATGCTACAAATTATTTTCAATGATATATGAAAATTGAATAATGTGCCAAATAAGCAAATGAGCATTAACAGAATAGAAGAAATTGTGTAGTACCAGCTTTTCTTTCTATCCTCCTTCGCAAATTGCCTAGTAGCTAATATTAATTGTTTCCCTTCCAGCATTTCGGTGCAAATTTACTAATAAGCTATGGATAAACAACATTTAGACGCTAATTAGCCAATTCTCCACTTATCCTTTCCCTACTTTTTCTTATCTTTGCATAAAATTTTTTTATGGCACAATTAGTTATTTTTCGTCACGGACAGTCAACATGGAATCTTGAAAATAAATTTACTGGCTGGGTAGATGTTGAGTTAACTGAAAAGGGCGTTGAAGAGGCAAAAAATGCAGGCAAAAAATTAAAAGGTTATACCTTTGATTTAGCCTATGCATCTAATTTGCAACGCGCACAAAAAACGCTTAGTATTGCTTTAGAACAAAGCGGACAAACTAATATTCCTGTTACCTACAACGAAGCTTTAAACGAACGTATGTATGGCGATTTGCAAGGTTTAAATAAAGCAGATACTGCAGTAAAATACGGGGAAGAACAAGTAAAAATATGGAGAAGAAGTTTTGATATAGCTCCTCCAAATGGTGAAAGTTTAAAAGACACAGCTGCACGCGTTATTCCTTATTTTGAAAGTGAAATACTACCAAAATTAAAAGCAGGTAAAAACATCGTAATTGCGGCTCATGGCAACAGTTTACGTGCATTAATCATGTATTTAGAAAAAATGACTCCTGCTCAAATATTAGAATTTGAAATTGGAACTGCAGTACCACGCTTATACGAATTAGATGAAAATTTAAATGTGTTAAAAGCAGAGAATATATAAATCAACATGAAACCAGATCATAATTTTACAAGCCTTGATAGCAAAGTAATTGCAGTAGATTTCGATGGAACTATTGTGGAACACTCTTATCCAAGAATTGGTAAAGAAATGATGTTTGCATTTGCTACACTTAAAGAATTAAATAAAAAAGGACATAAACTTATTTTATGGACTTATCGCGATGGACATCTATTAGATGAAGCCGTTGAATACTGCCGCGCTAATGGTGTTGAGTTTTATGCTGTAAATAAAAGTTATCCAGAGGAAGTATATGATTTATCTATCAGCAGAAAAATAAATGCTGATATTTTTATTGATGATAGAAATGTAGGTGGTTTTTTAGGTTGGAGTAAAATATGGCAAACACTGCACCCAGAGAGTGGCGAATTTAATCACCAATTAGTAAATGCAGAAGCACATGATAATTACAAGAAAGAGAATAAAGGCTTTTTCAAAAAAATGTTTGGTAAATGATCTATATTAAAACAAGAGAAGAAATTGAGTTGATGCGTGAGGCGGCACTTTGCGTTTCTAAAACGCTAGGTATGATTGCAGGGGAATTGAAAGAAGGCGTTGAGTTGAAAAAACTGGATAAGCTTGCAGAAGAATTTATTCGTGATATGGGTGGCATACCTTCATTTAAAGGTTATCCTGATAATAAGCCAGGTTCATTTCCAGCAACACTTTGTTTATCACTTAATGATGCTGTTGTTCATGGTATTCCTGATTCGCGTGTAGTTAAAGATGGAGATGTTCTTTCTGTTGATTGTGGTGTTATTAAGAATGGATTTCATGGAGACCATGCTTATACATTTTGTATAGGTAATGTTAAACCTGAGGTTCGTAAAATGGTTGAGGTTACCAAAGAGTGTTTATATAAAGGCATAGAGCAGGTTACTGCAAATAACAGAATTGGCGATATTGGATTTGCAATTCAACAACATGCCGAAAAACATGGATATGGTGTAGTTAGAGAGCTTGTTGGACATGGTTTAGGACGCAGCTTGCATGAAGATCCACAGGTTCCAAATTATGGCCGTCGTGGTACTGGGCCTAAATTAAGAGATGGGATGGTTATTGCTATTGAACCTATGATTAACATGGGAAAAAAAGAAGTGCGTACTGCCAGTAATGGTTGGGATATTATTACAAAAGACGGACTTCCATCTGCTCATTTTGAGCACGACGTTGCAATGATTGATGGTAAAGCAGAAATACTTTCTACTTTCGATTATGTGTATGAAGCGTTGGGGATAAAGAAGTAATTGCAAATTTAAAAGCGACCGTAAATAGTCGCTTTTTTTATTACCTTGTTTTGTGAATGGAAAGTGTACTTATGGTAATAACTGAAATTTATGGCTAGACAGATTTTGTTTTCTATTTTGTTTTTATTTAACCTTTCTTTTTTTTCTCAAAACAAAGAGGTAGACTCTCTCCTTGTTGTGTTGAAAACTGAAAAAGAAGATACTAATAAGGTAAACCTCCTTAATCAATTGAGTGAAAAAGCAGGCTTGCGCATTGCTAAGTACGATAAAGCGCTGGAATATGCGGAAAGTGCTGAAAAACTTGCCGAAAAACTAAGTTTTAAAAAGGGGATGGCAAACTCATACCATATCATTGGGATTGTTTATACTTATCAACTCAATTACGCAGAGGCATTGAAAAATTACTTAGCCTCCATAAAAATAAAAGAAGAAATTGGAGATAAAAAGGGAATGGCTAATTCTTATAACAATATTGGGACTGTTTATAAGGATCAAAGTAACAATCTTAATGCTTTGAAAAACTATTTCGCCTCACTGAAAATAAACACAGAAATAGGGGATAAAAAGGGCATAATCATTTCTTATAACAACATAGGAAATGTTTATCTGAACCAGGGTAACTTCACAGATGCTTTGAAAAATTATTATGCCGCCTTAAAAACAAATGAAGTCGATTCATTAGGCTCAGTATGGGATAAAATCGAATTGGCCAATTCTTACAATAATATTGCACTTATTTATCATAATCAAGGTAATTACACCGATGCTCTGAAAAATCATCTTACCTCATTAAAAATAAAGGAAGATGTTTCAAAAGGATCAGTGGGGGACAAAAAGAGAATAGCTAATTCTTACAATAATATTGGAAACGCTTATTCTAATCAAGGTAATAACAAAGAAGCTGTGAAAAATTACCTAAAATCTTTAAAATTATACGAAGAAATTGGGGATAAAAAGGGAATAGCTATTGCTTATAATAACATTGGCGGGGTTTATAAAGAGCAAGGCAATTACTCCGATGCATTAAAGAGTCACTTCACTTCACTTAAAATAAGGGAGGAAATAAGGGACAAAAAAGGAATCGCATCTTCTTACAGTAACATCGGGACTGTTTATAAGTCACAAGGTAACTATAAGGATGCCTTGAGAAATCAAATTGCGTCATTAGAAATAAGAGAAGAAATTGGAGATAAAAAGGGAATTGCCTCTTCTTATTGCAATATCGGGACTATTTATTTAAATCAAGGAAACTATGAAGGAGCTTATGATAAAAGTAAAAAAGCATTAGATATTGCCTTTGAAATAGGAGTAAAATTTGAAACGAAAATGGCCACTGAAAACCTTTACAAAATCTGCACGAAAATCGATTCCCTTTCAGGTGCAGTCAAATATATAGGAAGTCTGATTGCCCTTTGTAAAGAAGATTTGATTATTAATTATACTTCCCTCTCTGAGCAAGAAAAAGAACTATACTTTGCTACAATACAGGAGGATTTTGATCTACAATACGATTTGGCACTGAGTCATCCTGATTTAAACCAACAAGCAGTAAGCGCCTACAATAATGCTTTACTTACAAAAGGACTTTCCTTGAGGTCCTTTAACGCCATGCGCACTGCTATATTAAGCAGTGGTGATACTTTGCTCATTGGTCAATACGATGAATGGCTTTTACTCAAACGCCAAATCAGCAAGAGTTACGAAGCGGGCAAAGATGTTTTAGAATTGGAGAAAAAAGCCAATGAATTAGAACGTGACTTAGTTAAAAAATCAACAGTGTTCAGCGATTTCGACAAAGCAAAAAATTTAGATTGGAAACAAGTACAAGCATCATTAAAACCCAAAGAGGCAGCTATTGAATTTGTACATTTTAAAAGTGAAATAGATTCATTACATCCAATAAAGTATGCAGCATTAATTATTAAGACCGAAGGCTCATATCCTGAAATCATTTCTCTTTGTGATGAAAAGGATATTGAAAAAATACTAGGCACTTTTCAGGGAAATAATTTGAATTATATAAACAGTGTTTATGGAACAAAAAAAGAGGCTTCATTAGGTTTATACGATAAGGTGTGGAAACCAATGGAGAAGAGTTTGGAAGGCGTTACAACCATTTACTATTCACCTTCAGGCTTGTTGCATAAGATTTCGTTCTCTGCTTTAAGTAGTGGCAAAAACGCATACCTGTGTGATAAGTACAATTTGAATAGAGAAAGCAGTACAGGAAAAGTTGCGCTACCTGATAATATCAATTATTTGCCTTCTGATAAGATTGCACTTATCGGCGGCGTAAAGTACAACAGCGATACTACAAAAAAAGAAATGTGGACTTACTTGCCTGGCACCTTAACTGAAGCAGAGGAAATAAATAAACTCTTAAAAACAAAGAAGCACACTGTAAATTATTTAGCTTCAGTAAATGCTAATGAAGCCAATTTCAAGAAAGATATTCCTCAAGCAGAAATACTGCATGTTGCCACGCATGGTTTCTTTTTCCCTGATCCTGAAAAAGTGAAAGAAGAATTAAAAGTAACTCAAACAAAAGAAGAAAATCTTACATTTAGAGGAACTACAGATTATGCCAACTGGAGTTTTGTAAACAACAAAAATCCATTGATGAGGTCGGGTATTGTATTGGCAGGTGCAAATGATGTGTGGGAGCGTGATCCAATGGCTGAAGGAGAAGATGGTGTGCTTACTGCACAAGAAGTATCCAATATGGATATGAGAAAAACTAAATTGGTTGTACTTTCTGCATGTGAAACAGGCTTGGGAGATATCAAGGGAAGCGAAGGAGTTTATGGTTTGCAACGTGCATTTAAAATGGCAGGAGTAAATTATATTGTAATGAGCTTATGGCAAGTTCCTGATAAAGAGACATCGGAATTCATGATTAGCTTTTACAAAAAACTCACAAGTGAAAAAGACATCAAAAAGGCTTTTCATGCAACTCAAAAAGAAATGCGGAAGAAATACGACCCATACTATTGGGCTGCGTTTGTTTTAGTTGAATAAGGAAAAAGTAATTACGTCAAATAAGTCTCGACTGCGCTCGACCTGACACCCTTCTTTTATTGAGCGTTTGTGCTTTGCCACTTCGAGCAGTCATACTGAGCTTGACGAAGCGCGAGAAACGGCACTCTTAAGATTTTAATTCTTCCACTTCGTTGTTTGCAACATGTGATGAATATCTTTCTTCAAAAAATCAACTACAATTTGCAGTGAATCAATATTTGGGGCAACATTAAAATACAATGAGCCACGCATAAAATGTTTAGTGCTATCTGTAACATAAAATTGCATAGAGCAAGCTGTGTTTCCTGCAATGTCATAAACTAATCCATACACTTTTGCTGAGTCGCGTATAACAACTTGTTGCTCTAAACCACTTGCTTTTACTTGGTGTTTGTAGGCTAGGTCTCTCGATGTTTCGATGTAGTTTCTTAAGTCGTTGTTTAACCCTGCATAGCTCAAATGCAATTGCGCATTAAACTGCGGATACTTTACATTTAACCAACAAGGTTGAGATTGTGGATCTTTATCTCTTTCTACAACAGAGTAAACAGGCACTTCAAATGTAAACGGGCAAATGCTATCATACGTTTTATATTTTTTTTCAGGAAACTCAATGCGCATGTATCCTTTTGGTTTAGGAGCAAACACCACATCATCTTCATCGTCGCCACAAGCAACAAAAATAAAAACAGGAAGTATTAAAAGTAATCTTAAAATCAATTTTGTCATACTGCGAAGATAGCGATTAAGTAAAAGAGAAAAGTCAAAATTTTAAAGCTCTTTCCTTCTTCCTTTTTCAACATTCAATTTTACTTAGAATGGCACATCGCCACTTCCTCCATTCATATCCGTCATTTTTGGTGGGTCAATGGGTTCATGGGATGGGGTGGGCGCAAAGCTTTCCTTTCTGCCTAATAATTGAAAAATTTCCCCAACAATTTCGGTGGTTTGCCGCTTAATTCCGTCTTTATCTTGCCAATTCCGCGTTTGAAGTTTTCCTTCCAAATAAATTTGCGAACCTTTTTTTAATAATTTTTCTGCATTCTCGGCTGTATGGCGCCATAATACAACATTGTGCCACTCTGTATGCTCTATTCGATTGCCATTTTTATCTTTATGAACTTCTGTCGTTGCCAAGCTAAAACTTACCCTTGCCATTCCGCCTTCTAAAATTCTCATTTCAGGGTCTTTACCAAGGTTGCCAACTAAAATTACTTTGTTTACTCCTGCCATATCCAATGCTTTGTACAAAGGTAGTGAAATAAAGCTGTTTAATCGGGGAATTTCATAAGTTAATCGGCTAATTTTCAATGAGATAAAATCGAGATAAAAATCAGGAAAATAAGCCTCTTTAAATTTCCAAAATCCATTTTCTATTTCTACATTTGCACCCGAATTTAAAGGAGCATAATCATATTTTATTAAGATGAACAGCAAGATCAATATATTTTCCCTTAGAAACTTAGGTTTTTCTTTATTAATAGGACTTTCATTAATTCTTCCTACAACTGCAATGGCTTACGAGCCGGTAGATGAGGAGAATATAAACACTGAAGTAGGTAATGATACTTCAGCTACTTCAAATGAAGAAAAAGAAGAAGGCTTTAATGCTGGGCATATGATTATGGAGCATATTGGTGATTCTCATCAATGGCATTTGTGGGGAGATCATGGCCATGCGGTGCATATTCCTCTTCCTGTAATTTTATGGACAGATAAAGGATTAGAGGTGTTTTCGTCATCAAATGTTGAGAATGAGAAGGATGTTTATAAAGGGAATTATTACAATTATCAATTAAAGGATGAGCATATAGAGATTGTTGATTTTGATGGTACAGTTAACAAAGAAGCTACTGAAAAATTAATGGATTTTTCGATTACAAAAAATGTGTTTACCATTTTAGTAAGTTCATTAATCTTATTATTGGTTTTTATACCAGTTGCTAAAAAGTATAAGAAGAGAGAAGGTATGGCTCCTAAAGGATTACAGTCATTCATGGAGCCTCTAATTATATTTATTAGAGATGATGTTGCTAAAACTTCAATAGGAGAAAAAAAGTACGCCAAGTACATGCCTTATTTATTAACGGTATTTTTCTTTATTTTCCTTAACAACTTAATGGGCTTAGTTCCTTTCTTTCCTTTTGGGTCAAACTTAACAGGTAGTATTTCTGTTTGTTTAGTTTTATCAGGGATTACTTTAATCATAACCCTAATTAGCGGTAACGGACATTATTGGAGACACATCTTCGCAATGCCAGGTGTTCCAATTCCAGTATTAATTATCTTAACTCCAATTGAAATTGTTGGGGTTGTGCTTCGTCCATTTGTATTAATGATTCGTTTATTCGCAAACATTACAGCGGGGCATATTATTGCCTTAGCATTCTTTAGTTTAATTTTCATATTTGGTCAAAAAAGTACAGGAGCAGGTTTTGGAGTTTCTATAGTATCAATTGCTTTTACAGTATTCATGGGATTCCTTGAATTATTAGTAGCATTTTTACAAGCTTACGTATTTACATTATTATCGGCAATTTATATTGGAACAGCAGTAGAGGAAGGGCATCATGAGCATCATGCAGATGAGGCTCATGCGCACTAATGTTGTATAAAAAGAAATTTAAAATACTTTTTTGTTGTTTTTTAGAAAAACAGCGTATTGTTTAACAATTAAATAAAAAAAAATGACAACAATGTTATTAGAAGTTCCTTTAGCTGCAGGTGTTGCTGCTATTGGTGCAGGTGTTGCTGCTTTAGCAGCAGGTTTAGGTATTGGCCGTATCGGTGGTTCTGCATTAGAATCAATCGCTCGTCAACCTGAGGCTGTTAACGACATCCGTTCAAACATGATTTTAGCTGCTGCCTTAGTTGAAGGTGCTGCTTTCTTCGCAATGGTTGTTGCACTATTAGTAGTGTTAGCAAAGTAATTTTTATTAGGCGATAACGTTTGGTTATCGCCTTTTAATTTTTTGTTGAGCATTAAAATTTAAACAAAGAAAAAAATGAATACAGTTTTATTAGAATCAAATCCATTAGTAACACCAGCAATCGGTCTAGTGTTTTGGATGTTTGTGACTTTCGCAATCATTTTCTTATTACTAAAGAAATTTGCTTGGAAACCAATCCTTAATATGATTAAGGAACGCGAAGATTCAATTGAAGGAGCATTACAATCAGCTGACAAAGCTAGATTGGAAATGAAAGAATTGCAAGCTGGTAACGAGCGTATTTTAGCTGAAGCAATTGCTGAAAGAGAAAATCTTTTAAAAGATGCGCGCGACACTAAAGATGCTATTATTGCTGAAGCAAAAGTAAAAGCAAAAGAACAAGCAGATCGTTTAGTTGCGCAAGCAATGGAAACTATCAATAACGAAAAGTTAGCTGCTATTACTGAATTAAAAAATCAGGTTGCTACTTTATCAATTGATATTGCAGAGAAAATTTTAAAAGAGCATTTATCAGCGGATGATAAACAAAAAACTCTTGTAAATAATTTAATGAAAGAAGTTACTCTTAACTAATTATAGAAATGGTAGTAGCAACGCGTTATGCAAAATCTTTATTAGACCTCGCCATTGAAAAAGGGCAGTTAGAGGCTATCTATAAAGATATGCTTTTAGTAAAATCGGTTTGTACAACAAACAAGGATTTCGTTTCTTTTTTAGAAAGTCCTGTTGTAAAAAGCGATAAGAAAAAAGCAATTCTTGCTGAGGTATTTAAAGGTAAAGTAAGTGATATGACTATGTCGTTCATTAACATTATTGCCGAAAAAAGAAGAGAAGGTTATGTGGATGATATCGCCATCGCATTTGATGAGCAATATAAAAAACATAAAAATATTTTAACTGCAGTTATTACTTCTGCTAATGGTATTGATGCTACAACTCGTTCTAAAGTAATAGAATTAGTTAAAGCAACTGCTACTGGCGAAGTTGAATTAATTGAGAAAACAAACAAAGATCTTATTGGTGGTTTCGTTATAAAAATTGGCGATAAACAATATGATTCAAGTGTGTCGAGAAAATTAAATGATTTGAGAAAAAATTTCTCAGAAAATCCTTTTGTAAAAGAATTTTAATAAACGTAAACAATAACATAAAATGGCTGAAATAAATCCCGCAGAAGTATCTGCAATCTTACGTCAACAACTTTCAGGTTTTAAATCGGAAGCTGAATTAGAAGAAGTTGGTACCGTGCTACAAATTGGTGATGGTGTAGCTCGTATCTATGGTCTTTCAAAAGTACAATCAGGTGAGCTTATCGAGTTCGAAAATGGTTTACGTGCTATTGTAATGAACTTGGAAGAAGATAACGTTGGTGCTGTATTATTAGGTAGCAGCGAAGGTGTTAGTGAAGGATCTACTTGTAAGCGTACGGGTAAAATTGCTTCATTAAAAGTTGGTGAAGGTATGTTAGGTCGTGTAGTTGATACATTAGGTTTACCAATCGATGGTAAAGGACCAATTACTGGAACTACTTACGAAATGCCTTTAGAGCGTAAAGCTCCGGGTGTAATTTATCGTCAGCCAGTTACTGAGCCTCTTCAAACAGGTATTAAGTCAATAGATGCAATGATTCCAATTGGCCGCGGACAACGTGAGTTAGTTATTGGTGATCGTCAAACTGGTAAAACAGCTGTGTGTATCGATACTATTATTAATCAAAAAGAATTTTACCAAGCAGGTAAACCAGTATATTGTATTTATGTTGCAATTGGACAAAAAGGTTCAACTGTAGCAAACGTACAACGTGTATTAGAAGAGAACGGTGCAATGGCTTACACAATCATTGTTGCAGCTAACGCTTCTGATCCAGCTCCATTACAATTCTACGCTCCATTTGCGGGTGCAGCAATTGGTGAGTTCTTCAGAGATAGCGGTCGTCCAGCATTAATCGTGTTTGATGATTTATCTAAGCAAGCTGTAGCTTACCGTGAGGTGTCATTATTATTACGTCGTCCTCCTGGACGTGAGGCGTATCCTGGTGACGTATTCTACCTTCACAGTCGTTTATTAGAACGTGCTGCAAAAATCAATGCTTCTGACGAAATTGCTAGAAGTATGAACGATTTACCAGAATCTATCAAAGGAATTGTAAAAGGTGGTGGTTCATTAACAGCTTTACCAATCATCGAAACACAAGCAGGTGACGTATCAGCGTATATTCCAACTAACGTAATTTCTATTACTGATGGACAAATATTCCTAGAGTCTAACTTGTTTAACTCAGGTGTGCGTCCAGCAATTAACGTAGGTATTTCGGTATCTCGTGTAGGTGGTAACGCTCAAATTAAATCAATGAAAAAAGTTGCTGGTACGTTAAAATTAGATCAAGCTCAATACCGCGAGTTAGAAGCGTTTGCGAAGTTTGGTTCTGACTTAGATGCTACAACTAAATCTGTATTAGAAAAAGGTGCACGTAACGTAGAGATCTTAAAACAAGGTCAGTTTGCTCCATTACGTGTTGAACAACAAATTGCTATTATTTACTGTGGTACTCGTAATTTATTACGTGAGGTTCCTGTAAATAAAGTAAGAGAGTTCGAAAGAGATTTCTTAGATGTATTAGAAAAAAATCACAAAGGAGTATTAGATCAATTAAAAGCAGGTCAATATACTGATGAGATTACAAATACATTAGAGCAAGTTTCTAAAGAAGTAGGGAAACGTTTTAAAGCATAATTTAATTTGATAATTTGAAGATGAGTTAATTTGAAAATGAATTTTTCAAAACTAACAAAACCAATTTTCAAATTATCAAATTCACACATTTTCAAATTAGATTGAGATGGCAAATTTAAAAGAAGTAAGAAATAGAATCACGTCGGTTGGTTCAACCATGCAGATTACAAGCGCCATGAAAATGGTGAGTGCTGCAAAGTTGAAACGTGCGCAAGATGCAATTACGCAAATGCGCCCGTATGCTAACAAACTAAAAGAGATTCTACAAAACTTAAGTGCAAGTTTAGATGTTTCTGAAAATGCGTATGCAAAACCAACAAGTGGCGAGCGTATTTTATTAGTTGTTGTTTCATCTAATAGAGGATTAGCTGGTGCATTTAATGCTAACGTAGTTAAGAAAGCAAATAGCTTAATCAATAACGAATATGCTGGAAAACAAGTTTCGGTAATTGGTATTGGAAAAAAAGCACATGATGCATTTAGAAGAACAGCACATACTGTTAAAATAGATGGTATAGCTGAAGATGTATTTGAGATTTTTAATGATTTAAATTTCAACAATGCAGTTCCAATTGCAGAAGCATTAATGAAATCGTTTACTAGCGGACAGTTTGATAGAATTGATGTTATCTATAACCAATTTAGAAACGCTGCAGTACAAGTAACACAAGCTGAACGTTTTTTACCAATTGAAGCAAATCCTGAAACGGATGTAAACGCATCAGCAGTTGATTATATTTTTGAACCAAGCAAAGAATACATTGTTGGAGAATTAATTCCAAGCTCATTAAAAACACAATTGTACAAAGCATTATTAGATTCATTTGCATCTGAGCATGGTGCGCGTATGACAGCAATGCACAAAGCAACTGATAACGCAAAAGACATGTTACGTGATCTTAAAATTTCATACAACAAAGCACGTCAAGCAGCCATCACCACTGAAATTCTTGAGATTGTAGCAGGTGCTGAGGCATTGAATGGGTAATGATTAAAATAATTTTATTTGAAAATCCTCACAGAAATGTGAGGATTTTTTGTTTTGGAAATACGGGAATAATCTTTATCAACTGTGTGTGGGAGCGGGAGGCAAGCCTCCACCGTCGCGCGGGGCGCGACACCTCCTCAGGAGGAGGACAATGTAACGGGGTTACTTGTCCCTCTCCTGAGAGGGGGTCAACCAGAGGTTGACGGGTGAGGCTTGCCTCCCGCTGCTTTGAGGGTTTCCAATGTTTGAAGAATTTCCTTTCTTACCCAATCAATATTTTTTAAAACATCTTCGTTGGTAAAACGTATTACTTTAAATCCTGCATCTTCTAAATTTTGTTGGCGTATTGCATCCTTTGTTTGCGCTTCTTCTGAATCGTGTGAAGAGCCATCAACTTCGATGATTAGTTTTAATTCCTTGCACATAAAATCAGCAATGTAATTTAATACTGGGCGTTGGCGGTTAAAGGTGTAGCCAGTAAGTTTGGCTTTTAAAACATATTTCCAAAGGCAGGCTTCAGCTTTGTTCATGCCCTTTCTATTTTCAGAAGCATAGGGCTGAAGGTTTTTGTTGTAATGATTGAAATGTGAACTAAGCATAATTAAAAATAAAAAAATTCTCTAAAACAAAAAAGGCTTTGCGTTATGCAAAGCCTTTCAATTAGTATTAAAAATCTAATTACCCAAAAGCATTAAACCCTGTAACATCCATACCTGTAATTAACAAGTGAATATCATGTGTTCCTTCGTAAGTAATTACTGATTCTAAATTCATCATGTGACGCATAATTGGATACTCACCTGTAATACCCATTCCACCATGTATTTGACGTGCTTCACGTGCAATTTGTAATGCCATGTTTACGTTGTTACGTTTAGCCATTGAGATTTGTGCAGGTGTTGCACGATTCTCATTTTTTAACTGACCTAAACGATACGTTAACAATTGTGCTTTTGTAATTTCCGTAATCATTTCCGCTAATTTCTTTTGTGTTAACTGAAATGCACCAATTGGCTTACCAAATTGAACACGCTCTTTGCTATAACGTAAAGCGCTATCGTAGCAATCTAATGCTGCACCAATAACACCCCAAGCTATTCCATAACGTGCGCTATTTAAACAACCCAATGGTCCTTTTAAACCTTTTACGTTTGGCAATAAATTTTCTTTAGGAACTTTTACATTATCAAATACTAACTCACCAGTTGCACTTGCACGTAAACTCCATTTACCATGTGTTTCAGGAGTTGTAAATCCTTCCGAGCCACGCTCAACAATTAAACCTCTTACTTCACCAGCTTCATCCTTTGCCCACACAATTGCAATATCAGCAAATGGTGAATTTGAAATCCACATTTTAGCGCCATTTAATAAGTAATGATCACCTTTATCTTTAAAGTTAGTAATCATTCCATTTGGGTTCGATCCATGGTCAGGCTCGGTTAAACCGAAACATCCCATTAAGTCACCTGTTGCTAATTTTGGTAAATATTTTTTCTTTTGCTCTTCGCTTCCGTAAGCGTAGATAGGATACATAACTAATGAGCTTTGTACAGATGCAGTAGAACGTAATCCACTATCTCCACGCTCAATCTCTTGCATAATAATACCGTAAGATATTTGGTCTAAGCCTGGTCCGCCGTATTCAGCTGGAATGTATGGCCCGAAAGCACCAATTTCAGCTAATCCTTTAATCCAGTGTTTCGGAAACTCTGCACGTTGTGCATATTCTTCCACTGTAGGAGTTACTTCTTTTTTAACCCATGCACGAGCTGTTTCGCGAATAAGTTTGTGCTCATCGCTAAGCATTTCGTCCATTAAATAATAATCGTGGTGTTGATAGTTATCAGATGCCATAATATTCGTTTTAAGGGCACGAAGATACAAATTTTACAAGAAATAGGAACTTGTTCGCTTAATTAGAAATTGTGTAATTTTAGACGCACAATATGGGAAAGGATAACATATCAGGAATACATAACTACTGCGATAGGTGGTGCGAACGTTGCATTTATACAAGTAAGTGCGCTGTGTTTGAAAGCACAAGTAAATTATCTTCGGAGCAATTAGATATGGATAACAATGAGTTTTGGGATAATTTATCTTCAAACTTTAAACAAACGGTTGATTTACTCAAAAAAGAGGCAGAAAAGCGGGGCATAGATTTTAGTGAAATAGAAAATTATGAGCCATCAGAAAAAGAAAAGTAAAACGAACAAAGAAAAGAAGATTATAAAAAAAACCATACCATTATAAGCCTTAGCCGTAAGTACTCTAAACTAACACTTGCTTTTACTAAAGATGAAGTAGATTTTCCTGAAAAGGTGCGCGAATTGGTTAAGCAAGGACATTTGGGAGTAAAGTCACCTGAGGAAATAGTAGAAACTACTGCTGAAATTGCTGATGCATTTGAAGTTGTGCAATGGTTTATGTTTTTTATTGAAGTTAAACTTCAACGTGCGCTTAGTGGAAAATGTGATGAAGAGGAAGATACATTTGATTACCCGAAAGACAGTGATGGGAGCGCTAAAATAGCTTTAATTGCTATTGAAAAGAGCATGGCTGCTTATGCAAAACTGCATTCTTATTTTCCTGAACAAGAAGATACTATACTAAATGCACTCTCTCTTTTGCAGCAAATAAAACGAGTTGCCGAAATAGAGTTCCCGAATGCATATAATTTTGTGAGACCCGGTTTTGACGAGTAAAAAGCGAGGTAAAATCAAAAAGCGCATCTTGTTTCCCTTGCAAAACGGGCAAAACCAAATCTTTACTTGACAAAGGCCTCTTTTTGTTGTATATTTGCGCCCTCAAAATTAATCCTGTAAGATTAATGACACAAAGCACTACATATTCATATTACCTTTCTCTTGCTTTGTTGCGTGCATCTTATTTAAATCAAAATCATATATGAAGTTATCAGCATTCAAATTTAATTTGCCAAAAGAACTATTGGCAGAGCATCCTGCAAAAAATCGTGACGAAAGCCGTTTAATGGTTGTAGATCGTAAAACAGGAAAAATTCAACATAAAGTATTTAAAGACATCATTAATTATTTTGATGATGGCGATGTAATGTTGTTTAACGATACAAAAGTTTTCCCTGCACGTATGTATGGAAACAAAGAAAAAACGGGAGCAAAAATAGAAGTGTTTTTGTTACGCGAGTTAAATGCAGAAAGTCGTTTGTGGGACGTGTTAGTTGACCCAGCTCGTAAAATTCGTATTGGTAACAAATTATATTTTGGCGATAATGATGCATTAGTTGCTGAGGTTATTGATAACACAACATCGCGCGGAAGAACATTACGTTTCTTATTTGATGGTAGTTACGAAGAGTTTAGAAAATGTTTATACGACATGGGCGAAACTCCACTTCCTAAATACATTAAACGTAAAGTGGAAGAAAGCGATGTAGATCGTTACCAAACTGTATTTGCTGCAAACGAAGGCGCAGTAGCGGCTCCAACGGCAGGTTTACATTTTAGCCGTGAGTTATTAAAGCGTTTAGAAATTAAAGGTGTTGATTTAGAATATTTGACATTGCATGTTGGTTTAGGAACTTTCCGTATGGTGGAAGTTGAAGATTTAACCAAACATAAAATGGAATCTGAAGAAGTAATTATTCCAGGCACTACTGCCGATAAAATAAACAAAGCAAAAGATACTAAGAAACGTGTATGTGCTGTAGGTACTACAGTTATGCGTGCAATGGAAACTTCTGTTTCTGTATCAGGGCATTTAAATCCTTACAGTGGCTGGACAAATAAATTTATTTTCCCTCCATACGATTTTAGTGTTGCTAATTGTATGATTACAAATTTCCACATGCCTGAGTCAACTTTATTAATGATGGTATCAGCTTTTGGTGGTTACGATTTAATTATGAAAGCATACAAAGAAGCTATAAAAGAGAAGTACCAATTCTATTCTTATGGTGATGCAATGTTAATATTGTAATAACATACCCCACTTAAATAATTAAAACCCGAAGTTAAATCAATTAGCTTCGGGTTTTTTATTTACAAATGTATGTAAATCAATAGATTGACTATCAGAAACTTTTATGTTAATAAAGTGTTAAACTGATTTAGTTTATGACTTGGGATAATAATTATTTCTTCGCAAATTGTACTTTCTAAATTTTACCTTATGAAGAAATTATTTCTTATTGTAGCTTGTGCCTTTGGATTAACAAGTATTGCTGAAACAAAAAACTTAGGAGTTGAAGATGTGTATTTTGAAGTTATTCAAAACCACGATAAAATAGATATTAAATGGGTTTCAAAAACAAATTGCACAAAAGCAGTTTATGTTGTTGAGCGTTCTAAAGACGGAAAAACATTTGAAGAGGTTACGCGTGCAGAGTGTGCTAGTCAAACTGGAAACTACATGGAGTATTTTGATACAGATTATACTCCAGCAGAAGGGATTTCATACTACAGATTAAAACAAGTGAATGAAGCGAATGAAGAAGTAGTTTATTCGAATGCAACAATTCATTATGTGAAAGCAGAAGAAATATTAGCTTCGGATATTGCTGTTTCGCAAAACCCAAGTGGCGGACAAGAATTAAATTTATTGCTAAAGGGATTTGAAGGTAAAGAAGTGTTAGTTGTACTTCAGGATAAAAAGGGGAATCAATTTTTCTCAAAAGTATTTATGAATGCAATGCCTCAATACATTGCAGCACTTGATCCTGAACAAAAACTGCCTCAAGGCGAGTACGTTGTTACCGCATCTGCAAATAATAAAATCTATAGCAAAACGGTTAGAGTTAGGTAATCTTTATTTAAGGCTTTAGATAGAGGATTTTAGATTTATAACACAATAAATCTAAAATCTAAAACAAGGCATCTGAAATTATAATTTGTTCAGTCTCTCTAAGAACGCATCTTTTTTTCTTCTAGAAAGTTCAACTTGTGTTCCGTCGCTCATAACTGCGTAGCCACCATCTACTTTTAAGAAACGAATTACATGATTCATGTTGATGAGGTGATGATGATGAACGCGAATAAAATCTTTTTCGGGTAACAAATCTTCGTAGTGTTTTAAACTTGCCGACACCATTATTTTTTTGTTTCCGTTTAAATAAAAATTTGTGTAGCTGCCTTCTGCTTCACAACGAATAATATCCGGAATATTTACAATTTCATAAGCATTACCTGTTGGCAATGTTATTTTAGAATAATTATCGTTTTTTTGCTGCAAGTTTTGTAAAAGAAACGCAAGGTTTTCTACACCACTAACTGATGATTTTTTTTCCTGCACCTTATTAACGGCTGCAATTAATTCTTCTACATCAATTGGTTTTAAAAGATAATCAAGCGCTGAATATTTTATTGCTTTTATTGCATGCTTATCGGTTGCAGTTGTAAAAATTACATCCAGCTTTTGATTTTGAATTTTCCCTAGTAAGTCAAAACCCGTCCCATCTGGCATCGAAATGTCTAAGAAAACTAAATCAGGTTGATGTTTTTTTATTGCTTCAACACCAGTTTCTACATTAATGGCAGTTTCTACCACCGTTACACCTGCACAATTTTTTGCAACTAAGGCTGCAAGCAGTTCTCTGCTTTGTGGTTCGTCTTCTACAATTACTGCTCTTATCATGGCGTTAAAAATTTAATTATGTAATCGGAATAAATATATCAACTTTTGTTCCTATTGGCAAACCTTTTTCATCTTTTAAATCATTTATTCTAACACTTAAGTTAGATTGATTCATGGTATTCAATATTTGCAAACGTTGTTTGGTAATATCCATTGCCATTGATTTGTGTTCTTTAGCCGAATTACGCTTCATTTCAGCTGATTTTTCTCTACCAATTCCATTATCGATGATGGAGCAAATCATCACGCTTCCTGCTAAACGAATATCAATTTGCAAGAGACCTGAATCTTTTTTAGGATTTAAACCATGCAAAATGGCATTCTCAACGTAAGGTTGAATAAGCATAGTTGGTATTTGCTCGTAGTCAGGATCAATGTCATCCCCCAATGTAATTTTAAATTGAAATTGATTTTGAAAACGCATTTGTTCCAACTCAATATACAAACGCATTGCCTCTAATTCTTCACTTAAAGTAATATGTGATTTTTCAGAATTATTAAGAATTAATCGCATCAACTTTGCAAACTTGTTTAAATACATTACAGCTCTATCATCTTTATTATTTAAAATAAAGTTTTGAATTGAGTTTAATGAATTAAACATAAAATGTGGATTCATTTGTGAACGCAATGCTTTCAACTGATTTTTTGAAATTTCGATTTGTTGTTCAGTTTCAATTGCTTGTTTGCGCTGCACTTGATTTAATCTAATTCGGAAAATTAAAATGATAATTGACACAACAAATCCTATACTCGCAAGTATAAACCACCAGCGTTGGTAAATGGGCTTCTCAATCGTAAAACTAAATTCGATGGGTTGATTCCAAATGTTTTCATTGTTGCTGCAACGCACTTTAAAGGTGTAGGTGCCAGGAGGTAAATTGCTGTAACGCGTAATGTTTTCATCCGACTCAGGGCTCCAGTATTTATCAAAACCATCTAGCTTGTGAATGTATTTAACCTTTTCGGGATTGGTTAAGCAAATTCCAGAATAGTTAAAACTAATATTATTGTAGTCGTGTGATAATGTTGCATTATTTGGCAATGTTGTATCCGAATAGAATAATTTTAGCCCTGTAAAACTAAGTTTAGCTTCTTTATCGTTTAAGGTATATTGCTCTGGATTATAACGAACCAAGCCGCTTACGGTAGAAAACCAAATAATACCATCTTCATCTACCCATGAACCTGTGTTACACTCTACGCCTTTAAATCCATCTGCTTCTCCATAATGCGTAATATTAACTGTACCTGTTTGATTATAATCGAACAAATTAATTTTGTTTGCACCTTGATTGGTTCCCGCCCACAATACATTGTCATTATTAGTAAGTAACAAGGTATAAACAAGGTTTGAACTTAGTCCGTTTTCTTCATTAAACTGAAAGGTTTGCAAAGTGGCAGGATTTATTTGATAAACACCATCTAAAGATCCAGCATACAATATTCCTGTTCGAGTTTTAACTATTGAAAAAATATCATCGTCTTTAATTCCAAGTTTTTCATTCATGCGAACGAACTTGTTATTTTCTAATTTGTATAAACCTGCCATATAAACTCCTGCCCATATTTGCCCAAGGTTGTCTTCCATAATTGCCCAGGTTTGACAATCAGCTGCGGTATTTTCAAATGTATAATATTCAATATCTGTTGCGCTGTACTGCTCGTTTATTTTACATTTAATAACGCCATTAACTATACCAATCCAATAATTATTTTGTTTGTCTTTAGTAACTCTAAATGTATTTGATGCAGGCAAGTTTTTAACTGGATTAAAAGATTTGTTGCGATAAATCGAAAGGCCATAATTGCTGCTTATCCAAAGCTTATCATTTTCTTTAAAAAAGCAATTAATAGTATCACCAACATAAGCAATGTTCTTTTGTTGCTCAAAAATATTATTCTCGTATTTAAATAAGCCACCCGATTCGGTTCCTATCCAAAGCGCTTGGTTATTATCTCTTGCAATAGGGAAAACCATTGTGTTCGTTAATCCATCGTGTGCTCCATAACTTATAAATCCTTCATCTCTAAATTTAAATAATCCTGCATGTGTTCCAAACCAAATATTTTCTTCGTAATCAATAGTGGAACATAAAATATTATTACTGTTTGCGTCGGAAGATATTTTGTAGTACAAAAACTGTTTTCCGTTAAATTTCATTAAGCCGGTTTTTGTTCCAATCCACACATTCCCTTTTAAATCGCTTGTTAAGGAAGTAATGTTTTCATCTATTAAACCATTTGAAACGCCGAATAAAATTTGCTTTTTACTTATAAAATCATATTTAATTAATCCGTTTGCGCTTCCAATCCAAAGTGTAGAGCCACTTACAGCTAAACAGTTTACATTAACATTCGAAATAATCGTTGAAGTAGTTTTATTGTTTTGGTCTTTAAGAATATGAACTCCTGTATTTGTACCTATTACAATCCCAAGGTTATTAGTGTTTAAAATAGTTTTTATAGCTTGCCCTTTTAATGAAGAAAATGCTTCGAACTTGTCATTTCTTAAAACACATAATCCTTTATCTGTTCCTACGTAAAGGCTACTTTTTTTGTCGGAAGCAAGCGATAAAATAGCATTTGACGGAAGTCCGTTTTTTGTTGTATAAGTATTAAATGTTTTTTCGTTTACAAATTCATTTAATCCGTTTTTCGTTCCAATCCATAAGTTTCCTTTGGTGCAGCAGGTTACAGCGTTTACATAATGATTTGCTAAACCATTTTTGGGACTGTAATTAATAAATTCTTTTCCATCAAATCTACTCAAACCACCGTATCCAGAGGTCCACAAGTAACCTCGCTCATCTTGAAAGACAGAAAATATTTGAATGAAAGGCAATCCGTTTTCAACAGAATAATGCTTAAAATTATACGACTGCGAATAGCCTTTTAAAAGCAAAACAGATAAAAACAGGAGTATGTAAATTCGGTTCAACATATACTTGAAACGAATGTACTGATGTTTATTCTAAAATAAAAACAAGTAATGCAAATTGGCGCTTTTCACTTGGTAAGTGGTAGCTAATAAGCGATAAGTGAAACTATTTTTTCGGGGCTTTTGGTTTTTTATACACCAATTCGTAAGAATGATCTATAAGTTCGAAGATTAATTTTTTTGAGATACTTCCATCACAATCAATGGTATTCCAATGTGTTTTGTTCATGTGGTAGCCTGGTCGAATACACATATATTGTTCGCGAAGTTCTATTGCTCTGTCAGGATTGCACTTGGCATTAAAACTAACAGGATTGTTTTCGAGGCTACACAAAAGAAACATTTTTCCATAAACTTTAAAAACCAATGTTTCATTGTCGAAGGGAAAACACTCTTCAACGCCTTCTTTTTGCAAGCAATAGTCTCTTAGTTCTTCAATATTCATTTATCTAAATAAATTGATGTGCCCAACTAATTTTTTTTCTTCGTTAAAATAGTCTTTAGCAACTACTTTGTAAATGTACATGTCTTCCTGACACATTTTTCCTTTATAAGTTCCGTCCCAACCTTTTTCGATATCATTTGATTCGAACAATTTTTCTCCCCAACGATTATAAACTAGGATTTGAATTTCTTTAACTAAAGTACCGTAAACAAACCAAACATTGTTTCGCACGTCTCTGTTAGGAGTAAATGCATTTGGAATATAAATAGTCATAAAATCTTTAATAAAAATGGTGTACTTAACAGTATCAAGACACCCATTTTCGCTTATCAAATAAAATGTTGAATTGTAGTATCCGTATTCAGGATAGTTTAACATTACTTCAGTTTCATTTGTTCTTATAGTTCCATCAGATAAAACAATTTGCGTTATATCCCAAGTGGGAGGTAATGTTACACCAAGTGCAAAGTCAATATTTACTATGGGTTCAGCAGGGCGGGTATAAATTTCTCCAGAAAACAAATCTCTTATGTTTGTTATTATTGCGCTTCCGTTAGATACACAACCTGCCGCATCCGTAACAGTAAAGCTATAAGGTCCAGCAGATAATCCACTTGCAGAGGAATTATTTAATGTTGCAGAATGACTCCAATCCCAGTTATAGGGAGCTACACCATTTATTATAGAAACATTTATCTCTCCGTTTCTTTGATTACAATATTCATTTATTGTTTTAATTGAAAGTAAAACACTGTCCAAATTATTTACTGTAAAGTTTTCTGTTTTGGTACAACCATCAATGTCGGTAATGGTTAATGAATAAACTCCAGGGAAAATATTTGTTAGGTTTTGTGATGTACTTATTGGACTAGTATCCCAGTTATATGAATAAGGTTGAGTGCCGCCAGTAATGTTTTTTATAAAAACAGCACCATTAGCTGAATTGCAAGTAGAGTTTATAATTGAGTCGGTAATGATAATATTAGGTGAAGTGTTACCTACAACAATCGATTTTGTAACTGTGCAACCACTAGCATCACTAAGTGTAACTGAATAAGTTCCGGGAAGTAAGTTATTAATGCTGTTTGTACTTTGAGGAGGAATTGTGTTCCAAGTAGGAGGAGAATAAGGAGGGATTCCACCACTTGTTACAACAGAAGCCGTTCCACTCGGATTATTGCAATAACTATTTGTACTGCTTGTGTTAAGGTTTAAGATATTATTTCCAGTTAAGGTTGCGGTAACAGTTTGTGTAAACGGGCAAGGTAAAGAAAATCCTAATGTACAGGTGTAAGTACCCGACCCAAGATTTGTAGCTGTTGCAGTTGTTTGTCCGCCAGGCTGCCAATTGTATGTGATGGGATTTGAGTATCCAGTAACAGTTACCGTTGCTGTTCCATCATTGCCACAAGAAATAGGCGTTGTACTTACAGAGTTTTGTGGTACTTCAGATTGGGAGCAAGTTAATCCTTTGTGTGAAAGAAATACTGCGGAAGAGTATAAGCAATCCCCTGCATCTGCAATTACAAGTTTTAGATGATAGATACTGCAAGGTGTAACATTAATTGATGCCACAAGAGGCTTAGTAAATCCATCATATTCAATTGTTGAACCACCTGAATTATCTACATAATACTGAGAAAAACTTCCACCATTAATATTGTCAATTGCAACAGGAATACCCGTGCCAGGAACCTTTGCAATGTTTGTTCCACTGTATGAACCGCCGCTTGGGTTTGGGCCCCATACAAAAAATCCAAACGCATCATTGTATCCAGCCCCAACAAATTCAGGATATTCTTCCGATGCAAAAACGTAATTGATGTTTAATGTATTACACACTGGTTTAACGTCAAACTCAAGAGCACAACCATCATATTTGGCTTCTGGCTCTATTCCTAATACATTTGGGTCAAAAAAAGATTCTCCTGAACTAAAACATCCAACACTACTGAAGCCACTACCTCCACTAGAATTGTTTGGACCAATAGCTTCTACTGCATCACCTGTTGCAAGTATAATTCCTGAACTGATTCCTAAGTTTGTTCCATTCGAACTAAAAGTTCCACTTGCTGAACCATTGCAATTTAATGTTACATTGGTTACCTGAACCCCAGAACCAACAATATTATTTACTAATGCTCCAGCATTGGAAGTAGCAGATACATTCAGTTGAGCCTTTGAAACAAAAGCTGAAAAGCAAATGATGATGTATATTCCAAAAGTACGAAGCATTATAGTATAAAGGTATAAATACTTGCCGAAAAACCATCGGATTTCTAACTAGAATGAGACCAAAGCACCTTAAAATTAACCGATTATAACAATTTTCAGAAATTTTGAGCTAATTTTACGACTTTTACATATTCAAATTAATTTTATGAAGTACATATTTACAGGGGCAATTTTTGTATCAACTCTTTTTTTTGCTTGCAAATCAAAACAAAATCAAACAACAACTACAGTAGTTAATGAGCCAGTAATTCTTTTAGATACTGTTAATGTTATTCCAACTAAAGAACCTGAACAAAAAATATACCAAGCGGCTAACACAAAATTAAATGACATTATTCATACAAAACTGCAAGTTAGTTTCGATTGGAATAACGCTTGGTTAATGGGGAAAGCAACCATTGATATCAAGCCTTATTTTTATGCAACTAATAAATTATTCCTAAATGCGCGCGGAATGGATTTGTTTAAAGTGCAAATGATAAAAGATAAAGCAATTACTGACTTAAAATATGTTTATGAAAACGATTCGATAAAAATTGATTTGGATAAAACATATACGCGTAATGATAAATATACTATTTACATCGAGTATAAATCAAAACCAAATGAGCTAAAAGTTGGTGGAAGTAAGGCAATACAAAGCGATAAAGGTTTGTATTTTATTAATCCTAAAGGAGAAGAGCCAAACAAAATGCCTCAAATTTGGACGCAAGGAGAAACGCAAAGCAACTCAGTTTGGTTTCCTACAATTGATAGTCCGAACGAACGTATGACAAACGAAATTTTTATTACCGTTGATGATAAATACACAACACTATCAAACGGAGTTTTAAATGCGCAAACAAAAAATGCGGATGGAACGCGCACCGATCATTGGAAAATGGATTTTCAGCACGCGCCTTATTTAGTAATGATGGGAATTGGTGAGTTTAAAAAAGTAACGGATAAACCTTGGAATGGAAAAGAAGTAAGTTATTATGTTGAGAAAGAATATGAGCAGTATGCAAAATCAATTTTCGGAAATACTCCAGAGATGATTGAGTTTTATTCGAATAAATTAGGTGTTCCATATGCTTGGCCTAAATATGCTCAAATTGTTGCTCGTGATTATGTTTCTGGAGCAATGGAAAACACAAGCGCAACGTTGCATGGTGATTTTGTTTATCAAACAGATAAAGAATTAATCGACGGAAGTAGAGGAGAAGATGTTATTTCTCATGAATTGTTTCATCAGTGGTTTGGAGATTTAGTTACTTGCGAGAGTTGGAGTAACTTACCTTTAAACGAATCGTTTGCTACTTACGGCGAATATTTGTGGGAAGAATATAAATATGGTTTGGATGCTGCAGATGCGCATAGTTTAGGAAGCCGTTCCGGTTATTTTGCCGAAGCAACACAAACACAAAAAGATATGATTCGTTTTGATGTTGCAGTGAGAGAAGATATGTTTGACGGGCACAGTTATAACAAAGGAGGGCAAATATTGCACATGCTTCGTAAGTATGTTGGCGACGATGCTTTTTTTGCTTCACTTAAATTGTACTTAGAAAAAAATAAATTCACTTCGGTTGAAATTCATAATTTACGTTTAGCTTTTGAAGAAACTACAGGTGAAGATTTGAATTGGTTTTTTAATCAATGGTTCCTTGCAAAGGGACATCCCGATTTAAAAATCTCATCCGATTTTGATAATGGAGCAAAAAAATTAGTTTTAAAAGTAAAACAACAACAAGATTTTTCCACTACACCTTTATATAAACTACCATTGTATGTTGATTTTTATTTTGGCGAAGGAGCTTCTAAAAAAGTGAGAAGAGAAAAAATTGTAATTACTAAAGCAAGCCAAGAATTTGTTTTTGATATGGACGCTAAACCAGCCTTGGTAAATTTTGATGGAGAAAAACAATTGTTGTTTAAAAAATCGGATGATAAAACCTTGTCGGATTATGTGTATCAATATAAAAACGCTCCTTTGTTTTTGGATAGATATGAAGCCCTGCAAGCATTTAAAGGAAACATTGAAGAACCCATGGTTTATGAAACTGTGAAATTAGCTTTAGCTGATAAATGGGATGGACACAGAAGTACAGCAATTTCTTTGTTAGGAGATATTGCAACAAAAAAGGAAAGCGAAATAAAACCACTTATAGTTACTATAGCTAATAACGACCCTAAATCAAATGTGAGAGCAGAAGCAATTGAGTTTTTAGCTAAGTATTACAAAGGCGACGATCTTACTGCAATATATAAAGAGAAGCTAAATGATAAATCATATATGGTTGTAGGTTCAGCATTATCAGCAATTGCACAGTATGATGCACCTGCAGCGATGGCAAAGGCAAAAGAATTAGAAAATGAAACAGCTGATAATATGCGTTATGCAATTATGGATTTGTATTCAAATTTTGGTTCGGATGAAAACAATAGTTATTTCGTAAAGCAAAAGGATTACTTCACAGGATTCGAAAGTTTTGGATTCTTAAATATGTATAGTTCTTTCTTAAAGCGTTGCAACGATGAAACTGTTTTAAGCGGGGCAGCAATTTTTAAAGATTTTGCAAAAAGTGGAGGTAATGCTTATGTTAAGTTTTTTGCTCAAAAAGCAATGAAGGCTCAAATTAGTCGCTATCAAGATAAAGAGGATGAGTACACTGTTAAACTAGATGAAATTAAAAAGGGTAGCGGTGACCCAACAGCAACGCAACAGTTGTATGATAAAACACATGCAACTAAGCAAAAACTGCAAGAAATATATGATTCTACCAAATAAACGAACAAGACTAATAAAACCCGTCCCGAATTCTCAGGACGGGTTTTTTGTTTTTAGAAACGAGATTAGATAATTTTTGAGTAAATTTGTTTGATGACTAAAGTAAAAAAGCCATGGTGGAAACGCCTTCTCAAATTCTTCGCGTGGTTGATGCTTATCCCTATTATTATAGTTATTGTTGTAATTGCATTGGTTTATTATAATCAAGATTCTTTAGTACAAAAGGGACTTGCTTCAGTTAACGAAAGTTTTGCTGGACACATTAAACTCAAGGATAGTCATATTTCTCCTTTCCATGATTTTCCAAATGTATCCATTGATTTGGAAGATGTAGAAGTGTATGAATCAAAAACTACAAACACAAAACCAATTGCCCATATAAAAGATGTTTACCTCGATTTTGATTTAAGAAAAATAATTGAAGGGAAATATAGAATTAATATGCTCGAAATTATTGGTGGTGAAATGCAAATTATTCAGGACACTACGGGCAAACTTAATTTAATGAATGCCTTTGAATCTGTTGGTCCGGTTGATACTGCGGGTTCAAATGAAGTTTTTAGAATGGGATTGAAAAAAATTAAAATAAAAAATTTAGATGTAAAATATGTTGACGAAACTCAAAACAAAACATTTGACACATACTTAGATGATATTAACGCCAAATTTAGTACAGGAAGAAAAAGGCTGAGAGCATCTGTTGACGGGGAGTTTCACATGACTTTTATAAAAGACAAGGATACTTCATTCATCAAAAACAAAAAATTTGATATTGATGCAGCTATTGTTTTTGATAAGAAGCGTGAGATATTAGACATTAAACCTTCTAAATTATTGTTAGAAGGAGTTTCGTTTGCTATGAAAGGCTTCATGATTTTTAAGGGAAGTCCCTATATGAATTTACAATTTAACGGGGAGAAATCCGATTTTGATATGCTCTTTGCATTTCTACCCGCTGATTTAGCAGGATACATGCAGAAATATAAAAACGCAGGTAGTTTGTATTTTGATGCAAGTATAAAAGGAATAGTCGGTAACGATAGGCAGCCAGAAATTAGAGCTGATTTTGGGTGCAAAAATGGGTACTTCACGAATATTAAGTCAAAGAAAACCCTTGATCAACTTTCTTTTAGAGGTTACTTTACAAATGGAATTGAAAGAAAGCCAAGTACTTTTGAAGTTGGTTTGGTTGATATGTATGCTTTTCCTGAACAGGGTGAAGTAATGGCAAATGTAATTATGAGAAATTTTGATGATCCTAATATAAATATGGATGTTTCAACAGATTTTGATTTACAGTTTTTAGCTAAGTTTCTTCAATTACAACAATTACAAAATTTAAGTGGACAAGTAAGTTTAAAAGTACATTATGATGAATTAGTTGATGTAAATGCAACTTCAAAAACCTTTGCAAAATTAAAACAAGGAATAGATAGCGAATTAAAGATTCGAAACTTAACTTTTAAAATGCCTAAGTATCCGCACACAGTAAAAAACCTGAACTTGGATGCTTATATGAAAGAGAAGAATGTGTATGTAGAAAATTGTTCTGTAAACATTGGTAAATCCGACCTTAAGATGAGTGTTGGAGTTACTAACTTACCTGCTATTTTTCATAAGGAAGGAACTCCTTTAGATTTGCACATTGTGATGGCATCAAAAAATTTAGATTTTAAAGAACTTACCACTTTCGATACAACAAAACTAAAGCCAATTGATGAAGCCATAACAAATTTTCAAGGGGTGTTTACCTTTAAAACACGTGCGAAAAACTTTACTGATACCAACATGGCACTTCCACATGGAGAGTTCCTTATTGATAAATTATGTGGTCAACTAAAACATTATTCAAGGAGACTAGAAGATCTTAAAGCAGATGTTATAATTAATGAAAGTAGTTTGAAACTTCTCGCACTTAAAGGGAAACTAGGAGGAAAAAAGGGTAAGAGTTACTTGGATATTAAAGGTGAGCTTAAGAATTATCCAATGTGGTTTAAGAAAAATATAAAAGGAAGTTCGGAAATAGTTTTTGATATTGCTTGTGATACGCTAAAGTTCGGAAGAACATTTGTATACAAAAATGTAGATTACATTCCAGATGCATACAGGAGAGAAACACTGAGTGGACTTAAGCTAAAAGGAAACGCGAAAATCGTTTATGATTCTGTTTTTAAATCAATGGAATTGGTAATTGAAGAGGGTGGAGTTAAATCTAAAATTCATCCTATGAAATTAGAAAACCTAGCAGGAACAATTAAGTACAGCGATAACAGAATTCGATTGAGAAAATGACTGGTAAGTTAGGCAAGAATGAATTCACCATTAGTTTAGGTTATTTTTTGGGTAATAATTTTGATGAAGCTAAAAAGAACAACCGTTTTACTTTAAAAGCAAAATACCTAAATTTAGATGAATTGCTAAATTACGATATGAGTAAAGTAGCAAGAAAGAAAAAGCCAGGAGATACTACTAAAGTTGTTGTTAGCTCGCATGATACTATTTTTAATGTATTTAGTTTACCATTCAGTAACATGAAAATAAAGTTAGATGTGAAAGAATTACTCTATCAAAAAATTCATTTACACAATGTAGTCGGTCGCATGCGTATGCAAAAAAATCATTATTTCTATATCGATACATTTTCAATGGATGCAGCCGACGGACACATTGAGATTGATGGATATTTTAACGGTTCGGATAAATCAAAAATATATTTTGCTCCAAACATTAAATTAAAAGATGTGGATTTAGCAAAGCTAATGTTGAAGTTCGATAATTTTGGGCAAGAATATCTTGTTAGCAATAATATCTCTGGTCATCTTACCGGTAAATTAAATGGGAAGGTTCGTATGCATACCGACCTTATGCCAATTATGGATGAGTCGGAAATAACTATGAATACAAGTTTAGTAAATGGAGCTTTAAAAAATTATGCCCCGATGCAATTGATGAAGGATTATTTTAAGGACAAAAACTTAAACAACATTTTATTCGATACCTTGCAAAATACATTTGAAATTAAAAAAGGAGTAATGTACATCCCTTCTATGAACATTAATTCTTCTCTCGGTTTTATAGAAATATCAGGTAAACAAGCCTTCACATCCGATATGGATTATAACATCAAGGTTCCAATGAAAATGGTAACTGATGTTGGCTTTAAATATTTGTTCGGTAAAAAACGAGAAGAAGTAGATTCCACACAGGTTGATGGGATTGTTTATCGAGATAAAGATAAAAAGGTAAAATTCGTAAATATCAATATCAAAGGAAACTCCGAAGATTTTAAAATCAGTTTAGGAAAATAGCACAAGCCCAACTGCAATCAGAATATTAATGCAAATCTCGAAGATAGTTCAAAGCTTTATAAAAAATAAGACAGTCTCTTTTTGGACGCCCACTTGTATTTTAATTGCTCTTACTTTTCCAGTTGTTACAGGTGATTTTGTTTACGGTTTAGATGGATCTTATTTTTGGGCACACAATTACATTTTTGATAGTGGAAAATTCCATAATGAATCTTCCTTAATATATGGGCCACTTGCTTTTTTAAGGCACCCTTCTGCTGTTGGAAACAATATGATTTATGGCGTTTTGTGTTTAACAGTCATAAAAGCACTAATTGCTTTTTTTACATTTCTTGTTAATTCAAAATATAAAAATTGGAACCTAATTATTGTTTTTATTGTACTTTACTTTTTGTTTACCATATCTACAACTATCGATTATTTATTATTGGTTCTTGTGTTATTACTTATTTTGTTGCATAATAAATCGAACAAGCATTTTTATTTGTTTCTTGTTGTATTAATTGTAATCGAAGGATTTTATATAAAGAATTCAATTGGTATTTCAGCAGTTGCATTGTGCGGGTATTATTTTGTTTTCGTATTACTATATAAAAACAAGCAATTTAAACTGATTGGTATGTTGGCTGTTTTTGCAATTACCATCCTTATTTTTCAGGGTTTTATGTTATTTGGGAACTTTCAAGGAATAATAAATATGTTTCAAAATTATTTTTATTCCACCAGTGGTTTTTCCGAAAACATGCCTCTTGATGTAGGGCCTAACTCTACTTTACATTAACTTATTATTTAAATTTAAATAATAAATGGGGATTCGATGGATTTAGGCTCAAGTTTACAAATGGTTTTTCAAATCTGTATTATTTCACAGTTGATTACAATAAATTAAATGCTGAGTGGATAGAAATTTCCGAGAAAAGTGCAAACAATCCATCTCTTACTTTAAGTGAAGAAACATTAAATGAAATAGGAAATAAAACGATTGATTTTTACCCATGGGAATTAAGTTATGCTTGGAAAAATAAATTGAATTGGAAACCTAGAAGTACCTTGCAGTCATTATCAATGCATCAATATTTTGATAAAAAGACAGCAGCCTATTTTTCGGGAGATGATGCACCTGAGTTTTTAGTATGGCACTTGAACAAACGAATGTACGGCTATGCAACTGACTTTTCGGCAACCGATGAGCGTAATTTATTTACTGATGATCCTTTAACAACAACGGCGATTTTAAGGTCTTACACACCAGTTAAAGTCGAAAATGGTAACTGGATTTTAAAGCGGAACAAAAGAAATGTACTTGTATATAAAAGAATTTGGAGACAAGTAATACATACGATATAAAATACTGGATAGAAGTTCCACAAAGAAATAATTATCTTACTACAGCTTCTATTAATATCAAGGAAAAATTTACTAGAAAACTTAAACGCTTTGGATTTAGAGATGATATATATTGGATTGAATTTCTTACAAAGAGCGGAGCATATTATAAGCACAGAATCTCAACCTCTTTTATTAAAAACGATATTTGGGTTGGGATATACATTAAGGATATGGAGGAAAAGGTAGTTTATGATAAAGTAACTAAATTTAAAATTAGTTCAGACAAAACAAATTTAAATTATTCTATAATGAGCATACGTTGGAATTTTCTGGAAATTAATCCAACTAATAGTTGTGATACTTGCGAAAACAGCAATATACAAGCACTTTTCCTTAATAATTGGATTAGTAATTCAGAACTTATTAATAGCTCAAGGAAATAAAATAGATTTTATTTTTTAAGCTGTGCATCATAACCAGCTAATTCCTTTTTTCAATAAATCCCGGAAATTATTTTATCGAGTCGAATGAAATCGTGCTTCTGAAGATTCAATAACTGAGATCCAAAATTATTTTTTGTCCTGGCCTTGCTTCACAATAACTTTTCTTTACCAGGTCCAAAAAATTGAATTTGAACTTACTTATTTATTTGTGCAGATAAGATTCTGAA
This sequence comes from Bacteroidota bacterium, assembly GCA_016702705.1. Taxonomy (GTDB): domain Bacteria; phylum Bacteroidota; class Bacteroidia; order B-17B0; family Aurantibacillaceae; genus JADJDM01. The sequence continues at coordinate 278,203 of JADJDM010000001.1, read as the reverse complement.
ATCTGACAATGCAATTGTTTTTTCAATGGAAGTTTTTACACTGGATGCCTTCTTTCGATCAATGAATTGTTTTGCAATTTTGTATTTACCTATATCAACATGATTATTCAAGGAGGTTTTGCCTATAGTTAATAATGATTGTTCATTGGCAATTTTAGTTAAATCTTCTATTTCTACAAACACAGCTGAATAATTTGTTTTTGAGCCGTACACGAATGAACTCTCCGTTTTTACAAGTAAAAATGTAACGGTATAAATATCTTGGCTAACAGGCACAAGTCCATTCTTTTTGTTAGATTCGTTCAGGATATTCCTTGCTTTATCAAAAACGGCTTTACTTTGAGCCTCTCTTTCTAGCCTTAAATCATCATAATATTTTTTGTAAGCAGGAAATTGCTCATCTCCCTTTCTTGCTACAATAATTCCATTTTCATACACCAACTCTTCAGTAGTACCGTCGGTAAACGTAAACTTACCGTTCCCATGCCTTTGCCAATTGTGATACTCCCCAACAAATTTATCACCGTTAGCAAACTTGTAATTGCCATTTATTCCTTTAAAATCTAATACTAAAGTGTCACCGTCTGCATAATAAGCACTGCCAGTGTTTGACACTAACCCTCTATTGTTAAACCAACCATTTATCTTGTCGCCATTAGGCATAGTGCATAAGCCAAACCATTTATCGTTGGTTGGAGTAAAACATGATCTTTGGTATTTATTATAGTACGAAATTTCCATAAGATTTAATTCACCTACGCCTTTAAGGCTAACCCAACCGTTATGAAGTGAAAATGAAGTTATAGGGTATTTAGGCTTAAATTCATCCAAAACAATTTTACCCTTGTAAATAGAAGAATCTGATAGCTTAATGAATTTTGTTGTAATCGAGTCAATTGACCCTGAACTACTATTATGCACAGTTGCTTCAAATTTTTCACAATAATTAGTTGTTATAGATATGTCTCCCGTTAAAATACCATTCTTAAAGTTTCCTTCTATAATTAGCGTAGCAATTGGTTCTGTTTTATCTTTAGGAGGGTTAAAAAAACACTTATATGTTCCTTTACCTTCCAGTTTTTTGTTAACGAAATTCCCCGAATAAGTTGAAATAAATCTCGGGTCATCGCCCTTAAACCTAAAGGTAACCTTTAGTGTTCCATTACCATTCTTACAATTACCATCCGTACATTTTCTGCTAAGAAATTCCTCGATGTTTTCGTCAGGCTGTGCAAATAAAGCGCCTGTAAAGCCGAAAACAAAAAACAAAAAAATTAAAAAAACAGGTTTCATGGTTTGCTAGAAGGTTATAAAATTATAACGTAAATGTATTAAATTTAAGCAAACACACAAAAAACACTGCTCAAAATGTATTAGAAGATTGAACGCAATCCCATAAATCTCTTAACTTTGCGTAAAATTTTCAAAAAATGCTTAGAACACATAATTGCGGCGAACTTAATTTATCAAACAAAGGACAAGAAGTAACAATTGCAGGCTGGGTGCAACGCTCACGTGATAAAGGAACATTGTTGTGGGTTGATTTACGTGATAGATACGGAATTACTCAATTGTTTTTTGATGAAACAAGTAGCGCCGATTTAATTAAACAAGCGCGCACACTTGGCCGTGAGTTTGTTGTTCAAGTTAAAGGAACTGTTATAGAGCGTGAATCAAAAAATTTAAATATACCTACTGGTGAAATCGAACTAAAGGTTTCATCAATGAATGTATTAAACGAAGCAATTACTCCACCTTTCACTATAGAAGATGAAACAGATGGTGGCGATGAGCTTCGTATGAAATACCGTTATTTAGATTTACGTAGAAATGCAGTACGTAAAAATTTAGAATTACGTCACCGCCTTGCAATTGAAACACGTAATTATTTAGATAGTTTAAATTTCTTAGAAGTTGAAACTCCCGTTTTAATTAAATCAACTCCTGAAGGTGCTCGTGATTTTGTTGTTCCAAGTCGCATGAACGATGGGCAGTTTTACGCGTTGCCGCAATCGCCACAAACCTTTAAACAATTATTAATGGTGAGTGGTTTTGATAGATATTATCAAATTGTAAAATGTTTTCGTGATGAAGATTTGCGTGCTGATCGTCAGCCAGAGTTCACGCAAATCGACTGCGAAATGAGCTTTGTAGAGCAGGAAGATATTTTAAATACGTTTGAAGGTTTAATAAAACATTTATTCAAAAAATCAAAAGGAATCGAAATTCCTGCACTTGCTCGTATGACTTATGCCGATGCAATGCGTTATTATGGTAACGATAAACCTGATACTCGTTTTGATATGAAATTCGCTTACCTAAAAGATAGCGAGGCTGACAGCTCGATGTGGAAAGGCAATGGAGAAGGCGGGGCATTTAAAGTTTTTGAAGAGGCTGAATTAATTGCAGGTATTTGTGCAAAAGGTGCAGCTTCGTATACACGTAAACAATTAGATGAGTTAACTGACTTTGTTAAGCGTCCACAAGTTGGTGCTACAGGTTTAGTGTATGCTCGTTACAATGAAGATGGAACAATTAAATCATCGGTAGATAAATTTTTTACCGAAGCTGATTTAAAAAACTGGGCAAATTTATTTGGTGCAGAAAAAGGCGACTTAATGTTAATCCTTGCTGGACCAACTGATAAAACTGTGAAAGCCTTATCAGAGTTACGTTTAGAGATGGGTACGCGTTTAGGTTTAAGAGATAAAAACACATTCTCTTGTTTGTGGGTCTTAGATTTTCCATTGTTAGAATGGAACGAAGGTGATCCAAACTTGTTAGCATCATTGGCTGGAAGATGGCATGCGAAACACCATCCATTTACTTCACCAAAACCTGAGGATATTGATTTGCTAAAAACAAACCCTGGTGCTGTGCGTGCAAATGCGTATGATATGGTAATTAATGGAGTTGAAATTGGCGGTGGAAGTATTCGTATTCATAACAAAGATTTGCAAGCGCAGATGTTTGAGATATTAGGCTTTACAAAAGAAGAAGCACAAAAACAATTTGGTTTCTTAATGAATGCATTTGAATTTGGTGCACCTCCACATGGCGGACTAGCATTCGGTTTCGATCGTTTGTGTTCATTGTTTGGTGGTTCAGATAGCATCCGTGATTTCATTGCTTTCCCTAAAAATAATTCAGGCCGCGATGTGATGATTGACTCTCCTTCAGAAATTTCTGATGAGCAATTGAATGAGTTGAGTATAAATGTGGTGAGGAAAGAAAAGGCTTAGGTTAAGTTTGTTGGGTGTTTTTTGCTATAATTTATTACGCTACTCTGTAGCTAAAGAGATTGAGGGGATTTTGTTATTGATATAAAGCTCCTACGGAGCTAAAATCAAAGCCCCAGCGGGGCGGCATATCAATAACAAACAGAAATAAAAAACAAATCAAACCCCAGCGGGGTGACATATTCACACAACAACTCCATGTTTTCAATTAAGAGTTAATTTCAAAAGCTAGTGGTGTAAATTGATTAAAGCATCTCCATCAACTCATCCAACGACTTAATCTCCGGAACTAAATTATTACTAACTCCTTTATTCTTACGATTAAAATAAATTGCTTTTAAACCAATTTTGTGCGGACCTAAAATATCTGCATCCCAGTCATCACCAATCATAAGTGATTGTTCTTTCGTTGTATTTGCAAGTGTAAACGAGTGCTCAAAAATTCTTTCATCAGGTTTATTAAAACCAACTTCTTCTGATATAATGATGTTTTTAAAGTAATGCCCAATGTTGCAAGTGCTTAATTTAATATGTTGTATTTCTTTAAAGCCATTGGTTATAATATGCAAATCATAATTTTTGTGCAAGTATTCCAACACTTCAATTGTATGTGGCACTAATTCTTTTTGATGCGGGGCACGAGCAATGTATTCATCTTCTAATTTTAAACCAAGCGTTAAATCATCATAACCAAAATACAACATTGTGTTGGTAAAACGCGATGAACGTAATTCATCTTTGGTAATTGCCTGTTTGCGATACAAGGCCCACAAATCATCATTTACTAAAATATATGTTTTAATAAACGAATCTGCTTTGCATTGGCATTTTTTCTCTAATTCAAACTCAACAATCAAATCATTCAACACCTTTTTTGAGTTCGCTTCAAAATCCCATAAGGTATTATCGAAATCAAAAAAGATATGTTTTACTTGAGAATACATGAACTAATTTGGAAATTTGAAGATGTGTCAATTTGAAAATGAAGGAAAATAACCATTTAATTAATTGTCATGCTGAGTGTCCGCCCTTTGGCGGATGTATCGAAGCGTGGCAATTAATTAGACGCTTTGTAAACGTAAACGTTGAACACAAACGGAGTGATGCGCTTAATTTGCTCACTGCGTTTCATGCCTTTTAAAGCATTACGTTTGTTAGGAGTAAGTTCTTTTTGAAGTTCTTTGTCTTCAATGTTTTTAAGTAACTCATTAATGTAAACTGCTTTACTTGCAAACCCTGTTCCTTCAGCATTTTCGTTTTTACCGCTAACAACTCCAATAATATTTCCGTATTCATCTAATAACGGACCACCGCTATTTCCTGGGTTTACAGGAATAGATATTTGGTACATGTTTGTGTCACCCGCTCTACTTGCCGAGGAAATGGTTCCTTCACCATAAACGATATCTTGTGATGGGTAACCAAGTGTAAATATTTTTTCACCTAAATCACTTGCACTTGTTTTAAACGAATAAGGTAAGTCTTTAAAGTTTAATGCAGATGTACTATCGATTTTTAAAATGGCAATATCTAATTTTGAATCGGTGTGTACAATACGCGCACCTAAGCGTTCAGCACTTGCGTTTCCAATAAAAATAGAATCGCAATTACGAACTAAATGCAAACTTGTAATAAAATAGCCTTTATTGTTGATAGCAAAACCTGTTCCCATAAAGTTAGCAGGAATGTAAGTCGGTTTTTTTCTTAGCAATATTTTCTATACCTTCAATAATTGCTTCTTGCGAAGTTTGTAATTGTTTCTCTAATTGTGTGTAGTTCGAATTTTGTTTTTTCATTACATAACCACCAGTACTTAAAACAGTGATGGTAGTAATAACAGCAATAATGGCAATACTTGCAGCCATTCCTGTTGGTTTAATGTATTTTTGAAAAAATGTTTTCTCTTGATTAATGTGTTTGATGTTATTGTTTCCAAACGCATCTTTATGAATAGACTTTAATTTGTTTTTGAAATTTTGCGAAGCACTATTAGCTTGCAACGTTTTTACAAATTTCTTGTGCGAAGAAAATTCAGATTTAAAAGCAGCATCTTCACTTAAGCGAGATTCAAAAGCTTTTTTATCGTCGGCAGTTAAATGCCCCATCAAATAGTCGTCAAATAAATCTATATTTCTCATTTTTCTTCGTCATTAAAAAATAAACGTTTCAATCGTTGCAAACACTTATATTTTTGGTTTTTTGCATTATCAGCGTTGGTGTATCCAAATTTCTCCGAAATTTCTTCCATGCTTAAACGCTTTATATAAAAATCTTCAATCAAAGTTTTACAAGGCTCACCCAATCCAACCAAACTCTCATTCATGCGAAACAATTGTTTCTCTTTTTCTTCGTGTTCATGAATATCGCTTCCAACATCTACTAAAGTCCCATCTTCATCCGCATTTTCCGAAAGTTTAAAAACATGACTGTGTTTATTCAGTTGTTTTAACCACAAACGTTTTGCAACCGAATAAATATAGGTTTGCATAGCGCAATTAAGCGTGAACTCTGGTTTTCTTGCATTATTATAAAGAACGATAACTGTTTCTTGGTAAATGTCCTGTGCTTCTTCTTCGGTGCCACTGTTGTTAAGCACGTATTTTAGAACCACGTTAAAATACTTTTTATACAATGCACTTAAGGCAACATCGTTGTCATTTTTCAATCCATCTATAAACTCACTATCCGTGAACTGCTTTTTGACTGCCATAAGCGTCTTGTGTTCTTAATACAATTTATGAGCAAATGTAACCCAATAAATACTGAAAAATGACTCGTTTTAGCTCTATTTTGACTCAAAATCTCACTTTTTTACAATAAATGGAAGTTTAAACCGTTGATAAACAATAAAATATGTTGCGGAGGGAACTCACTGTAAATAGAGTAAATAATATGTTATTAAAGCTTAAATCACTGAAATTCAGCTGAAATTAAATTTGGTACGACTTATGTAAATGTTATTTTTGTAAACACAAAAAATAGAGATGATTATGAGAAATTTTGTATTAGCCGGTTTAGCCATTGCAAGTGTAAGTGTGAACGGTGTGGCGCAAACCTTACAAGAGGCAATTACCAAAACAGATAACGAACGTTTTGAAGCAGCGTCTGCTGACTTTAAAAGTTTAGTAGCAAAAGAACCAACCAAAGGCGATAATTATTTTTACTTCGGTGAAAATTATTTCAAAAACGAAAATTTAGATTCGGCTTTAATTATGTACAAAAAAGGTGCAGAGGTAAGTCCAATGTATACTTTAAATCATATTGGTATTGGTAAAGTTTATTTATATCAAGGTAAAGAGGCCGATGCAAATACAAATTTGTTTAAAGGAAAAACGTTGGCTGAAGATAAAACAAACAAACCGGTTAAAGCTTTATCTTATTTAAAATTAGCGGAAGCTTATACAAAAGCTCCAATGTATAAAAACTTACCTGAGGCTATGAAGTTAATTACCGAAGCTTCTAAGTTAGATGGTAAAAACCCAGAGGTTTATCTTTTATGGGGTGATGCATTGTTAGAGCAAAATCCAACAGATGGTGGCCCAGCAATTAAGCAATACGACAAAGCTTTCGAATTAGATAAGAAAAATGTAAAAGCAATTTTGCGTAAAGGTAAATTATATGAGCGCGGAAGAAATTATACTGAAGCACTTAAATATTACAAAGATGCAGAGGCAATTGATGATAAATTTGCGCCAGCTTATAGAGAGAAGGCTGAATTATTTAATAGTGCAAGCCGATTTAAAGAATCGGTTGAGAATTGGAAAAAATATTTGGAGCTGAATAATTCTGAATCTGCGCGCGTAAGAATGGCTTATGCTCTTTATAAAGCAAAACAATTTCAAGATGTGGTTTTTGAAATTGATCAAATTATGACTAAAGACGCAAATCAAAGCCCAAAATTATTTCGCGTGTTAGGTTATTCTTATTACGAAATAACTGATAAAACAGATAAAGAAGCTTATAAAAAGGGATTAAACGCAATGAATACTTTTTTTGAAAAAACGGCGGGAAAAGATTTTAAATACATTCCGGATGATTACAAATACAAAGGTTTACTGATGTCTAAAACTGGGCAAGATTCTTTAGGTGTAATTGAAATTGAAACTGCTATTAAGTTAGATTCAGTTGCTAATTGTGAGTTGTGGGGTGATATTGGTAAAATTTGGGTAAAAGCAAAACGTTACGATAAAGCAATTGCCGCTTACAACAACAAATCTAAATGTACTAAAGGTTTAACAGGACAAGATAATTATGATATGGGTAGAGCATATTATTACGGACCAAAAGATATGGTTAACGCAGATACTTGTTTCTCAAGATTAACAAAAGCAAGCCCAACTTACCCAATCGGATTTTTCTGGAGAGGTAAAGCGAACTTGCAAATGGATCCTAAAAACGAAAAGTGGTTAGCAAAACCTCATTTCGAAGCTGCATTAGCTTTACTAAAAGTAGAAGAGCGTTCAACTGCTTCATATAAAGCAAACGTTATCGAAGCGTGCGAATATTTAGGATATTATTTCTTAAAACAAAAAGATAACGCTAAAGCAAAAGAATATTTCGGAATTGTTAGAGACTTAGATGCTAACAACAAAAAGGCAAAAGATTTCTTTGCTAGTCCAGAAGGGAAATAGGTCTCGATACATTTTTTGTTGGCTAAGGCATTAAGTCAACAATAAAAATTATCAAGCCAACAAAAAACACTCGACCTGACTTACGACAAACAACATTGTTTCCGTAAGTCAGGTCGTTTTCGTTTTATTATTCGGAGGACAATCTTGTATTATGGAAGTGTCAGGTCGAGTGGCCCGCCTTGGCGGGATGTATCGAGACCTGATTGTGATGTTTTATATTTGTAGATTCGGATATTTTTTTAGCAAACTATTCTTAGCTGCCGCAATATTTTCTTCATGCTTGCCTCGCTCACTTTCATTTAATACTCTATGCTCTAACAATCTATTGTATTGCCCCGCTTCAATAATAAATTCAATAGTTGTGGCATCAATCCAGGATTGTTGCATGCGTTCCCAAATGTATTTTACTGCAAGTTCGTTGGGGTGCACCATGTCTTCCTTAAAAAAACGATAGTCGCGCAATTCATCTATTACAATTTCGTAAGAAGGAAAATAAAAGCAATTTTCATTTGTAGCTATTAAGTCATGAATGGATTGCAATAGAATTGCTTTGCTATGATTGTTTTCAACCAAGCCATCGCGTATGTATCGCACGGGACTAACTGTGAAAGCGATTTTAATCTTTGGGTTGAGTTTTTTTAAATCAGTAATTAATTTTTCGTAAGCGCTTGTTATGTCTTCTTTACTAATTAAAACTTTTTCAAATTCCGTTGCAGGGATTTTGTGGCAATTTGCAACTACACTATTTTGCTGAATGTGTTTGTAAGCAAAGGCAGAACCTAGCGTGATAAATAAATATTCGCTCTTTTTTAATTTCTCATGAGCATTTTTTATACTTGCGTTTATTTGCTCTAAACAAACAGCTTTATCCGCATTCGAAAACTGACCATGATGCTGAAACGAACGCCACAAGCCTTGTTCAAAGAAAATATCTTTCTCGGTATATTCAGTTTTATTTATCACATCCTGAAATGCATTTGCAATACTTGTTGGATTAAATAAAATCCCATGCGAATTAGAAACAACAGAAAATAAATGTTTATCAAACTGTTCAGCAATATTTTCCGAAAAACAAGAGCCAATAAAAAATAATTTATCCGAATAATTAATTTTTCGCGCAGGAGATTTTATATCGAAGTTTAATTTAAAATTCATTGCGCTTCGATAATTCGTTTTTCGTTTTCAATACGTATGGTAACTTTTACAGCATCCTCGGGATACAATGAATTGGCTATTTCTGGCCATTCTATAAAACAATAGTTTCCGCTATATAAATATTCTTCCATGCCAATATCAAGGCATTCGTTCAAGCTTTTTACTCGGTATAAATCAAAATGATAAATAATATCAATTGCCCCTGTATATTCGTTTACGATGGAGTAGGTGGGGCTGCTCATGTTATCCATTACACCAAGTGCATTACATAACTCTTTTATAAAAGTTGTTTTACCCGCACCCATTTGCGCATCAAACAAAAAGATTTTTTTGCCGTTGAATGTGGAAATAAATTTACTTGCAGCTGCAGGTAATTCTTCTAAACTATTTACTTCGAGTTTAAACACTGATTACATCCCTCCTAATAAAAGAATTTTATCAAACTCTTCTTGTGTTACAACACCAACTGATAAGCGCGAAAGTTTTACCAATTGCATGTTTTGAAGAAATTTATCTGCTTTAATATCAGCTAAAGTAACTGGTTTTTTTAATGTTTTATAAGGAGCAAAATCAACCGATACCCAAGCTGTTTCTTCTGTAGTTGGGTCTTGATAATGTTCTTTAACTACTTTAGCTATACCTACAATACAAAGACCTTCATTACTATGATAAAACAAAGCCAAATCACCTTTTTTCATTGCTTTTAAGTTGTTGCGTGCAGCGTAATTTCTAACGCCATCCCACCCAGTTTTTTTATCTTTTGTAAACTGATCCCAACTATATTTAAATGGTTCTGATTTTATTAGCCAATAATTCATTGTAGTAAATTTTAATGGTTTAAAGATAGTTAATATTGATTAAATCTCTGTGTTCCTCTGTGTAATCCGTGTCTCCATGGTAAAATTTACCAACTAACATGATTTGCAAATTTTACCACTAAGACACAGAGAGCACTAAGTTTCACGGAGAGATTTCGTTTAGTAGGATGCATCCTGATTCTTGCATCTTACCGTCTTGATTCTAAATCTTAAATCCAAATTTATCATAAAGTTTTCTCCCCGCTCAACGAATAATCGTATTTTTGCATAAAAATTAAACAGATGTTTGGAAAAATTGGTGATATGATGGGCAAGCTGAAAGAGGCTAAGCAAAAGATGGAAGAAACCAAAGCGAAGTTGGAAACCATCGAAATGGACGTAGAGAGTTTAAATGGTGAAATTAAAATACGTATTAACGGGAACCGCAAAATCAAAACAATTACGGTTTCTGAAAGAATAAAAAACCTTCCAATGAATGAGTTCGAATCGGCTTTACTAGTTGCAACTAACAAAGCAATTGAAGAAGCAAACGAAATTAATGAAGGTGAGATGAAGAAGATTGCGATGGGTATGATTCCTGGAGGACTCTTCTAATCGAGCTTCAAAAATCCAATTTTTCGTCGTTGGCCTTCTATTTTAAAATCCTCATTTACTAAGGTAAACTGCGGTTTTAAAATCTTGCCCGCCTAGAAAAATAGAATTTTAGAAACTCTTAGATTTAGTAAATTAAAAAATCAAATTATTTTTCGAAGCTAAATCTGCAACTTCTACAAACTGTACTTTTAAAACTGAATCAATTTCTTTTAGTTGATTTTCTATTGCGTAGGCTTCTTGTGGGTCGTATGGAACACGCACTATCATTAGGTAGTCATAGCTGCTTAGTTCGGGAATAAGATAACCTTTTTGCCCAGAAATTTCGGGTTCGTCTCCACCAAATAAATCTCCTTGATTACTTGTAACAGCTTTGTTGCTTAGTACCTGATTAAAACTTTTATTCCCTAACAAATTATATTCTATTTGTTCTTCTTCTGTTACATAAGCGTAAAAAGAAAACAATAAATTATCGGTTTGGTTTTTGTTTTTTAATTCAAGCGCTTCTTCTCTTTCGAGGTTAAGAAATAATTGCTTGTTTAATTTTTGACAAAATTTATAATCGGCTTCATGCGCAGTAATTGCAAACAACATAAAGTCGTAGTCATAATCAATATTAAGTACTATTGGCTTTGCCATGCTTGCGTTTAGGCAACACCTGCCATTTTGTATTGTTTTTTACGTTCAATACTTCCTTTAATATCATCCACTAATCCTTTAGGAATAGAGTTGATTAAGTTTTTAGTGTAATCAGTTTGTGGATTATTGCAAATTTCATCTGCATCACCCATCTCCTCAATTTTTCCTTTATTCATAACAACCATACGGTCGCTCATGAATTTTACAACGGATAAATCATGTGAGATAAAAATATAAGTAAACTTAAACTCCGTTTTTAATTCGTTTAATAAATTTAAAACAGATGCTTGAATCGACACATCCAATGCTGAAACAGACTCATCACAAATAATAAATTTAGGTTGCAAAGCAAGTGCACGTGCAATACAAATACGTTGACGTTGTCCACCCGAAAACTCATGTGGGTAACGATAAAATTGATTTTCTGTTAAACCAATACGTGCTAATAATTGCATTACTTTTTCTTTACGCTCAGCATCATTTTTTAAAATGCCATGCACTTTCATTGGTTCTAAAATAGCTTCACCAATGGTAATACGTGGATTTAATGATGAGTAAGGATCTTGAAAAATAATTTGAATGTCTTTACGTAAATTACGTAAATCAGTATCGTTTAGGTTTGTTATGTCTTGTCCTTGAAATTTAATAATGCCTCCAGTTGGCTCTATTAAACGTAAAATAGTTCTTCCTAATGTTGTTTTACCGCAACCTGATTCGCCTACTAGTCCAAGGGTTTCACCTTCATACACATCAAAGGAAACATCATCAACTGCTTTTACAAAACTTTTTGCTTTACCAAACATAGTTTTGTTTACAGGGAAATAGGTTTTGATGTTGCTTACTTCCAAAATTTTATTTCTACTGTATAAATCTGCATGTTGTTTTTTTCTTTCTTCAGGTGTAACAACTGCCGATTTTAAAACATTTTCAATTGATTGTTCTTTCTCAATAATTTCGCCATCTGCATTAATTTCCATGAAATTATTTACAGTAGGTAAAAAGTGTAAACGTTTGCTAAGTGGAGGACGACAAGCTAAAAGTCCTTTGGTATAAGGGTGTTGAGGGTTAGTAAAGATATCCATTACTGAACCTTGTTCAACAATTTTACCTTTGTACATTACAATTACTTTATCAGCAAGCTCAGCAATAACACCTAAATCATGCGTAATAAACATGATTCCCATATCGTTTTCGCGTTGCAGCTCCAACATCAAATCCAAAATTGTTTTTTGAACGGTAACGTCTAATGCAGTTGTAGGTTCATCAGCAATTAATATGCTTGGATTACAACTCATGGCCATTGCAATCATTACACGTTGCTTTTGGCCACCAGATATTTGATGAGGGTATGTATCTAAAATTTCTTCAGGGCGTGGTAATTGAACTTTTTTGAAAAGCTCAAGTGTTTTTGCGCGCGCATCCTTTTTGTTTAATTTTTGATGAAGAATAATTGCTTCCATTACCTGATCACCACAAGTGTAAACAGGATTAAGAGAAGTCATTGGTTCTTGAAAAATCATGGCGATTTCGTTACCACGGTATTCTCTCATTTCTTTGTTAGTAGCTTTAACAAGGTCGATTGGCCCTGCATTACGGGAGTGATAAATAATTTCACCAGCCGAAATTTTCCCTGGAGGATTTGGAATTAATTTCATTACCGAAAGAGAGGTAACAGATTTACCTGAACCTAATTCGCCAACAATACCAATTGTTTCACCTTTATGTAAAGTAAACGAAACATTGTTCACTGCTTTCACAGCTTCACTTTCTGTTTTAAACTCGGTTACTAAATTTTTAACCTCTAAAAGAATCTCCTTGTTTTGCATAGCAAAAATATATAAGCCTTACAAAGCTATTTAATTATAGTAAACTTACAAATATTAGAGGGAAAATGCCAAAAGATTCGACAAAAAGCCAAATAAATGGGACTTATTTGGGTAAATTAGTAGAATTATTGCCACTAGTAGGATGCTGCTCTTCCTGAATCTTTTCTCTTTCTGCTTTGTCGCGTTGTTTCTTGTAAATAAAAACAGCTAAGAAAATAACTGCAGTTAGCGCAAATAAACCAAGCATTGCCCAAACAAGACTTCCAGATGATTTAAGAACAACTAAAAATACAATTACAAATAAAAACAAAGTCGCTACTTCGTTCCAAAGGCGAAGTTTAAAAGACGAATGCTTGTAGATTGATTTTTTTAATTGAGAAAACATTACATGACATTGAATTTGATATAACCACAAGCCAGCAACAAATATTAATTTTAAAATCATCCATGGTTGAGAAATGTAAAAGCTAAAATTCATGCCTAACATCCACAAACCAAATACTGTTGCAAGTATTGCTGAAGGCCAAGAAATGCCATACCACAAACGTTTTTGCATTATTTTAAATTGATTTACTAAAATGCCTCTTTCTGGTTCGTCTTTTTTATTAGCCTCGGTTTGGTAAATGAATAAACGTACTATGTAGAACAAACCTGCAAACCAGGTTACTACAAAAATAATATGAAGTGCTTTTACGTGATCGATGGTCATAATGCGAATATTAGAGTTACAAAGGTACTATTGTTATTGCACTCAACAAATTTTGTACTTTTATAGTCTAAAATTCAACCAACATGGCATTAAAACCAAAATTCGCAAAAGAATCACTTACTATAAATACTGAATTTGTTTTACCTAATGATACCAACCATTTAGAGAATTTATTTGGTGGCCGTTTACTTCAATGGATGGATATTACAGGGGCAATTGCTGCACAGCGTCATTCGCGTAGAGTGTGTGTAACAGCAACGGTAAACAGTGTTTCGTTTAAATATCCAATTAAAAACAATAGTATTGTTACCTTAGAAGCCAAGGTTTCTCGATCGTTTCATAGTAGTATGGAAGTGTTTATTGATGTTTTTGTTGAAGATCAAGTAACTGGGGAGCGTACAAAGTGTAACGAGGCAATTTATACTTTTGTTGCCATCGACCAAAATGGTTCGCCATTGCCTGTTCCGGAGCTTATTCCAGAAACAGAAGATGAAAAAAAACGTTTTGAAGGTGCTTTGCGTAGAAAACAATTAGCTTTAATTCTTGCTGGGCGCATGAAACCTGAAGATGCAACGGAGCTAAAAAATCTATTTGTTCACGATTAATTAAAGTGTTTTCATTTGGCAAATAGGGAATTATTTTCTACTTTTAAATTCCTTATAATATGCTATGAACAGACTACTTTTTATATTTCTTCACGTTTTTTTCTTTTTACGGATTTTCTCAGGTAAGTGATGATTTTACTGATGGAGATTTTACAGCTAATCCTGTTTGGACAGAATCGGCTTCAAGCGATTTTACTGTTACCTCAAGTAGGTTGCAATCTAATAATTTGGTAGCGAGCAGTACTTTCTATATTTCAACACCTTCAGCACTTTCTGCTAACTGTCAATGGGAGTTTTTAGTTAATCTTCAATTTGCTACCTCAGGGGCTAATTATGTTGACGCTTATTTAATGGCTGATAATAGCAATTTAGCGAGTGCTGCATTAAATGGATATTTTGTTAGAATTGGAAACACTTCGGATGATATTTCTTTGTATAAAAATGTAGCTGGCACACCTACTATATTAATTGATGGGGTTAATGCATCAGTAAGTAGTTCGTCTAATAATCTTATTAAAGTAAAGGTTACACGTGATGTTGCAAATCAATTTAATTTAGAACGAGATGTTACAGGAACTGGCTCCAGCTATATTAGTGAAGGAACTATAACAGATGCAACGTTTACAACATCTTCCGTGTTTGGATTTCTTGTTAAACAATCAACTGCCAGTTTTTTTCAAAAGCATTTTTTTGATGATATATATGCAGGTCCAATCATCACTGATGTTGCCCCGCCAACCATTGTATCGGCAACAGTCATTTCTTCAACGCAACTAGATGTTTTGTTTAATGAAGATTTAGATGCGACATCATCTCAACTAACTTCGAACTATTCGGCTAGTAATGGATTGGGAGCTCCAAGCACGGCTGTGTTAGATGGTGGAAACACAAAGCTTGTCCATTTAACGTGGGCAACAGCTTTTACAAATGGATTGCAAAATACGCTTACTGTTAATGGAGTTCAAGATATTGCAACTAATCCAATAAGTAATGGAACAGTAAATTTTACACTTTTAACTTTTTCAACTCCTACTTTTAAAGATGTTGTTATAAATGAAATTATGGTTGATGTGAGTCCTGCTCCAACAGCTGTTCCGGCCCGCCAGTATTTGGAGTTGTATAACAAATCATCTAACTATTTTGATTTAAATGGCTGGAAATTTGCCGATGCAGTTACAACAATTACTATTGCTAACTCTTATACTTTTGCACCGAACTCTTATGTTTTAATTGCAAAAAGTAGTGATACATCTTTGTTCATAGGTATTCCGAATAAAATAGGAACACTTACATTTCCAGGATATAATTTAAGTGGAGACCCTGTTGTATTAAAAGATAATGCAAACACAACCATCGATTCAATTTCATATACAACTGCTTGGTATCATGATTTGGTTAAAGACGATGGAGGTTGGAGTTTAGAAATGATTAACCCAACATTAAATGCAAATTGCGACCCATTAAGCAACTGGGCAGCTTCGGCAAATGCAAACGGTGGAACACCAGGAGTGCAAAACTCGGTTTATTCATTAGCTGCTGATGTTACTGCGCCTCAAATTAGTTCAACTACTGTTGTTGATTCGGTTACCTTAACACTTTGTTTTAACGAGGCAATTGATGCAACGTTAATTTCGAATATTGCAAATTATAACGTTAACAATGCGGTAGGAAATCCTTTATCAGCAACAGCTTCAAATGGCAACACTTGTGTTACCTTGGTTTTCGCAACTGCATTTACAAGTCAATTAAATAATACAATTACAGTTTCAACATTGGCAGATTGCAGTGGAAATGTTGTTTCTCCAAACACATCAAACTTTACTTATGTTCGAATTGATACTCCACAGTTTGGCGAAATTATTTTGACAGAAATAATGGTGGATGTAAATCCAATTCCGACTGGCGTTCCTGCTAAACAATACATCGAATTATATAATACAACAAGTAAATATTTTAATTTAAATGGATTTGAATTTGCTGATGCAGTTTATACATCAGCTATGAGTTCAAGCTATGTGTTCGCACCAAATCCATAAGTTTTGAGTGCGAAAAGCACCGAGACTGCATTATTTGCCGGTATTACAAATAAAGTACATTCTTGATTCAATTAGATACACGCAAGCTTGGTATAATGATTTGGTGAAAGATGATGGTGGATGGAGTTTGGAATTAATTAACCCAACAGCAAATTCAAATTGTTTAGATCAAAGTAACTGGACCGCTTCGTCAAATACAAACGGTGGAACGCCTGGATTACAAAATTCAGTTTATTCTACTGTTGCTGATGTTACTGCTCCAGCATTTTCAAATATCAGTGTAATTGATTCCGTTACTGTGCAAGTTTGTTTTAACGAAGCAATAAGTGCATCGTTAGTTGGTGTTATAACAAACTACTCGGTTAATGGAGGCATTGGAAGTCCTAATGCTGTTTCTGTTAATTCTACATTTACCTGTGCTACTTTGAGTTTCTCAACAGCTTTTACAAGTCAAACAACTTACACATTAAACTTTGCAACATTGGCTGATTGTAGCGGTAATATTGTTAGCACAGGCGCAACTTCGTTTACTTATATCCGTACAGATAATCCAATTGCGGGCGATGTAATTGTAAATGAATTGATGATAGATGTGAATCCTGTTCCTATTGGTTTGCCTGCAAGTCAGTATGTTGAATTATATAACAAGAGTACAAAATATTTTAATTTAAATAATTGGCAGTTGAGTGATAGAGTAGGTTCAATTGTGATTAATCAAAATTATGTGTTTGCTCCTGGTTCTTATGTTCTAATTGCAAGAGCAGCTGACACTGCATTATTTGTTGGTGTTTCAAATAAAATAGGAACATCAAGTTTGCCATCATTCAACACTACAGGCAATTGGACAGGAAGCAATAATGCAAATGGTGGAACACCTGGAACACAGAATTCTGTTTATTCGACTACAGCTGATGTTGCAGCACCAATTCCTCAATATGTTTCTGTAACAGATTCTTTGCACATTACAGTATGTTTTAACGAAGCTATTAGTAGTAATTTAATTTCAACTACAACAAATTATTCTATTTCAAATGGTATCGGAAACCCAATAACAGCTTCAGTTTCAGCTTCATCAACAAAATGTATTGATTTAGTTTTAGCAAGTGCTTTACAAAACCCAACCAACTATGTACTAACTCTAACTAACTTAAGTGATTGCTCGGGAAATGCAGTTAACCCAGCAACAGTTAATTTCAGTTATTACATTGCTAAACCTTATGATGTTGTTATTAACGAATTGTTTCCTGATCCAGATCCGCAAGTAGCATTGCCAAATGGAGAGTACATTGAGTTATATAATCGTACAGCCTATGCAATCTCTCTAAAAAATTGGACATTAACCGTTGGTAATAACGATATTTTAATTCCAGATGCAGTTATTCAACCTGATAGTTTTGTTGTATTTATTGATGATGCAGCACTTAACTCATTTGTAAACGAAGGTTACGGAAACAGAGCATTAGTTGTTTTAAACGCTATGTCATCTTCCGAATTAAATGTAAGCGATGAAGATGTTGTGATAAAAGATGCTAGCGGAGCAGTAATTTCATTTGTTCATTATTACGATTCTTGGTACCAAGATGCAACTAAAGAAGCAGGTGGTTGGAGTTTAGAACAAATAGACCCAAACAATCCTTGTGCGGGGCAATCAAATTGGAGAGCTTCAAACAATGCTAATGGAGGCACACCCGGCGCAAAGAATTCAATTGATGCGGTTAATGCAGATAATCAGTTGCCACAAATTGTAAAAGTAAACATCATTAATAAAGATACAATTACACTTGTGTTTAATGAATCAATACAATATAGTAGCATGAATAATGCAGCTATATATTCTATTAATAATGGTATTGGAGTTCCTATATCGGTTACACCAAAAGCAATGGAATACACGCAAGTAACATTGGCATTAGCAAATTCATTACAAGTAAATTCATCTTACACTTTAACTGTAAGTGGCTCTATTACTGATTGCGCAGGAAATGTAATTGCCACTAATTCAACAATTGTTTTTGGAAGACCAGATACATTATTGCCAGGAGATATCATTATTAATGAAGTAATGTTTGCGCCAAAAACTGATGGAATTGATTATGTTGAGTTAAGAAACATATCAAACAAAATTTTGGATTTAAAAGACTTGTACATCGGAGAAGGAAGTTTAACAAGCACTTTAATTGAAGACAGTGTTAGAGTTACTTATGATGGTTACATAATGTTTCCCGGTGATTATGTTTTGTTAAGCGAAAACGGGGCAACAGTTAAATCGCAATATGCAACACAAAACCCAAATTGGTTTTTAGACATGGATGATTTACCATCCATGAATAGTGATGAAGATGTGGTTGTAATTGCAAATGTAAACGGAGTTGAAATAGATAAGTTTGCATATTATGACAAAATGCACTTTGCATTGCTTAATGATACAAAAGGTGTTTCACTAGAAAAAATTGACTCTGCTAGGGCTTCGATGGAACAAACAAATTGGAATTCTGCAGCATCAAATGTAGGATTTGGAACGCCTGGTTATAGAAACTCTCAAGCTATGCTAACTTTAGCAACAGGAAGTTTTTCGGTAGTTCCCGAAATATTTTCGCCGGATAATGATGGTTATAATGATGTGGTAACGATTAATTACGAAGTAAGTGAATCTGGTTTAGCGGGCAACATAACTATTTATAACAGCGACGGACAATTTGTTCGCTACCTTGCACGTAATGAAAACCTTGCTAGTAAAGGAAGTTACAGTTGGAATGGTATTACCGAACAAAATGAAAAAGCGCCAATTGGAATTTATGTTATATATTTCGAAACTTTTAATAAAGATGGTAAAGTAGAAAAGCACAAATTAAGTTGCGTGCTTGCTGGCAAATTGTAATATGGAAATAACAATAGTGTGGTTGAGAAGAGACCTGCGCTTGGATGATAATTCGGCCCTCTACCACGCCTTGCGTAATAATAAAAACGTTCAGCCTTTATTTATTTTCGATATCGAAATTCTAAACAAGCTGGAAGATAAGCATGATAGAAGGGTTGATTTTATTCATAAATCGCTGGTAAAACTAAACAATGAATTAAAGGAACTAGGTTCAACACTTTGGGTTGAGCATGGAGCTCCAATGGAAGTTTATAAAAAACTTGCATCCACTTACAAAATAAAAAATGTCTACACCAATCATGATTATGAGCCTTATGCAAATGAGCGCGATGGACAAATAAAGAAATCCCTGACATCAAAAAAAATCACCTTCGAATCGTTTAAAGACCAATGCATTTTTGAAAAAGATGAAGTGTTAAAAGATGATGGGAAGCCTTACACTATTTTTACTCCTTATAGTAGAAAGTGGAAACAAAAATTGAATGATTTTTATTTGAGTTCTTATCCTTGCAAAAAGTATTATAAAAATTTTAGTAAGCAAAAGCCGAAAAAAATTATTTCATTAAAAGAAATTGGTTTTGAAGAAACAGATATAAAAATTGAACCTCCAAAACCTTCGAAAGAACTTATTAAGCATTACAAAGAAACACGTGATTTTCCTTCTGTTGCGGGAACTTCACGGTTGAGTATGCATTTGCGTTTTGGTACAATCAGCATACGTAAATTAGCAAAATGGGCAATGCCTTTAAACGAACAATATTTAAACGAATTAATTTGGAGAGATTTTTACATGATGATACTTCATCATTTTCCTAAAGTAGTGGATACCTGTTTTAAGAAGGACTACGAATTAATTGATTGGCGCAATAACGAAGAAGAATTTAAGCGTTGGTGCGATGGAACTACTGGTTACCCAATTGTGGATGCAGGAATGCGCGAGCTTAACAATACAGGTTTTATGCATAATCGTATAAGAATGGTAGTTGCAAGTTTTTTAACCAAGCATTTACTAATCGATTATAAATGGGGCGAAGCCTATTTTGCACAAAAATTAAATGATTTTGACTTGTCTGCAAATAATGGCGGATGGCAATGGGCAGCAGGTTGTGGTTGCGATGCAGCGCCATATTTCAGAGTTTTTAATCCCTATGAGCAAACTAAAAAGTTTGATGCGGATTTGAAATACATTAAAAAGTGGGTTCCTGAGTACGCTGAATTAACTTATCCAAAGCCTATTGTTGACCATAAATTTGCCCGAGAAAGGGTTCTCTCTGTATATAAAACAGCACTGCAAAATGCCCGTTCTTAGCGGTTTTTTGTATCATTTATTTCCGTAACTTTCCCTCTTAAATTTGGGTTTCAAATTGGTAGCAGCTTTACATAAAAGGGTTTCTTTTACTATTCTGATTTTTATAATCACACTTGTGGGTTTCTCACAAGAAAAGGGATATTTAGAATTTGCAGGAAAAACAATCAAAAATCAAAAAGTACTTTCGGGCGCCCACATTACCGTATTTAAAGGTTCAACAAAGGTTGCTGATGTTGTGACTGGGAAAAATGGAAAGTTTATGTTCGATCTTGAGTTTGGCTCAGATTATAAAGTAACATTTACTTCCACGGGTTGTGTAGATATGTATGCAATGATTTATGCTTCTAAATGCCCAGCCGATAAAGAAATATTTCCAATTTACGATGTTGATGTAAATTTCTTCGAATATGGACAACCTCTCATCAATTACGATAATTTTAAGAATCCTTTTATAAAAGTAATTTATGATGGAAAGAAATTGTTTATGGATGACGAAAAGTACGTTGGCCAGTTTTTGAAGAATCTATACATAGATGCAGAAGAATTAAAGCGCCGTGAAGATTTAAAATTGGAGAAGGAACATCACGATAAGGAATTAGAGATTGCTGCTAAGTTAAAAATGCAGGAAGACGAAAAATTGAGAAAAGAACAAATTGCCTTGGCTGAGCAAAAGTCATACGAAGAGGCAGAATTGCTTCGAAAACAATTGGAAGAACAAATGCGATTGGAGAAGGAAAGTAAAAACAAAAACAATATTGCTCTAAAAGAAACAGAAGTTAATCAGGCACTTGTTAAGGAAGAGATTAACCTTACCATTAAAGGGGAGCAAAAGAAAATAAAAGAGAAGCAAAATAAAGCGATTAAAACGAATTACGAAAACGAGCTCCTAAAAATGGTTGCTCAAAATGAGCGACAAATGAAACAAACAAGTTTTGTAAAGGAGAAAGGCAAAGCAGAAAGTAATGAAGTGATAGAGATTTTACGAAGAGAAGCTATAGTAAAAGCTAAAGCAGATGAAATAAGATTTGATAAAAAAATAAAAGCAAAACAAGCAATACTTAATTCACGTGTGCTAAACCACGAGATGGTTGGGTTAGTAAAAACGGTTGCAGGTAATGAGGTCAGTTTAAAATACAGTGCAGTTAAAAAATTCCCAAAAGCTCAAGAATATAAGCAAAGGAAAATGGTAGGTATTAGTACCGATACTGAAAATTCTAGTTTTAAGAGTACTTACACAATTAATGTTTCTGAAGGCGATACAAAAACAATTTATAAGAAAGAAAAGTTTACTTGGGGCTTAGTTTATTATTATAAAAACGACAAAGAAATTACAGAAGCACACTATTATAACGAATTAAAAATATACAATGTACCGCTTTAAAAAATTTGCATGTTATAAGATTTGCAGCATTATAGCTGTGTTTCTTTTTTTGCTCCAAAGTAGCATACATGCGCAAACAACTAGTTTCATTACTTATGGAATGGAACAAGGATTAATTCAAAATCAAGTAGAATCTATTGTGCAAGATGATGAAGGAAATCTTTGGATTTCTACCATTGCAGGTTTAACAAAATACAACGGTTCTAAATTTGTTTCCTTCACTAAGAACCATGGCTTAGCAGAAGATTGGATTACTACTTCATATAAAGATAAAGAAAATAATATTTGGTTTGGGCATTGGGCAGGCAGCGTTACTCGCTATAATGCAAAACTAAAAATATTCGAAAATTTAAATTTGGAAGAATATACTCGCTTCAAATCTATTCGCGCAATTAATCAAGATGAAACAGGAAAATTTTGGATTGCAACAGAGGGCGCAGGTGTTTTTATTTTCGACCCAAAGGATAATAAAATGTTTTCTATTACTTCAAAAGAAGGACTAACTAGCAATACGATTTACGATATGGTGTTTGATGATCAAATGAATGTTTGGTTAGCAACGGATTCTGGACTTGTTATCTATGATAAATCAAAACCCATTTCTTCACCCGATTCATATATTTCTGTTTCTACAAAACAAGGTTTATTTAGTGCAAACATTACCTGTTTGTATAAGGGAAAAAACAATGAGATGTGGCTTGGTTCGGCCGACAAAGGTTTGGCTTGCTTAACAGTGAAAAGTTTAACTAATATTGAATCAGCAATTAGATCACAATATGTTTTTAGTGAAGCAAATGGTTTGAAATCAAATTTCATTAAAACAATTAAAGCAGATAGTAGAAATCAATTATGGGTTGGAACAATTGGTGGAGGTGTTTCTTTACTTGATCGTTCAAAAACACAAAGTTTAGATAATGTTTTATTTAAAACGTATAGCACTCGTCAAGGACTAAATTATTTTAATGTAAATGTAGTTTTTGAAGATAGAGAAAATAGTGTTTGGATTGGAACAGATTTAGGTCTTAATCAGTTTAGAGGAGAGCGCTTACAAGTTTTTGATGAAGCGGATTCAATTCCAAATAATATTATTTGGAGCACCTACTGTGATAAAGAAGGAAACATTTGGGCAGGTACAAATAATGGACTTGCAAAATTATCACTTAAGTATGATGAAGATGGGCATATTACTTCGCGTACAATACAAGAATTTAATGGGAAGCAAGGTTTAAATTCAAGCACTGTGCTTTCAGTGTTTGAAGATTCGAAAAGTAATATTTGGGTAGGAACTGGATTTGGAGGGGCATTTAAATTGGCACAAGGTTCAAATAAATTTGTTCAATACAGTGTTGCAAATGGTTTGGCAAGTGATATGGTTTATTCTATTGCAGAAGATAAAGATGGTAACATCTGGTTAGGAACTAAAGAAGGTGCATCTAAACTCACTGTTGCAACAGGTGCAATTCGAAATTACACAACTAACGATGGTTTAGGTGGAAATCATATCTATCGAATATTTAAAGATAAAAAGGGATTACTTTGGATTGGAGCTTTAGGTGGTAATTTGTGTATGTATGACGGAACTACTTTTAAACGATATGATGAATCAAATGGATTAAAGCATCGCTTTATTTTGTGTATTGACGAAGACACAAAAGGAAATATTTGGTTTGGCTGTTATGGTGGTGGATTGTATAAATACGATGGAAAGAATTTTTACAACTACAATAATAAACAAGGCTTAAGTTGCGAATCACCATTTTCGATTGTTACAGATGCCCAGGATAATATTTGGATGGGAACCAATCATGGAATCGAAAAATTTGATGTAGCAAAAAATAAATTTACTCTTTACGGACGCAATGATGGTTTTATGGGAGTTGAATGTAATCCCAATTCAGCCTGTGTAGATAAGGTTGGAAACATTTGGTTTGGTTCCATTATGGGAGCAGTTAAGTTTAATCCTAAGCAAGATATTCCCAATACAACAGCGCCTCTTGTTACCATATTGGGAATTAAAGTGCATTTGCAAGACACGGTTTTCCCTGCTGAAAATATTTTTAAATACGATGAAAATAATATCACATTTAAATTTATTGGCGTTTCATTAACTAATCCTGAGAAAGTAAAATATGAATACACACTTGAAGGTTTTGATAGAGGCTGGGTTCCTGTTAACTATTTAGTTCAAGAAGCTACCTATACC
The DNA here is from genome assembly GCA_016702705.1 of Bacteroidota bacterium. Lineage (GTDB taxonomy): Bacteria > Bacteroidota > Bacteroidia > B-17B0 > Aurantibacillaceae > JADJDM01. Next base: position 254,183 of record JADJDM010000001.1, on the reverse strand, counting down.
AATTTACCAGCGGGGCAATATACTTTTAAAATTAAAGCATGTAATAATGATGGTGTTTGGAGTGAGCCAACAAGCTATGAGTTTACTGTAAAACCACCCTTTTGGCAAACGGCCATGTTTTATATTTTAGTTGCTGTATTTGTAATTTTTGCAGTGTATGTGTTTGATAAAATTCGTACAACAAAACTTAAAAAGGCTAAAGCTGCTTTAGAGAAAAAAGTTGACGAGCGTACATTAGAATTAGCAATTAAAAACGCGGAGCTTGCCGAAAAAAATAAAGATATTACCGACTCTATTCGTTATGCAAAACGAATTCAAGAAAGTTCATTGTTAGGACATAAAGAAATAAAAGAGGTTGTAGAAAGTTCAACTATACTGTTTAAACCTAAGGATATTGTAAGTGGAGATTTTGTTTGGGCGAAAAAAGTAGGCAATGCTGTTTACATAGCTGCTGTTGATTGCACAGGGCATGGTGTGCCTGGAGCAATTTTAAGTATTGTAGCTAACAATTTATTAGAAAAAACGTTTGAAGAGTGCAAGTCGGATGAGCCAGGCCAGTTACTTGATTACTTAAGTGTTCTTGCATCAACAGCTTTAAAAACTTCAAGTGATGGCTATCAGTTACGGGATGGTATGGATATAGCATTATGTAAAATTGATAGAACAACAAATAAAGCAGAATTTGCTGGAGCATATAATTCATTATTCTTAATAAGAGAAAATAAATTGATTGAATATCCAGCTGATCATTTCTCAATTGGCGTTTTAGATTCAGGTAAAAAATACACGAATCATACATTGAATTTAGAAAAGAATGATTTACTGTATCTCTTTACAGATGGTTTCCCTGACCAATTTGGCGGCGAAAAAGGAAAAAAATATAAGTACACGCATTTCCAAGATTTCTTGGTGAAAATAAATAATCGTCCAATAGAAGAACACGAAACATTATTAAACGAAGAGTTTGTAATGTGGAAAGGAAGTTTAGAGCAGGTTGACGATGTTACTATTGTTGGTGTTAGAATTTAAGTATTATGCAATTATTATATCCAAAAAATTTCAGTGATTACGAGCTACTTGATTGTGGCGATTTTGAAAAGTTAGAACGTTTCGGAAAATTAATTACGATTCGACCAGAGCCCCAAGCTGTTTGGGAAAAACAATGGAGCAATGCCGAGTGGGAAAAACACGCGCATGTAAAATTTGTTCCAAGGTCAAGCTCGTCTGGCGATTGGAAAAAATTAAAATCAGTTGCTGATCAATGGAAAATTAATTACCGATTGAGTAAAGATGCTGAGTTAACATTTCGTTTAGGTTTAACTTCATTTAAACACGTTGGTATATTTCCTGAGCAAGCAGTTAACTGGGATGCAATTTATTCTTTTCTTAAACCTAAAAAGAACCCTAAGTTTTTAAATTTGTTTGCTTACACAGGAGGTTCATCTATTGCAGCGCGTGCCGCAGGAGCTGATGTTACGCATGTTGATTCTATTAAACAAGTAGTAACCTGGGCAAATGAAAACATGGTAAATTCTAAACTCGACAACATACGTTGGATGGTGGATGATGCTTTAAAATTCGCGAAGAAGGAAATTAGAAGAGGAAATAAATACCAAGGAATTATTTTAGACCCACCTGCATTTGGCCACGGACCAAATGGAGAAAAGTGGAAACTAGAAGATAATATTTTAGAGATGATGGATTCGGTTCTTCAATTGCTTGATACCGATGAACACTTACTTATTTTAAATGCCTACTCATTAGGGTTTTCTGCCTTGGTTGCAGAAAATTTATTGAAACCCTATTCAGTAAAACATAATTCAGAATTAAGTATTGGTGAGTTGTACATTCCTGCAAAATCAGGAGTGAAACTGCCGCTTGGTGTTTGGGGTAGGTTAACGAAGGGTGCTTAATTAAAAACGCTTCTCTCTTCTTCAAATATCTCAACCTCTGCAAGCGGATTGAATAAATAAATTCTTCCGCTTTTTATTTCCTTGCAATTGTAACGTGTGCGAATACGTTCGCCTTTTTCAAATAATCTTCCTTCGTAAACAAAAACGGTTTTGAGAGGAATTTTTTCTAAATAGATGCCGCCAGATGAATGCTCATCGTACAACTTTAAAGCACGGTATAAATTTTTATCGGTGCAGCTTGAAGCCGCAGGATTAGCTAGGTATTTGCGCAATGCATATAAAAGCTCAACAGGAAAAATTTCTGAATCTAAAAAATGTTGCATTAAATTTCTAAACTCTGTTTTCCATTCTTGTCCGTGTGGAAGAACAGAATGCTTGTATTTGTTGTAAGTAGTTAAATGTGCAATTTCATGAACTAGCGTTACAAGAAAAGAATATTTATTTAGATTATAATTAATAGTAATTTGATGATTGCTTCCATTAAAAGGTGCGCGGTAATCACCGAGCTTTGTGCTGCGTTCTTTTTTAATTTTTAATTTAAAATCTAAATCAATTATCCAATGGGCAATAAGCAGTGTAGCCTTTTCAGGAATGTACTTTTTAAGTATTTCTTGATTGCGTTCTAACTGCTCCATAAAACAAATTTAAGTTTTATCAATGTGATTATTAGAAAAGCTATTATTAGTTTTTAAAAGAGAATTGTTTATAGGTCTAACTCTAATTGCGCTGGCAAGAGCGTAAAGGTCATTCTGTGAAAATCGGTTGGTCCGTGTTCCTTTATAGCTGCACGGTGTGCTTTTGTTGGGTAGCCTTTATTTTCATTCCATTTGTACATGGGGAATTTATTGTGCAAATCCAACATTATATCATCACGATAGGTTTTTGCTAAAACGGATGCAGCTGCAATACTTAAAAATTTTCCATCACCTTTAATAATGCATTGATGATTTATTTTTTTGTATTTATTAAAACGATTTCCATCTATCAATAATAATTCGGGAACTTGTTTTAACTGGTCAATGGCTCTGTGCATGGCTAAAAAGGATGCGTTCAGAATGTTTATTTCATCAATTTCATGATTGTCAACTATTGCATAAGCCCAGTGCAAAGCTTCTTTTTCAATTTCGGTTCGCAAACTATAACGTTGTTTTTCATTTAGTTTTTTCGAATCGTCGAGAAATTTATTTTTGTAATTTTTAGGTAAGATAACAGAAGCCGCAACTACAGGTCCGGCCAAACAGCCTCTGCCTGCTTCATCACAGCCAGCTTCAATTAATGTTTTATCAAAGTATGATTTAAGCGGCATTGTTTACTTTATGTCTTTCAACACACGTAAGATTGCATCAAAATTTGGTATTTCACCAGCGTTTTCAAGCACTTCAATGTATTTAAGAATCCCTTTTTTATCAATTACAAAAGCAGAACGTTTACTTACACCACGCATTTCACAAACAAACGTATCGTAAATGGTTTTGTAATCTTTAGAAGCTGTTTTATTAAAATCAGAAAGTAAATCGAAATTTAATTTTTGCTCTTCTTTAAACTTACCTAAGCTAAATAATGAATCAACAGAAATACCAAACACTTCTGCATTTAAACCATTGTAAGTTGCTAAATTATCGCGCATCGAACAAAGCTCCGCAGTACAAGTTGATGTAAAGGCTAAAGGGAAAAATAATAGAACAACGTTCTTTCCTTTTAGTTCAGATAAAGTAATTTTTTTCTTTTCAGTGTTAAATAATGAAAAGTCGGGAGCAGCATGATTTAATTGCATGATTTAGTTTTTTGTAAAGAAAGGGATTTATTGAGAAAAACGAAAATTACAGATTAGAATATTGTTCTTTTAAAAACTCTTTCCAATCGCCTAAATTGGCAATAACTTGTAATTGACGGTAAGCAGCATGAAAATCTTCGTCGTTTTCTTGTGCATTTAATACGCTAATACGGTATGCATCGTAGTTTGCTAATGCAGTTTTCTCTTCTGCGCTTAGTTTTTCGCCCGAAAACTCTCTGTCTCTCAAGTCGTTAACGCTAATTTCCCCACCAATTTCTTTTTTGGTGAAAAAACGTTGTATTAATTGATTGCTTAGATTTTTCATAACTATACTGCAAATATACTATTTAAAACACTTGTAAAACTAGGTTTTGACCCTTGATTTTAAACAAAATATTGTTAAGAAAAGATTAATTAAAGATGAAACCCTAGCAAATTGCACTTATTCTATTAGGATTACGAATTCTCTACGAATATACTAATCCTACGAATGGTACGAATTTGTGTTTGTTATAAGCATTCGTAAAAAATTAGTACCATTCGTATATTCGTAAGTGATTCGTAATTAAGAAGCTTTAAGTTCCTCACACAAATCTTCCCACTCCTTCATCTTAGCATCTAGTTTTGCTTTGGCAGCATTGTAGTTATTAAAGAAATTTGGGTCCTTAGTCATTTCGGTATAAAAAGTTGTATCGGATAATTTAGCATCCCAATCAGCAATTTGTTTTTCTAAAGCCTCAATGTCGTTTTCAGCTTTTGTGATTTTGCTTTTGATTTGTTTTTGAAGTTTTTCTTGTTCTGCATTTTCAGCAGGCTCAACAACTTTTACTTTTTTTGGTTCTTCTTTAACTGCAATGGAAGACTTTAATTCGTCCATACGCTCTAATTTACGAAGCTCCATAAACTCAGTAATATCGCACAAATGCTCTTTTACTTTGCCTTCTCTAAATTCATAAAGCTTTGTACACATACCAGTCAAAAAATCACGGTCATGAGATACAATAATCATTGTTCCTTCGTATTCCATCAAAGCATTTTTTAATACTTCTTTCGAACGAATATCTAAGTGATTAGTTGGCTCATCCAACATTAATAAATTGTAAGGCTCTAATAAAAGTTTACACAAGGCTAATCTACCTCTTTCTCCACCGCTTAAAACTTTTACTTTTTTGTCGATGTCATCGTTTTGAAACAAAAATGAACCTAACAATCCTCTAATTTGTTTACGAACATCACCAACAGCTAAATCATCAATGGTTTCAAAAACAGTTTTGTTTACATCTAATTTTTCTTCTTGATCTTGTTCAAAATAACCAGGGAATACACTGTGTCCAAGTTGCACTGTTCCATCAAAAGAAATTTTCTTGCCTATCATTTTCATCATGGTAGATTTACCTTCACCATTTCTACCTACCAATCCAATTTTTTCTCCTTTGGTTATGATAAAATTAGCATCGCTAAAAATCCTTTTGCCATCGTATTCTTTACCTGCATTTTCGACAGTTAAAACTATTTTACCTGAGTGCGCAGGTTGAGGAAATTTAAAACGAATTGCTCCCGTTTCAACATCATCAATTTGAACGCGCTCCATACGTTCTAGTTTTTTAATCAATGATTGAGCAAATGCTGCTTTACTTGCTTTTGCACGGTTTTTATCAATAAGTACTTGAGTTTGATCAATTATTTTTTGCTGATTTTTTGCAGCGTTTTCTTGCGACTCCATACGCTCGGCACGCAGTACAAGATATTTAGAGTAATTAGATTTGTAGTCGTATATTTTTTTGTTTACTATTTCAATTGTACGATTAGTAACACTATCAAGGAAATGTTTATCATGGGAAATAAGCATTACTGAACCATGATAGGTTTCCAAATATTCTTCTAACCATTGAATCGCCTCAATATCTAAGTGATTGGTAGGCTCATCTAATAATAAAACATCTGGCTTTTGTAATAGTAACTTTCCAAGCTCAATACGCATTCTCCAACCACCACTAAATTCGGATGTTTGACGATTTAATTCTTTTCTTTCGAAACCAAGTCCGCGTAATACTTTTTCAATTTCTTGATCGCGATTTCCTGCTCCAACAATATCAAGTCGTGCGTGAATATCGGTTAAGTCGGTAATTAGTTTTGAATAAGCATCACTTTCGTAATCAGTTCTTACTTCTAATTCCTTGTTAATTTCTTCTAATCGTTTTTCTAAAATTTGAATTTCGATAAATGCTGTAGCTGTTTCTTCCAATACCGTTCTTCCAGCTTGATGCTTCATATCTTGAGGTAAATAACCAATCTTACATTCGTTCGGTTTTGCTATACTGCCACTGGTTGGATTTTGCTCCATAGCCAATAGCTTAAGCATGGTTGATTTACCTGCCCCGTTTTTACCCGCTAAACCAATTCTATCCTTCGGATTAATTAGGAAACTGATGTTTTCGAAAAGAGGAGAGCCACCAAAGGCTACTGTTACGTTATTTACTGAAATCATTTTATTTTATTGAAAAGCGGCGCAAAGATAGGTTAATTAGAGGGGATTGGCAAACATTTGACGAATTGGCGCTTTAGCTGAAATTTGTTGCTTTTTTAGTCGAGAAAGGAGCCTTGGCAGTGTCGATTACAATATTTATATTTGAATAGTAAACCTTATATTTTAATGAAGAGTATTTTTACATTAGCTTCGATTTGTCTATCAATAATTGCATACGGGCAAAATATTGATTCTCTAAAACACCTTGCAAGGTCAACAAAACATGATACTATTAGAGTTCGATTGTATATTGAAATAACAGAAGTTTCTGATCTAAAGGATGTAGATTCTATTATCAAATATTGTGAGATGGCTGTTGCACTTGATGAAAAGAAACTTTCATTAGGTATAGGAAAGGAGGAAAGACGAATTCATCTCAGTAATCTTGCTGCAGCACTAAACAATCTTGGTTTTATGCAGTTTTATAGTGAAGAAAAGGCGAATGCATTTCCGTTTTACAAAAAGGCTATTATAATTCAAGAACATATAAATGATTCAATAGCATTAGGGATTTCGTATTTAAATATAGCTCATCTATATTTGGAATGTTTTGATACTATAAATGCTTTTAGCTCATTTGAAAGTGCTGTGAAAAAAACCAAATTAAGTAAAAATAGAACTGTTTATTTTGAATCACTGTATAATTTAGCGTCATTGCACCTTGCTAAGCAAAACCTATTAGAGGCTGAAAAGTATTGTGATGAAATTATTGCTAATTCTTCTGGCCCTGAACAAAACTCATCTGTTTATACAGCTATTAGTACTTTGGCAAGTATTAATTGCATTAAAGGCGACACGCTAAAGGCAATTGATCTTTACAAAAAGTCACTGGAGTTTTCAATAAAAGAAAACGATAAAACATTCACTGCTGGCACATATAATGATTTAGGTGGAATTTATAGGAATCAAAATAATTTTGTAGAATCTGAATTTTATTTTAAAAAAGGACTTAAGATATTGGATTCACTTGGAGAAGATGGATCATTGGCTATAGTGCTAAGGAATTACAGTAAATTGTTTTTGAGGCAAAAAAATTTAAAGAAAGCAGAATCTCTTGCGCTGCAATCCATGAATCACGCGAAGGAATCTGGCAGCTTTAAAGAGATTAAATACTCCGCAGAAATACTTTGTCAAATCTATAATTCACAAAAAAGCAACAAAGCTATAGAGTATTGTTCTTTGGCAAAAGCAATGGAAGATTCAGTGAATAAAATATCTAAGGAAAATAAATTATTTCTTGATGATTTTAAAAAGACCTATGACTCTTTCGACTCGGATTTTATTAAGAAGTATGATGAAATTAAACCAGAGGCAGAAGAAAAATCAAATCTTACATTGTATATAATTGGCATTAGCGTTTTAATACTATTAGTGGGCTTTTATTTTTACTATAAAAGCAAGAAGGGTTAATTTGATTAAATAGTTTTTAAGGTAAAACTACTTAATACTATCCAACACATTAAATCCAAGTAAACCATCTTTAAAATAATAGGTAATAGTATCATTTTTGCGTGTATCCTTGCTTTGATAACGGATAAGAAAAAAATCACCAAAAGCATCGTTTTCTAATTCAAGTATATCGCCATTATCAAAAGGTTTAGAGCCAATAATTTTGTGTTTTTCTATATGCGAATCAATTGGAATTAAATTGAGTCATAAAAGAATAGAAAGCTGGGCAAGTAACACAGTTAGGCATAAACCAATGTAGGTTTGCAAATGTTTAATTTTTGTTTTCAGCTGAAGCACAATCACATCAATAAACAAAAAAAGCAAAGCTAAAACCAATGTGTTTTTAAATGAAATCATGGTTTTAGGAAAAAGCAAAACCATAGATACAATTCCAAACAAAAAGGTAATAATAAAAAATGCAGCCCTACGATTATCGGAAACACTAGACTTCTTTTTTTTATTTTTAGGATTGCTAAACGCCATTAAGAAGATATTTTTTCAATTGCAGTGTCAATGTGTTTTACTGCTTGTTTAAAAAATTGAAAACGTTGTTTCTCTGCACTGCCACTAATAAGCGAAGATTTTTTAATCAAATTTTTCATCCAATGTTCTATTTCGCCACAAAACAATTGGTTGTTTGAGGTTAATGAATTCATTGTGTTAAATGATATGTGTGAGATGTTTTTATCGCCAATATGTACATGAATGCAATTGGTACCAATAACCAATTCGCTATTGTACAAATTGTAAGAGCCACCATTGTTTTTTCCAACATTTGTTTTTTGTTCAAGCTCTGCATAGTTTGCAATAGATTCAACCATGTTTTTTAAACTCAATAATATTTCGATGGCATCATTACTATTTTGAAATGCCCCGCTTTCGTAGTAAAACATAATTTGTTTAATTGCTGTTCCTACAGTATCGTTTGTCCAAATTTCTACACTTGGTATTGCCATGTATTGATGATGAATTTCCTTAGCAATATCCATCAGGTTTTTCGGAACAATATCAAAGTTGAATTTTTTTCCTTGGTACTTGGCAATATTTAAAACTGAACGCTGCCAATAGAATAATTTAAATGCAGTAAGTTTTTCGTTGTTAAAGGAATGCATAATTGGAACTTCCTCAGCTGCATAAATAATTTGTTTATCAGGAAAGGTATTGATGAGTTTTAATTGACTTGCAATTCCACTTAAGTATTTTTCAAAATTTTCTTCCGAATCAGTAAGCATAGTGTAATTGCAGGTTACGGTATCGGATTTGTGTGCAAAAACGGCATCAATGGAGATGTTGAATTTTTTTGAAATAAGGTAAATTTCGTCCAACGTAAAATCCGTTTCTCCACGTAGTCTTCTGTAGGCACTGTCAGAACTCACTTTTAATAAATCAGCTAACTCATCAGCAAGCGAAATGCTTTCTGGAATAGAGGCACGAAGGGTTTTAATGAACTCTTCTTGTATGGCATCTTGGCTTTTTGTCTTCATTTTATGTAGTGAAATTCAGTAATTAAAGATACTATTATTTGCGAATAATGCAAAAAAGCAAAAAGGAGTTGCGAAAAACGCAAAAAAGAAGGTTTTTTACCAATACTTCCTCTCGTTTTTTCGAATTCTGATACCAGCGAGTTTCTCGCCGCATTTATCCGTTTCATTTGGCTTTAGGGCTGAAGTAGTTTTGCTTTATCAAAATTAACAACATGAAAGCAACTATAACTATCGCTTTAGTAATACTAAGTTTTATTGCTCAAGCACAAAAGGTAAAACAATCACTTACTGTTTTAAACATCGATTCGAAAGGTGTAAACATGGATCCAGCAACAATGGGGAACATGGTACGTATGGAATTAGAAAAACTTGACAGTTTTGATGTGATGGACAGATACGATGTTACCTACATGGTTGAGAAAAACAAATTAAGTATCGGCAACTGTTACGGAAAAATTTGTTTAGTAGAAATTGGAAACATTATTACCAGCGACAAAATGTTTACAGGTACAGTAGAGCAATTTGGAAAATCAATTGTTGTAACATTTAGAATAATTGATGTAAAGAAAAACACCATTGAAAAAAGTTATGTGAAAGAATATCTTAATCTGCCCGAAGAATTGCAAGCAATGATTAAAGTAAGTATTAACGAAATGTTTGGAAAACCAAATGAGCAAAACATAGTAGATAAACTTACCAAACAATTTGAGTTTGATAACACAACAAACAATCCTGATGTTGACCGTTTACGTTTGGATGGACCACGTATGGGTTTTGTGTCTTATACAGGAAAACTTCAGTCGCGGATTATGGAAACGAAGAATAGTGGCGGGTTCGATGCTTTTCCAGCGATGTTTCAATTTGGATATCAGTTCGAGAAACAATATTTGAATGAAGGAAAAGTACAAGCTTTGTTTGAGTTTTTACCAATGATTACAGGTTTAGATCAAGGTTATTTTATTCCAAGCATGACCATAATGCATGGTGTTAGAAGTAATGTAAATGGTTGGGAATTTGCATTTGGACCAACAATAAATTTAGTTCCAAAATCAAAAGGTTATTATGATGCAAGTAATAATTGGCAATTACAAAGTACTTGGACGAATGATACAACCAACATTAATAAACCAAACCCTTTCCCAATTATTGAACGTATGGATAGCAGAGGTGAGTATAAATTGAGTAGTTCGTTTGTATTTGCTTTTGGTCGTACAATAAAATCAGGAAGATTAAATATTCCTTTAAATATTTTCTTTAGTCCTGGGCGAGAAGGTTGGAGAATGGGAGCATCATTTGGATTTAATTCAAAAATTAAAAAGTAATCACAACAAAACGTAATTAAAAAAATAAACATCATGAAAACAATTAAAAAAACAATCGTTGTTGCAACAGTAGTAAGTATAATCGCTATTTGCGCAATAGTTTCTAAACAAAATGTAAGAAACATTAAAACATCTTTACAAGAGAGTACACATCAAGGTTATAGAACAATGGTCGCTGATTTTATATTTTAATAAAACATGAAAAAGGTAATAGTTGTATTGTTGATTTTAGTGGGGTTTGGTAATACATCGTGTAAATATGTTTACTCTTTTGCAATGGCGCACTCAACTGAACGCGTTGTTGTAGAGACGAAAAAAATTGACAAATACAAATTAACCTTAGTGCGTAAGATAGATTGGGCAGGTCCATGGTACTACGGCTATGAAGTTCGGAAGAAACATTTGGGTATTTATGGATTTAAGAAATATTATTGGTGTAATAGAGATAGCGTAAAAAATTGTATTGTAAGAGTTAAGGATGACAAACTAATTTTTGATAAGTGTACTAATAAACTAATGAAGGATTAAAATGAAAAACAAGATTCCAATTTTATTAATATACTCGCGCGTAGTGTTTGCGTGGATAATACTTGCGCTCGGTATAGCAAAATTAGAGGCTTCTTCTGCACTAATTGCTGTGCTTTTAATAATAGGACTTTTAACTGATGTATTTGATGGAATAATTGCACGGCAGCTAAAAATCTCTACAGCTCATTTGCGTCAGCTTGACACTAAAATAGATCGATTGTTTTGGTTAAGTGCCTTGTTTGCATTGGCCATGTTGCATCCTTCGTTTTTTATTCAGCACATAATTGGAATTGCCATTTTAGGAGCGCTCGAATTTATTGCTTGGGCAATTGGGAAGCTAAAATTTAAAAGCAATATTTCTTTCCACTCAATCCTATCCAAATTTTGGGCAATAAGTATATTGGTTACTTTTTTAGATGCTTTAACGGATGGCAAAGCAAACTTAAGTTTTACAATTACTTTTTGGTACGGATTAATTGCTCAATTAGATATTGTTTTGATAGCATTTATTTTACCTGAGCTACAATGCGATATCCCAAGCTCTTGGCATGCAATGCAAATAAGAAAGGGTAGAGCAATTAAAAAAATGAAACTGTTTAACGGCTAGCTTTTTTAGCTGCTTGGCGCTCTTTTTTTAATTTTTTGAGATAGTCTTGCTTTTGTTTACGCACCATTTTTTTGTAATAAAAAGACACTTTACGATTGTGGTTATTTATGTTTTTATATTTTCTAAGTCGACGCGATAATTCATTATGAATAAAAATGAATCGCTTGCTTTCAAAACGATATTCATCAGCAAGTATATCGCTTAAAGCTTCATGATTTATTTTAAGTGTATTTAGACCAAATGAAGTGGTAGCAACAAAAAAATGGTTTTGATTAAGCCAACAAAGGTCAGTTTTATTCTCATCAATCATCTGCGACTTGTATGATTCAAGGTCAGAAAAAGTTGCCAGTTCGCATTTTACCAAGCGGGATAATATTTGAAATTGGTCTTTCCTATATGCACTTCTTTTTTCCGTAAGTGATAGTAGTTCATAAAATTGCATGTAAACATTATTCACTCCCTTAACAATTCCCGAATCAATAAGTTCTTTGTATCTGTTTTTGTAGCGTTGAATAAAATCTCTTTTCTCAACAATTGGTTTTTTATAGTCATCAAAAAATTGTGAGCGAAGGTTTAACTTTTGTTCAAAGGGGCTTAGAAAAATATTGAATTCAGCTATTACTTTTTTAATACTATCACTAAAATTAGGTAAGGTGAGTTCTATATTTGTTCGTAGCTCGGCAATTTTACTATTTAGCGAATCTATCTCCTTTGTGAAGAATAAATCTTTCGATTTTAAATCTTTATTTAGCGATTCGTTGGGCTTTGATTTACTAAATTTAAAGTAGCTTTTAAGTTTTTCGAAGGCTTCGTCTCGATGATAGTATTTTGTTTTTGCTGCATTTATGTCGCGTGTTACAACATTCATTTCAGAGGTTTTTTTAAGCAAGGTTTTTTTTAATTCACTTATATACTTCCTGTGAGTGATATTATCTCTAACTAAAAACTTTCTCTTTGCAATATTTTTATTTTTTTGAAGTGAGTAATCTTTGCCAATATATTTTTTTGCTGCATCAAGGCTTTTTCTCGACTTATCAACAAAAGTTATGCTACTATCGAGCATATTCACTTTTTGTGTTGAATCGTCAATGAAAATACTTTCCTGAAAGAGTAAATTGGAAATGGAATATTCACATAAAAAGCTAATGAATTTATTAGAAGGATTACATTTTTTACTTTTGTCGAGTAAGTTAATATTAGTTTGCATTGGCGACATACCATAGCTTGCATCACAATCGGGACAAACAACACCATGCCGGTTTTGCTTTTCGTACATTGAATTATCTAGATAATAATAGATACTATCCTGAGTAAATTCTTTTGTGGTTTTTTTATTACCTAAACTCCATGTTGCATCATCTGGAAAATGTGTAATTACAAATACATCTGGATCACACAAATAGAAACTACTATCCAATTTGTGATTTGTTCTAACTACGTATTTGAAAGGTAAGCGTTTTACAAGCGCACGTAAAATCCTAAACCGATATTTAATTCTAGTAAAGGATTGTTTTGAAATTACTTGATCTTTGTTTTCTGGGCAAAAGCCATCGTATTTAGTTCTAAATTTATTTTTGATAGTGAATTTCTTTACTTTTTTTGGCCAATATAAAAGTGTTTTTCTTATTCTTTTTCCAAATTTACTGAGTTCATAATAAGGTTGCCCCGCTGCCCAAGTTACGTCGTAAACATACCATTCGCCATCTAATCTTACTGCATTCCATGCATGATTGTCGATAAAGATAGAGTCATTTACATCATACACTTCATCCTTTGCATAGCCATATACAGTGTAATTATCTATGCCGGCTTGCTTACACAAAGTATCCATTAAGTAAGCGTAATCCAAACAAATTCCTCTCTTTTTCTTTAATGTACGTTTAATAGATTGTGGTGTGTGACCATTACTTGAGTAAAACGCATAATAATCATATTTAATGTTTAAGGCTACCCAGGCAAATATGGCATCAAACTTTTCTTTATCTGTTTGTTTGCCCAGTGTTAATTTTTCTACAAATAAGGGAAGATTTTTTCTGTATTTTCCAGCTGAATTAATTTCCTCACGATTGTAATCTATTTGTATATCAGATTGACAAAACAAATTGTTCGGTTGATACAATATAAAAAGTACTAAAAGGCAAAGTGTTATGCAATACTTGTTTTTCGTCACTGTATTTTAACGTAAAAGGAGACTTATGTATTATGTTTAAGCGAGAAGAAAAAAATAAGGCCTTTCAATTTGAAAGGCCTCTAAATATTATGAGTTATTTTTTATTTGACAGCAGCACAAGCGCTAATCCAGCCATCTCTGCGTTTTTTCCAAGCTTCTTCAACAGATTCCCAAGCAACGTAAGATTCGAATTCAACTAATAATTTTGCAACGGCTGAATTTGTTTTAGCAGCAGCACATTCTTTTATCCAAGCATCTCTTCTTGCTTTCCATTTTGGATTAACATCTTTCCATTTTGTATTAATTTCTAATTCAACCAATTTTTTTGCTACACTTGGTGCATCTGTACAAGCGTTTGCTGATTTAACCCAAGCAGCTCTTGCAGTTTTCCAATTGTCAACTACAGCACTCCATTTTAAGTTTGATTCAAATTCAACCATTAACGTTGCTACAGGATTAGCAGCAATACGTGTTTTTGCGGCAAATGATTTGCTCGTAAGTGTAACAAGGGCTACAACTAAAAGTAAAAGTGGCTTTTTCATGTTTAATGTCTTTTTAATTATTTAACTAAATTATTACAATTTTTGTACCAAAACAAAAAATTATTCCACCCAACTCTTATAATACTTCCCATCATCAATACCTAAAGCCTCTTTGGTAACTTTAAGTGTACGAAAAGTATCAACCATTACAGCTAATTCAGCAGTTTCTTTTTGCCCTATACTTCTTTCATAAGCTCCAGGCGCAGGTCCGTGTGGAATCCCTTTTGGATGTAAGGTAATATGCCCTTGTTCTATATTATTTCGGCTCATAAAATCACCATCAACATAATACAATACTTCATCGCTATCAATATTGCTATGATTGTATGGAGCGGGAATTGCTTTAGGATGATAATCGTATAAACGCGGGCAAAACGAACAAACAACAAAGGTACTTGTTTCAAATGTTTGATGTACTGGAGGTGGTTGATGCACACGCCCAGTAATTGGTTCAAAATTATGTATAGAAAATCCCCAAGGAAAATTATAACCATCCCAACCAACAACATCAAAAGGATGTGTAGCATAAACAATATCATGCAATACATCTTCTTTTTTTACTTTAATTAAAAAATCACCTTTTTGATCGTAGGTTTCTAAATCAGTAGGTAATTTAAAATCACGTTCGCAAAAAGGCGAGTGTTCTAATAATTGTCCGCTGCTATTTTTATAACGCATTGGAGTATAAATAGGAGCAAAAGACTCTAAGAAAAAAAGTTTATTATCTGTTGTTTCAAAATGCATTTGATAAATCATACCACGCGGAATGATTAGATAATCGCCATACTCAAAAGGAATGTTCCCCATAAATGTTTTTAAAACACCTTTTCCTCTGTGTACAAAAATCATTTCATCTGCATCCGCATTTTTATAAAAATAATCAGTTTGCGATTCGCGCGGAGCAGCTAAACCAATGTACACATCGTTGTTTACCAACATGTATTTTCTACTCGCTAAAAAATCATCTTCAGGTTTTACATCAAATCCTTTTAATAAAAGAGGCTTAATGTTTTTTTCGATTGCAATATTTGGCGCAACATTTTCCGAACGTAAAATTTCTTTTATTTGTGTTGGTCGATGAACTTGATACAGCAAAGATGAAAAGCCATTGAAGCCTTCTGTTCCAAATAATTGTTCGTAGTATATTCCACCATTATTTGGCTTTTCAAATTGTGTATGTCTCTTTTGTGGAAATTTCCCAACTTTATGATATATCGGCATTGTAATTTTATATTTATGATGTTAGATATCAGATTTAAAAATACTATTTTTTTAATTATGATTTCAATTTAAAATCCCCACTTTTTAGTATCTCTGATAAATTAGGTCTAAGCCTGCTTTTGTAAACTGATAAACATTCTGGTCCGTTTTTAATTCTTCCTTTTCTTAGTTCTCTTTGTTGCTCAATTGGCATAGCAGCAATTTCAACACATTGTGGAGTGCAGCATCCGTTCATTTTTTTCTCGCAGTCTTCACATTGTATAAATAATAAATGACAATCATCGTTTTTGCAATTTACGTGTCTATCGCAAGGTTCTTCACATTGGTGGCATTTAGAAAGTACATCGTTTGTAATTCGTTCACCTACACGTTCATCAAATACAAAGTTTACACCTTTAAATTTACTTTCTAATCCTTGCTCTTTAACTTCTTGTGCATATTGAATAATACCACCATGCAAATGATTTACATCTTTAAAACCTTTGTGTTTAAAATAAGCAGAAGCTTTTTCGCAACGAATTCCTCCAGTACAGTACATCAATACTTTTTTATCTTCTGCGCCTTTTAAGTGTTCAATCACTTGTGGGAGCTCTTCTCTGAAGGTATCAGAGTCTGGACAAAAAGCATTTTCAAATCTTCCTACTTCACTTTCGTAATGATTACGCATGTCAACTACAATAGTATTTGGGTCGTTAAGTGCCTCATTAAATTCTTTTGCGTTTAAATACTTTCCTGTGTTACTTGCATCAAATGTTGGGTCGTTGATTCCATCGGCAACAATGCGGTCGCGTGTTTTTACTACCAATTTGTAAAACGATTTTCCATTGCCATCTACGGCAATTTTAAATGGTACATCTTTAAAATAATCAAACTTATTAAGCTCTTTAACAAAACTATCCCAATTATCTTCAGGCACATTCATTTGCGCATTAATGCCTTCTTCGGCTAAATAAATACGACCAAAACAATTTAAATCAGCCCACATTTTGTAGAGCTCATCGCGGGTTTGTTTTGGGTCGGAGATTTTTACGTATCGGTAAAACGATAAAGTAATTCGATTAAAGGTTTCCTCTTGTAATCGCTGTTTCAGAACGTCTTTGTTGACGCGGTTAATTAATTGAGACATGTTTAAAACAGTTATAATTGCAGGTTATACTATTTAAATTGTTGAATTAAATCAGTAATTCAACGCCCAAACAAATCAAAAATTTGCTTAGGTTTGCAAAGGTACATTTTTATTCAAAATATCTTTTAATTAGCTTTAAATAAAGTGTTTGAGCTTTTTGAGAAAACAAAAAATTACTATGACTACAGATAAAGTATTAATAATTGGTGCCGGTGGGCAAATAGGGACGGAGCTTTTAGAGCGATTAAATCAAATTCATGGTCCTTCAAACGTTGTTGCGGCCGATTTAAATAATTCACCTGCTTTTGTAAACAATCCTTTCGAAAAGCTTGATATTCTTGACAAAGAAGCTTTATACAACGTGATTAAAAAGCACCAAATTAATCAGGTTTATTTACTAGCTGCATTGTTATCTGCTACTGCCGAAAAAAACCCAATGTTTGGCTGGCAACTTAATATGGATGGGCTTTTTAATATATTAAATCTTGCTAAAGAAAAAATAATTGACAAGGTTTATTGGCCAAGTTCTATCGCTGTTTTTGGACCAACAACACCAAAGTTAAACACGCCACAATACACTGTAATGGAGCCAAGTACGGTTTATGGCATTAGCAAACAAGCAGGAGAAAGATGGTGCGAATATTATTTTAATAAATACAATGTTGATGTTAGAAGTTTACGTTATCCTGGTTTAATTGGCTGGAAATCCGCACCGGGTGGGGGAACCACAGATTATGCAGTGCATATTTTTCATCACGCTTTAGAGACTGGGAACTACGAATGTTTTTTATCTGAAGATACCACGCTTCCTATGATGTATATGCCTGACGCAATAAAAGCAACGGTTGATATAATGAATGCACCAGCCGAAAACGTAAAAATTAGAAGTAGTTACAATTTAGCAGGCTTCAGTTTCAGTCCGAAAGATATTGCTGCAGAAATTAAAAAGCACATTCCAAATTTCGAAATCACATATAAATCCGACTTCCGTCAAAATATTGCCGACAGTTGGCCAAAAAGTATCGACGACCGCTCTGCAAGCCAAGATTGGGGCTGGAAACCCGATTATGACTTAAATCAGATGATTGAGGATATGTTGTTGAATTTGAGGAAGATAAAATCATAACCTACTGAAACAATCCACCATTATTTGCGTATAACTTAGATAACTTTGCCCTCGTCCCATGTTTATGGAATTTTGGCTAAAAGTTGGAGGAGAGGTTAATAAATAGGTATAAATTAGCTTAAAATTATTTGTGATGAAGAACATATACTTAATTATAGTTTTTGTTGTGGCAAGATTTGGGTACGCGCAGTCACAGTCATACGAAATTAATCCTATCAATAAGAAGGATACTATAAACCTTATAGATGTTACCGGAAAAAAACAAGGACTATGGATTGTTTTCGGGAAAACTAAACCAAATACTTGTTATGCAGCAAATCCAACTTCAAAAGTGGAAGAAGGAAAATATGCTGATAATAAAAAAGGTGGAATTTGGAAAGAGTATTACTGCAATGGTAATATGAAAAATAAAATAACTTATACTAACGGCCGTCCTGATGGTTATGCTGTTATGTATCATGATAACGGAAAGGTATCTGAAGAAGGAACTTGGAAGATAAATAAATGGGTTGGGAACTATAAGTTATACTACGACAACGGACAAGTTCAGCAAGAGTTTAATTACACACCAACTGGAAAACGTGAAGGACAACAAAAATACTTTTACGAAAATGGTCAAGTGATGATTGAAGGAAATTGGGCAGCAGGTAAAGAAGCTGGATTGATTAAAGAGTATCACGAAAACGGAGAAGTAAAAGCAGAGAAAAATTATAACAATGGTGCTGTGGATGTTGCTTCAATAAAAACATACGAACCTAAAAAACCAATTAAAAAGGAAAATGAGGTAATTGATAATTCTAAAAAAATAGTTGTTAAGAAAGATGAAGTTGTTCAGGATCAAAAGGCGGCTAAACTTCCAACTGTATTAAACGGACCGTTTGTTTTGTACAATAAAAGCCGTCAAAAAACTAAAGATGGAGTTTTTAAAGATAATCGTTTAATGGAAGGTAAAAATTACATTTATGACGAAAACGGAATTTTAAAAAGAATTGAAGTTTATAAAAACGGAGCCTATATAGGTGACGCTCAAATAGAAGATTAACATTTTTGTAAATACTTTAAAGCCCCTTCTTCTGCAAGCTCAGAATGAAGGGGCTTTTTCATTAAAGGAGTTCAAGATTAATATTCAGTTTCAAGCATCATTGTGGTTTTGAATCTGGGTTACCAAAAAAATCTAATTTTTAAAACTCCGCTTTATTATCTCCTTAAATTTCCGTTTCTTTGAGAGAGAATTTAGAATATGGAAAATCAATTGTTTATTTACAACACCCTTACTAAAACAAAGGAATTATTTAAACCACTTAATCCACCATTCGTTGGATTCTATGTTTGTGGTCCAACAGTATATAGTGATGTGCATTTAGGAAATTGCCGAACGTTTATGTCCTTTGATGTAATGTATCGTTACCTTTCTTTTCTTGGATATAAAGTTCGTTACGTGCGTAACATAACGGATGCTGGACATTTAGAAAGTGATGGAGATGTTGGGGAAGATAAAATATCGAAACGCGCAAAGTTGGAGCAAAAAGAACCAATGGAAATTGTACAACATTATACTGTTGATTTTAGAGAGGTGATGAAGATGTTTAATATTTCTCCGCCAAGTATTGAGCCTACAGCAACGGGGCATATAGTAGAGCAAATCGAAATTGCAAAAAAAATTATAGAGAATGGTTATGCTTATGAACTAAACGGGACTGTTTATTGTGATGTAGAAAAATTAAATAAGCTTTATAATTACGGACAACTAAGTGGAAGAAATTTAGATGACCTTCTCACCAATACAAGGGATTTAGATGGACAAGATGAGAAGAAAGGCAAGTTAGATTTTGCAGTGTGGATTAAAGCAAAGCCTGAGCATTTACAACAATGGCCCTCGCCTTGGGGAATGGGATTTCCGGGATGGCACATTGAGTGTTCGGCAATGAGCACAAAATATTTAGGAGAGCAGTTTGATATACATGGTGGCGGTATGGATTTAGTTCCAACACACCATACAAATGAAATTGCACAAAACATGGCTTCCTGTGGCAAAGGCCCTGCAAACTATTGGGTACATACAAACATGCTTACGGTTAACGGACAAAAAATGAGTAAATCATTAGGTAATAGTTTTTTGCCGCATGAATTATTTTCAGGAAATCATCCTTTACTAGAAAAAGGATATAGTGCAATGGCAGTAAAGTTTTTCATGTTGCAAACGCATTATAGTAGCACGCTAGATTTTTCTAATGAAGCATTGCAAGCATCCGAAAAAGGTTTTGCTCGTTTAATGGAAGCAATGAAAACAGTCGAAAACCTTGTCCCTTCAACTTTATCATCTGTTGATGTGAAAGCTATTCGTGCTAAGTGTTACGAGGCAATGAATGATGATTTTAATACACCTATTTTATTGGCCCAATTATTTGAAGCAGTTCGTGTGGTTAACTCTGTTAACGATAAACATGAAACTTTAACTGCAGATGATATAGCTGAATTGAGAAAATTGTTTGCTGATTTTGTTGTGAATGTATTAGGTTTAAAACAAGAAGAAACTAATAATAAACAAACAGAAGTGTTGGACAAAGTTGTAAAGGTTGTTTTAGATATGCGTGTATCTGCAAAACAAAACAAAGACTTTAAAACTTCGGATGAGTTAAGAGATAAATTATTGAGTGCAGGAGTAACAATAAAAGATAGTAAAGAAGGAAGCACTTGGGCTTTATCATAAAGAAAATTATAAAATGAAATTATCTATATCAAAAATTAGTCTTGTTGTTTTTTCTGCAATGTTTGTTGTTTCTTGCGGACCAACTGAGCCAATTGAAAATGGAACAACAACAGGTCGTACAACAGGTGAAGTAGTTACAAAAGAAAGAGTTGTTCCTCCAGATTTTAATTCAGATAGTGCGTATGCGTTTACAAAGTATCAAGCTGATTTAGGCCCACGTGTACCAGGTTCTAAAGCACATGCAGCGGCTGTAAAATGGATGAGCGAAAAACTAAAATCATACGGAGCAACGGTTGTAGTGCAAGATGGTGTTGTAACAACCTTTGATCAAAAAAGATGGAATGCGAAAAATATTATTGCATCATTTAATCCAGATGTAAAATCAAGAGTATTGTTGTGCGCACATTTTGATTCTCGCCCCTTTTGTGATAATGATACCTTAGAAGCAAACAAAAATAAATCATGCCCTGGTGTTAATGATGGCGCTAGTGGTGTAGCGGTGCTAATGGAAATTGCGCGTAACCTTGCAGCTAAAAATACTACGATTGGTATTGATATTGTTTTGTTTGATAT
Organism: Bacteroidota bacterium; assembly: GCA_016702705.1. Classification (GTDB taxonomy): domain Bacteria; phylum Bacteroidota; class Bacteroidia; order B-17B0; family Aurantibacillaceae; genus JADJDM01. Next base: position 233,111 of record JADJDM010000001.1, on the reverse strand, counting down.
GGAAGATTATGGGCAACATGATGGAACAAAATATCCTCCAATGGAAAACAGTTGGTGTTTAGGTTCTCAGTACTGGGCTCAAAATCCACACAAACCAGGCTATTTTGCTAACTACGGAATTTTATTAGACATGGTAGGAGGCAAGGGTGCAACTTTTTATAAAGAGGGGCAATCGATTTATTTTGCTGGCAACATTGTAGAGAAAGTATGGAACACTGCTTCTACCTTAGGTTATGGAAACTATTTTGTTTCCGAGCCTTATGGTGAGTTTACTGATGACCATGTGTATGTAAACCGTTTAACAAACATTCCTACTATTGATATTATCTCTTACGATAAAAACAATTCAGAATTTTTCTCGCATCACCATAAGTTAGGAGATAACATGGATAACATTGATAAAGCAACTTTAAAAGCTGTTGGACAAACAGTAATGGAAGTTATTTATAATGAGAGGTAATTAAATCGATTTGAAGTATGAAGAAATATTTATTCGTTTTAATAGCTTCTTTGCTCTTGTTATCTTGCAGTGACAATTTAAATGAGGCGCCAGTTGTTAAGTATGAAAATGGAAAACAGATTCCAATAATTGATACACTTGATTCTAATATTGGACTTATAGCTCCAGATACTGTATGGGGAGATGAAGAGTATTGCGCGAAAATGTATTTGAAAAATTCAAATCTTAGGTTAGTAAATTCATTTGTGAATTGTAGCGATAAGGGTTTGTTAGTTGATACTACTAAGAAGAAACTAGAAACTTGTTTATCAGAATTGTTAGTTGAGCATGATACTACTATTTTTTGTCTTACACCATATGATACAACATTAAATTTTGAGTATAGAATTATGTTTTTGACACTTGATTCGAGTAAAATTTATCACGTTTTACAGAAGAAATTAAAATTTGCCTCAAAAAAGAGAATCAAATCAAATTCCTAGCCTTCAACTCCAAGTATTTGTTAATGGTATTAACAGATAAATTTGCAGGGGCAGTGTAAATGCTTTGAATACCATAAGCAGCAAGTTCTTTGGTAATTAAGCGTTTTTCCATTTCGTGTTTTTCGGCAATGGTTTTGTAATAGATGTCTTGTGTGTTTTCTGCTTTTTTGTTTATGAGTGTATGTAGTTCTGTATTTTCGAAAAAGATTACAACTAATAAATGATTTTTTGCAATACTACGCATGTATTTTAATTGTCGCTTTAAACCGCTTAGTGTTTCAAAATTAGTGAAGAGCAATAATAAACTACGTTGCGTTAAATTCATTTTAGTATAAGCATACAATTGCTCAAATCCACTTTCCTGAAAATTTGTTTTTTGATTGTACAAGGTTTCCATTAATCGATACATTTGCGAGCCTCTGCGCTCAGCAGGAACGTATGAATGTATTTTACTAGAGAAAGTAATTAAACCTGGCTTGTCGTGTTTTAAATAAGCAATGTTTGATATTACTAAACTAGCGTTAATGGCGTAATCTAAAAGCGATAGTTTTTCAAAAGGCATTTGCATTGCTCTTCCCATATCAATTATGCTATACACAGGTTGTGATTTCTCGTCCTGAAAACGATTTACCATTAACTTACCTTTACGCGCAACAGCTTTCCAGTTAATAGTGCGTATATCGTCGCCAATGGTGTATTCTTTTATATGGTCGAATTCAGTTGTGTTTCCAATTTTACGAATCTTCTTTACTCCTGCATGCATAAGTTTATTACTGATAGCAAGTAATTCGTATTTACGCATTTGAATGAATGAAGGATAAACAGGCAGCATTGTTTTATCCCCACATTTTATTTTTCGTTCAACCAAACCAAGCGGGCTACGTGTAAGTACATTTATAAAACCAAAATGATATTCGCCACGTAAAACAGGTTTAAGTGCGTATTTGTATTCTTTTTGCTCGCCACTAGTTAATTTTCCTTTTACTTCAAAATTGCGTACCTGAAACTGAATAGGTATTTCGTCAATAATGGTAATGCTTACTGGGAATAGGAAATTGTTTTGTACATGAAGGCTAATTGGATTTTCATCTCCATTACTAAGTTTACTTGTTGTTTCTCTTTTAGCTTCAATACCATTTTTATTAAGTAATAAAATTAGCGCATCAACAAAAACTGCCCCAAGTAAAATATAAAAAATTAAATTACCTGCTTTGTAAAAAGTATAATTAAAAAATCCGAGAATATAAATGATAACCAACGCAATTACTGCAATGTAAGTGCGCCAGGTAAAAAATATGCCAGGAAACTTGAGTTTCACTAGTTTAATTTTATAGTTAATTTTTTTAATTCACGTTGGTTTTCATAAACACGAACAGTGTAATTTCCCTTTGTCATTTTGCTTACATCCCAATCCAACTTATATTTGTATTCGCCTCTCATTGCACCTTTGCTTACAAAATATGATTTTACAATCGTTCCAGCTGCATCACGAATGTTTATTAATACCATTGCGAGGTCATTCGTAACCATGTAGTCAATTTCACCAGTTACTTTTTCGGGCTTTCCACTAAATAATGATTGAGCTTCTTTTTTATAAAAAGTATTGTACCAAGGCGTTTCAATGTTTTTTAGTTTAGCTAAAAATTTTCTTAAATTTTTAACTTCATCCGTATTGTCATCTACCACAGAAGAAAGTTCGTTGTTATCCGAAACAACCCATACCGCTTGTTGCATAGAGCTGGCGTTAAGCTTGGAAGAATTGATATAACGTGCTAAATCAGCTAAAGGTTTATCTGCAATATCACCAACCGAAAAAATTGATTTCTCAGCTGGCGCTTTATTATGTGCTTGGCAGCAAAAACCAAAAACATTAATTGTCTTTTCTTGCTGCGCACCTAAAGTCAAGTATTGATCTCTCACAATTAAAATATCCTGCATGCTCGAATCTTGCGAATCAAGCCTTCTTCCAGCTTCTACAAATACTATAAGCGTATCACCAATTGTGCTTTTTATTTTCATGCTAATGCATTCTTGTTGATAACCACCCTTTCCTTTTATTTCGAGTTTAATTATCTTTTTAAGAAATGCTTTACCTACCGAAACAGTATCTTTTTTAGCTGAAGCATTAAATACTATTGAAAATAAAAGTAAGCTTGTAAATATAAATTTAATACAGTGTTTGCTCATAAAACAAACATAAGAAATTTTGCCCAATTTTGAAAACTAAAATCTAATCGTTTGAATTGTTTGCCGCTTTTAAATCACGGGTGTTTTTTTGAACAGCAATGGCTGCAAATATACTTAATGTAAAAGCCATTCCATAAAAGCCTTTTTCGCTTCTTAGTAAATCTGCATTCCATAAGCCAATGATTAATAAAAGGATTGATAATCCTAAGGAAAACCAACTAATACCATAATACAAATTGGTTACAGGTACTCCTTCCATTTGGTCGCGCACAGCTTTTTGTAGGGATACCGCCGAGAATAACGAATACATTAAAACTGTAAAATAATATCCGCGCTCATTTAATTCCATTCCCGAATTCCATAACCCAATATTATAGGTTACAATTCCAATTAGCAAAGCCGCCCAAGAAGCGCCAATAAATGCTGTTGATGGTTTCTGTTTCATAATTTTAGTTCTTAATTTTATGAGACAAAGATTGTAAGATTGGAGATGATAATTTTTGATGTAAGTCAAAAAATGTAGGAAGTACTATTATTTATATAGTTGTGACGATTGAGAACCACCCCATTCTATGACAGTTAAACCATCACGTTTTACTGTAGGGATTGTTTGCTCTTTAAATACTCGGTTAAATGTTATCTCATCAATAGGTGTCCAAACCATATATACTCTAAAAACATTTTGTGGTTTTGGTGTAATATCAAGCTCCGCATATTTGTCGATTTCATTATTAAATATAAAATGAACAAATGTGTTTTTATGCTCAATCATTTGCGGACACCAGAAGGTAATAAAATCTGTTTTTTCTTTCTGCGTTAAACCCATTTCGCTTAATTTTTCTTCAAAAAAAGAAGTGGTATTTTCTTTCGAAATTAGGAAGCCTTCATTTGTGTTGATATCTGATGCTTGTAATTGAATATTTCCTTCCCAAAATAAATATGGATAAACCTTGTTTTCAATTAGTAAATCACCATTTAATGTTGCTTTTACATTCCAAGCGGTAGTATAGTTTGGATACATAAATGTTGGTTTCTCTTTGGTATTTAGTTTAATACTTACATCTAAGGTGTCTGGAGAATATATATAGATTACTGGCTTTTTTACAGCTTGTATTGAGATTGATGGACTAAAATAAACATCAACATTTGTTCTGCAGCCTTTTTTGCAGGCAATAGAATCAGTATAAATTTCGTAATATTTATCGTTATAAAAGAACTGAAATTTGTATTTACCAGGTTTAACTTTTAAAACATACTTTCCTTTTATAGTTGTGGCAAATTCTTTTTCTATTGAATTGTAAGAAGCTTTAATGGTTTGTTTCATTACAATTATATCGGATGAATAAAAAGTAAAATTAAACGCAGCTTCTGTTTTTTTAATACTTGCATCTTTAATTGTTTTTCCAACAACATAATCAGGGATTGATTCTCCGATTTTTGAATACCCGATGAATGGAAGTATTAGCAGTAATAGTAAATTTTTCATGTGATAAATTTAGTTATTTTGTTCTAATGATTTATTTAATTCCGAACCACCCCATTCAATTACAGTGAGCCCTGTTCTTCTTGTTGAAAGTATAGTTTGCTCAACAAAATCGCATGAAAAGTCTAGTTTTTTTGCGTCAGTCCAAATCATAAATACTCTAAATAAATTATCTGGTTTAGGATTTACATTTAGTGTTGCGTATTTATCTACTTCTTTATTAAACAAAAATCGAACATAAGAACTTTCGTTATTACTCATTCGTGGGCACCAGTATGTAATAAAATCTGTTTGTTCTTTTGCATTTAAACCCATTGCATTAAGTTTATCCTCAAAAAAGGAGATAAGATTTTCTTTTGCAACAATAAATCCTTCCGAAGGATTTATGATGTTTTGAGATAAGTGAATATTTCCTTCCCAAAACAAATAGGGGTAAGTATTTTTTCCAACAAGTAAATCACCACTGGGTGTTGATTTTACTTTCCAAGCATCTTTGTACGCTGGATAAGTGAAAGTTAGTTCGCCATCTGTTTTTAATTTTAGTGTAACATCAGCAGTGTCTTTTGAATACACATATATTACAGGTTTTTCGGCAGTTACACGTAATTTGGAAGGGTTAAAAAATACAGATACAAATGTTTTATGCCCTTCTTTGCTTTCGATAGAATCAGATGTAATTTCAAAAAAGTATTCAGAATAGAAAAATTGAAATTTGTATTTTGAAGGTATTAGTTTGAGAGTAATATTTCCTTTTGAATCAGTAATAATATCCTTTTTAACATTGTTAAATGAAAGTTGAATGTTTTGTTTTTTTATTGAATTTCCACTCGCATAGAAAGTAATTTCACATGCAGATTCATTTTTTTTAAGCGTAGAGTCTATAACTGTTTTCACAACATTGTAGTCAGGAACTGATTCAGGGTTTTTAGAAAACGCAACAAGTGGCATCAAAAAAATAAATGAGAATTTTAGGATACTATTTTTCATGTGATTTAGTTTAAATTAATTTGGTTCTTCTTGGTAATAGTTCATTTCAGAGCCGCCCCACTCAACAACGGTAAATCCTTTGCGATTTAATTTTTGAATTTCTTGTGGTTTTGTATATATACCGCTATTAGATTCTATTTTTGACCAAACCATAAATACTCTAAAAACATTATCTGGTTTTGGATTTATTTCAAGTTGTGCGTATTTAGCAAAATCATTATTAAACAAGAAATGAATGTAGTCGTTTGAGTTTTTATTCATTCTTGGATACCAATAGGTAATAAAATCTTGTTGTTCTTTTGAGCTTAAGCCCATTGCGTTTAGTTTTTCTTCTAAAAATAACAATAGATTTTCATATTTAACAATATAACCTTCTTCTAACTTTATATCAGCATTTGTAATTTTACTTTGCCCTTCCCAAAACAGATAATTATATTCTTTATTGTTGTGATTAAGTGTCCCGTCTGGATTAGCTTCTACTTCCCAGCCATTGTTGTAAGTGGGATAGGTAAATAATAATTCTCCTTTTAAATCAAGCTTTACAGTAACATTTGTTTTTTGTTGAGGATACAAATAGATAACGGGCTTATCTTCTATCATCATTATTTCCGATGATTTAAATAGTAAATCAACTTCGGTAATTGTTTTGCTTTTAGCAATTACTGAATCGGAGTATATTTCAAAATGAGAGGTGTTTAGAAAGAATTGAAATTTGTATTTCCCAGATCTAAGCTTTACGGTAAATTTCCCATTTGAGTTTGGTTGGGCAATTTTGTTTACTCCGTTTGCCGAGTATTTAATCGATTGTTTAAGCAATCCACTATCAGATGTTTTGCATGTGAAAATGAACACTGCTTCATTAGGCTTTAGCGTGTTGTTTGCTCGAACCTCAGTAATCATAAATTCTGGAACAGTTTTCCCTGTTTCTTTTGAAATGACGGGATTAACAAAAAGAATAGCTGAAAAAATAGTGTATAGAAGAGTTTTCATTTGGGATGATTTGGTTTTAAGATGCAAAGGTTAATAAAATTCCACAAGGTTAAATCTTAAATCTGCAATCTAAATCCTAAAACTCTATCTCATGATAGTAACACTACCCTTTTCTATATCTTCTTTATCACTCGAGTAATAAAAAATATAGTAATAGGTAGCAACAGGCAAATCAACACCTAATTGTTTCCCATCCCAAGGAATATATTCTCCTTTTTGCGAATGAACCAGTTGCCCCCAACGATTATAAACAAATAATTTAAAATCAGGATAGTTTTGCCATCTGCTAACCGACCAGGTATCATTTATATCATCCCCATTAGGCGAGAATGAATTTGAAATACCAACCACACATTTTTCTTCTTCAATTGTTATAGAGATTAAAGTGTCTTTACCGTTACCATCAACAACCGAAACGCTGTAATTACCAGGCCCTAAATTATTTTGGCTAGCGCCTTGAAATCCATTATTCCAATTGTAATAAAACGGAGGAGTTCCTCCGCTAACACTAATACTTGCCTTACCACCAGTGCAGCTATATTTTGTTGTACTTACTGAAACTGAAAGAGGACTTGTTTGTGAAAATCCAAGATTAACTGCAATTAAAAATAGTATGAAGAGCAAAAACTTCATTATTTACAAAATTGACTTTTTAGTTCATCTGAAATACTATGCCCCGCTGCTGCTGCATTTTCAAGCTCTTGGCAAGCTTCTTTCATTTTTTTATTACGAGCATAAACAACAGCAAGTTCTAAATAAATTTCTTTGTCTTTCGGGTTTAATTCTTTTGCTTTTAATAAATCTGCAAGAGCTCCTTCTACATCACCCATAATATCTTTCCAATAACCGCGGTTAAAATAAGCTTTTGCGTAAGTTGGGTCTAATTCAATAGCTCTCGAAAAATCCTGCATTGCTTGCTTAATTTCATCCATCATTGCATGGGCAAGACCTCTGTCGTAATATGCTTTTGCCGAATTTGGTCTAAACTCAATCGATTTTGTAAAATCTTTTATTGCACCTTCAAAGTTTTCTGTTTTCGCTTTAATTAAGCCTCTAATAAAATATGCTTCTGCATGTTTATGACTGTGATGCATTACTTCATTGATATCATGTTCAGCAGTCTTTAAATCATTTTTCTCATAACTAACTTTACCATGCATCCACAGTGCGGTATCGTTTTGATGGTTAGATATCTTGATTGCCTCATCTAAATCCTTTAAAGCTTCATCAAACATATTTAATGAGTCTTTTTTTTGTGCAGTAACAATTAAATCATGCACCTTTGTGTTTTGAGCATAAATGTTTGAAACAAAAAGAAAAATTATCAGCGGAAGTATTATTTTTTTCATTGACGAAAATTTATTTATTGTTTCTAATGTATCAAATTTAATGCTAGAATTTAGAATAATCAATTATTTAGGATTTTTTCTATCGCAGAATCGTACATTTTCTTGAATTCTGTTACCGAACCGTAAGCTTCTTCATCAATTCTTACCTCTTTTGCCTTCACAAAACCAAGTTTAGAGAATTTTACGTCAGCATTCTTCAATAAATCTACTAAAGCGATTTCGTCATCTTTCTTAACTGTAACTACAACTCTTCCTTGTCCTTCACCAAAAAGGAAAGCATCTTTACGTATTGTTTTGTCAGATGAAATATCAAATCCTAATCCACCCTGAATACTTGATTCGATTAAGTTTATAAACAAACCACCATCCGAACAATCATGTACCGACTCAACAATACCTGATTTAATAACAGATTTAACAGCTTGATGAATTGCAAACTCCTCATCTAAATTAAAATGCGGAGCAGGTGAACTTTTTACTTTGTGGTAAGAATATAAATATTCCGAACTATTAATATCATTTAAGCACTCACCAATAATGTAAATTACATCACCTTCATTTTTAAAGTTTAATGATGTTTGTAAAGCTTTATCTTCTACAATTCCTACCATACCAATGGTTGGAGTTGGGAATACAGGTCCTTCGTAAGATGATTAGTTATAAAAACTAACATTACCGCCTGTTACTGGTGTTTTGTATTTTAAACAAGCAGTACTCATTCCTTTAATAGCACTCACAAATTGCCAGTACACTTCAGGATTGTATGGGTTTCCAAAATTTAAACAGTTTGTTACGCCGCTTGGTTCTCCACCGCTGCAAACAATATTACGAGCTGCTTCTGAAACTGCAATCGCACAGCCAACTTCAGGGTCAGCATTTACATAACGACTATTGCAATCAACCGACATAGCCAATGCTTTTTTGCTTCCTTTTATGTTAACGATAGCTGCATCGCTTGGCTTGTTGGTACTCATGTTAACGGTACCAACCATGCTATCGTACTGGTTATAAACCCAACGTTTTGATGCAATGTTTGGATGAGAAACCAAGTGATTCATAGCATCTCTGTATGTTTCTGGCTCAGTTACATCCTCTATTTTGAATTTTTTAGATTCTGCAAAGTAAGCAGGCTCTTTGTATTCGCGCTCATAAACTGGAGCTCCACCGCCTAATACCAATGTATCAGCAGGAACATCTCCAACTAATTCGCCATGCATGTAATATTTGATGCGATTACCTGCAGTAACAACACCAATTTGCTCGCAGTTTAAATCCCATTTGTCAAATACTCTTAACACATCAGCCTCTTTACCTTTTTCAACAACAATAAGCATACGCTCTTGCGACTCAGAAAGTAAAATTTCGAATGGTTGCATGTTTGCTTGGCGAGTAGGAACTTTATCTAACCAAACATCCATACCATGCTCGCCTTTTGCACTCATCTCAGAAGTAGAACAAGTAATACCTGCTGCACCCATATCCTGCATGCCAATTACAGCACCTGTTTTAATAACTTCTAATGAAGCTTCTAATAATAATTTTTCTTGGAAAGGATCTCCAACTTGTACCGCAGGTAAATCTTTTGCGGAATCTTCTGTAATATCGGTACTTGCAAAAGTAGCACCATGAATACCATCTTTACCTGTTGCCGAACCTACAATAAAAACTGGGTTTCCAACACCATGTGAAGTTGCGCTTACGGTTTCTCCAATTTTAACGATACCTACGCTCATTGCATTTACCAATGGGTTTACGTTAAAACTTTCATCAAAAAATACTTCTCCACCAACAGTAGGAATACCAAAAGCATTACCATAATCGCCAATTCCTTTAACTACACCTTTCATAATCCATTGTGTTTTTGCAGAATGAATATCGCCAAAACGTAATGAATTTAATTGTGCTATTGGACGAGCACCCATAGTAAAAATATCGCGATTAATTCCACCCACACCAGTTGCAGCACCTTGATAAGGTTCAATTGCACTTGGGTGATTATGTGATTCGATTTTAAATGCGCAAGCTAAACCATCGCCAATATCAATTAATCCAGCGTTTTCTTCACCCGCTTTTGCAAGCATGTGCGGACCATCTTTTGGCAATGTTTTTAGCCAAGTAATTGAGTTTTTATATGAGCAGTGTTCGCTCCACATTACTGAATACACTGATAATTCGGTAAAGTTTGGGGTGCGACCTAATATTGATTTTATCTTTTCAAATTCTTCAGGCAATAAACCTAATTTCTTAGCTGTTTCAACTGTTGTAATCGCCTCTTGCTTTGTTTGTTCCATGGTATAGTTTTCTATTTAAAACGAAAGGCTAAACTTACGGATTTTTGAGGGAATGAGGGCGCTGGTTTTATTAACAAAATGCTGAAAAATAGTGCAAAATATTTGAAAACCCCGTTTGTTTAAATTAGTTTCGTATCATGCGATTCATAACTGCCGATACTATTTACTCAATTAGCCAAAATCCCATTAATAATGGTGTGATTGTTTTGGACGAAGTTGGGCAAATTTTGGATGTTTTACATTCAGATGAAGGTTTAGAAAAAACAAACATTGAAAAACATAAAGGCATTATTTCTCCAGGTTTTGTAAATGCGCATTGTCATTTAGAACTTTCCCATTTAAAAGGCTTAATTCCTGAAAAAACGGGGATAGTTGATTTTGCGGGGCATGTTATTGGAAAGCGAAATGCAATAAGTGATGAATTAAAACAAGAAGCTATTCGTTTGGCAGATGAAGAAATACAACGCAACGGGATTGTAGCGGTTGGAGATATTAGCAATGATGATTCAACTGTTGAGGTGAAATCGAAAAGCAGAATCCAATACCATACTTTTATCGAATTAATTGGCTTTAACCCTTTAAACGCGCAAAAAATTTACGAGACAGGAATTGAATTAAGAAAAAAGTATTGGGATAAAAATTTAATTGCAACACTTGCCCCGCACGCTTCTTACAGTGTTTCTTTAGAGTTGATGAATTTGATTGCTAAAGAGAATGATGGTAAATCAACAACAATTCACAATCAAGAAAGTAAAACTGAAAACGAATTTTTTGAAAAGGGAACAGGTGATTTTATAAAGCTGTATGAGTCACTAGGATTGAAAATCGATTATTTTAAACCCACTACTAAATCTTCCTTACAAAGTTATTTGCAAAATTTAGTTTCAAATAAAAACCTTGCTTTGGTTCATAATACTTTTTCGAGTGAAGAAGATATCCGTTTTGCAGAAAAATTATCGGCTAATTTATTTTGGTGTTTATGCCCAAATGCAAATTTGTATATAGAGCAAAGTCTGCCAAATGCCCCGCTGTTAATACAAAATAATTGTAAAATTGTAATTGGGACAGATGGTTTAGCAAGCAACCACCAATTATCAATTACAGATGAACTCAATAAACTACTCAACCAATTCCCAACTATCTCAATAAACCAATCACTAACATGGGCAACATTGAAAGGCGCAGAGTTTTTAGGAATTCAAAATCAGTTTGGAAGTATTGAGAAAGGGAAGAAACCGGGATTGGTGTTGTTGGAGAATGAAGGGAAATTATTATCAGTTTCAAAAATTTTGCAATAATGCAGTTATTTAAATATAAGTTGAAATGAAACAGTTGCTCTTAATTTGCTTTATTTCTCCTATCTTATTGTTTTCACAAAAGGATACAAGTCGCATTATACAATACATCGATTTGGGTTTTCACTATAATATTTATTCTCCTGTATTTGCCGATCAGGATTACTTCTTAAGCATAAATAAAACAAATAATCCAGTATTGAGTAAATCAACAGCAGCATATAAACTTAATAATTTTGGCTACTCATCAAGTGCTTCGGTTGGTAGCACAATTTCGGTTGGTTTTAAAATGTTTCCAGAGTTACCTAATAGCACCTCCAGATTCTCTCTTAGTTTCGAGCAAAATTATTTTTTGCATGCTTACTATTATAATGATTCTACTAAGTTTATTGGCAAGGTTTCATCTCCTAATTCAGCTACAAACACTTATTATTTATTTGAGAAAAAGAATTCAAGTATTACTTATAAGAACAATATAAAAAGTTGTGGCTTTTCTTTTTCACAACTATTACAAACTAATAGGCAAAAGTACTTCAGTTTTTATACGGGTTTAATGCTATCGGCCGATGTTTCGGTTCAATCAGAAATAGAAGCAATCGACTATTCGAGCAAATATAATTATAGGATAGATAGCATTACAGGAAAGGAAACTCGTGATTTTTCAGGCATCAGTGAGCATACTTTTGAGTACACCACATCTAAAGCAAAAACCTTTGTTTACACAGGTGTTGGAATTATTGCTGGATTTGAACTTAGGTTTTCTAAAACACGGAAGCGATTAAAACATCTTTCGCTGAAATTAGAAACAGTTCCTCATGTTAATTTTATACTTACTCCAAAAATGCCGAAACAAACAGTATTTGTTGGCAGGTTAAATCCTTTTACGATTAGTTATAGGTTTTAGATGTTATACTTTTGATAGTTTAAAAAATTTCACTAAATTTATTTATAGGGTAAAATTATTTTGAAGAAACTGCTTTACATATTGTTGTTTACACTTAGTTCTCAGTTTTGTGAAGCGCAAGATTCTGTAAGTTATTTTAATAAAACACTTTCAAAGAATGCAGTTACGGGTACTTTAGGTGGGGAGACTGTTTTTATTAGTTGCGGATATGAAAGATGTTTTTATTCAAACAAAACAATTAGGTTTATTTTTTCTACAAAGATTGGTCCTTCGAATTTTGGTGGAGTTGCAATTCCTACAGGTATAATTGTTGAAGGTTTGTCTGGAGGAAATAAAATTATTGGTGGAATATATTTGGGAAACAAATTAGATCCCTTTGCTAAGAGATATTCTATGAATGATGTAAGAGAAATTGAAAAAGATCAAGATCATCTTAAAACACCAGTTTATTTTTTCTATGTTCCATATGGAGCATTAACTTTAGGATACAAGAGGTACTTCAATAAAAAAAATGCATTAAGTGTTTATGGAAATTTCGGGGTTTATCCAACGTTTGAATTGTATGCGTCAACACCATATGAATATAAACCTAGATTAATTGTTAAACCACTTGCATGGGGAGGAATAACTTATCACCGCCAATTCTAATCATTTCCCAAACTTCACCATATAATGCAGTCCCACACTTTCTTTGCGGCGCATGGCGTGTTTAATGATGAGGTAACCAATGCAAATTAAATTTCTTAGCTCACACAATTTAGGAGAGATAATTGTTTTTTCGTACAAGGCTTCGTTTTCGTTGTATAAAATTTCTAAGCGATCAAAGGCACGTTTTAAGCGGAGTTCGGAGCGAACAATGCCAACATAGTTGCTCATTATTTGTTGTACTTCTCTTCTGCTTTGTGTAATCAAAATCATTTCTTCAGGAGTTTCAGTTCCCTCTGCATTCCAATCAGGAATCGCATTGTTGTATTCGTTTTGTTTTGCGTTTTCAATTGCACTTTCGGCAGCACGGTGTGCAAATACAACTGCCTCTAATAATGAATTACTTGCTAAACGATTTGCTCCGTGTAAGCCAGTACCAGCACATTCTCCAACGGCATATAAGTTTTTAATAGTTGTTTTTCCTAAATCATCTACAACAATTCCGCCGCACAAATAATGCGCAGCAGGCACAACAGGAATTAATGATTTAAATGGGTCAATATCCAAACTCATGCACTTATCGTAAATAGTAGGGAAGTGCTCAATAAATCCTTTACGAGATAAATGTCTGCAATCTAAATAAACAAAATCTTCTCCACGCAATTTCATTTCTGTGTCAATGGCACGAGCTACAATATCACGTGGCGCAAGGCTTTCACGCTCATCGTATTTTTTCATAAACTCTTTGCCATCAATAGTACGCAACACTGCACCAAAACCACGTACCGCTTCTGATATTAAAAAACTCGGGTTCTCTGTTGGATTGTATAATGATGTTGGATGAAATTGCATAAATTCCATGTCACGCACATGCCCCTTTGCACGATACACCATAGCGATTCCATCTCCAGTTGCAATAACAGGATTAGTAGTAGTTGCATACACATGCCCCGCACCACCTGTTGCCATTAAAATGGTTTTTGCTAAAATGGTTTCTATTTTATTGTTACGCGTGTTTAAAACATAAGCACCATAACAAGTTATATCAGGTGTATGTGAGTTCACCATTTTACCTAAATGATGTTGGGTAATAATATCAATAGCAAAGTAATGATCGAAAACAGTAATGTTTTTGTGCGCTCTTATTTTTGCAAGTAATGCCCTTTCAATTTCTCTTCCAGTAATGTCTTTATGATGCAGAATGCGGTGTTCGGAGTGCCCGCCTTCTTTTGCTAAATCAAATGCCCCGCTTGGTGTTTTGTCAAAATTTGCGCCTAAGTCAATTAATTCTTTAACACGCTCTGTGCCTTCTTCAACAACAATTTTAACGATGTTTTCATCACAAATTCCAGCACCAGCATCTAATGTGTCGGCAATGTGTTTTTGATGTGTGTCGCCTTCGTATAAAACAGCAGCAATACCACCTTGGGCATATTTGGTGTTCGATTCGTCTTCGTTCGACTTAGTAATAATAAACACTTTTCCCTGCTCAGCAACTTTTAGGGCATAGCTTAATCCCGCTATTCCTGAGCCTATCACTAAAAAATCTACTTCCTGTCTCATCTTACAAGCCTTTTAAGAAACAATAACAAACAAAATTGTTTACCTGCTATTCGTCTGCAATTTATACTTAATTTTGCAATACAAAAGTAATACAAATTACTTCTACTATGGAAACTACAAAAATACCTTATACTTTTTACGTGGAGAGCACTCCCAACCCTGCTGCATTAAAATTTGTTGCTAATAAATTAATGATTGAAAACGGGGCAACAGCAGGATATGCTAATGTATTGGAAACCGAAAAAGCACCTTTGATGAAAAAGTTGTTTGAGTTCCCATTTGTAAAAAACTTATTTGTTGCACAAAACTACATTACAGTAACCCGCACCGATTCAACATCGTGGGATGAGGTAATGATTGAGTTACGTTTATTTATTACCGATTACTTAAACAAAGGAGGAGAAATCATTAATGAACTTCCTTCAAAGGAAGTAGCAGTTGATTCATCTTTCGAAAAAAAGGAAACCGTGTTTACTGAGCATGCAGTGCCAGGAACAGATGTAGAAAATAAAATAGTAGAAATTTTAGAAGAATACATTCGTCCTGCAGTAGAGCAGGATGGAGGCTCCATCGTTTTTAAATCGTTTAACGAAGGTATTGTAACCGTGCAAATGAAAGGCGCATGCAGTGGTTGCCCAAGTAGCACTATGACTTTAAAATCAGGTATCGAAGCTTTATTAAAACGTTTACTTCCAGATGATGTAAAGGAAGTTGTTAGTGAGGCAGCTTAAATGAAATTAATTAGAAATAAAAAAACCCACCCCGAGTGTTCGGGATGGGTTTTTTTATACCGGTTCGATTGTCAGTTCGAGCGCAGTCGAGAACAGACACCCCGAAATGTTCACTTCTCGACTGGCTCGAAGCTACACTTATAAGGTAAGTTCCAATATAATTAGTGTTACAAATTAATCGCAATAATCAACAAATTCAATACAACACAAAGTACAAATGTATTTACTACCCACTTTGTTGGCGCTTGTCCAATTGCTGCAACGTTGTTTGCCATCGATACCATCATAGCAACACCTAATTGCCAAGTTGGAGCATCGTTTTGAAAAACAAACATAGCAGCTATACCACCTAAAATACTACCAATAGAAATAGTCATTGCAATAATTCCAAAATAGCTGAATTCTGCTTTTTCAATAAATTTAGCATACCATCCATTAGTGTCGGCATGCTTAGCAACTGTTGTTCTTGGGTTGCTTGTTTGGGCTGTGTAAGTTGTTGTGCTCATGATGTTTTTGTTTTTAGCAAATATCTCTCTGTTTTCATTGGAAGCTAATGACTTAAGTCATTTTACAGTATTGATATTCGTCAGTTTTTTTAAGTGCAAAACAATCTTTTAAAATTATGACATAAATCATGTTGTTAGCTGAGGGCTGTCATAAACGGGGCAATTTGCTTGCTGTAGTTTTGCTATAAAATAAATCACATGGAAGTTGATTATAATTTCGCGGTTTTTGAATTGGTATTTCGCTTGTTTTGCGGAGTGCTATTTATTTATCAAGGCTTCGATAAATTATTTGTGGTTGGGATGAAAAATGTAATCGAAACATTTTCATCGGAAGCAAATCGTAAACGTGTGCCTAAGTTTTTTGTAGTAGTGAGTTCTTATTTCTCTTCTATTGTTGAATTTGTAGGCGGTGCATTATTAATACTTGGGTTATTTAAACCAATTGTGCTTACGCTTTTAGGAATTGATTTAGTAATTGTAGCAATAGCATTTTCAACAATACAAGCAATGTGGGACATGAAAAATGTTTTTCCGCGATTGATGTTGGTAGGAATATTAATGGTAACACCCAATAGTTGGGAAGTATTTAGTTTGAGAAATTTAATCGAATATTTTATAAACAAATAAATATGGCAACAAATTCTAAACAGAGTATTTTAGTAGGAATTGATTTCACGAAATCTTCCGAAAACGCACTAAATTATGCAATTATGCTGGCTGAAAAGTCAAAGTCATCATTGCTTCTTTTTCATGTGTTTGATACGCCAATTGTACACACTAATTCGGGAGCATATTTTGTAGAGTTTGCTTCGTTAAAGCATAATAATTTAGCAAGATTAGAACAATACAAAATTGAAATACAAACAAAACACCCTAATGTTAAAATGGATGTGCGTACAAGTTTCACTTCTTTTAAAGAAGAAGTAAAGGACTTGGCAAAACATGGTAAAATTAATTATGTTGTACTTGGCTTAGAAACAAAATCGAAAATTTCAAAGTTCATTTATGGAACTACTGGTGTTGACGTTGCAGGTAAAGTAAATTGCCCAGTAATTATTGTTCCTGAGCGTTACAAGGATCATAAATTGGAAAAGGTTGTTTTGGCAATTGATAATAAAAACAAACAACACGCTATAGTACTTAAGAAACATTTAAATTTTGTAAAACAACATAAGTGTAAAAATGTAAATCTACATGTGCGCACAGAAGATGAGTTAATAATAGAAAAAATAAAAAACAAAGACTTACCAGTTGAAACTATAGAAGCAAAGGATTTTAAAACAGGCTTAATAAAATACTCGAAAGCTAACGATATAGATTTGGTTACTTTAATTAGCCACTCACATTCGTTTTTGTACAACATGTTTTCAGAAACAAATACTAAGCTAATTGCTTTCCAATCAAAAATTCCGGTAATGTCGATACACGATTAACAACAAAAAAAGTTTCAAGATGACAATCAATAATCAAAAATCAATTTTGCAAATCCAAGAGGAATTCGGGATAAGATTTCCATTTTTAAAATTGGAGTTTTTTAAAAATGCACATAGTGTTTTTGAAGGAAGTACAAAGCGTGAAATGGTTTATAAAAGACAGTTAACTCATTTGCACAAAGTTGGGGAAATTATCCTTAATGATGAAATGACCGTTGGCGAACTAGAACAAAAGTTTAAGGAACAATTCGATTTAAACGTGCAAGTGTTTCGTAAACACGGAAACTCATGGATAGAAACTACCGTTACAGATAGTTGGTCCTTACAAAAACAAAACGAAGAAGGAAAAGTATTGAGTGAGTTACGCTTTTAATTTGCGTAACTTCTCAATATCTAAAATTGTAATTGCACTTCCTTTTATTTCAACTAATTTCTCTTCTTTAAAATCACTTAATGTTCTAATAAGTGATTCTGTTGCTGTGCCAACAATGTTCGCCATGTCTTCACGAGAGATAGAAATATTAAAAGTGTTAGAAGTTTCTTTGTGGTATTTATCATAAAGAGTAATCAAAGCATTTGCAGCACGTTTTCTAACTGAGCTGTAAGCTAAATTTATTAATTGATTTTCTTTCTCAACAATATTATCGCTTAATATCATAATGAATTTTTTCATTACACCAGCATTGCTATTCATTAGGCTATAAAAATCTTCTTTCGGAATTAAGTATACCTCGCTATCTTCCATTGCCTCTGCGGTTTCACCGTAAGGTTTTTCTTCTAACAATGCGATGTATCCAATAAAATCACCTTCTTTGTAAAGCTGAGTAATTAATTCTTTTCCATACTCATGTTCTTTATATGTTTTAATTTTTCCTTTACCTAAAAAATATAAATAGGTAGCATCGTTACCTTCAGTAAATAAAATATCTTTTTTCTTTAGGGGCTTTGTTTTTTTGTTAAGCGATAATTTTTTTAGTTCTTCAAATGCTTTTGCTTCATCAAAAAAAGTTGTTAAGCCTTCAATGTTTTTTGGGTAGTCGGCTTTAACTAATTCATGTTTTTTGATTCTACTTTCAACTGCATTTAATAATTCGATGTCGTCGAAAGGCTTAGTAATATAATCATCTGCTCCCATTTCCATTCCTTTTCTAAAGTCTAAGCGTTCAGATTTTGCAGTAAGGAAAATAAATGGAATAGTAGCTGTTTCAGGTTTTTTTGTAAGCAAATGAATTACACCATATCCGTCTAAAACAGGCATCATGATGTCGCAAATAATTAAATCGGGAATTTCTTTTTGAGCAATTTCAACTCCAATTTTTCCATTCTCCGCTTGCAGTACTTTATAGTTTGCTAACTCTAAAATTTCAGCCGTATTTTCTCTTACGTCTTGATTATCTTCAATTAATAAAATTGTTTTTTGCATTATGTTTTTTAATTAATGATTTGGTATGGTAATGCTAAATGTAGTCCCCTCATTCAATTCACTTTCAAAATCTATTTTGCCATCAAGTGCCTCTAAATATTTTACTATAATGGTTAAACCTAATCCTGTGCCTTGTATGTTGGTTGCATTTTTCGCGCGGAAGAATCGTTCGAATAGATATTGTTGATCCTCTTTGGCAATGCCTATTCCATTGTCTTTTACAGTCAATTTAATTTCTTTTGCTGTATTTGAAGTAGTAATATTTATTACACCATCTTCTCCAGTAAACTTAATTGCATTCGAAAGTAAGTTCAATAAAATATTGCGAATCATTTGTTTGTCGCAATTTATTATTTCAGCTCCCGTGTGTGCGTGTATAATTTGTTGCCCTTTTTCTGAATGTTTTTAATATCCGAGGTTATCTCTTCAATAATCTGTGGCAAACTAAACTCACTTGGCTTTGCAAAAATTTTCCCCTCTTCTAATCTTTCAGCAGAAAGGAAATCATTTAGAATAAATGTCATGTTGGTTACCGAAGATTTAATTCTATCAACATGTTTTTTACGTTTATCATCTTCGCTTTCCGTTTTGTATTTGTCGATTAATGATACCGATGAAAGTATTGTACTTAAAGGTGTTCTAAACTCATGCGAAGCCATGGTAACAAAACGAGATTTTAAATCATTTAGTTCTTTTTCTTTTGTTAAGGCCTTGCTTAATTTTTCTTTTGAGTTTTCTAATTCACGTAAAGCCTCTTGCAATACTTTAGTGCGTTCGGTAACTTTTTGCTCAAGCTCTACATTAATACGCTTTATTTTCTCTTCCGCTTGTTTACGTTCGGTTATATCAATAATAAAAGCAATTACGTAAGGCTCTTCTTCTTGTGTATAATTACTTAAACTTATCTCTACTGGGAATTCTGAATCATCTTTTCTTCTTGCAAACAAAGTCATATCCTTTCCCATTGCTCTTGGGTGAGGTGATTTATTGTAGTTTTCGCGATGACCCTCATGCCTTTCCTTAAAACGTGATGGAATTAAGGCTTCAACACTTAAACCAACTAATTCGTTTTCGTTGTAGCCAAATAATCTTTCTGAACTTGGGTTAGCTTTTATTATTTGCCCCTTTTTATTGGCTATTATGATTCCCTCTGTAGAATGTAAAAACAAAGCATTTAAGCTTTCCATGTCGCTGCTATTATGGATTTTACTTTGTTTCACTTTGTTATAATGAAACTAAGGTAGTTTCTTTAAACAAAGTGAAAACTGACATTTATCAGTTTGCTAATATAAATAAATCAGGAAATTATTCAATAAAATTTTTAAGGAAAGCAGACTTTAATTTAATTTGAACGATTCTAAAGCTTTAAATGTTGTGATTTAATTTCCGAACCATAAAATGCCCCAGCGTGTTGATCAAATAACTCGGTGGAATCGGTGGTAAAAAACTCAACCTGCTTATTTTTGCCCAGTTTTACTTCAATTTCTTTATGACGACTTAAATAATCACACAAACTATTAGCAAGCAATTCACCTTGCGCAATTACATTTATGTTAGGAGGAACAAGTGCCTTTATTTTATCAATAATTAAAGGATAATGCGTGCAACCAAGCAGGATAGTATCTATTTCTTTATTTTTATTCAGTAAGTTTTGAATGTTTTTTTTAAAAAAATAATCAGCGCCTTCATTATTTATTTCATTGTTCTCAATTAACGGAACCCACATCGGGCAAGCTTCTTGAAACACTTCCACTTGCGGCGAAAATTTATTAATTTCAATCACATACGATTGTGAACTTACTGTACCGCTAGTTGCAAGTACACCTACTTTATTTGTTTTGGTGTAGGAACTAATAATTTCAGTAGTTGGCCTAATAACACCCAATACTCTTTTATGCGGGGCAAGTGTAGGTAAATCTTTTTGTTGTATGCTGCGCAAAGCCTTTGCAGATGCGGTATTACAAGCTAGTACAACTAATTCACAATTCATTTCAAATAATTTTTTCACGCACTCTAATGTATATTCATACACTGTTTCAAATGAGCGCGAACCATAAGGCGCGGGCATTATCGCCTAAATACACATAGTTATATTCTGGCATTTTGGCTACCACTTCTTTTAAAATAGTTAGTCCTCCATAACCCGAATCAAAAAAACCTATACATGATTTTTGAGCTCTCATTTTCTTTTGCAAAGATGCATCAAATTACCAAAATGGAAAGCTTTGATTTTAAGCTCCAATTCATCTCGAAAGAATCTTCAAAAAAATGCAGACAAATCAAGGAAAACTATCGACTAAAAACCTCGCCTTATTTAGAATCAATATAAATTAACAAAAACGTTAAAAAAATTAACGTTTGCAGTATCTCGAATGTAATCTTCTGTTAAATTTGCGACCCAAAAGGTGGCTACTTTTGTCATCGAAATGTCATAAAATTAAGTTTTAATATGATAAAAAATATTTCCCGATCGGCCCTGAATCTATTGATTGGCGTGCTTTTAACGGGCTTCACTCTCACAAACAAGGCACTTGCTGCCGATGGAAAAGGTCTATTCAAACAAAACTGTGCTGTATGTCATGCTATGACCGACCAAAAGCTAGCTGGACCTGGTTTGGCTGGTATTGCTGATCGCGCTCCTAAAGGAGACTGGTTGTTCAATTGGATAAAGAACAATCAAAAACTGATTAAGGCTGGAGATGCTTATGCAAATAAGATCTACAAAGAAAATGGTAATGCAGCTATGAGTGTTTTCGAAGGTACCTTGAGCGATGATGACATCAAAGCAATAACAGAATATATTGTTAATCCTCCAGTTGAAGTTAAACCTGTAGCTGCTGCCGGAGCAGCGGGAGACGTAGAAGTTGCTAAAGAAACAAAAGGGGGGATCGACCCGCTTTATTTGATTTTAGCAATTATTGTAATTCTTGCAATATTAATTACAATCCTTCGTGGTGTTCGTAATTCATTATCTTCTGTGGCGCACAATACTCCTGAAGAAGAATTGTCAAAAACATTTTTGCAAGAAGCACGCGATTGGTCAAAAGGTAACCGTCGTTTAATTGGTGTTTTCTGCATCATCTTATTATTAATAGGAATGCGTGGATGCTGGAACAGCTTATTTATGATAGGTGTTTATTACGATAAAGAAACTGATAAAGGTTACAAACCAGAACAACCAATTAAATTCTCTCACAAGTTACACGCTGGCGACAATGCAATTGCTTGTCAATACTGCCACAACAGCGTTGAAAAATCTCGTCACTCAGGAATTCCTACAGTTAACGTTTGTATGAACTGTCATAAAGGAATCCAAACTGGACCTCAATACGGAGAGAAAGAAATCGCTAAGATTTACGCAGCTGCAGGTTTCGATCCAAAAACAGGAACTTACGATAAAACAAAAGAAAATCCAATTCAATGGATTAAAGTTCACAATTTACCTGAGCATGTTTATTTCAATCACTCACAACACGTTGTTGTTGGTAAACAAGAGTGTGCAACTTGTCACGGTAATGTAAAAGAAATGACAGTTGTTGAGCAAAAATCTCCGTTAACAATGGCTTGGTGTATCGAATGTCACCGCAAAACGGATGTAGCAACTGAAGGAAACGCATACTACGATAAGTTACATGCTTTCATGAAAGAGAAATACAAAGGAGATCACAGAAAGACATTCACTGTTGCAGAAATGGGCGGTTTAGAGTGTGCTAAGTGTCATTATTAATAATTTTCGAACGTAAACGATTCAACATAGATGGGGACAACAAAAAGATATTGGAAAGGATTACCAGAACTACACAACAGTTCTGAGTTCCAAAACAATGCCAATAATGAGTTTGCCGAAGAGCTTCCATTGGAAGGTCTTTTGAAAGAAGAAACTACTTCTTCAAATACTTCGCGCCGTGATTTCCTAAAAGTAATGGGTTTCACTACTACTGCTGCTGTTTTAGCTTCTTGCGAAACGCCAGTAATTAAGTCGATTCCTTACGTTGTAAAACCTGAAGAAGTTACTCCAGGGATTGCTAACTTTTATGCTTCTACTTTTTACGATGGTCACGATTACGCTTCTGTTTTAGTTAAAACAAGAGAAGGTCGTCCAATTAAAGTAGATGGTAACGATGCAATGAAAGGTGGAAACACTGGAACAACTGCTCGTGTTCAATCATCTATTTTATCTTTATATGATGGAGCTCGTTTAACTGGACCAATTGCTAAAGGTGCACCTGCAACTTGGGCAAATGTTGATTCAGCTATCGCTAAACAATTAGGTGATGTTGCTGCTTCAGGAAAAGAAATTGCAATTTTATCTTCAACAATTATTTCGCCTTCAACTAGAGCGGTAATTGCTGAATTTACTTCTAAATATTCAACTGCAAAAGTTTATCAATACGATTCAGTTTCATATAGTGCTTTAAGAAACGCTAACGAAACTACATTTGGTAAAAAAGTTATTTCTTCTTACGATTTTAGTAAGGCTAACATAATTGTTGGTTTTGCTGCTGATTTCTTAGGAACTTGGTTAGGAGGGAACAAAGAATTTGCTGCTCAATATGCTGAAAACCGTAAGGTAAATGCGGATAAGCGTGAAATGAGTAAGCACTACCATTTCGAAGCAAATTTATCTTTAACAGGAGCAAATGCTGATGAGCGTTACATGGTTAAACCATCTGAAACAGGAAAAGCAGTTGTTGCATTATATAATGAAGTTGCTAAAGCTGTTGGTAAATCATCTGTTGGAGCTGCTAAAACTACAAACGAAGAAGCTAACAAAGCAATCGCTAAAATTGCTTCTGAATTAGTAAAAGAAAAAGGGAAGTCATTAGTTGTTTGTGGATTAAACGATACAAACGTACAAGTGCTTATCAATGGTATCAATGAAATGCTTGATAATTATGGCAAATCGGTTGATGTTGAAATGTACTCTAACCTTAAACAAGGCGATGATGCTAAATTTAAAGGATTAGTAGATGATATGGCTGCGGGTAAAATTGGAGCTATCATAACTTACAATACAAACCCTATTTATACTACTCCTGCTAAAATGAATTTTGCTGCGGCATATTCTAAAGTAGGTTTAAAGATTGCATTTGCTCAGGTAAATGACGAAACAGCTCAAAAAGCAGATTACGTTTGCCCTGATAACAACTGGTTAGAAAGTTGGGGAGATGCAAATCCAAAAAGAGGACAATACAGTTTACAACAACCAACTATTTCTCAATTATTCTGCGCTCCACGTTTCGAAGGAACACGTCAAGCACAAGATTCATTGTTAAAATGGGCAGCTGTTAAAACTGATTACTTAACATATTTACAAGCATTTTGGCAAAATCATATTTTCCCAATGCAAGGTAAATATGGTAATTTCTATGATTTTTGGGCAAATACTTTACACGATGGTGTATTAAAAGTAAATGTATCTAAAGCTGCTGTAGTTGATGCAATTGCGCCAATGGCAAAAGATTCAAGTGGTAGACCAATCTTAACTGGTGTTGCTACAGTAATAGAAGCATTAGTTAACGACTCAATGCCTAAAATGGCTGAGCCTAAAAAACCTGTTAAAGAAGAAAAAGTTGTTGAGGTAGTTACTGCGCCAATTAATGTTGATTATGATGGAGCTGCTGCAAAAGCTACTGCTGTTAAAGCTGGGACTTGGGAATTAACAGTTTACGAAAAAATTGGTTTAGGAAATGGTAATCAAAGTAATAACCCATGGTTAATGGAATTACCTGATCCTATCTCTAAAGTAACTTGGGATAATTATGTTACTATGTGCCCTGAAGATGTGAAAGCACAAGGGTTCAAAGAAATGTTACGTCAGGATATTGATGCTACTGTTGTTAATGTTACAGTTAACGGAGTAACTAAAAAATTACCTGTTTATCCTCAACCGGGTCAAGCAAAAGGAACAATTGGTATTGCATTGGGTTACGGTCGTAACGCTGCTGATATGAAAGTAGCTAATGGTATCGGACAAAATGCGTTTGAGATGTTATCTTGGACTAACGATACTATTCAAAATATTTCATCGGATGTTACACTTGCTGATGCAAATGAATCATTCAAATTTGCTGCAACACAAATTCATCACACCATCATGGGCCGTGAAGAATTTTTATTGCGCGAAACATCATTAAAACAATACAAAGCAGATCCTGCTTCAAACAATCCAAAAGCAATGTTAGCTACTCACACTGGCCCGGTTGCTGCTGGATCGGTTGATTTGTATAACAGTTTTGATAGACCTGGCCATCATTGGGCAATGGCTATCGACTTAAACTCTTGTATAGGTTGTGGTTCATGTGTTGTGGCTTGTACTGTAGAAAATAATGTTGCTGTTGTTGGTAAAGATCAAGTAATGAAAACCCGTGAAATGCACTGGTTACGTATCGATCGTTACTATACTTCAGATATGGATAAGAAGAAAGCTGAAGTAGATCACGTTGGTACTATGGATATGTATCTTCAAATGGAAACTCCTTCAAATAACCCGAAGGTTACTTTCCAACCAATGATGTGTCAACATTGTAATCATGCTCCTTGTGAAAATGTTTGTCCAGTATTAGCTACTAGTCATAGTTCAGAAGGTGTAAATCAAATGACTTACAACCGTTGTATTGGTACTCGTTACTGTGCTAACAACTGTCCTTTCAAAGTACGTCGTTTCAACTGGTTTAACTATAACGAAAATCCTGATTTCTTCATGAACCCAGTTCAAGATGATTTAGGACGTATGGTTATGAATCCAGATGTTACAGTACGCGCAAGAGGTGTTATGGAAAAATGCTCAATGTGTGCACAACGTACACAAGCAGGTAAATTAGAAGCTAAAAAATCTGGGCAACCATTAAAAGACGGTGCAATTAAAACAGCTTGTCAAACAGCTTGTCCTACAAACGCAATCGTTTTCGGTGATGCTAACGATGAGACTTCAGTTGTTTCTAAATTACGTGCTGATGAGAGAAGCTACTTCTTATTAGATGAGTTAGGAGTAAAACCTAATATCAATTACATGGTGAAAGTTCGTAACCAAGAGGAAGAAATTACTTGGGAAGCTGAAGAAGGCGCTAAGAAAGAAGAAGGAAAAAAGGAAGAAAAGAATCACGCATAAGCGTGAGAAGCATACCGATAATTAAAGAATTAGTATAAAATTTAGATAAAATAAGAATATGCACGCAGAATCGAGAATAAGAGAACCTCTGATATTAGGTGATAAGTCTTACAGACAAATCACTGATGATATCATTAGGCCTATTGAAGGTAAAGCCAACAAGTATTGGTATATTTTGTTTACCATTTCGGCATTAACTTTTATGTGGGGTATTGGCTGTTTGGCTTATACTATCGGTACAGGTATTGGTGTTTGGGGTTCAAACAACGGTGTTGATTGGGCTTGGGATATCACTAACTTCGTATGGTGGATTGGTATCGGTCATGCCGGAACCTTAATCTCTGCCGTGTTATTGTTATTCCGTCAAAAATGGCGTATGGCAATTAACCGTTCTGCAGAGGCAATGACCATCTTCGCCGTAATGTGTGCTGCAATATTCGTATTGTTACATACTGGTCGTCCTTGGTTAGATTATATGTTATTCCCATTACCAAATCAATTTGGTTCTTTATGGCCTAACTTTAACTCTCCATTATTATGGGACGTTTTTGCGGTATCAACATATATGACTGTATCAATTGTTTTCTGGTACATTGGTTTAATTCCTGATTTCGCAATGGTTCGTGATCGTATTATTAAACCAAGGGCTAAAAAAGTTTATGCTTTCTTAAGTTTCGGTTGGGGTGGAAGCGCTCGTCACTGGAGTCGTTTTGAAGAAGTATCTTTAGTATTAGCAGGTTTATCAACGCCATTAGTATTCTCGGTTCACTCGATTGTATCTTTTGACTTTGCTACCTCAGTTGTTCCAGGTTGGCATACAACAATTTTCCCTCCTTATTTCGTATCAGGTGCGGTATTCTCTGGTTTCGCAATGGTATTAACGTTGATGTTAATCATTCGTAAAGTTTACGGCTTAGAAGCATACTTAACTATCAAGCATATCGAATACATGAACATTGTAATCATTGTTACAGGTTCAATTGTAGGTGTTGCTTACTTAACTGAGTTATTTGTTGCTTGGTATTCGGGTGTAGAGTTTGAGCAGTATGCATTCTTAAATCGAGCTACCGGTCCATACTGGTGGGCGTATGCAGCCATGATGACGTGTAACGTAATTTCGCCACAGCTCTTCTGGTTTAAAAAATTAAGAACAAACTTAGCTTTCACATTTGTATTATCAATCGTTGTAAACATTGGTATGTGGTTCGAGCGTTTTGTAATTATCGTTCCTACATTGTGTCGTACATTCGTTCCAGGTACTTGGAATATGTATCATCCAACATTTATTGATATCGGAATTTTTGTTGGTACAATTGGAATGTTCTTTACATTCTTCTTATTGTATGCTCGTACATTCCCAGTAATTGCGCAAGCTGAGTTAAAATCAATTTTGAAATCATCAGGCGAAGCACAAAAGAAATTAGCTGCTTCTCATGCTCATGATTCACACGGACATTAATAATTTATTAGAAACAAGATATGGCTACTAAACAAGTTATACACGGAATATACGATGACGAGGTTCCTTTGTTAGAAGGATGTAAAAAGCTTCGTGATGCGGGTATTCGTATTAAAGAGGTATTCACTCCGTTTCCTATTCACGGAATAGATCCAATAATCGGGGTTCCAAGAACACGTATTGCTATCACTGCTTTTATTTATGGTTTAACAGGAGCTTCTCTTGCAACTTGGATGATGTGGTACATGATGGTGAGCGATTGGCCTACTGATATTGGTGGTAAACCAAGTTTTGAATATTACATGGCAATGCCAGCGTTTATTCCAATCACTTTCGAATCAACAGTGTTTTGCGCAGCTCATGGTATGGCTTTAACTTACTTGTTGCGTTGTTGGTTAGTGCCAGGCGCAAAGGCGAAGAACCCGGACCCTCGTACAACAGATGATAAATTTATGATTTACTTAGAACTTAATGATGAACAAGCAACTGCTGCTGAATCTATTTTAAGAACAACAGGGGCAAGTGAAGTAAATCATAAGGGAACAGTTACAGAAAAAGAACACTAATAAAGAAAATCGTTAAGCGATGAAATTTAAGAAATATATTAACCTTAAAGCAATTGTAGTGTCAGCGATGGCACTCACACTGGTTGCAGGTTTTACGTCTTGTGAAGAAGTACCAAACAGCCCAGGATTTGAGTTTAATCCTGATATGTATCGTACTCGTGCATTGAGATATTATGGAGAATACGTTACAGCAACAGGAGATACATTAAGAATGGCTCGTAAACCAGTTGATGGCACAATTGCACGTGGATATCTTCCGGCTATTCCTAAGGGTATGACTTATGAAATGGCGGATAACTTAAGAAATCCACTTCCTTTTAGCCCTGAGGTTGAAAAAAAGAAGGTGAAGTATTGTACGGAAAATTCTGTGTTCACTGTCATGGTGATGCAGGAAAAGGTGATGGTAAGGTTGCAGCAAAACTTCCTGGTCCACCGCCAGCTTATGATGGAGCATTAAAGAATTTATCAGAAGGAAAGATGTTTTATTCAATTTCTTTAGGTAAAGGAACAATGGGACCTCATGGTTTAATATTAAATGCAGAAGAGCGTTGGAAATTAGTTCACTATGTGCAAACATTACAAGGGATTAGAAATGCTCCTGCTGTAGTTGACTCTGCTGCGGTTGCAGTTGAACCAAAAAAGGAAGTAGCTAAAAAATAACTGAAGATAAAACGAATTAGATATGTCAAATTTGAATTTTATAATTCCTGCAAAAGCAAAAATGTTTACCTACATTTTAATGGCGGTAGGATTGATTTCGATCATTGCAGCATTTTTAACGGATGCTCCACCTGAGCCAGATGCGCATTATCACCAAACGCGTGTGTGGGCAAATTTATTTATTAACTCATTTTTCTTCATGTCAATTGCATTGGCAGCAGCTTTCTTTTTAGGCTTGCAATATGCAGCTGAAGCAGGATGGGCAACAACTGTAAAAAGAATTACTGAAGCTGTAGCTTGGTACTTACCTTATGGTTTAAGCTTTATGTTATTACTGTTTATTTTAGGGCAAGCTGGTGTTCACCACATTTATTCTTGGATGACTCCAGGTATTGCTGATGTTGCTTCACCAAACTACGACGCTGTAGTTGCTGCAAAAATTGGTTATTTCGGATGGTTTTGGTGGGTACGTACTTTGCTTTATATGGCAGGTTGGTTATTCTTCACTAATAAATTACGTAAAAATTCAATTGCTGCGGATGCAGTTTCTGATGATACACATCACTGGAAAAATGTAAAGTTATCAGCTTGGTTCATGGTTTTATTTGCTGTTACTTCATCTACTTCTGCATGGGATTGGTTAATGAGTATTGATGTTCACTGGTTCTCTACTTTATATGGTTGGTATATGTTCGCAGGTATGTGGGTAAGTGCAATCATTACCATCATTATGTTAGTAGTTTGGTTAAAGAAATTAGGTTATATGGAGTTTGTAACAGAAAGTACTGTGCATGATTTAGGAAAATGGATGTTCGCTATTTCTTTCTTATGGACATACTTATATTTCTCGCAATTTATGTTGATTTGGTATTCTGATATTCCTGAAGAGGTTATTTATTACAAAGCACGTTGGGATCATTACAAGCCATTAATGTGGACTGTATTATTAGTAAACTTTGCTTTCCCAATGATTTTATTAATGAGCCGCGATTCAAAACGTAACTTCTGGTTCCTTACAATTGTAGGTACTATTATTTTTGTTGGTCACTGGCTAGATGTTATTATGATGGTTATGCCTGGTACAGTTGGTCACCACTGGAATGGTTTAAGCTGGATGGAATTTGGAACATTTTTAGGGTTCTTAGGATTATTTATTAACGTGTTGTTGAGAAACTTAGCAAGCCGTCCGTTAATGGTGAAAAATCACCCTTACTTGGACGAAGCTGTTCACCACACCACCTAATGAGTATTAGTAAAGAGAATAAAGGATTTAAATTAGTTTTAACAATTAAAAAATAAAGATAGAATGACGCTGTTGTATATTTTAGCATTCGTTTTATTATGTGTAGCACTAGGCTACCTGTTCAGAGTTATTGATTTATCTCGCGAACTTAAAACGGAAAAAGAGTGGGCTCCAACCGAGAACGATAACAGAATGAGTGGAAGATTCTTCCTCATATTTATGTTTGCGTTTATTGCTTGGTCGTTTTATCAAGTTTATCAATATGGCGATAGAACCTTGCCTAAATCTGCTTCTGAGCATGGTGATAAAGTTGACGAACTAATGAAGTACAACATGTACATTGTTTGGTTGGTATTTGTGCTTACTAATTTTGTATTGTTTTATTTCTCTTGGAAATACTACGGGAGAAAAAACTCTAAAGCAGTTTTCTTTGCGCATGATAATAAATTAGAGATGCTTTGGACAGTTGTTCCAGCTATGGTTTTAGCGTTCATCATTATCTTCGGTCTAAAATATTGGAATGAAATCACTGATAAATCATCTGACCCTAAAGCAGTAAAAATCGAATTGTATTCTAAACAATTTGACTGGACAGCGCGTTATGCTGGTGCTGACAATAAATTTGGTTTAGATGATTTCACTCAAATCGACGGTGGTAACTCAATGGGATTAGATACGTTGGATAAAAATTGTTATGATGATATCATTGTTAAAAATGAAATTCACATTCCTTTAGGAGTTGAAATTGATTTTACTTTCCGTTCTCATGATGTAATTCATAGTGCATTTATGCCACACTTTAGAGCACAAATGAACTGCGTTCCTGGTCAAGTAACTCGCTTTAAATTTAAGCCAACTGTTACAACTGCAGAAATGCGTAAGGATGAGCAGGTAATTAGAAACATTAAAGAAATTAATGAAATAAGAGCAGCTAAAGGAGAAGATCCTATTGAGTTTGATTACACATTAATTTGTAATAAAATTTGTGGAGCATCTCACTACAATATGCCAATGAAAATTGTTGTTGAATCTGAGAAAGATTATAAAGAGTGGTTAGCAAAACAAAAAACCTTTAAAACGGTTGCAGCTAAATAATTAAAATTTAATAAACGAATTAATAGTATATAAAGATGGGAAATCACGGACATACAGTAGCAGTTGGGCATGAACATGAAATTCATCATGCACACGCTCATGATGATCATCATGAGGAAAGCTTTGTAAGCAAGTATATTTTTAGTATGGATCACAAAACCATTTCACGTCAGTTTTTGATAACTGCGGTGGTAATGGCTGTGATAGCGATGATGATGTCAATTATCTTCCGTATGCAGTTAGCATGGCCAGGAGAAAAATTCGCATTTATCAATACATTGCTTGGAGACAAATGGGGTAAAGATGGAATTCTTGATCCTAATATGTATTTGGCATTAGTTACCATTCACGGTACCATCATGGTATTCTTCGTGTTAACGGGTGGATTAAGTGGTACATTTAGTAATTTACTTATTCCGTATCAAATTGGCGCACGTGATATGGCTTCTGGATTCTTGAACATGTTATCATACTGGTTCTTCTTCCTTTCAAGTGCTATTATGGTTGGTTCTTTATTTATTGAAGATGGTCCTGCATCAGGTGGGTGGACGATTTATCCTCCATTATCTGCATTACCAGAAGCAATGCCAGGTTCTAAATTAGGTATGACTTTATGGTTAATCTCAATGAGTTTGTTCATCGTTTCTTCTTTATTAGGAAGTTTGAACTACATCGTTACTATCATTAACTTACGTACAAAAGGAATGAAAATGACAAGAATGCCTTTAACAATTTGGGCTTTCTTAATCACTGCTATTTTAGGTGTATTATCTTTCCCTGTATTATTATCTTGTGCTTTATTATTAATCTTCGATAGAAGTATGGGAACAAGTTTCTACTTATCTGATATTTATATCGGTGGTCGTCCT
This sequence comes from Bacteroidota bacterium, assembly GCA_016702705.1. Lineage (GTDB taxonomy): Bacteria > Bacteroidota > Bacteroidia > B-17B0 > Aurantibacillaceae > JADJDM01. The sequence goes on along the minus strand of JADJDM010000001.1, from coordinate 201,379 downwards.
TTAGATCAAGTAGGTGGTTCACCAATTTTATTCGAGCATTTATTCTGGTTCTTAGGTCACCCTGAGGTATATATCGTATTATTACCAGCTTTAGGTATTACTTCAGAAATTATCGCAACAAACTCTCGTAAGCCTATCTTCGGATACCGTGCCATGATTGGTTCTATGTTAGCAATTGGTTTCTTATCGTTTATTGTTTGGGGCCATCACATGTATATGACAGGTATGAATCCTTTCTTAGGTTCAGTATTCGTATTTACAACATTGTTGATTGCTATCCCTTCTGCGGTAAAAGCGTTTAACTACATTACTACATTATGGAAAGGTAACATTCAGTACACTCCGGCAATGTTATTCTCTGTAGGTTTAGTTTCTTCTTTCGTAACAGGTGGTGTTACAGGTATTATCTTAGCCGATTCTACTTTAGATATTACAGTGCATGATACTTATTTCGTTGTTGGTCACTTCCACATTGTAATGGGTCTTTCTGCAATCTTTGGTATGTTTGCTGGTGTATATCACTGGTTCCCTAAAATGTTCCGTAGAATGATGAATAAAAAATTAGGTTACCTACATTTTTGGACTACATTAATTACTGCTTATGGAGTTTTCTTCCCTATGCATTTCTTAGGAATGAGTGGAGTTCCTCGTCGTTATTATACTAACAGTAACTTTCCACTTTTTGATCATTTAGGAGACATTAATGAGTTTATTACAATTGCTGCTATTATTGCCGCACTTGCTCAAGTAGTATTCTTAGTAAACTTCTTCTATAGTATGTTTAGAGGACAAAAAGCACCTCAAAACCCTTGGAATTCTAATACATTAGAGTGGACAACTCCTGCTGCACAACACATTCATGGTAACTGGCCAGGTGCATTACCTGAGGTTCACCGTTGGGCTTATGATTATAGCAAGCCTGGTTCTGAAACATGATTTTATACCTCAAACAGTTCCATTAGGGCCAGATGAACATGATGGTGGCGGACACTAAAACAAATTAAAAACCCTCCCGAATACTCGGGAGGGTTTTGTTTTTATTGTAAGTATTGTTTTGTATATTTGGTTAAAATTGATGTTCATGAAAAAGAAGTTATTTGTAGGATTAACCTTTATTGCACTTACAGTTTTACTTGTGATAGCTTGTAAAAAGGAAGATGATGGCGCTTTACGTGTTGGATATGCTGATGAGGTAGGTACAGGGGCAAATCCTGATAACACAACGGCTGCAAGTACAGGTTCAACTTTTGGCACTACAACATCAACTAGTGTTGGTTCTACATCTACTACTGGTTCTACAGGAACAACTGGAGCTACTACATCAACTTCGGGAGCTACCACTTCTTCTTCAACAACTTCAGGAAGCACAACTTCGCCCCCACCTCCAACAGGAAATTATTTTCAAGTAAACGGAACAACTTATACGTGTACTGTTTTTGGCGGAACATGGAATAGTTCATGGAGTATAATTGGGCGCTCGGCAGCGGGCGATTCTTGTTCAGTATCATTTAATTTTCAACCAGCAGCAGGTTCTTATCCCCAATCTGCAAGTTTGTTTCCTATTGCAAATAACGAGTGCATGGTTGCTTTACAAATTGGTGCAACTACTTATTTAGGTGATGCGGGTAATGCGGTAATTACATTGCCAACAGCATCAACACGTAAAGTTGTTATTACTAACATGACGATTGCAAATTTAAATACTGGTGGCGCAGCAACGTTAAATGCAAACATGACAACTCCTTAGTATTTAGGTTTTGTTTTCGAATAGTTAAGACCTGATTTATTTGTGAAAAAATTTATTGTTCTACTTTTAGTTTGTTTCACGTTAACTATTTATTCTCAAAAAGATAAATCACTTTTGCTTTGGAATAAATTTGTGCATGCCAACTCAGATACACAAAGGGTAAACACATTAAATGAATTATTTAGTTTATACGACGAAAACAATAATGATTCTGCATTTAAAATTGCTGAACAGTCATTGCAATTATCCAACAAAATAAATTATGTAAGAGGCCAAGCAGCTGCTAATAATAATATTGGTAAAATGTATTATTATCAAGGTAATAATACCAAAGCACTTACTTATTATTTAGCTGCAGTAAATGTACTCGAGTTGCAGCAATCTAAAAGCAAGGAAAACTACAAGCAATATCAAAAACAACTTTCATCTACTTACAATAATATTGGAACTATTTATCAGCGTCAAAAAATGTATGATAAAGCGGAGAGTTATTTTAGAAAATCAATTGCTATTGATGAAATCATTGATGATAAAATTGGACTATCGCATTGTTACAATAATATTGGAACAATAAAAGAAGAAACAAACAAGTACGATGAAGCAATTAAAAATTATGAAATATCTCTTAAGTTAAAACAAGATGGAAATGATACATTGGGTATTCCTTCTAGTTTAATAAACATGGGAGTAATTCAAATGAATCGAAGCAAGTTTAAGGAGGCACAAACTTATTTTGAGCAAGCACTTCTGTTAACAGAGCGGCACAATAACATACAGGATAAGGTACTAGCAATAATAAACCTAGGTGATTTGTATTATATGAAAGGCGAGTACCCAAAATCGATAACTTACTATGAAGAGAGTATCGAAATTTGCAAGCAGCAACACTATAATCAGTTTCTAAATTATGTATACAATAGTATTTCCATGTCGTATTATCGGATGAAACATTTTGAAAATGCTTATGGCTATTACCAATTGCATGTTAAGATGAAAGATAGTTTAAATAGCAATGAAAACACCAAACAACTAAACGAGTTAGAAGCTAAGTACGAAAGTGATAATAAAGAAAAGGAAATAAAACTACTTACTTCACAGAAGGAAGTGCATGAGCTTGAACTTAGCAGAAAAAAAACAGTAATCTACGTGGTAATAGTAATTGTTGCATTGCTTGTTGTTTTTGCCGGTTTTGTACTACGTGCTTATGGTCAAAAACGTAAAGCAAATTTAGAACTAGATATTAAAAATCATAAAATAGAAGTAGCCTATAAAATTATTGAAGAGAAGCAAAAGGAAATAGTAGATAGTATTAATTACGCGAAACGAATACAATACACACTGTTAGCAAAAAAGGAATTTTTAAAAGAAAATTTGGGCGAGCATTTTATATTATTTAAACCAAAGGATATTGTAAGTGGAGATTTTTATTGGGCTACTTCCCTTCGACCCTTCGAGGGCCTCAGGGCTCAGGGTATCCCAGCAGAAAACAGTGAAAAAAACTTATTTTATCTTGCAGTGTGTGATAGTACAGGGCATGGTGTGCCAGGTGCATTTATGAGTTTATTGAGCATTGGTTTTTTAAGCGAGGCAATTAACGAAAAAGGAATTTTGAAGCCAAACGAAGTATTGAATTACGTAAGAGATAGATTAATTGATAACGTTTCTACTGAAGGACAAAAGGATGGCTTTGATGGAATTTTGTTATGCATAGATAAAGCAGCAAACACAATTACCTATGCTGCTGCACATAATAATCCAGTTTTAATTGAAAACGGAATTATGAAACATTTGCCTGCAGATAAAATGCCAGTTGGTATTGGTGAGCGACAAGAAGATTTTAAACTCTACACAATTGAAGCAAGTAAAGGTTCTATTTTGTATTTATACACAGATGGTTACCCCGATCAATTTGGCGGACCTAAAGGTAAAAAATTTAAGTACAAACAATTGGAAGAGATGTTACTTGCTAATCATACATCTGATTTAGAAGAGCAAGCCACGCATTTAAATAAACGCTTTGAAGAATGGAGAGGTGATTTGGATCAGGTGGATGATGTTTGTGTTATTGGGGTGAGGTTGTGAAAACCCAAAAATATTTTTAAAAAGAGAGAATAATCGAAAGTTAACATTCATCATCTTTTCATTAATTCTTTAACAAAAATTTGCAAATCGCATATAAAATGTTGTACATTGCATATACCAAAAATATTTTATGTCGTTACAAATTACCCCTTCATCTGCCAAAAACATCATGTTTGTAGAGAGAGAGAGTTCTCTGTTCAAATTTGTTAAACCTGCAATTTTAGTTGCCAGCTGCTTTTTTGTAATGAGCAGTTTAGCCCAAACTAATACTAATGTTAAGCTTAATGGTAATGCCGCGGTGGCTGGTGATTTTATTGGAACAACCAATAACGAAAATTTAGTAATAAAGACTAATGGTCAAAATCACACTATCTTTCAAAAAGATGGAGATTTGAAAGTTGCAGGCTTACAAGGCGCAATTAATCGTTTGTTATGTACTAATGCAAGTGGCGTAATTAAACCCTTAGCCGAAGGTACAGCTGGACAAGTTTTATTAGGCGATTTAACTTGGGGAACGATGCCTGTAAGTTATTGGAACATTAATGCAAATGGCAACAAATTATTTACTACAATAAATAAAGTTGGTATTAATACTAACAATCCTGCTTTTAATTTAGATGTAAATGGTGACGGGCATTTTAGCGGCAACTTAGTTTTAAATGGTGAATTAATTATTAATGAAAAAATTACTTCGCCAAAACAATTAACAACTGCAAAAGTTGTTGCTGATAGTATTATGATGGGCGAAGGCAAAGCATTGTATGGCGAAACAACTATTAAAGGCGATGTTAAATTAAAATACACATTAGATGTAACGGGTAACTCAACATTTCATGGCGACCAAAGTATAGATGGCTTTCAAGCCATAACAGGTGGACAAAGTGTGAATGGAAATCAAAATGTAAATGGTAGCATTACTGCTAGGCAGGGATTAACTTTTGATGGAACAAATGGGTTTAGGCGCACAGTAAATGCAAGTGGGAACTCGGTTTACAAATTAGGCGGGCCAATAAGTACTGACCCTGTTAACCCATGTGAATTCCCTAATCAGTCAGAATGGTTTTATTTTGGTGGAAAGATACAATTATACGATTCACCAAGTAATACCTCGCTTACTATGGGAAGTGATGGTTTTCAAAGTATAATAGAATCTGAAGGGAATAATAAACTCTTATTAAATTGGTATTGCGGAAAAGACGTTTCATTATGCACAGGTGCAAATGCAACTTCAAGCAATGGTAGAGGTGGAGTTGTTCGGATGGGACACAATGTAATGATTGGCGGACCATGGCCTCCAGATAATTATGATGTTGCTTTAAATATTAATGGAGATGAACAAACAGGTTTATTTGTAAAATCTGTTAGTACAACAAACCCATACAACTATGGAGTAGTATCTTCCGTAAATGGTCTAAACAATAAGGCCTTTGCAGTATTATTGCAAAATGAAAATAGTGATAAAGAAATTATTTCTTTACGTGGAAATGGTGAAGCATTTTTTGGAACATCAAATCCAACTATTAAACCCACATTATATGTTTCTCCATCAGTTAATGCAAGTAATCAATATATAACAGGTAAAGTAGGTATTGGTACAGATGCGCCAGCGACTGCTTTGGATGTGAATGGAGATATAACTGTTAGTAATTTAGGTGATGGTACTGTGCGTACTTTACTTGTTGATGGAACAGGTAAATTAGTTCCAGGCACAGTTAGTTCAACTTCAGCAACAGCTTGGAGTTTGGGTGGGAATGATGTAACAACCTCATCACAAAAGTTTATTGGAACTACATCGCAACATCCCTTTGATATTTGGGCTGGAGGAACAAAGCAAATATCGATTAGAAATGATGGAAAAACGGTGTTTGGCACTAGCAATTTAGCAATTGCTGATTACGCCAAATTAAATGTTACCGATGTTGCACCAACGGGTATAGAAGTTTTTGCAGATGGAATCAGCTCAGGGTTTGCTAATAAGAGCCAAATTAGATTGCAAAATGCTTATGGTTGGCTCGATTTAGCTCAGGATGAAAATGGTATCGGGCGCTTAAAATGGGCTAATAGTAACACTATGTCATTTAAGGGTGAAAGCATATTGATTGGGGAACCTTCAAGTGTAACCGACTTTGGCGATATAAATACTAAACTTACTATTTCAACAAAAACTACAAATGGATATACTGGTTTTCCTTTGAAAATTGTGAACCCAACATTTACGGCCAATCAAGGAACTATTTTTGAAATTTTGTTAGATGGAACAACACACATTGGAAATACAAAGCCAACTAATGCCCCTTATAGTAATGCAAAATTATCTGTTGATGGTAGCATCATCGCAAAAGAAATTTTTGTGCGTGACCAACAAGGTGCACAGTGGGCAGATTATGTTTTTGCAAAGGATTACAAACTTATGCCTTTAAAAGAAGTGGAAAAATACGTTATTGAATACAAGCATTTGCCAAACGTACCAAGTGCAAAAGAAATTGATGAAAAAGGACAAGGACTAGGCGCATTGCAAGTGGTGCAAATGGAAAAAATAGAAGAATTGTATTTGCATTTAATTGAACTTAGTAAAAAGGTAGAAAAACTGGAGAAAGAAAATGCTGAGTTAAAAACTAAAATTAAAAGCTAATGAAAGTTTTATTATACATAAGTATTATAGGAGTTTTGTTTTTTGGGTGTAAGAAGGAACATAGATATGAGGAAGACCCTAAAAATTCTAAGGCTACCCCTCAAGAACGCCTAAACGGTAACTGGAAAATTACTAGTTATACTTTTAATGGAAATAGTATTTATGATCAATTAAATCAAAAAGCTATCGGCAGTAAATTTAACCTTGATAATGTTTTATTTGGTTATTTACATAAAACAAAAAATAGTGAGTACTATAGCGATGGTGATGCCTTTGAGGTCTCGCCATTCCCAGGGAGCACGCAACATAGAAATTTTGATGATTATACTTATTTGCAGATAAGGAATACAGGTGGGCAAGATGCTTTAGATAGTTTATACGCATACTGGTTTATTTCTCCGAAAAAATATCATTGTGGTTCAGTTGCGTATTGGAAAGTGACTAAATTATATGAAAATGATTTCCATATTGTATTGAAAACAGATAGCGGAAATTTTAAAATGACTTTAATAAAGACAAAAATATGAGAACTAAATACTTAAGAAAAATTTATTTGATTATATTTTTACTGAATATTGGTATTGTCTTTTCTCAGGTTGAGATTGATAACCATAAAAAATATTGGTACTATAAAACTAGACTAAACAATGATTTTATTAAAATTGGGGTTGGTGATCATGGGTTAAGCATACCATTTAATGAAAGGGATGTTGATGAAGTAATACCTTTTGACCAAGGTAGATCTAAGGCATTGAAAGCTGGAGATGCTTCTGGTCGTTTAGGGATTTATTTATCAGTTTTAGCAACTGAATACCGTTTGTTAAAAAATAATAACCAAGATGTAAGTGAAATTAAGCATGAAATATTTTGTGCTATAAGTGCTATTAATAGGATAGACTATTTTGCAGAGCAAATTTTTAACCCGCTAAATCAGCAGCCAAATCTTAATGGTTTTTTTATCAGAGATGATGTCCCGCCAAGTTTTGTAGCCATGAACTATAAACACTTTAATTATTATAATCAAGCAGGTGCAAATCCTCTTTCACCAATTACCACATCTACTGACAGGGGATTTACACAGTCCTATGAGATGCCTATTTTAGGTACTGAAAGTGATTATAAGGAATGGATGTTTCATGGAAATATTCATGGAAAAGAAGAAAGCCAGGATCAATTGTACTATTTGATTATGGGTTTAACACTGACGAGTAAATTGGTAGATGATAATGAAACTGATGGGGCGAATGTTTTTGGGTATGGAAGTGGTGAAACTAAATTAAAGAGTGAAGCGATTAATGTGGCAAGTCGTCTAATAAAACATGTAAGTTTGGATCCAACGTGGACAATTCGGAATCCAGCACGGAGTGATGCGCCTGTTAGTATTGGTGCACAGGCTTTTGTTTACGCCTATCCATTAGATAATCTAGGAGCGTTTATAAAGCATAATCAAGATATGCCTTTTTGGCACATACCTATAGTATCAGGTGCCTTAGGTTCAGGTATTGGATTTTATCCACACGCAAATAGCAATGAGTTTAGGAACCTTTTCTCAGCCTCACCTGCTGCTACTGTTCCGTGGCAAGTATTAGCCAATTCTGGAGGTGGGCCATCAGTCGATCAACAAGGCTTTTTTAATGTATTAGCGGGCTGTGGTAATAATGTTTTTGAGCAATTTACAGTAAAGGATTTAGGAGTTGAGGCCGCTATAAATTTAGTTCATCAACAAATTAATGACGCCATAAATAATGCCAATCAACAAATAGCAGAATTGCATGAAAATCTTCCAAATTGGATTCCAGATTGGTTACAGGATGCTATAATTGCAACAACCCAATTTATTTTAAATGGTTTAGAGGTTTTATTGAACACTTTTTATGCTGTTATTAATACCCTGAATCAATACTTGCATCCAAACATTTTAATTAATAATACAGATGCTAAATTACTATATAATTCTGTTGGAAACAATGTTCTTTATTTTAATAATTGTATATCTTCTAGTCCTGGTGAAGAGGATCAAATTGTTTTTAATTCTGGTTCAGAACAGTACTTTGGAATTTATTTACGTGATATTTTGCACGAAACAAATCAAACTTTACCATCCTTTTTGGCTTTTTTATCTCCACCACCAACACCAGGGCACTGGCTGATAAAAAATGATGTAGAAGAGATTTTAGAAACCGCACCATGTGAGGGGAATTATAATTTTTATCCAAATTACCCATCAGGAGATCATTGGGGGGCTTCATGTTTTTTGGATAGACCAGATAAATTATGGAAAAAAGAAACTTGCTCTGGTTTTTTGGGAGAATATGCTGGATTGGATTATTTGTTGCTGCATAATTTGTACTATTTACGTGAGGGGAATTCATATCCGTTTTATAATTATTCTGAACGAGAGTTGATTAGTGATATGCCATACTCAAACGGAGAATTTAGTTTAGTAAATAAAAAAACAATTGGAGCCTTTGAATTTATAGAAGCAAACAATGTGATTCATTCTACTGGAGCAGCTGATTATAGAGCAGGAAAACAAGTTGATTTACAACCAGGTTTTACCGCTGAAAACGGCTCCGATTTCCATGCTTATGTTGATCCGTATAATTGCAGTGGTGTTAGCGACCAGATGAGTAGAGTAGCTTCCGCAAACTCATCAAGTGAATTTTACGGCCCAAAGAATAAGTCAATTAAGAAAACACTTCAGAACGCATCAAGTAAGCAAGATAATCAACTAAATGAGTATTTAAACCAAGTTCAGGTTCAAATGGCGGCGCAAAAAGATACAATGTATAAAGAAATTCATAAACTAAAATCCCTGATTGCACAATATACAAAGTCTATCATATTTCCCAATCCAAATAGCGGTTCGTTCAATATTAAATTCACTTTGGAAAAAGAAGAGCGTGTTAAGATTAAAGTGGTTGATATAATTGGAAAAACAATTCATGAACAGGAGGTTATTGTTGGGTCGGAGATTTATCCAATTAAATTAGAAGAATCGAACAAGGGAGTATTTACATTAAAATTAATTTACGAAAACGAAAAGGTTGAAACCCATAAAATTACTGTACAATAATTATCATGAAATATCTTAAATATCTTTTTCTAGTTTCTATGAGCATGTTCATGCTTTCATTTATTGACATCCCAAAGGAAGAGCAATATTATTATGGTGAATTAAAAATAAAGAAAAATTTTGTCTATTATGATTCTTCCTATAGTATGCAAAATTTCATGGCTCATGCCTGGATGTATGATGATTCTGTAAATTATTCTCAATCATGGAAAGCAGTGAACAATGCAACGATTTATTTTAATGATGTTTCTTTAAAGTATAATCCAATAATTAAAACTTATACAGACACTATACAGCGTAGAACAAACAGGGGGATAAACTGGACGTTGTATAATACGATTAGCGGAACTAGTAGTAATGTAAATTGCCTTGACTCCTTCCCAAGCATAAGCAACTATAATATTTTGCCTAGCAATTTTAATAGAACTTTAGATTTTAATATAGATTTTAGTAGCGTTGCTTTTGCTGATGAAATAGAAATAAGCATGTACGATGGAAAATTTAGAAGTACTGTTCCTTACTATAGAAAAGTTAAAGCTAACATTACATCAATTACAATTCCGGCAAGTGATTTAAGTACCTTGGATGGAGAGTTTGTTACAGTGACAATTAGTTTAATAAAAAAGAATTTAAATTGTTACAAGGAAAACGCTATAAGTTTGAACGGTTTATAATTTTTCAAGAGTTCTGAAAAATGTAATGACAAATAATTAAGATATAAAATGAAATATTGCTTTGTTATTCTACTTATCGGTTGCATCTTTTTTTAGGTTGTAAAAAGGAACCCAAGGAAACCATTACAAAAAATTCAAATACAACAGGCGCAGGAAGCACGAACATTTTGCCAAATGGCAACGGCCCTGACACTTGTGACGCGGTTTTGCAAATCACTAAAGGATACTATAAAACTACCAGCTCATTCCAGCCTTCGAATATAAATAATTGTTTGGCATATTTGTGTGCTCAGCCAATTATTAACGATATTGCATACAATCGCCTTGATATGGGTGAGGTTAGCTTAAATGGAAAAGTGTTTAAATCGTTTTATTCAAGTTTAAATTATTATTACAATGACACAACTTATTCATCTTATAGTACGCCATATATTTGGAATATTTCAGGAAGTGTTAATATAGATACACAAATTGATACCTGCACAACGCAATTTCCGGTTTATAGCGGCACATCCTATTTGCCTGATTCTATAAGTAAAAGTCAGGGCATCACAATTACGATTAACAATTTAAGTAACTGTGATTTTTATCGAATAACCTTAGTTGGTCCAAGCGGAAGCCAATATTTAGCCCCAAAAATGTATCCGGGTAATGCAACAAGTATAAGCTTTGTGCCAAATGAGCTAATGGGTATGACAACAGGGTCAACAGGTTTAATGCTTATTACATTCTATAAAGACAATGTAAAAAACATAGCTTCAAAAAACTTGAATTTTAGACTAGGGGTGAGTTATTCAATTTATAACTTTAAAATTACTGCATAAACATTTTATGCAAAGGAATTGTGGTTGGCAAATCCTACAGCGGCTTCTTAGCCGCATAATTCGCATTAAAGAAAGTTTTATACTCTTCAATGTTTTTCTTTTTAATTAGCAAAATCATGTTGTCTTCTTCACTAATACCAAATACAGAAATATTTTCTTTTGTAAATCAGCAAACACTTCCGTTTTCTTTAAAATAAAATCGTTGTAAGAGAGCACATCGTTTTTATCGGTAAAGGTTTTTAAGAATACAACTGTTGTTGTATTTAATACCAATGTTTGAGCTTGGTATTTTTTTACACTATAAAACTCGTTATTAAAATTAGATAGCTTTGTTTTAAATGCATTTACGTTTCCTCTGTTTTGCGGCACACAAACTACCCAATAATGTGTAGTACTATCTTTTAACTTGTAGGCATCAGGGTCAGCTGCTTTTATTTTTGAACTATCAACTGTTGCAACAACATTAGGATTTTTGGCTTTATTAATTGCATCCAACATTGCTTTTGCTGGAGCATCTACTTCGCTACTTGGGTATTTTTGAATTACCGATTTTAATGCACGCTCTAACGAATCAACAGGCTGTGTTTTGCCAATACACAATGCACGCACTAAAGCAAATTTTGCTGAGTAATCGTTCTTCGAATATTTTTTTAAAGCTTCGTTGCAATTACCTAATGCTTGTGAGTAATTGCTTGCAGTATAAAGCTCGTAGGTTTGTGTATAATAAGCCTCTACTTCGCTTTTCTTTGCATTAACAGCATTTGCAAAATTAGGGTCTTTAATAATTTGAGTGTAATCACTATTAGGATAATTGTTAATCAAAAAGTTTTTACATTCTTCTGCTTTCGCTGCATTTTTTTCTTGCAAATAAATTCGATACATCTGATAATAACTTGATGCTTCATACTCGTTACGAGCGTAACGCTGATTCATAGTGTTAAAAGTGGAAACAGAACGCTTATTGTTATTTAGTTGCTCGCGGTAAATTGTTCCGAGCGCATAATAAGAGTTTAAAATGGTTTTGTGAGCAGAGTCTTGTAATGCTTTAGTAAGCGGAATGTTTTTTAAGTAATATGCAACTGATTTAGTATTAGAAGGAATTGAGTCTTGTTTTATCGCTAAACTATCTTTGTTAGCGTCAAGAGAATCTTGCCCCGTTGTTTGCCAAGGATCAATAGTTGATTGTTTGTTTGACCTTCTCCAATTATCTTCGTTCTTGCGTTGGTTTCCACTTTTTTATAAGTCATTTACACCAAATGCTTTGGTTTGTTGGTTGTAAAAGTACCATGCCCCAGTATTGCCTGCGGTTGGTTGAAAAGCATTGTTTTCATTAATATCTGCCCCGTTGTCGGTATTTGCTGCTTGCTCTGCTAATTCTTTTGCTTTTAATTCGTCCTCTTCAATTTTTTTAATCATTTTTTTAATGAAGTCGTTTCTTGTGCTGCTATCCATGGCGGCTAACTTCAATAAACTATCTTGTGATTTGATGGTGTTGATGTGTCCTACTAATACATCTAAGCTATTTTTTTTGCTGATGATATCCTTGTATCCGTAAGCATCCTCTTTCATAAACGCAATCGTACTATCGTAATATGCTTTTGATTGAGGATAATCTTCCTTATCAAAACTCATCTCTGCAATACGCAAATAGGATTTTGATTTTTGTATGTCGTTGGATTTACTTTTTGAAGCTGATAGTTTGTAATACTTAAACGCAACATCATAATTTTTTTCTCGCTCTTCTAATTGCCCTAAGGTATAATAAATCACATCTTGATACTCATCGTTTTTAATGTCTTTCAACATTTTTAAAAGTTCGTGCTTTAGTTTAGCTGCTGTACGTTCATTGTATTCGGCAAGCAGGGCAAGCTTAATACGCGAGTTAAACTCCATTTCATAAGCAGGTTTTTTTGCTAATGTTTTTTTGTATTGCTCAATTGCTTTTTTGTTGTCGCCCTCTTTATCATGTTGTTCATACAACTGACCTAACACAAAATGGAAACGTGCTTTTTGTTTTTTATCTTTAGTATGAGAAATGGCATCGCTTAATTTTTTAATTGCTTCTTCGTACAAACCTTGTTTAATGTAAAACTCAGTATGTAGCACTTCAAACTCACCTTTGAATTCTTTTGGAAATTTGGCTTCGTTTTTAATAAGGTTAATGTATGGTTCTGACTGAGAAAGTAAACCCATTTCATTATAGGTTTTAACTAGCCACAACCAAGCTTCATATTTCTCTTTGCTTTTATAACTATGCGCAACAAAATCAAACGTTTCGATTGCAGTAAAATATTCGCGTTTGTAAAAGTGTGCTTTCCCAAGTGACATCCAAGCGTTATCAATCCACTTAACTGCGCCAAATACTTCTTGTTTTGTTTTTTTATCTTTAATTGCATGTCGCGTGATACAAATCGAAGATTTTTTTATTACTCTATCCATTTCTGGAAAAATCTCTTTACTACTTTCTTTAGTTCCGTATATGTAAAGTGGAAGTAATTTGGTGTAGTCGTCCTTATGATTCTCTTCTAATTTGGTAACACCTTCTTTTAAACTTTCTTTAGCATAAAAATATACGTTAAAGCGCGAGGTCATATTATGATAACCTCTGTTGAGTGGTTTGTTTTTATATTGTGTACATGCAGAAAATAATGCTGCGGATACAAACAAAATAAAAAGTATATATTTTATATTAAAAAGCTTCTTCACAAATTAGGTTTTCCCGTTTTTAGGCGGATAGCAAAAATAATGGTTTTAACGAAAAAAGCTTACAAATATTGCCTTTTATATGTTTTTAAGATAAAAATAAATGAATATTTCCCCGTTTTTGCGGATATTACCGAATTGAATGGAAAAGAAGGATAAAAAAAGGTCGTTTCGTGAGCAATTAAAAAATCGATACCGCTTGGTGGTATTGAATGATGATACCTTTGAGGAAAAATTTGCCCTTCGTTTAACCCCACTAGGCTTACTTATTTTATTTGGTTCGGTTACTATAATAATGACTTTTTTAGTGATTAGTTTAGTAGCCTTTACACCATTACGCGAGTACATTCCTGGATACGGAAATGTTGACCAAAAACGTGAACTAATTATTTTAACTGCTCGTGCCGATTCTTTAGAAGAAAGTATGGAAGCTAAAGATTGGTTTATAAAAAATATTGGTGATGTGCTTGCAGGTAAAACAGAAGGCAAGCCAGAAAACCAAACAAAGATACAAGTGTTAATTATTCTGGTGTTAATGTTAGTCCATCAGCAAATGATTCATTGCTTAGAAACGAAATTGAATCTGCAGATAAATATTCATTAAGCATTACTGATAAATCAAAGCCTGTAAATAGTATTAGTAGTTTCGTTTTTTTAGTCCAGTAAAAGGCTTGGTAAGTAGCTCATTTAATTTACGCGAAGAGCATTTTGGAACAGATATATCTACAAAGAAAATGAATTTATAAAAGCAACATTGGATGGCACTGTTGTTTTTGCTGGCTTTACAAGTGCTGATGGATATGTAGTGCAAATACAACACAGTAATAATCTAGTAAGTGTTTACAAACATAATTCGGAAATAGCAGTACGTGTAGGCGATTATGTAAAAGCAGGAAAACCTATTGCAATTATTGGAAACACAGGCGAAACAAGCAATGGCCCTCATTTGCATTTCGAATTGTGGTACAATGGAAGCCCTGTGAATCCGCAGGATTATATTCTATTCTAGGTTAAATTATTTCTGGTTGCTAGTTCCTCGTTTGTTTTGTATACATCATGATTTTACGAAATGATAACTCAAATTTAAAAAATTTCAAACGGAGAAAAAGAATGAAATTAAACCACTCAAACCAGGAACTAGAAACCCGCAACCTGCCAGCTCCTACTTATTCCCCACAACTGCAAGATACCTGCCATTCGGACTAAAAGCAAAGCGAGTGATTTTTCCTACACCAAATGCAGAGAAATCGGCCATTTCAACCCATGTTTTAATGTCGTCGTTGTAACGCATTATTTTGCTGCCGTCGGATTTTATTAAGCCTAAAGTTTTGTCCCAAATGAAATCTTCGTTTTCTTTTTTAACTGCAACGTATTCTTCTGATTTTTTTAAACGCATATTATAAATACGAACCATGGTTTCATTTTTATCTTGTGTGCAATAAAAAAACGAGAAATTTTTTACTGGTTTAAACGAGCGAGTAGGTGAGTTAGCAATCCACACGTCACGTTTGTTTTTTATATCATAAGCGTGTAAGCTATGCGGCGCAGTTAGTTTGTAGTATAACACCGAATCTTTATTAAGCCAAGAGTAATATCCAACCGAGTCTTCATCAAACAACAACTCCGGTTTTAATTTGTTTTTTAAATCGTATTTATAAATACGTTGTGTAGAATCTTGTTCAACCACAACAGTTGTAAAAAATTTACCATCAGGTGTAACAATAGGCGAATATTCACTTACAGGTGTTTGTGTTATTGCAGTAGTTTTTTGATTTCCTAAATTATAGCTGTACACGTCTGATTGTTTGTCTTCTTTTATCGACACAAACAGCAATGATTTATTATCGGGTGTAAAAAAAGGTTGATTATCGTAGCCTTCACGTTTAGTAATGTTTTCTCCCTTTTTTACAATCATCGTACTTCCTGTGCGTTTAATTGTGAAAAGATAAATGTCGGAATTAGGCATTTGCGCCAATGCAGAAAAACTAATTGCAGTAATGAGCAAGAAAAATTTTATATGTAAAAAGGATAATTTCATAATTAATTTGTGCTTGGAACTTCTTCAGTAAATAATTTTTTATCGAGAAATAAATACAAACGATAAATGATGAACGCGGCTACAATGCCAATAATTGCCCCGCCAATTAAATCTGCCGGATAATGCACTCCTAAATAAATGCGTGTGTAACAAATAAAAATTGCCCAGTCGATAAAAATTAATTTTACCCACAATTTCGCCCCTTTAAAAAGCAAAAAAAGTAAAATAGCAATTCCGAAACTATTTGCTGCGTGCCCCGATACAAATCCAAATTCGCCGCCTCTATATCCATCAACAGTTTTTACCTGTTCTGCTATTTCAATATTATGTGTGGGGCGGGCACGTTTTACTGATTTTTTTACAAGATTAGCAACTGGGTCGGTAATCCCTATTAACAAAGCAAAACACACTAAAATAAGCGCTAATTTTTTTGATATTTTTGTATAAAAAAAGTAAATTACTACTGCAAAAAGTGGTGTCCAAAAGGAAATTGGGTAGCGTATGGAATTAACCAATCAAAAAATGCAGAATGAGCATTATTAATGCCTAAAAAAAGAGCTCTGTCAATATTTTCTAAGTATTCCTGCATGGTTAATTATGAGTAAAATTAGCTTTTTTATTAAGAGCAAAAACATTAAATTAGCCTTTTATTTTAAATTTATGGCAAAGCAAAAAAAGGAAAAGGGCAAAGCATCTATATTAAACGCTAATTCACTTTCGTTCTTAACTAAGTATATTAATAATCCTTCACCAACTGGTTTCGAATGGGAAGGACAAAAAATTTGGTTAAACTATATTAAACCATACATCGATACACATTTTGTAGATAACTACGGAACAACGGTTGGTGTTATTAACCCAGACGCTCCTTACAAAGTTGTTATAGAAGCGCATGCCGATGAAATTTCTTGGTTTGTGCATTACATAACTAAAGATGGTTTTATTTATTTAAAACGCAATGGCGGCTCTGATCATCAAATTGCTCCTTCTAAAAGAGTAAACATTCATACCGATAAAGGAATTGTAAAAGCAGTTTTTGGTTGGCCAGCAATACATGTGCGCGATGCAGCTAAGGAGGAAGTTCCAAGTTTAAAAAATATATTTTTAGATTGCGGTTGTACATCGGATAAAGAAGTTGAAGAACTTGGCGTGCATGTAGGTTGTGTAATTACTTACGAAGATGAGTTTATGGTGCTTAATGACCGCTATTATGTTGGTCGCGCATTGGATAACCGTATTGGTGGTTTTATGATTGCAGAAGTTGCACGTTTATTAAAAGAAAGTAAAACTAAATTACCATTTGGTTTATACATTGTAAACTCAGTACAAGAAGAAGTTGGTTTACGCGGTGCGGAAATGATTACCAATCGTATTAAGCCAAATGTTGCTATTGTTACAGATGTTACGCATTGTACACAAACGCCAATGATGAGCAAAGTAGTAAGCGGAGATATTGCTTGTGGCAAAGGGCCTGTGCTTACCTACGGACCAGCAGTGCACAACAATTTATTGAAATTAATTATTGATAGCGCTAAGAAAAACAAAATCGATTTTCAACGTGCCGCAGTATCACGTGCTACAGGAACAGACACAGACGCATTCGCTTATTCAAACGGCGGAGTAGTTTCTTCATTAATTTCATTGCCTTTGCGTTACATGCACACAACTGTTGAATCAGTTCATAAGGATGATGTGGAAAATGTAATTAAGTTAATTTTTGAAAGTGTTAAAGCAGTTAAGAACAATCAAGATTTTCGTTATATCAAATAAGATTTAGGGTTTAGTTTATACATGGCAATATTAGGGTCGATATTAAAGAAAGCAATTGAGTTGAGAGGAAAAGTTCCTCCTACCGTAAAACTGCATTAAAAAACAATTAAGCACTTTGCGTAAGCTTAATGAAAAAGGCTGAGTTTACAGCATTTGGAGAGCATTATAAGTTTAGTCAGAAATTAAAGGAGCGTAATTTTTACAATACATTTAGGCAAGATATTCCAGCGCATGATTATAATAGCATGTTTAAAAACTGGTGGTATCGTTGTTTAAACGGCGAACCATTTGTTTGTTGGCCTAATCATGTAAAACACTTTGCATTAAGTTCGGGAACATCAGAAGCAGCTAGTAAACATATTCCTGTTACTAAGGATATGCTGAAGGCAATTCGAAAAGTTAGTATGCGTCAAACAATTTCTTTATCGGAAGTTGATTTACCAAAAGAGTTTTTTCAGAAACGTGTGTTGATGGTTGGTGGAAGTACGCATTTAAGTTTTAACGGTACGTATTATGAGGGAGATTTAAGTGGAATTACAACAGGGAAATATTCCGTTTTGGTTTCAGTTTTTTTATAAACCAGGCTATGCAATTTCAAGACATCGCGATTGGAATTCAAAACTAAACGATATTGTTTTAAATGCGCCAAAGTGGGATATTGGTGTTATTTGTGGTGTTCCAGCGTGGATACAAATTATTTTCGAAAAAATTATTGCGCATTATAATGTTAAAACCATCCATGATATTTGGCCTAATCTGCGCATTTATGTAAGTGGTGGTGTTTCATATACTCCGTATTTAAAAAGTTTCGAAAAAGCTTACATCTTTCCCACTGATTATTTTAGATACTTATTTAGCCTCTGAAGGTTTTATGGCTTACCAAGTTGGTTCGGATAAAAGCGGGGCAATGAAAATGGTATTGGATAATGGGATCTTTTTTGAGTTTATTCCTTTTAATGATGAAAATTTTGATGGCGATGGAAATTTAAAAAACAATCCAGAAACCTTATTAATAAATGAAGCAGAAGAAGGAGTGGAGTATGCAACTTTAATTTCTACTTGTTCGGGTGCATGGCGTTATTTAATTGGCGACACCATTCGTTTTACAAACGTAGAAGAAGCAGAAATAATTATCACTGGTCGTACAAAACATTTCCTAAGTATGTGTGGTGAGCATTTAAGTGTTGATAACATGAACAAAGCACTTATACTTGCATCTCAAGAAATGAATATTGAAGTTGGCGAATATACAGTGGCTGGTGTGCCTCACAACGGTTTGTTTGCGCATCATTGGTTTATAGCATCAGATAATAAAGTAGATATAGCAGAATTAAAAAACAGAATTGATAACCATTTAAAAGTATTAAATGATGACTATCGTGTTGAGCGTGGTCACGCATTAAAAGATGTGATAGTTGATGTGTTGCCTCATGCAACATTTATGAATTTTATGGAACACAAAGGTAAATTGGGTTCGCAACATAAATTTCCGAGGGTGATGAAGGGAAAGATGCTAGAGGATTGGTTGGAGTTTCTTCATCAAAAAAACAAGTAATGTATGTTTGCAGCAGTTTATGAAGGTATAATATTAGGTTTGGTTTTAGCGTTTTCGTTTGGCCCCGGTTTTTTTGCATTGATTAACACAGGAATTAAACATGGATTTAAGCCTGCTGCATCTTTAGCAGTTGGAATTTTTCTGAGTGATTTAGCTTTGGTTATTTTTAATTTTTGTTTTACTTGCTTTGGGCGCACAAGGTATTTTTAAGTAACCCTAAAAGTCAATCCTTTATTGGTGTAGTGGGTGGAATTGTATTGATAGTTTATGGTTCATTTAATTTGTACAATAAGGCACCTAAAACAGATGCACAAATTGATGACGCAACTGGAGTTAATCATTTAAATATAGAAACAGAGGTTAATAAAAACAGAGAAGATAAATTTATAAATAAAATAGATTCAAAAGATAAATTGCCGCATCCAGTAATATTAGCCTTAAAAGGTTTTTTTATAAATTTATTAAATCCATTTGTTTTGGATTTTTGGTTAGCAACAGCAACTACAGTAGGGAAGTAAATTTGAATTTGATTATCTTAAGATTGTGATTTTCTTCACTTTCACATTGGGTGTTGTGTTATCAACAGATTTACTGAAAGCATTTATCTCTTACAAAATCAAGCATTTTCTAACACCACGTTTAATGAAAATCGTAAATATGATTTCGGGTGTAATATTAATTGTTTTTGGTTTCTACTTAATTTACAAAATTTATTTCTTGCCTTTACATCAACATAATGGACACTAATTACAACTACGACCAGTTTAAAGAAAACTAGAACAAGAACATACTTTCCCAAGTGTGTACATGTTTAAATTTATTATACCAGCTGATAATAAAAAAATGGCTTTAGTAGAAGCTTTGTTTACAGAGGAAGCAGAAGTGCTACAAAAAACATCAAGTAGTGGGAAATATATTTCAATTACCTCAAAACAAGTTGTAATGAGTTCGGATGAAATAATTGGGATATATAAAAGGCAACGGAAATAGAGGGGTTAATGGCTTTGTAAAAAAGAACCAAGACGGCAAGAATCAAGAGGCAAGACTGGTTGTTGCTAAATAAGATGTTCATCTTACATTTTAGTAACTCGTCTTGATTCTTGCATCCTGTTGTCTTGGTTCCAAAATTATTTATTTCGCTTCTACCTTAAATGTTCCATTTACTTTTACTGTGCCAATCCATTTTGTTTCTGGAGAATCAGAAGCTAATTTAAACTCCCCACAAACTCCATCTTTATTAGCGCAGCTTAGTGTTACAGTTCCAACATCAGGCATACCTGCCGACCAGTTAAAATACACTTTTCCATTATTAGTTATTACATTAGTAATAGCAGTTATATCAGCTTGAGAATCGCTATGGGTATAAACACCTGGGCCGATTTTTTTTCCTTTTCTTGCTATAAAACTAACACGTATTTCAACTTGGTCGTTTTTTTTGTTTTGTGTAGCTTCTTCTGCTGTGTAGTTAAATAAACTTAATTCAGCAGTTGAATCTGTTTTAAGATTCCAAGTAGAATTTTTTTACTACAAAATCAGCAATGTCAAAATTTATTGGTTTTTATTGTCGGTATTATATTCATAACCTTTAACGGTTACTGCCATTTTGTTTTCCATTGTACAAGCAGTAGCAAAATCAACTGTAGGTTCTTCTACTTTTGCAGGAGCTTCTGTTTTTGTAGTATCTGTAGTCGCAGCTTCTCCGTTTGCTTCATTTTTATTGCCGCAAGATGTAAAAATTAATGCGCCAGCTAATGCAGGCATTAAAAAGTTAAATGTGATTTTTTTCATGTTGGTTTTTTAAATGGTTTTGTAATAAGGTTGAATTGTGAATCAAACTTAGGCAAAATAATTTTAGTAAATCTTAAGGCTAAAAACTTGTTAATTAATTTGTATGGTTAAGATTCAAAAAAACTGAATTCGTGCTTACAGATAAATTGACCTCTCTTCCCATCGCCAACGGCAAATTCCTATCAATATGCCCCGCTGGAAAATCAAAGCATACAGGGAAATTATATTCCTTCACAGCATCTAAAATAATTTCTTCAGCAGTTTTGCCAAATGGAATAGTATTGTCTTTCATGTCGCTCATGCCGCCAACAATTAGTCCAGCAAGGTGTTGTAGCTTACCACTGCGTTTTAAATTCATCATCATTCGATCGATGTGATATAAATATTCATCCAAATCTTCTATGAATAATATTTTTCCTTTTGTATCAATATCACTTTTGCTTCCGCATAAAGCATATATCAAACTTAAATTACCACCAATTAATTCTCCAATTGCTTCACCTGCCCTGTTTAATGCATGAGCAGGAACAGTATAAGTTAATGTCTCTCCAAACAAAGCCTTGCGCAAGCTTTCTGTGGCTTCTTCGTTTTTCGTAAAATTAATTGGCATGGTTGCATGTAAACTTGCAATACCAAAATTTTGATTAATGTGTTGATGCAAAAACAGTGATATCACTATAACCAACAATCCATTTCGGATGTTTTACAAAAGTGCTAAAATCTAACTTGTCAATTATACGCACTGTGCCGTATCCACCACGTGCACAAATGATTGCTTTAATAGTATTGTCATCTAAAGCCCATTGCATATCAGCAGCTCGCTCTTCATCTGTTCCAGCAAATTGATTATCGATGCAAAAAATATTTTTACTTAAAACTACTTTTAAGTCCCCATGCATTAATAATATCAATTGCAGGTTGCAATTCCTCCAAGCTAATTTTACGTGCAGTGGCAACAATAGCAACTGTATCACCTTTTTGTAAGTATGGAGGAATAATGCTCATTAGGCTAAATTATGCTTTAGTAAATATTCAGCAATTTGCACTGCATTAGTAGCAGCACCTTTACGCAAATTATCTGCAACCACCCACATGTTAATAGTGTTAGCTTGTGTTTC
Organism: Bacteroidota bacterium; assembly: GCA_016702705.1. Lineage (GTDB taxonomy): Bacteria > Bacteroidota > Bacteroidia > B-17B0 > Aurantibacillaceae > JADJDM01. The sequence goes on along the minus strand of JADJDM010000001.1, from coordinate 179,372 downwards.
ATCTAAACGAATTCTTCCAACAAATACTTCATCTTTATTATGACTATTCATTGGCATCGGATAAATTTGTTGAGAAGGATCATCTTGCAAAATAACACCCTCCGTAGTTGACATCATTTCTCTTATTTCAGCAACACTTGGTTCTTTTACAAATTCAATGTTTAATGCCTCGCTGTGTCCGCCCATTACTGGGATACGCACTGTAGTTGCAGTAACTTTAACTGCATCATCTCCCATAATTTTTTTGGTTTCGTTCACCATTTTCATTTCTTCTTTGGTGTAACCATTATCTGTAAACACATCAATTTGCGGAATCACATTTAAATCAATTGGATATTTGTAAGCCATTTCTCCACTTACACCTTTACGCTCATTCATTAATTGATTAACCGCTTTAACGCCAGTGCCAGTAACCGATTGGTAAGTAGAAACCACAACACGTTTAATGCTATATTTTTTATGAAGCGGATTTAAAACCACCACCATTTGTATGGTTGAGCAATTTGGATTAGCAATAATTTTATCTTCTTTGGTAAGCACATGTGCATTTACTTCTGGTACAACTAATTTTTTTGTTGGATCCATTCTCCATGCAGATGAATTATCAATTACAGTAATTCCAGCTGCTGCAAATTTTGGTGCCCATTCTTTTGATGTATCTCCACCTGCCGAAAACAATGCAATTTGTGGTTTAGCTGCAATTGCCATATCCATGCTGTGTACCTTATACTTCTTACCCTTAAATTCAATTTCCTTGCCTACTGATCTTTCAGATGCAACAGGAATTAATTCACTTACGGGGAAGTTACGCTCTTCCAACACTTTTAGCATGGCTGTACCTACAAGTCCAGTTGCGCCAACAACAGCAATTTTCATTTTTAATTAATGGATTAGTTTTGAGGAACAAATGTACGAAAGGCAGCATATCTTATGCGCGAAAGCAAAGAATAATTCAATTTTTTTTAAAAACCCCATGTTTAAATCTTTGAACCAAGAATTGCCTTAGTTTAGTATCTTTACGCAAAGGAAAGTATGGAACCTATAATTGATAAAATAGACAGAGACGTTTTGGAAAAAGAATTGCAGGCTGGAAGGTTTGTGAGGAAAACGAATAATGGACATAATGAAATTTATATCATTACCCATTTTGATTCGCCAAATGTAATGAAGGAGATTGGCCGCTTACGCGAAGTTACCTTTCGTCATGCAGGAGGTGGAACAGGCAAGTCGATTGATATTGATGAGTTTGACATTAGCGACCATCCCTATAAACAACTATTAGTTTGGAATAAGGAAGATAGAGAAATTGTTGGCGCGTATCGTTATATACTTTGTAAAGATGCTGAATATAAAAATGGTCAGGTTCATCTTGCAACTACTGAGTTGTTTCATTTTTCAGAAAAATTTGTGAAAGAATATTTACCTTACACAATCGAGTTGGGTCGTTCATTCATTCAGCCCGATTACCAACCATCCGAACAATTTAGAAAAGGATTATTTAGTTTAGATAATTTGTGGGATGGGCTAGGGGCAATTGTTGTGGACAATCCCGACCAGCGTCATTTTTTTGGTAAAGTAACTATGTATACTGATTTTAATGCACAAGCTCGTGATATGGTATTAGCATTTATGCGTTATTATTTCCCTGATAAAGATAATTTAGTTGAACCTGTTGCAGAATTAAAATTGGGTTACAAAACAGATGTAAGCGAATTTTTAAAATCATTAGAGGGATTAAATTATAAGGAAGGGCACGCTGTTTTAAATAAAAACGTTCGTGCTTTGGGAGAAAATATTCCACCATTGGTTAATGCCTATATGAATTTATCTTCCACTATGAAAACCTTTGGAACTGCTACTAATCCTACTTTTGGAGATGTGGAAGAAACTGGTTTAATAGTAACTGTGGCTGATATTTTTGAATCAAAAAAGGACCGTCACGTAAATACATATATTAAAGAAAAAGAAGCTCGTACTTCATAACAACATGGTAATAGGTAAAGCAACATTTTTAAAAAGTAGTAAGGAAATTAAACAATTACCTAAACCCGATAAACCCGAATTTGCGTTTATTGGTAGAAGTAATGTAGGTAAGAGTTCTTTAATTAATATGATTTGCAATAACAATAAGTTAGCGCAAACATCGGGTAAACCAGGGAAAACAAAACTAATCAATCATTTTTTTATAAACGAAAAATGGTATTTGGTAGATTTACCAGGCTTTGGTTTTGCAAGTGCATCAAAGGTTGCGCGTGCAGAGTTTGAAGGAATGATTAGCGATTATATACTTAAGCGTAAAAGTTTAGTGTGTTTGTTTTTGTTAATTGATAGTCGTTTACCAATGCAAAAAATAGACGCTGAGTTTATGGATTGGTTGGCTGAGAATGAAATTTCATTTGTTTTAGTATTTACTAAAATAGATAAATTAGGGAAAACTACGCTGAATCAAAACTTAGAAGCTTATAAAAAACAAATTTTAGGACACTTTACAGAGTTGCCCGATATTTTCCTCACTTCTGCTGAAAAGCGCATGGGTAAAGAAGAAATCTTAAGTTTTATTAACGAAAATATGCATTATTTCACACCTCCACCCAAAGATGAGGCTGAATAATTAATTATCTTTGTACAATTAAATTCTAAAACAAAATGAACACAAATTTTAATTTCAATAACAGAAGTACGAATGTGGAAAACATGTCGCCACAAGCTGCGGCACGTACTCGTTCTTTAATGACATACACTTTTGGTTGGATGGCATTGGCAATGGTTCTTTCAATTGTTGGCGCTTTGTTGTTTGCTTATAATCCAGCATTAGCAGAAATGCTTTATAAAGTTGATCCAATTACTGGATTTGCAAAGCGCACAATGTTATACTGGGTATTACTATTGTTCCATTTGCTTTTATTTTAGTAATGAGCTTTGGTTTTAACCGACTTTCTTTTCCTGTGTTGCTTGGCTTGTTTTTAGCCTACGCAGCATGTACAGGAGTAACTTTAAGTGTTGTGATTCCAGCTTATGGCGAGAACACAGTTTTAAAAGCTTTCGGATCAGCTGCTGGATTATTTGGTTTAATGGCAGTTGTAGGAGCAACAACAAAAACAGACTTAACTAGTTTCGGTCGTATTATGACGATTGGTTTGTTCGGAATTGTAATAGCATCTTTAATAAACATGTTTACTCGTAGCTCAGGATTTGATTACTTAATCAGTATTGTGGGTGTAGCTGTATTTACAGGTTTAGTTGCATTTAATGTACAACGAATTAAAAACATCTCTGCAGAAAGTGATGGAAGCGAAGGGTATATGAAATTAAGCGTAATGAGTGCATTTACTCTTTACTTGGATTTCATTAATATCTTCCTATTCTTATTACGTATTTTCGGAAGAAGAGACTAATTTTGTACCTAATTTAATTGGAAAGCCCTGAAAGAATTTTCTTTCAGGGCTTTTTGTTTTAATCCAAACAATAATCGGATTGCGCCTTTAAGATTGCCATGAACGGCTTTTGTTCAATCTTACTATCAAGCCACGAAAGGATATCGAAGTAGTCTAAAACAGCAGACTCAATTGGATCTTTTTGAATGTCTTCTTTTATTTGCTCTTTTAGTTTTAATACTAATTCTTTGTTTAATCGCATAGAGTCTGCTTTAATTGCTTTTTTTAGAAACTCCAGTACATGAGCAATAGTTAATTGCAAGCAGTTTTTTTTGCTTATAAAACGGTAAACAGATTTTATTCGATAATTAAGTAGTTCTAAGTTACCCATTTCATAATGAATTACTAAACTCATTAACTGCGCAAGGCAAGTAATGTCATTATTATATTCAATTGCATTATTAATAATTTCGTTAATGTGTTTGTTAGCCGATTTGTAATCGCCCACACCAAAGAAAATATTTGCTTGATAAAAATGGTAGCGTTGTTCCGAATTTGGATTACGAGCGGTGCTTGGTAATTTTGCTCTTGCCTCACTATAAACATCGGCCATTTTAACGGCTTTATCAAAATAACCGCAAGTAGTATAAATGCTTACTTTTAAATTATACACCATAAAATAGTGAAAGGGATTTTTTCGATTTAATTCTTTTAAAGTAGAAAGCAAGGTGTCACAGCTTTCGAGCGCTTTTCCATACTGTTTGTAATTCGACTCGATAAGTGCTTTGTTATAAAGTGTGTTGTAATATCCACCAAAGCGCACGTCAATCATCCATGGGTATTTATTCCAAAGTTTCAGGAGCTCGTTTACCATTATATACGATTTATCAAAGTCGCGTTTGGCGTAGTAAACAATTCCTTTTGATAAATAGAAAAATAATTTGTGATGAAAATTGTAATCCGAATCGCTCTCTAATAATTCTACTTCATGAACTGCTTTAAATTCGGGAGCATTCTCAATGTCTTTAATAAATGCACTTTGATGATGTTTGCCCCTAACAATCGAAAATAATTTTCGGTAATGATAAAAACTTTTTTGCGCACTAATAATTCGTTGGTGTTTTTCTTCGAGTACTGATTTTTTTAAACCAAATTCTTTGTGATGATTTAGTTTGATGCGATAGACTTCGGCCCAAATTTCATAGAGTTGTCGTTTTTCAGCTTCAAACTCCGCTTCATTCAATATAAACAAGGCAATATCAAATAAACCTTTTTCAAGTAATACTTCCGCTTGATTAAGTTTACTGTGAATACCTTTTAAAACAAAGAAACTTTTTTCTTCTAAGGAATCAAGTATAAAATTGTAGGTGTAGTTTTTAAGGAAGGCAAATTTATTAGGATCTTTTTGAAGCTTGAAATGTTTTACTAATTCTTCTTCGTTATACGTTTGCTGTTTAATAATAAGATTAAAAAGGGTGAGGTATTTATTTTCCTCACCTTTTACATGAAATCCTGAAGAGTTAACAATGGTTTCCTTTTCCTCTTCTGAGAGAACTTTTATTAATTCAAATAAATTTTCAGAAGGTTTCAAGGCACTGTTCTCTATAAAATTTTATTTCCCTTTTAATTGCGTTTCAACAAACTCTGCAACTGCCGTTGCTTGCTCCGGTGTTAAAGGAACTGCTTTCATTAATCCCTTTCCGTTTAATATAGTTTGTTGAATGGTGTTTTTATCTGCTTGGGTTTTGCTAAGATCTGCTGCGCCAGCCATTCCTAATTTCCCATCGCCTCCATGACAAATAGCACAATTATCAGTATATAAAACTTGGCTGTTAATTGTACCATCAGTAGCAACTGCTTCGGTACTTACTTTAGCTTTGTTTTTAGCAGCAATTTCTGCAAGTCCGTAAGATGCAGTAATCATTAATAAAGATAAAGCACCTAATACTTTGTTTCTTTTTTTAAATCCTATAATTGCAATTGGAATTGATAAGAAAACCAAACCTACTTTAATTATCAATAGTGGTTTTATTTCTGGCAACTGCGTGATTAAATAAATTCCTGTTCCTAAGAATAAAAAACTTACAATCATTTCAGGAACCTTTAAGATTTTGCTTAGTTTGGTTAAAGCATCTTCTTTGTTGCTGATTAATAAAATGGTTTTAATAAAATAAATAAGTAAAAATAGAATTACCGATATTTTATGAATTAACTTAATTGTTTCGAACATGTTTATTTTTTTGGTTCGACCAAATGTAGTAAAAATCAAGTTAAATGAAAAGTCAATGACAATGTATAGTCAACATTGGATTGTTAAAAGGAAATTTTTCTCATAAAAAAACCCGCCACCATGAGTTAATCAAAGTAACGGGTTCAAATGTTTTAAAATTATTGAGGTTGACCTGATGCAGGAGGAGTTTGCACTGGAGCTCCGTTTGCAGGAACTGCATTTGCATTAGCTTTACCTTTAGTTACTGAAGTACTTGTTGGAGCGCCTTCTCCTTCAGCTACATTTCCACTACGTGGAGATGCAAACAATGATAATACTAAAAGTAAAGCAGCTAAACCCCATGTTAGTTTTTCTATACCATCACTGGTTTTTTTTACGCCCATAATTTGGTTTCCAGAAGAGAAACCACTAGCTAATCCACCACCTTTAGAGTTTTGAACTAATACAACTAGTACTAATAAAATACAAACTATTAAAATTAAAATCGATACAATTCCCATAACTATTTATTTTTTCAAATTTCTTAATTCTTATTTTGAGCTGTTTTTCAGTTCTTGAATAAGGGATGCAAAGTAAACACTTTTTTCGGGAAATTTCAAACTTAATATTTCATAAGCTCTAATTGCCTTCGAATAATTTCCCTGAAGCGCATAAATTTTTGCAAGTGTCTCACTTACAAGGTTTTCGTCTTCAATTACGCCCGTTTTTGCTTTTGTTTGCGACGAAAAAAAGTTTTTTTCCGTCTTTAATTTCGAAATTTTAGGCTCTTCGGTAATTATTTTGTCAATAATCGACTTTTTATCTGTTTTTGATAAAGAAGCTTGATTTTCCTTTGTTTCATTCTCCTTTTTAGTCTCTGTTGCTTTTTCCGTTAGGCTAGGGCGAGATTTCTTTTCATTTACTTGCCCCGCTTTAGGAGTTTTCATAGCGTTTAACCAATCATTAAATGATTGTGGTTCTTTCGCTTTTTCTTCCTTTACTTCTTCTGGTTTGGCGTTTATCTCAGTTACCTTTAATAAATCTTTTTCTACAAAAGCATTTACCAAATGATTTTTTACTAAATCTTCAATACTTTCTTGAGGTCTTTCTTTTCTTGCTTCAACTTTTGGCTCCTCCTGTTTTTCGGAAATAGCTGTTGATATGGTTTTGGAATTTCCTTCTGCATTTTGAGCGGTCTCAGCCTCTCTGTTTTTTTCTTTATAAAATACTTCCTTACGTTGATGCAAAGGCAAATTACTCGTAAAAATAATTTCTTGAATAATGGCAGTTTCTTCAGCAATTACTTTTGCTTCTTCCTTAGTTTCAACAGGAATTATTTTCTCAATTTTTGCTTCAGATGCAGTTTCAATTTTACTTTCTTTTTTCGGCGCTCTAATTAATTCAAAAAGCACTTTCCTATTGTAGGTAGAAATAGAAGTGTTTTTTAATACGTCATAAAAATCGCTATGACTTACATTGTGAAGCGCCTTTGTATAAAGGAGTTTCGACACTTGAAACAAAGGGTATTTTTTGGCAATTTTTTCCAATTCAGCAGCATGCAACTCGTTCAATTGCGATGGGTCTTTAATGGTATTTTTTAGTTGCTGAATATTCATTACCAATTATTAAATGCTTTTTGAAAAACATCTTCTGCAATTTGCCTGTTTATTTCGTCTAATGCTTCAGTTTCAATCGAAGTTAATGTTTTAGTGGCTGCGTAATCATAAAAGCGTTGAAACGGCAAGTCAAAATTTTTCGACGCATCAAATTTATTAGAATATTTTACTTTAATGGTAACCGTTAATCTATTTAATGCTGCTTGGTCGGTACTTTGTATGGCAACAGGTGTAATTGCGTAATCAGAAATATAACCTTCAAACTGTAAATCACCGTTTTGCTTGCTAAGTGCCAAATTAGTTTGCGACGAAACCATGTCTCTTAATTTCTCGGTAAACTTTTGAGCTTCTACTGGGTTTGCCATTGCGGCATTGTTTTGAAATAAAGCCACCGAAATACTTTTTGCCTCGGGCGGAATAGAAACACCTTTAAAACCGTATTTTACCCCTCCGCATGAAACAAGGGAAACAAGAACAAATATGTAAACTATTACTTTCAAAACTTTACAAAATTAAGCAATAAGCTCAATTATTATTTTAATTAAATTATTTAATTAGTTTATTTAACTCATTTAGATACAATTCCTTGTTTGCGTTAACACTATATTTTTCTTCTATTGTTTTTCTTGCGTTTTTGCCAATACGTTTTCTTAGCTCAGTATCTTCTATCAACAAAGAAAGGCAATTAATCCATTCTTCTTCGCTTGAAGCAAGATAACCATTAACTCCATGCTCAATAATATCATTGTTTACGCCAACGGGCGACATAATGGTTGTTACGCCGCAAGCCATGTAGGATAAGCCTTTTAGTCCACATTTACCTTTTGCCCATTCGTCATCGGGTAAAGGCATAATGCCAATATCAAATGAGTTAAGTACTTTTACTTCAGTTTCAGCAGTCCATGAAACTCCTTTAATACTAAGCTCTTCATTCACATAACTTGGGTCGCCCATTACGACAAACTCAACTCTATCTTGAAATTTATTTTTGATTTTCGTTAAATAAGGTAATGCATATTCGAAATGCTTAATAGTAGTAATACTTCCGCTCCAGCCAATGGTTACTTTATCATTATTTTTAGCAAGACTTAATGGCTTATGAAAATCAGTATCTATAGTAGTTGGAATCAAAGCAACATTTGTATTGTAATGTTTAGCGTAGTTAGCTAAATAATCATTCCCTGCAAAAATCCTATCGGCTAAAGCTATGTTTTTGGCTGTTTTTAAAGGGTTTTTAAGCCATTCAAATTTTTTGTTTCCTTCAGATGTATCCATCAACCAAATCGAATCATCAAAGTCAAAAACAAACTTGGCCTTACTTTTTGCAATTTTTTTCTCAAAAAAAGTAGAGCCAATCATTAATGCCTCGCGCTGCACAAATACAATATCGTAGTCAGAAAATCTTTTCCAATCACCAATTCTTGTAAAAATTGATTTTACAAGAATCCAACCTTTTTGAAATAATTTGCCCTGCTTATAAAAAACGGCATCGTCCTTTTCTGTAATAATTGGTGATAAATGGCATTCAAACCCGTTTTTAGTTAAAAAATCGAAATATTGTTCAAAGCGGTAGCGTTGACTAGGCGACCTGTTTAAACGATGCGAGGCTATGAATAATATCTTTGGCAAAAAAGGCTCTTTTAAAGGACGTTGAAGATACCGCTTTTTTTAAAATCCGATGACATAATCATTCATAAAATTAGTTTGTGTAAGTAATCGTTTTTGCTATTTTTGTGCACTTCAATTTTTAGAGAATTTTAATCATGAAAATATTAGTAGCTATAAGTAACGTACCAGACACAACTGCAAAAATTTCATTTGCTAATGGTGATTCTGAATTTAACTCTGCAGGAGTTACCTACATTATTAATCCTTACGATGAGTGGTATGCACTTGTTCGCGCTCTTGAATTAAAAGAGGCAGGAAAAGCAAGTCAAGTAACTTTAATTCACGTTGGTTTAACTGATAGCGAAGCAACTATTCGTAAAGGTTTAGCAATTGGTGCTGATGATGCTGTTCGTATTAATTCGGAAGGTCCAGATGCGTTTTTTGTAGCAGATCAAATTGCGAACTACGCAAAGGCAAATGGCTACGAATTAGTTTTAGTTGGTAAAGAAACAATTAACTACAATGGTTCTTCTGTTGGCGGTATGATTGGTGGACTTACTGATTGGGCTTACGTTTCATTAGCTACTAAAATGGATGTTGATGCTGGAAAAGTTACTTTAGAACACGATATTGATGGTGGTTCTCAAGTTGTAGAAGCATCTTTACCTCTAGTAGTTTCTTGTGCAAAAGGAATGGCTGAGCAACGTATTCCAAATATGCGTGGTATTATGGCTGCACGTACTAAACCAATTACTGTTGTTGAAGCAAACGCTGGCGATAAATTAACAAACGTAAAATCATTTGTATTAGCAAAAGGTAGAACAGAGTGTAAGTTTATTGATGAAAACAATGTTGATCAATTAGTTCAATTGTTGCACACTGAGGCGAAGGTTATTTAATTAAGTTTAAATTTTAAAAAGGAAAATCATGTCAGTTTTAATATATACAGAGGTTAACAAAGGAAAAGTTAAGAAGGCTTCTTTAGAGTGTGTTAACTACGGAGCAAAAATTGCTCAATTATTAGGCACTACAGCTACTGCAATTGTTGTTAATGCAGATGCAGCTCAGTTAGAAGAAATTGGAAAAGCAGGAGCTAACAAAATACTTTCGGTAAAAAACGATGCAATTGGAAACGATAGCATGTTAATTACTGCAATGGTTGAACAAGCTGCAAAAGCTGAGGGTTCAAAAGTTATTGTGTTTGCATTTGATGTAAACGGTAAAGCAGTTGCTCCACGTTTATCTGCTAAATTAAGAGCAGGTTTAGTTGCGGGTGCAGTTGATTATCCAACAGTAAACGGAGCAGCTTTAGAAGTAAAGAAAAATGTTTTCTCGGGTAAAGCAATTGCTTTATACTCTATTAATAGTGATGTAAAGGTTATTTCATTACTTCCAAATTCATTCCCAATTGTTTTAGGTTCAAATGCGGCTACTGTTGCTGATTTCAGCGCTGATTTATCTGCTGTTGCTTCTAAAATTGTTGTGAAAGAAGTAAAATCTACCTCATCAGGAACCTCTGTTCCATTACCAGAGGCAGAATTAGTTGTTTCTGCTGGTCGTGGAATGAAAGGCCCAGAAAATTGGGGTATGGTCGAAGATTTAGCAAATGCAATCGGGGCAACTACCGCTTGTTCTCGTCCGGTAGCAGATATGCACTGGAGACCACATCATGAGCATGTTGGTCAAACAGGTGTTGCTATTCGTCCTAACTTATACATTGCAATCGGTATTTCGGGTGCAATTCAACATTTAGCAGGTGTAAATGGTAGTAAAACAATTGTTGTTATTAATAGCGACAAGGAAGCACCTTTCTTTAAATCTGCAGATTACGGTATTGTAGGAGATGCTTTTACAATTCTTCCAAAATTAACAGAAGCAATTAAAAAATTAAAAGCGAACGCTAACTAAGTTGTAATTTTTACTACTTTAGTTCCCTCTTCTACATGAAAAAAGTTAGGTTAGATATTGTTGGTTTGAGCTATAGTCAAACACAAACAGGTGCATACGCATTGGTGCTTGGCGAAAGCGGTGGCAAAAGAAGATTACCTATTATTATTGGTGGTTTCGAGGCTCAGGCAATTGCCATTGAGCTTGAAAAAATGACCCCTAGTCGCCCTTTAACACACGATTTATTTAAAACTTTTGCCGAAACTTTTGAAATAGGAGTTACTGAAGTTGTTATTTATAATTTAGTAGAAGGCATATTTTACGCTAAAATTATTTGCAGTAACGGTGCAATAGAACAAGAAATAGATGCCAGAACAAGCGACGCGATTGCTTTAGCCGTTCGTTTTAATTGTCCAATTTCTACGTATGAATTCATTCTTTCTTCGGCAGGTATTGTGCTTGAAGATGATGGAGCAAATAACCCCACAGCATCTTTAGATGAAGAATCTTCTGAAGAACAAGTGGATATTTCATCTTTATCTAGTGGTGGAGATGGAGAATATTCGGCAAAATCTACTGAAGAATTAAAAAATATGCTTCAAACTGCCTTGGATGATGAGCAATATGAGGCCGCTTCTAAGATTAGAGACGAGTTAAACTCCCGTAAAAAGTCATAAATCCCCCTTTTTTGCATTTATTTTCGATGAAACGATAAATTTATCGGTTTATATTTGTTTTTTTATTTTTTGTTTTTACCTTTAACGTTTGTAAACTAACTCGAAAAGAAGTTTTATGCATATTGCTATTGCCGGGAATATCGGTTCAGGTAAAACAACACTAACATCGCTTCTGGCAAAACACTATAAGTGGCAAGCCCACTATGAAGACGCTGATGATAACCCTTATCTTAATGATTTCTATGAAGATATGCAACGCTGGTCATTTAACCTGCAAGTATATTTTTTAAATAGTCGTTTTGGTCAGGTACAAGATATCCGTCAAGGCGGTAAAACTGTTATTCAAGATAGAACTATTTATGAAGACGCGTACATTTTTGCGCCTAATCTTCATGCTATGGGCCTAATGACAACTAGAGATTTCGAAAATTACTTTTCATTATTTAAATTAATGGAAAGTTTAATAAAAGCTCCTGATCTTCTTATTTATTTACGTGCTTCTGTTCCAACATTGGTGCGTCAAATTCAAAAAAGAGGTAGAGAGTACGAAAACGCTATTCGTTTAGATTATTTGAAAAGATTAAACGAGCGTTACGAAGCTTGGATTACTTCGTATGATTCAGGAAAATTTATCATCATTGATGTGGATGACTTGAACATAAACGAAAATCCTGAAGATTTAGGAAAGATAATTAGACAAATAGATTCACAAATTAACGGACTATTCAAATAGAACTTGGCAAGTACTACTAACATAGATTACGAATATTTTGAAACCAGATATAATGGTTTACTGAAGGAGTTGTCTTCTGACCACACCGTTCTTGTAAAACATTTTGGTGACCTCGCGCAAGAAAGTATTTCTAGTTTAGAAGGTCAAGTAGAAAGTAGTATTATTGAAAGTGCCATTGCTAAAGGTCCATTAAGAAAAATATTTTTCATTTCTGTAGAAACCCTTCAAAACATGCTTATTCACGGGCATAAAAATTTGGATGGGCAACAAAGAAGTTTTTTTATCCTAACTAAGGATAATACAAAAGTAGATATGATTTCTGCTAATTTAATTAGTAATAAAGCCGTTCCAATTTTAGAAAAGCAAATCGAAACCATTAATGATTTTGAGGATCCTGCAGCTCTAAAACAATATTATATGGAGCATTTAGAAAACAACCAGCTGTCAGAAAAAGGTGGAGCAGGTTTGGGCTTTATTACCATTGCAATGAAATCTGGAAACAAGCTAAAAGTTTCTTTTGAGAAAATTGATGAGAACTACTCTTTGTTCTTGTTGAACTCTACTGTAAACATCGATTAATTTATCACACAAACACTGTTTCTTTCCTGTTTATAATTATTGGCAATATATTGTTATTGCTGACATTTCGCATTTTTAATACTCCTTAGATTTCGTAAATTTGCACCTCCAATCAAACAATTATGAGTACAGATAAATTTGTAAACCGTCACAACGGTCCGCGTGCTAGTGAAGTAAAAGAAATGCTAAAAAAAATTGGCGTTTCAAGTGTTGATGAGTTAATAGAACAAACAGTTCCTTCAGCTATTAGGCTTAAGCAACCATTAAAGGTTGGCGCTGCGATGAGTGAGTATCAGTACATCAAACATTTAAAAAAACAATCATTAAAAAATAAAGTATTTAGAACATACATTGGTTTAGGGTACTACAATAATATTTTACCAGCTGTTATCCAACGTAACATTCTTGAAAATCCAGGTTGGTACACGGCTTACACGCCTTACCAAGCAGAGATTGCGCAAGGTCGTTTAGAAGCTTTATTAAATTTCCAAACAATGGTATTGGATTTAACTGCTATGCCAATTGCAAACGCATCGTTATTAGATGAAGTAACCGCAGCTGCAGAAGCAGTATTTATGTTTTATTCAAACAGAAGTAAAACAAAACAACACGCGCATAAATTTTTTGTAAGTAAAGCTAGTTTCCCGCAAACAATTGATGTTATTAAAACACGTTCAGTTCCTGTAGGAATTGAAGTTGTTGTTGGTGATGTTGCGACATTTGATTTTAACGATGAATTTTTTGGAGCATTTATTCAGTATCCAGACATCAACGGTGAAGTAATAAACTACAAATCATTTGTTGATTCGTGTCACTCAAAAGAAATTCAGGTTGTAGTTGCAACCGATTTATTAGCACTTGCATTATTAACTCCTCCAGGCGAGTGGGGTGCTGATTGTGTGGTGGGTAACTCACAACGTTTCGGTGTTCCATTAGGATATGGCGGACCACATGCGGCTTTCTTTGCATGTAAAGAAGATTACAAACGTTTAATACCAGGAAGAATTATTGGTGTGAGCGTGGATGCAGAAGGTAATCAAGCATTGCGTATGGCATTGCAAACACGTGAGCAACATATTAAAAGAGACAAAGCAACTTCGAACATTTGTACGGCACAAGCATTATTAGCTATTATGGCAAGTATGTATGCAGTATATCATGGTGAAGAAGGAATTAAGGCAATTGCAAAAAGTGTAAACGAAGCAACTGCATTTGTTGCAGCTGAATTAACTAAGTTAGGTTATGAAGTAAAAACAAAATTGTATTTTGATACAATCGTAGTTGCTGCTGATGCAAACAAAGTAAAAGCAATTGCAGAAACAAAGGAAATTAATTTCCGTTATGTAGATGCAAATCATGTTGCTATTTCTCTTGACCAAAGTGCGCAGGAAGAAGATGTGAATGATGTGATAGCAGTGTTTGCGGAAGCAAAAGGAAAATCATTTGCAGGTGCAGAGTGCAAAGAGTTTAATCTATTAAAAGGAACATTTGCAAGTAGAACTTCTCATTACTTAACGCATCCAACTTTCAACACCTACCATAGCGAAAGTGAAATGATGCGTTACATCAAACGGTTAGAGAATAAAGATTTATCATTAGTACACTCTATGATTTCATTAGGCTCTTGTACAATGAAATTAAATGCAGCATCTGAATTGTTGCCTTTAACGTGGAATGAGTTTGCAAACATTCATCCATTTGCCCCGGTTAATCAAGCATTAGGTTACAAAGAAATTATTGATGAATTAGATAAAGACTTAAGTGATATTACTGGTTTTGCAAAAATGAGTTTCCAACCAAACTCAGGTGCGCAAGGTGAGTACGCTGGTTTAATGGTTATTCGTGCATATCATATTGCGCAAGGACATAGCAATAGAAATATTGCTTTAATTCCAACATCGGCACATGGTACTAATCCAGCAAGTGCTGCAATGGCAGGTATGACAATTGTTTTGGTAAAATGCGATGAGAAAGGGAACATTGATGTTGCTGATTTAAAAGCAAAAGCAGAACAACATAAAGATAATTTATCGTGTTTAATGGTTACATATCCAAGTACACATGGTGTGTATGAAGAAGCAATTACTGACATAACAAAAATTATTCACGACAATGGTGGTTTAGTTTATATGGATGGCGCTAATATGAATGCACAAGTTGGGTTAACTAGCCCAGGAAATATTGGCGCAGATGTTTGCCATTTAAATTTACATAAAACATTTGCAATTCCACACGGTGGAGGTGGCCCAGGAATGGGACCAATTGGTGTGGTTGAAAAATTAGTTCCTTTTTTACCTTCACATCCAATAGTAAATACTAGTGGAGACAAAGGAATTTCTGCAGTTTCTGCAGCGCCTTATGGAAGTGCATTAATTTTATTAATTTCTTACGGTTATATTAAAATGTTGGGTAGCGATGGTTTAAAAGCCGCTACTGAAACAGCAATTTTAAATGCAAACTACATGAAAGAAATTTTAAAAGACCACTACAAAATTTTGTACACAGGTACAAAGGGACGTTGTGCGCATGAAATGATTTTGGATTGCAACGATTTTAAAATGGCAAGTGGTGTTGAGGTTGCTGATATCGCAAAACGTTTAATGGATTATGGTTTCCATGCTCCAACGGTAGCTTTCCCTGTAGTTAATACATTAATGGTTGAGCCAACAGAAAGTGAAGCAAAAGCTGAATTAGATCGTTTTTGTGAAGCAATGATTACTATCCGTAAAGAAATTCAAGAAATTATGGATGGTAAGTTTGATAAGGCAAACAACGTAATTAAAAATGCACCACATACAGCTAAATTAGTGGTAAGTGATAATTGGGAAAAACCTTATAACAGAGAAAAAGCTGCATTCCCATTAAAGTGGGTAAAAGCAAATAAATTTTGGCCAAGTGTTGCCCGTGTTGATAATGCGTATGGCGATAGAAATTTAGTTTGTTCGTGTGCGCCAATTGAGGCTTATATGGATGAGGCTGTTGTTGCTTAGAATTTATTTAAATGAAAAAACTAATTCTTGTTTTCTTAATTATTTCTGCATTCCTAAATTCCTGTAAGGATAGAGATGATTTCATGGCTTTATCTAGCAAAAAGGTTGTGAAAAAATATTTTTTACGTGGCGATGGGGTTTGGAATATTGATGAAATGAGAGTGTGGATTTATAATGAGCAGTTCGAAACAATTATTTATGATGTTGCTCGTGAAAATGTTGGGGAAATTACTTTTAAAAAGGACAACTTGTTTGATGTTGTTTTTGAAAAGGATACAATTGATTTTCACTACTTAACTTTTGAATCAACTAAAGGTCATAGCTGGGAATATTTGGCAGGCGATATCGAATGGCGCAACACAAACGACGACCTTGTTGCTTTTGGACACACTATAACCATTGATAAAAAAAACATGGTATTGATGTTTCCATCCAATAAAAATACCTTTATAACTACGAAAGTGCTTTTCTGGAAAAACGTAGAGTTCCAACTTAAACTTTCTAAAAAATGAAATATTTATTTTTGTTGATTGTAGGAGTATTATTTTTTGGGTGCAAACGACAAGCATATCAAAACCAAGATATAAAGTATATGAGCGGCACTTGGAAAATCGTGAAAGTAACAAGTGAAGCTGATGAAAGCACCTCGTTATATGATGATTTGGGAACTTTTATAATTAATGAAGATGGCACAGGATCAATGGAAATTAATTCGGTTGATTATAACAAAACAAATCCGCAAAAAGTAAGTTGCATTTTTACAGTTGTGCCAATTAAAGGAATAGATTATTCGTTTGATTTATCAGGATTAAAAGTTGTTGATGCGCAGGGTAAAGCAACTTCTTACTTATGTAACGGTGGCGAATTGCATTTTAGAGTTAAAAAGCAAAAAAGAAAAAAAATGACATTGCTTTTAGATCAACTTATTGGAAACATTTATTCCTGTGTAATTACTGGCGGACATCTTAACAAAGGAAATATTTTGTGGTTTATGGAGAAGCAGTAGTTTACCTCACCAAAGTAATAAAACCTTTATACTCTTTCACCCCTTCTTTACTATACTTCTCATCCAACTTAATTTTTATAACATAAAAGTAAGTACCTGCACTGCATTCAATCCCACTTGTTGTTCTGCCCGTCCAGTTTATTATTCCATTACTATTAGTTTTTAATTCTTCATTTTTAATTATCACAACTCCCCATCTATCATAAATCTCAAACAATTCCAATTCTGCATTTTTAATTTGTATTTCGTAAACATCATTTACTCCATCACCATTAGGGCTAAACACATTGGGTATAAAAATGCCCGCTGTATCTTGAGGCAAAACAGTAATTGTGAGTGTAGTTGTATCTGCACAAGTAGGGATGTTGTTATAGGCAATTAATGTAATATTGTAAACACCGCTATCAGTAAAAGTTTGGTCGTAGTACCAAGCATTGCTTTCATATTGATTATTAATGTACCAATTGTAATTGTTTGCTCCTGTTGTTGCAGTTGCTGATAGTTGAGTTGTAAAAGGTGCAACTCCACGTGTTGCAAAAGCATAAACAATAGCATTTACCATAATGGTATCTTTTATAACCAAATTATTACTTTGCCAAGTGCATCCTCTTACATCTGTAACTAACACATTGTAATTGCCTCCATTTAAATTAGTAAAACTAGTATCATTTACATTTGCTGCGCTATTTAAACTATAAGAATATGGCTCGTAAGCTCCATGGTTTGGTTTTACAATTATACTACCACTTGGTCCACCGCAAATATTATTATTTGCAATAATAGTATCTGCTTTAGGTATTGGTGTAACTGCAACTAGCACATGCTCGGTATGTTTGCAACCTAAGCTATCTATACTTACAATATAATTAGTTGTAGTTGTTGGCGTTGCAATTGGGTTTGCAGCAGTTGCATTGTTGAGTGTTGTTGTTGGATACCAAGTGTAGGTATTACCAACACTTTGTGTATTAAGTGTAATGCTTTGCCCTTGGCATAGTGTATGCTTTACAACTGTATCATTAAAACCACGTGCGGGGCATGGGGTTGTGTAAGCTAAGATTGTGGTTTGCCAAATAGGTCTATCACCTGTAGATTGTTGTTGAAATATATTGAAATTACTAGATAAGTTAGGTAAATAGGTTTTCAAATTTACAAGTGCATCAGTATTGTTTACTACATTATCATTCGTATCATCTCTAAGTCCAGTTAAAGTATTGTTTTGATAAGTAAAACTACCTTGCATTGAATTTTGGCAATTAGCAGTTGGACTGATGGTTCCTAAAGAAAAATTTGTTGAGTTAATCTGTAAAGTTGTTTGAAACTGTGAAATAACTCCTCCTTCACAGGATGCATTATTCATTATTGCGCAAGCAATATCTTGATTGTTGTATATAGGATTTATTCCAGCATAATTACAACTTAAATTTATATTACTACTCTGATTAACATCTGTAATAAAAATAGAAGCACTAGTTTTGGACATACTAGTGTCTTCATAAATTATCACTAAAAAAAAAGATGAATAAACATATGGAGTGTAAGATAGACTGCTAATCATGTTTGCTTGATTGGGCCATATTATAGTATTGCCAATATAGTTTACTTTATCCGTTACGTTTTTAGAAATAATAAAAATGGAGTCTATAAGCCCAGAGTCATCATAACGAAACTTTCTTGTTGTTTGCGCAGTACTGTCAAAAACAATCGAACTATTATTCAATTTGACATTAAACTCATTGTTGAGAGGCGGTTTTGTGCCATGTACATATGGAAATTTAAGTATAAACAAAAATGCTTTTTTTATTGTTGCGGTTATTGGCACATTATTTTGTAATACAAAAGTATCAGGAGCTAGGTAAGAAGGAATGTTGTTATGATTAACACCATCAACAGTAATACCACCTTTAAAAGTGTTTTGATAAAACAGAGTTTGCGCCCCTAGTTTAAAACTGAGAAATGTTATTAAGAATGATATTTTTATTAAATTGTTAATAATTAATTGATATATAGTTTACGAAAAAAAAAAAAATGCTATGTATTATTGTGTAAAATTAAACCAAATACATTTATGAAACAAATTAACTTATTTTTAAAAACGGCAATAATTATTCTGTTTTTGTTTTTTAACAAGGGCTATGCACAAAACCCTAATTGGGCATTGCAATATGAGTACTTGAAACCAAGCGGGCTTAACTTCTTACCAGGTGGTGCTTTCCCACAAATGGAATATGCGGCTAATATGATTACAGATCAAAGTGGTAATCCTCAGTTTTTTATTTATGATGGAGAGGTGATAGATAAAAATGGGAATACAATTGCTAACCTAAGTTGGAGCAAAAGAGTTCATCCCAATAATTATTTTGTAAAATCATATTCTTGCTATAATGGTGCATATAACACTACAAGAAATGATTAGTATTTAAGTGGAGGTGATTGTAATGTTAGTGGATATGCAGATGTTTGTGTGGTGCCAAGCCCAGGGGATTGTAAAAAGTATTTTATATTTAGTGCTGCTACTCCATCGCTTATTCCTCCAAATCCCGGCGGGGATGGAGGGATTTATAACTTTATTTATAATAGGTTTTTACCATTTTATGCTGTACTGGATATTTCACCTTATTCAACAGGCGGCACCCCAACTTTACAACAGTTTTCAGAAACACAAGCAACATTAGTTGGTAATGCACCACCATGCCCTTATTCAGTCCCTACAACTGGTTATAGTACGATAAACACAAACACAAGCATAAATAATAACACTAAAGAATTATTCACTCAGTTATATCCTACTTCTTCTCCTGCTAAATCTAAAGGAATTTATTGGGCTGCTGCTCCAAAAGTTGGTACAGGAAGCACAGCGTATAATTATGTTTTTATGTTTGATGGTTCATCTTTATACACTTTTAAAGTTGACGCTAGCGGAGTTAATTATATTAGTAGCTCAGAGTTTCTTGTGCCTGGTGCTTCAAACAATTCAATATTTAGGTCGGAGTTGGAAGTTGTAAAATTAAGCAGCGGCAACTATCAGCTTGGTTTTACTTTTGAAGGCAGTAGTCCAGTAAATATTGCTACCGTTGAATTTAATACATCTGGTTTACCGATAAGTTCAACATTTGCAAGTAAGATAGTTGGAGGCTCAGCAACCCCAACTGCACATATTCGTGGGTTGGAATTTACACCAGATGGAAGTAAATTAGTATTTACAAATACCACTAACTCTAATATAACAACACGTGTTAATTATATAGCATCACCTTATACTTCCTCAACAGTTACGGCAGTTACTAGTATTCCTGCCAATACAGATTTGTCAAAGTCACAAATTGAAATTAGATATACAGGCTCTACGCCATACATGTATTTTGCTACTACAAATGTATTAATGAGTTTAAATGTCTCATCATCTACGCCAAGTAGTTGGGTTTGGAATTCAAGTGCTGTAACAGCACCTTCTGGTTATTCTTTTGGACCAACTTCTACGTCAACTCCAGGAATGGGAAATCCACAACAAGAAACATTTTTGCTTCCTGATCAAATGGATGGAGTTGATTATAGTGCTTATCAAAATGAGGGCTCGGCATGTTGTTATTTTTACTCAAATATAAATATTAAGGAACCGATTACTTTACCTGTAGGAACATATACTGTAACAAACAATACCCCGCTTAATTGCACTAACACAATTACTGGAGCAGTTGTACCTGTTACATTTACTTCTACAACTATTTCAACAGGTAACATTACAATTCCAGTTGGTTCTAAATATACATTTCAAAATCTTACAATTAAATTTGCCCCAAATACAGGTATGATTGTAAATGCAATTGCTTCTGGCCAAGGAGGTAAGGTTGTTTTAAATGCTACTACTTTAACATGGTATACGGATTGCGGAGAAAGTCAACTGTGGAATGGGGTTGTTTTAAACGGTTCAAATACTTCAAATCAAGGAACTATTACAAATTCACCGCATGCTGTTTTAACCACGATTGGAATTTCACAAATTGATCACGCATTGACTGCGATAAATATTAAGGGTGGTGCAATTGTGCAATACACAGGTGGCTCTAAATTATTAGATAATAAAGTTGCAATTGAGGCTGAAATGTATACGTACCCACCGGTGCAGGCAAATGATGTAAGCGTTTTTAGTAATGCAATTATTAAAACACAAAGTACTTTCAATATTGTGCAACCTAATTATTTTGCAAATTTAGTTGATCGTAAACAAACATTCCGCTTTTTAAACTGTACTTTCGAAAATGCGCAATCTTCTTATAATAATTTATACGATGCAATTATATCTAACAACTCTACAACTTATTTAAGCGGCACAACAGTAAAAAGAGTAAAATATGGAGTTTATCACACAAATGTAAATGCAAATGGAGGTCGTAAACTTACTGTAGCAGGTTCTACTACATTTACTGGCAATTTAACTGGAGTTTATGTGGGAAATAGTAATTTCGCAAGCATTCAAAATAGCTTTTTTAATTTATTAGATAATACATCTACAATAACATACCCAGTTGGTTTGTATGTTGAAAATTCAAGTAAATTCATTATTTCAAATAACTATTTTAAAAATGAAAACCTAGTTACTGCTGCTGTACAAGGTGGTGGTACAATTGGAATTGTTGCAAACAATGTAAACATTGTGGCAGGCGAAAAAATAAACATCATTAAAGGCAATACATTTGAAAAATTGCACGAAGGAATACAATGTGTAAACAAGAATTATTTTGATGGAGTTAGCACTTCGCCTCGTAACCTTCAAGGTTTAAGATTTTATTGTAATTCCTTTTTAAATAATATTCCTTGGTGTGATATTGGAGTTCATAGCGGAGCTGTAGACTATAACCAAGGAATTTCTGATTCGGCAGCAGCAAATGTATTTAGTCATACAAATGGTACTTATGATTTGTATCACTACACTCCTAATTTAATAAATGGTTCGTATGAGTTTAAATCAGCTTATTTTTACGACCCTTTAGGTGCAAATCATAATCCTACAATTCCGCCAACACCATCGCCATATCCATTTACAAAGTTTTCAGTACCTACTAATTTAAATACTTGCGGTGCTGGAGGCGTTGAAGGACAGAGAGTAATGACTCCTCAGTTTAATCCAAATGCATATTTGGAAAAAATAGCATTACTGGAAAATCAGCTTAGTTTTGTTGGTGGTTCAACCAGTAAAGTAATTAGCGATTCAACAGCTTTAAATGAAGATAGCATAAATGTTGCGAATAATATTGCTAAATGGAAAGGGCAATTAGATGAATTAGAAACTCAACTAGTTATTTATTATTTAAATGACACAATTACTCCTTCCGCATCTGATTCAGCACTAAAGTATATTTTGTTATTCACTGAAGGTACAACGCGTAAAGGGCAATTAGTTGATGCTTATTTGGCTAAAGGTGAATTAAAAAGTGCTTCAAATATTTACGAGCAAATTGTGAGTGAAGAATCTGGCTCAAATTACCAAAAAATTTATGGTGTGATAATGAGTTTATATGGTAAAGATATAGCAAATGAACTATTAACTAATTCTTCTATCTTAAACGAAGTTCAAAGTATTGCAAATGACCATGCCGACCAAGAGGCTTATTTAATAGCGCAAAATCTATTAGGGATGGTTCAATTAAGAACTCATGTTGAAGAAATTCAAGGATTCAATTCTTCTTCTATAGAAAGAAGATTAAATGATATTGACATAACTTCTATATTCAAACTATCGAACTTCCCTAATCCTTTCACAGGCAGCACAATCTTAACAGCTTTTGTTCCTAAAGGAATCAATAATGCATGTATTGTAATTACTGATGTTTTAGGAAAAGAAGTGGCTAAATATTCTTTAACGGAAGGAAACAACGCTATTCAATTTGATAAACAAGATGCAAAGGGTATTTTATACTACAGTTTGGTTATTGATGGTTTAAGAAAAGAAACTAAAATGATGATGAAGCATTAATATGATTTTAGAAGTCAGATATAGAAATCTAAAAGAATGATCATAAAACAAAAAATCCCGCCATCTTTGATGAGCGGGATTTTTTTAGCAAATAAATCACCTCCAGTTCCAGCAAAATTTGTTAAATTATCTATATTCTTAAACCCATTTTTTATTTCGAACGTTTAATTGAGTAAATTAGATTAACTAAAAAATAAAAAATGGGTTTTAAATTTCTACTTTCTGCATTCTTATTCGTTTCGTTATTGGGCAAAGCTCAAACAATCGATTTCGGTTTTCATTATAATATAGATGCGCCGTTTAAGCGTTCGATGCCTAAAATGAATGTTAACCATGGTGCTGATTTCCATTTGGGATATAAAATTTTAAACAAGGCTCCTTTGTGGATTAATACAGATATTAGCACAGGTTGTTATGCATTAAAAACTCGTGAAGAAAATTATTTCTTTTCTGATGGAACCCAAACAACTACCGATGTGCAGTACTCAAGTAATTTGCATAAATTTCTTTTTGGATTTAATTATGATATTGGAAAAAGTGCGAATAGAGTGTCAGGCTATTTAACTGCTCAGGCTGGTTATGCGTATATGAATTCAAAAATATTTATTGAAGATCCAACTGATGTAGATGGATGCAAAGCTTTAGAACAAAAAAACACCTTTACTTATGGTGGTGGTATTTATGCTGCAGGCGGCGGTGTTAGAATAAACCTAGATAAAAAGACCACAAGCACCCGATTGTTTAATCATTATTTAGATATCAGTTGTAAATACACTGCGGGTGGTAATTTTAGTTACGTAAATATTAATCACATGCAAGAACATAATCATGCAATGGCTAATTCTGCGGCAACAGCTGCAACAAGGGATACACGCGATTTAACTGTGAAGTTTGTAAATGTTACAACTAAAAGTATTCATGAGCATAAAGTGGCAGAAGTTTATACTTCGCCATTTGAAATAATGAATATAAAAATTGGATATATGGTGCGTTTTTAACCAGTTGTTAAGTAAAAGCTACCACTTACCAATTACAGAAAACTTCGTGTAACAAGGTCCGTAGAATTAGTTAAAACAGTAAATAACTAATAAAAACATACGGCCATGAAAACAATCATTTCAGAACTAAAAAACAACTCGCAAAGACTTATAGTAAGTTTATTCTTGTTGGCTATTTATTCGCCTGCATACTCTCAAGGCAATTCTTTTGAAGACAAATATTTTACTGTTGAAATTACTGCTGCAGTAGTATTTGTTGTAGCACTTGGAGTGTGGATGCTAGTTTCTATGCTTAAGCAAAAAAACAGAGACAGTAAAAAAATTCGTCAGCATTTGCATCGCAAACACAATCAATTAAGTCACATTAAGTATTAATACCAATTTATAATTACAATTGGTATAAGGTGTTTAGTTAAATAAAATGCATCCAAGCTTGCCCCGTAAGGTATTTTGGATGCATTAGTTTTTACAACAATTAGTATATTCGTACAAAATTCGTAATCTCAATTAATGTTTACGTAATTCAAAGTTTTGTCCTAAATAAACTCTTCTTACTTGTTCATCATTTGCCAAATCTTCAGCGCTTCCTGCTTTAATAACACTTCCAGCAAAAAGCAAATAAGCTCTATCGGTTATGCTTAGTGTTTCATGTACATTGTGGTCGGTAATTAAAATGCCGATGTTTTTTTCTTTTAGTTTTCGTACAACCGATTGAATATCCTCAACTTCAATAGGGTCAACACCTGCAAAGGGTTCATCAAGTAAAATAAATTTTGGGTTTGTAGCAAGGCAACGAGCAATTTCAGTTCTTCTACGCTCGCCACCCGAAAGTTGGTCGCCTAAATTTTTTCGCACATGTCCCAAATTAAATTCTTCAATTAACGATTCTAATTTTTCAGCTTGTTCTTGTTTGCTTAGTGTTGTCATTTCCAACACAGCTTTTAAATTATCTTCAATACTAAGTTTTCTGAATACAGATGCTTCTTGAGGTAAATATCCTATTCCCATTTGAGCACGTTTGTACATGGGCAGCTCCGTAATATCTATATCATCTAAAAATATTTTCCCTTCGTTGGGTTTCACCATTCCAACAATCATATAAAAGGAAGTTGTTTTACCTGCACCGTTTGGACCAAGTAAACCAACAATTTCGCCTTGCTTTACTTCTACCGAAACTTTGTTTGCAACAGTTCTGCTTTTATATTTCTTAACTAAATTTTCTGAACGAAGTATCATTTTATTTATTGATTTTTTGAATCATTAGCATTTTCATTCTCACATTCTCTAGCGGTCTATCATTCTTACCTGTTTCCTTTTCAGCAATCTTATCCACTACCTCAAGCCCTACAATTACTTCTCCGTAAACAGTATAACTTCCATCTAAATGTGGAGTTCCTCCAATTGTTTTGTATGCTTGTTTCTGTTCCTCCGTAAAAGTATGGTGTTCTTTTGCTTCGTATAATGGCATTATGCTGAGGTCGATTTTCTTTTTAAGCGCAGCTAAACTATCTTTCATCCCTTCTTTTTGGTAACGTTCATATTGAGTTTTAATTGCTTCGTTACCTGCGGATTCTAAATATTCTTTAGTAAGTTGATGTAAAATAGGTCTATTTATTCTGTACTCAACATTTTTTAATGTTTCATCTGTAAATTTTTTTCCTTGCACAATGTAAAACTGACAAGCAGATGACGCTTTTGTTGGATTAATATCATCGCCTTCGCGAGCAGCACACAACATTCCTTTTTTATGAAATAATTCCTTTTTAAATTCTGCGGGGACTGTATATCCCAAGTCGCCATCTCCAAGCATTTTGTTAAAATCGGCCGTTTTTGAGTCGGGGTCACCGCCTTGCACCATAAAGTCTTTAATTACTCGGTGAAAAAGGAGGCTATCGTAATACTTTTTCTCCACCAATTTCACAAAATTATCACGGTGTAAGGGCGTTTCGTTAAATAGTCGAACAATCATTTCTCCATAGGTTGTACTAATAAGCACAAGGTTTTCGTTCGGATATTTTCGTTTTAAATCCTCTATAAATGGTTTTGAGAGTTTTGAGGGATTAGGCGTGGGAGCGTTTGTATTTGAAATGTCTTTCCCCGACTTGCAGGAGGAGACAAAAAGTCCGAAAAGGAACAATAATCCAATTAATTTGCATTTTTTGGACATATTAACTATTTTTACTACTTTTGTTAAAAGCATCGCATAAAATTAGCTTATTATCTAACACAATATGAAGAAATTTAGTTTTTTTACCATTGTATGTTTATTGGCTCTAGGAGCTGTAATGATGTTCACTTCATCTTGCAACAAGCCTGAACCATGTAAGGCTATTATTACTGTTAAAGATACATTAGGTATTAATGTTCAAGCAGGAGTAACTGTAAAGCTTTATGCAACTGTTACCACAGCTACAGGAACTGCTATCGGCGATTTAGAAGCTGAAGGTGTTACTGATTCTGAAGGTAAGGTTAACTTTAACTTTAAACTGCCAGCAATTATGGATATTAGAGCTGAAAAGCCTAATTGTACAATTACTCCACCTACAACCAATTCTTCTGGAGGTTACGTTGCAGGGGTTTATTGCCAAGGAAAGGGAATCATTAAGTTTGAAGAAGGCAAAACAAACGAGAAAACAGTATTACTTAAATACTAATAGTTTTTCAAACTAAATTTTCTTTTATTTTCTAAATGCTGATAAATGCATTAGAATTATCTCTTACAAAATAAAATAATTTTATCTGTGGCTTCGGCACTCTTTTGGTTTTTGCTTAAGTTTTAAACTTAGCGTTAAACCATAATAAAAGAACCAATCTTTAGTATTTGGATTACCTCTAAGTTTACCTGTGTTACTGGTATAAGCTTCTAAATTTTCGGTTCTATTACTCATAATACCTGCCGCTGCACCTTTTTCTGCAGCAAGTTTAATTGGATCAACATATTTATTGCTAACATCATCAATATAGTCTGTAAACGTTTTTCTTGGCCCCCACTCAAAACCTAAACTCAATTGTTTGGCAACACTAAGCTTAAATCCAATACCAAAAGGAATTCCAATTTGAGTTAGTTTATATTGTTTTTGTTTTGGGTTTTGCGATGTTTTTGTCCCTCAGTACTTAATCTTCTTAATGCTATCCAATTATCATCTCCAATATTACCCATTGGATTAAACCTAAAGGCATCAATTCCTAAGAATACATAAGGAGAGAAAAAGTATTTTCCGCTTCCTGTTTGATATTCCATAAAATTGAATTCACTTTTTGCATATAACTCATATAATTTCGTTTGAAAATTCAAGTTGCGTTCGAGTTGATCTTCGTTTTCGGATTGTGAATCATCTGCTCTTAGGTTTCCATAATTAAAACCACCTCTAAACGCAAACCGTGGACTATAATTAAAACGGTAAAATACGCCACCTGCAGGCTGCGACATATCAAAATGAGCGCGTGGATTAATGTCGCCCAAATAATAGCTTGCCCCTAAAAACAAACCAACATCGTGCGAATAAAAATCTTTATGATTGTTGGCTTGCCCAAAAACATCAGCTCCAACAATAAATAGGAAAAAATATAGAAACAGTTTTTTCATTGGTAAATTAAAACGTAAATTTCGTAAAAAAATTGCAATGTACGTTGCTTTAAATAATTCTTATTTTTATAGCAGACTTTAATATTATGGAAAAATACGATTTGGTTGTTATTGGTGGCGGTCCTGCAGGTTATGCAGGTGCAATGAGAGCTCTTGATTTTAAGAAGAAAGTGCTATTAGTTGAAAAAAACCGAATTGGCGGGGCAGGTGTATATGATGGGGTGCTTACATCTAAAACACTTTGGGAGTTATCTCAAAAAGTTAGTACCATGCGTGAAATGGTGCCAAACTATACTCCTGTTTTCGACGATATTAATCATACTGTTAAAGAAGCGATTTTTGAGCGTAAAACACAAATGACAGTTCATTTGCAATTGCTTGAAAGTGCTATCGAAAGCCAACAGTTTAGATATGAAAAAGGTCATGCACGTTTTTTAGATAAACATACGGTAGAAATAAAAAAGGAAGATGGTAGCACAAAATTGGTGCAAGCTGAAAATATAATGATAGCAACGGGAAGTCGTCCAAGATATTTGCCTCACATTCCAATTGATGAAAAAATTATCATGACTAGTAATGGAATACGAAACCTTACTTCTTTTCCAAAAAGCATGGTTGTGTTGGGCGCGGGTGTTATTGGCTGTGAATTTGCCACTATTTTTGCAGGTTTCGGGCTTACTAAAGTTTATTTAATTGATAAAGCAGAACGTATTTTACCTTTCGAAGATGAAGATGTTGCGGAAGTAATTAGTAAGAGTTTAGAAAATCATGGGGCAACCATTCATTCGGGAGCATCTTTAAAGCGAATGGATATAGTGAATGGGATGGTTGAATATGAATTGGAATATAAAGATGGGAGAACAGAAGTAATTACTGTTGAGAAGGCTCTTGTATCAGTTGGTAGAATTCCAAATATTGAAGAAATTGATTATGAAAAGGCAGGAGTTAAGTTAACTGATAAAGGTTCTATTTGGGATGATGATACGCAAACAAATGTTAGTAATATTTATGTTGCTGGTGATGCCTCAACGGATATGGCTCTTGTAAATCTTGGGGAGCGAGAGGCTCGTCATGCTGTTGTGCGTATGTTTGGGCCTGCTATTAAGCCACTTACTTACCAAAACATTTCTACTATCATGTTTTTAAATCCAGAAGTAGCAAGTGTTGGAATGAGCGAACAAGATTTAAATAAAAAAGGAATTCCGCATAAGGTAGTTAAGTTAGATTACAGTACTAATGCGCGCGCAATTGCAATGCGTAAAACAAAAGGTTTTTTCAAAATTTTAATAAGTAACGATAACGGTATGCGGATTTTAGGTATGCGTGCAGTTGGAGAGCATGCTAGT
This sequence comes from Bacteroidota bacterium, assembly GCA_016702705.1. GTDB lineage: Bacteria > Bacteroidota > Bacteroidia > B-17B0 > Aurantibacillaceae > JADJDM01. The sequence continues at coordinate 150,792 of JADJDM010000001.1, read as the reverse complement.
AGCGCCATACAAGCGGTTGCGTATTTAATGCACACCAATCAAGGCATTCGTGATTTGGCCGATATGATGCATCCACATCCAAGTATTATTGAAGGTATTCAAGAATGTTTAAGAATGTTGTTGGGCAAATCAATTTACAAACCTTATGTGTTTAAGGATAAATTAAAATGCTACTTATGCGAAAATGGAGTTTGCACTCCATTGGAAAAGTTGACGGATTAGTAAATTTATTTCTTGTGTTTTAATGCGTACTCTTTAGCAAAATAAGTAAGAATTATTTTTGCGCCTGCACGTTTCATGCTTAATAACATTTCATCACGAATTCTATCGTTATCTATCCAGCCCTTTGCTGCAGCAGCTTTCACCATTGCATATTCTCCACTTACATTGTATGCAGCAATTGGTACATTGAAATTATCGTTTAATGACTTAATAATATCTAAATAAGATAAAGCAGGTTTAACCATTAAAAAATCTGCACCTTCTTCTAAATCTAATTGCGCTTCTAATAATGCTTCCTTGCTGTTTGCAGGATTCATTTGATATGTTTTTTTATCTCCAAATTTTGGAGCGCTATCTAATGCATCTCTAAAAGGACCATAAAATGCACTTGCGTATTTTGCGGTGTAACTCATTATAGATACATCAGTAAATCCTGCCATATCTAATTCCTCTCTAATGTAACCAACTCTACCATCCATCATATCGCTTGGCCCAATAATATCAACACCTGCGGCTGCTTGTGCTAAAGCCATTTTTGCAAGTATGTCTAAAGTTTCATCGTTTTTAATTTCTCCATTCACAACAAATCCATCATGCCCATCGCTGCTGTATGGATCCATTGCAACATCCGACATAATAACAGCTTCGGGTAATTTCTTTTTTATTTCACGAATGGTTCTTAAGTATAAACCTTTTTCATTTAAACTTTCGCTTGCTGTTTTTTTTTTTAATTTATCTGCAATGTTAGGGAATAAATCAAAAGTAGATATGCCCAGCTTCATACAGCTTTCCATTTCTTTAATAAGCAAATCACTAGAAAGACGGTAAATACCCGGCATTGATTTTACTTCCGACTTTTTGTTTTTACCATCAATTAAAAACATTGGGAAAATTAAATCCTTAACACTCAAGGTTGTTTCTTCAACTAGGTTACGAATTGCTTGTGATTTTCTGTTTCTGCGTGGACGGTGCGTAATCATAAAAATGGGATTAAATTGAACGCAAATTTACATTTATTTGCTGTGAAATCCTTGTTCTTCATCTTCTTCTTTTCCTTACTTTTGTCATGCTTAATAAATAGCTTATGCACAAAATACTCATTACTGGTTCTAACGGATTACTTGGACAAAAATTAGTTTACAAACTTAAGTTGGATAACACTGTTCAACTAATTGCAACAGCGCGTGGCGAAAATCGATTGTTAGATCAAGTCGGATATGAGTATTGTTCATTAGACATTTCGGATAAAAAAAACGTAAGCGATGTGTTGAATAAATATCAACCTGATATTGTAATTCATACTGCAGCTATGACAAATGTGGATGCTTGTGAATTGCAACAAGACGAATGCAAAAAAATGAATGTGGATGCAGTGCAATACATTGTAACTTCTTTAGAGAAAATAAAATCCGAAAGTTATAACCCACATTTAGTACATGTTTCAACTGATTTTATTTTTGATGGTACAAAAGGACCTTTAAATGAAGATGAAAAACCTGCCCCGCTTAGTTACTACGGTTGGTCGAAATTAGAGGCGGAAAACATTGTTTCAAAAAGTAATTTAAGATGGTCAATTGCACGTACTGTTTTGGTTTACGGTGTGGTTGATAATGCTAGTAGAAGCAATATTGTATTGTGGGCAAAAGGAGCTTTGGAACAAAAGAAAAATATTAATGTAGTTAATGACCAGTTTAGAACACCAACCTTAGCAGAGGATTTAGCTGATGGTTGTATTTTAATTGCCAAAAAATCTGCGGAAGGTGTATTTAATATTTCTGGACCAGATTATATGCATATACTTGAATTAGTAACACGTGTTGCTGATTTTTGGAAATTGGATAAAAGTTTAATTACACCAAGTACAAGTGAAGGAATTAAACAGCCAGCAAAGCGTCCACCAAATACAGGTTTCATAATTGATAAAGCAAAAACTGTTTTAGGTTATAAGCCCCATTCGTTTGAAGAAGGCTTGGCATTGGTTGATGAGCAGTTGAAGAGAGTTAAACTATAGTTAGTGTTTATAATTTATTTAGCGTCTTTGATTTTTTATAAAAATTGATTATAATTGTATAAGCCAAGTTTAATAAAAGTATCATGAGAAAAGTAATTGGAATATTTTGCTTAGCATTAAGTAATTTAACTTTTGCACAAACGGGCCCTGGTGGAGTTGGAACATCAACAGGCACTTCTTCTTTAAAAATGTGGTATAGAACCGATGCAGGAGTTGTTTCTACTTCAGGGAATGTGGATAGCATTAGGAATTCAGCAGGCATTTCTGGTTTGAGTTTAGGAGAAACGGGAGCTCAAAGGCCTACTTTAGTTGCATCAGCTGTAAACGGATTTAGTGAAATAAGTTTTTCAGGTTCAAATCGTTTGAGAACAGGACTTAATTTGACGACAACAAATTTTGTAAACACAGAAGCGTCCACCTTTGTCGTTTGTAGGGCAGATAATACAACTCAAACTTCTTGTGTTTATACTACAGATGCCTTGGTTGGAACAACTAGATTTACATGCCATATACCTTGGTCGGGAACCGTTTATTTTGATATTGGAACTTGTTGTACGAATGATGCTAGGATGGATGTTGGTGGTTTAGCAAATTTAACCAGCTATTCTTTTTGGTCTTACGACGCAAACGCAACCTCAGGTAAACAATTGTATAGGAATGGCACTTTGCTTTTGAGCCGAGCAAATACTTCTACATATAATAGTCATGCATCCCAATATTTTAATTTAGGAGGAAATACTTCAGGAACTAATGGATTTGTAGGAGATCTTACTGAGATGATTCTTTTTAATACAAAAGTAAATTCAGCACAACGAATTATTATTGAGAATTATTTAGCGGCTAAATACGGTTTAACAAGTGCTGCAAACGACCATTATTTAATGGATGATGTTGGCAATGGAAATTTTGATTATGAAGTTGCAGGTATTGGTAGAGTGGATGCTTCAAATATTCATAATGATGCACAAGGAACAGGTATAGTAAAAATTAATAGCCCTAATAATTTAGGTGATAATGAATTTTTAATTTGGGGACACGATAATGTTTCTGTGAATGCAAATAATACTACTGATGTTCCTACTGGCGTGCAAGCACGTATGTCAAGAACGTGGCGCGCCTCTGAAGTTGGAGAAGTTGGAACAATTGATGTGAGTGTTGATTTAGCGGGCCTTGGCAGTGTTACCGCAAGCGATTTAGCTTTATTAATAGATAAGGATAATGATGGTTTATTAAGCGATGAAACACCTGATTTTACTGCTACTTTAGTTAGTGGAACAGTTTACAGATGGAGTGGTGTTGATATTGATAATGGCCAACGTTTTTCATTTGGAACAGCTAATTCAACACAAACACCTCTTCCAATTGAGTTAACAGAATTTTATGCGCAACCAGAAAGTTCAACAATAGTATTAAATTGGATTACTGCAACAGAGATAAATAATAATCGTTTCGAAATTGAAAGAAGCAAAGATGGAATTGTTTTTGAAAAGATTGGTAATGAATCGTCTAAAGCTCAAGGTGGAAATTCTACGTCTAATTTAGTTTACAGCTTTATTGATCTCAACCCTTATTCAGGGACTTCGTATTATCGGTTAAAACAAATCGATCATGATGGTAAGTTTGAATACCATTCAATTATTTCTGTGGATAGAGAAGAATCAAAAAACATAAAGTTTGTAGTTTTTCCAAATCCAAATCAAGGAGAATTTTCTGTAGATTTTTCGGGAATAGAAAACGAACATGAAGTAATGATTGAAATGTATAGTATGGATGGGAAGTTGGTTTATTCTAATCAATTTATTTCATCATCATCGGCAACAAATACAGTTCAAATAATACCTCAAGAAAAAATTGTTGCAGGACAGTATTTTGTGAATTTTATTGTTGAAGGCGTTAAGTATCCAGTTAAGGTTATTGTGAATTGAGTTTGAACTAACATTTGTTCTTAAGAAATAGCGTTTTGCTGTTTGGTAATTTGCTTACTCTTCTTTTTTACTTTTCCACTTTTATCCAAGCAGTTTTCGCTTTTCTCCTGAGCGTTTTTATTGCTATTTTGAAGAGCTATCTGTGGAGATGTTATTACAGCAACAATTAAATTAATCATAGTGGTTTTTTTAATTTTTGGTTGCTTCAAAAAAGCTAGATAAATAGCAAACAAAAGCCTACTTGGATTAGTAGGCTTTTGTTATTGAGTTTAATTTTTACTTATTACACTCCAATTAAAAGTGTCATAAATTAAAATCATTGATTTTGGGCTTCCAAAACCTGTATCTAAAGCAAATGTACCAGTGCCTAAGAAGTTAGCACCATCACGTATATTTTTGCCGTTTGAATTAATTGTTGCTTGTGTTGCAGAGGTAACAATAATAATCATTTGTGCATCAGATGGGTTAGCAGGAAGTGTTAACTCAAAATCACCAGTAATTCTAACAAGTTGATTAGTTGTTGCAATTGCAGGAAGACCAGCCGAACCAATGGCAGTAATTTCTAATGTTAATCCAGCAGGACCTTGAGGGCCTACGTTGCCTGGAGGCCCTTGAATTCCAGGTGTGCCTTGCATACCTGGAGTTCCTGGCATACCTTGTGGTCCCTGTGGTCCAGGGGTAGAGCTTCCAGATGTTTTAGCATATAATGCATAAGGAACACTTAACAATTGACTTGTTCCAGTAATTGTATAGTTTGTTCCACCGCTTGGGTCGGTTTCTGTTTTAATAAAATATGGACCTGCAGTCCAATCGATAGTTGAAAAAGTTCCAGAAACAACTGTGCCTGCTCCAATTTCAATACTAACTAATCCGTTTGCGTTTGTTGAAGGAGTTTGTGTTTCAACATAAACTGCTGTTCCAGATGAAGAACCTTGTAATATACTTATTTGCATTCCTACAGGAGTTCCAACAACTAATGCATTAGAAGCATCACGAATAACGGCTTGATAACTCATTTTTTCAGGTGATTGAGCGAATACATTCACCGTTAATAATGTAGCCGCGAAGAGAGTAATTATTTTTTTCATGGGTTTATTTTTTTATGATTTTGAAAGATTTAACTTGTTTATTGTTTTGAATAATGTTTAAGAAGTAGGATGCTGCTGGCAACTCCAAGGTGTTTATTTTTGTTTGTCCTTGAAGAATTAATTCAGTAATTAGCACTTTGCCTTGTACATCAATTAATTGAAATGATAAATTAGAGAGTTGAGTTTCATCTACATTTAAAATAAGGTAATCACTTGTTGGATTTGGAAATGCTGATAAAGATGTTTTGAAATTATTTTCTGCAATTCCTACAGAGAAGATTTCAAAAGCTTGTTGAACACCTTGGCTAATGTTACCATTGGCATTTGAGTTAGTTGTGTAAGACGCTTGACCTACACTGTAACTTGCTGAGCCGCCAATTCCTGAGGCGTTGCCTCCTGATGCATTTGTTGCTTCTTGCGCAAAACCAATTGAGCTGCATAAACTCAAAAAGAATAAGGCAATTTGTTTTGTTTTTTTCATATCGTCTTTTTTAATTGGTCAAACTTTTAATGAATTAAAATTCAATTTGACTAAACTAAAATCGACAAATGATTTAGGTAGGGCAAAAAAATGGTATGTAATACTACAGAGTAGGTATGAAAATCAAAAAACTGATTATCTGAGTAGTTTGAGATTCGACAAAATACTTTCTTTGTGCATTTTGCCAATAGGTATTTCGTGACCTTTAATAATTAAATGTGCAGAACCTACTGCCTCTATTTTTTTTAATTGAACAACGTATGATTTGTGTACACGAATAAATCGCTCGTCTAGCTCGTCCAAAATTTCTTTTACAGTGCCTCTAACTACATAACACTTTTTCTCTGCTTGAACATCAGTGTAATTACCATCTGATTTTAACCAAAGTATTTCATCTATATTAACTCTAACAAACAAGTCATTGTCCTTTATGAAGATAGAATCTTTTGGTTTTTGATTAACCCTTGTAGTTTTTTTGTAATTGGCAATTGCGAGTTCAATGGAGGTGTACAAATCATCTTGTGAAAAAGGTTTCAATAAATACCCATGTGATATTACCTTTTTTGCTTTTTCAACGGTTGAAACATCAGTATTTGAAGTAGCAAAGATTACTGGAATATCAAAGTACTCGTTGATGTGAGCTACAAGGTCAATTCCATCTTTTGTTCCTTCTATCGTAATATCTACCAAAACTAAATCAGGAATATTAGATTTAATAAGTTGAATGGCTTCGTCATAATTAACAGCAATACCAATAACATGATAGTTAAGTTTTTCTAACATAACTTTCATGTCTTCTGCAATAATTAATTCGTCTTCTACTAATAAAATTTTCATGCGCTAGATTTCAGAGCTGATTGATTTATCTATAAATGTAATAACAAAATTTGCACCATCGTCATAAAAATAACTTAAGTTACCTTTAATTTGTTTGCTAAGTATCTTTACTAACTTTAAACCTAAGGTGTTTATGTTTTCAAAATCTATATGAAAGGGCATTCCTTTTCCACTGTCTTTTATATGAAGTTTATATTCATTGTTTTGGATAGAAGTAATTGAAACCAATAGACTGCCTCCTTCGGCAAGTGCATATTTATATGCGTTTGTGGTTAGTTCATTAATTATTAATCCTAATGGAATTGCCGTGTCGATGTCTAAATGAATGTTTTCAATTTTAATGTCAATTTCTGTATTCACTTTTTTGTTGGAATAAGTAGTATGTATTGAATTGATTAAATCAGTTGTGTATTCTTTAAAGCTAAGTTTTGAAAAATCGCCGTCGTTTTGATATAGCCTATGGTGCAAAATCGACATTGTTTTAATTCTACTTTGCCCTTCTTGTATTGCAGATACAACTGTAGCATCGCTTATTGAATTGGACTGCAGGTTTAGCAAACTTGAAACTAATTGCAAATTGTTTTTTACTCTATGATGTATTTCTTTTAAAAGGATTTCTTTTTCTTGATTTTGTTTTTGAATTGTTGTGTTCTGTAATTCTAATTCATTATTAGTAGCCATCACTTTTTTTTCTGATAAGGTATAAAGGTTAGTGTATTGATAAATAATGTAAAACACCATTGATATGGCTATAGATACTTCAAGAGTGAGTGCGGTTTTATCGATAAGATTTAATGTTCGGGTAAGCCGTGTATTTTCGTTAAGAAAAAAGTATATAGAATAGCAAGTCCAATAATACCAGCAAGCGCATAATACTTTCCAATTTTTGCTCCTAGCCCAAAATATGCTATGCAGATAGCAACGATTATCCAAACTATGTTTCCATAGTGATTGTCTTCAAGCATATAATTTGCCGATAGCACAGGTAGAATTATACCTAGGGTTGCAATAAAAAAGTAAATAGGCGCGGTTTTTTTTGTTTTATATAAAAATATCAGAGAGCCAGTGGTAATAAGTAAAGCAAAAATAAATAGTAGTACCGATGGTATATTATTTTGAATAATATAAGCGGAATTATTAAAGAACAAATAATATTGATAGCACATAGTTTGCGCGCCAAATCAAGTTGAAACGTGCTATTTTAAATGGATTTGTTTCTTCTAAGTTTAGGTTATAAAATAATTTCATGCTTTAATGGGATTAATATTGGCAAATTAAACTCTTACACCTATAATACAAACATCATCTACTTGTTCAGTTTTAGCTTTCCAATCTTCGAATGCTTTGTCGAGAATTTGTTTTTGATTTTCCATGTTTTCGCTTTGTATGGAAATGAACAGCTCTTTTAATTTAGCAGCTTTAAATTTTTTTCCTTTTTCACCACCAAATTGATCCTGATATCCATCTGTAAAAATATAGAGTGTATCGTTTTTTTGAAGTTGTATAGTATGTGTAGTAAATGGTTTTGGCTCAGCGTATTTTCCTATTGGCTGTTTGTCAGCTTTTACTTCGATAAGTTCTGTGGGAGCATCATTTCTAATGTACCATAATGGATTATTTGCCCCGCTCCATTCCAATTGAATGTTGTTGCCACTAATTTCGAGTGAACACAACGAAATATCCATTCCATCTTTTACTTCTTCGTCACTTTTTTCAAATTCTTGTATTACTAAGTCACGTGTTTTATCTAATATTTTTCCAGGTTCGCTTATTTCAAATTCACGAACACTTCTGTTTAATCCACTGTTGCATATTACACTTACCATTGCTCCCGGTACTCCGTGTCCTGTGCAATCAGCAGCAGCAAATAGTATTTTGTTTACTTGATTGTTTTCATTTACAATTTGCATCCAATAAAAATCACCAGCAACAATATCTTTTGGTTTGTATAGGATAAAACTATTTGGTAAAAATTCACTAACCATTCTTTTAGGAGGAAGAATAGCGGTTTGAATGCGTTTAGCATAGTTAATGGAATCAAGGATTTCTTTACTCTTTTCTTCAATTAAATGTTTCTGATTTGTAATCTCTATGTTCTTATCAGTGAGTTCAATGTTTGATTTCTTTTTTTGTTTATAGCTTCTGAAAACAATTACAACAATAAAGAGGAGTAAGATTGAGCCAATAATACTGCTGTAGATAACAATTTTTTGCCTTCTTATTTGCTCAGCAGATATAGCATCTTTTTTTTCTTGTTCTACTTTTAATAGCGCTTCTTTTTTTTCGAACTCATAACGCACTTGGTGTTTGTAAAGGGCTTTTTTATTGTTAGTATTTATAAGGCTGTCGTTATAAACAATGTACTTCTCCAAATAATTGTAAGCATCCTTGTTATTTGCAAGAGCATAATTTATTTTGGATAAGTTTTTATAAACTTGAGATATCGCCTCTATGTTGTTTGTTTTTTCAGCCCATGTTTTACTTTCTTCAGCATAAAGCATTGCTTTTTTATTGTCGCCGCTTAAACGGCAGATAATAGCTAAATTATTTAATGTATATGAAATCCCATTTACATCTTTTATCTCTCTTTTTATTTGTAGCGCTTCGGTTAAGTATGGGAGCGCCTCAGTAAGTTTTCTTTGTTTTTGATAAACGTTGCCAATGTTATTAAGGGATTCTGAAATCCCTCTTCGGTCATTAATTTGTTTTCGTATTTCTAATGATTTTTTGTAATAGTACAAGGTTGAATCAAAATGCCTTTGATGTTCATAGATTAAGCCCATATTATTGTAAACAGTTGCAGTATAGATTTTACTTTCTTCTGTATTGTTTTTAAATAAAATAGTATGTGCTTGTCTATAGTTACTAATTGCTTTGTCATACATAGTTTGCGACTGATACATATAAGCAATATTGTTGAGCGATAAAGCAATGTTAAATGAGTCTTTTGTGGATTCAAAATATTTTAAAACAGTATCCGCATAAGAGAGCGCATCTAATAAATTTCCCTCTTCAAATAAAATAGAAGAAAGATAATCCATTGCATCTATTTTTTGACTAATAAGAAATTGATTTGTTGGATAAGATTTAGTTAGTTGTGTTGAAAATTTTACAAAGGATTTGAGTTCTATTTTTGCTGAATCGAGCGCCCCTTCTTCATAGTACTTAAGGCATTTTTCTGACTTTTTAGTTACCAACAAACTATCCGCTTTTTTTAATTGAGCAAATGATTTATTAAAGAAAACACTAAATAGTAATAATGGAATAAAATTTTTAAACAACATGTTATTGTAAATTTGAAAGTAGCATCTCAAATATACAAAAACTAGCTGATAAGAAGCGGGGCAATTTAATTATTGGTATTTGTAAAAAAACGCACTATTATTTGAGAAAGTAATTTTTTCACACACTTTTTTAATAAACTTGCGTTATATATATAATTCTGCATTTAAGTTTAGACAGGATTTATTATATTTACTACAAATGGAGCGTATAAAAGGTATATTGGTTTTGATGTTGTTGCTTGCATTTAACGCAAAAGCTCAGTGCGTTAAAAAACAGGTTGTTTATTTCAATTCAAATGAGTTTAAACTTCACTCCGATAATAAACGGTTAATAGATTCTTTTGCAAAGGCATTAAATAATATTCCAGAAGCTTTTTATGTTGAAATTGTTGGGCATACAGATGCAGTTGGTTCTAAGGATTTCAATGTTAAATTATCTGAAAGAAGAGCGCAAAGTGTTTTTAGTTATTTGAAACAAAAAGGATTTAATTCAACTAAGAATAAAGTTGATTTCAAATATTTTAGTTTGCCTTTGGTTGAAAATGTTACTGAATCGCAATGGCGCAACAGAAGGGTTGAGATATGTTATTATCTCAGACAAATAGATATGAATCAAAGTTTGACTATTTCAAATTCAAAATTAAAGTCCTATCGTTTTAATGAGGATAGTGGTGGAAATATAAAATATGATTCTACAAAAATCCAAATAGCTGCAAATTCTTTTCTTCATAAAGATGGAAAAGAGGTTACAGGTGAAATTGATATTTATTATCAAGAGTTTAGAAAGGCCGCTGACTTTTTGCTTTCTACTATTCCTATGTCTGTTGATTTTGGTGGAAATATACTGCACATGAACTCCGGTGGAATGTTCAAGTTAATTGCAAAGCAAAATGGTGAAGAATTAATTTTGAAAGGGACTACGGATAAACAAATTCAACTTAAGTTTCCTTTATCTAATACTATCAGCCAAGATTTCTATCAATTTGATACCACAGGGCATAAATGGCTAAATGACGTTTCAAAAATAACCGATATTCATGGGAATATGTTTCCACCTTTTAATAACAATGCTAATTTGTTAAACAATGGTTTTGGAAATTCGGATTTATTTTTTGGATGTGTTGGAAAAGATACATGCGCCAAGGCTATTTACGCTTTAAACAAGCTAACATATTTTGTTGAGCATGAAGAGCCAATTAGAATGAACTATGCTTATAAGTTTATCAAAAACGAAGTTGTTGATTTTAAATCTCCATACTATAAACTAGAAGTTGACGAGCAGAATAAAATGTTCGTTATTAGGCCAGTAAACAAAAACAGTAAACTAGCGCAATTTGAAAATTATAAATGGACTTTTGGGGAAAAGTCTACAGCTGAATTATTGCAGATAAGATATAAAAATGGCTGTTCTTTTGTAAAAATAAATCACAAAGGAAAAGATGAGTTTGAGCTGCAAGTGGAAGATACTATTTTACATGTAACGGGTGCGCCCGCAGATCTTAATTTAAGCAATGGCGCTAAGTATAAAACGAATAGAAGAAATTATAAGGCTTATAAAAGGTATTTAAGGAAGCAGGATAAGATTACAGATAAATTGGAACAATCGTTTTCAAAGTTGGAAGGGAAGAGCGAAAGGGAATTGTTTAATTATGGTAAAGACTCATTAAACTGCATTAATTATTTTTACAAGGCCTTGTTAACCACAAGTGCTGAGAAAGAGGTTTTGGATATGGCTGAGTTTAATCTGAATAAAGATGTAATAAGGAAGAAGTTGGAAAATTTGCCAGAGCCTTTTACTTGCGGTGATGTAAAAAAATTGATAAGAAGGAGGGACTCTTTGGAGAAAGCAATACTCTTGGCGAAGAACAAGGCAAGTATTGGTAAACAAGCGGATTTTGCAAATTTTGGAATTTCAAGTACAGGAATTTATAATGCTGACCAAGTAAAAAACATTGCTGAACCGATGTTGGTTGAAGCTTCTTATAAAAACGAAGATGGAGTACCATTAAAAATAATTTCAACTTTTTTAAATATTGAAAGATTAAATGGAATTATTAGATATGATGGCTACATGGGTTACGGGCCTTATAAATTTGTTTACGGAAAAATGGATAAAACAATGTTAATTGCTGTAGATGATAAACAACACTCCTATTATTGTACAGCAGAAGAATTCACGATGTATACCAGCAAAGCAGAGCAAGGCAAGGTTATTTTTAAACTAAAGCCACTTGAGAATTTGCAAACTACAGAAAAACTGGAAGAAGTAATGTTGAAGTAAATTATTAGGAATTCAACTGTTACTTAATACTCGTCAAATCCAAATAATCCCCACTATCATGCCCCGTTGTGAAGTGCAACTCAGCTTTGTGTTTTAAGAATAATTTTTTGTCCAATGATTTTCTAATTACTTCATCTAAAATAAAAGCAGAGTAGGCAACAGGTAAAATCCAATCAAGAAAGTAATAATCCGTTTTATCTTTTTCTATTAAATCATTTATTTCATTTAAAATAGCTGGAACAGCATATCTGTTTTCGGGCAGGTAAGATGGTGTGCTTGTCCAAATGATGTCATCTTTGCTGTAAGTATCAGCCCCAGCTAAATAGATAACATACATTTCTTTTCCATCTTGAGTGTGTTTAAATATTCCAACCCAAAGGGCAGAAACAGTCTCAGGAATTGGCGACTTTGTTACTAAATCTTGAAGCCAATCTTTTAGCACTTCTTTTTCTGCCGCTAAATCCAAACTTTTTAATTTATCCCAATAAGTTTTTGGCGCTTTTTTTTCGTGGAACTCAATTAGCTTTGTCCAAGCTTCGTTAACGGGCAAATGAGCGTCAAATAGTTTTGTAAGTTGTTCCCAAGAAATTTCGTGATCGAAATTGTTTTTTATGTTCATTGTGAATTTTTTGTGAAGGTAGTGTTTTACCGTGAAATACTATTTATTAGCTGTGTTTACTGCGTGACAACAATTTTTTCGCGCGAATTCTTTGTAATAGATTTCAGGTAATAAACTCCATTTTGTAAGGACTTAATTTCTCCTTTAAAATTATTGTTTTCGTTTAAAGTAATCGTCGACACTATTCTACCTAATTCATCAATTAAGTTAAATGATTCTAATGAGTTTGAAACAATAACAAAACTCCCAGAATTGGGATTAGGGAAAACACTTACTTCATTATTTGAAGTGTAATTATTTAAACCAACCGCAGCACACCAATTAATATTTGGATCAATTGTTCCAGTGTTAATGTCAACAAATGGTGCTGTGGCAGGCGGTGTTAAATCGCAAAAGGTAAAAAAGGTTCCATTGTATCCAGTAATTGTACCTGTGTTTACTGATGAATCTGCTACTGTAATTAATCCAGTGCTGTTTCCTAAAACAATTGCGTTATTTACATTGTACCAGCTATCATGTACTTCCATGTTTCCATAATTGTAAAACATTGGATCAATAAAAGGTAAATTACCAAAATTAAAGTAATCATTTGTTATGACAATTGTAGCTCCAATGCCATTTGTTAATCCTGCAGCATTCCATAGACTATTATTGATTTTTAATGAATCAAAATTATCATAAGTTCTGTTATTAGTCATTGAGTAACTTTCCTGATACCTTGTGTTATAAATAAATCCGTTGTTAAGAACTAAATTCACTTTCAATCTTCCATGGTTAAAAAAGGTTCCATAAACATTTGCACTTGAACCGTCAACCGTTAAGCTATCACCAGTTACAACTCCTGAAATGTCATTCGTGAATTGTGCAAATTCCCCGACATACATACTGTCCAGGTTAATTGCCCCGCTGTTATTAAATGTATCAAGACATGAGAAGGCAACTAGGTTTAGGCTTCCTGCATTAGCACCACTTCCTTCAGAAAAAAGAAGATTTCTGAAATCCGTAGTTCCGTTGTTTTGAAATGCCCCGCCATTAATCCATAAATCTCTATTTAATAATGCATCCTGAATTAATGAAGCACCATTGTTTACAGTAATTCCACCACTCGAAAAAGCCATGCTAGTATTAAGTGTTACATTATGATTAATAGTAACGTTGTATCCATTAATTGGAACACAGGTGCAATTCCATGTAAGTGGATTAGTCCAATTACCGTTTGCAATGCTTGTTGCCGTTTGCGCTGTGTTTGCTTTAGGTATAAACGATAAAGCAATAAATAGTGTAAAATAGAATTTCATTCGTTTAAATTTGAACGAAGTTAGCAAAAAAATAGATTGAATTTTTTTGATTTTAAATCAAGTATATTGCCCCAATCCCAAATTTAACAAAGGAGTTACATCGACATTCCAAGATTTTGTGCTATTAATTTTTGCAATAAGGCTAAGGTAAATTAATATTGAAATAAGGAAGTATTTCATGGTGGAAAAATACTGGTTCAATTATACTTGCTATTCTGCCTAATTCATCACTTATAATTATAGAAGTGTTTTTGACTGCTTTTATTACAAAATCACCATTACTTGGATTAGGAAAAATAATTAATTCTCCTAATTTTTTATTTTCTTCCAAACAAACTGTATTACACTATTGTACACTTGGCTCAATTGTTCCTGTGTTAATATCAATAAATGGAAAGGATGGTGGCGGGGTAAAATCGCAAAACATAAAACCAAACTCTCCATAAATTCTTCCTGTATTTATAGAGCTGTCAGAAACATTTACATGGTTAGATGGATTCCCATAAAAATAATCCTCGTTACGCCAGTTTTGCTTCCATAGCGTTAACATGTGATGTTTGCTAACATAAACATTGTAGTGTTTGGCACAGTTGAAGCCATTAACGAAGTTATTCGAAACCCAGTGTAAATCTCAGTAATAAAACCTCCATGGTTAATCAAATCCCCGCTTATTAACAAACTATCATTATGATAATTCGGGCCAGTAGGATAGGTGCAATAAAAATTTCCAAAATTAGTCAATGAATTACATTTGATTCCTTCATAGTGAGTAAAACTACCATGATTAATTATTTGATTAGTATTTATCTGTCCTCGTGTATCAAAAACGCCTCTATTGATAATTACATTAGAGGTAACCGTACCATTACCTTCAAAATTTCCTATAGATTGATTTAAAAGGCTATCTGAAAAAAAAGTCCCATTGTTCAGAAATATTGTATAGCCGTATAAAACAAATGATTCAACTTGAAATAAACCATTGTTTATACTAAAATTACCCATAGAGTCTTGATACCGTCTGCAATTTACAACACCATTATTTGTAAAATCTCCCCACATAGAAATATCTCTATTTAAAGTAGCGTCCTGAATCAGCAATTACAATCCCAAGTAGAAGGGCTGGTCCAAGTTGCCATTATTTACTGACGTTGCTGTTTGGGCAATATAATGAACTGGAATTAATACCAGCAGAATAAATTTATAAAGAGGAAAAATGGCTTCATAGGTATTTAGCTTTCTTTATATAAATATACATTAAAATTCTTAAACAAAAAAGCCCGCTACCTTCCGATAGCGAGCTTTCTAATTATTCATTTTGAATATGTTTGATTTTTCAAAAGTTAAATTCTTGTTTAAATATTTTCACATTTCTTTTCCTACCCTCATAAACACCGGGTATCCAATCTGAGAATTTCTCCCATTCTTTTTTCAATTTATCTTCTTGCAAGTAATCAATGAAATCGGATTGAATCCCATCGATTCTTAACTTTCCGTTTTCCATTACTGTATAATCTAATAGCATTTTTCCCTTTAAATGTATCCCAATTGTAATGGCTGATTGGTATAGATAATTTTTAAATGTTGTGTGCTTTTTAGAAGCGAATCTGGGCATGGGTTCTGCATAACCAATGTAATCTACATTTGTACTGTTGTTTTTTGTTACGATAAAATATAAATCGAATTGTGTTTTAATTGTATCCATTGCCTTATCTTTTGGATAAACTATTTTCAATTTGATTGTTTTAATTCCTTTACTGAAGCGATAAATAAAGGCGCTTTGGCGAAAAATATTTTTCTTCCTTTTAGCTTCAATATCATTCACAAATACTTTTATTTGTCCAACATTCTTGATTATACTGGTGTCGATAACAATGGAAACTTTGTAGTCTTCCCGCATTTTTATTGTGTCGGACTTTGAAAATATTTTAAAAAAATCTTTTTTATGGATTTCATTAAATTTTTTCACGCCAACGAATCCTTGACTAGTCGCAGCTTTCTTTTGTGCAGATACAGATAGCAAAGTCGATAAAAAAATAAATAAAATTAATTGCCTCATATTAATATATAATGAAGCCTGCTAGTTTACATTAGCGGAGCGTTGTAGCTGTGGTTTGCTTTTATTTCGTCTTTGCTTCCATCTGCATGGTTTAATACAAGTGTTAATTGCACGCCTGGTGTAAATGAAGTTAATCCGTTTACATCAATTGCATCGTTTTCTTGTATCTTATCATAATCAGCAGGGTTAGCAAAAGTAATACCTAACATACCTTGTTTCTTTAAGTTTGTTTCGTGGATACGAGCAAATGATTTTACTAATACCACCTTAACACCTAAATGACGAGGCTCCATTGCAGCATGCTCACGAGATGAACCTTCACCGTAGTTTTCGTCACCAACAACAATACTTCCAATGTTTTGCGCTTTGTATGCACGTTGCACAACAGGTACTCCAGCATACTCTCCAGTTAATTGATTTTTAACTGAATCTGTTTTGCCATTGTATGCATTAACAGCACCAATTAACATGTTGTTTGAGATGTTATCTAAATGTCCACGGAACTTTAACCATGGGCCAGCCATAGAGATATGATCCGTTGTACATTTTCCTTTTGCTTTGATTAATAATTTTAATCCAGTAAAGTTCATTCCGTCCCAAGCAGCAAATGGATCTAATAATTGTAAACGCTTAGATGTTGGCTCTACTAACACAGATACTTTGCTACCATCAGCTGCTGGTGCTTGGTAACCTGCATCTTCAACAGCAAAACCTTTGGTTGGTAATTCATCACCACTTGGAGCATCTAATTTAACTTGCTCACCTTTTTCGTTTGTTAATGTATCAGTTAATGGATTAAATCCTAAATCACCTGCAATAGCTAAAGCTGTTACAATTTCAGGAGAAGCTACGAATGCATAGGTGTTTGGATTACCATCAGCACGCTTAGCAAAGTTACGGTTGAATGAGTGAACGATTGTATTCTTCTCTTGTTTCTCTGCACCAACACGGTCCCACATACCAATACATGGTCCGCAAGCGTTAGTAAATACAGTAGCTCCAACTTCATCAAATACTTTTAAGAAACCATCTCTCTCAATTGTAAAACGAATTTGTTCTGAACCTGGATTAATCATGAACTCAGCTTTCGATTTTAAATTTTTTGCAGAAACTTGTTTTGCTAATGATACAGCACGTGCAATATCTTCGTAAGAAGAGTTAGTACAAGAACCAATTAAACCAGCTTCAATTTTCATTGGCCAACCGTTAGCAGTTGCAACTTCTTTTAATTTAGAAATTGGTGTAGCTAAATCTGGAGTGAATGGTCCGTTAACGTGTGGTTCTAATTCTGATAAATTAATTTCGATTACTTCATCAAAATATTTAGATGGGTTAGCATATACTTCTGCATCACCTGTTAAATGTTCTTTAATACCATCAGCTAAAGCAGCAACATCTGCACGGCCAGTAGCTTTTAAGTAACGGCTCATACTATCATCATAACCAAATGTAGAAGTAGTAGCACCAACTTCTGCACCCATGTTACAAATTGTTCCTTTACCTGTACAGCTTAGTGCAATTGCACCTTCGCCAAAATATTCAATTACTTTATCAGTACCACCTTTTACAGTTAAGATACCAGCTACTTTTAAAATAACATCTTTTGCACTTGCCCAGCCATTTAATTTACCTGTTAATTTAATACCAATTAATTTTGGCATTTTTAGTTCCCAAGGTAAACCAGCCATTACATCACAAGCATCAGCACCACCAACACCAATTGCAATCATACCTAAACCACCTGCGTTAACAGTGTGAGAATCGGTACCAATCATCATTCCACCAGGGAAAGCATAATTTTCTAAAACAATTTGATGAATAATACCTGCACCTGGTTTCCAGAAACCGATACCATATTTATTAGAAACCGAAGCAAGGAAATTGAATACTTCTTCGCTTTCTGTGTTTTGCTCTGCTTAAATCTGCATTAGCACCAACCTTAGCTTGTATTAAGTGATCACAGTGTACTGATGAAGGCACAGCAACTGTAGGGCGACCAGCTTGCATAAATTGCAATAAAGCCATTTGAGCTGTTGCATCTTGCATAGCAACTCTATCAGGGTTAAAATCAACATAAGAAGAACCACGAGGATAATCTTTCTTTTCCATATCCGCATCTAAATGCGAGTATAAAATTTTCTCAGCCAATGTTAAAGGGCGGCCAAGCATTTTACGAGCAGCTTCAATTTTAGAAGGCATTGCTTCGTAAACTTTTTTAATCATGTCAATGTCAAAAGCCATAGTATATAATTTTGATTGTTTTACGAAAAAATAATGAGGTGCTAATTTAAGGATTATACCTTAAAAATGGTAGGAAAACGGGGAAATAATTTGAATTTGGTAATGATTTGGAAAGGAATGTAAAAAGTTGATTTACAGGGCGATTGTGAGTTTTGTGGTTTAATCCTCAAAAACACTTTCCATAACTCCACTTTCTAAAGGAGTCCAATACCCAACTTTTATTCCAATGTGTTGTAAGCCATTTCCTGTCCAAACATTGCAGGTTTTAATGAAGCTATATGTTCCAGCGGCTTCATAAAAATTATCGAATTCATTATACCCAGGATGATTAATGAGTTCGATGCTTTCTTTTTCTTTTTTAAAAGAGGATGAGATGTAATCGATCAGTTTATGGTATTGTTCTTCAGTAAGAATTAATTTTTTGCATGATTCGTTTTCTAGTGGTTTTCTTTTTTTATAAGTTACATGCATCGCAGTTGAACTCATAAAGAAAGCGGCTTTAAAAGCAGTGCTAAATTTTAAATCACTCCAAGTAGGTGTATTTAAAAAAAATCCTTTATCTCCCCAACCCAATGATACATATTCGAAGGTAGTATCAACGCTTTCAAACTCGTTTGGATTAAAATCTTTTCGCCAATCTTTTAAATCATGTTTTGTAGGGACAACAAAATCAGTATGTACGCCATTGGATGCAACAAAAACTTCAACGCCTTTTTCGGCAGGTTTGTAGTCAGTGTTCACTTTAATTTTGGGTAATAGCCAAGCGAATAGGAGGTAAAGAAGTATAAATGCAATCAAAAATAAGATTGATTTTAATGTGTACTTAAGGCTTAGTTTTAAATAGCGCATGAAAAACTATTTTCAATTAATATCGAGAAATGAAAATGGTAACCCAAAAATTTAATCGTTAAATGGCCTCGCTTGTTTTATTAAAATAGATTTTTTGTTATTGCTGCCTATAATTATTTTAAACTCTACATCCATTGCAAAGTCTTTGTATTCGGTGTTGGGCCAAACCTTGTATAAGTCGTAAAAATGCCGTTTAATCATTTCTAAGCACTGCGTTAGGCTAAGTAATTCGTCATTACTTAATAAAGATGATTGAGGATGAAGACTCGAAAAGCTTATCCAATCGGCCGAACGGTTTGCATTGTAAAAATCAGAAGTGGTATTCATATAAGAAACAAGTTGTTCGCATTGTACACCGCTGTTTGGCGAAACCACTTCTTCTTCTCCTTCTTGCATATTAATTACGAATCCGGCTTCATAATCACGGTATAAATTTTTTGTAATAGCAACTCCATTTACAATTTCATCATCAAAAGTTTGGTGAACTAAAATTCCCATATATACTGTTTTATGATCAAAATTAAAATAGCTTCGTTCTTTATAAGCGCGCGTGTACCACAAACTAGCCCAAACTTCTTTTACAGCACTTTCATATGATTTTTTCGGATGGTTTGCAATTCCTGTTTTTGAGGTGTATAATCCTGCGCCATTAAAAGAAGCTTCATCTTCGCAATTAGATGAAGAACGAAAGCGAACCTTTTTATTTCCGAATTTTTTAAGGCAGAGGGAACTTAGCGTATCAATAAAAAATTTATTTAAGGGAGCTGTAATAATTGCTTCTCTTATGTTTGCTAATTTTTCATCAAGTATACTATCCTTTTTAAGTATAGAAGTGTCGTTTAATAACTCCTGAATTAGAGAGTCTATTCTGTTATTTTTTATGTGCTCTGAATAGTAATGAAAAGGTATTGCAAAGGCATTTTTGGGAACTTCAAAACCCCCTTTTATTTTTGATAGTTTCCTAAGTTCAGCTAAATTAGCAGCTTTTGAGCCTATCTGCTTTTTGTTTTTGTAAGAAAACTTACTTAAATCCTGCAACTTCGAGAAGGAAGTATCTGATTTAAGTTCTCTTAGTTTTTTTGCCTTCGAATTTCCAATTTTTTGTGCGCTATCAGAAACTAATGTGATACTTAGTTTGTTTTCTTTAACAATCAGCTTTACTAATTTATTCTCATATAACAAAAGTGAATCTACTGTTAAAATGTTTTTTTGAGCCGCCGCCGCTGTTTTCCTATTGTTGGTGAGTAAACAAATATGACTTAATGGTGTTTGAAATTCATTTGTAACAAGCCCTTTGCAAATAGGGAGTTCATTTGAACTGCCATTTAATATTAGTATATTGTTAGTGTAATCAATGCCATCTTTTATGTCTTCGGCTTTTATGTGTTTAAGCACACCAGTGGCTTGACCTTTACAAATGGCTTGATAATTTTGGTTTTTAAAAAGTTCATCGCTCGTTAAAATTTTATGTTTTTCCGAAATTTCTTTTTTGCGTCTTAATAAAATGGTTGTGTTTAATAGAATTTTAAATTCACCTTTTTTATAAAAAGTCTCACTAATCTTTGTAACCAATTTATCAATCATTTCATCGCTTGGATCGTCGGAAGAAGCAAATTGTAAGAAATAATTATGCGTGTTAGTATTGTAATTAAATGTGGCTAAAACGTACTTGCGTTGAGGGTTTTGACCATAGTTTATTTCATTAAATGTTTCTAGATCATCAGGATCATATAAAACTTCTGATGTAAATCGATAGTGCCATTTAAATTTTTTGGATTCTAGGTAAAAAAGCTTTTTGTCAGAAATTCTGTATACAAGTTTAACACATTATAATGCCTTAATCATTGTATTAGTTGTTGATTAGTCTATTAGTATTAGCTATCTAGGCACTTCAATCTTCTCAATCATTTTATTTACCACCTCATTTGTAGTTATTCCTTCCATTTCTTTTTCGGGAGTAATAATTACACGGTGCTTTAGTACGTGAGGTGCAACAAATTTTATTTCATCAGGAGTAACAAAGTCTTTTCCGCGCAATGCAGCACATGCTTTCGATGCGTTTAATATTGCTAAGGATGCACGAGGCGAAGCTCCTAAAAATAACCAAGAGTTATTACGTGTTTCATTTACAATCTGCGCAATGTATTTTAGTAAGTTGTCTTCAATGTGAATTCCAGCAACAGTTTCACGTAAAGCCATAATATCACTTGCATTTAAAACACGTTCTATTGTGCTAAAATCAATTTTATTTTTTTTCTCGTGATAGGTTTTTAATATTTCTGTTTCTTGGTCTAAAGTAGGATAATGCACTTCAATCTTAAATAAGAAACGATCTAATTGTGCTTCTGGTAAACGATAGGTTCCTTCTTGCTCAATTGGATTTTGTGTTGCCAACACAATAAATGGAGGAGGTAATTTATAAGTTGTGCCATCGCTTGTGATTTGCCTTTCTTCCATTGCTTCAAACAAGGCAGCTTGTGTTTTTGCAGGAGCACGATTAATTTCATCAGCTAATACTACATTACTAAACAAAGGACCTTTTCTAAATTCGAATTCGTTTGTTTTGTTATTGAAGATAGCAGTACCAACAATATCAGAAGGCATTAAATCGGGAGTAAACTGTATACGTTTAAAATCGGCATGAATAGTTTGAGCCAATAATTTTGCAGTTAATGTTTTTGCAACGCCAGGAACGCCCTCTAATAACACGTGTCCATCGGCAAGTAATGCAATTAGGAGTAATTCGGTCATTTGTGTTTGACCAATTACATATTTGCCAATTTCTTTTTTAATTTTTTCTGCAGCATTGCTTATGTTGTTTAAGTCAACGCGTGAGCCAAATGTATTTTCCATTATCGTATGTTTTGTTCGTGAAACTTTTCTAATCGTGTATTTAAATCTATTAATGTTTGTTCGGTTATGCTTTTGCTAAATTGTATTTGGTCAATGAAGTTAAACAATTCTTTTATTTCATCTAAAGTTATTCCCGATAATTTTGAAACCCTTGTAAACAAAGCATCATCAAACAATCGCGTGTTTACTTGAAATCTAGCTCGTATGGTTTCTAAAAAGGAATTAATTTTTTCTTCTGCAATAATTTTATGATTTTTCGAATTGAAATAAACATTTCCAATTACTTCAACAAATTCAATACTTGAGTTAGTAAGCGGGGCAACTATCGGAATAGCTCTTTGTTTTCTTCTTAAATTAAAAACCATAAACAATAGCGTTCCTAAAATAGTTAAGGAGTATGCTGCATACAAGGAATCATTTTTAAAAATGAATTGCAATTCTGAATCAACCTTTGTAACATGAGTTTTATAATATTCATCCCAAATTATTTTAGGTGTAGTTAAGTAAGACAAACATGTGTAAGCAAATTCTTTGCTAGGTTTATTGGCAATGCTATAGTTAGTAAGTACTTCGGGTGTACTAAGTAAATAGATTTCGCCTTTTCCAAGTTTAGTACAAATAAATACTGGGTCGTTATTAGCATTTGAGGCAATGATGCGTGTTGCATTTGTATCAATCGAAGTAAAGTAAATAGGTGTTATACCCGAATGATATTCGTACTTCTTTTCGTCTTTTAGTGTTTTGTGATAATAGATTTCATAAGCAGGCCCTTTGTTTTCGGGCAGAAAGTAAGAAAAGTCTAAATTAGTTTCAATATTAAGAGTATCTTTTAGTAAACCACTTAAGTTGTTGCAGGCTAAAAAAAGCTTGTTCCCTTTTTCAACATGCTCCAGCAGAACTTTAGTTTCTATTTCATCAAAACCTAAGTTGTCGTTAATGAAGATATATGAGAATCCACCCTCCTTAAATAAATCTTCTTCATTAGCTTGGTAAATATTTTTCTTGTTTGTTGTAATCCTATCTTTAAAAGCAGATTGTTCTAACACATCGTATAGTGCTTTGCTACCAAAGGGAATTTTATCTTTCTTTAAAAATGTTTTAGACCAATTAATAGGCTTGGGCGCTGATACTTGCAAGTAAACAATACCTACAAACACCAGTAGCAAAGGAATAAAATATTTCCAATTTTTTTTAAGCACCTAGTTGTTGGTTAAATTTATCAAACTCTTTTTTGTAATCTTCAAAAACTTCTTTTGTAATGTGTCCATCACCATACCACATGTATTCGAAGCCTAAATACAATTGTTTAAACAATGGTTTTGTTCGTTCCGATTTAAATTCTGAATAATAATCGTAATTTGTTTTAAAGGGTTTCCAATCAATTAATTTTTTATCATTCATTAATTGTAAACTTCTTAAATAACAATAACGGAAAGCAGTTTTAAAATCACCTTTGCTAACAGCTTCATTAATTAATTTATCGATGTCAATTGTGCTTATTTCTTCTGTAATATCTGTAAATAAAGATGTTTTTGCACTTTCCCCTTTAAATAATTTTCCGCCCTTCATTCTTAGTATTAGCCAAACTAAACCTGCAATAAAAAGCGCAACTAAAATCATCTCAAGAATAAACCAAAAGGTTTCTACACTTTCGGGACTTGCGTTGCCAAACAATTTTTTTAGTAACCAAGTTAAAAACGATTCTTTTTCTCCTTGTGCTTTTACATCTTTGTATTGATAGGCTTCATCCGAAAATATTTCTTTTTCGATACTTGCGTCAATTTTTAATTTTGTTGGAGTAATAGAATCTTTTACTACGGTTTTAGGCGCAGCAAAAATTCGTTCACAAAATGTAAAAGAGAAAAGTAAAAATAGTATGTAGGAAATTTGTTTCAATTAATTGTTTAAACCAATCTCGTCTATTTTTGATTTTAAACCTGTGCCTTCTGTTTCTTCTTCGTGGCTATGATAAATAAGCGCGCAAAACACATTAAATAATGGCATTAAAGTATATTGACCAACCATTGCAATAATTGCAAGTACAATTAAGGTAATTGAATTATCATCATCTCCACTGTCTGCTCTCATTCTTGAGAAAGTATTCATCATATTGTAAATAGCTTGTGGCATAGTAAAAACTAGACTTGCTAAACCAATAATCATTGAAGCGCAAAAAATAATTCCCCAAGTCGACCACCAATGTCCACGCATGTATCTAAAGGTTTTTTTAATCGCAGCTAAAATTGATATTTCATCTTTTATAACTAAATAACTTGCGTTTCTTAACGCGTATGTAAGATTTGGCCAGATAAGTAATAATCCAACTACAATAATTATTATACCTAAAATTGGAATAAGTGCTATTAGAACAACACCAAGAATAACTAAAACACTTACTAAGCCTAAAAGCAAATAATTGTAAAATAATCTCCATGCATCTTTTGGTAGATGGCGAATTAATTCAGCAATGGTAACTTCTTCTCCTTCTTGTTTTTGTTGCGATAGGATTAAATACCTGCTAATCACAGCTGAGTAAACTAAACCCGCAAGCATCGCAACAATCATAAAGGGGATCATTACAGAAATAATTTCACTTAATATGTGCATCGGATCTTGTATTGCATTCATTCCAAGCATGGAATTAAAATCAGAACCTGCAGCTTGCATATAACCGTTTAATCCACCTGCAATCATTAATAATGGCCCAGGTAAAGCCAACACGGCTAATGTCATATTCTTAAAATTGAATTTAAGAAATTTGAATGCAGCAGAGAAGATGCCCGAAAAATCTCTTTGCTGTTTAAAATCTACTTTACGAGAGGGTAGTGGAGGATACATATTTATTTTTTTTAGTTATGGTGATGGGTAAAATTATAAAGTACCAAATGATAAAACTCAATGAACTCAAAATTATTAATAAACTTAACCAAAGTGGCATATTAGTGTATCGGGTTACAAAGCTTTCTAAAAAACCAGCTGTTATAAAAATAGGAATTAATGCAACAGTAATTTTTAAACTATCAATTGCCCCGCGTTTAAATGATTGTATCCTAGTGTAAGTTCCTGGGAACATAAAACTATTTCCTAATACAAAACCTGCACAGCCCGCGATTATGATAGCAGAAATTTCTAGCGTGCCGTGTATGTATACAACTAAAACCGATTTAATAAATAATGAGTGATTATAAAACATTGCTTGAAAAGCCCCAAGCATAATTCCGTTTTTAAATAGAAGAAATGCAGTGCCTAAAGAAAACAGCATACCTAGTATAAAAGCAAAAAACGAAACTTTAATATTGTTTATGGTAATCATAATAAACATGGAGCCTTCTGATGATTCGCCGTAAATACCAAGAGCGTTGCCGTTTTTAATACGCTCCAAGGTTTGGTTTACATAATCATCACCAATAATTAAACGTACAAAATCATCATTGTAAACTTGCGAAACAAAACCAATAACAGCTGATAATGCAAAAACTAAAAATGAAATAAACAGTTGTTTGTGGTATTTTCCAAACAACATGGGAACTTCCCTTACCCAAAAACGTTTAAACCTTCCCCGCTCTTCTTTTTTGTTTTTATAAATAGTTTGATGAATGCGAGCCGCCAAAGCATTTAAGTAAGCTGTTGTTTGTGATTGAGGATAATAAGTTCGAGCGTAAGAAAGGTCGTTGGTTAACTCAATATAAATTTCAGAGATCTCTCTAGGGTTGGTAATGCTGCCATTAGCCATTCCGCTTTCGATCTTTTCCCACTTATCAGCGTTTTGTTTTAAAAATGTAATTTCTTTCACCTCAAAAATTGATATGCTAAAGTGCATTTTTTTTTCGATATTAGCTACCAAATTAGTGAGAATTATGGAGGACGGCATCAGAATAAATACCACCCAAAATGTATTGATTAGTTACCAGCCCGCAGGAGTGGGAGATAGGATTCTTGCTTCTTTGCTTGATTCGTTGTTTACTTTAGCTTACATAGTATTAATTGCACTTCTAGTCGGTATTATTGGTGCGGGTTTTGATCGCAGTTCAGATAACAATTTTACTGTTGGCGCAATTTTCACCTTGTTAATGTTGCCAGTAATGTTCTATAATTTATTAATGGAACAGTTTTTTAACGGACAAAGTTTAGGAAAAAAAATAATGAAAATTAAAGTGTTGAAATTAGATGGCTCACAACCTAATTTTGGTGCTTATTTAATTAGATGGGTATTTAGAATTGTTGATATGATGTTGTTTAATGGTTTAGTGGCTTTAATAACAGTTGCTGTAAGTGAAAAGGCACAGCGCCTAGGTGATATGGCCGCAGGAACAACAGTAGTAAGTTTAAAACAAAAAGTAAGTTTACAAAATACTATTTTGTATCGTCCCAAAGTAGAGCATAAAATTGTATTTAACGAAGTAAATAAATTAAGCGACAAAGATGTTGGAATTATTAAAGAAGTATTTGACCACTGCACTAAAAACTCCGATTACAATGGATTAAAGCAATTAGCAAAAAAGGTAAAAGATAAAATGGAAATCACTAGCTCCATGCCCGATTCGCAATTTATTAAAGTAGTGCTGTTGGATTATAGTCAGTATCAATTCGAAAAATAGGCTTTCTCTGTGTAACTCTTTTAACTCAGTGAACTCTGTGTTAAAACTTGCAGGGTGTTTTCTTAACACAGAGCACACAGAGGTTTTTGAGTTTCGCAGAAACAAATTAGAAATATGAGTGTAGAGACGAAAGATATAATTATAGTAGGCCAAGGAATTGCTGGTTCGGTGCTGGCATTGGAATTAATTAAGCGGGGCAAAAATATAATTGTAATTGATAATGCAAGTTTATCAACTTCTTCTCGTGTAGCCGCAGGCATTTGGAATCCAGTTGTTTTTAAACGTCTCACTAAAAGTTGGATGATAGACGAACTTACTCCATGCTTAAATGAATTTTATTCAAGCGCAGAAAAAATACTTGGTGTAAAATTTTTAGAAGAAAGAAAAATCGCCAAGCTTTTTACCGAAGAACAAGAAATAAATTTGTGGAAGAAAAAAGTAACTGAAGACATGCACGATTATCTTTCGGAGGACATTTTGGAAATGCATGAGCCTACTTCATCAAAATATGCAATTGTAAAACAAGCAGGAAACCTTGATACTTCTGTTTTTTTGACCGCAACAAGTCAGTGCTTAAAAGTAAAGGAATCGTATTTAGATGAAACATTTAATCATGATGAACTAAAAATAAATGCATCAGGCGTTTCCTACAAAAACATACTTGCAGCGGAAATTATTTTTTGCGAAGGACATTTAGTAAAAAACAATCCCCACTTTAATTACATTCCTTTTAAACCAGCAAAAGGGGATGTGCTTACAATTAGCTGTAAACAATTAGATATTGATTTCATCCTAAACAAGGGAATGTTTATTATGCCGCTGGGCAATCATTTATTTAAATGTGGTGCAACCTACAATTGGCAAGACCTTACAGATGTTCCAAACCCAGCCGGAAAAGAAGAACTAGTTGCTAAACTAAAAAAATTAATTTCTTACGAGTTCGAAGTTATTAAACACGAAGCAGGTGTTCGTCCTTCTGTTATTGATAGGCGCCCAGTTATAGGAGCACACCCAACACACTCACAATTAAAAATATTTAACGGCTTAGGAACAAAAGCAGTTATGCTTGCCCCGTTTTTTGCAAAGCAATTGTGTGATTATTTGATGGAAGGGAAAGAATTGAATGGGGAAGTGGATGTGAAGAGGTTTGAAAGGATTTACTAATTTCATACGAATACACGAATTTAAATAACCTAATTAGATTAGTTCAGCTAATTAAAATTAATATTTATACCAATTTTCCCGATCAAATTTTTTTGATGTCCGCCCCACCACGTTCTTCCTAATGAGTTCCAAGCGACGCAAGGGTTTAACTCCGCATTTATTTTGTCACTTTTATAAAAAGTGTAACCAAGGTTAACATTTAAAACAAATCCTGAGTTCCATTTTAATCTGGCACTATACGGGTTACCAAATCCCATTTTTTCCGTTGGGCGTTCTGAACTGTTAGAAAGTACTGATACTGATTTGTAATCGCATCTATTTAAATATGACAATTTAAATCCAATAATTAAATTTTTTTTCAATCTGCAATTATAACCAGCAAGTAATTCAGAATATAAACTTCTTAGTTTTATGTATGGATAAATGGAATTATAAGTTTCGGTTATTGCCTCGTATGTATTTACTGTCCCTAAAATGCCAACTGACAGCGAAGAACCTTTCCTGAAATTTAGGACATTTCTTTCAATTCCAATGCTAGGAGCTAAATTTACCCAACTCTTGTAAACGTAAGTTGGAATTTGGCTATTAGAAATATGTAAACTTACTGACCATCTTTTTCGAACAAGGCTATCTGCATAAGATGAATTACTGTATGCGAAGGAATATTTCTGAAGTATAAAGAGAAGGAATATTTGAAGAATTAATTTCATGTTTATATTACGCTATAACACAAAAAAAATTGCAAGATTGTATTAAAAATATTTAACGGCTTAGGAACAAAAGCAGTTATGCTTGCCCCGTTTTTTGCAAAACAATTATGTGATTATTTGATGGAAGGGAAAGAATTGAATGGGGAAGTGGATGTGAAGAGGTTTGAATACTTGAACCACTAAACAATTCACTAATTCAACATTTCTATATCTAGGAATTAAAAAGGCTATCCACAAACTCCGTTCTATTAAACACTTGTAGGTCGGTCATTTTTTCGCCAACACCAATGTACTTAACCGGAATTTTAAATTGGTCAGAAATACCAATAACAACGCCACCTTTAGCGGTACCGTCTAATTTTGTTAAAGCTAATGCACTTACCTCTGTTGCAGCTGTAAATTGTTTGCATTGTTCAATTGCATTTTGTCCAGTGGATGCATCTAACACTAATAATACTTCGTGTGGCGCATCAGGAATAACTTTTTGCATTACCATTTTAATTTTGGTAAGCTCATTCATTAAATTTATTTTGTTGTGTAAACGACCTGCAGTATCAATAATAATTACATCACTTCCTTTAGCAAGTCCAGAGCTTAATGTATCAAATGCAACCGATGCAGGATCTGCACCCATGCCTTGCGATACAATTGGAACGCCAACACGCTCGCTCCAAATAGTAAGTTGGTCAACAGCAGCGGCTCTAAATGTATCAGCAGCACCTAATAAAACGTTTTTACCGCTTTGCTTAAATGCGTGCGATAGTTTACCAATAGTAGTTGTTTTACCAACACCATTAACGCCCACTACCATTATTACATAAGGTTTTTTTCCTTCAGGAACAGTAAATTCAACTTCGTCTTTACTATTGTTTTCGGTTAAAAGAGTAGAAATTTCTTCTTTTAAAATTCCGTTTAATTGAGCCGTGCTAACGTATTTATCTTTCGCAACACGCTCTTCAATTCGTTTAATTATTTTAATGGTGGTTTCTACGCCAACATCTGAGCTAATTAAAATTTCTTCTAAGTTATCTAGAACTTCTGCATCAACAGAGCTTTTTCCAACAACGGCCTTAGCAAGCTTCGAGAAAAAACCATCTTTCGTTTTTTCCAAACCTTTATCTAACGACTCTTTTTTGTCTTTACTGAAAAAGCTAAAAATTCCCATTTTCTTATACTTACTAAAATTACAAAAGCTTCAACCCGTTGGGAAGAAGCTTTTTGTACAAAAATTAAATCGAATCTTATTTAGATTTTAAGAAATCTTGAATATGATCGTTGTGTACAATTTCCTCTTTAAATGAATAAGCACCTGTTTTTGGCGACTTAACCATTTTAATAACTTTGGTAAAATCTTTACCTTTTCCTGTTTTTAACGTTGCAACTACCTTCTTAGCCATGACTAATTATCTTTAAACTATTATTACTTAATTTCTTTGTGAACAGTCATTTTCTTCATGATTGGATTGTACTTCTTAAGTTCAATACGCTCAGGAGTGTTTTTTTTGTTCTTTTTAGTGATGTAACGGCTTGTTCCAGCCAATCCACTAGTTTTGTGCTCAGTACATTCCAAAATAACTTGGATTCTGTTTTGCTTCTTTGCCATTGTTAATAATTTTTACCTAAATAGGGGTGCAAATGTAGTTTATTTTTCTGGAATATTCCTAATTTTTCTTTAAAATTCCCTCTTCTTTCATCAATTTTTCTATTTCGGCCACTGTTTTCGGTAGTTTCCCCGACATTACCACGGGTTCTCCATCGGTAATTAGCACATCATCTTCTATCCTAATTCCAATATTCCACCACTTTTTATCACATGGTGAGCCTGCGGGGATGTAAATTCCAGGTTCAACTGTAATAACACTATTTACTTTTAATTTACTGTAAGTGCCTGCATCATGCACATCCAAGCCTAAATAGTGTGATGTTCCGTGGAAAAAGTATTTAATAAAATCGTTAGGGTCGATAATAATCCCTAAATCCACTAGTTTTTTCTTGATAACGTCAACAGCCGCATTATGTGGGTCTCTAAAGTTGTTGCCTTTTTTGCAAGCTTTAATGCCCTCTTCCTGCGCTTTTAGCACAATATTGTATATTTCCGCCTGCTCCTTGCTAAACTTCCCGTTAACGGGCAGTGTGCGCGTTACATCGGCAGTATAACCATGATATTCTGCACCCGCATCAACAACGAGCATTTCGGGGTTCTCAAATTTTTTGCGATTGGTAATGTAATGTAGGATGCAAGAATTTTCGCCTGCTCCAACTATAGATGGATAACCAACGTACTCCGAACCATTAAATTTAAATCCAAACTCAACCAATGCCTGCGCTTGATATTCTGTCATGGTTGAATCCAATGATTTCATTAAATCTAAATGGGCATCGCAAGTAATATCAATTGCTTTTTGTAATAGTTTTAATTCTTCAGGAGATTTTATTTCACGCAGTGCCGACATAAAAGAAAACAATGAGCTTGCATTTTTCTTCTCTTTTAATTTCGCGGTTTTATCTTCAAACGATTTTAGTAATGAAAATAAATCTCCTGAATCATATTTGTCATCTCTTGCATCGTTATGATTTGTGGGGTGATAAATTGTTGCGAAACGTGCAAAGTCTAAAGGAAATTCATCAAACTCAAAATTGTTGTATGCAAAGCGAAAACCTAGTTCTTTTATTGCGCCTGTAGTTCCTAATCGTTTACCTGTCCAGCTTTCCGCTTTCTCGTTACGTGGTTGAACAAATAAAATTTCGTTGCATGTAATGCTATCAATGGTAATTCGCTCTTTAAAAATAAGTAAAACAGCATTGGGTTCGGTAAGCCCAGTTAAGTAATAAAAATTCGGGTCTTGACTGTATTGATAATCCACATCGTTAGAGCGATTTCTTTCTGCATTGGCAAAAATAATAGCAACAGAGTTTCCGTCCATTTTGTCGCGCAATGCCTGACGCTTATCTGCATGAAAAGATGCAGGTAGCATATCGTTATCGTATGCTGTTTTTTTATCTTGCGCACTAACACTGATTAACAGAAGGCAGAATAAAAGAAGAAAATTATTTTTTTTGATCATATGGGTGCAAACTAAAAAACCTTGTCGAAGATACGACAAGGTTTTAAACAAATATTATGCGGAGAATTAAAGAGCTAAAAT
Source organism: Bacteroidota bacterium (assembly GCA_016702705.1). GTDB lineage: Bacteria > Bacteroidota > Bacteroidia > B-17B0 > Aurantibacillaceae > JADJDM01. The sequence continues at coordinate 119,129 of JADJDM010000001.1, read as the reverse complement.
TCCAGCTGCTTTTGCTTCTTTTAAACAAGCAAAAATTCCTTTTTTATTAATGTTTTTGATAGCAGAAGTAGATACACGAAGTGTAACCCATTCTCCTGTTTCAGGAACAAAAAAGCGCTTACGCTTTAAATTCACTTTAAATTGGCGAGGTGTTTTTGCGTTAGAGTGAGAAACATTGTTTCCACCCATTGCTGTTTTTCCTGTTAATTGACAAATACGTGACATATCTTTAGTTTTAAAACGGTTTTCAAATTTGGGGTGCAAAGAAACGATATTTTTTAATAATTGCCAAATATTCTGCCTTTTTTGATTAAAAAATTTAAGCTTCTACTGTTTATTTGCATTGGTTTGGGTTAAAAATGTGTGATTTAAGAATTTATTACACAAAATGAATTTCATGTAATAGACTGATTTACAGTTAGAAATCAATGTTTTTTATAAGCGTCACCTAAAATAGTTTCTTGCCCAGGTAATAATAAATTAATTCTACCAAGCGCAAGTCCAATAAAGATTGTTTTTGTTAAATGATGTGGTTTTTTGTGAATTTTGAAATCTTTTGGGGCAATAGGCAAACTAAAATTAACTTTATAATTGTCGTATTTGTTGCCATTATTATTTGGACCAAGCATGTTGCTTTCTGCTGCGAAAATAGTTAATTCGATTGTTTGATAGTGCCAAATGCCATTAAAAAAAACTTCACCACGCAAGGTGTAATTTTTATGGTTGTGATTACTTAATCCTGAAAAATTTTCTGCTTGAAATGGTGCTTTGAAGTATAAAGCTGTTTCAGTTAAATCATTTAACCAGTCGTCGATAGAATCTTCTCCAGTTTTAAAATTATTGAAATCAACTTTCAAAAATAATTCATTTCTGCTTTCATCAAAAAATAAAAAGCTAGAATTGTTTATCGAAGAACATTGTGTTTTATTATAACACGTTTGCACGTATGTTGTTGATGAAACGGGTTGTGCAATATGTTTTAATCCAATTAAAACAAAAAGAAGTAATAAGGTTATTTTAGATTTCATTGTTCAAATATTTATTAGAAGTATGACTTACTTCCTTTTGTTAAGCACAAATTAATGCAGTTTTCCAGAAAAAATAGCAATATCATCGGCGTAAGTTTTGCTTCCTTTAAAGTTTACGATGCTATCAATTAATTCTTTATTAATTTCTTCAGGAGTATTTCCTTGTGATTTTCTTAAGAGCGTAGTTAAGCGTTGCATTCCAAAATACTCTTCACTTTCGTTTTCGGTTTCTACTACACCATCGGTATAACAAACCAAAAGTGATTTTGGTTTTACAGTAACAACTCCTTCTTTTACTGTAACTAAATCATCAAACATTCCTAAGCCTGTGCATCCAATTCTGAGTAAGGAAACTGATTTTCCATTCACTAAAATAGGAGGATTTTGCCCCGCATTTATGTAATTTAAAGTACGTGTTTGTATATTGTATTTTCCTATAAAGAGTGTAATAAATTTTTCTCCTTTTGCACTCAACATTACCTTAGTATTTAACTCACGCACCAAATCAGTTAAACTATTTGTGTGATTAATTAATACACGTAAGTTTGCTTGAAAGTTACTCATCAACAAGGCTGCAGCCAATCCTTTTCCAGATACATCTGCAACACAAAACACAAATTCATTTTTATTAATCCAAACAAAGTCGTAATAATCTCCACCCACTTCTTGGTGAGGCAAGTAAAAGGCATTAAAATCAAGTGATTCGTTGTTTGGTAATGATTCGGGGAACAACATGTTTTGCATTTGAGAGGCTAATTCTAGCTCCTTGTGCATAGCAGCTTGTTTTATACTTTCTTTGTAAAGTCTTTTGTTTTCAATAGCTACAACAATAATGTTGGTAAGCGTTTGTACAAATGGTAAATGTTTTATTACCGGACTTAATTCTAATTTATCATCATCTAAATCTCCAATCAACACAAATGCAAGTGGGCGGTCTTTATGATAAACAGGAATAATTACTTCAAACATATTATGAAGTCGATCGTCAACAATGCTGATTTCTTTAAATTTTAGCAAATCGCGTTCTGCATTAACGTTAGAGAAATCATTACTTAAGCCATAAGTTAAAATGCATTCCCACTTAGTTGTGAAATTGTAAAGCGCTAATTTGCCAATATTGAGTTGATCTCTGAGGATAATCTCAAAGGTTTGTAAAAGTTCTTTGGTAGAGGCATTATTATTTATCGCCTTTGTTACCTCTAACAAAGAATTGAGTTTAAGGGAACTCATTTTACTTTTCGACTCGTATGTGCGTTTATCTTTTGACACAAGAATTATTAGAGCTCCAATATAGTGATTACAAACAAAAAAGCAGCTAAAATTTAGCTGCTTTCTATATTATTTCGGATGAATTCTATTCTTTTATCGTTTTAATAATGATTTGTTTACCATCTTTTGATTGGAGCTTGATGAAATAAATCCCTTTTGGTAATTCACTTAAATCGAGAGGAGATGTTTCCTTTATTTGCAATTGTAAAATTTCCTCGCCCAACAGGTTAAAAATTCTTACTTGTTCAATGCTTTTCTTATCTACACCTTTAAACCATATTTTCGAACTAAAAGGATTAGGGTAAAGCACTATTTTATCAATGTTTAGTGGTTTGTTGCTGGCAAGTGGATGCAGAACATAGATGTTATATCTTATAGTATCTAATGTAATGAATCCAGACGCGTCACTTGCTACAGGCCAAATGACAACAGTGTTTATACCGCTTCTAAAGTAAAACGGATCAATGTAAATACTATCAGAATAAGGTAAGCTTCCACCCGCTGATATTGTTACTGCCTGTATGTAAGCACTATCAACTTTAACAATACTATCTAAACCACCTGCTCCTGTGCTATCGTTGTAAATTTGTAAAGTAATATTTCCAGTATAGCTTGTGCTAGGCGAGCCATTTTCTATTTCTAAACTATAAATAATAGAAGTTCCTTGAGTAACGGTGTCCGAACTAAAAAACAGCGTGCTGTCGTTAATGAAAAGTCCAGTTTGACCAAAGCTAAAATTGGCTATAAGCAACAAGGAAGAAAGGATTGTGAAACGTAACGCTTTCATAAGATTTGGTTTTAAATAAATTCTGATATAAATATAAGTACAAGATTTTAATCTATATATTAAAAATATGTATTATCTTACCTGCTCAAATGAGATTATATGCAAATTTTACCTGAAATCATTTCTGTACTATCCAAAGAAGAAATTAGGAACTACAAGCTTTTTGTAAATCGAACCAATAAGGATGCGCAACGTAAAGATGTTTTACTTTTCGACCTCTTCAAAAGAGCTGTTCCTGATGTAAATGAAGCTAAAATTCACGCAAAATTGTATGGGAAGGATGCAGCAGATAAAAACTCGTTTTATCGATTAAAGAATAGATTAATTGAAGATATTGGTTTGAGTTTGTTAGTTCTTAACTATAATCAAACTGCATTAAACACCGTATTAAATAATTTTTTACTTGCAAAATTTTTTATTCAAAAAGGTAAATGGTCGGTAGCCGAATATTTTTTACATAAGGCCGAAAGGCGCGCTATTGAAATGGATGAGCCAGCCTTATTAGAAATTATTTATGGCGAATTTATTAAAATATCACAAGATGTTTTAGAAATAAATCCTCGAGACTATATTGCAAAAAGAAAAAAAAATCGGGAAAAATTAAATCTTATCCAAGAAATTGATGATGTGTTAGCCGTTGTTACGTACGATATAAAATCAAGTCAAACCTTTGGTTTTGCTGAAAGTGAAGTGTATGATGCTTTGCAGAAAAAGGTAGATGAATTAAGTAAAAACAAAGAATTAAATAATAGTGTTCAATTAAAATTTAAACTCTATCATTCGGTAAGTCGAATTTTATTGCAAAAGCATAATTACATTGGCTTGCAAAACTACTTGCTAAAGACATACAGTGAGTTTACGGCAAAAAAATTCTTCAATCAATACAATCACGATTCTAAATTACAAATGCTTACTTACTTGTGTAACTCCATGTATCGAAATGGAAACATTACAGAGTCTTTGCAGTATGCGCAGCAATTAAATCAAGCAATGAATGAGCATAATGCTGTGTTGCGTGATAAATATTTGTTCTTTTATTACAATGTTTTAGTGAATAATTATAGTAAAACAAACGTAAGCAAGGCAATAGAAATATTGGATGAAGCAAAGGAAGAAAGTATTATTAAAAAGCATCCTTTATACATTGGCTTCGTGTATTTAAATTTAGCGGTTTCCTATTTTGGATTGAATGATTTTAAAAATTCTTCCAAACAAATAACTAAGTTATACATGCTTGATAGTTATGCGACTTTGGACAAAGCTTTTCGTTTAAAAATTTCAGTATTCGAGTTAATTGTTCGTTATGAACTCACCGATTTTGATTTTATTTTAATGCGTATTAAGCAGGTGCAGAGTGATTTTAAAACCCTTTTAACTGAAGATGCCTTTGCAAGGGAAAAGCAGATGTTAATTTTTATACGGACGATTATTAATAACTCAAATATTCAATCAAAGGGCAAGGTAAATGAAGACATTCAGCATTTTATAAAGGAATACAAAAACCCAAGTCAAGATGATTCGGAAATCATTAATTACGCCGATTGGTTGGATCAAAAAATTAAGTGATATAAATTATTTATAACTCATTAAATGTTTTACTTTTGTTATATGCGCAAATTTGGTTTTTTTCTTTCTTTCTTCCTTTTTGTTTTTGTGGGTTTTGCACAACAAAATCAGGATACACTCTTTTTAATGAACGGGAAAATTTATGTTTCAAGAGTGCTCGACACATTGCTTGGAGGAGTTACCATTAAAGACTTTAAAGACACAACAAAAAACTTTACTGTAGATAATGATGATTTATTTTCGGTGCGCTATTCAACCGGAGAAACACATTATTATTATAGCCAGGACACCGCAATTGGGAATGAATTCACACGCAGCGAAATGGGATATTTTATGCAAGGTGAGCGCGATGCAAAAAAGGGTTTTAAAGCAAGAGGGTCTTTAATTGGAAGTATGGTTGCAGGTTTTGCAGGGGGGTTAACGGGCAGTTTTCTTGGGCCAATATTACCTTTTGCCTATTTGGGTTTATGCGGCGTTCCTAAAGTGCGTATTAAGCATGAAACAATTTCTAATCCCTATCTTATAGACCATGATCCTTATATTTTAGGATACGAACGTCAGGCGCGAGGCAAAAGAAGAATACAGTGTTTAATTGGCGGCGGTATTGGTTTAGTTGCAGGCTTTGCTACCAATTTTGCCATTTCTAAATCAAACCCAAATTTTACCTTGAAAATCAAGTTTTAGAATAATAAAACGCCATCTCCACTGCTTTTCACAATAGTTTCAGCTGTTCAACAGTTCATTTTAAAATAATATTAAGATATTATCTTGGTCTTTAAGAACTTTTAGTACACAGCAAATCCCTAAAATAAAAGCGTATAATCATTGCGAAAACGTAATAGTCGAGGCAGCTTGTTTAAAGAAATTCATAGCCACGCTAATTCGGATAAAATTCTTCTAATTTTTTCACCTTAAAAATCAGCACGTTAGTTAATAACTTGTGAATTATTTAACTTTTTCTTAAAATTGAACTTGCAGATAAACAATTTGTGAGTACATTTGCACCCCCGTTTGAGAGACGTTGTTTGTGCGGGAGTAGTGATAAAGAAGGGTTGAAAAAAAAAGATTTAAAATTTTTAAATATTTTTTTGGAGATTAAAAAAAGATTATTACTTTTGCACCCCCAATCGAACGAGATAAGGGAAATTGAAATAGAGATATCGGATTAAAAAGACGTGAAGTCTAATACATATCCATTAAGATATATAAGTTCTTTGAAAGAAATGTTTAACCAAATTAGCAAGTAACAAGCGAACCATCGCAAGATGGAGAGTTACATGCAAACCCTGAACAGATTATAATTCCTGGATACAAGAATATCCAGACAAACTTTTTATTACTATGGAGAGTTTGATCCTGGCTCAGGATGAACGCTAGCGGCAGGCCTAATACATGCAAGTCGAGGGGCAGCGGGAGTAGCAATACTTGCCGGCGACCGGCGCACGGGTGCGTAACACGTATACAATCTGCCTTCTACTGGGGGATAGCCTTTCGAAAGAGAGATTAATACCCCATAATAAATGAAATAGCATTATTTTATTTTGAAAGATCCGTCGGTAGAAGATGAGTATGCGTCTGATTAGCTAGTTGGTGAGGTAATGGCTCACCAAGGCTACGATCAGTAGGGGATCTGAGAGGACTACCCCCCACACTGGTACTGAGACACGGACCAGACTCCTACGGGAGGCAGCAGTAAGGAATATTGGACAATGGAGGCAACTCTGATCCAGCCATGCCGCGTGAAGGATGAAGGCCCTATGGGTCGTAAACTTCTTTTGTACGAGAGAAAACCATTTCACGTGTGAGATGTTGATAGTATCGTAAGAATAAGGATCGGCTAACTTCGTGCCAGCAGCCGCGGTAAGACGAAGGATCCAAGCGTTATCCGGATTCATTGGGTTTAAAGGGTGCGTAGGCGGATTTGTAAGTCAGTGGTGAAAGCCGATAGCTCAACTATCGAACTGCCATTGATACTGCAGATCTAGAATATAGATGATGTTGGCGGAATATGACATGTAGCGGTGAAATGCATAGATATGTCATAGAACACCGATTGCGAAGGCAGCTGACAAAACTATTATTGACGCTGATGCACGAAAGTGCGGGGGATCAAACAGGATTAGATACCCCTGGTAGTCCGCACAGTAAACGATGATAACCAGTTGTTTGCGATATACAGTAAGCGACCAAGCGAAAGCGATAAGTTATCCACCTGGGGAGTACGCCGGCAACGGTGAAACTCAAAGGAATTGACGGGGCCCGCACAAGCGGAGGAGCATGTGGTTTAATTCGATGATACGCGAGGAACCTTACCAGGGCTTGAAAGTTAAGGAATGATTATGAAAGTAGTCAGTCAGCAATGACCTAAAACTAGGTGCTGCATGGCTGTCGTCAGCTCGTGCCGTGAGGTGTTGGGTTAAGTCCCGCAACGAGCGCAACCCCTACTTCTAGTTGCTACCATTAAGTTGAGGACTCTAGAGGAACTGCCCGTGCAAACGGTGAGGAAGGTGGGGATGACGTCAAGTCATCACGGCCCTTACGTCCTGGGCTACACACGTGCTACAATGGGTACTACAGAGGGCAGCTACATGGCAACATGATGCAAACCTCGAAAGGTATCCTCTGTTCGGATTGAGGTCTGCAACTCGACCTCATGAAGCTGGATTCGCTAGTAATCGCGCATCAGCAATGGCGCGGTGAATACGTTCCGGCCTTGTACACACCGCCCGTCAAGCCATGAAAGTTGGGAGTATTTAAAGTAGGTAGCCGCAAGGCGCCTCCTAGAGTAAAACCGATAATTGGGGCTAAGTCGTAACAAGGTAGCCGTACCGGAAGGTGCGGCTGGAACACCTCCTTTCTGGAGAGTTTAGTGTAACTCATCGTGAGTTATTTGCTTTGGTTAGATATTTTTTGTGGAAATTTTATTAATTGAGATTAGGTTTTTATGCTTAATCTTTTTTAATTAAAACATACCCAAAACGAGCTAAGTGAGTGTAAATATCACTGATGCACAGGATTTAAGATTTTAGATTTCTGATTTCTGATTTATCAAATCAAAAATCTACGATCAAAATCATAAATAGTCCCAGCTCAGTTGGTTAGAGCACTACACTGATAATGTAGGGTCAGCAGTTCAAATCTGCTCGGGACTACAATAACACACTCGATTTGGGGATTAGCTCAGCTGGCTAGAGCACCTGCCTTGCACGCAGGGGGTCAACGGTTCGACTCCGTTATCCTCCATATACTACCAATTACGAACGTGTAATAATTGTAATGACATTTAAGGATTAATAGCTCAAAGGCAGAGCAACCCTAGTTGAAAGATTAGGCTTGATAATGGTTCGATTCCATTGTATCCACAAATTGAAATGCTGATAATAAATGCGAGTTATGAATTGTGAAATTCATTAAGGAGTAGGTTAACATTTCAAATAGTTCTTTGACATATTGAGAAAGACATGATAGCAACATCATGTATGCATTAACGCAAAGGATACACACGCCATATCTAACGATATGAGTGAAAAAAATGAATAACAAAAGAAAGTAATTAAGAGCGCATGGAGGATGCCTAGGATCTCAGAGGCGATGAAGGACGTGATAAGCTGTGATAAGCTACGGGGATTGGCAAATACAAGTTGATCCGTAGATTTCCGAATGGGACAACCCGGTATATTGAAGATATAGTATTCCGCAAGGAAAGAAAACCCGGTGAACTGAAACATCTAAGTAACCGGAGGAGAAGAAAACAACAGTGATTGCGCAAGTAGTGGCGAGCGAACGCGCATTAGCCCAAACCAGAGTTGTTACGGCAACTTTGGGGTTATAGGACTACGATATTGACTTATAATTTATAGTAGAAGTGATTTGGAAAGGTCCACAATATAGGGTGAGAGTCCCGTATACGAAATAGATTATATACATAGTAGTATCCTGAGTACTGCGGGGTCGGAGACGCCCTGTAGGAATTTGGCGGCACCATCCGCTAAGGCTAAATACTCCTGAGAGACCGATAGCGAACTAGTACTGTGAAGGAAAGGTGAAAAGAACCGCGAACAGCGGAGTGAAATAGATCCTGAAACCGTGCGCTTACAAGCGGTCGGAGCCCTTACGTGGGGTGACGGCGTGCCTTTGCATAATGAACCTACGAGTTGCTCTTCACTAGCGAGGTTAAGGGCTTAAGGTCCGTTAACCGCAGCGAAAGCGAGTCTGAATAGGGCGTATAGTTAGTGGAGGCAGACGCGAAACCTTGTGATCTACCCTTGGCCAGGTTGAAGTGATGGTAACACATCATGGAGGACTGAACTGATAAGCGTTGAAAAGCTTCCCGGATGAGCTGAGGGTAGGGGTGAAAGGCTAATCAAACTGGGAAATAGCTCGTACTCCCGAAATGCCTTTTAGGGGCAGCGTAGAAATTGAGTCTTATGGAGGTAGAGCTACTGATTGGATGCGGGGGAAGCGATTCCTACCAAGTCCTGACAAACTCCGAATGCCATAAGATATGTTCTGCAGTGAGCCGGCGGGTGCTAAGGTCCGTCGACGAGAGAGGGAGAACTCAGACCATCAGCTAAGGCCCCAAATCTATGCTAAGTTGATCTAACGAAGTTGGGTCGCATTGACAGCCAGGATGTTTGCTTGGAAGCAGCCATTCATTTAAAGAGTGCGTAACAGCTCACTGGTCGAGCGACCCGGCGTGGATGATACTCGGGCATCAAGCATAGTGCCGAAGCTATGGATTTATATTTTTAATATAAGTGGTAGGGGAGCATTCTAACAGCGTAGAAGGAGCATCGTAAGAGCTACTGGAGTGATTAGAAAAGCAAATGTAGGTATAAGTAACGATAAGGCCGGCGAGAAACCGGCCGCCGATAGACTAAGGTTTCCTGAACAACGCTAATCGGTTCAGGGTCAGTCGGGACCTAAAGGCGAAGCCGAACGGCGTAGTCGATGGACAACTGGTTAATATTCCAGTACTTGCTCTACTGTGATGAGGAGACGGAGAAATGAAAGTGCTGCGTACTGACGGAATAGTACGTTGAAGGGTGTAGGTATATTTTGGTAGGAAAATCCGCCAGAGATGCTGAAGCCTGATAGTACCTTGAGTCGTAAGACAAGAGGATATGCACCTAAGTCAGCTTCCAAGAAAATCCTCTAAACTTCAGGTAGAAGCAACCCGTACCGCAAACCGACACAGGTAGTCAAGGAGAGAATCCTGAGGCGCTCGAGTGAACCGTGGTTAAGGAACTAGGCAAATTGACCCTGTAACTTCGGGATAAAGGGTGCCCACAGCAATGTAGGCCGCAGTGAAAATGGCGATGGCGACTGTTTAACAAAAACACAGGGCTTTGCGAAATCGAAAGATGAAGTATAAGGCCTGACACCTGCCCGGTGCCGGAAGGTTAAGAGGAGAGGTTAGGAGCAATCCAAAGCATTGAATTGAAGCCCCGGTAAACGGCGGCCGTAACTATAACGGTCCTAAGGTAAGCGAAATTCCTTGTCGGGTAAGTTCCGACCTGCACGAATGGTGTAACGATCTTCGCACTGTCTCAACCACGAGCTCGGTGAAATTGTGGTATCAGTGAAGACGCTGATTACCCGTCACGGGACGGAAAGACCCCATGCACCTTCACTATAGTTTAACATTGACGCTGGATAATTGATGTGTAGAATAGGTGGGAGACTATGAAGCAGTGGCGCTAGCCATTGTGGAGTCACCGTTGAAATACCACCCTTTAATTATTTGGCGTCTAACTCCGCAGGGAGGACATTGTTTGATGGGTAGTTTGGGGTGGTCGCCTCCGAAAGAGTATCGGAGGCTTTCAAAGATTCGCTCAGTACGCTTGGTAACCGTACGTAGAGTGCAACAGCATAAGCGAGTTTGACTGTGAGGCCGACAAGCCAAGCAGGGTCGAAAGACGGATATAGTGATCCGGCGGTTCCGCATGGAAGGGCCGTCGCTCATAGGATAAAAGGTACGCTGGGGATAACAGGCTGATCCCTCCCAAGAGCTCACATCGACGGGGGGGTTTGGCACCTCGATGTCGGCTCGTCATCCTGGGGCTGGAGAAGGTCCCAAGGTTCGGCTGTTCGCCGATTAAAGTGGCACGCGAGCTGGGTTCAGAACGTCGAGACAGTTCCGGTCCCTATCTGTGATGGGCGTTAGAGAATTGAGAGGAGCTGACTCTAGTACGAGAGGACCGAGTCGGACAAACCGCTAGTGTACCAGTTGTGGCGCCAGCTGCATCGCTGGGTAGCTATGTTTGGATGAGATAAGCGCTGAAAGCATCTAAGTGCGAAACTCGCCTCAAGATAAGTTTTCTTTATAAGGATCGTGGAAGACTACCACGTTGATAGGCTACAGGTGTAAAGGCAGCAATGTCAAAGCCGAGTAGTACTAATTGTCCGTAAACTTTCTGTTATAGCAAAGCCTCTGGGCTAAGCTCTTGCATCATGTCTTTCCTTAATTTGTTGATCATATTGGATGAAGTGATTGGTTAATTAGTTGAATAGTTCATTGGGTAAAGACCAATGAAACAAATAAACTAATTACAAATCAACAATTACCTAATCAACAATTTTGGTGCCTATGTCAACGGGGTCCACCTCTTCCCATTCCGAACAGAGTAGTTAAGCCCGTTAGAGCTGATGGTAGTTGGCCTAAAGCCTGCGAGAGTAAGTCGGTGCCAGTTTTAAAAAAGAATCCCCTTCAGAAATGTTGGGGATTTTTTTGTTTATTGAAGTTTCTATTGAAAAGCCTTGTGTCACCCTGAGCCCCGTCGAAGGGACAAGGCTTTTTGCGTTTAGGAAAGTTTCAAACTTTTATGAATAACTTCAACACAATCCTTCTGTCCACCATCCCCATAAATTATATACATTTGAATAAAATTATTCAAAAATGAATCACCTTCTAAAATACTTTTTTTCATTAACAATCATTTGCCTCACATTTTCTTCTTGCTCTAGAAAAGAAGATTTAAAAGCAATAGAAATGAAAAGAATGCAGGAGCAATTATCGAATATAAAAGTTGATTTTTATAAATCGGCTAAGGTTACGGTGCGTGCTACTGCGGCAATGCCAAATAATCCGGAGTTTGTAGAGGCACGTAAGGCAATGTTGAGTATTGCAGGTGGTTTGGTTCAATTACAAATGGGTGCTGATTCTATTCCCTTGTCGCCAATGGATTTGTTTGCTATGGGTAAAGCATTTTATTCGGCTAAGGATATTTTATTACAAACGGATGAAGACTCTTTACCAACTATTGTGGAGAATGTAATTTATGTTTTATCGGGCGCAACAAGTAGCGATTTAAAATCGTTTGGGTACTTTAAAAATTACAATGCAAATTATGAGCATGCCATATTAGGCGCTACCTGGACAGCTTCACACGTGGTTCCTAAGGAATTTGCATTGTATGAATTTTATAAAACAGATGAAGACAAAATAAGTGATAAGGAAATGATGGTGGTTGCTAAAATTGCAAAGGCATTGGTGTTTTTAAATAACGAATATTATTATCACTCAAAAGAAAAATCGGATGAGTATTTAGAAAAGGTGGAGGAGAATAAAGATTATTTTATTAAAAATCCTTTCATGACTATTTTCCCAGAAGCAGCAAAGATAACGCCTGAGAGCCAGTATTATCAATTGCATTGCCTTGGTTACATTATGCGTTCGCTAGCCGAAGAAAAAATGGACATGGATGATGAAGCAACCGAAGACATGGAAAAATTTGTTGAAGAAGCAGAAAAGGGTGGAGGAGACAATGAATTAATTTGGATGGTTGGCGCATACACCAACGTGAAGAAAGAAGACAAAGAAAAGGCTTTGGTGTATTTAAATAAATTAGAAAAGAGCGATAAAATTGGTAAGCCCGAAAAAGAAGCCGTAACAGATATTAAAAAATACATGGAAGAAAGAGATAGTGAAAAAGCACTCACTAAGTTTAAAGATAAATTTACCATGATTAGCATTAGCTACGATTTACTAAGAGCACGATTGGCAGAAACAAAACAAATTCAAGAATTCAAAAAAAGTAAAGAAGGAGATAAGTTTTTTGGGATTCAAAATGCCATTGCCGAAAAGGCAAGTTTGGCGGAGTCTTTAGGAGGAGGAGTAAATACAGATAGCCTTAAAAATAAAGCAACAGATATAGTGAAGGGTTTGTTTGGGAAATAATTCTCATACATTTGCGTTAACCAAAAGTGGAAATTAAAACAATAGAAATAAACAGTAAAACTTACCTTGATTTTATTAAGGGAAGAGGAACTGTGTATAATACAACAGAGTGGTTAAGCATTTATAAATCCAATTGCAAAACAATGGGTGTTTATGAAGGCGAAGATTTACTTGCGGTGTTTAATGTGTATGTGTTTAAGAAATCGATTCTTAGTTTTTGTATTCCGCCACCCTATTCGCCCGATTGTGCTTTGGTAGTTAAGAAAGCTCAGCAATCAGAAAAAATAATTGCAAGCATTAATGAGTGGTTAGAGTTGAAGAAGAATAGCGCTTACAGCCAGCTTCGATTTTGTTTTTCTTATAAGCAATTCGAGTTTACAAAATCATTGAAACCTAAAAACTTTGAGCAGAAAAAAAATCATACCTATGTGTTGGATCTTTCGAGCACAGAGGATGTACAAAGCTTGTATGCTCCAAAAAGAAGACAGCAAATAAGAAGAGCAATAAAAGATGAATTGCAAGTAGAAAGAGTAAGCGATATGAAAATTGTTTATGAACTAGTAATACAAACCTTTCTTCGGCAAAAAAAATCTCTTGACCAAAATTTTGTAAAAAAAATATTATTTGAGTTTGCTAATACAAAAAACAGTTTTGCTTTTGCAACATTAAAAAATGGAAAGCCTATTATTGCTTATTTCTGCATTCATCATAACAAAGAGGCTTTTTATTTAATGGGTGGTTACGATGAGAACGAAAAACACATTGGTGCTGGACCACTAGCAATGAATGCATGTATAGAGCATGCAAAAAAAATAGGCATAACAACTTACGACTTTGAAGGTTCGATGGAACCAAGCATAGAAAAATATTTTAAAGAATTTGGTGGAGTAAAAAAATACTATTCTTGTTTCGAAAAATCGAGTGCAATGGGCGAGATGGCTGTTAAGCTAAAGAAGCTGATAAAGAAATAGTCTTTACACGTCTGCATGCTTACATAAATAATAAGCGAAACAAAAACCGAACAACAAAATTATTTTATAAAGCGCATTAAATGTTTAATGCGCTTTATATTTTAGTGCTCTATTATTAGTTTTTCTATGCTAGTACTTTGTTTGGTTTTCACTTTCACAAAATACACACCAGATGCAAATGTAGCTATGTTGAACTGGTTGAGTTGCTTAGTTGTTTGTGTTGTGTAAACCACCTGGCCTAACATATTTTCTACTGTTATTGTTGCTTCTTTTTCATCTAGTAAAGAAACTTCAACATTTAGTAGTTCGTTTGCAGGGTTTGGATAAACTTTAATTTTAATGATTTTACTAATAGCATCTTGCACCCCAACAGTACGATTGTTTTTAATGTTCGATTTTGAACGTACAATTGTTGTTTGAATGTTATTATTGTTAAGTAATCTCAAGGTAGATTCACAAGATTGTCCCCAAATTATTTCTATACGGTAGTTAGCATCTGGATAACTTGCATAATCAACATCTGTATAAGTTGAGTTAGTGCCTGGTATTGCTCCACTTAATAAAGCCCAGTTACCATTGTCAAGGTCGTCTCTAAAAATTTCATAGTAACTTACAGGGTTTGGTTGATTTTCTATTTCATAGTGTGTCCACTGCATGTTTCCATTTCCTAACAATTGTAAATGCATAGTGTAATGATATTCACTTAAACTACTTTCAGCACCACAGGTATCAATTACAGAAACTTTATATGCCCATTGTGTAACATTTGGATTTGCTGCATGATCGTGATAGATGGTTGAATCTTCATAAGCAATAGAAGCAAGGTACATGTATGTGTTTGTTGCAATTAGTCGGTAAACTCTGAAGCTATCAATTGCCATGCTGATTGGTTTGTTCCATATTACAATGTTATGTGTGGATAGAGAATCAACTGTTACCAAACAAATATCTTGTGTTTGAGTTGTGTTATTAAGTACAAAAGGATTAGAAACGGAGCTGCAACCAGATGTTGGATAACTTGCGGTTACAAAGTAAGTGCCAGCAGTGTTAACCAAAATTGATTGAGTAGTAGCAGCATTGTTCCAAGTATAATTAACTCCACTAATAAGGGAAGCTGTTAAAGTAACTTGGCCACCGTTGCATGATTGTATTGTGCCTGATGATGTTATTTGTGGAACAAGTGGATTAGTATTAAAAGTTAATTGAGTTGCATTTGAAGTTATAGGACATCCATTTTTTATAATGGTAGCCGAATAGTAGCCGCTTTCTGTTACATAAAGCGAATCATCATTTTGTGCTGAAATAACAATTCCATTTATATTCCACACAATAGAATAAGGAGCAACTGCATTTGTGTTTGCGGTTAATAAAATTGAATCGCCTTCGCATGCTAATAAAGGTGTAGAAGGGTTAATAGTTGCAGTGTGCGAGCAGCCTGCTCCTGTAATAAATATAAAACCGGTTTTTGTTAAAGTATCTGCGCAGCCTGTAGCAATGTTAACAGCAATTAAGGAAACATTATATAATCCTGAAAAATTATAATTATTAAATACTGTTCCGTTGTTAGATGATTGATTATTTCCATCGCCAAAGGACCAAGTGAAATTATAGCTACCAATCGAAGGAGTAATATTATTAAATGCAACTGCTAAAGGAGCAGCACCTGTTTGAGGATTTGCAGAAAAATCAATGTTGAAATTAGCAGGAATTTGTTGCACTTGATAGGAAGAAGAAATAGTACATCCTTTTGAATCAGTTACTATAACGGAGTAGGTGCCTGCAGCTATGCCTGTAACAGTGCTAGTAGTTGCACCGTTAGACCATGCGTAAGTGTAAGGCGAATTGCCACCATTAGTTGTTAGAGCAATAACACCAGTATTAGTTCCGCAAACAGCACCGGTTATGTTCGCTGATAGGGAGAGCGGAGCAGGTTCATTAATAATAATAGTTTGCTCAAAAGTTTGATTTAATGAATCAGTAATTGTGCAAGTATAAAGACCTGCAGGAAGATTTGAAATAGTTGGGCCTACAACAACAGGGTTAGTATTCCATATATATGTGTAGGGCGCAGTACCACCATAGGCACTCAATGTAGAGCTTCCATCGTTAGCGCCTTGACACGAAACAGGTGTTGTGATTTGGTTAATACCAATAGGAATTACAACTGGCGTGCAAAATGAATTAACAGGAATTTTGTAATAGTATAATGTTGAAAGTGCATTGTTTGCTTGTGGGTCAAGGGTTGTACCAATTCCCGTGCCTGGTGAATTATCTTCTTGTAAAAGTAAATGAACATTGTTGTCAACTCTTTTTGCCATAGCAGCAAAAACACCTTCTCTGTAATCATAAAATCCGGTGCTAGATTCGGGAGCTGTTATATCTAAAGGTGTGCACCAAGTTGCTCCACCATCTGTAGATCGAGTGATGAGAGAGTGACGAAAGCTTTTGCCAACTGCAACGTTTCCGCCATCTGCATTTCCATCATATAGAGCGCTGTAAACAAGGTATAAGTTTCCTGCTCCATCTATTCCTGAACTTGGATGATTACAACTTGTATTGGTTACGTATGAACCTGTCTCTACAAAAGTTGGAATTCCATCAGTATTAAAGTCGATAAAATCGGCAATTTGTATTGGAGCATCTGGAGCCATGTTATCATTCCAATACATGATACCACCAAGAGCGCCATAATAACCTAAGGCTGATTCACCTATTTGCTCTATAACAACTGCTTTTCCGTACCACACATGCACCTTTCCTAAATCATCAACTAATACAGAAAAGGAGCCGTTGTTGGTTTCAATCTCATCTCCAAAGTTATCTGCGTTTAAATCAGTGTTCATTGTTGTTTGATCATAAAGGGGAATTGGAAATTGTTTTACAATTGTTTTTGTCCAGGTATCTCCGTTGTCAGTTGATTTTAAAAGAACAACATCTGTACTTAATTTACCTAACACAATAGCAATGGTATTACCATTTGCGTCAATAGTGTAATTTTCAGCGTTAAAACCTAGGTAGTTTACATTGTTTATTTCTGAAATTATTTGCTGAGAGATGTCCCATGAAGTGCCCGAATTTAACGAGCGAGAATAATGAATAGCATTAGCTTGCCCCATAAAAGGACTGCCCCCATTTGCCATCGATACAGCGTGAATTGTTGTGTTACTTGGGCCGCCAGTTGCAACTTTCGGCCAAAGATCTAATGAGTTAAAACTTGCTTCGAGCCATGCTCCTGTTCCTTTTACAGCGCGTACTGAAGAATGCAAACCGGTGCCTTCATGAGAAATAATAATTTCTTTGTTTGTTCCTGTAACTACAACATTTGTAAATCCAGTTCTAACACTTTCTACACGATTGGTTGGAGGTGGTTCCCAAGCTGTACCATTAAAATAATTATATCCAGTTCCTCTATCACTATATGCTCCATCGTTTAAGTTCGACATATTCCATGTTGCAGATAATGTACCATCAGGACTATTTATGAGATTACTTGAAATGGATGCATTTGTTTGAAGTTGATAGTTGGTATATCCAATCGCTTGTCTTGTCATTCCGTTTATTGGACTAGCAAAGCTTCCTGAATATTTATAAATTCCATCACTAGTTCCTGTGTTAATTCCAGAAGCCCAACCAAGTTCTGCATTTAACCAAGCTGAACTGTTTGGATGTGGAATGTTATCTATAGTAATCCAATTAGCCCCATCGTCATAAGAATAGAATGAACCCAACATGCCGCAACTTACATACACGTGGGTGTTTGGAATAATTGTCATATCAGCAGCATCATGAGTGCCAGATGTTGGTAATGGCGTCCACGTTGTTCCACCATCTGAGGTTTTTTGAATGGTACCATTGTTAACCATAACTATTCCATTGTTTACATCACGAAAAGCAATATCGTTTAGGCCCACACTTCCAGCAGTAGAAACGGTCCAGTTAATTCCTAGGTCGGTTGATTTAAAAACTCTTCCAAAAGTAGTTGTGAACCAAATGGTATTACCCATAACAAAATATTTATCTGTAGTTCCATACTCACCTGCAATTGGCGCTGGAATATTTGATTGCGGAGTACGGATCCAATTGTTTCCTCCATCGGTTGTGGTATAAATTTCATAGTAACCACCGCTTGGATCTCCCATTGCAAAACCAATGTTTGAATTAAAAAAATGGACAACATTAATAAAGGAAGTGCCCGAATTAAAAATTGTACCTGCACCTTGTTGCACCCAGTTTAAACCTCCGTTAGATGTGTAATAAATTGCACTGCCAGTTCCAGTTGCGTTATACATTCCTGCCCATGCTCTGTTTTCGTCTACCGCAGTAATACAGGAAAAGTCGTAAGTGTTTGGGGCAATACTAATTGCTCTTGTAGTCCAAGTAGCACCGCCGTTTGTTGTTACAACAACGTCATTAACATGAGCTACTCCAGCATTATCTCTTGATACAGCCCAAACTATATTTTCATCAACAGCTTCTATATCCATTAAATCTCTCCCAGTTGTGGATATACCAAGTGCTTGTGGCGTCCACTGGCTATAAGATGAATTGGAAACAAAAATTAGCACTATTAAAAGTGATAATTTTTTTAAGTTTTTTAGTAAAGATGTATTCATGTTTTTAAATGTTTTCACAGTAAACAAATATAATAATATTTTGTTATCTGATTGACGCACAGGCATTTTCTTTTGTTTTGCCTATTTTAAAGGTCTGCATCCAATGCAGATGTTTTTTTGGTTTCCTGCATACTTACATAAATAATAAGCGAAACAAAAACACAGGCAGTTACATACCAATAAAAATAATGTTCGTGCCCCGCGTTTTTAAACCACAGTGCAATGTATTCTGCACTTCCTCCAAATATAGCTACAGTAAAAGCATACGGAAAGCCAACACCTAACGCTCTAATTTCTGCTGGAAACAATTCTGCTTTTACAATTGCATTGATACTTGTGTAACCGCTTACTATAATTAGTGCCAATAACAATAACACAAAAGCTATGTAAGGCGATTGTGTTAAGCTAAGTGCATTCAGTAAAGGATAGGTGCATAAAGTTCCAAGTATTCCGAATCCAATTAACAAAGGCTTTCTTCCAATTCTGTCAGATAAACTTCCGAATGCAGGTTGCAATAATGCAAATGAAAACAATGTAAGAAAAGAAATAAGTGTTGATTGCTCTTTGCTTAAATGTACGGTGTTTACTAAAAACTTTTGCATGTATGTGGTGTAAGTATAAAACGCAATGGTTCCGCCTAATGTTAAACCTACAACAGTTAATATAGCTTTTGGATGTTTGAATAATTGTTTTAAACTTCCTTTGTGTTTATCTTTTTTGTGCGCATCAAAAGCTTTTGTTTCGTGCAGAGAGCTACGTAAATATAATGCAGTAATGGATAACATTGCCCCGATTACAAAGGGAATGCGCCAGCCCCAGCTTTGTAATTGCTCTTCACTTAAAAAAACTTTTTGTAAAAGTATTTGTATTCCCAGTGCAAGTAATTGTCCTCCAATTAATGTTACGTATTGAAAGCTTGAATAAAACCCTCTGCGATGCGGTGTTGCCATTTCGCTTAGGTAGGTTGCAGATACGCCGTATTCACCTCCAACACTTAAACCTTGTAACAAACGTGCAAGTAATAAAATGGCAGGAGCAAAAACTCCAATTTGATTGTAGGTGGGTGTTATAGCAATCATCAACGAACCTAATGACATTAATAAAACAGAAAGTGTCATTGCTTTTTTTCTTCCGGTTCTATCGGCAATAACACCAAATAACCAGCCGCCAATTGGTCGCATTAAAAAACCAACTGCAAAAATTCCAGCAGTATTTAATAATTGCGCCGTTGCATTTTCTTTTGGAAAAAACACAGATGAGAAGTAAAGAGCGAAAGCAGAGTAAGCATACCAATCGTACCACTCAACTAAATTACCAATGGAGCCACCGATGATGTCTTTTAATCGTTGCTTGGATATTTTTTCTTTAGGATATGATTTACTCATTGCTTAAAGATAAGGTATTTTACAAAGTTGTTTATTTAAAAAAGCACCTTATTTATCATGGCTATTTAGTTAGTGTAAGTTGTTTGAATGAAATGAGAGGAGGTGTTGTTTTGTTACTTCTTTATAAAGAAAACGAAAGCCTTCAGTTTTTTATGTTAAAAACACAATTTTAAGCAAGTAATTTTTTAAAATAGTTGCAATTTAATTTTTTTTAATTGTTATTGTACTCGAATTAAAAATCTTCTGAAACACCTGCTTTTATTAATGATTGTTGATGTTCAAAGGAAAAATTGTCACTATAAATAAAACAAATTCGATAAGTAATAATACACCAATGATAAATAAGCTAAACACAAAAACAATGAAGGGAATTTTTACGCTAATTATAGTTTTGTTTTTCCAAATTGGATTAACAGCTCAAACAATTTATCCAGATTACACAGATGGAAAAATTTATGTTAGAACAAAAGCAAGTTTTAATCCCCAACTTCCAAAAAATAAAAATTGGAATAATTTGCCGCTAGCGAAGTTTGATTTTTTAAACTCGTTGACATCAAAGTATGCGATTCAAAAAGTTAGCAAACCATTTTTTGCTGCAAAGGGAGATGAAGCATTGTTAAACACGTATGTTGTTCAGTTTAGTAATTTTAGTCAAGTTGATTTTTTAATAAGTGAATTAAAAAGTAATCCTTCAATTGTTTTGGTTGAGAAAGTTCCATTAATGAAATCTTTTCTTACACCAAATGATTATGCAACTACTGGTGGTAATGCACAATGGCATTTACAAAAAATTGGCGGACCAGCAGCTTGGGATGTGTTTAGCACAGGCTCTACAATTGCAGTTGCAGTAGTTGATAATGCTATGCAAGTAAATCATCCAGATTTAACAGCCAACATGTATGTAAATCCAGGTGAAATTGCGAACAATGGAATTGATGATGATAACAATGGTTATATAGATGATGTTACAGGATATGATGTTGCCGATGATGATAATAATGCAAGTCCTCCAGATAATTCATTCGACCACGGAACGCATTGTTCGGGTTTGGTAAGTGCGCGTGCGAATAACGGAACAGGAATAGCATCTATTGGCTTTAGTGTAAAAATAATTCCAGTAAAATCCACTATGGATGCAAGCGGGGCAACTGCTGTTGATGCAGGTTATGCAGGAATTATTTATTCGGTAAATGCAAAGGCCCGTGTTATCTCTTGTTCGTGGGGTGGAGGTGGAAGTTCGGTTACTGAGCAAGCTGTAATTAATTACGCGTGGAATAGAAATGCAATTGTTGTTGCTGCAGCAGGAAATGATAATTCCACAACTCAAAGTTATCCTGGGGCTTATGCAAATGTTTATTGTGTGGCTTCAACTACAACAACAGATGCACGTTCAGGCTTTTCTAATTATGGAACATGGGTTGATATTTCTGCGCCAGGAAGTAACATTAGAAGCACATTGCCAGGAAGTACTTATGGAAGCATGTCGGGAACATCCATGGCAACACCTATAGTTGCAGGACTTTGCGGCTTGGTGCTTTCTGCAAAACCATACTTAACTCCAACACAAGTGTTATCATGTATAAGCACAACAGCAGCAACATTAACAACAAGCGGAATGGGAGCAGGACGTATAGATGCAGCTGCGGCTATGGCTTGTGCGGCTTCTGCAAATGCTGGCCCGCCTAATGTAAATTTTTATACCCAAACTCCAGTAACCTGCCCAGGTGCTCCAGTTAAATTTTATGATCAAACTTATTTTGGCGCAACATCGTGGGCTTGGACATTTGCAGGTGCAACACCTTCAACGTCTACTGCACAAAACCCTACTGTTACTTATGCAGCAGCGGGAACTTATTCTGTGCAATTAACTGCTACTAATCCAAATGGAAGTGGAACACAAACTAAAACATCTTACATTACGGTTGCGGGTCCAACTACTTTACCATTGTCGGAAGGATTTACAAATGCAACGTATCCTCCTGCTGGTTGGTCGGAGTTTGATTTTTATGTTGATTCGGTAAAGTGGTATCGTAATACTTCTGTTGGTGGATATGGCACTAGCACAAAATGTATTTATTTTGATAATTATAATTCGGATACAAGAGGCAAGGCAGATGAAATTAGAACACCAAAATATAATTTTAGTGCTTTATCTACAGCGCAACTTACATTTGATGTAGCTTATGCAAGATATGATGCAGAGTATAGCGATAGTTTAAAGGTACTGGTGTCAACAGATTGCGGTGCAACATGGTCGCAAGTTTATTTTAAAGGTGGAACAGGATTAGCTACTGCACCAGATAATACAACTGCAGTTTTTGTGCCTGCAAATAATGAGTGGAGAACAGAAACGATAAGTTTAACTCCTTTCGTTGGACAAGGAAGTGTTTTAGTTTCGTTTCAAAACATTGGTAGATACGGACAAGCATTGTATGTAGATAATATTAATATCACAGGAATAACTGCAGGAGCTCCGCCAGTTGCAGTCTTTGCAGCTTCAGCAAATACCTGTACAAATCAAATGGTTAGTTTAACAGATAATTCTACAAATAATCCAACCTCATGGGCTTGGACAACTACTGGTGGAACATTATCTGCAAGTAATGTTCAAAATCCAACAGTTACATTTAATGCAGGAGGCACCTACACACTTTCATTAGTTGCAACCAATGCCTTTGGAGCAAGCACGCCAAGTACACAAACTATCACAGTAAATCAAACGCCAACCGCAGTTGCTTCTGCTACTGGACCGTTTTGTATTCAGGGTCAGGTAGCATTGAGTTCAAGCGGAGGGACAAGTTATTCGTGGGTAGGGCCAGGAGCATTTACTTCTACTGTTCAAAATCCAACAAGAACAAATGCAAACTTTGCAATGGCAGGTGTTTATACCGTAACTGTTACTGATAATGGTTGTTCATCTACTGCAACAACAAGTGTTACAATTGCCAATAAACCTACATCATTAATAACAGGAAGTAGTGCTTTTTGCGCAGGTAATTCTGTAACATTAAGTGGAAGTACTTCTGCGGGTGGAGGTTCATATACTATTGTTTCTTATCAATGGCAATTGACAGGCTCACCTATTTCAGGCGCAAGCACTGCTAGTTACACTGCAACGCAAGCAGGTGTATATAGTTTAATAGTTACTAATACAGGTGGATGCACAACAACATCTGCAAATAAAACAATTACTGTTAATGCATTGCCAACAGTTGTTTCTACTTCTACAGCGGTTTGTAATGGTGAATCTGCAACTATAACAGCAAGCGGTGCAAATACATTTGTTTGGAATAGTGGAGCAACTACTTCAGGTTTAACGATTGCTCCTGCAACGAATACTTTAACTTATACTGTTACTGGAACAACTACAACAACTGGTTGCACAAATACTGCAACAGGAGTAATCACAGTAAATGCACTGCCAACTGTTGTTTCAACTTCTACAACTGTTTGTAGTGGCGATGTAGCAACTATAAATGCAAGCGGGGCAAGCACGTTTGTTTGGAGTGCGGGTTCAACAACATCTGACTTAACAATTAATCCTGCAACAACTACAACAACTTATACTGTTACAGGTACAGATGCTTTAACAGGGTGTACTAATACAACAACAGGAGTAATCAATGTAAATACACCTAGTGTTCCAACTGTTTCACAAGTGGGAACTACATTAACTTCAAGTGTAGCAATTTCGTATCAATGGTATTTGGATGGTAATTTAATTACAGGTGAAACAAATCAAACTATTGAAGCTTTGCAAAATGGAGATTATACAGTTGAAACAACAGATGCAAATGGATGCTCAGCAATATCTTCTTTAGTTACAATTAGTAGTATTGGTATTAATGAAATTAAAAATGCAATTAAGGCGAGTATGTTTCCAAATCCTACAACTGGAATGTTTACAATAACGATTGAGTTAGATGCTAAGCAAGAGTATAAATTACTTGTTACTGATGTTTTAGGAAGAGTAGTGATAATGGAAACAATAAGTAGTACAAATCATTTTGCGAAACAATATGATTTAACTGACAAGGCAAATGGTGTTTACAATATAAGTATTCAAAGCTCATCTCAAGGAAAATGGGTTGAACGAATTATTCTGAATAAGTAAAACAAAAAGCGGCTCAATTGAGCCGCTTTTTGTTTGTATTAATTGTATTTTAAGTAGCAACAGAGTAACAATAGGTGTAAATTTTTTAGAATAAAGCAATAAATGCAAATGGTAATAAATAAAAAAACCAATCGAAATGATTGGTTTTGTAGCCCGTACGGAAGTTAATAACTCGTTGTTCATCAGGCTACTCCATGTTCTAAAACCCTCACTAAATACAGGTTTCACTGTGTTTAAATGATTTTAATTTTTTGACAAGATATGATAAAAAGCGATAAGGAACGAGGAAAATATCCACCTAATTATCCACCTATTTCTGAATGGATTCTTTGTTGGAATATTGAATTTATTTATTGGGATTAATTCTCGAGTTGAATTTTTCTTTAAGTCTATCAACTAAATAATACACCATTGGCACTAAATACACAGTTAATATTAATGAGGAAAAAAGTCCGCCAATAATTACCCATGCCAATCCATTTTTCCATTCACTAGCTGTTCCTTTGCCAAGAGCAATTGGAAGCATTCCTATTATCATTGCGATGGTTGTCATTAAAATGGGGCGCATACGGCCTTTTCCTGCAATAATTAATGCTTCTTTATAATGTTTACCTTCTGCCTTCAATTGATTTGTGAAATCTACAATTAATATGGCGTTTTTCACAACTAATCCCATCAGCATTATTAAGCCAAGCAATGCAAACAAACTTAAATTATTTAAAGATAAATTCAAGGCTAAAAATGCACCAATAGCAGCAACTGGAATCGAAAATAAAACAACTAATGGATAAACAAAACTATCATACAGTGCAACCATGATTAAATAAATCAATAGAAATGAAATAAGTAACACAGAACCCAATGCGCCAAAACTATCATTTTGTCTTTTGATATCACTACCCCAAGTCATTTGAATTCCATCAGGGAGCGGATTGTTTTTTAGATATGCTACGACGTCATCCGCAACTGTTCCCGAAGGCCTGCCAAGTGCATCGGATGTAATTGTAACAGCTGGCTGACGATCCTTTCTTTCTAATAAAGAAGGTGAATTATCTCGCTCTATCGTTGCAAACTGCGAAACTTCTATTGGTAAACCCATTGGATTAATGATAGAGAGTCGTTTTACATCATCATAGTTCTGTCTTTTGTAACCATCAAACCAAATCCTTACTGGATATTCTATTCCGTTTTCTGTTAATGTTGCATCATCATTACCCGTAAATGCTGTTCTTAAATTCATTCCAACGTAAGTGGTACTTAAACCTAGGCGTTGCATTTTATCTTTATCCGGAATTATTTTATATTCAGGACTACCCTCCTCAACAGATAAACGAACATTATCTGAACCAGGAATTTTTTCAATGGCAGATTTTAATTCATTCCCCGCTTTCATTACTATACCTAAACTAGTTCCGCTCAACGTAATTTCTATTGGCGCCGAACGTGGTATTAATCCTAATGCAGCCATCGAATAATTTATTCCAGAAAACTTTGATTTTAATTCTTCTCTCAACTTTTTCATAAACTCTTCTGTAGGTTCTTGCTTACGTTCCTTTGCAGGTTTTAATTGAATGGTAAACTCCGTTTTGTTAGCAGAACCTACACCTAAACTTCCAATACCTGTGCTAGGGCCACCTATATTACTGAATACGCTTGCAACTTCTGATTTATTAATAATATAAGATTCGATTTTCTTAGCAACTAAGTTATTTTGGTGTATCGAAGTTGATTTATCAAACTCTAAAGCCATACGAAATTTACCTTGATCTCCAGTAGAAATAAGCTCTTTACCAATAATTCCTTGTTTCATTATTCCTAAAGTAACGGCAAAAAGTAAAACAATTATTCCTGTAAAAATTAATTTGTGACTGAGTATCCATTCTAATTGCTTGCCATACCAATTGGTGAATTTTTCTAATTGATGTTCAAATCCAAGTAAAAACCGATTGAAGAAGTTGGTTGGCTGTAAATCTTCTTTCTTACCTATTCGTGATGCCAACCAAGGTGTAAGTGTGAACCCAACTAATAAACTTGTTAGTGTGGATGTTACAACAACTACCGAAAATTGTTTGAGCATATCTGCAACAAAAACTTGTAAAAATAATATAGGTAAAAATACAACTACGTCAACCAATGTAATAGATAATGCTGAAAATCCAATCTCCATGCGTCCATCCATTGATGCGGTCCGTTTTTCCTTTCCCATATCCAAATGCCTTTGAATATTTTCCAACACTACAGTAGCATCATCAACCAAAACACCTATAATTAAAGACATCGCGAGTAGGGTCATTAAATTTAAAGTGTATCCTAATAACCACATTACAGCAAAAGCAGTGATCAATGAAGTAGGTATAGCGATGATAACAATTAACGAGTTTCTGAAACTTCGCAAAAACAACAGCATCACTAACGAAACTAATATTACAGCTAAGCCTAAATCAAATACTACTGAATTAACAGCTGCAATTGTATTATCAGTGCTATCATCTGCAATGATAAATTTTACCGAGGTATTACTATTCTGTGCTTCAATACTTTTAAATTTTGCACGAACCATTTTTGAAACATCAACAGCATTAGCATCTCCCTGCTTTTTAAGCAAAATCCCAATACCATCTTTTCCGTTGTATCTGCTGATGGAGGTTGTTTCTTTTATTCCATCAACCACTTGCGCAACATCTTTTACATAAACAGGACTACCCGCCATTGGCATAGCCACCTGAACATTTTTAATGTCATCAATTGTAGCAAACTTTCCCGTTAAACGAACTGAATTGTTTTCTTCACTCGTTTGTACTTTTCCTGCTGGTAAATCTATACCCGAACGATTGATTGCTTCAACAACTTGATACAAAGAAATTTTATACAATTTTAATTTTTCAGGATTGGCCTTCACTTGTATTTCCCTTTCTTCACCACCTAAGACCGTAAGCTCAGCAACGCCCTTTATTTGTTGAATTTGCGGAAGATACTCGTCTTTCATTTTTTGATAAAAGTCAGTTGCCGACATATTACTTGTTGCACTAATGGACATAATCGGTAAATCATTTGGGGAAACTTTACTCATTACAGGACTTAAAATATCTTGCGGCAAATCTTTACGAATATTATCAATGTATCGCTGTGCATCTTGCATGGTTTTATCTAAATCAGTTCCATATTTCAGATTGGCAATAATGATAGATGCATTTGGTAAAGATTTAGTTACCAAATAATCCACTCCTTCTAAGTTAGATAAAGCATCCTCTATTTTTCGTGACACCGAAGTTTCTACTTCATTGGGTTCTGCACCGGGATACACCGTTTTAATAACCACAACAGGTTGATTAAAATCAGGCATCAATTCATAGCTCAAGTTTTTATATCCTATTACTCCCAATAAGGTAAGTACGCTGAAAAGAACAATTATCAGCGAAGGACGTTTTATTGATATTTCTGTAATATTCATGTGTAAGTATTTTTATTTTCTATTTGTCACATAGTTTATCCATGTTACTTCATCTATAGTTGTGTGTTGGCAACATGGATAGTTCATAATTCAAATTTTATTTAATTGTCACATTCGCATCGTCAAACAGATTAATAAATCCATTTGTTACTATTACATCACCTTCTTCTAATCCTTTTGATACAACTGTTTTGTTTTTTATTTTTTGCGCAATCGTTATGTTGTGCAAAACAGCCTTACCATTCTTTACTTTATATATTTGTGGTTGGCTTAACGAACCTACGATGGCGGAAGAAGGTATTAGAATTCCAGTTCTTTTGCTTTCACTTTTTAAATTTACTTTGCCAAACATTCCCGATTTAATTTTTAAATCAGAAGTGTTACTTACGATAAACTGAACAGTAAAGCTGCTTCCAACATTTGCTTTACTACCTATCATTGTTGCTTTACCCGATAATAGCAAATCCGAATAAGCATCCGCATTAATCGAGAAGGTTTGATTTAACTGAAACGAACTCAAATCATTTTCTGACACATTTACTGTGAATTTCAAAATTGAAATATCTGTAATTTGTATTAATGGTACACCTGGTGCAGCAAATGCTCCCTCCTCTGTAAGTTTAGCGGTAATTACCCCATTAAAGGGGGCTTTGATTGTTGTTTTATTGATTTGTTCGAGTAAAGTTGCTCTTTGCACTTTTGCGGATTTTAATGCCAACTCCGCCTTTTCTAATTGCACTCCTTGTACAGCATCTGCATTTGCTAAAACAGTAAATCGTTTCACGTCAGCCTCTAATCCTTCAACCTGAATCTCCGCTGATTGTAATTGGAGCTTTAATAGTGAATTATCTAACTGAATTAACGATTGCCCCTTTGTTATAAATGTTCCATTATCAACTAAAACATCATTTATCTTGCCTTGTATCTCGGCACTGAGTTTAGTTTCTTTGTTAGGCTCAAATGTTCCTGAATAGGCGAAATCAACTCCTATTAATTCAGATTTGATTGTATCTACCTGAACATTGACCGCTTGGTTCTTATCATATTTATAAACTCTATCTTTTACGATTTCTTTATTGCTTTTTAATTTTATGATTACAATTGCAATTAATGCTAATGGTATGATGATGTATAAAATCTTTTTCATTATCTGTTATTTTTAATTAGTAATTTATCTCGCGATTATAATATTTCCTGATACCTTTTTAAGTTCCAAGTCCGCCTTCATCAAATCAACCAACGCCGACAAATAATTTTGTTGCGCTTCCTTTTGAGTATTATCTGAAAGCAACACATCGGTTAGTGAAGCAACACCCTCTTTTTGTTGAATTAATGTTTTTGAATAAATTGTTTCTGCTAATGTCAATTGTGTTTTGGCATTCAATAAATTAGAACTTGTAACTTCATATTGCAATTGCGCATTTTCAATCTGAACATTCTGCTTATCATTTAATAATTCTAATCTAATTGTATTTTGTTTTATCTCCTCTCTCTTTTGTAGCACTTTGTATTCTAATGTTGTGCCCGAGAAAATTAACCAAGACATTTTTACTCCGCCAAATCCAATAGGGTATGTTTTAAAGAAATCATTGGTACCACTATAGTTTCCAAATCCTGTAATTCCATATGTTCCATAAAGTGAAAAAGAAGGCAAATGTGATAGTTTTAAAGTTTTTAATTCAGATTTCAAGAGTTGTTCTTTTGTATTAAACAATAGTATATCGGAGGTTGGTTTGGCTGAATACTTTAGCGTTTCTGTCGATGCGCTAAAAGTTTCATCAATTGTAATTGGTCGAGATGGAGCTACACCTAATTGAAGTTTTAATAAATTTAAAACTTGTTGATACTGCGCGTTTGCCTTACTAAGCTGAGTTTTTAGTTGGCTTTGTTGGAGCTTAATTTTATCAACATCCGTTCCCTTTGCCATTTGTTGTGAGTAAAGCAATTGAATATTACCAAGTAACTTGTCAGTATTACTTATCCCGTTATTGATAAACACAATTTGACTTAATACTAATTGTGCATTGTAGTATAAATTCGAAACATCAAACACAACTTGCTCCTCGGTTTGTTGGAACTGGATTTGATTTAATTCCTTCGCTCTTTTAGAAACGGTAATTGCACCAATAGCTTGGGGATTGTATAAAGGCACATCTAAGTTTAAACTCGCATTTAAATTATGCGACACACCAAACTGAGCCTCTTTATAAACGCCAGCAGGTCCATTAAAAATAGAGGCTGGTAATAACTGATAAGGTAAATCGGTGTAATAGCGATAATCTGCATTAGCATATAGCTTAGGAATTAATCCACCTTGCGCTTCTTTGCTTTTACCATTAGCAATCTCAATATCAGCTTGTGCTATTTTTAATGTTTTATTTTGTGCAATTGCCGTATCAATACATTGTTTGAGCGACCAAGTTTGAGCTTCTAAGTTGGTTGCCAAAAGTAGAATGGATAAAACCAAAACTAATTTTAATAAGTGAGCGTTTACTAACATAAAAATTCAAATTTTTTTACTTGATTAATAGTAATTGAGAATCTTGTACTCCTTCTACCCAATGTTTTACATTTGGTTCGATGTTAACTGTATCACCACTTGCTAGGTTTTTAGTTTCGCCCTTTTCATTATTGAAAGTAACATTGCCGTTAATGCAAATAAGCAAAGCTGGAACAGTGGTTATGTGTTCTTTTAAAATGCCAGTTGCAAGAATTTGTAACGCCGTAACATTTCCTTCTGTTGTAGTAAATATTCTTTTTGCACTAACAGATTTTTCTTCGGTGTGAATTGATTTTATGTTCATTTTTTTATGTTTATTGTTTTTTATTTATTGCTTCCCACTTAACGTACCAACTATCAGTAGATATATCATTATCATATAAGTAAGATGCGATTGCTTTAACTTCTTCTTCTGTAAAATTTTGTTTTGGCATCAACCCGAAATTCCCCACTGCACCAGGCATTATTGATACATCTTCCGAAGGATTTTGTACAAACGTCCAAACTGAGTTAACAAATTCAGTTTTACTAGTTGAGTCTGAAATATAATGGTCTTTAACTTTAAACATGGGAGGAGCAAGCCTATTGTCAATTTCCATATTAGGGCTATGACAACTGAAGCATTTACTGTTTACCAATTTAAGGGTGTCAGTTTCCAAGTTCACCACAAGAGAATCTTGCTTGCTATCTAGCTTTCCTTCTTGAGATGTGTTATCGCAACTTAACACAATTACGCTACAAGAAACTGCAAATAAAATAGTGTTTATTTTTTTCATGTTATTCAAAATAAATATTAAATGTTTTATAAGAAGATTTGATTTTTTGGAAAGTTTGAGATGCTTCATCTATACTTTTTGATTTATTCAAACCATCCACTAATTCAATGTATGGCAATAACCATTTATGTAGTTCATTATGCGTCTTTCCTTCCATTGTGCAACTCGAAGTTAAGAGATCAATGTTCTTTTGCAAGTTTAATCCTAATTGCGTGAAGTCATTTAGTTGAGTATGTTTTGTTTCAGCAAAACGATTCATATCTGATTCCATATTTCTAATATAGATCATCATTTTCGGAACAACCTTCCACTTAGCACCATTGTTTAATTCTATCGAATCACTTTCGGAATGTTGGTGCTCAGGCTCTTCGACTGTAATCAAGGGTTGAGTTGCAGAAACTTCTGTGTTTTGTTCCTTTACTGAATTATTGCAACCATAGTTAATTCCTAAAAAAACTATAGTTAATAGTGCGAAATATTTTTTCATTTATGCTACTCTTTTTTTTGTTATATAAAACCATGATATGCCTGCGAAAGCGCTTGTAATTGCAATACGTGAAAGCATTGCTTTAATCGTCTTTTGTTCATAAATTCCACCTGTATTAGCATGGATTAACAAACCAACAAAACTTACAATAAGAATTATTGTTGTGATTAAAAGCAATTTTGTTGCCCATTTTTTTTCTGTAAATAAACCAAAGGCCGAAAAAAGATACATAAACCCGGCTATGAAATTAGAAACCACTACAAATAATACATAATTACCTTCCTTCTCCCTTATCCCAAATAAATCAAATATTACGGAAGAACTCATGAAAAGTGTTATTAGTGCAAATAGTGTAATAATAACTGCTGCTGATTTTAAGATTATTGTTTTCATATTTCTTAGGTTGTTTCTATCATTTTTAATATGCCATTTAACACTTTAGTTCCGTCTTTTCTTAAATCCGATTTATGGCCAGATAATTTCCATTTAAGAACAGTAATCCGCATACCCCCCATTATTATTGTTGTTGTTGTTGAGACTCCCACCATTTTATTAAAAGTACCATTCGCCTGACCTTTTTTTACAATTCCTTCTATGTGGTTTTGCATCAATTCCATCATAGATGAAACTGTTGACGACAATTCTTTATTAAACTGAAAAATACTTTCGGAAAAAATTACACTAACGATTGAAGGTTTTTGTACAAATGTCTTTAATTGTGAATCAAACAAATCTTTTAAAAGATCGGACGCACTTCCATCTTTCTTAGAAAGTAAAACAGACAGTCGACCTTTCATTTCCTCAATAAAATAGGTTAGCAATCCAAGTAATATTTCGTTTTTACTTTTAAAATGGCGATATAATGCTGCTTCTGATAAATTTAAGTCAGCAGCAAGTGTTTTAATAGTTAAATCCTGAATACCATGCTCATCAATTCTTTTGGTGGCCGCTTCAATGATTTCTATTTGTCTTTCCGAGAATTTATTACTTTTCATTTCCTCTAATATATTGTAAGTTAGCGTTCACTTACAAAAGTAATTCTTTTATATTAAACTGATCAAATTTTAACATGATTTCGCAAGTGATAATGCTCATTATTATAAAAAAGCAATGATTTCTAGGTTTTCAGGAAAGGTAGATATTAGCAATTAGTTACACTAAATATATACAAACGACTTATTTAGCCAAATGTAATATTCGGAAGGCACCTTTAGTCACCAAAAGAAAAACAAGCGCACCTACAATTAAATCTGGATATTTCGAATTTGTTGCAAAAACAAATGCCCCTGCAGCAATAACCCCAATATTTACAATTACATCGTTACTTGTAAAAATCATGCTTGCTTGCATGTGAATCTCCTTGCTTTTCGATTTCTGAAGAACATATAGTGAAACTGCATTCCCTATCAAAGCAAAAAGTGAAACAATAACCATTGTTTGAAATGATGGAACTTCCTCGAAACCCAAGAATCTTCTGACTACTTCTGTGATTCCAAATAAGGCTAATGCCAATTGAAAATATCCGCTAAACTTAGCCACTTGTTTCTTTTTAGTCGCCACATGTCCAACCGCAAATAAACTTAATCCATAAACAGTAGCATCTGCAAGCATATCTAAACTATCAGCAACTAATCCCATTGATTTAGCAATAAATCCATAAATAATTTCTAACACAAAGAATGAAAAATTGATGGTTAAAACTGTCCAAAGCATTTTCCTTTCTTTTGAAAAATCATCATCTACAAGAACATCATCACTTTCTACACTATCAATTAATTTAGCTCCAAGATTCAGAACCTTAATAGAATTGAAAATTGTCGCTATATCCCCTTCATGATATACATAAAGATTTCTTTTAGAGATATCAAAATCTAGTTTCACAAAATTCTCATCTTCGAGTTTCATGCGGATCATGTTTTCCTCAGAAGGGCAATCCATTTTAGAAATATGAATGGTTGACTTTTTCACACTGCAAAAGTAATAAAGGAAACCCAAAATACACGTAGAAGGGATAAACGGCCACTAAAGATTTCTTTTTTTAACAGTTTTTTTAACTCTCTTTGGACTGAAAACCCTCGTTTTAATAAACCAAAAAGTCTTCTTTTAGTTTTTGAGTTAACGAATATATTGATGATATTAAACCATAAATTTTAATGATTATAATCATAAAACCAATCAA
Source organism: Bacteroidota bacterium (assembly GCA_016702705.1). Taxonomy (GTDB): domain Bacteria; phylum Bacteroidota; class Bacteroidia; order B-17B0; family Aurantibacillaceae; genus JADJDM01. The sequence goes on along the minus strand of JADJDM010000001.1, from coordinate 85,824 downwards.
TATTGTAAGTAAATTTGTGACTCCATTCCTCTATTTCATTAATTCTGGAGATTTGGAAATTGTTTATGCAAATTGATACGGATATATTAATAACATGGGGTGCTGTCGCTAAAAAGTTCAAAAAAGGTGAGTTTATATTTCATGAAGGAGATCATCCTAAGTGGTATTACCAAATACTTGAGGGCACCGTTAAAATGTTTAATACCAACTTAGACGGAAAAGAATTTACCCAATTAGAGTTTAAAAATGGACGCAGCTTTGGAGAGCCACTTCTGTTTATCGATGAAAATTACCCATCTGCAGCAGTCGCTTGTCAAGATTCCATCATACTTAAACTACCAAAGGAAATTTTTTTGGAAATTTTAGATAAATATCCCATTTATCAAAAACAAATGTTTACTCTTTTTGCTAAACGGATTTATAGTAAAACAATAACAGCGAGAGAGATTGTTAACAATACACCTGAATCTAGAATAAAAAGTTTTCTTGACGACTTTAAAAAGAAAAGCAATAAGGAAACTGAGAAAATAGAAATCCCCTATACTCGTCAAGAAATAGCTAATTACACTGGATTAAGAGTAGAAACTGTAATTAGAACCTTATCGAAAATGAAGGCAAAAAAAATAGTTCAAATAGTAAACCGAAAATTAATTTATTGATTATGGCACTTAATATAAAATTTTGGCTAAAAATTTCATTACTTAACCTGTTAATTGTAGCTGCACTTGGAGTTTTAATGAGATATAAGATAGGATTTGACTTTCCTTATTTTAATCAAAAAAATATTCAACATGCCCACTCTCATTTTGCCTTCGCTGGCTGGATTACTCATGCGCTCTATATTTTAATGATTCACTACATTTTAAAAAGGATACCGCAGGTTGAAACAAAAAATTATAAAAAAATTATAATTGTAAATTTAGTTTGTTCGTACGGCATGCTGTTTTCTTTTTTCTTCCAGGGATACGGTATATTATCAATAGTACTTTCTACAATTACAATTATCATTGCCTGCTTTTTTGCCTTTTTCTATTTTAAAGATTTAGAAAAGATTGACGATTCAACCTCTTCTAAACCGTGGTTTAAAGCTGCCCTATTGTTTAATATCATTTCTTCACTTGGGACTTTTTATTTGGCATACATGATGGCTTCAAGGAATTTTAATGAACACTTGTATTTAGCATCCGTTTATTTTTACCTTCATTTTCAATACAATGGTTTTTTTATTTTTACATGCTTAGGTCTATTTTTTAGTGAATCTACATCTATTTTACCGCAATTTAAATACAACAAACTTTTTTTCAAACTATTTTATATTTCATTTGTTCCAGCTTATTTTCTTTCAACACTGTGGGCCAAACTTCCAATATGGTTATACGTGATAGTAGCTATTGCTGCCTTTATCCAAGTTTTCGCATGGATTAAAATAATTATGGCAATAAAATCTGGTTTAAAAACAGGTAGTACTTTAACCAAATTTCAATCGTACTTGTTTTTATTTGTTGGAATTGCTTTTACTATTAAATTATTATTACAATTAGGATCAACAATTCCTTCGGTTAGTGATCTTGCATTTGGATTTCGGCCAATTGTTATAGCCTATCTACACTTAGTTTTATTGGCGGTGATCTCCATATTTATTCTTACTTATATGTACACATTTAAGTTGATCTCTGTAAACAAATTAACTACTATGGCACTAGGTTTATTTACTATTGGCGTTCTATTAAACGAAATAGTTTTAGCTATACAAGGAGTGGCAGCTTTTGGTTATATTGTTGTTAAATACGTAAATGGAATTCTTTTTAGTATTTCTTTATTGCTTCTTTTAGGTGCCGTATTAATGCTTCTTTCTCAAAGAAATAAAGCAGTAGAAGCATAGTAATGATATTTTAAATCACTAAGTGTAGTTTAAAATATATAACTTAGATTTATTAAAAAATTTCGGCCAAATCTAGGAACCCCACCAATATCAAGATGCTCTCTATAATTATTATCTAAAATGTTTTCGCAAGCAATTGTTGCCTGTAATACAGTAGATTTGATTTTAAAATTACGTGACGCTCTAAAATTGAATAGATTGAAATAACTCGTCACTTTATCTCCATAATCAACATTAATTCTCTTCTGAGTAGATGCATAATCATGTTCAAACTGAAAAAGAAATTGTTTGTATTTATAACGTAATGTATGTTGTAATTTGAACGGTGGGATTAAGGGTAAAGGTGTTCCTGTACTAGTGTGAGCATAAATGTATTTTGTTCCGAGTATATATGTAATTTTATCAGTCAGGGAACACTTTACGTTAGTTTCAAACCCTCTGCTTACTGCGAAATCAATGTTTTTGTATGTTTTTAATCCATAAGCACCAATTGTCATCTGACTGTATCCGATTAATTGATAAGAATAAATATAATTCTTTATATGATGTGAAAATACATTTACTGAGTATTCGATTTTTTTTAACTGCTGCCTAAATACTAATTCCATTTGATAAGATTGTTCGGGTTTGAGTTTAATATTCCCAATATAATCGAATTGATCTTGTCTATTATACAAATAGAAACCATAACGTTCATTACTAGTTGGTATTCTTTCTCCATATCCGATACTTAACTGTGCATTGATTGTTTCTTTAGACCTCTTATTATAGGCAAGATTTATGTTTTTTAGTAAATCGTTTTTTGTATTAGTTATATCAGTGTTGTATACTTTCCATTGTTTTGAACCAAAGCCTCTACTAGCGTATTGACTGAAGTAATCTAACCTGCCATTTATATTAAATTGTTGTTTAAATTTAAAATTGAATGATTGATTGTACGCTAGTCCAACATCAGTTAAGTAGTTTTCTGGCAATGTTTGCATATACATAATAGGTTCCCCATTAGGATACATCGTCATATCCGCTCTCGTATAAACATTGTGATAGTCTAGTCTAACCTTAAAATTATTTTTACCAAATAGTTCATTATATATTCCAAAAGTTTTACTCCATCCTGGCATATCCATGTGCATCGGGGCGTCACTTCTGTGTGTATCATCCATTTGATGTATAACATCGTTATAATAAATTTTGAAACTGTTTTTAGTGAGAAAGCCTTTTTTAAATTCAATAGAATGCATTAGAGAAAATATTTGCGCTGACGCTTTACCAACATCCATAGGTAATGCAGGGTATCCTATGTTTTTGCCCCAATCTCCTATATAATCTAATTTTAATGTTTGTGATTTGGTTATCTTTATTGCAACTGCACTAGAAGTATTAAATTTTTCGTATCCAGAATGTTGTATTAAAACATTTGAGCCTGCCCTGTAGTTATCTGCTTTTCTAAGAGTTGCGCTAATTCGATAGGCAATCTTTTTATAAGACTGTTGAAGAGTAAGAGATGAATTATAGCCATTATTAACTGTTAAGTATGATTGAGAAATTTGTCCATTTATTTTGGAGTGGCAACTAAAAATAGGATCCTTTAATTTCATTCCTATTTGACCTCCAATTGTACTTCCTTCTAATGCTCCCGAAGCGCCATGAGCTACTTGAATGGAATTTAAATTTGAAGGTTCGATATATATAGAAGCGGGATCCATCTTATCTGTGCATGCCCCATAAATGCGCATGCCATCTATTGTTATATTTGATTGCCCTGTGCTATAATTCCTTAATGTTGGCTCTAGTCCAAAAGCTCCTCTTTTAATTAAATTAACTCCTTGCATTCTGCTCAAAATATCTTCTGTGCTTGCCAACTTGTTCGTTTTGTAAAAATTGAAAGCTTGGTCGGAATTGTCGCTATTATCACTAATACAAACTTCTTCGAGTTGAATTGATTTAACAGCAGAGTCTTTAGGGGCTATTTGCCCCAATAAACTCTGCTGAAAAAAAATAATGATTGTTATTACCTTAAGTCGTAGCATTATTGAAGTGTTGTTTCAAAATATTGATCGCTACTAATAAGAGTTCCATTTTTATATAATTTCAAATTTATTCTCCATAACCCAGTCATAGTGAAATTTACTTTACCTACGTAATGTCCATTTGTTGTTAATACAGGATTAATATTATTAGGAGAACCATGTCCCATACTTGGCATTTCGGGAACAATTTCTACAGAATAATTATTTACTGATGGATAAGACATCATGTTGGCTTTTTTGTGAATAGTGATTTCGAACGTATTTATTCCAACTTGAGGATTTGTAAGGCCAACCATTGAGATAAATACTGAAGCATTACTATCAAGACTTAAAACTGTACTTTTAAATCGTACCGGAGAACTTGAAACAACATCTACACCAAGCGCACCGCTTCCCTGCAAATTATTTTTATGATTATGAAAATTCATATTGAGAGACCATTGCGCCGCAGTACCGGCCATTGAAAAAACTACTGCAGTTTTAAAATAGCCATTAGTAGTAATTGTATCCATCGTGTTTTCCACAGGGCAACTATGCTGCATCATTCCCATATCCATCATTGGTGTAATACTAAAATGACCATTTGATAATCTTGTTCCATCAAGTGAATCATATAAGGCCACATAAATTTCATTGTAGCCCGTTTCAAAAGGTTTACTGGAATATATAATAGCTTTTGTTTTAGCGCCAATAATGTAGGTTTCTCCTATTTTTGTTAAATTATCTGTTGCATTAGGTGTTGCTGTAATAATCTCGGGAGATTCGTTTGTTTTTTTGCAAGAAAACGTAAGTGCAAACATCACAGTTAACACTAGTGATTTAAAAATTGATTTCATAAAATATTGTATAATTAAAATCAACCTGAAAATTATTTTTTCAAGGGCTGAATTTGGTTAAATTAAAAGAAGAATTTCGAAAAATTAACTAATACATTCTTGAGTAAGAACATATTATTAAAATCTTGAACTATACCTTTGGTGGGTGAAAAATAGTATCAGAAATAGTACCTATTTTTCGATTTAAGTACTCAGAATTTATCGAAATTAATGTATAAGCAATCTGCGGCGAACTAATATTAGCGTAATGAAGGCAGAACTGCACTTCATCTAAGTTTTTGGCGTCGCTCTTTGAATTATTCTCTTGTTTTTCCTGCGCTTTTAATTGCTTTTTTAAATGGCACTTTCCGTTACATTTTAACTTCGGCTTACTTTTGTTTACGCAATAGTTAAGCGTGATAAATTCTTTATTTATAAGGTAATTTGACAATAAAATCAGTCTTCCAATCGATTGAGTGAAAATCCCTAGAATCAGCATTAAAATTACTACTTGTTTCAATTGCACTTTGTCTTAACGAAAACAAAAGTACTATCGTGGCAGTTTTATTTTTGTGATTATAATCATATAATGTAAGTGATTCTACTCATTTGAGTAGCCCAAGTGAGCAAGCTTTAAAATAGAATTTGCATCCTTTACAAGGCAATGGAACTTCGTCATTTTTTGTTGAATTGGTAAAAACACCCCTTGCATTTTGATAATTTGAATTATTCCAAACATTCAAAAAATCACTTTCTAAAAGATTACCAAAAGATTCATTCTCTCTAAAAGCTAAAGAACAAGGAGAAACTTTACCTTTTGGAGAAATATAAACGCTTTGCCATAAACTAGCGCAATCAAATTTTAACGTCGCCATCTTAGCTGGATTATTTTTATATTCATTTGCGTCATCGTAAATGTCGTTTAGTTTTGGGCGCGCTACAAATGTCTCATAATTGTTAACATTAAGAGATTTAGCAATTTGCTCAGCTTCCTTAACTTGATGTTCATTATGAGAAAACGTTAAATATTTCCAGGTTATTAAGGGAAAAATAGATTTATGTTTTGCTTTGGCTTCAGTTAATAGTTTTATATTATATAGTACTTTTTCGAGATTCCCTTTAATTCTATATTGATTATAAACATCTTGTGTAGCCCCATCAATTGACATGTAAATGTGGGTTAATCCTGAACGCAATAATTCATCAGCCATTTTTTCATTAAACACATTAAAATTCGAATGTAGAGTACTACCTACATTATTTTCTTTAGTGTAAGAAATGATTTCGAAAATTTCCTTATTTAAAAATGGTTCGCCCCAATTGTATAAAGCTATGCTAAAAGTATAATCTTTAACTTGATTAAAAATAGTTTTGTAATCTTCAAGTTTGAGTATACTTGGTTTAATCATTTCAGAATGTTTAGTCCCAGTATGGCAAGCTGGGCAACGCAAATTGCAATAACTAGATGGATCTATTGTGACTTTATATGGAAAACTCCTTAGCGTTTTTTTCTTGGCATAATGTTCGTATTTATTCAAAGCAAGGTTCTTCAATTTTTTTGCAGTCGCAAATTTTTGAAGATAATAAAGGTATTTTTTATTTGCTGTATAACGCATTTTAATTTCTTATTACAACTTCTAGTTTTGTTTGAATACTTTCAGTGTTAATGTAATTTCGCTTGGTATTACTTATGTTTCCAATACTCATTACATCATTTAAATAATATTGTAAGTAATATTTTCCCCTGTATCCAGAATTTTCAAGCTTTTCCGTCATTGACTGAAGATCCTCTAAATTCAATAATTCCGAATGAACTGTTGTTCTAACTTCAAAAGGAAACTTCGATTTTACCAAATAATTTAATGTTTTTTCAAATTCTGAAAACAAATTCGATTTCGTAATTTCATTAAATTTTTCCTTAGTTGATTTAAAATCTAAGGCAACATAATCGACCAAATTTTCATTTATTAGGTTGATTAATTTCTCTGGGTTACTTCCATTTGTATCGATTTTCACTAAGAAGCCTAATTTTTTAATTTCCTGCAATAGCTGTCTAATATTTTTGTGAGAGGTGCACTCCCCACCGCTTAAAACAACCCCATCTAATAAAGATTTTCTGCGATTTAAAAAATTCAATACTTCCGAGATTGAGATCTTTCCTTTCCCAAATACTATATCAGGGTTATAACAATAAACACACTTCATATTGCAGCCTGCAAACCACAGTATGCAGGCTGTTTTATGAGGGTAATCTAATAAGGTAAATGGCGTAATACTGTATACTGGTTTAGTAGCATCGGCTTTCGTTAAATTGTATTCGTTGTTTGTGTTCACCTTTTTTACCAATATTAAAACTTTCTACTGGCCTGTGGTAACCCATTACTCGGGTATAAACTAGGCATTTTGTGCGTTGCAAATTATTATTTTGCAATAACTGATTGTTGCTGTTTTTGTTCATATGGTTTATGATTAAGGATTAATTTTTCTAATAAAATTTCATCGCATTTTGGACAGTATTCGTGCTCACCCGATAAATAGCCATGCGTTGGACAAATACTAAATACAGGTGTTATAGTAATATATGGCAACCTAAAGTTTGAAAGAACTTTCTTTACTAAATTTCGACAAGCCTCTGCTGAACTCAGTTTTTCACGCATATATAAATGCAAAACTGTACCGCCAGTATATTTACATTGCAATTCATCTTGCAATAATAAAGCCTCAAATGGATCATCAGTATGATTTACTGGCACTTGAGAACTGTTCGTGTAATATATATTTTCTTCAGTCCCAGATTGAATAATATTTGGAAATCTTTTTTTATCTTCTTTTGCAAAACGATACGTTGTACCCTCTGCAGGAGTAGCTTCTAAATTATATAAGTTGCCAGTTTCTTCTTGGAACAATTTCATTTTATCCCGAATGTGTTCTAATATTTGACTTGCAAACTCAATCCCACTTTCAGTTGTGATATTATCTTTTTCTTCAGTAAAATTTAGTATCATTTCATTTATTCCATTTACACCAATGGTTGAGAAATGATTCCTAAAATGACTTAAATATCTTTTTGTATATGGGTATAAACCTCTATCATACATATCCTGAATAAAAACTCGTTTCTTTTCAAGTGTAGATTTTGAAATTTCTAATAGAAAATCTAGTCTTTCATATAATGCATTTACATTTCCTTTATATAAATAACCTAAACGAGCCATATTAATTGTAACAACACCTATGCTACCTGTCATTTCAGCACTTCCAAACAAACCATTGCCTCTTTTTAATAATTCTCTTAAGTCAAGTTGCAGTCTACAACACATACTTCTAACCGCGTTAGGTTTATAGGCTTTTTCGTTTTCAATTTTATTTCCATTATCATCTAAAACATATTGGCTACCAATAAAATTTTGGAAATAGGAAGATCCAATCTTCGCTGTGTTTTCAAACAACAAGTCAGTGTTTTCGCCGTACCAATCAAAATCTTCGGTAATATTTACAGTAGGTATAGGGAAAGTAAAAGGTTGACTTTGAGAGTCCCCTTCCGTCATTACTGTATAATACGCTTTATTTATCATGTTCATTTCATTTTGGAAATGCTCATATCTCAAATCTACTAGTTGATCAACCCCCCTTGATTTTGCAAGTTCAAGAAGTGTATTGTCGTTAACTGTTTTAAAAAGATGATTGTTATTTCTTGTTGGAATTTGTTCCTTTAAATCAGAAGGCACTACCCAATCTAAAGTGATATTAGTAAAAGGCGATTGCCCCCAACGTGCTGGTACATTTAGATTGTAGATAAAACTACGCACAGCTTTTAATACTTCCTCGAATGATAGTTTATCTTTAAATACATATGGGGCTAAATAAGTATCAAAAGAACTAAAGGCTTGTGCCCCCGCCCATTCACTTTGCAGTATTCCCAAAAAATTGGCCATCTGTCCCAACGCTTCCCTAAAATGCGAAGGAGCTTTGCTTTCAACCCTTCCTCTAATGCCATTAAATCCATCATTTAATAAGGCCCTTAAACTCCATCCTGCGCAATACCCAGTTAAACAATCTAAATCATGAATGTGTATATCTCCATTACGATGTGTTGCTCCTTCTTCAGGAGAATAAACTTTATCCAACCAATAATTCGCAATTATTTTACCTGCAACATTGTTAACTAAACCAGCATTAGAATATGCTGTATTTGCATTAGCGTTAATGCGCCAATCTGTTTGACCAATATATTCTTCAATGGTTTGTGTACTATTAACGTATGTTGTGTTACTATCAATGTTTTGAGTTAATTCTCTTTGTAGTTTTCTTGTGTGCCTGTACAACATAAAGGATCTCATAACGTCGAAATACTTTCTCTGGAAGAGTTCTTTTTCAATAATATCTTGAATCTCTTCAACACTCCAGGTGTCTTTAGAATCTAATTCAAGGATGACCTCGTCAAAAACAATTTCTTCGAATTGTTCATTAACACTTTGAAATCCTTTTAGGATTGCATCTTTAATTTTAAAGAGATCCAATGGCTTGTATTCACCATTTCTTTTAATTACATATTTTTCCATCTTATTTTTTTGTTTCTTTATTAATTTTTAGACAATATTATTTCAGCCCAATAACTTAGGTTTTTTTAAATTGAAAAGTTAAATTTGATTGAGTAGTTCAAAAGTTATACCTTAACGACAAAAATTATTTTGCTGGTTTCGTTAGTTTTTCAAACAACTTAATCCTTCTATTACACTAGTCGACATTTCGGCAAGGGTTGTTTTTTCTAGCATCGCCAAAATATCCTTTTTTATATGTTTATATTTATTGTGAACTGGACAAGGGTGTAACTCTGAACATTGGTTTAATCCTAAGACACATTTACTTTCATGTAAAGTTCCGTCAATAGCAATAACAATTTCTATTAATTTAATCTTTTTTATTTTTTTTAAATCGGCTTCGAATCCTCCCGTCGCACCTTTTACCGAATTTATAATATTATGCTTTACAAGTGTCTGTAATATTTTGGCAGTAAAAGCTTCTGGAGAATTAATCTCTTTAGAAATCCCTTTTAAACTAGCTCTATTTTCACTAATAGACTGTTCTGCAACATAAATTGCTGCCTTTATACCGTACTCGCATGCTTTTGAAAAAATCATAATGTTTTATTGTTGCAACAAAAATATAATTTAATATTTATATCGGATAAAAACATCCGAATAGTTATAAACAACTAATTGTTATTCTATTTAGATAGTTAAACAAAGTAATATGATTTAACTCACATTAAATATATTAAATGTTTACTAACATTACAGATATGGCCGTATTGTTTAATGATATTGTATTTGGACCAATAGTAAGTAGACGCTTTGGAAATTCATTGGGAATTAACTTACTTCCTTTGGAAAACAAAGTATGTAATTTTAACTGTATATACTGTGAATGCGGATGGACCGACTTAAAATCATTTAAAGTAAATTATTTAGATTCAGAAAAAATAATTAGTGCTATAGAGTATCGGTTTAAAGAATTGGCAGTTAATAAAACCGCAATTGATAGTATTACATTTGCAGGTAACGGTGAACCCACCATGCACCCTAAGTTTTCGGAAATAATAGATGAAGTTATTAAATTACGGGATTTATATTTGCCCAAAATACACATAACAGTGTTATCAAACTCTACACTATTAGGTAATAAATCAATCTTGGAAAGTTTAAAAAAAGTAGATTTAAAAGTTATGAAATTGGACGCAGGTACCACCGAAATGTTATTTAAAATCGACAAGCCTCATTCTTCAAAACCAATTGAATGGTACATCCAAAAATTAAAAGAACTAAAGGGAGAGTTAATTATTCAAACAATTTTTTTGAAAGGTTATTGTGAGGGAGAATATGTGGATAATACAAGCGCGGAAGAATTAACGGCATGGATTACCGCTTTAAAAGAAATAAACCCAAAATCCGTTATGATTTACACGATTGATAGAGAAACTCCTGCTAAGGATCTTGAAAAAATTTCTATTGAGCAACTGAACTCTATTTGTAATTTAGTTATATCAAATGGCATTTCTGCTAAAGTTTATAGTTAAAAAAAATATGAAAAAAATTAAAACTTCGAAAAAGTCTGAAACAATATTGACAGAAATTGTTTGTCCGAATGACACAAATCCTATGGGAATTTTGCAAGGGGGAAGATTGGTGCAGTGGATGGATATTGCATCAGCAATCTGCGCCCAAAATCACGCTGAACATATTTGTGTAACAGCATCAATAGATAGCGTCAAATTTAAAATGCCTGCAAAAATTGGAGATATAATAACAATAAAAGCAAAAATAACTCGTTCGTTTAATTCTTCAATGGAAATATTTGTACAAGCTTGGGCAAAAAAAATATTAAGTCAGAAAGCATATTTAATAAATGAAGCTTATTTTACTTTTGTTGCTCTTGATGATAATGCAAAGCCAGCAATTGTACCAGACATAAAACCAAACTCTGAAACTGAAAAAAGAGAATTTTTAAATGCTTTAAAAAGAAAGAACAGTCGATTAAAAAATAATTAGTTTTATGAACAATATTCCAGAAAAATTAGTAGCTTTTTGCAAGATAATAAAGTATCTACTGTTTGTTTTATTGACCCCGACAATAAGCCTTACTGTATTAATTGTTTTTACACATTTGAGGAAGAGCATCATGTTTTGATATTTAAATCATCAATGGGAACAACTCATCAAAAACTCACAAAACCAATGGCATCTATTTCAGGAACTATTTTACCAAATGTGATTGATACATTAAAATTAAAGGGAGTGCAATTCACTGGAAAAATCATTGAGAATGAAGAAATTGATAAGTTACAACTAAACACAAAATATCTAAAAAAATACCCCATGAGCATTGCAGTAATGGGCTATGTATGGGCAGTGAGATTAGATTTTTTAAAATTTACAGATAACACATTAGGATTTGGAAATAAAACAACTTGGACGGCAAAATAATCGTTATAAAGAAAATACGATAATTGCTAAAAGCATAAGAATTCCTACAATGTATGAAATGAAAATCCCTGCTAATCCAATAACATGGTGTTTCTTTTTTGTAAAACCTATTGCATTTATATACATTCCTAAACCTATACAAATTAGTATCCAAAATAATCCTAGCAAAATATAATATATAAAACTCATGTTATGTGATTTAAATGTTAGCTCTTCGTTCTATTTCGTTTTTTAATCTAATAACTTCATCAATTATTTGCCCATCAATAGATGAATTTTCTTCAGATCTTCTAATTAAATATGGAATTGCTTTTTTCACTTCTCCATAGGGTAAATATTTTGATGAGTTATATCCATTTATACTCAAATTAAACGTTAGATGATCACTCATTCCATATAATTGTGAAAATCTTACTTTTGAATAGTGATTGCTAATATTATACTTATTAATACAATTAATAGCATGTTGTGTACTATCATTATTGTGTGTAGCAATACATGAATCTACCTTCTTAAATTCTCGTAAACATATCTCTACTGCCTGATTAAATGAATCGTCAGTTTCTTTCTTTGTATCAAATACAGGAGAATCTTTTCTTTCCTTTATAGCTTTTTCTCTTTCCTTTTCTACATAAGCGCCTCTTACAAGTTTTATACCTGGTATATAATTTTTTCGCTCGGCGCTTTCAATTATGTCATGAAGATATTTTAATCTATCCTTAAGATACATCTGAAGCGTGTTAAATACAACGGCATATTCTTTATTGTATTTTTCCATCATGGTTTCAGTGAGTCTATCAAAAACGTCTTGCATGCACCTGTCTTCTGCATCAATGAAAACTATCACTTTTGATTCATATGCTTTTGCACATATCAAATCAAGTCGCTTAATTAATCTATCAAACCTAGGCGAACTTATTAATTCATCACCAAAGTTTATCGTATTACAATGCGTTAAATATTTAGGATTCTCTAGGCCAGACAGTTTAACACTTACATAATTACCAGGGCACTCCTTGCCCAATCTAATAATATTCGAAACAATTATTTCGCTGTTTTTATTAAATGAATCTTCATTGTTTTCTCCTTCAGAAACATAATCTAAAACTGATCTTACATTAAATTTCTCTAAATATTTTATTTTCGAAAAGGCATCGTCTGTAGTCTCCCCTGCGCAAAACACATTAAATATTGTTTTTTTGATTAGAAATTTAAGTGGTAAATTATATTTTAGTATTCCATTCGTTAAACTAATTAATAGCTTTACTAATCCTGGTTTTTGAAGAACCTTAAATATAAAATAAGTAAATTTCAGTTCCTTATTTGATTTATAAGTGTATGCTGTTTTTAAATCTTCTATGTTCATACTATTGTTCATTTTTAATTTCTTCCTTATTCATTGCTTTGTTTCTTATTGCAGAATTTATTAAAATAAAAGCAAATGAACTTAATGTTATTAGGAGCCCAATACCTGCAAAAACAAACGCAATAAAATAGGGCCTGAGTGATTCCATCATTTTAGAATAACTCCCTTGATTTATACTCAACTGCCAAATACCTTTTTGGATACCAGCTATGTTTAGGGAAACCCAGAATACTAAGAGACTTAACTGTAGTAGCCAAAATAAATAATTTAGTCTCTTTCTTTTATCTTTATTATTAAAAAATTCAAAGCAAGCGGCAAGTAGTATCATCGTATTAATTCCTATGGTAGTGCCCATCGCATGTGCTACCGTAATATGCGTGCCATGAGTATATTTATTTATTGCTGGTATAGACATTAATATAGCTTGCCCCATATTAATGAAAACCCAAATATCAGTAGCCATAATAAATTTATATGGGAAGTAATGATAATTTTTTTGAATCGTTGTAAGGCTTTTTTTCCAATCGAATACAATTTTTATGAAAAACACCCACTCTGTCATACTAACAATGTATCCAATATATCTTATGTACTTTTCTGTTGGAAGTGTGTATATGTGATGTCCCCAGTTAAACATAAGATTAAACAAACCAAGAAAGTACATGAAAAAAGCAAACTTACTCCTCCCAGTATTTTTTGTGTTCGAAATCTTGTCCATTAGAAAAATTGCAGTTCCATATAAAATTTGGTTCCACGAACCCACTAAAGAGCCATTTACTTTCCATTGAATTGTCATGTCTGTAATAAAATGTTCTCTGAAGTATGGAAATACCCATAAATAATTTTCTGAAAACGTAAACAGAAAAAATAAAACTCCCGTTAGCCACATCCAAATGTAAACTGGCCAATCTTTTATTTTTTTTACTATCGGATAAAAATTAAGTAAAAATAAAATCCATGCAATTGCAATTGGAAGAGCCCAAATGGGGTTGAATTCCCAGTATTCTCTTCCACCAAAATCTTTTGTAAAATAAGAAATTACAATTCCAATAATAGCAATAATCCACAACGCCCATTGAACGAATGCAATTTTATATGTTTTCACTTCTATAATGTGTTGCTTTAATCCATTGTATATGCATCCTGTAGATCCTAAAATAATCCAAAAAATTGCTAATGAAACATGCAATGGTCTTAATGAAACAAAGCCTAGTTGGTTTTTCATGAAATCAGGAAAAATATAGACAGAAGCTGCTAAGATTCCAAAAAACATACCTAATACTAGCATGCCTAATGCTGTTATTAAAAACAGATTTCCAATATTAAATTTACTCACTTTCATTCTCTTCAATCATTCCAAATTTATTAATATAAAATTCTCTAGGATCGGCTTTACCGCTAGCATCAGTTGATTTCAAAAATTCAATTAATGAATTCATTTCAGTATCTGTTAAACTAAATGCTGGCATTTGCTTAGTGCCGGATTTAATCATTGCTCTAACTATTGTTTCGCCCTTATTTGGATTAGAAATAATATTAGTTAAATCAGGTCCTAAATATCCTCCCAAACTATATAATTGATGGCAGCTTTGGCAATTATATGATTGCCACACTAGTCTTCCGTCCGCTGCCTTTTCCTTATTAAATTTAGATTCTTCTTTGATCGAAAGAGGTTTTATATATATGCTAAATGAATACAAAAGAAACAATGCACATAAAATATAAAACATATGTTTAGGTCTAAAATTCATTTATAATTTTTCAAATTTTGCTTGAAAAAAGCGTAAATACTTTGGTTCATAAGTCATTTTTAATCCTTTAATAGAATTCCTTCTTTGATACACTGCCGCAGTGGATTCGGCAATCACATCCATATGAGCTTGTGTGTATACTCTGCGAGGAATAGTAAAACGTACTAGTTCCAATTTAGGGTAATAGTTTTCGCCGTTTTGTTTTCTGCCCGCAGATACAATACCACGTTCCATTGTTCTAACTCCAGAATCAATGTATAATTCAGCGGCCAACGCTTGAGCTGGGTATTGATCTTGTGTGAGGTGAGGTAAAAAAGCTTTTGCATCTACAAATATTCCATGCCCACCAATTGGTTTCACAATTGGTATACCATACTCAATCATTTTGTGACCTAAGTATTCAACTTGACCAACTCTAGCATGTTGATGATTATCATCTAAACTTTCTGCAATCCCAATAGCTATTGCTTCCATATCTCTTCCAGCCAAACCTCCATAAGTATGAAGGCCTTCGTAAACTACTACCAAATTTCTTGCTTCTTCAAAAACATCCCATTCGTTTGTAGCCATAAATCCACCAATATTAACCAATGCATCTTTTTTAGCACTCATGGTTGCACCATCCGTTAATGAGCAAATTTCCAATACAATTTCTTTTATCGATTTTTTATTAAATCCCTTTTCTCTTTGTTGGATGAAATAGGCGTTTTCAGCAACCCTAGTCATATCATGTATGATTCTAATGTTATGTTTTTTGGTATAAGCTCTTAACCCTCTTAAATTAGCCATACTAATTGGTTGACCTCCTGCAAGATTTACGTTAGTAGCTATACTTATGTATGGTATTTTTTTTGCCCCATATTTTTTCACTACTTTATCCAATTTAATTAAATCAACATTCCCTTTAAATGGATGCTCGTTGAGGGGCTCATGGGCTTCATCAATAATAATATCTGTAAAAGTTCCACCTGCTAATTCTTGATGCAATCTTGTTGTAGTGAAGTACATATTACCAGGAATGATATCACCTTTTTTTATAAGTATTTTAGATAAAATATTTTCAGCAGCTCTACCTTGATGAGTTGGAATAATGTATTTATACCCATAATATTTTTGAATTGCCCCTTCTAATTTGTAATAGCTTTTACTTCCTGCGTACGCTTCATCTCCTGTCATAAATGCGCCCCATTGCCTATCGCTCATCGAATTTGTTCCGCTATCAGTTAGTAAATCAATATACACGTCTTCTGATTTTAAAAGAAATGTATTATAACCAGCTTCTTTAATAGCTTTAATACGTTGTTGTTTGGTTGTCATTTTTAATAATTCAACCATTTTCATTTTATAGGGCTCTGCCCAAGATCTTTTAACTAATTGTTTCATAATTCCTTTTTTTTATAATATTTATTCACTGAATAATTTATCTGCCTAGTTCTTTTAAACGTTTAATGTGTGATAATAATGCGCTTGCGAAAGATGGTTTCAAATTGTATACTAATCCAAACTGGATAGCGGTTCTCTCTACTATCGGAGATAACTTTCGATAGTGTACATGGCTGATGTTTGGAAATAAATGGTGTTCTATTTGAAAATTTAGGCCGCCAACAAACCAATTTAAAAAATTACTATCTCTTCCAAAATCTGAGGTAGTGTTTAGTTGATGGACAGCCCAATCAGTTTCTATAATACCATTTTCATTTGGTAATGGTTGTACTGTACCTTCCACAACATGCGCCATTTGAAACACAATACTTAATATTGCGCCTGTAATTAAATGCATAACTACAAAACCAATAATAACTTGCCACCAAAGAAAATCAGTTAATAATATTGGCAATCCAACTATTACAAATAAATAAGCTATTTTATATATTACCATTTTAATATATTCCACTGTTGGGTTAATTCCATTTTTTTTAGTAATACCCAATTTATTGTACCTTGCTAATTGAGGGAACTCTTTAAACAATTTCACTATTGTCATTAATGAATAAAAAAAGAAAGCGTATATGTATTGAAATTTATGAATTTGTTTTAACTGAGCGTGTTCACACAATCTAATTGGACCTTTAGTATCAATGTCTTCATCAATGCCTCCAACATTAGTATGTGTATGATGCATAATGTTATGCTGAACCTCCCAATTAAACACATTGCTACCAAGTAAATAAAGAGTGCCGCCAAATAATTTATTTACCCATCTTTTTTTTGAATACGATCCATGAACAGCATCATGCATAATTCCCATTCCAATGCCAGCTACAGCAATTCCCATTATGACTGATAAAGATAAACCAACCCATGCACTCATCGGTATTAATAATAAAATTACAAATGGCACGATATATAAACTCAACATAATAATAGTTTTAACTACTAATGTTGTATTACCCTTTGGTGAAATTTTATTTTCCGTGAAATAAGCATTTACATTTTTCCTTACGTTATACGCAAACTGCCTTTGTTGATCATTACTAATAAATTTTATGTTTTCAGGGTTCATATTATAATAATTTTAATGCGAATATTTGTAAGCTAATTGGTTTTTAGTTGTGGCAAAAGATTTAATGAATTCTTTAAATCATTAAGTTGTTGTCTCACATTATTTTTCAAATCGCTATTGTTTTGTTTTATTTTAGGAATGAGTTGTTCATAATAGTCGATTCCATTTATTAGATTAGCTCTAAAGGTTTTAAAATATTCTAATTTTTTTTCTGTGATGGTATTGTATTGATCTTCGATTTCTGTTTTCAAATAATCAAAATATAATTGCAGTTCGTTTACAAATAAATTCGGTCTATTCAAATTGTTCAAAATGTTTAAGCGCCCATAGATGTGATCAACCATTTGCTTCAATGAGAAGGTATCTGAAAAGTAAGCTAAATTAGGTCCTGGGCAAATTGTTACAGCACTTAAGTTATGTGAAAGTTTAGTTTCGTTTTTAAGTAAAGCAGAAGCGCCTAAGCCCTCACACAAACAATCTTTCTCTATTACTTTTTCTATTTCACGCGTTAATACTTTTTCATCCTTAATTTCTACTTTAAGTTGCTTAATTTTTAAGTTTTGATATTCTCTTGATGCAGTACAAATTGGTTTATCGGTAAATTCTTTGTTCATGGACAGAAATTTTTTATAGCAAGGACTTCCTGGTCGTTTTTTTGCAATCCTCATTTTTCTTTGTTCTTCTGAACTACTATTTCTAAAATTGCTAAATGGAACTCCTAAAGGTGAGGAATGGCTTAAATAATAATCATCTTTTTTGGCAGACTTTAATTTATTAAGAGTTTCAACATCGACATTAGTAGCTTCTGGTACTAATAAAAATGGGCTTCCCCAACCAGTTGAATCTAAATTGTAATAATCAATTAAAAAAGTGTTTTCTTCACTTGTTCCTATGCCGCCTTGTGCAGTAATTTTTAATTCTGGTTTATCTATAAATGGATTTCTTTTCGATGCCTTAAGTGCATTTTCACATTCCACAAATAACTCATGATGTAATTCATCTCTTTTGTTTTTAAAATCTTCTAGAATTGGCCCTAGTGGTATTCCATTAGATATAAAAACATGTCCGCCGCAATTAATACCTGATTCAACTCGAAATTCGGAAACCCATAATCCTTTTTTCGCTAGGTATTTGCCTTGTATTAATGCTGATCGGTAATCACTTACTTTTAAAATTATTTTTTTATTTATAATACCTTTTAAATTCGGATAGAAATCTTCAAAGGTTTCGCAGTAACTAAATAGGCGTGGATTTAATCCTGCAGAAAAAACAATTGAAGATTTAATTTTACTATTAGCATAGCCTCTTAAAGCAGCTAAAGCGTCGGAAAATTGCTGGGGTAGTTCGTTACCCTCGTTGTCATAATTAGTTTTATCTAATTTAGTCATAATGTTAACATCAATTTTTCCCGCTGTAATTAAGGAGCGCAACTCTTTTTGTAATTTTTCTTTCTCAGGATATTTGCTAGTAAGCATTTTGTTGTATAAAGCTTTTAATGGAGAGTTATCCGACAACATATCAAAATATTGTACAATAGTTTTTCCTGTATCAAAATCTTCACTCCGAATTTCTTCAATTTGTTTATCAACAATATCTTGAATTAGATTTAAGTAAGCCGTTATTCTGTTAGCTCTGAAGTCTCGCTCAGTTGACTGGATTTTTACATATTTGATTTTTTCATTTCGGCAAATAACCTCCCTCATTTGCTCAACTAAATAATCTTCGATAATTGATACAACTGATGTAATTCCATATTTGGCAACTTTTATAGGCGTATCAATAGTGTATGCAAGTCCCATTACAGGTATGTGAAATGTGTGTGGTGATGAAAGATTCATAATATAATTATTAAATTTTTTCTGCAAATATATTCACTTTTCGTTTATATAAGACAATTTTATCCGATTTAAAACATAATTCAGATATTATGATTTAAATCATAAACAACGAATAGATAAATTAATATTTTTGACAAAAATTAACGTATGAAAACAACAATAAAATATTTACTAGTTGCGGGAACAATAGGATTATTCTCATGTAATTCAGGATCTGAAACAAAAACAGAAGAAAGTGCTACAAAAGCAGTGACTTCAATAGAAGCTAACGGTGCTGGACAATCAGCAGTTCAAGACGCTACCTCGAACCCTAATATTGTTCAAGTAGCTGTTGGAAGTAAAGATCACACTACATTAGTAACAGCAGTAAAAGCTGCAAGTTTAGTTGATGCATTAAGTAATGCAGGACCATTTACTGTATTCGCACCTACAAATGCTGCTTTTGATAAATTGGCAGCTGGAACAGTTGATGATTTACTTAAACCTGAGAAGAAGGAAGACTTAACAAATATATTAGAATATCATACATATGTTGGCGCATTAAAAACTGACTACATGCAAGATGGACAAGAATTTGAAATGGTAAATGGTAGTAAAGTTAAAATAACAATGAAAGACGGAAAATATTTTGTTAACGGATCCGAGATAGTTGCTTCCATAACTACAGCAAATGGCATTATTCACGTAATTAATGATGTTTTACTTCCTAAATAAGATACAATAATCAAAAACAAAAAACCTTTCATATACTATTTATATAGCGATATTAGTACATTGAAAAGATAATTGACTCCGAATAATCTTTATACTTTTTTCAAATTGATTTCGGTTTTTTGATTAAAAGAAGGCTACCCCAAAAAGGTAGCCTTCGTCAATTTCAGGAAAATCCATTACATGATTAGGATCATTATATAAACAAGATAATATCATAATCTTTGCAAAAAAAACATGGACACTAAAGTTTTGAAAAGTATAAATCATACATACTCGTATGAAGATTATAAAAAATTGGTTATAAATTTCGCTGAAGAATCCAACACTTCAGGAGAACAATCAGAAGAAAGAATTGCTGCTACATCAATTAACGCACAACGAATTAAACGTATAGATAAACAATGTATTATTAACAATGATTTACAAGAATTAATAAGCAAAATTACTGCCAAACAACATTGGTTGATTATTACGGAATCATGGTGTGGGGATGGCGCACAATGCATTCCTGTAATTGCTAAAATTGCAGCATTAAATAGCAACATTAAATTAGAGCTAGTTTTCAGGGACGAGCACTTGGATTTGATAGACTGTTTTTTAACTAATGGCTCTCGCTCTATTCCTAAATTAATATGTAAAGATGAATCAACAGATAAAATTAATTTTGTTTGGGGACCAAGACCTAAAACTATTCAAGATAAAGTACTAGAGTTAAAGAAAGATAACCCTAAAATTGCGCATGACGAATTAGTAAAAAATATTCATTTATGGTACGCACAGGACAAAACACAATCTATTCAATCAGAATTTACAGATTTGTTAAATAAAATAAATTTGGAGTAACAAATAGTTTGTATGATTCAAATCATCAACTGACGATTATTTCACTTGTAATTTTACAATCATAACAATAAAAATTTACTGCATGGAAACAATTGCAACAATAGATGTAACAATCATCGAACCAAAGTTAAAACACCCAACTATTTTCAAAAAATTTGATAGTCTAAATGGGGGAGAAGCCTTTATTATTTTAAATGATCATGATCCAAAACCACTGTACTATCAATTATTAGGAGAAAGGGGTAATATTTTTACCTGGGATTATATCGAAGCTGGACCAGAGCAATGGTTAGTGAAGATAAAAAGAAATGATTCGAGTTCAGAACCCTCGATTGGCGAATTAGTTGCAAAGGATTTTAGAAAGGCAGAAATTTTCAAAAAGCATAATATCGATTTTTGCTGCGGTGGAAAAAAAACAGTAGCTCAAGCTTGTATTGATAAAAATATCGATTTTTTAGCTGTTGACGCAGATTTAAAAAAGTTAGAGGTGACAAATTCCACATCATCAGAAAGGTTTAATGAGTGGAGCTTGGACTTCCTGGTTGATTATATCTTGAACACGCATCATGAATACGTTAAAAATTCTATACCGATATTAAAAGAATATACAAGTAAAGTTGCAAAGGTTCATGGAGCAGCTCATCCAGAAGTAATAACTATTGCAGCTAAATTTCAACTTGCTGCGGAGGAGTTAGATGAACATATGTTAAAAGAGGAAAAAATTTTATTTCCATTCATAAAAGAACTTGTTGCGGCAAAATCTAATAATTTAAATTCACCTTATACAAGCTTTGGAACAATTAAAAATCCGATACAGATGATGGAACATGAGCACGATGCTGTTGGCGATATATTTAAGGAGATTGTTGAGTTATCAAATAATTATACTCCTCCTGAAGATAGTTGCACAACATATAAAGTTTCATTTTTGAAATTGAAAGAATTTGAAGAAGACTTACATCAACATATTCATTTAGAAAATAATATTCTTTTCCCGAAAAGTATTTTATTAGAGAGTGAGTTGTAATCACTAAACAAACAGACCCTAAATGGGTCTGTTTTAATTTAAAGGCATATGTATATAAATGAAAACACCAAAATATCAGCTTTAATAAGTTTCAATCCTAAATCAATAGATGCTATTGTATCTATATCAAATAATTTTAATAAACTTAAAATACCTGTATTAAGAAAGGTTTTAGCATCTAGGGTTAGTATTAAACAAGCAGCTAAAATTGGCGGATCAAGTGTAGATGAATTTTATACTAAATTAATTCCACTTGGTTTTATAATAAAAGAAAATACAAATAATTCTAGTAAGAATTCGATTGAGCCTTCTTCACAACACTTTCAGGAAATAAACGAGGAGAATGTTGTTGATTTAGATGTTAGAGAAATGCTAAAAGAAGGGAAAGATCCATTCAATGTAATTATGAATGCATTAGGTAAGCTTTCGTCTAATTCAGTTTTAAAGATTATAAATACATTTGAGCCCACGCCTCTTATTTCGATTCTATCGAAAAAAGGGTATATTCATAATACTATTGTAATTGAAAAACAATTAGTTCATACCTATTTTAAAAAAGATAACCCAACTACATTTGACAATAATGAACTAAGTGATAATAATAGTTTAGAAGAGATAGCTAAAGTTTTAAAATCTTTTGGCACCAATATAAAAGAATTAGACGTAAGTCATTTAGAAATGCCACTACCAATGGCTATGATTTTGAATGAACTGCCTTCGCTACCTAAAGATTATGTTTTATTAGTAAATCATAAGAGGGTTCCTAAATTTTTATTCCCTGAGTTGGCAGAAAGAGGCTATCAGTGGAGGATTCAAATGGCCTCTGAAAATTGTGTTAAGCTGTTAATATTTAGATAATGTTAAAGACAGCGTTAAGAGATAATTATATTTATGGAATAATAATCGCTCATTATATTTCATCGGCACTTTTTTTCTTAATTGTATCGATTCTGCTTATTTTTTCTAATGAAGCTTTTATAGGACATTATTTTCATCCTAAAATTCTAGCGATAGTGCACCTATCAACTTTAGGCTGGATAACTCTTATCATTATGGGATCCTTGTACCAATTAATTCCTGTTCTAACTAATAAAAAAATACATAGCCCACTCTTAGCATTCATAGTGTATTTATTTATGTTAATTGGAACAGTCATGTTATCAATTTCCTTTTGGACATTTGATATCGGATATGTAATTGAAATTGCGGCCTGCTTTTTATTTATAGGGATTACTCTTTTTTTAGTTAATATTTTGCTTACAGTAAAAGATTCTAAGGAAGAAAACATTGAGATTGATTTTATACAAGCATCTATGTTTTGGTTTTGGCTAACAGCATTTATTGGCGCATTATTGGCATTTAATTTTAAGTTTATCTTTCTGCCAAAAGAACATTTATACTATTTAAAAATCCACGCACATATTGGATTAGTTGGATGGTTCCTCTGTTTAATAATTGGCGTAGCTTCTAAATTAATTCCAATGTTTCTATTGTCTGGAAAATTAAACACTAAGGTTTTAACTTATTCATATTACATAATTAATCTTGGTTTATTAGGATTTATAATCGACGCGTTATTCTATAACGGAATGAATAGGGTAGTAGTTTATTTTGTAATTGTGTTTTTAGGAATTTTATTTTTCTTGAGTTATATAGCAAAAGCTTTTAAAACAAGAGCTAGAAAAAAATTAGACATTAATTTAAAATATTCTTTCATTTCATTTTTCTTAATTTTTATTCCAATTATTTTGTGGGTTATTTTAAAGACTAATCTTATTTCAAAAAAGGAATTAGAGCAACAAGTTTCTACAGCAATAGTTTATAGTTTGTTATTTGGTTTTATTACTTTTCTTGTTTTAGGGCAATCGTTCAAAAATTTAGCATTTATAGTATGGTTGAAAAAGTATCAAGAAATTAGTGGCAAAGTAAAAACACCCTTACCAAAAAATCTTTATTCAGAAAAGACCACTAAAGTTCAGTTATATATTTATGTTATAAGCTTCGTTACTATCTTGAGTGGGATTTTAGTGTCGAATTCCTTATGCATAGAAATTGGAGCAGTATTTCTTTTGCTAACCGCAGTGTTATATAATTTTAATATTTTTAAAATCATTTTACATAAGGCGTTAACGCCTCCTTAGTTGAACCATATATATAATTTCAATGAATTTTTTTACAGATAAAGAGAAACAGGAAATCGAAATTTTGCAATTTTTAAAGGAAGTGATTGACCCTGAATTAGAAATTAATATAATCGACATGGGATTAGTTTATAAAGTTATTTATGATGAAAAAGGTAAAATAACTATTGATTTAACCCTTTCAACAAAGAATTGTCCTATGGGAGATGTAATAATAAATAACATCGAAGCATGCTTAAATAAACATTTTCCTGTATTCGAAATTAAAATCAACTTGGTTTGGGAGCCCCAATGGTCGAGGGATTTCTTAACGCCTGCAGGTAAAAAACAATTAGGGATGGATTAACAATTATAGAAAAAATGCCATTGCTATATGCAATGGCATTTTTATTTACTCAAATAATTTAAAACCTGACAAATAAATTATTTTTTTAGTAAATTTCTTACACTCTCTATACTACCTTCTGGCTCTTGTTCTAATCCATTTTGCTGAAAGGAAATTAATCCTTGTTGATCTATTATGTGTATCGTGTTTGAATGATCAAATCCTCCACCAGAAAGTTTCTTAACTTTAACATTCAATACATTTGCCATTTCAATTGTTGCGTCATCGTTAGAACTAATAAGTGTCCAGTTTGGATTCAACTTATATTCCTTCGCGAACTCCGTACATCTTTCTGGAGTGTCTCTTTCAGGATCCATGCTTATTAATAAGAATTGAATGTTCTTCAATTCGTCCGGAGTGAATGATTTCTCGATTCTTTGAATATCAGCAACAATTCTGGGGCAAGCTCCCTCACAATGCGTAAATACCATTGCCGCTATAATAATCTTGCCTTGAAATGACTGAATTTTTATACTCTTATTATCTTGTGTTTTCCAATCACTTGTAATATTAAATAGAGACTCGTCAGATATTTCATTGCTTATCGCCACGTTGGCGCTTGTTTCCTTTTTACAACATTCTTCTTCCTTTGTTTCCTTTTCTAATTTTTCATTATCATGACAAGCCACAATTATAATTGCAACTACGCAAACAATAAAACTATTTATTATATTTTTCATAATATTATTCTTTACTAATTTATTTTTTTGTTGTCACACATCGAAACCCTAAATTTTGAACACTATACTTAGCTTTGACACTTGATCGCATAGCGTATCTCATAAATGAAGCGTAATTATTTAAATCTTTTGATGCAAAAGATCCCCCTCCGCAGAAAAAAGTATTATCTAAACTGCTGTTTCCTCTGGATTCACCAGTTGTAAGGGCATTATTAAAATCATGCGTCCATTCCCAAACTAAACCGTGCATATCATAAACTCCATAATGATTTTTAAATGTACTTCCAACATTAGGTAAAATTGCTGGAGAGTGCTTAGTGACCCAATTTAAAACCCATTGATTAAATTCTTTTGATTTACTTGCATCTGCTTGTGTTTGGTTTGATTTTGCAACTAGCTCCCACTCCGCATTAGTTGGTAATCTTTTTCCTTGACATTCACAATATTTTTTTGCGGCAAACCAAGAAACATTCACTACTGGACTTTTCGCTATATTAATATTAAATAGAGTATCAGATACCCAATGTTTTAAGTATAATGAATCGGCAAATAATCTTTTTATTTTACTTTTAGCCCATGTGCTATTACTTTTAATAAAGGCTAAATAATCAACATTTGTTACAGGATAAATATCTATATAAAATGATTTAACAACAATCTTCTGACTATCTAAGGAATATAAAGGGAGGTATTCGCCTCCCTTTATAAAAGCCATTCCTTTATACTCATCTCTACCTTGTGAAAAGATTGTTTTAAATGAAATACAGATTAATATGAATAACAAATGTTTCATTATTATCTTAATTTTTTAACATCAGCAGGTGTAACATCTCCACCTTTATTTCCAAAACTATTTAAAACGTAAGTAATCACAGAAGCAATTTGCCCATCACTTAAAGTTTGCTTAGGCATAACACCATCAAACGTTTGCCCATTAACTGTTACTTTTCCAGACAATCCATGTAAAACAGCTGTAATGGCTTTGTTTTTATCTGTTTTAAAATAATCAGATGATGCTAAAGGTGGGAAAGCTTTTGGTATACCTTTTCCATCAGATTGATGACAAGCTTGACAAGTACTTTCAAATATATTTTTACCCTGAGTCATTTTTTCTTCTTTAGTCAAAGGTTTAGAAGGAACGTTTGTAGAAGGATCTTCAGGCATTGTTTGCACGGCTCCACCTTCACCTTGATAGATTCTATCATCTTGTTGTCCAGAATATATTGATTTATTCTCAGCTCCTTCAACTTTAAGCATACCTAAAGTACCTTTATTAAATGTTCTAAAGATGGAGTGATCTACTAAAATTAAAGTAGCAGGAACATCACATTTAAATTCAGTAATTGCAGAGCCCCCAGCAGGAACTAATGTTGTTTGTACATTATGGTTTAATGTAGAACCACCTTCTGGATAAACGTTATCAAATATTTCTCCAATTACGTGAAAACTTGAAACTAAATTTGGACCACCATTTCCAACGAATAAACGTACGGTTTCTCCCACTTTTGCTTTAAGTGCTTTCTCTCCAGTTAAAGATCCAACTTTACCATTGAACAAAACGTAATCTGGTTCTTCTTTTAACGCTTTCTCCATGTTAAATTGTTGGAGACCTTCCTCACCATAAGCGCCCTTGGTATAAAAATCTCCTTGACAAACATAAAATTCTTTGTCAACTTTAGGCATGCCCTCTTTAGGTTCAACCAATATCATACCGTACATACCGTTAGCTATATGCATACCAACAGGGGCTGTAGCGCAGTGATAAATATATAATCCTGGATTAAGAGCAGTAAAAGAAAATTGAGTTTCATGCCCTGGAGATGTCATTGTTGCTGCCGCTCCACCACCTTGCCCAGAAACTGCATGTAAGTCAATATTGTGAGGAAGTTTACTGCTAGCATTATTCTTTAAATGAAATTCCACAAAATCACCTTCCCTAACTCTGATGAATTTCCCTGGAACACTTCCTCCAAAAGTCCAAAAATTATATTTAACACCATCCATCATTTCCATCTCTTTTTCAATCACTTCAAGATTAACAATCATTTTTGTAGGATGCTTTCTTGTTATTGGTGCTGGAACATTAGGAGCATCGGTTAACACAGCAATTTCTTCTCCTTCCATTTTATCGGAGATAGCCTCACTATTTTCTTTTGTTGGTGCTTCGTTGTTACTACAACTTGTAATAACACATGATAAGAACAAGGCAGAAGCAACTACCATTGCTGTTTTGGCGATTTTTTTCATAACATTAATTGTATTAGTTGAACTTAATTAATTACATCTTTAGGCCTACTTTAGGCCATTTAACTGTACCTGGTCTTATTATAACCATAAGATAAATCCAGTTACTAGTGGGTTTTAATGAGGAAGTCCCTCTTAACATTTGCAAACCCGTTGCTCCGAAAAATTGCGAATAGCCTCCTTGAATTGATACACCATCTGTATAATTATAACTCATCGTGAAATCCACTTCTCCTCCTAAATGATTATTAGATAATTTATCCGTTACCCCTTTACGTTTATCTCTAATATCACTTGCTGCATTAAAATAATGCCCGTTAATTCCAAGTAATATTTTTTTGTAGGTATCATGAATTCTTAAATCTCCATCTAGTAATCCTACAGTATTCAAATGATTTCCTACGTAGAAATAATCCATATAACCATTAAAACGATGATTGGTTCCATATAATGGATTAAAGGAATGGTTAATTTTATTTGCAGTATCTGTTTGACTCGTTCCCGATAATAATTCAGTACCCAAGGTTATTTGTAATCCTTTTAATGGTTTATACCCTAATTCAGCACAAGCATCAAAAGCACTTAAATCTTTGTTTGAGTTATCTTTTCCGGTTTGATAATATCCATATAATAAGCCTGTATATTTATCAGATTTATATTCTGCTCTTAAGCCCGTTGTTTGCGAATAAATTGTTATAGAATCTTTTTTAAAGGTAGCAGGATCAACCTTAGTGTAAGCCACACCATTATTTAAAAATAGAAAACTAAAATTAAATTTTTTATAAGATTTAGTTGCCCATAAGTATTCAAATTCTTTGTAATTATTAACGGTGTATTGTAGAAATTTAGTAGACTCTGAATTTTGATTGTATGCAGCCCCCAAGTGAACGGCCCATGTGCTATCAGTATATCGTAAAACTGTTGCATCATGTCGTCTGCCCTGCATAGCCCAATCTAATGAACCAAAAATTCGATCATCGTCATACGAAATAGCTTGGCGCCCAATCTTTGCATTAAATTTTTTTGAAAAATTTAATTCGCCATAAGCTTCGTAAATTGAAAAAAGGCCTTTATTGTCGATTGCACTATTTGCAACACTTCCCCAAGTTCTTATATCTTGAGCTGAAACATGAATTTTAAATTTTTCGTGTTTATACTCAGTGGAAATACGCGCTCTTTGAGAAATAAAAGCAGTCCCTTTTTGATTAGTATCAGCCAAGGTTTGATATCCATGCCGATATTCTCCTCTTGCCATATATTGTCCATTAACTTGAAATTGCGCATTTGCATTTTGAAAAACAGATATAATTAGAACTAATCCGCAAAATATATTTTTTAACTCCCATTTGGTATTCATAAGATTAAAATTTATGGGTTAAATGTTGATTAACATTTGTTGTGGTTTGATGGCACAAAATTAACATTTATTCTAATCTTGGACAATTATATCCGAGATAAATTATTATGATTATAATCAACTAGTAAAAGTGACATTAATCAACAATATTATAGAGAAGATTATATAAAATTACACGCTTACAATTACATTATAAGTATATAAGTAAATGCAAAAAAATTATCAATTAAAACAATTACTATGAACTATAAAACAATCATTGAACCCTTTAAAATAAAAGTGGTAGAGCCTATTAAGATTACAACAGTTGAAGAAAGAAAAGCATTCTTAAAAAAAGCCAACTACAATACCTTTTTATTAAACTCAGAAGAAGTATTGATAGATTTTTTAACCGATAGTGGAACATCGGCGATGAGCGCAGATCAGTGGGCGGGTATCATGCAAGGAGATGAATCGTATGCTGGATCATCAAGTTATCATAAAATGCATAAAACAATTTTTAATTTAACTGGGATGGAATATATATATCCTGTTCATCAAGGAAGAGCGGGGGAGCGAATATTGTATTCGTTGCTAGGAGGAAAAGGAAAAACATTTATTAGTAATACTCATTTTGATACAACTAGAGCTAATATCGAATTTTCTGGTGCGGAAGCTATTGATATTGTAATTCCAGAAGGTCTAAATCCAATGCAATATCATCCATTTAAGGGTAACATGGATACTGAAAAATTAGAAAAATTAATTTTAGAAAAAGGTGCCGACAATATTGGAGCAGTTATTTTAACTGTTACTAATAATAGCGGAGGTGGCCAACCTGTTAGTATGAAAAATGCAAAAGAGGTATCAGCTATTTGTAAAAAACATGGTGTAAATTTATTTTTAGATTGTTGTAGAATTGCCGAAAATTCTTATTTCATAAAAGAAAGAGAAGAAGAATATAAAAATGTTTCAAGCAAGCAAATTGCCGTAGAAATGTTTTCATTATGTGATGGAGCGGTTATGAGTGCTAAGAAAGATGCCTTAGTAAATATGGGTGGATTCTTAGCTGTAAAAAATAAAGAGTTGTCGGAATCATGCAAAAATCTATTAATCATTACTGAAGGCTTTACTACTTATGGAGGTTTATCTGGAAGAGACATGGAAGCTTTAGCAATTGGATTAGAAGAGGTTTTTGATGAAGGCTATTTAAAATATAGAATAAAAAGCACTAGCTATTTAGGTGACCGATTACATGCCATGGGGATTCCATTAATTTGGCCAATTGGTGGGCATGCTGTTTATATTGATGCAAAAGCATTATACCCAAATATCCCAGTCAATCAATATCCTGGTCAATCCTTAGTTTGTCAGTTGTATTTGTTGGGTGGTATTCGTTCTTGTGAAATTGGTTCTGTTATGTTTGGAAAATATGATGATAATCACGAGTTAATTCCTGCTTCTATGGAGCTAGTGAGATTAGCGATTCCAAGAAGAGTATACACACAAAGTCATATAGAGTATGTTATAGAAGTTTTTGAAAGAATTTTGTTAGAAAAGGAAAAAGCATTCGGAATGAAAATAACAGAAGAACCAAAGTTTTTAAGACACTTTACTTCAAAATTTGAACCAATTTATAAAGCATAAATGATAAATTGATTTAATTGAAAAAGGATATTAAAAATTTTAATATCCTTTTTTATGTTGTAATAGCAGTATGTGTTTTAAATAAAAATAATAATACCACTAATTAGTAGTATTAAAAATACACTGAATACTTTCCAAAAAGTATGCGCCTCTCTAATTCCCATAAAATAAAATGCTACTAATATAAACTTTACAGTAAATAACCCCATAATAGCAAGTCGTGCAGGGTTGATACCATTAAAGAGTAATGAAGTCAATGTTAAACTTATTAGTATAAGCCATATAACTGTTGTTTTCATATTAAGCTAATAAATAAATTACAGGGAACACAATCAACCAAATTAAATCGCACATGTGCCAAAATGCAGCGCCACCTTCAAAATCTTCGTGTGATAAAGTGGCGTTTTTATTAATTCCTCTTAGAAGAAAGCCGATGATAACTAAACCAACAAGAACATGAATGTAATGAAACCCTGTTAGTAGCCAATAAAAAGTAAAAAACACATTTGAATCTAAAGTTAATCCAGCTGAAAATTTATGATAAAATTCGAAACCTTTTATTCCGCAAAATAATAAACCGCTTAACAAAACTAAATTTAAGTACAGTTTAACTTTAGTATAGTCCTTCGTTTTGAAGTGATTTGCAGCAATAGCCATAAAAAAACCACTCGTTAATAAAACAATAGTATTAGTAATTCCGAGGTTTGTGTTTAAAAGTAATCGCGACGAATGAAATAATTGCGGCTCATCTTTGCTAAAATAAATGAAGGCAACTAATGCCATACCGAAAGTTAATAATTCCAAAGTAATAATTATCCAAAGTAATATTCCTCCAGGCGGATAGTAAAGGCTTTTATTATTTTGATCTTCGCTCATTATAAATTTATTTTTCTCTAAATTCTTAATACAAATTTCTGAATCTTAGAAACGCTATGCCATTAATTTTGACTGAATTAAATAGGTTTAATGTTTTATCTTTTCATACAATTTAATCATTGATTGCAACAACTCTTTTGGTGTAGTAAGTATTTGATGGTTTCCTTGCCCGAACATTTGTGGTAAATAATATTTCGCTTCTTTTTCGATAGCTAAAGCATAGGAATTAATTTGACGTTCATTTAATTCTCTCAACGCTTGTTTTACATCATTAATGCCATATTTCCCCTCGTATTTATCAAAATCATTAGGCTTACCGTCCGAAATTAAAACAACCCACTTATTTTTTGTATTTCGTTTATCTAACATAGCTCCCGAATGCCTCAGAGCAGCTCCTATCCGGGTATAACCCTGTGGTTCAATTGCTCCAATTTTATATTTGGCTCTATTCCAATCTTCATCAAATCCCTTCAATGTCATATAGGATGAATAGTTTCGTGTTTTAGAATAAAAACAATTAATAGAAAAATCAATATTGTACTCATTCAATATTTCTCCAAATAAAATAGACACTTCTTTTTCAACATCTATCACTCTACTCCCATCAGCGTATCCATCACTAGATAAACTAATATCCAATAAAAGTAAAATCGATATATCTTTTTCCTTTTTCCTATTGGATATGTATATTCGTTCAGAAGGCGTTCTTTCTGAGTGAATATCCACAAGTAAATCAGTTACTGCATCTATATCAAATTCATTCCCTTGTGTTTGACGATGCAGCTGTTGTAGTTTATTATTTATATTAGCCAACATTTTACGTAATCCATTAAGTGTTGTCGTGTTTTTAGCTATTGTATTTTTATAATATTGAGGATCTGTTTTTAGTTGTGTAAGTGGGTAAACTTTACAAAAATTTTCCTTATAAATTCTTTTCGAAAAATCCCATTCGTTATATTTTATATGAAATCCTTTTTCGTCAATTTCTGCACTTTCTGATATTGTTGTATTCTCAATAAAATCTGCTTGATAAACTGAATGAGCTGCATCATCTACTCTTACAGTAAATTTCATGTTTAATTCATCTACTGCATCTTGATGATCTTCTAACTCATCTTCCCCGTCAAAATCTCTCCATGATCCATTAAACTCATCTGCTGTTTCTACTTTTTCAAAGTTATGTGTCATCACATAATCTTCTTGTTGTTTTTTATCTACTTCAATACTAACAATACTTTCTACAGGCTTAGCTTTAATAATAGTTGTAGGTTGTTTTTCTACAGCTACTTTTACGTTATCTGAAAAGTTTTTTAATTTTTTATCTTTCTTCTCTTCTATTTCATTTTTCATCCATTTACCATATAACCAAGTAAAATCTGGATCGTTTTTTTCGGAGGAATTATTAATGATTTGTTCAGTAAATACTTGATGTAGCTCCTTTGTTACTGGATATTCATCAAAAAGAATATCTAAAACTTGTTGTGAAGTTTCTATCGCTTTTTGTTGTGAAATTTCTACGGATTGTTCTTCAATTGCATTCCAATTTAAGTTTAATTTTTTTTGAACTGATAAATATAAAATACGATATAAATAGTATGATAAATTTAATTGCTTGCTTGAGAATGCAGAAAAAGAAATAGGTAAAAAGAAACTGTCGTTTTTATATCCACCTTCCTTTTCGGCTGGAAATATTTGAATCGCAGTGCCCGTGGTTGCTCTGGATAATATTGTTAGTTTTGATTTAATATCAATAAGCGACACAGCTCGCTCGAACGTACCATCTGAGTACTTTTTTTTTGTTTTAAAGTAGTTTGCAAATTTGCCGAATATGTATTCGTCTAATGGCATTACATCATGAGGTTACACAAATCAGATAATGCTTCAGAAACATCTAAATCATCCGTTAAAGGCTCAATTATTGCAACTTTAATTGATAAGCGTTTAGGCAATCCGCTGTGTATTAATTTTGCAGCATCAATTAGCAAACGTGTTGAAACAGTTTCTGAAAGACCTAACTCTGTTAGGTTTCTAATTTTGGAAGCAATTTGAACTAATTTCTTGGCGTCAGCTTCATCAATCTCAGTTTCTTTAACTAAAATTTCAGTTTCTATTTTTGCCGCAGGATAATTAAAAGAAAGACCAATAAAACGTTGACGAGTAGATGGCTTTAATTCTTTAAATCCTTTTTGATAGCCAGGATTAAATGACGCAACCAACATAAAATCTTCGTGGGCTTTAATAGTCTCTCCTAATTTATCAATGTAAAGTTCTCTACGATGATCTGTTAGAGAGTGAATAGCTACTACTACATCCGGTCTAGCCTCTGCAATCTCATCTAAATAAATAATTGCTCCTTCTTTAA
Source organism: Bacteroidota bacterium (assembly GCA_016702705.1). Classification (GTDB taxonomy): domain Bacteria; phylum Bacteroidota; class Bacteroidia; order B-17B0; family Aurantibacillaceae; genus JADJDM01. The sequence goes on along the minus strand of JADJDM010000001.1, from coordinate 52,401 downwards.
TTGCTTTAATAAGAGGTCCATCTAACCAAACTGTTTCTGCTCCTTTGATAATAAATCTACCTATTAAATCTGTTGAAGATGTTTCTTCATGACAGCTAATAGTAATTAATTCTTTATTGAGTTTGTGAGCCATGTACTCTACAAATCTTGACTTACCTGTACCAGTGGGACCTTTTAGCAGTAAAGGAATCTTATTTTTGTATGATTGTTCAAATACTTCTATTTCTTTACCAACCGAATGGTAATAGGGAACTTTTGTTATCATAAAACTTATTTTAAAAAACAGCACACAGAATCCACTTTCTAAACAAACTCTGTGTGTGTTTTTATTTATATAATTCTGAATAGAATTATGAGGCTCTATTTTTTAGCTAGTTTGATCAATTAATGCTTCATCTTTAGGCGTACCATATTTTATAAATTCATAGATATAACAAATGATACCAGATGTGAATAGAGTGGCGCAAGCTACAAGTACAAAAAAGTGTGGTTGAATTTCTGTTTGAACATCTCCAAACTCTAAACCTACCTTTCTTTCAAGATAAACTTGTGCTACACCTGCTACACCAAAAGCAGCAGTCATTCCTATCATTCCTATATTTGATAACCAAAACGCTAGTTGCCCAGTCATTGTGTCAAATAATTTACGACCTGTTAAATTTGGTAAAGCGTAACTTATGATGGCCAAAACAATCATTGCATAAGCGCCCCAAAAGGCTAAATGCCCATGCATAGCTGTAACCAAGGTTCCGTGTGTATACATGTTTACTCCTGGCAATGTGTGAGCTAATCCTAATAAACCTGCCCCTACAAAAGAAACTATTGCTGTTCCTAAAGTCCAATTTAAAGCAATTTTGTTTGGATGTTTTTTCTCTCCTTTTCTGTACATTGAGACGGCAAAAAGTGCCATCGCTAAAAATGCTAACGGCTCTAGTGCTGAAAATATACCCCCAACAATTAGCCATACCTTACCAACTCCTATGTAATAATAGTGATGTCCTGTTCCTAATAATCCAGATATAAATGTTAATCCAACAATTACATATAACCACTTCTCAATTACTTCTCTATCTACACCTGTAATTTTAATTAATAGGAAGGCTAAAATACCACCCATAATCAATTCCCAAACTCCTTCTACCCATAAATGAACAACCCACCATCTAAAAAAAGAATCCATTGTTTGATTATCAAACCATATCATTCCAGGTAAATACAAGAGTGCTGCAAATACTAAACCCATAGTTAAAACTAATGATGTAGTAGTTCGTTTTTTACCTTTATATAATGTTAATACAATAATCCCAAGAAATGTAAGAACGTTGGCAACGACCAAAAAATCTAATGGTCGAGGAATTTCCAAAAACTTTCTTCCCTCCCAGTAATTAAAATGAAACCCAATAATTGCAACAACACCTACTAGTGCTAATGAAATCAATTGAATATAGGCCAATTTAACACTTACTAGTTCATGTTCTGCTTCTTCAGGTATAATGTAGTATGCTGCTCCCATGAAGCCAGACAATAGCCATACAACTAGTAGATTTGTATGAACCGCTCGAGCTGCATTAAAAGGAATTATATTGTGCAAACCATCGAAGCCCATGTGAGCAAAACCCATTATGAATCCGTAGATTAACTGTAACGATAATAGTAACATTGATAATGCAAAAAACCAATACGCTACTTTTTGTGATTTATATTTCATAATTATATGTTTTATTGGTTAATTATTTTTTCAAGTCTGGTTTTGCTGGAAAGCCATTTAAATCAACTTCTCCTATCCATTTTAAAAATGCAACAACATCGTTGGCATCTTTTTCAGAAAGCGCATAAGCGACCATCTTACGCCCTCGAGGCGACCATGGTGTTTTTGACATTAAGGCTGCTTTAATATAACCTTCACCTCTTCTTTCAAACACCTTTGTTAATTCAGGTGCGTAATAAGCACCTTCTCCCATAATAGTATGGCATCCCATGCAATTATTGGCTTCCCAAATTTGTTTTCCATGAATTACTTGAGGAGTAAGATTTTCCTCATGTGTCTTTTTTGGAACATCATTACTTAATGAATTCCATGAGAGGGCTAGGAATACTCCAAAAGTAACAACTGTTCCTCCTAGAAAAAAAGCCCGTGCTTGCGATTTCGATAACATAGTTGATTTTTTTTATGAATAAATAATTTGGTCTATCAAGTATTAACTTATTTACGGGACAAAAGTATGAAAACATTTTATCTCGGACAATATTATCTGATATAAAATTTGTATAATAGTGTGTGTTTTCTTATGATATAAATCATTTTGAATTGTAAGAAAGAAAAGGGAATTCTATCCTTTAAGGATTTGCATTTGCATCACTGCAGCAATATTCGAGGCTTTTAATTTTATTAAATCTGCTTTTTCACCAATGTATAATTCATCTACAGATTCGTTGAATAGTTTCGTCCACTTCTGAAAATCTTTTTTAGACAAAGGAGTTTTTGCATGAACCTCGAAATGTTTGTCCATTGGATTTCCATTGTAACTTCCGGTATAGAATACGATATTCTCCCAAAATTTATACATTATTTCTAGGTGTTTTTCCATGTTGAAATTACCACTAAAAAAATGACCAATTGTATTGTCCTTTTTTACTTTATCGTAAAACAAATTAACTAGTTTTTCAATATCCTTTTTGTTTAAAATGTCTTTTTTCATTTTACAAATCCTTTCTTTTAAATTTTAACAGAGAAATCCAAAATGGAATGATTATCCATAGAAACAAAATAAAAAACGCCATTACTATACCTAAAGAAGTGCCAAAAAATTCTTTAAATATTGCACCTGTATAACCCATCATTGCAGAAACATCTAAGTGCAATAAAATTAAAATTCTCGCTAAATCTATTGGGTTAAAAGCGGTGATAGCAACCATCATTTTTTCGATTGGATAATCGGCAAATTGGAATAAAAGGAATAAAATTAGTCCATCAAAAAGTAAAGCGAAAAATAGCCAAAGCATTATAGCAATGCCTATACCTTTTGCTTTATCTCTTGTAATAATGGAACTTAAAAATGCAAGTGCAACAAATACAGCAGTAATAGAAAATCCAACTAATAACATCATTATTCCTACATCTGTTGGTGCATAAAATAATATAGGTATTCCTGTTCCAATAAAAAATGAAAGTAGTAATGATGCGTTTAATCCAAAAAATAAACTCCACCAAATTTTACTACGCTTTACTGGCTGGCTTAGTAACAATTCAATGAATTCAGCGCTATTATAAATATAGATTGTTGAAAACACTACTGAAACTAATGGAACGGTAAGAAGTATAACGTTAAGCAGTGTTAATAAGCCTTTAGTGCTATTGTCTTCTAAACTAAAAACACTCCAAGATAAAATGGATAATATTAATGTATATACCAAAACAATTTTATTTTTTAGTATATCTAAAACAATAAATTTTATGATTCTATTCATTGTTTCTTTCTTTTAAAATTTTGGCAATAGCTTTCGAAATTTTTTCCTCACCAGTTGATGATTTTAAATCTTGTATCGTCTTATGAAATTCTACCACCCCATCTTGCATGTAAATAATTTGAGTTATTAAATCATCCAATTCACTTAATAGATGAGAGGTGATTAAAATTAGTTTTCCTTTTTTTTTCTCGGAAATAATTTTCTCTTTTAAAATTTCTGATGCTAAAGGGTCAAGGCCCGCAGTTGGCTCATCTAGTATTAAAACATCAGGATTAAACAAAAACGCCAATGTAGCACTTACTTTTTGAGTTGTGCCACCAGAGAGCGTGCTCATTCGTTTATTGTATAAATCTTTCAATTTAAATTGTTGTAGTAATTCTTCGTCTAATTGCTTATCCGATTTTCTTACTTCTTTAATCATTTCTAAAATTTGTCCAATGGTCATATTATCAGGATACCTACCAATTTGTGGCATGTATCCAATATGTCTTCGGTATTCATATGTTTTTGAAATAAACTCCTCTTTAAATTTTATACTTCCACTAGAAGGAATTACCATTCCTAAAATGCTTTTAATTAAAGTGGTTTTTCCACAACCGTTTGGGCCAATTAGCGCTATGCATTCACCTTGCTTGCAAGATAAATTAACATTATTTAAAACTTTGAGTTTACCAAAGTTCTTCGATAAATTTGTTATTTCTATCATAATTTTAAAGAATGCATTAAAGGTGTATTATCAATAAAATTATCAGGCGTTAAACTAGGTATTATTTTTTCTGATTTATCTAATAGGGTAACCATGAAACTTCTGAATAGAAGCATAGCTGGTGGATTTTTTTCCACAACAACAGAAAAGAGACTAAGAGGATGATAAGGAACATCTCCTATTTTATTTTTATCCAAATCATAACCTTCATATTTATCCCAATAATTTCCATTAAAAGTATTTAACACAAGAGAGCCATTGGTGCTAATATCAAAAGTATTACCCACAAAATTATTTGATACAATTTCATTATCCATGCAACTAGCTTGAATTTTCATTCCCCAACCATTGGATTCGAAAACATTTTTTTCTACCTTAATTCTGCTTGTGCCTTCCATGTGGATGCCTTCCGTATTTTTATAAAACCTATTCCCGAAAATATAACTATCTGATATTTCCTTTAGAAATAAGCCATAGGCAGCATCACCCCAATTCTCAGTAAACGTATTATTAAACATTTTTACCTTATTAGTAAACATTACAGATACACCTGCGCCATTATTTTTAAACACATTAGAAATGTAAGAGTCACTATTTGAGAACATAAAATGTAGGCCATAGCGAATATTTGAAGTTGAAATATTTCTCCAAATAACGGAGTTGGTTACAAACTCAAAATAAATTCCATCTCTGTGACCAGATATTTTATTTGCAATTACTAATAAGCTATCACTTTTCCAACAATGTATGCCATTTCCAATTTGTTGTTCTTCTACGCCATATGCTGTAATGTGATTATTTTTAATAGTACATTTTTTACTAAATTGAATGTAAATTCCGAAAAAATTATCATCGAAAATATTATCTTGAATAGTGACGTTTCGAGTATCATAAACCTTTATAGCACATGGATCATCTAAAGTAGCAAATCCAGAGCGTTGCATTTTAAATCCCGATACTAAAGTATTGGCCGCTTTAATAGATAGAATTTCATATTTTTTTTGACCATCTAATACTGGAAAATTAATGCCTATTAATTTAACTTCTTTATTAATTACAATGTTGCCTTCTTTATAAATGCCTTCGTGAACATAAATAGTATCTCCGTTTTCAATTTCATCAAGGGCACTTTTTATACTTTTATATTGCAAGTTTTTCCCAACTTCAATTTTATTTGCACATAAAATAGAAGCAGTAGAAGTAAATAATAATATGGCAATAAATTTTCTCATTAATTATTGATAGCGCTCCAATCTATAAACTCAGCTGACAAATCGATTGCATATTTATTGGCACTTTCTTTATTTTCAAATGCTGCAATATTACCACCCATTGGGCTCTTTACATTATCACCAATAATATACACAGCCTTTTCTGCAGGTAGTAGTTGATTATCGTTTAAAAAATTGGTAACGTATAATCCAGCACCGTTTGCTTTTTCAATATTATCATTTTTATAAACTAGTAAGCAAGAAATATCATCAAATTTATATGTTCTACCTTTTGAAGTAAATAATACAGCTGCAAATTTCGGATTTGATATAGTCATACCGCAGTTATCGCAATTATCAGTATTTATTTTTATAGCATCAGGCTGTTTTGGTTGACATGAGGAAAAGGAAAATAGTAATGCAAGTATAACTACTACTGATATATTTTGTTTTTTCATTCTTTTTGTTTTTAAATATATTAAAAATACGGCTGTCGCCATTAATAAACCACTTACAATAAAAAGCCATCCTCCAACATCTGGAATTGAATAAGCTCCAAAATTTAATAATTGTTTAAAACCAATTAATGGTGGCTGATAAGCCATGCCTGGAACTATAATGGCCGCAGTTGGATCTAAATTATGCCCATAATTATATTCCCATCTCCAAAAATCAATCATTGCAATTACGCCGAATAAAACAAAAGCTCCAAATAGTAAATGTAAAGCTTTCTTTTTTTTAATAAAAATTACCACTAAACAAGCTAAGGCAAAAGAACTAATTATATAAGGTAAAATTGTAAATTCAATAAACTCATCAGCATGAAGTGTTTTCATTCCGATATAGTGATTTAGTCCGTTAATAATATCAACATCACCACCCATTTTATTTGCATGTATCGTTAGAGCTAATCCTTCTGGATATTGCGGAGCATCTAACTCAATTCTCCAGATTGGATAAAATAGGGAAACGACTAAAAGAATCCCTGCAAACAGAAGTAATATTTTTGGACTGCTATTTTTCATGGTATTCATAACAAGGGTGGTTTATTTTAACTATTAGCAAGTTAATTTCTATCATTCATTTATGTTCATTATTTATAATTAAATAAAAAGGGAGCAGATCATCGATTTTCTGCTCCCTTAATTATAACAAATAATGTTTATTATTTGGCAGCAGCAACTACTGGTTTAGTAGCTCCAGTACCAAATTTAAGAGGAACATTACTTCCAGCAGGAGATACTCTTACGTAACCTGTCATCTCTTGATGTAGTGCACTACAAAAATCTGTGCAATACATAGGAGAAATACCAACCTTAGTAGGAGTCCATTTTAAAGTTTGTGTTTCTCCTGGCATAACAAGTAATTCTGCGTTATCAGCTCCTTTAATTGCAAATCCATGGGGAACATCCCAATCTTGCTCTAAATTAGTTACATGAAAATACACTTCATCACCCATTTTAATTCCTTCAATATTATCAGGAGTTAAATGTGATCTAATTGCAGTCATATAAACATGAACTTTATTTCCTTCTCTAACTACTTTAGTTTCTCCTTCACCTTTTGAAACATAAGGATGTGAATTATCATCAATCTTAAACATTTTAACTGACTTATCTTTAATAACGCTCGCTGATACTGCTTGTGCATAATGAGGTTCGCCAATTGTTGGGAAATCTAATATTAATTTCATTTTCTCTCCACTAATATCAAATAATTGTGCACTTTGAGAAAGTTCAGGACCAGTTGGTAAATAACGATCTTTAGTTATTTTATTGTAGGCTATTAAGTATTTTCCAGCTGGTTTTTTTGTATCACCACCAACTACACACAAGTGCCCAATAGAATAGAAAGTAGGCTGTCTGTCTAGCACTTTCAAATCTTTGATATTCCATTTAACTACTTCTGAAGACACGAACATTGATGTGTAAGCATTTCCATTGTCATCAAATTCTGTATGCAAAGGCCCTAATCCTGGCTTTTTTACTTCACCATGTAATGCAGCTTCATATTTAATAACTGGAATTCCATCATATTCGCCGTCAAAGCTTTTTGCTGCAATGGCCTTCAACATTTTATCATAACTAAATACTGGAATAAGAGCAGCTAATTTTCCACTACCTACAATATATTCACCAGTTGGAGAAACGTCGCAACCATGAGGTGATTTAGGACAAGGAATAAAGTAACAAATGTCTTTTAATTCTTTTGAATCTAATACAATAACTTCTGTTTTAATTTCTGAAGTTGCAGTATGCGTTTTCTCGCTATAAGTATTATGAGCATATTTTACAGCTTGTTTTCTACCCTTTCCTGCCTTAATGTATTCTTCAGCTTTTTTCCAATTAACAGCCATAATAAAGTCTTTATCTTTTTGTGAAGCATTTACTTCTAACAATGTATTTGCTTGCTCTGTATTATAACAAGAAAAGAAAAACCAACCATGTGAAACGCCTTTACCAGCACGACTTAAATCGAAGTTAACACCAGGACATTGAATTTGAAAAGCAACATCCATTTTACCATCTTCTTTTGCAACACTAATAAAACTAAGTGTTCCCTTAAAGTTTTCCTTGTAAGAATCAATTGGAACATCTCCGTTAACATCATCTGGTGGAACGCTAAAACGAGTTCCTGCTACCACATACTCTGTGTTTTCAGTAATAAATGGTGATGAGTGATTACCTCCACTGTTTGGTAATTCAATAATTTCAGCGGTACGGAAGGTAGTTAAATCTACACGGGCAACACGAGGTGTGTTATTTGCATTTGCAAATACCCATTTTCCATCGTATTCACCATTTGTTTTAGAAAGTTGAACGTGATGTAAATCGTCCCAAGGAACCATACCATGTGATGTATTTAACATTGGTTTTGTTTCCTCGCTATAACCCCAACCTTTTTCAGGATCAGTAGAAAAAACTGGTATAACTCTTAATAAACGACCTGAAGGTAATCCATATACGCTCATTTGTCCGCTAAATCCACCACTCACAAAATTGTATACTTCATCGTACTTTCCGGGAGCAACATAGGATTTTACTCCTGCATCGCCACTCACCGCGTTCGATGTGTCTTTTGGTTTACAAGACTGTAATCCCGAAGCTGCAACTAAACCAGTTAATACAGCTATTTTAAATAAATTTTTCATATATTATTTTTAGTTATTTATTTTACTCCGTCGTTTCTTCTCATGTATTCGAATATATTTCTAGCCTCTGCGTCAGATAAGCTTTGGTTTGGCATTCGAACGAGACATAATTCTAACATTGCTTGCGCCTCTGGATCTTTGTCTATCATAGGATCTGGGTTAGTAATAAAATTCATAATCCAAGAACCTGTTCTACGTTTTGTAACATCCTTCCAACCTGGTCCCACTAATTTTTCATCCGTCATTTTGTGGCAAGAAGCACATTTTACGTTTGTTATACTTTCTCCAGAAACTACCCATTCTTCGTTTAATTTATCAGTTAAGGCAAGTAACTCCTCAGTATATTTTCCTTCGCCTCGTTTTGGATCATATTTTTCAGGCTCAGCTACCATGCTTTTCGGCTCTTCTTGAGCTGTGGTTGCGGTTTCTGTTTTTGCTTTATCTTCTCCACCGCATGAAGAAAAGATAGCTGCTATCATAATTGAAGCAAACACTGTGATTGTTTTCATAAGAGTATTAATTTTTGTTAATTTGGATACAAAATTCTTAGTTTAAAGTATCCTTTTTTATGATTACAATCATAAAACAATAATAAAAACGCGAGAATGAGCATAGTCATCTAAACTAAAGTAAACACATGACATTACTCATATGTTTACAAGCGAAAATTTGCCCTAAAAATTTGGATTAATCAAAGTTTGGTTGATGAAATGCTTTCTCTATAACTAGCGTTTGCAGGAAAACTTCAACTGCACTTTGTTCACAGCCTCGCATCATAACTATTTTTACAAGTGATAAAAGAATAGTTTTCTGCTGACACTAAGTAAATCTATTTTGCTGCCTTTCTTTTCTTTCTTACTGTTTCGTCGGCAGCTATTTCTTTTAATTTTGAAATATTCTTAATCGCTATTTCTTTACCAACTAATTCAATATAATTCAGTTTTTCGAATTTCGCAAGCGTTCTTATAACTGTTTCGTAAGTTGTACCAATCATATTTGCTATATCTGCACGGGTAAGTGTAAAAGAAAGCAGATTAGTGTTTTTATTTGCGTAACCAAAACAATCAATTAGTTTTAAGAGCACCAAAGCCACTCGTTTTTTTGGATCGAAATTTAATAAACTATCCATACGATCTTCTGCTTCACGCAATTCCTCTATAAAAAAAATTCAGAAGATAAATTGCCATATTAGGATTACCTTTTATAATCTTTAGAAATATATTAATTGGCAAAAAAGTTAAGGTTGTATCAGTTAGTGCTTCAGAAGAAATGTGATAATGCTTATAATTAATTCCCCTGTGCCCCAATATCATATCATTACCCGCAATACGAATAATTTTTTCGCCTTTTCCATTAAACTTTGATAATACCTTAACCTTTCCTTTTTCAATAAAATAAACTCCTTTTACAGGATCTCCTTCATTAAAAATTCTCTGTTTAGCTTTAACATGAATAGTTGATTTATTCATATCAAATATTGGCAACCATTCAGCTGAGCAATATTTTTTAAATAATTTATTTGAAAACATATAGCAAAGATAATTTATTCTATTCAATACCAAATTTAATGTTAATTATTGTGTAATTTTTATTGACACGCATGATTTTTACAAAAAAAATCTACATCTGAAACATGGTCTAAGTTTTACTTTCTGAAATAAGAATTATATGTCTTGCCAAATAATTAAGAATAATTTTACTTAATTAGAAGTAATTGACATTCATCTATCCCTTCTACCCAATGTTTTACATTTGGCTCAATGTTAACAATATCACCACTTGACAATTTTTCTGTTACACCTTTTTGTTTTTAAAAAAGCAGCGTTGCCATTAATACAAATGAGTAAAGCAGGAACAGTTGTTATATATGTTCTTTTTATATGCCGTTTGCTTTGATTTGTAAAGCAGTAACATTTCCTTCAGTTGTAGAAAATAATTTCTTTGCGCTGACAGGCTTTTCTTCGGTGTGGAATGATTTTATGTTCATGATTTCTATTTTAAATCGGCACTTTATTTTTCATTTAGCGAATCCCATTTATTATACCAGATATCACTTGATACATCATTATCAAACAAATAACTAGCGATTATTTTTACTTCTTCTTCCTTGAAATTTTGTTTTGGCATTAAACTAAAATTCCTGACCGCTCCTGGCATAATTGACAATTCTTCAGAAGGGTTTTGTACAAATTTCCAAATGGCGTTTACAAATTCAACCTTAGTAATAGAATCTGAAAGATAATGCTCTCTTACCTTAAAAATTGGAGGAGCTAAACGGTTATCAATTTTCAAATCAGGATTATGACAACTAAAACATTTATTATTTATCAATTTAAGTGTGTCAATTTCCCTTACCACTAAAAGAGAATCAGATGTTTTGATTACCTTTTGATTTTGTGATTTATTATCGCAACTGGATAAGCATCGGCTAAAACAAATAGCAAATAAAGTAAGGTATACTGTTTTCATGTTACTCAAAATATATATTGAATGTTTTATAGGAAGCCACTATTTCTTCAAAGGTGTGCAATGCCTCATCGTTATTTTTTGATTTATTCAGTTTGTCTACCATGTCAATGTATGGTAGCAACCATTTATGTAATTCGTCATGCGCTTTTCCTTCCATAGTACAATTAGAAGTTAATAGATCAATATTTTTCTGCAAGCTAGCTCCAAGTTTATTGAAATCATTTAATTCCGTGTTTTTAGCTTCAGCTAAACGATTAATATCTGACTCCATATTTCTAATATGTTTCATCATATCTGGAACAACTTTCCATTTAGCTCCGTTATTAAATTCAATGGAGTCACTCTCATCGTGGTGATGTGTAATCTCCTCTGTTACTTCTGATTGTTGACTTTGCAAAGTTTCGCTATTATGCTCTTTTACTGAATTATTACAACCATAAATGATACTCATGAGAATCATTGTTGCTATTGCTAAATGCTTTTTCATTGTGCTGTTTTTTTTGTTATAAAATACCATGATATACCTGCAAATGCTCCCGTAATGGCAATACGTGATAACATAGCTTTAATAGTTTTATGCTCATAAATTCCACCAGAATTAGCATGAATTAAAAGCCCAATAAAACTTACAATTAGAATTGTTGTTGTAATTAATAGTAGTTTTGTAGACCATTTCTTTTCAGTAAATAAGCCATATGCACCTAGCAGATACATAAATGCGGCAATGAAATTAGAAATCACTACAAATAACACATAATTACCTTCCTTCTCTCTTATCCCAAATAAATCAAAGATCACAGATGTACTCATAAAAAGAGTAATTAATGCAAATAAAGTAAGTATTGTTCCCGAAATTTTTAAAATAATTGTTTTCATGTTTTTATTTTGTTTCTATCATTTTTAATATTCCGCTCAATACTTTATTGCCATCTTTAATTAAATCTGAATTATGACCCGATAGTTTCCATTTAAGTACCGTAATACGCATACCTCCCATGATAATGGTTGTTGTTATTGAAACGCCCACAATCTTACTAAAAGAGTCATTTGCCTGACCCTTCTTTACTATATCTTCGATATGATTCTGCATTAATTCCATCATAGATGAAACAGTAGATGATAGCTCTTTATTGAACTGAAAAATACCTTCAGAAAAAATCACACTAACCACCGAAGGCTTTTTGACAAATGTTTTTAATTGCGAATCAAAAAGATCTTTCAAAAGTTCTGATGGGCTACGATCTTTATTAGAAAGAATTAAACCAAGCCTTTCTTTCATTTCTTCAATAAAATAAGTTAGTAAGCCTAGCAAAATTTCATTCTTGCTTTTAAAATGACGATATAATGCAGCTTCAGATAAATTTAAATCAGCTGCGAGGGTTTTAATAGTTAAATCCTGAATGCCATGCTCATCAATTCTTTTGGTAGCAGCCTCAATGATTTGAATTTGTCTCTCTGTGAATTTATTATTGTTCATTTTCAATTTTCATTTTATAAAAGGATATTCCTAACCAAATAACAGACACTGTCATGCTAATTGCACCAATAAGAACAAAAACAGGTGGTGCGCCAAAGTATACTTCTAATAATATTCCTATTGGCATTAATAAGCCTATTAAGCCTAACCAAGAAATTACCGTTGTGTTTTTAAGTTGATTTTTAAAGTGTAATAGCAAGTAGCCTATTAAAATATTTAAGAATGCAAATAAATTACCGTGTACGTGAGCTAATCTAGTTTCAAAATGCTTACCAATTGAATAAGAATTAATCCACTCTTCCTTACCTGGAGCGAAGTCTCTTAAATAAATAAGTATAAAGCCGTATGCCATAAATAATCCCATTACTAGAAATCCGATAGCTATGTTATTTTTTCCTTTCATAATTTTTAATGTTAGTAAGTATTCACTTACAAATGTATTAAACATTTTAATCCCCCACTATTATTTTAACAATTTTTTAATATGATTTAAATCACTTTAGCTAAATACTAGATTCATATCGCGTAATCTGCCAACAGCCAATGAATTGCATAACAAAAAAGACTACATTTGATTTGAAATTATGGCTAATACCAATCCAACAGAATTAGATTTTGCAACTGTCTTTAAAGATACAAGCGGCATCATCATTATAACGATGAAGGATTATCGAAAATTGGATCAATACGATGTTATTAATATCAATTTAGCAATAAGACATAAAGCAGACGGTAAACGTGCCTTAAAATTATTAGATGCCCGTGCCAGTTGGAGCATGGATAAAAAAGCGAAAGAACAAGCAAAACTTGAACATTCGGTTTCTGTTACCAAGGCTAGGGCAATTGTTGTTTCTAACTCTATTACCGTTGCATTTATGAAATTTTTGGATAGTTTTAGTAAAAATGATTATCCCCAAAAGATATTTTCAGATTATGATAAGGCTTATAAATGGCTTATGACTTTTAGATAATTAATAGTGGATTAAAATCTTCTCAGAAAAATACTAAAGGATTGACATACTCTTTGGAAAAGGTTTCAAGAATCTCACAATTTCAAAAATGACATTTTGGGTATTATTATATACCTTTTTATTAAAGCTCTCAAAGAAGCCTTCCTATTTATAAGTTACACCTCAATTTGTCTTACGGGGATGTTTTGAGGGAATAACCATAAAATACAACTCAAAAAATAATAGACTTTATTTTTAATTATTAAACTTAAGTAATTATAAATCAATCCATTAAAATACGCTTCTGTATTCGCCTATCGCCTTTAAACCAAAGGCAAAGTTCGATAAATTTAGGTCTTCGGATACAAACTCCAAAAAAAGTTGTCTTTTTTTGAGTTTTTTTATTCCACTGTATCTTTTGCAAAGTGCGAGGTTATACTAACACAAATCTGTTTAAAACATCGCTTATGGTTTAATTTACTCGTCTCTTTCTAAGGTAACTTCGTGTAATTAAAAATTAAGCTCTATGATGTCATTCATTCTTCAAATAACAAATACAGTAGCATCTGTGGTTGCAGATACCGCAGCCGCTATTCAACCAGCTGTAACAGGCATTCAAACTGCTCCAGAATTGCCGCCAAACGAAATATCATTATTTGAAATGGTAGCCAAAGCATGGTGTTATTATGATTCCTTAGCCATTTTATTACTAGTGTCTCTTTATGTAATGGTAGAGCGTTTTTTAACAATTTCAAAAGCATCGAAGAAAAATGCCACCTTATTGGCAAGCGTGAAAGATATGATTAACAGTGGCAACTTAGCGAATGCTCGTAATATGTGTAAAAGCGTCAATACACCTGAGGCTATTATGTTAGAGCAAGGTATTTCTCGTATTGGACAAAGCATGCAAGAGATTAGAGAAGCCATGGATAAAGCGGGTTCTTCTGAATTAAATCGCTTAGAAAAAAATATGAGTATTTTAAATATTACAGGTCGTATTGCTCCTATGTTTGGTTTTATCGGAACCATCATTGGAGTTATTGAAATTTTCTATAAAATATCAGTTGCTAAAACAGTAGAAATTGAAGTAATCTCTTCGGGTTTATACGTAAAAATGGTTACTTCTTGTGGAGGTTTAATTGTAGGGGTTTTAGCTTTCGTATTTTACCATTGGTTAAATGCACGTATTGATAAACTAGCTCATCGCATGGAAGAAACACAAATCGCGTTTTTAGACATGTTAAACGAACCTTCTAAATAAGTAAGGAGTTGGAAATTAGATTTTAGAAATTAATCTAACTTCTTAAATCATAACTCTTAAATAAAATGGGATTACGTAAAAAAGCACATAAAGAAGCAGAAGTAAGTACAGAGGCATTAAATGACATCATGTTCTTCTTGCTGTTGTTTTTCCTTATCTTATCAACCATGGTAAGTCCTAATGCTATTAAAGTAAACTTACCAAGCGCAAAATCTAATACTCCTGTAGAGAATAAGAAAAAACCTATTCACTTAAACGTTTCAAGCGATCGACACTATTTTGTAGAAAGTGACCCTGTAGATTTTTCGGTTTTAGAATCTGTTTTAGCTGCAAAAAATTGCTGGAAATCCTGAACCAACCGTGGTATTACAAATGGATAAAGATTTGAGCATACAGGATGCCGTTGACGTGATGATTATTATTGATAAATTAAAATGCAAAATGGTTTGGGCAACTAAACCTTCTAACGGAAAATAATCATGGTTTTATCACAAGCCGAAGAAAATAAAAATAAACTGATATCAATAGGGATTTCCTTATTGATATTTGCTCTATTATTATTATTTCTTATTCTTTATATCATCGTTACTCCCAATCCTCCTTTCCCTGAAGCGCCAGGTGGTGGTGGTGGTATTGAATTTAATATCGGTAATTTTAATGAAGGCACGGGGAATGTAGAAAATAATGGCATTGGTGACGCTGTTAAGGTTGTAGAAAGCACAGAAGTAACTCCTACTCCACCAACTAATAGTGCTGAAGAAATTGTGACTTCTGAAAATGGCGTTGATATTAATGTCACCAAAACAGAAACAAAAGCTAACACCACTAATCAAACGGTTGTTATTCCTGTTCAACCAAAAGTTAAAACAGCTGCTGAACTACTAAAAGAAAAATTCGAAAAAAATAAAGGCAATAACGGCGGTGGCGGTGATGGCAATAGCGGACATGCTGGCAATGACGGACGACCTGATGGCAATCCTAATACTCATGGCAATGGAGGAACTGGCGGCGGCGAAGGCGGCGGCGATGGTCCTGGAAAAGGACCAGGCAAAGGTCCTGGTAATGGAGGTTATGGATTTAGTTTATCAGGTAGAAGCATTATGACACCTCCAGTATTATCAAAAGACACCAAAGAGGAAGGCAAAGTAGTCGTAGAAATTACAGTAGATAAAAATGGCAAGGTTATAAAGCTGACCCTAACGGACGTGGAACAACCACCAGCAGCCCAATGTTAAAAGCAAAAGCAAGGCAAGCGGCTTTGGCAACACAATTTAATGTAAGTGGTGAATTTGAAGAACAAAAAGGAACCATTACTATTATTTTTAGTTTTTAAAATTCTATGCGTTTTTCTCTAAGTCATAAATCCTTAATGCTTAAAGATGTATGACCTACCAACAAACACTCGATTACTTATTTACAAAACTTCCCATGTACCAACGTGTTGGTGCAGCAGCTTATAAAGCTGATTTAAATAATACTATTGCTATTTGCAAAGCTTTAGGTAATCCTGAAAAAAAAATAAAGTGCGTGCATGTTGCAGGTACTAATGGCAAAGGTTCTTCATCGCACATGTTAGCCGCTGTGTTGCAACAAGCTGGTTACAAAACAGGTTTATACACATCGCCACATTTAGTAGATTTTAGAGAACGTATTAAAATTAATGGGAAGGAAATTCCTAAAACCGAAGTCGTAAAATTTGTAGAAGAACACAAAACAATTTTTGAAAGTATTGAGCCTTCGTTTTTTGAATGGACAGTTGGATTAGCTTTTGATTACTTTGCTAAACAAGAGGTTGATGTCGCCATTATAGAAGTTGGGCTTGGCGGAAGATTAGATTCAACTAATGTAATCAATCCAGTAGCATGTTTAATTACCAACATTGGCTTTGATCACATGAATTTATTGGGAAATACCTTGCCATTAATCGCTCAAGAAAAAGCTGGCATTATAAAATCAAGAGTTCCAGTGACGATTAGTCAAACACAGTTAGAAGTCATATCTGTATTTAATAACAAAGCAAAAGAGCTAAAGGCTCCAATTGAGTTTGCTGACAAAAACTATAAAGTAATTTCAGCTTCTCACCAAAATCATTTTCTATCACTTGAATTACTTCATAAAAAAACAAACACCAAGCAAACTTACAATCTTGATTTACAGGGGAGCTATCAAATAAAAAATGTGATGGGTGTTTTAAACACTATAGAAATTTTAAAAGAAGAAGGATTTTTTAATTGAAAATGAAGTGATTCATAAAGCCTTAAGTCAAGTTCAAAAAATTACTGGCTTGCAAGGTAGATGGCAAATTATACAAAATAAACCTTTAGTTATTGCTGATACTGGACATAATCAAGACGGCATCAAAGAAGTGTTAGAAAATTTAAAACGTTACGATTTTAAAAAACTTCACTTTGTATTGGGTGTTGTAAATGATAAAGATATTTCTAGCATTTTAAAAATGCTTCCAAAAGATGCTACCTATTATTTTTGCAAAGCATCCATTCCAAGAGCGCTAGATGAAAAAGAACTAAGTGTACAGGCAAAAAAAGAAGGTTTATCTGGCAAAACTTTTAAAACAGTAGAAGAGGGCTTGATTGCAGCTAAAAAACAAGCTAAGACGAACGATTTAGTTTTTGTAGGTGGGAGTACGTTCACTGTAGCGGACATTCTTTAAAAAGTATCCTCAATAAAAAAGCCATCCGTAGTGGTCGGATGGCTTTTTTGGGTTTTAGTTTAATGTTATTTCTATTGGAATACGCTTATGGTACCTTGCTTATCGTACTGCACACCATCTAAACCTGTAGCAGTAAGGATGTAAAAATAAGTCCCATCTGTCACCGTTTTTCCCGATTTATTTTTTCCATCCCATCTAATGTTTCCTGTATCTGTTGATTCAAACATTTTTAAGCCCCAACGATCGAAGATTGTAATGGTAATTTGTCCCATGTTAACGGCATTAAATGTAAACACATCATTTTTACCATCGCCATTTGGAGTAAATACATTCGGCACTTCAAATAAAGAAATAATATCCACTTTAATATATCTCATCGCTGTGTCTTTACAGAATCCATTTGTAGCAGTTAAAATAACAGGAAATTTCCTTGAGTATTATAAAGATGATTTACAACGGTATCATTTGAATTTAAACTATTACCATCTCCAAAACTCCAAGAATAAGTTGTTCCAACTGGGTTAAATCCAAAAATACTTGTGTTTGTAAATGTAACAGGTAGTGGCATTAATCCTTGGTATGTGTCAGCTACAAATGAAGCATTAATGGATTGCATACTAATTGCTTGGGTAGCTGTTGCCGTGCATCCATTAGCCGTATTTAGTGCCACAACTGTATAATTATCAGGCGATGTCACAGGGAATGACGTTCCAGTAAAAGTGGTTGAGCTAGGTGTCCAACTATAAACATATGGACCTCCAACCGAACTATTTGCTGTTAAAGTTTCAGAACCGGTTGCGCATGTAATTAATGTGGATGATGCATTAATATTAACATTAGCAACTGTATTCGAACTTACCGAAATAACTGATTGACTTGTACAGCCTAAACTATTAGTTGCAATTGCTGTATAAGAACCACTTGCTGTAATTGGCAGTGGATTTGTTGTTACAGTAGATGTTCCATTATTCCAGCTAATTAATACACTTGGAGTAGAAGAAGCATTAGCGCTAATAGTTGTAGTAGAGCACGTTAATAAATTACTACTAGGCGAGGTTAACACGTTAATTGTAGGAATAGATGTTGGAACGGTATAGGTTTGTAAACACCCATTATTAGGGTTAAACGCTGTTAATGTATAAACTCCAATTGCAGCTGATGTTGCTGGATTCCCGATGGATGTTGTTGGCGTAAACGGTGTAATCCAATCTAACTCAATACTTGGTGTTGATGTTGCGGTTAAAGATATGGTGTTAGCGCTACCGCAAACTACAGTATAATCAGCTGCAGGTATAATAGTATTTGTTGTTACAACAACGGTTCCAGATACAGAACAAGTACTAACAGTATTTAAAGCAACATACGAATAAGTTCCTGCAGCAGTAGCAGTTACAACAGTTGTTGTTCCAGAAATAATTCCCGAAGGACCACTCCAAGATGTACTAGTATTTGTATTTGTTGGAGCAAAAGTTAAAGTAGTGCTTGGCGAAGCGCATGTAATTAATAACGAAGGATTATTACTTAAAGTATATAGCGGAGCGCCTGAAAACGGGTTAACTGAGAAAGTAGTTAAAGCTGTACATCCTGCATCATCAGTAACAGATACTGTGTAATTTGAAGCTGGCGGTAAATTAGAGTTTACCGTATTTGTTGGAGCAGCAACTGTTGGCGACCAAGAATACGTGTAAGGAGCCGTACCATTTGCAACACTTACGGTTGCACTTCCTACTGGTGATGCACAGCTAGGCTGAGTCAACGTAGAAGTTAAAACAGGTAAGTTTAATGACCCAACAATATTTATACTACCAGTTAATGAGCAAGTACTCACTGTATTAATTGTTGTATAAGTATACACTCCTGGCGCAGTAACCACTACATTAGTTCCAGTTATTGTTCCAGAAGGCCCTTGCCATTGATTAGCAGTGCTTGTATTTGTTGGCGCAAAAGTAATTGTTGTACTAGGTGAAGAACAACTTAAGCTATAACTAGGACTCACATTTAATGTATAAGCTGGAGCTGGCGGGTATGGATCTACTGAGAAAGTTGTAGTACCAATACATCCATTATCGTCTTCTGCAGAAACTGTGTAAGTAGTTCCTGGAGGTAAATTCGCATTCACAGATGAAGATGGTGCTGCCGGCGTCCAAGAAAAAGTATATGGTCCAGTTCCTCCATTAACAGTAATAGAAGCAGTACCTGCTGGTAAAGCACATATTGGCTGAGTTAATGATGCTGTGACTGTTGGATTTGGTGCAGAGTTAAACGTCGAATATAATACTGGACTGAATGAACAGGTTGTACCTGCAATTCCTAAGGTAACTGAGTAAGTTCCATTGGAGTTTGTATTTACACACTGACTTGTTTGTCCGGCAACACCTGGTCCTGTCCAACTATAAGTAAAACCAGGAGGTGCACATAATGTATTAGTTGTAGCTGCACCACAAAAGGAGTTATTTGTTTGTCCAATTGGAATATCTGTACCGTTTAAATTTAATGTCATTGGACTGCAAGAAGCATCAATATAAGCATAACCTCCATGTGCTCCTTGAGAAGCAACACAACCCGCAACTGTAAATTCTAAGTTTACACATTGTCCTATATATGATGTTAAATCAAAAGCAGCAGTTGTCCAATCTTTATAAGCCCAACTTCCAGAAGTAATAAAAGATGGATCTCCACTTGAACAAGAAGAACCAATAGCAGTTACATTATATTGACCACATGGAATAGGATTTCCCGAACAATCTTTAAAAGAAACATTAAAAAATGGCTGTTCAGAACAACTATGCGGTGCTTTGTTTAACAATACAGCATACTTATAAATGAAAACTGAGTTTGCAGGAGTTACCGTAAAACTTTGAGATAAACGGTAAGATGTACCTCCACTAGAAACACCAGTTGGCCCTAAACGGCAAGTAAAATTCCCTCCTCCAGGAGGAACTCTTTGGATAGCTGGTACATTTGGATCGGTTCCAGCCGTTACAATAACAGCTTGAGATGTTGTGTTTGGGCAACAACCCGCCATAGTTAATGAATTATTATTTGGTCCTTGTGTAGCTGTCCAGCCTGCTATGGTACCTGTTTCAAAATCTGGATTAGAACAAGGTCCTTGAACTTCAGGTAAAGGAGCTGTTTTTGAAAAACCATATTTAAAATCAATAAAATTTCTCTTTAATACCGCAACAATACGCTCTTGACGCCATGCTTGATCTGTACTCATTTTAGCTTGTTGCCATGCAGCATCTTCATTAAATCCTTTTAAAGAATCTTTATCAAAGTCTAATGGCAGATAAAAATTATCAATATGCTCATGATTATGCTCATTTGTAATTTGAGGCTGTTGAGCTTTTAAAGTAAAGACGCTGCTTATAAATAAAGCAACTAATAATTTTGTAGAGTTCATCTTCATACTGTTTTTATAAAGTTTTAATTTTCATTCCATTCAAGAATTTAAAATGATTTGAATGATAAATGTAAAAAAAAGCTCATAGGATTACAATAATATCTGATTAATAGAATCATACTGTCTAAAAAAGTAAAAACTAAAAAAATTAGATGCTATGCATTCGTTAAAACCAAAGAACTAAGCCCAAACTTTAGTTCCCTCGCTGCAATTTTTGCAAATATCAATCTCTTGCCTGGATTTTAAAATCGATTGCCTAAAGTTCTGATATTTAGTAGACTTCCATAACTCCTTAAACGATTGTGTTTTTAAATCTCCCAATTGATGTTTAGCGTCTTTATCAAAACAACAAGGTACCACTGCTCCATCCCAAGTAACTACACAACTACTCCACATACGCCAACATTGATTTAGCAATTTATTTTTTATAGAATAGGTACCATTCGCATTTTTTTTATAGCGACTATATTTAATATTATCTGGGATCAATGGATTGCCTTTTTCAAAATCATACACCTGTGCCGTTTTAAAAACTACTTCATCAACGCCTAAATCATGCGCCAATTTTTAAACATCTTCCAACTGATGTTCATTTGGTTTTACTACCAAAAAACTGAAAGACTATATGTGGCGTTTTAGATTTTAATTCTCGTTTTGCTTCAATAATATTCTTAGTCCCTTCAATCACTTTTTGTAATTGTCCGCCAATACGGTATTGTTCATAGGTTTCTTGAGTGGTGCCATCAATCGAAATAATTAAACGATCCAATTTACTTTCAACCGTTTTTTAGCCTGATCTTTATTGAGATAATGTGCATTGGTAGATGTAGATGTATAAATTCCTTTATCAGATGCATATCTCACCATATCCAAAAAATTAGGATTCAAATACGGCTCACCCTGAAAATAAAAAAGTCAAATAAATTAATTCTTGATACACTTCATCAATTGTTTTTTGAAAAATGATGGTTCCAACATGCCGATTGGCCTTGTAAATTGGCGTAATCCGCTAGGACATTCGGGGCAACGCAAATTACAACTCGTTGTAGGTTCAATAGCCATACTAATAGGAAAACCAATAGACAATGACTTTTTTGTGCTTTTTGAAACATGATAGCTTGCCCATACTTTAAACGCATTGAATAGCTTTTTAAAGCTGAGTTTTCTCAGTAATTGTATGTTATTGGACAAAGACACTATTTCAAAGATAAAGATTATAATTTATTATTAAATTTAACCTGTTTTTATTACAACCACTTATGACAAATTTTACTAATAGCCTCGAATTTGCTAAACAACTAGATTCTCAAGATTCATTACGTTTATATAGAAATAAATTTCATATCCCTCAACACGAAGGGCATGATATGGTTTATTTTACTGGTAACTCATTAGGTTTACAACCAAAAACAACTAAAGATTATTTACAACAAGAACTAAACGATTGGGCTACTTATGGTGTAGAAGGGCACTTTTTAGCCAAAAATCCATGGTTAAGCTATCACGAAATTTTAACGGATAAAACCGCTAAAATAGTTGGCGCATTGCCTTGTGAAGTTGTGGTGATGAATCAATTAACAGTGAACTTACATTTGTTAATGGTATCATTTTATCGACCAACAAAACAACGTTACAAAATTTTATGTGAAGCAAAAGCATTTCCAAGTGATCAATACGCTTTGCAATCGCAAGTTAAATGTCACGGATTTAGTATTGATGATGCGCTAATTGAAATTGCGCCGCGCGAAGGAGAATACGAAGTTCGTCATGAAGATATTTATAAAGCTATTGAAGACAATAAAGACACACTAGCACTTATTATGATTGGTGGCGTGAATTATTTCAGCGGACAAGTATTTGATATGAAAGCCATTGTGGAAGCAGGACATAAAGTTGGGGCTATCGTAGGATTTGATTTAGCGCATGGTGCCGGGAATTTAAAATTACATTTACATGATTGGAATGTTGATTTTGCCGCTTGGTGTTCTTATAAATATTTGAATGGTGGGCCTGGTTGTGTGGCAGGTGCATTTGTACACGAGCAACATCATAAAAATACCGACATGCCATTATTTGCAGGTTGGTGGGGACATGATAAAGCAACTCGTTTTAAAATGGACAGAGAATTTGTTCCAATTCAATCTGTTGAGCGTTGGCAATTAAGTAATGCTCCAATTTTATCAATGGCTGCCTACAAAGCATCTTTAGATATGTTTGACGAAGTTGGCATGGATAAGCTGAACGAAAAAAGTAAAGTATTGACGGAGTATTTAGAATTTGTGGTTGGAGAGATCAATAAACAAAAAAATAATTGCTTAGAAATCATTACCCCTAAAGCCAACAGAGGTTGCCAAATTAGTATTGTGGCTCATGGACAAGGAAAAGCATTATACAACAAATTAATTGAAAATGGCGTAATTCCAGATTGGAGAGAGCCAAATGTGATTCGTTGTGCACCTGTTCCAATGTATAATTCGTTCGAAGATATTTATAGATTTGGTGAAATTTTAACCAGATTATTGTAGACCTCTAAAACATCAATAAAATAAGGAAAACTTAAAATAATTTAAAAAATAGTTGTTTGATTCATTTTTTTTAAATTACATTTGTCAAAACAAAATGCAAAATTTTAATCAAATACATCATCATCATTTTTATACTGCACAGGTAAGTGTAGGTGCTGATGCTATTTTGTAATTTATATAAATACTATCATTATCTAAAGGCTTACCAATTGGTAAGCCTTTTTTATTTTCAAAAATTAATTTCAAAAATCTAAACAAATGCAAAAAAAATTAAAAATAGCCATTCAAAAATCAGGACGCTTAAGCGATAACTCTCTGAAACTTTTAAAAGAATGCGCGATCGATATCGATAACGGTTTAAATAAACTAAAGACTGAAGCCTCAAATTTTCCCATCGAAGTTTTTTTTTAGAGATGATGATATTCCGCAATATGTAGAAGATGGTGTTGCTGATATTGGAATCGTTGGAGAAAAACGTGTGTTGGAAAAAAACAAAAACCTAAAAGTAGTTGACAAACTAGGATTTGGAAAATGTCGTTTATCATTAGCTATACCAAAAGACCAAAATTATAAATCCATTAAAGATTTAAATGGTAAGCGTATTGCAACAACTTACTCTACAATTTTGTCTAAATATTTAAAATCTCAAAAAATAAAAGCAGAGATTCACGAAATAAGTGGGTCGGTTGAAATTGCCCCTAGTATTGGATTAGCAGATGCAATTTGTGATTTAGTAAGTTCAGGAAGTACTTTGTTTACTAACGGGTTAAAAGAAGTAGAAGTTATTTTAAAGTCGGAAGCTGTTTTGGTGGCAAATAAAAAATTAGGGAAAGAACAGCAAACAATTTTAGATAAATTATTGTTTAGAATGAATGCTGTTAGAAAAGCAAAAAACACGAAATACATTTTATTGAATGCGCCAAACAATAAACTAGAAGCGATTTGCAAAATATTACCAGGCATGAAAAGTCCCACTATTTTGCCTTTAGCAAATAAAGGTTGGAGTTCTGTTCACTCTGTAGTTGAAGAAAATCAGTTTTGGGAAATTATTGAAAAATTGAAAGCAGAAGGAGCTCAAGGAATATTAGTTGTACCAATTGAAAAAATGATACTATAACATGGAAACTATAAAATATCCAAATAAAGAAACCTGGAAAGATATATTGAAACGTCCAACCATTGATACAACGTCTTTGGAGACCACTGTTCAATCCGTATTATTAGATATTAAAGCGAATGGCCAATCAGCAGTAAAAAAATACACTTTACAATTTGATAAAGTGGATTTAGAAAACATTTTGGTGAGCAATGATGAATTTGCGGTAGCAGAAAAATCGATTTCAACAGAATTAAAACAAGCCATTCAACTAGCTAAAAGCAATATTGAAACATTTCACTCTGCACAAAAAGAAGAAGTGAAAATTATTGAAACGATGCCTGGTGTGAAATGCTGGAGGAAATCAATCGCTATTCAAAAAGTAGGCTTGTACATTCCCGGTGGCACTGCGCCCTTGTTCTCAACTATTTTAATGTTAGGAGTTCCTGCAAAATTAGCTGGCTGCGAAGAAATTATTTTGTGTACTCCACCAGATTCCAATGGCAATGTCAATCCTGCCATTTTATACGCAGCACAATTAATTGGTATTACTAAAGTGTTTAAAGTTGGTGGCGTTCAAGCTATCGGAGCAATGGCTTATGGTACCGAAATCATTCCGCAAGTTTATAAAATATTTGGTCCAGGAAATCAATATGTAACCTGCGCTAAACAATTAGTTAATAAACAAGGCGTGGCTATTGATATGCCAGCTGGTCCATCAGAGGTAGCCGTGTTAGTTGATGATACATGTGTTCCTGAATTTGTTGCAGCTGATTTATTATCACAGGCAGAGCATGGTTCAGATTCTCAAGTTATCTTAGTCTCTACGAATGAAGATGCTATCCAAAACATTCAAACTGAATTAATAAAACAATTAGCGCTTTTGCCAAGAAAAGAATTTGCAACTAAAGCACTTGAAAACAGTAAAGCAATTTTAGTAAAAACAAATACAGAAGCTATTGAGTTATTAAACGAATATGCTCCAGAGCATTTAATTATTGCATGTGCAAACGATGAGCAATTAGCAGAACAAGTTGTAAATGCCGGTTCAGTATTTTTAGGAAATTATTCCTGTGAAAGTGCAGGCGATTACGCTTCGGGAACTAATCATACATTACCAACCAATGGTTACGCGAAAGCATACAGTGGCGTTTCATTAGATAGCTTTGTGAAGAAGATTACATATCAAAAATTAAGTAAAGAAGGAATAAATAATATCGGTCCAGCTATCGAACTAATGGCAGAAGCAGAAGGATTACAAGCTCACAAAAATGCAGTAACATTAAGATTAAAAAGTAATTTATAAATCATGTTCAATTTAGATTCTATAACAAGAGAAAATATAAAATCTCTTCAATCTTACAAAGTTTGGAGAGATGATTATTTGGATAATAGTGAAGCTGTTTTTTTAGATAACTGTGAAAATAATTTTGGTTCGCCAATAGGTTTAGGTTATGAGCGCTACCCTTCTTCTTCTCAAAGCAAAGTAAAACAAGCCATTGCAACATATAAAAAAGTAAACTTAAATCAAGTGGCTATTGGTAATGGTAGCGATGAATTAATAGACTTACTGATTCGTTGCTTTTGTGAACCTAAGCAAGACAATATTTTGATTTGCGAACCAACTTTTGGAATGTTTAAAGTGTATGCCCAATTAAATAATGTAGAAGTTTTAAATGCACCATTAAAAAAGAAAGCTTTTTGTTTGATGAACAAGTCATTTTAAAAACCACGAACTTAAGAACGAAACTCATTTTTATTTGCACTCCAAATAATCCAACTGGCACTAGCATCTCGATAGAGCAATTAAAAACAATTGCTTTAAATTTTAATGGCATTGTTGTGGTTGATGAAGCGTATATTGATTTCTCTGAAAAAGCCTCTGCCCTATCTTTAATTAATGAATTTGAAAATATTTTGGTTTTACAAACTTTTTCAAAAGCATGGGGTTTAGCAGCTTTACGTGTTGGTGTCGCTTACGGTAATCCTTCCATTATTGAGATTCTAAATAAAGTTCGTCCGCCTTTTAATATTAACTCCAATTCCCAAGAATTGATTTTAAAAGCCTTGAAAAAATCAACAATAAAAGATACATTAGTAGATAGCATTTTAAAACAAAAAATATATTTAGAAAACGAATTGCAACAATTGCCTTTTGTGAAAAACATCCTTGAAAGCGACGCTAATTATTTTTTAATTGAAGTATCTAACGCGAATGATATTTGTAACTATCTATTAGAAAAAACTATTTTAATCAGCAACCGTTCCAGCTTATTAAATTGTGAAAATAGAATTCGCATAAGCGTTGGAACAGAAAAAGAAAACAAACAGTTAATAGACACATTAAAACAATATAAGTAAGATGCAAAAAGTATTATTTATAGACAGAGACGGTACTTTGATTTGGGAACCACCCACCGATTTTCAAATTGATAGTTTTGAGAAATTTAAATTTTTACCAGGGGTCATTACTTGGCTTGGAAAAATAGCTAAGGAATTAGATTATGAATTAGTGATGGTAACTAATCAAGATGGATTGGGAACTCCTTCATTTCCCGAAAACACATTTTGGCCAGTACATAATTTAATGGTTGATACTTTAGCAAATGAAGGCATTGTTTTTGAAGACCAATGTATTGATAGAACATTTGAAAAAGATAATCAACCAACTCGCAAACCAAACACGGGTATGCTAACTAAATATGTAAATGGCGACTATGATTTAGCAAATTCGTTTGTGATTGGTGATAGATTAACAGATGTTAATTTAGCTAAGAATTTAGGAAGCAAATCCATCTTCATCAAAAACTATGATAAGGAAACTGGTTTTGAAAGTGATATCAATAAAATAGTTGAAACCTGGGAGGAGATTTATAACTACTTAAAATTACCTGAAAGAAATATTACCCACACCAGAACTACAAAGGAAACTGATATTACTGTCGCAATTAATTTAGACGGCAGTGGTAAAGCAGATATTAAAACAGGGCTTTCTTTTTTTGATCACATGTTGGAACAAATTGCTAAACACGGTAATATCGATTTATCCATCAATGCAAAAGGTGATTTACATATTGATGAACACCACACCATTGAGGATGCCGCTATTACATTAGGTGAAGCTTTTGCAAAAGCATTAGGAGATAAAAGAGGTATTGAACGATATGGTTTTTGCTTACCTATGGATGATTGTTTGGCTCAAGTAGCCTTAGATTTTGGAGGTAGAAACTGGATTGAATGGCAAGCAGAATTTAAAAGAGAAAAAATTGGAGATATGCCAACAGAAATGTTTTATCACTTTTTTAAATCATTCAGTGATGCATCTAAATGTAATTTGAATATTAAAGTAGAAGGACAAAATGAACACCATAAGATAGAATCCATTTTTAAAGCCTTTGCTAAAGCTATTAAAATAGCAGTAAAAAGAGATGCAAATAACATGAGTTTACCAAGTACTAAGGGAATGTTGTAATGAAAGTATCCATCATAAAATATAATGCGGGCAATGTACAATCTGTTTTATTTGCTTTAGAGCGGATAGGAATTAATGCCACCGTTACAGATGATATTAGAATTTTAAAATCATCCGATAAGGTTATTTTTCCAGGCGTGGGTGAGGCTAGTTCAGCAATGCAATACCTCAAAGAAAAGAAATTAGATGAAGTGATTGTAAATTTAAAACAACCAGTATTGGGCATTTGCTTAGGCATGCAACTCATGTGTAAATCCTCAGAGGAAGGAAACACTGAGTGTTTAGGCATTTTTGATAATAATATTAAATTATTCGAAGGAAATGTCAAAGTTCCTCAAATTGGTTGGAACAACATTTATGATTTAAAAACCAATTTATATAAAAACGTTAACGAAAAAGAGTATATGTATTTTGTGCACAGCTACTATGCAGAATTAAGCGAACACACCATCGCTAAAACAAATTATGGATTAGAATACAGTTCTTCACTTCAAAAAAACAATTTTTATGGCGTTCAATTTCACCCCGAAAAATCCAGTGATGCAGGACAACAATTATTAGAAAACTTTATTACAAATAGGGTTACGAAATACGATTTAGTATGCACAATTATTCCAAGCAATTTAGATATCGAAATATGAGTGGCAAATGAAAATTAACGCAAGGTTTGAGATTACTCCCAAAAACAGATGTAAATGCGTCGTTAAAGGGCGGCAAAGGAATCCATTAGAAGTTGCTCAAGAATTTGAAAGCATTGGTGTTACTCGTTTACACTTAGTAGATTTAGATGGAGCTAAACTTGGCAAAGTCGTAAACTACAAAGTTCTAGAGAACATCGCTAGCAAAACAAAACTGTCTATTGACTTTGGTGGAGGCATTAAAACCGATGACGATATAGAAACTGTTTTTAATTATGGGGCGGACTTAGCAACCATTGGGAGTTTGGCAGTAAAGAATAAAGAATTATTTTTCTCTTGGATTAAAAAATATGGAGCAAAAAAAATATTTTTAGGGGCAGATGTCAAAAATGAAAAAATAGCTGTAGGAGGTTGGTTAGAAACAACCAATGTTTCAATCTATGATTTTGTTGAGGAAAATTTGAACGAAGGAATTGAAAATGTTTTCTGTACAGATATTTCGAAAGATGGATTATTACAAGGTCCATCGATTGATTTATATAAAAACATGCTTGCAAAATTTCCTCAACTAAATTTAACGGCCAGTGGTGGTGTCTCTCAATTAAGTGATTTAATTGAATTAAAAAATATTGGTTGTTCTGCAACTATTGTTGGAAAAGCTATTTACGAAGGTAGAATTACGATGGACGAATTACGAAGTGCAATTGAAGACTTCGGGGTCACCCCCCCCAAAAAATGATCACAAAAAGAATAATTCCATGTCTGGACATCAAAGATGGCAGGACTGTAAAAGGCATCAACTTTGAAAACATAAAAGATGCTGGAGACCCTGTGGAATTAGCTATCGAATATGCCAAACAAGGCGCTGATGAATTAGTGTTTTTAGATATTACTGCAACAAATGAAAAACGAAAAACATTGTCGGAATTAGTAACTCGAATTGCTAAACATATCAATATTCCTTTTACAGTTGGTGGTGGGATCGGTTCTGTTGAAGATGTATCTATCTTATTAAACTCAGGGGCAGACAAAATATCTGTTAATACCTCAGCCGTTAAAAATCCTCAACTAATAAAAGAACTAGCCAATCAATTTGGGAGTCAGTGTGTAGTTTTAGCCATCGACACAAAATTTGAAGACAATGATTGGTATGTTTATTTAAATGGAGGGAGAGTAAAAACAGATTTAAAAACTATTGATTGGGCAAAACAAGCCGTTGCTTTAGGAGCTGGAGAAATATTATTAACGTCGATGAATAATGATGGCACAAAAGATGGCTTTGCCGTTGATATTACTAAACAAATTTCGGAAGCGGTAAATGTACCTGTTATTGCAAGTGGCGGAGCAGGCACTATGCAACACTTTAAAGAAATTTTTGAAAATGGAAAAGCAGATGCGGCTTTAGCAGCAAGTGTTTTTCATTATAAAGAAATTGCCATACCAGAATTAAAAAGATTTTTAAAATCAAACCAAATAGAAATTAGATTATAAATAATATGAAACCAGACTTTACTAAATCACCAGACGGATTAATTCCTGTAATTATACAAGATAACATCACTAACGTAGTATTAATGCTTGGCTATATGAACCAAGAAGCATTTGATAAAACACAACAAGAAAAACGAGTGACTTTTTTTTCTCGTTCAAAAAACAGATTATGGACTAAAGGAGAAGAAAGTGGTAATTTCTTAAATGTCAATTCACTTTTAATTGATTGCGACAATGACACTATTTTAATTAAAGCTACTCCTGCTGGACCAACTTGTCATACTGGAGCCGACACTTGTTTTAATGAAAAGAATGTATCCACTAATTTTCTAACTGAATTGGAAATGATTATTAGAGATCGAAAAAATAATCCAACTGACAAATCTTATACCGCCTCTTTATTTGCTAAAGGCATTAATAAAATTGCTCAAAAAGTAGGGGAAGAGGCTGTAGAGGTAGTTATTGAAGCGAAGGATAATAACGATGATTTATTTAAAGGAGAAGCAGCAGATTTATTGTTTCACTATTTAATACTGTTACAGGCAAAAAACTTTACCTTAAACGATATTATTAGCGTTTTAAAAAGCAGGCACTAAGGCAATAATTATCAAATAATTGTTTATTTTTAGCCTAATGAACTTGGGCCGCCCTAAATACATTTCTTTATTGTTTTTCTTAATCTATTCATGCTTAAGTGTAGACTCATTTTCTCAACAGCAAAAATTCGACAGCTTAAAAGTTTTGTTGAAAACAACAACAGCACCTAAAGAAAGAGCAACTCTTTTGGTAGATATTGCTAAAAGTATTTATAATTCCATTCCAGATTCCTCTATAGGTTACTGCGAGGAAGCTGAAGTATTGAGTAAAAAATATAATTTAGAAATTCAATTAGCTTACTCACTTCATTGCGAATCTCGTTACATCTTATTAAAAGGTGATTTAAAGACCACAATCGAGAAATTAAACCAAGCAATTTCAATTTTTGAAAAAAACAATGAATTAAATGGATTAGCAAAGCCTATTCATTAAAAAGCATTAACACTAGGAAGATTAAATAAAGAAAAAGAAAAAATTGAGACATCTAGAAAAGCAAAGAAATATATACTAAACTAATGATAAGGATGGGCTATCAAATGTTTACCTAAATTTAGCAAATGCCTATATTGATTGTGAAATATATTCAAGCTCTAAGCATTTTAGAAGAAAAAGCAAACCTTAATATTAGAGACGGCGGTCAGTGAATTTTATGTTGAAATTTATTATGGCAATATATATTTTCATCTTAACCAAATAGACGAATCTATAAAGCACTTTAAAAAATCTGTTTTAATAGCAAATCAATATAAAATGTTGGATAGCGAAATTACTGGCCTTACAAAACTTGCAGAAACATACCAAAAACAAAAAAACATTCCAGAAGCGAAAAGTTATTATTTCCAGGCATTGGACCTAGCTAAACAGAGCAATTTAATGGTTGAAGAAGCTGATGCCTTAAAAGGCATGACTGATTTATATGAAACTGAGCAAGATTATAAAAACGCATTTACCTCATTGAAACAATATAAAAAAATACAAGATTCTATTTTTAATATTGAAAAAATAAAAAACATTAATGATATAGAAAACAAATTACAACTAACCGAAAAAGAAAAATAATAGCAGAACAAAGCCTATCTCTTGAAAAAGAGAAAGGTAGCCCTTGGCTGCTTCTAAAAACAATACGTTAATGCTCATTGCAGGATTAGCAATTGTTGGTATCGCCTTTCTGTTTTTATTTTACTACAATGGCAAAACTAAAAAGCTATACTCTTTAATTCAGACTCAAAAAAAGGAAGTAGAACTTCAAAAAGAAATCATTGAAATTAAAAACAAGGATGTCATGGATTCTATTCATTACGCTAAATACATACAAGGAAGTATGTTGCCTTCTGCTAAGGCTATGAATAATTCATTCTCCGAAAGCTTTGTTCTTTATAAACCAAAAGATGTAGTAGCTGGCGATTTCTATTGGACAGAAACTATCAACAACAATCCTGTGCTTGCTGTTTGCGATTGCACTGGTCATGGCGTTCCTGGAGCTATGGTTAGCATTGTAGCATGCAACGCTTTAAATAGAGCCATCAACGAATTTAAACTCTCAAATCCTGCTTTAATTTTTGATAAAGTCAACGAATTAATGCAAGAAACATTTTCGAAAAGTGATTACGAAGTAAATGATGGAATGGATGGCGTACTATGCGTGTTTGATTACGAAAACATGAAACTTCATTTAGCAGCTGCCAATAATCCTATATGGGTTGTATCACAACCTGCCATTAAAACAGAGCTATGGGAAGAACCTTGGCCTTTATCTCAAATAAGTCTGACAAACAGCCGATTGGAAATTTAAAGAAGGAAGTAGCTCCTTTTAACTTAAAAACCGTTTGTATTGAAAAAGGGGAAATGATTTATCTATTTTCTGATGGCTATGCTGATCAATTTGGAGGCCAAAAGGTAAAAATTTAAATATAAACCATTGCAAGAATTACTAGTTTCTGTAGCCAAATTACCTTAGATGAGCAAAACAGGTGTAGACTCAACTAAATCATACAGGCGGTTTAGATCAGGTAGAGGAAACCTTGGTTATTGGAATTGAGTTTAATTACTGTTAGTTGACCGAATTGAAGCCAATTAATACCCCTTCGACTCCGCTCAGGGTACAAACCTTCGTTATCATTTTTTTTTAAAACTCAAAAATCGTAATAATGCTTAAATTTGCCCCGATTATGGCAGATAACCAACCAGAAGAAATGTCGATGCAAATGTCCTTTATGCAACACTTAGATGCATTAAGATGGCATTTAGTGCGCAGTGCTATAGCCATTTTTATTTTGCGGTTGGATTATTTATGTTCAATAATTTTTATTTGACACCGTCATTTTGGTCCTCTAAAACAAAATTTCATTTCTTATCGCGCTCTTTGCTCACTAGGTCATAGAATTGGAGCAGGTGATGTGATGTGCATGACGGTTAAAGAACCTCACTTACAAACACTATCTGCATCCGAACAATTTTTCACACACATGTGGATTGCTTTATTAGGAGGAATTATTTTAGCATTCCCTTATGTACTTTATGAATTATGGAAGTTTATAAAACCAGCGCTTAAAGACACAGAATCGAAACCCGCCAAATGGTTTGTAATTGTTGCCTCTATTTTATTTTTAATCGGTATTTTCTTTGGCTACTTTTTATTGTTTCCAATGTCCTATAATTTCTTAATCAACTATCAATTATCGGATAGTGGAATTGTACAAACCAATAATACTTTAGATGATTACATTTCTTTAATCTCAACGATGGTATTAGTTTCAGGCTTGGTGTTTGAATTACCTGTTTTAGTTTATTTCTTAACTCGCTTAGGAATATTAACGCCAAATTTTATGCGTAAATATCGTAAATACGCTGTAGTAATTATTTTAATTGCTGCTGCTGTTATTACTCCTTCGCCAGATGTAACCTCTCAAATGGTAGTAGCTGTGCCAATGTATTTACTTTACGAGATTAGTATTTTTGTGAGTGCCTACGTAATTAAAAAACATAAACTAGAAGTATAATATGTCAAATCAAGTTAAAGAATTCAACGATTACCGTTCGAAAATGAATGATGTTATTTTAGGTAAAGATAACCTAGTAATTAAACGTTTATTTAATTTAGACACGCAAACTTATTCTGACGGAGCTTTAAACGTTAAAACAAAAGAAATGCTTGGCTTAGTAGCTAGCATGGTTTTACGTTGCGACGATTGCATTAAATACCATTTACTAAAATGCCACGAACAAGGCTGTACTACTGAAGAAGTTTACGAAATTTTTGCTGTTGCGAATATTGTTGGCGGAACGATTGTGATTCCTCACACTCGCCGTGGAGCTGAGTTTTGGGAAGAGCTAATAAAGAAATAATTTCCCTG
Source organism: Bacteroidota bacterium (assembly GCA_016702705.1). GTDB lineage: Bacteria > Bacteroidota > Bacteroidia > B-17B0 > Aurantibacillaceae > JADJDM01. Next base: position 18,462 of record JADJDM010000001.1, on the reverse strand, counting down.
TAACTTTTTTTAACATCTGCGTTATCCATGCGGATGAAGATTCAAAAATATATCATTCCCGTTTTTGTGAGCCCAATTTATTGGCACAAAACGACGAAGGTTTATTTCCTGATTTAAGTTTTGGTATTACCCATTCAACATACAGTAGTATATGTTTTCAAAAATCAACTAGCAATCCTATATCAACTGGCGAAGGGCATCTATTGCAAAACAAATCTAAAGTTACAGAAATACAATATGGTTTTGACTTGGTTTATTTTTATGGATGCCTTTAAATGAAGGGATTGTATTTAAACCAAAAGTAGAAGGCTCTTTTTCCAATACGTGTGTAAAGCAAAGCCCTTGTGTGTTTGCAACTTCATTTGATTTAGCGGTATCACATGGCTTTGTCATTGCTTTACGCAAACCCGATAAAGAAGGTGTGATTTATGTTGCCAGAAATATGAGCTGTTACTTACAAAGCAAACAACCTTATGTATTAGTTGGCCCAAAAATAAATTTAAAAAAATATGACAAAGGCTATATCAAAAAAGGTTTTGAAAACGAATTCAGTTTTGGTTTATTTTTAGGTTACGGCATTAACTATATATTTCAAGGCAAAAACTTTGCGCCCGAAATATGTTATAGCATCTCCTCTACTTCACAAAATAAAATTAATGATGTCCGAAAAATAACTCACAGCATTTCACTAGCCGTCAATTTCTTTTAACAATTAACTAATACGGTGCAAATTACAATCTTTCGGTGGATTAATAATCATCGGGAATTTTTCAATTTTCACCGAACTACTATCCAATCCAAATGCTTTTGCTTCACTTAAACTGAAACGTTTCAAGAAGAAATAAGCATTTAAAATAATCTTCTCAAATAATGGTAATTCGTTTTCGTAAGACAAAAATTTCTCAATCACCACAAATTTAAAATCACCAATGATATTGTTTTTGTTTAATGATTCGTAGCGGCTAGTAATATCTACCTCTTTATTTTTCACTAAATCTTCCACTACTTTTCTAAACATTAAGTTCACTCTTGGCGCAACTCTAAATCCTAATCTAAAATCTACACGAATAATATCATCAGCCGCTACATGAGTTACTTTATAATCCATACGATATGGCTCATCCATAACATCCACATGCACAAACCAATAAATATCAGCACGTTTAGGGCGTTTTTGTAAGATAGAATAAATAACTTTCGATTCAATTTCTTCTGGGTTATTAGCTCCAGTCATATACACTAAATGTGTTGCATATTTAGGAATAGAGTCATCATTACTTAAATCCACTAATTTTTGTTGATGATCTGCTAACTTAACAACATCAGCATAACGGTTACGAATTTTCTTTGCCAAAAACCAAATAGCCATTACCGACATTAATACAGAAGCTATTAATAAAGTAATCCAACCACCATGAGCAAACTTACTCAAGTTAGCAGCCATAAAAGCAAATTCAATCACTAAGTATATAGTAATAACAACGTATATAAATATTGGATTATAACGTTTCATGTGCATATAGAAATTCAACAAAGTTGTTGTCATTAACATACACAACACAATCGCTAAACCGTAAGCCGCTTCCATATTTATAGATTCTCTGAAATACAATACAACACCTATACAACCAGCCAATAATAACCAATTAGTTGACGGGATATATAACTGCCCTTTCATTTCTGATGGATACTTAACTCCTACTTTTGGCCATAAGTTTAATCGCATGGCTTCATTAATTAAACTAAACGACCCACTAATTAATGCTTATGATGCAATAACTGCTACCATTGTAGCAATAACAATTCCGTAAGGCAAAAGCTTTCGGGCATGATCGCGTAAAAAAAGGATTGCTAGATTTAAATGAATCTAAAGTTTGACCTTGATGAGCAATTAACCAAGCGCCTTGCCCAAAATAGTTTAACACTAACGTTGTTTTTACAAAAATCCAAGAAATACGAATGTTTTGCTTACCGCAATGTCCTAAGTCAGAATATAAAGCTTCGGCTCCCGTAGTACAAAGGAAAACAGCTCCCAAAATCAAATAACCTGATGGATGTATTTGTAATAAATGGTATGCATAGTATGGATTTAAAGAAGTCAATACGCTCCAATCGCTGGTCATTTGATAAATACCTAAAACACCTAGCATTACAAACCAAAGCGACATCATTGGTCCAAAAAACTTACCAATAAAACTGGTTCCAAACTGTTGAATAAAAAATAAAGCGCATAAAATACCAATAACGATAGGCACTGTATTTAATTCGGGGTTATATACTTTTAAACCTTCGATGGCTGAAGAAACCGAAATTGGAGGCGTAATAATACCGTCGGCTAATAAAGCGCTACCACCAATAATAGCAGGTACCAATAACCATTTAAATTTGGTTCGTTTCACTAAAGTAAATAAAGAGAAAATCCCTCCTTCACCTTTATTATCGGCTCTCAATGTTAAAATCACGTACTTAATAGTAGTTTGTAATGTTAAGGTCCAGAAAATACATGAAATTCCACCTTTAACCACATCAGCATCAATAGCGCCTTTACCAACAATAGCGCTCATTACATAAAGTGGTGAAGTACCAATATCGCCGTAAATAATTCCGAGAGTAACAATTAGACCTGCAAGAGTAACCTTGCTCATTTGACCATGATGATGAGAGCTCATTTAAATAGGTTGTTAAAGAATTGTAAAATTACTACTAATACAAACGCTAAAGCACATTTTCGACGAAATAATTATAAAATAAAAACGTTAATAAATTTGACTTTTTCATTCTAAAACTGTTTACTTGCAAAAAGGGAATTTTAACGTACATTTTAAATATTTTTCCCTATCTTTAAATACTAAAATTTTAGGGTTTTAGGCGTTTTATAAGCAAATATTGTATTCTGAAAAAAGTATTTATATAATCGTTTTAAGTTGTTTGTTTTATTCTTTAAAACTTAACGCAGCATACAGGGCTGGCAATATTACCTACAGTTGGCTATTTGGATATACTTATCAAATTAAATTCACTACGTATACTACGGATATGCCTGATCCATATTGTCAGATAGATTCAATTTGTTTTGGAGATGGAACACGTGGCAATTTATAGAGAAACAATGGACCATGTTCAGGACCATGTTCGTCAGCATGCGAAGGTGTTGTTATTTCTACAAATATTAAAATGAATGAGTATATAACAACCCATACTTATCCTGGATCTGGTAATTATATGATGTGTTTGAATCAACCTAATAGGAATGCTGGCGTTATCAATTTACCTAATTCAGTAATCAACCCATGGCGTTTTATAGTTATTTGGTTATTCCTACTTTTGGCTCTGGTAAAAACACATCATCTGTTTTTGCAAACCACCCTATTGTAAGTGGATGTTTAAATAATGGCTGCGTCAACTATAATCCATCCGCAACAGATTTAGATGGCGATAGTTTATCGTATGAGACTCAGATGTGTACAAGTAACACAGGCACAGTTGCCGGTTATTCGTACCCTTATGGTGGCGCTGGTGGCACTTTCAGCATCAATCCTATAACAGGATTACTAAGCTGGTGCGTGCCACAATATGCTGGAGATTACAATGTAGTTATTAAAATAACGGAATGGAGAAAAGATGACGACGGATTTTATTATATGGTTGGTTACGTGGAGAGAGATACAGAACTAAGTATTGGAATATGCACAGGAATTAATGAAACAACCGAAAAAGAAAACATCATAAGTGTTTCCCCAAATCCAGTTACCGGAAATCTCACTCTTTCGCTCAACCAAAATAGTGATGAGTTGTTTGATATTGACATCATTGATTTAACCGGCCGTAAGATTAAGACATTCCTAAACAACGAATCACTTTCAAAAGAAAATAAAGTTGTACTAAACTTAGAAACTATTAATCCAGGTATTTACTTCCTTCAATTTATTGGCAGTAACAATACCGCAATAACTAAAAAAATTATTAAACAATAAAATTTATCATGTTCAAGAATCGATATGTATTATTCACTATTTTGTGCTTAGGTTTTTTCTTAAGTTCAAAAGCTACGCATAACCGCGCAGGAGAAATAACTTACAAATGGCTATTTGGTTATACTTACGAAATAAAAGTAACAACGTATACCAATATTAATGGCACGAACTTAGCCGATAGATGTGAAGACACCGTTTATTTTGGAGATGGAACAAGAGCAGTTGTTTTACGAAGCAATGGGACTACAAGTACACTATGTTCTGGCGGCGCAAAAGATGGGGTTCCTTTAAATTCAAATATCAAACTAAATGAATATGTAACCACACACACATACCCTGGTCCAGGAAATTATTTAATTAGTATGGAGGACCCGAATAGAAATGCGGGGGTTATCAATCTTCCTAATTCAGTTAATCAGGTATTTTATATCGAATCTTTTAGTCATTCCTACTTTTGGTTCTGGGGAAAAATAGCTCTCCCATTCTACCTTTCCTCCTATCGATGATGGATGTGTGTATAAATGTTTTTTACATAATCCAGGTGCTGTTGATTTAGAAGGAGATAGTTTGTCTTATGAACTAACTTCCTGCAGAGGCTCTGGAGGAGGTGTAATAAATGGTTATACCTATCCACTTACAGGAGGTGGAACCTATAATGTAAACGCAACAAGCGGCACGCTAACATGGTGTAGTCCGCAGCTGCAAGGAGAATATAATTTAGCGATGCTTATTAAAGAATGGAGAAAAGATGATGGTGGTGATTATTTTTTAGTGGGATATATCTTAAGAGATTTACAAGTAGATGTTGGTCAGTGTAGTAATAATCCTCCTAGCATCCAACCTATTACAGATACCTGTGTTGTTGCAGGCAGTATTATTACAAAAACAATTACTGCAACAGATCCTGATAATGATTTTTTAACTATGGAGGCTAATGGCGGACCATTTAACGTGTCCCCAACAATTGCTACGTTTTCGTCTCCACCAGGATTTACGTCTATCAGCGGGTTATTTACATGGCAAACCAATTGCAATCACATTCGTAAAACACCATACCAAGTTACTATCAAAGTAAAAGATACTGACCCTACTGTTAGTTTAGTTGATTTCAAAACGTTTAATATCACTGTTGTTCCGCCACCACCATTAAATGTGGTAGCTGTTCCTTTAGGCACTAGTATTAAAATAACTTGGACAAAACCAAGCTGTCAATTAACGACTGGAAATAAAATTGCACAGTATTGTGTGTATCGTAAAGAAAACTGTACACCATGGACTCACGCCAATTACGAAATAGGTGTGCCCACTTCCACCGGTTATGTAAAAGTTGGTTGCACTGCCAGTTTAAATGACACCACGTTTTTAGATACAAATGGTGGTAATGGTTTATCACAAGGCACAAATTACAATTATATTGTTGTTGCCGTTTATCTAGATGGTTCAGAAAGTTATGCCTCTAACCAAACTAACTGTATTCAACTAAAACGCGATGTACCAATTTTGGTTAATGTAGATGTACAATCTACTGACTTAAATACGGGTTCTGTATTTGTACGTTGGGTTAAACCATTGCTAGGCATTAACAATCTTGATACCACCGCCATTCCTGGCCCCTATGAATTTCGATTGATGCACCATGCAGGTTTTTCGGGAACATTTACTCAAGTATACTCTGTTAATAAACCTTACTTTGCGGCGTTAAACCAATTATCGGATACCACATTTGTGCATACAGCCATTAACACACAAAGCAATTCTAACACATATAAAATAGAGTTTTATGCAAACGGACAATTTATTGGTAACGGACAAAAAGCTTCTTCCGTGTTTTTGTCATTAACAGCAAGCGACAATCAATTGAAACTAAATTGGCAACAACAAGTGCCTTGGACAAATAATAAATATTATATTTTCAGAAAAACATCTTCTCAAACCGTATTTACATTAAGAGACAGTACCACCCTTTTAACCTATACTGATACTGGTTTAGTAAACGGTGCGCTTTATTGTTACAAAGTTCAATCGAAAGGGCAATATTCAGATCCAACTATTTTCAGTCCTCTCTTAAATTTTTCGCAAGAAGTTTGCGATAAACCAAAAGATACAACGCCTCCTTGTGCTCCTAAATTGGAAATTGTATCGGATTGTTTAGTTCCTAGTTTAATGCTGACCTGGAATAATCCGAATAACACTTGTAGTGATGATGTTGTGAAATACCATATTTATTTTGCAGAAACGGAAGATGAAGTATTACAATTAATAGACTCTGTAAAAACTCTAAGCGACACTATTCTGGCTTTTGATAACTTAACTTCTATTGCTGGTTGTTATGCCATTACGGCGGTTGATTCGTTCGCGAACGAAAGTAGTCAAAGTGCAAAAGTATGTGTAGATAACTGCCCAGAGTATGAACTCCCCTAATGTTATCACAATAAATGGTGATGGTGCCAATGATTTCTTTAAAGCCATAAAAATAAATTTATCAAAGACATTGATTTGAAAGTTTACAACCGTTGGGGAACTTTAGTCTACGAAACGACCGATCCAGCATTTTTATGGGATGGCAAAGTCATACAATCAAAATTACAAGCCACAGAAGGAACATATTTTTATGTGTGTCAGGTAAATGAAATAAGAGTAAAAGGGATAGTACCAAGAGATTTAAAAGGCTTTTTACAGATATTCAATAAATAGATGTTGTGTCTAAACGAACGAGTTTCATATTTTTTGTTTTAGTCGGCTACATTGTTTTGCAATTTTTATGGTGGGAAGTTTTATTGGTAAGACAATCTAACAACATCATTTCCTTAAAACAAAATTTAGCTGCCTTATCCTCAAGCGACGACCAAATTATCTTAAGAGACATTGATGCTTTACAGCACAAAAAAACGGCTCAAGTATACATGATTGTAGGCGAAGGCACTGTGTTTTTATTAATTCTATTATTTGGAGTATATCAAGTACGAAAGTCTATTCGTCGAGAAACAGCATTAGCGCATCAACAAAGTAATTTTATTTTAAGTGTCTCACACGAACTCAAAACACCTATTGCTGCTACTAAACTTCAACTACAAACTTTATTAAAACACGAGTTAGATAGAGACAAACAAAAAGAATTATTAAATAATGCTTTAAACGAAACTGGTCGCTTACACAAGTTGGTTGACAATGTTTTAATGGCCAATCAAATTGAAAACAACAATCTAAGCATTCAAAAAGAAAAGTTGAATTTAAGTGAATTATTGGAAACAACTGTGAAACGTTATTTTCGCCTCAACTTGAAAACAACACAATTCAATTACACGTAGAAAAAAATATAGACTATGAAGGTGATAAAGAATTGCTTCCATCTATTATTATCAATCTCATTGAAAACGCCATAAAATATTCCTTTGAAACAATAGCAATTGAAGTGATATTGAAAACAGTAAATAGTAAACCGGTATTGGAAATAAAAGACCAAGGCTGCGGTATTTCTGATAACGAAAAATTACAAGTATTTCAAAAATTTTTTAGAAGTGGTAGCGAAAACACCCGCAAAACCAAGGGTACAGGCATTGGTTTATTTATTGTAAAAGCATTTGCGATTTACATCAAATTGCTATTAAAATTAGTAATAACCAACCAAAAGGAACTGTTTTTCAATTTCAGTTTTAATAATGTCACGCTGAGCGGAGTCGAAGCGAATTAAACAAATACACAGTCTTAAAATTTATTGATATATTTGTGCTTACTAGTTCTTTACTATATTTCTTCATCAACCGAAAAAGGCTTTACTTAGCTGTAAATTAAAAGGGAATCGTGTTTAAATCACGAACTGTCGCGCAACTGTAAGTAACAAAAAATGTTACAAGTCAGAAACCTACCTATTTCGAATTGACAATGCTTTCGCGAAATGAAGCTCAAGTCAGGCCTGATGTGTTAAACACATGAATTTACATTCTGTTATAACACATTTTCCTTCCTTTAATTTTATTTTTTTAGCATTGCGAAATAAAGCAAAGCAACAACATACATACGCTTATGATGCTAAAAAAAATAATTCTCTTTATACCACTGTTGCTAATGCTCTCGTGCGCATCAACAAATGAAGATCAACAAGCAAAAAATACATTGACAACGGTTCCACTTTCTTACGCTAAACGTTTTACCATTAAAACTTCCGCTGATTTTACAGTGCTCGAATTACATGGTAATAAAAATGATAGTGCTATTACTGCTTCCTTTGTATTATACAAACATCAAAAACCTAATTATACAAAAGAAGCTTACTACATCAAAACACCTATCACTCGCGTTGCATCCATGAGTTCTATTTACACAACTATGATCGCGCAATTAAAATGCGAGGATAAAATCGTAGCCATTGATAATGTAGATTATTACAACAATACATTTATTCAAGAGCAAGTAAAAAAAGGTTTCATCATCGAATTATCAAAAGGTCCACAAATTGATATTGAAAAAACCATCGCCCTGCAACCTGATTTATTTTTAACCTTTGGCATGGGAAGTCCGAAAGATGACGTGGATAAAAAATTAGTGCAATCATCTATGCCTATTGCTGTGAGTATTGACCATTTAGAAGAAACACCTCTAGCGCGCGCCGAATGGATTAAATTTTTTGCTTACTTTTTTAATAAAGAAAGTTTAGCGGATTCCTTGTTTCAAATCACTGAAAAAAAATACAAAGACTTAAAAACACTTGCACAATCGAGCACTCACAAGCCAAGTGTATTAACCGAAATCAAATATGGTGATGCTTGGTACATACCCGCAGGTAGAAGTTTTATTGCGCATTTAATTGAAGACGCTGGTGGCGATTACTTTTGGAAAGAAGACTCTAAAACAGGAAGCTCTGCTCAGTCCTTTGAAACCGTTTATGCGAAAGCAAAAGGGATTGCGACATTTGGATTAACTTATATAACTCAACTCTAAAAAAGAATTACTGAGTTATGATGAACGTTACGATTTATTTAAAGCCTGCAAAAACAATCAATTATATAATAACAATAAAACACAAAATACCTTAGGTTATAGTAACTATTGGGAAACGGGAATTACTAATCCAGATGAAGTATTAGCAGATTTAATTGCTATCTTCTCTCCTACTCTATTACCAAATCATGAGTTTACATTTTATAAAAAATTAAAATAAATTGGACCGATTTAACAGATGGAACTGATTAATTCGGATTTTTTATAGTATGTCTTATAAAATTAATCCGTGCTAATCTGCTTAATCCGCCAAATCCGTGTTCCTATTACTAAACTTAAATATTAAAAAAGAAGTGTAAATTTGAAAGATGTCAAAATCTAAATTCATATTCACAACCCTGATGCTACTGCTAGTTTTAACAGTACTTGCTATTTGTGATTTATGTTTTGGAAGCACCAATTTATTTTCTATCGAGACATCCAATCCCATGTTCTCGTCTATTTTATACGACATAAGATTACCAAAAACACTCACCTCTATTATTGCAGGCTCTGGTTTAGCTTTATGCGGGTTGTTGATGCAAAGCTTGTTTCGTAATCCTTTAGCGGGGCCTTATGTGTTAGGCGTGAGCAGTGGCTCTAGTTTATTTGTAGCGATTGCCACCATGATGATTTCGTCCATACATGTTTCGGGGTTTTTATTATGGGAAAAAGCATCGTGACTCTATTTTCTATTATGGGCGCTTTTTTTGTGACGCTTATTATTTTATTAATCTCCCGAAAAAATAAAAGTAACGTCACAGTTTTGTTGGTAGGCTTAATGCTAGGGCAAATACTAAGCGCCTTGCAAGGATTAATAGAATACATGAGTAATGCCGATAATTTAAAAACCTTTGTGATGTGGGGCATGGGAAGTGTTGGAAGTACCACCTTACAAGATTTGTATTTTGTGATTCCTATTTATGCTGTAACCATTATAGCGAGTTTCTTTTTTATTAAACCTCTCAATGCTATTTTATTAAACGAACAATACGCTCAAAATTTAGGAGTGAATGTTAATGCCTTGCGATTATCTGTTATTATTATTTCTGCGGTGTTAGTAGGAGTTATTACTGCTTTTTGCGGACCAATTGCCTTTGTAGGAATATCTGTTCCTATTGCTTCACGTTTGTTTTTTAAAACATCGCATCATTTACATCAAATGACATTTTGTTTGTTATTAGGAGCTTGTGTTGTATTAACAGCTGATGTGATTTGTCAAGTATTAAGTAGCCAGTTTATGTTACCAATTAATACAGTGACCACATTGATTGGTTCGCCAGTTGTAATTTATTTATTATTCAAATCTAAATTAAGTATAGGATGATAGAGATTACGAATTTAGAAATAGGCTACAAAAGCAAAGGCAAACACAATACGGTGTTTAAAGGTATTAACCTGCATTTACATGCTGGCGATTTAGTTGGATTAATTGGAGATAACGGCATTGGCAAATCAACACTCTTAAAAACCATTACTGGAAATTTAGCGCCACTAGCCGGAGACATAAAAATTAATAATAAACCTAGTTCTCAGTTCACAGCTCAACAATTAGCACAGCTATTATCGATAGTTGTCACCGAAAAAATTGGTGGCTTTAATTTAACGGTTTGGGATGTAGTGGCAACAGGCCGCACACCTACATTAATATTTTTGGGAAACTAACACTAGAAGATGAAGCGATTGTAACCAAAGCACTGGAGCAGTTAAACCTATTGCCTTTAAAAGATAAATTGATAGATGAACTTAGTGATGGGCAAAGACAAAAAGTAATGATTGCAAAATCTTTAGCGCAACAAACGCCTATTATTGTGCTCGACGAACCAACAGCCTTTTTAGATCACACATCCAAACATCATTTGTTTGCAACCCTCCAACAATTGTGTGCTGAACAAGGTAAACTCATCATTGTTTCCTCGCATGATTTAGAGTTAATGAAAACTTATATCAACCGCTCGGTGACGATGGCTGAGGGCAATAAGATGGAGGCACTTTAGTTAAAAAATTGGGCGTGCCCCTTCGCAGGCCCGCTGCAATCTTTTTGTTCGTTCCGATACGCTTGCATCCCTCACGCGGAGTTTACATTTCAAGGTTCGGTAACCTTTTCGATCTTACCAAAGCTTGGAGTAGCGAAAATCCTTTTTGTTCCTTTACAAAAGATTGTAGAAAGTCCAACCGAAGGCACCGCCCAATTGAAAAATCCCTTAAAACACAAGGGATTCAATTTATTAATTCTAACGAATCTTATTTCTTAACTCTCTCTACATAAGTAGCGGTACGAGTATCAACTTTTACTAAATCGCCTTCGTTACAAAATAAAGGAACGCTTACTGTTGCTCCTGAATCTAAAGTAGCTGGCTTTAATGTGTTAGTTGCTGTATCGCCTTTAATTCCAGGCTCCGCATACGTAATTTCGCAAACTACAAATGTTGGTGCTTCTGCTAAAATTACCGTATCACCTTCAAAAGAAATTTTCACTTCCATTTCTTCTTTTAAAATTGGAAACTATCTCCAAATAATTTTACTGGAACATATACTTGCTCAAATGTTTCTTTATCCATTACTACAGCAAATTCACCTTCTTGGTAAATGTATTGCATTTGTTTAAAATCAACACGAACCACATCAACGCCTTCACCACTTCTAAATCGGTTTTCAGTTTGTTTTCCATTTAATAAGTTACGCATTTTAGCTTGGTAAAATGCACGTAAATTACCTGGTGTGCGGTGTTGCCATTCTGTAATCACTACTAATTCGTTATTAAATCTAATAATCGATCCTACGTTAATATCGCCTGTATCTGCCATTTGTTCTAAATTTTATGATGTTATAATTTTTTAATTTTCTAATTCATGAACCACACCCATGTTACTGAATTTTTCAATACGAGCACTAATGCGTTCTTCTGGTGTTTGTTTTTTTAAGGTTGCTAAGTGTTTTAAAATTTCTGCTTTCACGGTTGCAAACATCGCTGCTTGGTCGTTATGAGCGCCGCCTAATGGTTCGTTGATGATGCCATCAATTAATCCATTTTTGCTCATATCATCTGCTGTTAATTTCAAAGCTTCAGCGGCTGTTTCTTTAAAGCTCCAGCTGCGCCATAAAATAGATGAACATGATTCAGGAGAAATAACAGAGTACCACGTGTTCTCTAACATTAATACTTTATCGCCAATACCAATTCCTAATGCGCCACCACTTGCACCTTCGCCAATGATGATACAAATTACAGGAACCTTTAATTGGGTCATTTCTAATAAGTTTCTGGCAATCGCTTCCCCTTGTCCGCGCTCTTCTGCTTCTAATCCTGGGTATGCGCCTGGAGTGTCAATAAAAGTCACAATTGGTTTATTGAATTTTTCGGCCATCTTCATTAAACGTAATGCCTTGCGGTAACCTTCAGGATTAGCCATACCAAAACGACGTATTTGACGCATCTTGGTATTAATTCCTTTTGTTGACCAATAAACATTACTGTTTGTCCATCAACGTCACCAAATCCTCCAACCATCGCTTTATCATCACCAACAGTTCTATCTCCATGCAATTCAATAAATGAACTATTAGAAACAGCGTCGATATATGCTAAAGTGTAAGGTCTTTCGGGGTGACGACTTACTTGTACTCTTTGCCATGCAGTTAGGTTAGAAAAAATCTCAACACGTTTTGAATGAATTTTAGCTTCAACTTCTTTAACAGCTTTGCTCATATCCACTTTGCTTTTTTCAGCAACGCTTTTTAATTTCTCTAATTCTTCTTCTAACTCCTGAATTGGCTTTTCAAAATCAAGATAAATCATAGTATAGTGGTAATTAGTTAGGGGGCAAAGATACTAAAAAATTGAAAAACGCCACTTTGCAACTGTTTGATTATCAGCGCTAAAAATGATTTCAAAATTAGCGTTGAATTGCATTAAAAGCCCACAGCAACGAGGCACGAGTTGGCGAGGACTTAGCGATAGCCCGACCTGTAAGGACACGCCCAAACCAATAATCATTTAAAAATTAATTTTATTAAAATGTATAGTTTTACGGTATGATATGTTTCCCCTAATGCTAAAATAAACTGATTAAATATTACTGAAAACGCGCCGATGGTTTTCATAGGTATAGAAACTGTTTTTATCCTATAGGTTGGAATGATGCTTTTAAATAATTGCCCTTCGACTCCGCTCAGGGTGCAAAAGATGAGTTTAATTTATACTTAAGTGGCTTGTCCATTTCTGGAAATATAGAAGATAACTTACTTACAAAGCCTATCAAATTATTAAGCAAACCAAAATAGTTCCTGCTATTGATGTGTATCTGCATAAAACATTACCCATGGGCGCTGGCCTTGGTGGCGGAAGTGCAGACGCTGCTTTTTTTATTAATTTGTTGAATGACCAATTTCAATTAAATTTTACAGAAACAGAACGCATTGATATTGCTCGACAATTAGGAAGCGATTGCGCTTTCTTTATAAAAAATTCTCCAGTATATGCTACACAAAAAGGCGATGTGTTTGCTGACATTAAACTAAATTTAAGTCATTTATATATTGCTATTATCTATCCTAATGTTCATAGTAATACTAAAGAGGCATATAGTTTAGTGAAACCTCAACAGCCAAGTAAATCTTTATTGGATGTGATTCAGCAACCAATTGCAACATGGAAAACTGATTTAGTAAATGATTTCGAGAAATCTATTTTAGTTTATATCCTATTGTAGAAAAAACAAAACATGATTTGTATGAGCTCGGCGCCACCTATGCTTGCATGAGCGGCAGTGGCAGTGCCGTATTTGGCTTATTTGAAAAAGAACCAGATATAAAACACTTAACTCAATTTCCGCATTGGATTGGGAAGATGAAGTAGTTGTAATTGGAACGCGGATAACACTGATTAAACTGATTTGCACAGATTATTTTTCGAGTGTTCTACTTCCATTATTAAAAAATCCGTGAAAATCTGTCAGATCTATTTAATCCGTGTTCCCTTTTGAAAGAAAAAAGCCTCAACATTAATTGTTGAGGCTTTTTAAATAATGATAACAGAATTAATTCTTAACTACTTTACTTGTTTTAAGTACATCACCTTGTTTATTTTTGATTGTAACTGTATAAATACCGTTGGCGTATTTCGAAATATCAAATTCTACATGCGTATCAAAAGATTGAGTTAGCATTAACTTTCCAGTAATATCAAAAATTTCAACAGATGATTTATCGTTAGTATTCATGTATACGTTTAACACATCGGATGTTGGATTTGGTCCTACAAAAAACACTAGCAATATCTTGTCCTAATTCAGTAGCACTTAAATTAATATCCTTTGTATTGGTTCCTACTTTATTTAAAATCCAGTTATTTGGGTCAACGCCGATACTTGTTACAGTTCCAGTTAATGGGAAACTATAATTTTCGATGGTTTGCCCATGATATAATCTTACAATCGTATCTGGCTTAGCTGTTCTACTAATTCTGTAATCAACATGAGTCATAAATAAAGGAACAGAAGAAGGAAACGATTGAGCTTGTGTAGATTTTAAATAAAACACACCGCTACCTTGATTCCATGAAACAGAAAATGTAGGATATCCTTGTCCGTAATACCATTGGTTAAAAAACTGGGTGAAATTCAATCCACTTTGTGCTTCCATAAAGTTTTTAAACTCTATAACAGTTGCAGTACTGCCACCATACGTAGCTTGAAAAGCTCTGATAGCAGGAAAAAACACTGAGTCATTATTAATTTCATAACGTAACGAATGACAAACTGCACTTCCTTTATCATAAGTTAATCTTGAACTAAATATTCTAGTAGCATTCATGGTATCAGCATTTGTAAAATAACAACTTCCGCCTGGCTGCGACATCACGCTTGTGTGTACATCTAACATTTTCTGTGTAGCCGTTGTTCCTGTACCTGTCATATATTGGTGACATAAATACTCAGAATAACTAGCCCACCCTTCGTTAATAAAAATATCTTTCCAAGAGGCACAAGTTACATTATCGCCCCACCATTGGTGACCTAACTCGTGCGCATCTAATTCAAAATCAAAAAAGCCTAAACTTGTCATGGTTTGATGTTCCATACCTCCACCAAAGGGAGCCATACAATGGCCGTATTTTTCTTTATGAAAAGGATACATACCAAATAGTTTAGATTGCATTTCGATAGTTGGAACTATTTGATTTAAAGCCGTTTTTTGACTTGCCCAAGCTGTATTATTAATGGCGTTGTCATAAATAAAATTTTGAATATAGATGGAATCATTTACTAAATATTGAGGTTTAGCATATAAAATATATGGTTTATATTTTGCTGTTGATACCGAAATTAAATAATAATCAATAGGATATTTTGATTTCCATTCGTAACGCTTTTTGTTTCCAACGGTAACTACATTTTTTAACAAACCGTTAGATCCTACCATATTTGTAGAATCTGTAGTTGCATAAACCCAAGAAGAATCAATTTTATCTCTTAAATCTTGCTTACAAGGAAACCAGTGGTAAGCACATAAACTTTCACTTAAACTCCAAGTAACTTGATTTCCCCAAGAGCCAGATGTTCCTACATTATAACCATCTCCGATAGCTGCTGCTCCACCAGTAGGCGCTGTGCCTTTATAATAGACGATAGCAGTAAATAATTGATTTTGTGCAATAGGAGTTCCAGCAGTTGCTAAGGCTAAACTATCTCTTCGCACAAAATTACGTTTAGCACCGTTTACATATACCGAATCGATCGTATGATTTTCGTGAAGCACAAAAGCAAACGAATCTAAAGAAGTTGTAACAACTTTAGCAATACTTTTAACATTACCACTTACATACAAAGTGTTGCGCTCCACATTTATATTTAAATGATAAAATTTTAAATCATACATATTTTCTTTAGGTGCAATAGTGGATTGGGCCGTTTTTGCAACAGCTGCATTCATGGCCATTTGCTTATTAAAACGTTGTGCTTTATGATCAGCACAATAGTGGGTTTGAGC
Source organism: Bacteroidota bacterium (assembly GCA_016702705.1). Taxonomy (GTDB): domain Bacteria; phylum Bacteroidota; class Bacteroidia; order B-17B0; family Aurantibacillaceae; genus JADJDM01. Next base: position 2,521 of record JADJDM010000001.1, on the reverse strand, counting down.
ATTGATAGATGCAAAAGCCGTAAGCGTAAATAAAAATTGTAATACTTTTTTCATTGATACAGTGGTTTTAGTTCGTGATATTTTGATTGTAAAATATTGAATATCTAAGCTAAACTATATAAATGTTAAACGCACTATATTTTGTCGAAAAATATATAAACGGTAATTTTTATATATAATTTTGTTTAACCTTTGCTCAATTATGAAATATTTCTGGATTTTTATACTGTTTTCGTGCTCCTTAGTTCTTGATATACAAAAAGCTTTCGGACAAACTGATACGTTGCATTTGTACCAAGCTTACTATTCTTTTTCGAACGAAGAAAAAGCTGAATGGACCGCTTTTGAAAATAATTGGAACTATGCAGAATATTCTGAACTCAAACAAAAACAAAAGATCAAAAAATTAAATTGCAAAAATTGCGGGAGTTTTTATGCAGATATTTATTTAGAAATAAATGCCTCTGGAGAGTTAACATCTGTCATATTCAAAAAAGGAAAAATATGCGGAGAAACCATTTTAAACGATGCCTTAATCAAGATGTTTGAAGAGTCTCTAAAGACACATAATTTCAACTATTTAAAAAATAAGCAATTTATTGCCAGATTTGGGCATATTTTAAAGTGCTAAATTGCCGAAACCTATTAACTTTGCGCTGCAATTATGGTAACTTATAATCCAAAAGACTGGTTTACATTAATTATACAGTTTCACAAAAGTGATACTTTCAGAAGACTATTTTGGTCGCTTGTAAGTATAGGCATTTATGCTGCCATTATCGTTTTTTCTGAAGCTCACTTTTTTCATTTAGAAACAAAAAACCCAACGGTGATGCATTCCATTTTAGGTTTTGTATTATCGATGTTGTTAGTTTTTAGAACTAATTCGGCATACGACCGCTGGTGGGAAGGAAGAAAAGTTTGGGGTAGTACCGTAAATAATTCAAGAAATTTGGCATTAAAATTATCTGTGATTTTAGTTCACGAAAAAGATAAACAAGAGATAAAACATTTAATTACAAATTATGTATTTGCCTTTAAAAATCATTTAAGAAATAAATATATTCAAGAAGAATTTACGCCAACATACAATATCAACTTATCACAATTTGCTGATGCCAATCACAAACCTAATTTTATTGCAAAATCATTATACGCTAAAATTAATAGCTTATACTTAATTAAGGACATAACTGGAGATCAATTGATTGTTTTAAATGAAGAGTTAAAATCGTTTACTGATAATGTGGGCGCTTGCGAACGTATTAAAAACACACCAATCCCTTATTCCTATAATATCTTTTTAAAGAAGATGATATTTTTATATATTATGTCTTTACCAATATTTTTTGGTAGCGAATTTGGTTATACTACTGTTCCCATTTCAATTATTGTATTATATGTATTTGCAAGTATTGAATTAATTGCCGAAGAAATTGAAGATCCATTTGGAGAAGACGACAACGACTTACCATTGGATGATATTTGCGGAAGAATAAAAACAAATCTTAACGAAATTTTAAATTAATTATGTATCAAAACGATTTAATACTTAGAGCAGCAAAAGGCGAACATGTTGAACGTGTGCCTATTTGGTTAATGCGCCAAGCTGGCCGTATTTTACCTGAATACAAAGCTACTCGCTCTCGTGCAAAAAACTTTATTGAGTTTGTCAAAAATCCTGAATTAGCGGCTGAAGTAACCATACAGCCAGTTGATATATTAGGTGTTGATGCCGCTATTATTTTTTCGGATATTTTAGTAATTCCCGAAGCAATGGGGTTACCTTATCAAATGATTGAAGCTAAAGGTCCAAACTTTGAGAAAACTATTAAGTCACAAAAAGATATTGACGATTTGCGAATTGCAGATGCTGGTGATTTAGATTATGTGATACAAGCTATTAAATTAGCCAAAAAAGATTTGAATAACCGTGTGCCTTAATTGGTTTTGCTGGCGCACCATGGACACTAATGGCATACATGGTAGAAGGTAGTGGAAGTAAAACCTTTAGCCAAGCAAAAAAATTCTTTTATCAAGAACCTGCGTTAGCACATCAATTATTAGAAAAAATTACAAAGTACAATCGCTTATTTGAAAGCACAAGTTGCTGCTGGTGCCGATATGATTCAAATTTTTGATAGTTGGGCGGGCGTTTTAGGACATGAACAATATTTGGAATTTTCTTTAAAATACATTTCAAAAATTTGTGATGCGATTGAGCCTTTAGTTCCAGTTACCGTATTTGCTAAAGATGCACACTTTGCATTAGCGGACATGTCAAAGTTAAATTGTAACACCATTGGTTTAGATTGGACAATCAATCCTCAAGACGCTCGAATTATTATTGGTCACGAAAAACATTACAAGGTAACGCTGATCCCTGCATGTTATACTCCGATGAAAAAAGCATTGAAGCTACTGCTCGTAAAATGGTAAATGCATTTGGCAAACAACGTTACATTGCCAACTTAGGTCATGGTTTGTATCCAGATTTAGATAAGAATAAAGTGAAATTTTT